>CAVZVV010000001.1:0-79533 GCA_963778785.1 uncultured Actinomycetes bacterium
AGGAAAGGTGAGCGCGATGAAGCCCAGGGACGCGACCAGGCTTTCCGCCGCGATGCGGCTCAATTCATCGTCGTCTATAATCGATACGATGGGGCTGTCGGACAGTTAAGTCACTTTGGTTGGGGCACCGGACCGGCGGATTCTGGTGAAAGAGACGCCTCAAGCAAAAGAGTGCCCCCTCGGACTGCAACTTAAATTATACCTAGGTGTAATCTTTCTCCGCGACGGGTGCGCGAAGGTTCAAGGCTTCGGCCATCCTGATCAGCTCCGCCAGAGAGCACCTTCATTTTCCTCATCGCCCTGCCGCGGTGGACTTTGACGGTGATTTCGCTGAGGCCGATCTTTGCCGCGATCTGCTTGTTCATGAGGCCTGTCGTGACAAGGCCCATGACCTCGCGCTCGCGCGGCGTCGAAAATCTCATACCGAGCGCGCAGCTCCTCGCTCGCCATCCGGCTCTCCCGGCGGGTTCGGTCCCGCTCGAGGGCGGCGAAACCGCCATCCAGGATGTCCTGACCGCGGAAGGGCTTGGTTAGAAAGTCCACCGCACCACCCTTCATGGCACAAGCGCCAAGTCATGGGTATGTCGCCATGGCCTGAAATGAAGATGATGGGGATCTGGACGTCTGCTTTGGCCAGGCGTTCCTGGAAGTCCAACCCGCTCAGCCCGGGCAGTCTCACGTCGAGAAATCAGGCAGCTGGTGGCGTCGGGAAAAGTCTTCTCCAGCACTGGGGCACGGCGAAAGTCTGCACATGCAAGCCTATCGATTGGAACAGATCGCTCAGCGACGCCCGCGTCGACGGATCGTCGTCCACCACGAGGACGACGGCATCATCCAGTTGAAGTCCCGGCCTCACGGCGGAAACCTCTGGGATACGAGAGCCTCCGGCGCATTGGCATGCGCCCATGGCGGGTAAGGCGAACCGCCGGCACGCCTCGGATAGGCCAGCTCGATCCAGTATCCTCATCTGCTTGCCGCCTATGTCCGCCGCTCCGGCCTTGGCGAGACAAGACCGGCTGTTCTCCTGTCGACGCCCGTTCACATAGCCACGGAACCCCGCCACATAGTGCCGCGAGGATGATGGAATCACTTTCGAATCTCACCGTCAGGTGAAATCCCCGTCGTTCCAGCACCAATCTCCGCGCTCCGAGGGGCTGGGTCCAGCTGCCACTACGTCAAGCAGCGTTACACCCAGGTATAACCCGAATACACGATTTTGCATCGCCGCGACACCTGTGTGGAATGGCGCGATCCGGCGATCGTCGCAATCTTCCAATCGCAAGACGCGCCGCAGCCCGAGCTGCTTCAGGTTACTCGCCATGGGCGGGGAGGTGAAGCAGCGGAAGTCAGGGGCGGCCCGGGAAAATCGGAGGATTTCATGACGGTTGCCTACCACGCGCCCCGCATGCGCGGCCGAGATCCGGTTCTCGGTCAATTCCTGCGGCAGGCGAATGCCTTTCCGCTGCTCCAAGCCGAGGAGGAGCGCGCACTTGCCCGGGAGGCGCGGGGCGAGGGCGGCGCGGCCGCCATCGCGCGGCTGACCACGAGCCATCTCCGGCTCGTGACGAAGGTCGCCAGGCGCTACTACGCCTTCGGCCTGCCCCTGAATGAGCCCATCGCCGAGGGCAGTCTCGGCATGGTTCAGGCGGTCCGGCGCTTGGATCCAATGTGGGAACCCATTGGAGAACTCCCCGACTGAGCCGAACCCGACGGTGTGACTGTTGCGGCCCGTGAGCAGCGCAGCCCTGGTGGGAGCGCAAGAAGGCGGTGACGTGGAAGCGGTTGTAGCGCAACCCGCCTTCGGCCATCCTCGTGAAGTTGGGCGTGTCGATCGGTCCACCGAACGTGCTCGGGTTGCCGAACCCGGCATCGTCGATCAAGACGACAAGGACGTTGGGGGCGCCGGCCGGGGGGTGGACGTGGTCGATCTGGGCCCAGTCCGGCTCGCAGCCCGCCAGGGTCCGAGCCGCGGTCCCGGCGAAGGCGGGGCGTCGGATAGGGAGCTTGCTGCGATCTGGACCGTTCATGGCCACTCCTCAAGTTCGACGTCACGCGCGCCACTGGCGTACGAAGGACGGCCCCGGGCCGGGGTCGGTCCTGCTGGCGGCCGCCGCGAGGGGTAATAGGCATTGTGCCGGTCGCGGCGGCGGCCGCAGGGCTGATAGTCAGACTGGTTCGCGCTGGTGCACGAACAGTGCGTGGATGACCCACAGGCCCACGACGATCAGCGTGTGGGCAAACGCGGGATGCGACGCTCAGCGACGCCGGTCCCGGCGGTCGTCCCGCCGGTCCGTGCGACGGTTCACGCCGTGAGCCACGACTGCGGCGGTCGCGACCGTCGTAGCCGTGCGCGCGACCGGAGTTCCAACGACCCCTGCCTGACGAGCCCTTCTCCTGGCAAGCGGCATCTCAGTTCTCCTCACTCTCGTCTTCGGCGTCGTCCTCAATGGCGGCTAGCAATGCCTGGATCGGGATGCGGCCCGTGGCGACCAGCTGGCCGCCGGAGTGGCGAACCGCCGAAGCGAACGGTGCCGCCCAGGTGTTCTCGAAGACCAGGACCGCGGCCGTGCAGTTCGGGTCAACGGCTTCGGCGATCGACGCCACGTCGTCTTCGCTGAGCAGCATCGCCAACTCGGCCTCGTAGGTCCGTAGCTGACCGATCTCGCTGTCCTCCAGGTCCGCCAGCTCGAACCCTTCGATGGATCCGTCCGCGTCCTTGACCAGCACGAGCAGGTCGAGGACCCGGATGATTCCGCGATCGACAAGGTCCACCAGGTGCGGTGCGATCTCACCGTTGAACTTGTTGCCCGGGAACTCCACGACGATCCAGTCGACCGGGCCGAGCTCGTCGATGCTGCTTGTCATCTACTGATCTCCCACTTCGTTGGCGCAGAGGAATGTACGGAGGCCTTCAGGCCGCGGCATCGCCGCATCCGGATCCTCTGGGCTTGACTCTTCGAGGTTTCGGGGCGGCTGGCATCCCCCCCGGTGGGGGAACTTCGCGAGCTAGCAGCGGCCCACCGATGTCACGGGCACGGCGACTAGCGGGGAGTTCCAGAGCCCTGCGGAACCGCTCCGCCGAGCGTGTCGGCCAGGTCCTGCAACTCGCGGCGAGATGAGACGCCGAGCTTGCGGTAGAGGTACCTCAGCTCGGTCTTGACGGTCTCGGGCGACAGGTGGAGCTCCGCGGCGATCTCGCGCACCGTCAGCCGACCCAGCACGTAGGGCCACAGCCTGAGCTCAGCCGGCGTGAGGCGGCCGAAGACCTCGGAGCGTCGGGTCCCCTCCGATGCCTTGTTGACGAGGCTATCGAGGAACGCCGATACGGGAAGTTGATCGCGGACGGAGCGAGCCGCGGCTTCCGCCGCGAGCGCGGCAGCGTTGTCCCCGAGGGTGCCCGAGGCGCGCGCCACCATCGACTGGACCAGGACATGGAGCCACGGCAGGAGCGGGCGAAGGGTCGACAGCATCGCCTCCACCCGCCGTAGGTCCGCCCGCGCCCGGCGGTCGTTGCCGCCACGCGCGTAGAGGAATCCCGACACCCCGGACACCCACGCCGTTGTGCTGACGTCGTCGAGGTCGTGCTCGAGCCAGACGTTTCTGGCGATGTCGATGGACAACTCGGCAGCGGCCCAGCTCTCCGCCTGGATGTCGAGGGCAGCGAGCATCGTCGAGGAGCCCACCCACGTCGTGCCGAGGTTCAAGGACTGGGCGACGTCCCGACTTCGCTCGACGACCGCCCGACCCTCGTCGACCGCCCCGCTCAGCACGAGGTACGAGCCGTGGATCAGCAGGGCGAGGGCGCGCAAGGGGTGCGTGGGTGGCAGCGAGCGGTGGGCAGCCTCGGCGAGAGCCGCTGATGCCTCGAACCCGGCCCTGCCAGGCAGCGCCAGCAGGAGCGCAAGCGAGGGCTCGACTGTGGACCGATCCAGATGCTCCTGCCAGTCGGGTCCGAGCAGGTCTGCCGTGACCTGCGCCCAGCGGAGGGCCGCGGCGCCATCGGCACGTAGGAGCGCCGAGTAGGCGGCCGTGATGGACAGGGTCGGGGTCTGCGCGACTGCCGACTCGTCGACCAGCGCGAGCCACCCCTGCACCGACGAGTACCTCCCGACGATGAGCGCACCAGGTGCACGAGCCCACACCAAGGATCCGAAGAGGTCGAGATCACCCGCGCGTGCGGCGTGCGCCACGGCTTCCTCGACGTAGCCCCGGTCGTCGCACCAGCGAGCGGCGCGCGCGCGCAGAGCCTTCGCCGCGCTGGGGTCGGCCTCCACGAGCTCGCGCGCCAACTGCTCACGGAGCAGCGGATGGAGCCGGTAGTACTCATCCGCTCCGTCGAGGCGGCTCACCGAGCATCGTCGCCCGCTCCGCCGAGCGAAGGACAGAGCGGGAGTGGGTGACCTCCAGCACGTAGTCGCAGCTCGCCGCCGACAGCGTGGGGAGGATCGAGGAGCGGGTCAGGAACTCGACGACCTCGGGGGTGGCCCCGGGAAGGACCACTCGCTCCAGGTAGTCCGTCAGCGCGGACGACGGCACCTGCGTCGGCTGGTCGCTCTGCGTGGTCTCCAGCCCCTGCAGGTAGCTCGCCACCGGCCAGCCGCCGGTGGAGGCCAGGAGCTGCTCCACGAGCTCGGCCGTCGGCTCATGGTCCGACAGCCCTGTCAGGAGCACGCGGATCTCGTCCGCATCGAACGACAGCTCGTCGGGACCCAGTTCCCGCACTCGTCCCTGGCTGCGCCACAGCTCGACCGGCAGATCGGGCCGCGACCGTCCCACGAGGGCCAGCTGCGACCTGGCGGGAAGGGACTCCAGCACGGCGGAGAGCACGACTGCCGCCCTCACACCCGCCATGGCGTGCACGTCGTCCACGACCAGGGTGACCGGTCGATCAAGCTGTTCGAGGGACCGCTGGAACTGGGGCAGGACGCGTCGGGAGAAGGCGGGTTCTTCCGGCGTCAAGACGCCCGGCGGTGGCACTACCACCACCCCGCTCGTGCTGAGAGAAACCAGGAGGGTGGACATGAGGACGACGGGGTCGGCGTCGACCTCCGTGACGGTGGCCCAGGCCATCGGCCTCCCAGCACCTGCCGCCCACTGAGCCATGACAGTGGTCTTCCCGAACCCCGCCGGTGCCAGCACGAGGAGGAGTTCGGACTCGTTCTCCGAGAGGCCGCGGAGCAGTCGCTCCCGGCGGACCTGGCCCGCGCGGGAAGCCGGAGGCCGCACCTTGGACCCGGGCGTGACGACGGGGCCACCGAACCCCTGGCCGCCGTCCCTCGGAACCGGCACGGACGGTGTCTCCACTGTCATCCGGCAACTCTAGTTGCGTAGAGGCCTGGCCCTGCCCGGAAGCCCGCTCATGTGAGCGGCGGCAAACCCTTGGCGATGAAGTCGAACCCGAAGACGAGGAACGACACGGCCATCACCGCGTCGTTGTGCACCGCCAACCAGTCCTTCAGCTCGTCAAGACGGCCCTTGGCTTTCTCTCCGCCCACCAGGTAGTAGAGGACGGGAATGGCGATGGTCAGGCTCGCCACGAGCACGAACACCACGAGCGACCAGATCGCCTCGCTGGTGGGCAGTCCCAGAAGCGCGAGGGAGGAGCCGGCGGCCAAGGAGAGCATGAGGTTCTTCGGGTTCACGCCGGCCAGGAGCAGCCCGAGGCCGAGCGCCTTGACGGGCGAGAATCCGTCGATGCCGCCATCCACTTCGGCATCTCAGGTTCGGCGCCCGGTGCCGGGCGGCTGCGCCAGTTGTGCACCGCCAGCAGGCAGCTCACCCAGGTGTCCGAGAAGCCGACGTACCTGAACGGCATCCGACTGATCGTCCCGGGCGAGCTGCTCCCGCTGCGCGACGGCGACTTCCTGCAGATAGGCGGCTGGACGCGCGTCACGCTCCGGCGGGTACCCGCGGGCCCGGCCCGCGAAGGTCCGTCGACACTGCCGGTACCCGTGGTGGTAGCTGACCGCCATCGTCCGCAGCGGCGTTTCGTCGTGTTCCCACCGGTACAAGCGTCGTGGCCGGCGTGCCGGCGTCACGCCCAGGTGCTCACGGCGGCGCCGATCCAGCGCCCGGGGTCGCGCCGCGGCGGAGCCGCCGGTCAGGGGGAACGACCTCGCTGAGCCCGGGGTCTGGCCCCTCGGCCCTCTCCACCAGCAGGGTGCCGCGGGTCTGGACGGCGGCCGCGCTCCACCGCAGGGCGGCGGCCACGCCGGTTCGCGGATCAGCGCTGGCGCTCAGGAAGCCCGCCAGGGCCGCGTCACCGGCCCCGACCGTGCTCTCAACCCGAGCCACGTGCACGTCACCGTGGAGCACGCCGTCGGAGCCGACGTGGAGGACGCCGTCTGGTCCCAGACTCACGAGCACCTGCGACACCCCCATCGACCGCACCTGTCGAGCTGCGTCGATCACGTCCGCGAACGTCTCGAGCCGAACCCCCAGCACCTCCGCGAGCTCGCTCACGTTCGGCTTGATGAGGTCCGGCCGCACGAGGATGGCCTCCCTCAGGGCCAGCCCGGAGGTGTCGACGGCGACGCGGCACCCGGCGTGGTGGGCCTGCACCACGAGCCTGGCGTAGAAGTCGGTGGGCACGCCGGGCGACAGGCTTCCGCACGCAGCCAGCCATGTGCACCCGGTCGCGGCGTGCACGGACACGCTCAGCAGCTCCTCCCACTCCTCACGCGTCAGGGCGGGGCCGGGTTCGTTGATCTTGGAATCTCGGCCGCTGTCCTCCACGACCGTCACGTTCGTCCGGGTCTCCCCTGCGATCGGAACCGCCAGGTGCGGCAGCCCCGCCGCCCGCAGCAGCCCCACGAGCTGCTCGCCGCCGGCGCCCCCGGCCGGCAGCACCGCGGAGGCAGCGTGGCCGTGGCCGTGAAGGGCCATCGCCACGTTCACGCCCTTGCCACTCGGCTCGACGAGCCGTGACCCCGCCCGCATGACCTGACCCGGGTCCCAGGCGTCGACGAAGAGCGTCCGGTCCACGGCCGGGTTCGGCGTGACGGTCACGATCATGCCTGCTCCACCTCCACACCTCGTCCCGAGAGCGCTTGAACAGCCGTACGGTCGATGCGTCGATCGGTGATGACGAGGTCCACGTCCTCCACCTCGGCGAACGTGCAGGTGGACGCGTGGCCGAACTTGCTGCGGTCGGCCAGCAGCACCCGACGGCGCGCACTGCGCACCATCAGGCCCTTGACGGCCGCCTCCGAGGGGTCAGGCGTCGTGAGTCCGCGCTCGGTCGAGACGCCGTTGGCGCCCATGAAGGCGACGTCGACGTTGAGCTCGCCCAGAGAGCGCAGGGCCCACGCGTCGACCTCGGCGAGCGTGGCCCCCCGCACGCGGCCGCCGAACGTGTACACCACGAGCCCGGGCCGGTTCGCCAGCGCCACGGCGTGCGTCAGGGTGTTCGTGAAGACGGTCAGATGCCTGTCGTCAGGGATGAGGTCGACGAGTGCGGCGACGCTCGAGCCCGCATCGAGGAGGATCGCCCCTTCGTGCGGCAGGTGCCTGAGCGCCCGCTTGGCGATCCGGACCTTCTCGGCGGCGAACTCGGTCCTCGCAGCCACGTCCGGCTCGTACGAGATCGAGTGCCACGGAACGGCGCCGCCGCGCAGTCGTCGCAGCAGGCGCTGGGTCTCGAGGGAGATGAGGTCTTGCCGCACGGTCTCCGCCGTGACGCCCATCGAGGCGGCCATCCCCGATGCATCCACGTAGCCGTCACGCGCCAGGACCGTCAGGATCTCCTTGCGGCGCAGCGACGGGAAAGGCCGGCGCAGGCCGCTTCCGGTCACCGCCTGCGTGCTGTCAGCCACTGCGTCTCCCTCCCCGGTGGTGCCCTTCAGGTCGCGCAGGGGGCGCGGCCCACCTGCCCGTGGCCCGCTATCCGGCCCCGACCAGCGGTGGGCTCGGGAAGTCCTGCGGCCCGTCATACGCCCCTGCGGCCACGCCGGCGATCAGAGCCGCCCCTCGTGCGCCGGCCTCAGGCGCATCGACGGCCCGCACCTCGCCGAGCCTTCGACGCTTGAGTTCCATGTAGGCGGCGTCACGCACCCATCCGCCGGCCGCCACCGTCACATCGGGCCGGCCGGCGGCGGTGGCCAGGTGCTCGTACATGGCCTGGCCAGCGTCGGACGCGGCCTCCAGCGCCGCGCGCCACAGGTCCGCGGGCCGGCAACCGTCCGTCACGCCCGTGATGGTCATCACTCCGCTGTCGGCGCCACCGACACGGATGCTCGTGGCGCCGGCATCGAGTGCGGTGCCGCTGAGCGTGGCCTGGGAGGCGTAGTCGTCCACGCCCAGGAGGTCGAGGGACCGGCGCAGCAGCAGCCCCCCTCGGGTCGCCCCCAGCAGGCAGAGGTAGCCGGGCAGGACGTTCCACCCCACCGTGATGCCGGTCTGCGCGAGGGCTAGCACGTCGGAGGGGTCGACCCCGGTCGGAACCGACGCGACGAAGGCCTCCGCCGTACCGCACGAGTTGAAGACGGTGCCCGGCGCATTCGCCCCGGCTCCCACCGCGGCGGCCTGGTGGTCGTGGCCGGCGAGGGCGATCACCGCCCCGGCGGTGGCGGCTCCGTGGTCGGGGGCCACGGTGCCGATCGACTCCAGCGGTCCGACAAGGTCGGGAAGCATCGCCGGCGTCACGCCTGACCAGTCGAGCGCTTCGGGCCACCACTCGCGTCGAGCCAGGTCGAGCCAGCCCGTCCGCGACGCCAGCGACTGCTCCGACGCCATGTCGCCACCGAGGGCGTGGGCGATCCACTCAGGGACGCCGAGTCGGCGGGAGGCCTCGCGAGCGGTGGCATGGTTCGCGATCAGCCACCGATGCGTGGTGAGGGACCACTGCTGCCACAGCGGCAGCCCCGTCGTGGTGGAGAACCGGTCGCCGAAGTCCTCGCGGAGGGCGGCGAACTCCTGGACGTCGCGCAGGTCGTGCCAGGCGATGATCGACGAGACCGGGTGCCCGGACCGGTCGAGCAGCACGCCCGCCTCCCCCATGCCGGTGATGCCGACGGCGATCACGTGCACGTGGAGCCCCGCCACGGACTCGACGAGGGCTTCGAGCACCGCGTCGAGGAGCGCCGCAGGAGCCAGCTCGGTCCCGAACGCGGTCGTGTGCCACGGGGTCGGACGACTTCCGACCCGCACGGAGCGACCGTCGAGTCCCACCACGACGGCTTTGCACGTCGTGGTGCCCACGTCGATGCCGACCAGCACGTCTTCCATGACCCCGGCCGCCTACCCCTCTTGGGATGATCTGGATAGTCTTGGGATTACTTGGAATACTGCCGGAGCATCAGCAGATGCGCAACGCACGCCTGACGGAGGAACCGTGGCACTCGCCGACACGCGACAGCTCATGGCCGACGCGGTGTCGGCCGGTGGGGGGATAGCGGCGTTCAACATCATCACGCTCGAGCATGCCGAAGCCGTCCTCGCAGCCGCCACCGACCGCGGCACCCCCGTGATCCTGCAGGTGAGCGAGAACGCCGTGAAGTTCCACCACGGCAACGTCCGCCCGATCGTGGCGGCCGCCCGAGCCCTCGCGGAGGCGGCGGCGATCCCCACCGCGATCCATCTCGACCACGTGCAGTCGGACGACCTCCTCCGCGAGACCGCCGCCTGCGGAGCCAGCTCGGTGATGTTCGACGCTTCGCACCTCGAGTTCGACGCCAACATGGAGGCGACCCGCCTCGCTGCGGCCTGGGGGCATGCGCACGGACTCTTCGTCGAGGCCGAACTCGGCGCCATCGGGGGGAAGGGCGGCGCCCATGCCCCCGGCTCGCGGACCGACCCGGACGAGGCGCGTCGGTTCGTCCAATCCACCGGAGTCGATGCACTCGCCGTCGCCGTGGGGAGCACGCACGCGATGACGAGCCGGGACGCGAAGCTCGACCAAGACCTCATCCGGGAGTTGCACGAGACCGTGCCGGTTCCCCTTGTGCTGCACGGGTCTTCGGGCGTGCCCGACGAGGAGATCCGCGCATCCATCGGCAACGGGATGACCAAGATCAACGTCGGCACCCTGCTCAACACGTCGTACACCGGGGCCGTTCGGCGCGTTCTCCTCGCCGACGACGACGTCGTGGATCCCCGGCGATACCTGGTCGTGGCGCGCGACGACGTGGCGATCGCCGTGGGCACGGTCCTCGACGTCGTCCGGACCAGCGGTCGGTAGGCGCCCGGGTGATGCGGTGGAGGGCGCCTGCCGTGGGTGCGAGGTCACGTCACACGCCCCCAGCGGGTCCGGGCGCCCTCGACTGGCGTCCGGTCCTCCCACCCCTACGATGGGACCCACGTCAGCCGGCCACCGACGCACACCGACCGGGGGGTGCGGGTCTTCGCCTGAACGGAAGCGCGTGGGGAGCCCGATGAGCACGATGCGAGACGTCGCCGCCCTCGCGGGGGTGAGCGCCAAGACCGTCTCACGGGTAATGAACAACGACCGCTACGTCTCCGACGACGTCCGGGAGCGCGTGGGCAAGGCCATCAAGGAGCTCAACTACGTCCCCAACGCGCTTGCTCGCACGTTCCGCTCGGGCAGAGACTCGGCGATCGGCATCGCGGTACCGGACATCTCCGACCCGTTCTTCTCGCGGACGATCCTGGCCATCGAGCAGGCCGCTCGCCAGCGCAGGCTCGCGGTGTTCGTCACCGGGCTCGGCGGTGATCCCCGAGCACGAGCGGGCGTACGTGGAGGCCCTGCTCGAGCGCCAGATCGTCGGCCTCGTGCTCGCTCCGACGTCTGACGACCAGTCGTACCTGAAGCCGTGGCAGGCGCGCACGGCCCTGATGTTCATCGACCGCGCACCGGGCCGCCTGACGGCAGACAGCGTCTCCGAAGAGGACTTCGGCGGCGCCTTCGAGGCGACCCAGCACCTGCTGGCGCACGGTCACCGGCGCATCGCGTTCGTCGCCGACTCGGCCAAGGTACCCACCACCTCGCGACGGCTCGACGGGTACCGCGCGGCGCTGAAGGCCGCCGGCATCGACGACGACCTGGTGGTGTGCCTCGCCAACGAGGAAGACCGATCCGCCTAGGCGACGTGCTGCCGGCCTGGACACGAAGAAGCCGCCGACGGCGGTCTTCTCGTCCAACGCGAGGTGCTCGATCGAGATCGTCACCGGGCTGCACGCGGCGGACCGCGTCGACGTCGCCTTCATCAGCTTCGGCGACTTCGCGATGTCGTCCGCGCTCGCGCCATCGGTGACGATCGTCGACCAGGATCCTGACGCGGTGGGCGCCGCCGCGGCCAAGCAACTGTTCGACCGGGTCGACAATCCCGCCCGCCGGACGCGTCGGCGCTCCGTGCTGCCGGTCACGCTCGTGCGCAGGGCCTCATGCGTGGGGGGGAAATTCCCCGCCGACACCGGCCCCACGGCGTGCACGCTGGATCACGCTGTGGAGTGAGCCCCGCCGGGTCGGGCCGCGGGTCTCTCAGGGGAAGATGACGATCTTGTGGCCGATCCTGTCAGCCACCGAGGCGAGCGCCTCCTCGTAGTCGTCGAGCGGGAACCGGTGGGTGATGATCCCGTCGGTCTTGCACCGCCCGCCGCGCAGCGCGGCGATCGCAGCACCGAACGAGGTCATCTCGGCGAAGGACCCCTTGATGGTGATCTCGCGGCGGAAGACGTCGAACGGGTGGAAGTGCGACGACGTCGTCGCCCCGGGTGACGCCGTAGACCAGAACGGTGCCGCCGTTGCGGGTCAGAGGGACGCACACGTCGCCGACCTGGGGCTCGCCGGTGGCCTCGACGACGACGTCGTAGCCGTCGCCGTGCGGCGACGCGTCCAGGAGCCGCTGGAGGTTTCCCTCGGCATCGCGCGGTCGATCAGGACGGTCTTGTCGATGCCCAGGCCGCAGCGCCGTGTCCAGCTTGAACTGGCGAGGTGCCGCGACGGTGACCGACGACGCGCCGCCCGTCGCGATGAGCTGCGCCAGCAGCAGGCCGGTGGGGCCGGCGCCGAAGACGAGCGCGCTGGAGCCGGGCGCGGATGTTCAGGCGCTCGAGGCCGTGCATCGCGCAGGCCGCGGGCTCGGCGAAGACCGCGACATCGGGGTCGAGGCCTTCGACGGAGAACACGAGGTTGGCCGGCACGGTGACGTACTCGGCGAAGAAGCCCGGGAAGTTGCTCCCCATGCCCTTGAGGTTGGGGCACAGGATCAGCCGTCCGGCCAGGCAGTACTCGCACTGGCCGCAGTAGATGTTGGGGTTGACGGTGACCTGCTCGCCGACGGCGAACTTGTCGACGCCCTCGCCGAGGGCCGCGATGTCGCCCACGAGCTCGTGTCCGGGGATGAGCGGGAACTTCGCCTGGAACTCGCCGGCGTGGATGTGCAGGTCGGTGCCGCACACCCCGACCTGGTTCACCGTGATGAGGACTTCGCCCGGGCCCGGCTGCGGAGTGGGGATCTCGCGGATCGCGAAGGTCTTCGGCGCATCATAGACAACGGCCTTCATGGCGAAGCCTCCGCTTGAAATCGTAGGTGGCGTGGTCGACGTGGGAGGGCTCCCACCGTTTTCGTCGGGAGGTCAGGTGGGGATGTGCAGAGGCTAGTCGCGCGCCCGCCGATAAGTCACCGGTGACAGATAACGACTAGGTAACTCTTGTCACCGGTGACATACTTCGCTCGTTGTCGCCAGAATGCCCTCAGCCACGCCTCCCGCATGGAGACTCGATGACCACGCTCTTGGTCCAGGCGGTCCTCTTCGACCTCGACGGGACGCTGGTCGACTCCACGGCGAGCGTGAACCGCAACTGGGTGCGGGTCGCGGACCACATGGGGTGGGACCGCCTCGAGGTCGTCGGCAGATTCCACGGCATGACCGGGGCGCAGGCCGTCCGCGCCGTCGACCCCAACCTCCCCGAGGACGAGGTGCAGCGGCTCAACTCCATGCTGATCGAGGGAGAGACGCGCGACACCTCCGACGTCGTAGCCGTCCCCGGTGCCGCCCGGGCCCTGGAGAGCCTCCCGCTGGACCGGTGGACGATCGTCACGAGCTGCTCGATGGGACTGGCGCTGGCCCGGCTGGGCGCGGCGGGTCTGCCGCCGCACAACCAGATGGTGACGTCGGAGGACGTCGTGCGAGGGAAGCCGGACCCTGAGCCCTTCGCCCTCGGCGCGGCCCGCCTGGGGTTCGCCGCCGCCGACTGCCTCGCGGTGGAGGACGCTCCCGCAGGCCTGGACTCCGCGCGTGCGGCCGGGTGCCAGGTGGTGGGGGTGCGCACCTCGCACGCCGATCTGCCCGGGCTCACGGTCGCCGACCTGTCCGTGGTCGACTTCCAGGTGGTCGGCGACGGCATCCGGGTCACCTTCTGAGGTGCGCCACGGGCGCTGGCCGGCCGTGCGGTCCGATCTCTGGACGACCGTCTGTCACCGATGACATACTGTCCGGCGACACGGCCCTCCGGCCCTGCCGTCGTGCGATCCGTGGCCCGGCAGCCACATCCAGCAGGAGGGACCGAGATGACCTCTGAGACCCTGCTCGGGCTCGACCTCGGCACCAGTTCGGTCAAGGCGGTCGTCACCGACCTGCAGGGACGAACCCTCGCGCAGGCCACGCAGCCGTATGGCGTTCGAAGCCCCGAACCGGGGTGGGCCGAGTCCGATCCGCAGGAGTGGTGGGATCGCACGGTCGCAGCGGCGCGCGAGGCTGTCGTCGCGGCCGTGTCGGCCGGGGCGCGGGAACCGAGCGCCATCGGGCTGTCCGGCCAGATGCACGGGGTCGTCCTGGCCGACGCGTCGGCTCGCCCACGCGGGCCGCGGTTCTGTGGGCCGATTCCCGCGCGCTCCCGGAGCTCAGCGCGTTCGAGGACCTTCCGGCGACGGTGCGTACCCGCCTCTCGAACCCAGCGATCCCCGGACTCGCGGGGCCAATCCTGATGTGGCTGCGGCACCACGAGCCGCGCGCGGTGTCCGGGGCGCGGTGGGCCCTGCAGCCCAAGGACTGGCTTCGCTGGCGGCTCACGGACGAGGTGCACTCCGAACCGAGCGACGCCTCGGCCACCCTGCTCTACGACGTGTCTGGAGATCGGTGGGACGACGAGGCGGTCGACCTCCTTGGCCTGGACGCGTCGATGCTGGCGCCCCTCCTGCCGTGGAGCGGGTACGCGGCGGGCCGGCTCTCCGTCCGGGCTGCGGCGGAGCTCGGCCTCCCGCCCGGGATCGTGGTGGCGGCCGGAGCCGGCGATACGGCGGCGGCGCTGTTCGGCAGCGGGTTGAGCCGCGACGGGTCCGTCCAGATGACCGTAGGGACCGGCGGCCAGGTCGTCATGGCGCTCGACGCCCCGGCTCCGGCAGTCGGCGCCGGCACCACGCTGTTCCGGAGTGCGGCCTCACGCGGCTGGTACGCGATGGCCGCCACCACGAACGCCGGCCTGTCGCTGGAGTGGGTGCGCGCCACTCTCGGCCTCACGTGGGAGGAGCTCTACGCAGCGGCGGCCGGGCCCGCGGAAGAGTCCGCGCCCTTCTTCCTTCCCCACCTCAGCGGAGAGCGCACCCCGTGGCTCGACGCCCGGATGCGCGGGGCGTGGACGGAGCTCGACCTGGCAGCGGGCCGCCGTGATCTCGCGCGGGCCGCCCTCGAGGGCGTGGCGTTCGCCATGTCGCTGGCTCTGGACGCCCTCGCTCCCGCGGGCATCGCGTCGGTCAGGATGGCCGGCGGGGGAACCACGAACGACATGTGGCGCCAGATGTTCGCGAACGTGCTCGGCCTTGCGCTGGACGCGGTCGAGGTTCCCGGCGCGTCGGCGCGGGGAGCGGCCCTTCTGGGCGGCTGCGCCGGCGGCCACCTGGACGAGAGCGCCGTGTTCGGCGCGCTGACGCCGGCCGCCGGGCGCGTCGCCGAGCCCGTGCCGAGCGAGCATGCGGTCTACGCCGCGAGGCGGGGGCGGTGGCTGTCCCAGGTCGAGGCCCTTCGCTCGGCGCGGGGGTCCGCCTGACCGCACCCACGGCCGCGCGAGCGGGAGGTCGCCGACTCACCCGCCCTGAACGACGTCGATGATCAGCGCGAGGGTGCGAGTCTCCCCCGGTTCCAGCCGATCTGCCGACGCCCGCAGGGCGGCCTCGTCACCGCCGAAGAGCGCGGCGTTCGCCGGCTCGACTCCCAAGGCCCACCTCCCGCGGGTCGGCAGCACCCACTGGTAGAGCCGCGGCAGGGTGCTCAGCGACCATCGGATACGCACGGCCAGACCCGCGGAGTCGTTGCGCACCAGCGCCTGTCCCCATCCGTCGTCGTCCGCTCGGAGGCCGTGGTGCTCGAACACGGCTTCCGTGAGCGCGTCCGTCGGCTCGGGAATGGCACCCGGAGAGGGCACGAGCGGGTTCGGCTCCCGGATCTGCCACGACGCAGCGTCCACGTCGACGGTGGTTCCGGGAGCGACCAGCGGCGCACCGAGATTGACGTGGTACAGGATCGCCAGGTCAGCCGGGGTCGTGCCCACGTTCTCGACGACGTCGACGAGGCGCACCGTGGCCGACGACCCGTCCCCGGGCGCGGACGAGGTGATCGTCCGGCGCACCGTCAACGACGGTCCTAGCAGCGCGATGTCCTCGACGAGCGCGGTAGCCTCGACGCCGCTCCCGTCGGGACCGACCCACGTGCGCCAGGAGACCTGCTGGGCGGGTCGGTGGCTGAAGTCGCCGTGCTGCCCGTCGTCGCCCTTGGGCGGTCCGATGTTGCGCAGCCCGCACGTCGTGACGAGCCCTCCGTTGAACCGGGAGACCCACGCGAGCCCACGAGGGACCGCGAGCGCTCGGGCGTCCCGCACGGGCGAGTACCACGCGATGGGCACTCCGGCGAAGGAGGCGGCGCCGATGTCGAACCCCCGGGACTCGACGATGTCGAGCTCGAGCCCTCGCATCAGGCGCGTCCGGAGCACCCGCTCGGGCCCGGTGAGGGAGGTCGCCTGCCACTCCGTGGCGCTGGCGACGGCGTCCGGCGTGGCGAGCAGTCCTTCGGACAGCAGCCGCGAGGGCGCCGCCGGCTCGCCGCCGCTGATCCCGGACATCACGCGGCCGGGGGACGGGCGACGAGGACGGTGCCGGGTCCGTCGAACCGCACGATGCCGGCCGCGTGCGGCACGAGCAGGGTGGCGCCGGCCGCGGCGTGGATCCGCGCCCCCGACGAGGTGTGGACGACGACGTCTCCGTCGATGACCACGACGACGGCAAACCCCGGTGGGCACTCCGGCCTCGATGCGGCGCTGAGCCGCTCGAGCCTGAAGAAGTGCTCCGCGCCAACAGGCAGCACCTCGCCGTCGGACGGTCCGCCCCCCACGAGCGCACCGATCTCCTCGGCCGTTCGGGCATGGGTCTCCACCGCCTCGAGGGCGGTCGCGAAGCCCAGACCTAGGTGCCCGTCGACCGCGCCGTCGAGGTCGAAGCCACGCCACTCGAGCAGGATCGACAAGTCTTCGGGTTCCTGGACCTCGACGAGGAACATCGCCTCGCCGATCGCATGGAGCAGCCCGGGCGGGACGAAGACGGTCTGGTGCGCGCTCACCGGAACGCGGTGCATGGCTTCGAGCAGGACGTCGGTCGCCTGACGGTTCACGAGGCCGAGCAGCTCCGCGCGATCGACGTCCTCGCGCAGCCCGAGGTACACCTCCCCGGGATGCAGCACGTACCACGCTTCGGCCTTGCCGTGGCTGCTCCCGAGGTGGGTCGAGGCGAAGCCGCCCGAGGGGTGCGCGTGCACCGGCAGCCGCTGCCCGGCGTCGAGCAGCTTGACCAGGAGCTTGGTGTCGGCGCCGAAGGCTTCGAGGTGCGCGCTTCCCAGCCACGGCTCGGGGTCCCGCTCGACCTCAGCAAGCAGCATTTCGCCCCCGGGGAGTGTCGTCAGGCCCATCGGGTCGCACCCACGCACGCTGGTGGTGGACGCGACCCAGTCCTCCGGGGTGCGCGGTCCTAGCCCCGGCTCGCCGCGGAACTCGGAGATCTTCGCGCCACCGAGGTAGAACCTGTCCTCGGGGCAGTTGGACCGCAGTCTGATGGGTTCCCACACGGGGCACTCCCTCTGTGTCAACAGCCGGTGGACCAGGGCGCTCCGTCACCTACGGAGCACGTCCCGCAGGTCCGGATTCAGTTCGTACAGCGCTTCGCGCGAGGTGTCGCGGCCGCTGAGAGCGACGGCCGAGCAGCTCGCCGCAGCCGCCGCCGATGCCCGCGGGTCCGCCTCGACGGCCAGGCCGAACAGGAGCCCGGCCGTGGACGCGTCGCCGGCCCCGTTGGTCGTGACCGGCTCACCGTGCCACAGGGAAGGCACGTGCATGCGCAGGTCGGCCCAGCCGGTGGCGACACCCGCCAGCGTCCGCCCGGCCTGCGCGAGCCGGTCTGCTCCCGCCGTGGCGATGAACAGGCCGTGCTCCCCGTCGGAGACCGCCGCGATCGCAGCTCCCCAGGCGAGCAGCTGGTCCAGGAGGTCGTCGACGAGGTGGGCCGAGAACGGGGGTTCGAGGCCGAGGGCGGACGTGAGGTCGTCCAGGCTCGGGGTCACGACGTCGCACCTGGACACCATCCGAGGCAGCAGCGCCGTCCAGTCCACCGGGTCGTGCGGCCTGGTCCGGTCGACCACGGCCATGTCGACCGACGTCGTCAGGCCCGCCGCCCGCGCCCGGTCGAGCAGGTCGAGCAGCAGGGCGCCCTCGTCCCGCGTCAGCGCCGGCAGGAGCGGCGGATACCCGAGGTGGAGCAGGTCCACGCCGGCGATGTCCACCGACGCCCCAGTGAAGGCTACGTTCGCGCCCACGTGGTGCCAGATGGTCCGGTCGACCCCTGGCTGCTCCAGGACGAGGCTGTACGACGTGGCCACTCCAGGGACGGATACCACGTCTCCGCGCTCGAGCCCCGAGCTGGCCAGCTTCGACCGGACGATGTCGGAGAACTCGTCGTCTCCGACACAGGTCGCCACGCGGACGTCGGCTCCGAGCGCCGAGAGGTCGCGAGCGGTGTTCCCGATGCATCCACCGAGCGACATCGCCACCGGTCCGACCTCGACGAGCATGCCCGGCCGGATCGCGGCGTGACGGTCGAGCCGAGGCCACAGGTCGAGGCAGATGTGTCCCGCCACCAGCATCGGATGCGGCGTCGGCACGTCGATCACAGGCTGACGGAAGCGCCGGTGGCGTGAGACTCCTGCGCCGCAGCGAAGATCCGGTGGCTCACGAGCGCCTCCTGCGGCGTCGCGCACCCGAAGCGCCCCTCGAGCTCGCCCTCCCGCTCGGCGAGGAAGGACGCCCACATCTGCAGGATCGCGTCGGAGAACCCGGTCTCGAAGATCGCGCCGGTGACCGTGGGCCACACGGACTGGCTGCCGGTGTCGAGCTGCTGCCACGACTGCTCGGCCCCGATCCCGGGGACGTCGGTGCGGTGGAAGACCTCGACCCGCTTGGGGTTCTTGGTGCTGAACCTGACCCCGCCGTCCATGCCGATGGCCTCGAACTCCCAGGTGTTCTTCTGCCCCGGGGCGATGCGCTTGGTCTGCGTGGTCAGCGGGAACGGGTCGCCATCGTGTCGGCTCCAGCTGTGGATGACCCCGTTGTCCCACGTGTCGCAGTCGACCATCGTGCCGTCGGGGCCGGGACGCTGGGTGACGATGTTCTGCAGCACCCCGAAGACGCTCTCGGGCACCCACCCGAGCCGGAGCGGCACGTGCCAGGTGTGCATGCCGAGGTCGTTGAGCACCCCGGCCTCGCCGCAGTAGGCGGCCTGCCTCTTCCAGTTGATCGGCTTGGACGGGTCGAGGTCGCTGGCGTGCAGGAACGAGTTGCGGGCCTCGACGACCGTCCCGAGCGCGCCCGAGCTCACGTAGGCGATGGCCCACTGGGCACCGGGGAAGAACGGCATCTCGCTGGAGCACCGCACGAAGCAGTCGGGGTGGTCCGCCATGGTGTCCAGGATCGAGCGTGCAGCGGCGCCGTCGATCCCGAAGGGCTTCTCGGCGAGCAGGCTCTTGCCCGACCGGATCACGTCGTTGTAGATCTGCTCGTGCAGGTCGTGCCGGACGGCGACGTACACGACGTCGAGGGAGTCGTCCGCGAGCAGGTCGTGGTAGTCGGCCGTCGTGGTCGTGAGCGAGTCGATCTGGCCGAACCACTCCAGGGCCGCGGGGTTCACGTCGCAGACGGCGGTGAGCCGTGGGCGCACGGGATGGTCGACGAGCGCCGGCCACCGCTGGATCGCGGCGGCGATCTCGCGGCCCATGAGACCGCCGCCGACGATCCCCACGTTCACGGTCTTCGCGCTCACGACGCCGCCGTCCCCACCAGGGCCAGCCCCTCGTCGACCGTCGCGCCGTCGTGCAGCACCGCCATCAGCGCGGCCGTGATGCCCGAGGGTGACTCGTGCTGCACCACGTTCCGGCCGTACACGATGCCCTGCGCGCCCTGCGCCAGCACGGCGACCGTGCGCTCGAGAAGGGTGCGGTCGTCGACCCGCCCGCCCCCGCGGACGAGCACGGGAACGTCACCGGCGACCTCGATCACCTTGTGGTAGTCCTCGACGTGGTCGCAGGGATCTGCCTTGATCAGGTCGGCCCCGAGCTCGCGGGCCTGGCGCACGAGCGTCGTGATCTTCGTGATGTCGCCGTCGACCATGTACCCGCCCGATGCAGCGTTGTCCTGCATCACCAGCGGCTCGACCATGAGTGGCATGCCGTAGCGGGTCGCCTCGCGCCGCAGCGCCATGATCGACAGGATGCACGCCTCGCGGATGTCCGGACGCCCGGGCAGCTGCAGGAGGTTGACGCACACGGCGACGGCATCGAGGCGGACCGCCTCCTCGATCGCGTGCGGGAAGTGGTGGCTGAACAGCGTGGAGTCCAGCGGGTTGCCGTACACGTTGGCCACGTCGGTGCGCAGCACGAGGGCCGGCTTGTCGCGGCCGGGCCGCTGCTGGAGCAGGCGCGCCTGCCCCAGGGTCAGCTGGATCGCGTCGGGATTCGCTGCCACCAGGGTGTCGACGACCGCACCCATGTCCTCGATCCCCGTGATGAACGCCGATTCACCGAAGAAGCCGTGGTCGACGGCCACGTCCAGGGCACGCCCCGAGCGCGAGTTGAACAGTCGGTTGAGTCGATAGGGCTGCATCGTTCGAACTCCTCGTGACCTCGGGTTGGGGGGCGCCGCCGGTCTGGCTGCGTCCACGGCTGGTGAGCTTCGCTCCGCGCGGTGGGACGTAGCGAGGCCCGCCCGTCAGCAGCACGCTGCCGATGGGCGGGCCTCGTTGGCACGACTAGCAGGTGGACTTGTAGATGTACTTGCTGACGTCGGGTTGCGTCATGTTGTCCTTGGTGACGATGAGGGACTCGGTCTCGATCGACGTCGTGACCGTCTGGCCGGTCAGCGCGGCCACGGCCTGCTCGACACCCTGCTTGCCGATGTCGAACGGCTTCTGGGCGACGAGCGCCTGCACGTCGCCGGCCTCGAGCTGCTTGATCTGGTCGGGACCGGCGTCGAAGCCGACGACCTTGACCTTGCCGGACTTGCCGGCCTGCTTGATGCCGGTCGCCACACCCTGAGCGGTGAACAGGTTGGTGGCGAACACGCCCTGGAGGTCAGGGTCCTTGGCCAGTGCGGCCGAGATGACCTGTGCCGCGGTGCTGGCGTTGTTGTGCGAGTACTGGGTGTCGCCGACCAGGGTGAGGCCATCAGCCGCCGCCTGCGGTCTTGAAGCCGGCAACGCGGGCGTCGACGCTGGACACGCCCGGGTCGGTCGAGATGACCAGCACCTTGCCCGTGACGCCGAGCTGCTTGAGCGCGTCGGCCGCCTTCTGGCCACCGAGGTTGTTGTCCGTCGCGATCCGCGAGACGCCGATCGATGTGGTCGGTCGACGATCGTGTCGACCAGGACGACCTTCGCGCCGGCGTCCTGGATCCGCTTGAGCGGCGGCATCGAGGCCTTGACGTCGTTCGGCGCGACGAGCAGCGCCGTCGGGGCTTCGTCGCTGCGATCGCGTCGAGCATCGGGTTCTGCAGGGTGGCGTCGAACTTGTCCGGGCCCTGCGTCGTGAGGTTGACGCCCGCGGCCGCGGCCGCCTCCTTGGCGCCGCACTCCATCGACACGTAGAACGGGTCGCCCTTGACGCCGACCATGAGGGTGATGTTCTTGCCGGCCGCGGCCGAGCCACCGGAGCAGCTGGTCCACCGGAGGAGGCGCTGGATCCGCCGGTGGAGGCGGAGCTGCTGCTACTGGACCCGCTACGCAGGCCACGAGACCAGGGCGAGGGCGGAGACCGCCGACACCGTGAGGAACTGTCTCGTACTTCACATGCACTCCTTGTTCGGGATCCTGCGATGGGGTGTCGATGGGATCGTGGGCTCTAGCGCCGGTTGCGCGCGCGACGCCGCAGCTGGTCGCTGTAGATGGCGAGGATGAGGACGATGCCGACGGCGACCATCTGCCAGTAGGGCTGGACGCCGACGATGATGAAGCCGTTCTGCAGCACGGCGGGGATCCAGACACCGATGACGGTGCCGATGATCGTGGCGATACCACCGAACAGGCTGGTGCCGCCGAGGGCGACGGCGGTGATGGCGCTCAGGTTGTCGGTCGAGTGGCCGGCGACGGACGTCGTCGAGAAGTACGCGACGGACAGGAACCCGCCGAGCCCGCTGGCCAGTCCGCCGACCACGTAGACCTTCATGAGGTGGCGCTCGACCTTGAGACCGACCCGGCGCGACGCCTCCTCGCTCGAGCCGATCGCCAGCGTGTGGCGGCCGAAGACCGCCATGTGCATCCCGATGTAGCCGATGATCACGACGAGAACGCGATGAGGATGAGGTTGTGCAGCCCGGGGATGAGCTCACCGGTGGCGACCGGGTTCGAGCGCGTACGTCGCGATGTTGACGCCGTTCTGCAGCAACAGCGCGATACCGAGGCCGGCCCCCAGCGAGCCCAGGGTCGCGAGCATCGGAGGGATCCGCATGTAGCCGACGGTGAAACCGTTGACGAGACCCGAGGATCAGCCCGGCGAGCAGCGAGCCGACCAGCGCCACGAGGATGTACCAGAGCTTCGTCTGGTCGGCGGTCACGTCGACGGCCGTCCCGGCGCCGACGTGGATGAAGCTCAGCGCCTTGACGGCGAAGACCTCGCCGAGCACGATGCCCGACGGGATCGACAGGTCGATGCCCGGCGGTGGCGATGACGAACGTGGTGCCCACGCTGACGACTGTCAGGATCGAGACGTTCAGGGCGAGCAGCTGGATGTTGGTCGCGGTGTTGAACTTCCCTGGCGCCAGCAGCGAGAAGATCACCATCGTGACGAGCAGGAAGAAGAAGGTCATCGAGGACCGGGCTGCGCGACCAGCCGACGGTACAGAGCGTCGGCTTCGTGTCGACGCGACATGCCGGCGCCCTCGGTCGGCGTCGGCCTGGCGCTCGACCTCCACGGCCGTCGCCGTCGATCGCTGCGCCCAGCTCGATGGCCTCGGCCCCGTCCTCGGGGGCTGCATCGTCGACGGGTCGGTCTTGATGTCACTCATGCCGCCACCTCGTTCGTGAAGGCGCCGGAGATCGCACGCGATGAGCAGGTCCACGTCGGCTTCGCCCCGTTCGAAGCGGGCGACGCGCGAGCCCGAGCCGCAGCACCTCGATGCGGTCCGCCACCTCGAGCACCTGCGGCAGGTTGTGCGAGATGAAGACGACGGCCAGACCGCGGTCGCGCACCTGGCGGATCAGGTCGCAGCACCTTCGCGGTCTGGATGACACCGAGGGCCGCGGTGGGCTCGTCGAGCAGGATCACGTGCTTGGCCCACATGGCTGCCCGCGCGATGGCGACCGACTGTCGCTGGCCGCCCGAGAAGGACGCGACCGGCACCCGGAGGTCCTGGACCATCCCGACGCCGAGCTCGGCGAAGCTCTGCGCGCGGTCTGCGCGGCGCATCGCGGCCTGGTCGGTCAGGAATCGGAACCTGCGGATCTCGCGCCCGAGGAACACGTTCGACGGCGGCGTCGAGGTCGGGCGCCAGGGCGAGGTCCTGGTAGACCGTCTCGATGCCGCGTGCCTCGGCGTCGGTCGGGCTGGCGAGGGCGACCGGCTTCACCGTCGACCTCGATGGTGCCCGAGTCCGGGTCGGTGCACGCCGGACAGGCACTTGACGAGCGTCGACTTGCCGGCGCCGTTGTCGCCGATGAGCGCGGTGACCTCGCCCGGCCATCGCCTCGAAGGAGACACCGCGCAGCGCGCGGACCTGGCCGAACTGCTTCTCCACCGATCGGGCCGCGAGCGCCGGGGCGCGCGGCGCCGGGGTGGGGTCCGGTCCCCGTGCGGACGCGGCCGGATTCTGGTCTGCCATTCACGATCACCTTCTCTCTTGTTCTAGCGGGACGAGTACTCGATGTCTGCGGGGTTTCGGTGCTGTGGTGCGGTTTCACAGAGCTGCCTCCACGGGGGGGATCCGACGACGCGATCCGGCCTCGAGGTGCTGGAACAACGGCGGGAGCACGACGCTGCGGGTCGGGCCATCCCGTCGGCCAGCCGCTCCAGCGTCATGCGCCGCGGCGGTCGCGCCGAGCCGCTTCGGCTCGGACGCGACCACCGTGATCGGTGGGATGACGAGCAGGTCCGGGTCGGCGACGTCGTCGAAGACGACGAGCTCGACGTCGATGCCGCGTCAGCATGGACGGATCGCGCCACCGACCGGCTGGCCCGATTCTGCAGCGCGAACGACGGCCGTCGGTGGGTAGGTGACTCGAGCATGGCCGTGACCAGTTCTTGGCGGTGGCCGCACCCCCGCAGTGCGTGGCCACGAGGTCCTCGTCCAGCCGGCAGGCCTGCCTGCAGATGGGCGAGCTCGTAGCCGTCGTAGCGCTCGCTCATCGTCCAGAGGTCGCGGTCGAACCCGATCACCGCGATCCGGCGGTGACCCGCAGCGATGAGTTCTGCGACGGCCGCGTGGCGGCGATCCGGTTGTCGACCGTGACGGTGTCGACGTCGACGCCGTCGAGCGGCCGGTCCAGCCACGACCACGCAGGCCGTGGTCGATGTCGAGCTGCAGGTAGGAGGAGTCACCCGGCGCGGAGACGACGACCAGCGCATCGACTCGACGCTCGACCAGCGCCTTGGTGAGCGTCGCGCTGCCGTGGCCATGTCGTCGCCGTGGCTCACCGAGATGAGACCGCAGCTTCCGCGGCGCCAGCGCCGTCTCGACCTCGGCCGCGATGGCGGCGAAGAACGGGTCGGACACCGTGGGGAGCACGCAGCCCGACCGTGGCGCTGGTCTGCCGTGCTGGCCAGGGCCCTGGCGAGGTGGTTGAGCCGGTAGCCAAGCTCGTCGGCGGCCCGGCGGACCCGGTCGTTCCGTCGCGGGCGCACGCCGTACTCGCCGTTGAGCGCCCGGGACGCCGTCTTGAGGCTGACGCCGGCGCGGGCCGCGACGTCGGCGAGAGTGGGGCGGTGACCGGCCGCTCATCAGGTCCCGGCCCGTAGGTCGGGGCGAGAGGAGCCGCACAGCGTGGCGGTCAGTGTGCGCACGAACACGGCTGCTCCTCTCCGCCAACTCGATCGGGAAGATCGGGGACGAACCCAGCGCGAGGTCTTCATCAGAAACCCTTGATCTGAAGCATGTTCTCTTCGTGTCACCGGTGTCTGACAGCGCTGTCTGACAGCGCTGTCAGGACCGATGCGGCCAAGTTAGAGCCCGGCGAATCCTGGCAATACGTCCGTAGTAGGCGTTACCTGTTTGTTATCTAGAGCGGTCGGCCACGCGGCCGCTGGTTCCGTCAGCGCCCCCGCGAGCGGATCGCGCCCCTCTGGACGTGCGTGACGCGGGCGAGGGAGTGCCCGTCCGCGTCCCACGCACGTCCTGACGGCTCACATCAGGCGGTGGCGGCGACGGTGGTCCACGCCCGAGCCTTCTCGGTGGCGACCGCGCGCAGCGTGTCCAGCCGCGGCCGCGCCACCGTCGTCCAGGAACTCCTGACGCTCGGCCCCGGCCAGCGGCCAGCGACTCGCGCCAGACCGAGCGACCCGCGATGAAGCCCGGAGGCGCCGCCCTCGTCGAAGGCGACCTGCAGGACCTCGGTGAACTGGTCGAACGGCACACCGGCGGAGAGCACGGCCCACGGCCGGTCGAGCACCGAGGCGAGCCGACGGCAGCCTTCGGGTGAGCCGGGGTACTCCAGCTTGAGCAGGTCGATGTCGAGCTCGTTGAGCGCCCGCGCCGCCTCGATGATCGCGTCCTCGCGCTGCTGCCGGCGTGAGCGTCCTCGCCGGGCAGCGGGTAGACGAGGTTCTCGATGACCGACGGGATCCCGACCGTCGCGGCAGTCGTCGACGACCTGCCGGACCGCGTCCAGGCACTCGGCGACGAGGTCGGGCTCGCCGGCCCCCGGGGCCGGTCGGTCGGCGCGCAGCTGGGCGAAGAACTTGTTGGCGTCGCCGCCCTGGTCGAGCACCCACTGGGCGTCCAGCTCGGGGTCGCGGTGCGTACGCGGCTCGCCGTTGAAGCGACTCGCGCACCGCCGGCTCGGAGGCCACGAGCAGCCCGCAGCCGCGGGTCGAGCGCCCCGGACTGCATGACGGCGGGCACGCCGTAGGTCGGGTCGAACAGGATCCCGCTCGCCGCCGGGCGTGAGCACCCGCGCGACGTCGGCCTTGGACTGGCGCAGGTCCTCGTCGGTGGCCTCGATGCCGACCGCGGTGAACATGCGGCGCAAGGTGTTGCGCTGGTCCATCGCGATGATCGCGAAGACGCCGTCCTCCCCCGCGATGTCGTCGAGGGTCTTGACCGGCTGGGTCGTGGCGGGGCTCATGAGTCTCCTCCGGAGATGGCGCTTGACGGGGTGGTCGTACGGGACGTCTGATGGGTGGCGAGGATGCGAGCCGAGGCCGGCGGCCTGGCCGGCGAGCAGTGGCGGCGCCGATGACGCCGGGCTCGGCCAGCGCGGAGAACTGCAGATGCTCGATGGCGAGCCGCTTCGCTGCGCGCACGCTCGCCATCCGGGTCCAGCCACCGCACGCGACGGCCCGCTGGTGCGGACCCACGATGCGCGTCGATGGTGGCGAGCAGGGCGCGGGTCTCGCCGGCGGTGTATCGGGTGGCGGCCGCCCAGATGTCCGCCGGCGTGACGTCGTCGCGTCAGTCCGGACTACGACGTCGTCACCGGTCGGTCCGGCACCGGAGACCTCGAGCCCGAGGGAAGCTCCCCGACCTCGAGCGCGGCCTGGTCGAGCGCGTCGCCGCTCCGGCTCGCTCGAGGCTCCGAGCGCCCCGAGGACCCGACGCAGCAGCAGGCCGCCTCGGACACCGCCGAGCAGCAGCGTCGTCCCCGGCAGGACGTGCGCCCCGCGGAGCAAGCCCGACCGGACCAGCAGCTCACGCCGGTCGTCGTCGAGCACACCCGGCAGGGAGCGGGCGACGACGTCGGCCGTCCCCGAGGAGTTGAACAGCTCGTCCGGACCGACGGCGCCGACGCCGATCGCCGCGACCGGGTGGTCGTGGCCGGCGACGGTGAGGGCGGCGCCCTGCGACCGGCGACGGCAGACCCGCGTAGCCGCAGCGCGCCCACGGGGTCTCCCCGCGACGACGGCGGGCGGGAGCAGCGTCGCGGGCAGGCCGGCCGCCGCGACGCCCGTCGGCCCAGATCGCGCCGGTGGCCTGGTCGACGAGCCCGGTCCGCGACGCCAGCGACGGCTCGCGGACCAGAGCACCCGCCGAGCTGGTGCACGACCCACTCGGGGACGCTCGCCCAGCGGTGCGCCGGCGGTCAGTCCAGACCGTGCTCTGCAGCCAGAGCAGCTTGGCCAGGCTGGCCTGGCAGTCCCACGGCAGGCCGGTCCGTCGGGCGAACTGCTCGGGCAGCTGCGGGACCCGCGCGCCCGATCTGGCCGATCTGCCGTGCCCCGCGCTTGTCGAACCAGGCGACCACCGGGCGCACGGCTCGCCGGCGCGCGTCGAGCAGGACGCCGCTCTCGGCGAGGCCGGCGACCCCGACACCGAGGACGCGCACGCGGCCCGACCTGCGGCTCCGCCGCTCCGACCGCCCGGCGTCAGCAGGTCGACCGCGAGGTCGAGCAGCGCGCGGCCGGCGTCTCGGTCGCCCCCGTCGACGGTCGTCCACGGCGTCTCGGCCGTCGACCAGCGCCACCTGCCGGCCCAGACAGGTCCGCAGCCACGCCTTCGAGGTGGTCGTGCCGAGGTCGAGCCCGACCACGACCTCGGTGGACGACGCGTCATGGGCGCAGCTCCCCGGACCCGCGCTGCGACGAGCGCGACCGGCACATGGACGGTCGACGGCGGGCAGGCCGGGCTCGCCGATCCTTCGGCTCAGCCGGGCCATCGCGGCCCGGCCCACCGGCGCGCCGGAGTGGTCGACGACGGTCACCGCCGGGACCAGAGCGTCGGCCATCGCGAAGTCGCCGAACCCGACCAGCGCGATGTCGGTGCGCCCGTGCTCGTGCAGGGCCGGGACGACACCGAGCGAGCACCGGGTCGTCGCCGCTGAAGACGGCCGTCGGGTCGGTTCCGACCGAGCAACTCGCGGGTCACCGTCCGCGGCAGCCGGCGGCGGTCGGGCAGTCGGCGTGCACCAGCCGCTCGGCGGCGGGCGAGTCCGTGCTGCGCCATCGCTTGGCGGTAGCCGGCCAGGCGGGCCGCGGACGTCGACACGTGCGAGTAGTCGCCGACGTAGGCGATGTCGCGGTGCCCGTGCGCGATCAGGTGGGACGACGCGTCGTAGGCCGCCCGCTCGTCGTCGATGCCGACGACGTCGGCCTCGAGTCCCGTCGGCGGCTCGGTCGACGAGCACGAGCGGGGTCGCCGAGCCGACCAGCCACGAGTGGTCACCGGCGGTCGGCACGAGCAGCAGGCCCGAGACCCGCCGCTGCAGCAGCTCGGTCGACGACCCGCGCCTCGCGCTCCGGCGTCGCCGTGCGTGGAGGCGACGAGGACCGACTTGCCCTTCGTCGGAGGTTGCCGACTCGACGGCGGCGACCAGCTCGGAGAAGAACGGGTCGGCGATGGACTCGACGACCAGCCCGATGGTCGCGTCGGTGCCGCCTCGCAGCGAGCGGGCCATCAGGTCCGGCGTGTAGCTGCAGCTCGTCGATCACGGCGCGCACGCGCGCCCGCGTGTCCGCCGCGACCCGCGGATCGTCGTTGAGGACGCGCGAGGCGGTGCGCAGGCTGACCCCGGCGGCCTCAGCCACGTCGCGCAAACGACTCCTCGTCACCTCGCGACCTCCTCCGCGTCACGTCCATGCCATCGATGGCAAGGCTATGCCATCGATGGCATGGACGGAAGGCCCGACCCGGAAATCCCTTCGGGCGGACTAGGCCAGGGCCGAGAGGACGGCCGCGAGCACCTCGTCGACCGGTCGCTCCCCGTCGACCGACACGTGCGGGCCGACGGGCGCGTCGACCTCGAGGGACCGCAGGAAGTCCGTGGGGTCGGCGATCTTGGCCAGGTCCCGCTCGGCGCCTCGAGCCGTGAGTCGCGCCAGAACCGTCTCTGGCGAGACCGCCACCCAGACGAGCACGGGTGAGCCCCCGGCGGCGCGCAGCCTCCGGTCGAGGTCGGCGCGGGCCTGCGGGTCGCGCCGCTCCTTCGTGAACGGTGCCACCAGCACGGCCGGACGTCCGGTCCGCAGGTTCTCCTCGGCCAGCGCGACGACAGTCTCGTAGCGGGCGTCCCTCGTCAGGGCCGCGAGTCTGCCGTCGTCGAGGTCGTGGACGTCCACGAGCGACGACACGACGGCAAGCATCGGCGCCGTCGCGGTGTCCAGGTCCACGAGGAAGGCGTCGAGCTCGCGGGCCAGGGCGAGTCCCAGGGTGGACTTCCCGGACGCGGGCGAGCCGGTCAGGAGGATGGCGGGACGGGGGACGTCAGGGTCGCTCGGCACGATGCGCATGCTGCCACGCCACGACGGCGACGCTCTTGCCCAGCGCACCGGGGGTGGCGCGGTTCCCCGGAGGCGCGATCATCCGACCTGGCGCAGCGCGCGCGCGAACGTGGGGGCCAGCGGGAGCCGCGGCACGAGCGTGGCCTGCAGCGCGTGGTAGACGTCCGGCTTGCCCGACCAGGTGCCGGTGGACACCCGGAGCTCTGCGTCGAGCTCGTGGTACCAGGATCCGCGCTGGCGATCGATGAAGTGACGCTCCGCGAACGCCCACCACCTCGAATGGTCCCGTGCGTAACTGGCCTGTCCGGTCAGCTGGTGCAGCACCGCCGCGGCGCCGACGGCCTCGGCCAGGACCCAGTGCATGCGGGCCCGTGCGACTGGCGCGCCGGCGAAGTCGGTCGTGTACACGAACCCCTCCGTTCCGTCTGCCGCCCAACCGATCTCGACCGCCCGCGCGTACAGGTCGACAGCATCGGACACGAGCCATTCCCTCGAGGGCCGTCCGTCCGCGACCTCGGCTGCGTACAGGTGCACGCAGAGCCGGGACCATTCGAACAGGTGGCCGGGCGTGACTCCGTAGGGCCGGAAGGGGTGCGCCCTGTCGTCCGTGTTGTAGTCACGCAGCGCCTGAAGGTCGACGTCGTAGTGCTCGGGCAGGAGCCACCGCGCCTCCCGCGCCGTGCCGTGGATGATCCGCTCGACGATGCGACCGGCACGCTCGCGCCACACCCGACCGTGCTCTCCGAGGGCGTCAGCGGCGGCCAGGAACGCCTCGACACTATGCATGTTGGCGTTCGCCCCCCGGTAGTCCTCCCCCACGCTCCAGTCGGGGCTGAAGCTCTCGCGCACGACGCCCGCGGACTCGTCCCAGAAGTACTCCTCGACGACGCCCAGGGCTTCCGCGAGCAGGTCGTCGGCGCCCGGGCGCCCCGCGACGGCGGCCGAGGACGCTGCTAGCACCACGAAGGCGTGCGCGTACGCCGCCTTGGTCGGGTCGACGACGACGGGCGCCGCGCCGCCCTCGGGGCCGGCTGCGACGGAGGCGTACCAGCCACCGTGGTCGTCGTCGTGCAGGAGCCCGCCCTCGACGAGGGCGGACATTCCGTGGTCCACGCGGGCCCCGTCCCCGGAGCGTCCCGCGAGCGAGCCGAGCGCGAACGAGTACGTAATCCTGGCGCACCCATAGGTCTCGACAGGCACGTCGGGGACGAGCTGCCCGTCGTCGTCGAGCCGGCCGAAGCCACCGCCGGGAACCCACGAGCCCTCGGCGAACGTCAGGAGCCGGTGGAACTCGGCGTCGAGCTCCGCGGCCGGCGGGGCCCCCGGACTCGGCCGCTCCCACGCGGCAGGTGCCGCTGGCCAGGGCGCGTGGCCAGCTCCTTCGCCTGGGGCGTTCACGGGCATCCTCTCGGCGAGACATCGGGTGCCGCGTGCACCCGGTGGCACGACGACGCTACCGCTGCGCCGGTCAGGCGTGCTGGTCGCAGCTGTTGCCTCGCCCGACCCCACCGGCACGGGGGCGGTGGGTACTGTTCGAGCGCGGGTGGATCGGCTCGGTCAGCCCTTGAGACCTCCGGGAGAGGCACCATGAACGCTCTCACGTCCGCGCTGCTGGCGAGCGTCCCCGAAGGCGTGGCCGTCCCGACGTACGACCGCGATGCGGTGCGCGCCGGGATCGCGCACCTTGGTGTCGGTGCGTTCCACCGGTCGCACCAGGCCGTCTACGTCGACGATCTGCTCCACCACGGCCAGGGACTCGAGTGGGGCATCATCGGGATCGGCGTGCTGCCCGACGGCCACATGGGCGAGGCCCTGCGCGCGCAGGACCTGCTCTACACCGTGTGCTGCAAGCACAACGACGGCCGGATCGACGACAGGGTGGTCGGGTCCCTCGTCGGCTACGTGTACGCACCGGACGACCCGAGCGAGGCACTGCGGGTGCTGACCGAACCTGCGATCCGGATCGTCTCGCTGACCATCACCGAGGGTGGCTACTTCCTCGAACCGACGACGGGCGCATTTGACGAGCCGGGCGCACGGCGCGCGCGGGCAGCGGCCGAGAGCGGCGCGTCGCCCCGACCCGCCTTCGAGCTCCTCGTCGACGCGCTCGAGCTCCGCCGCGCGGCGGGTACACCGGCGTTCACGGTGCTGTCCTGCGACAACATCCGCGCCAACGGCCGGGTCGCGCGCCAGGCTCTGGTGGGCTTCGCGTCGCTGCGAAGCGTGGACACGGCGACCTGGATCGAGCAGAACGTCGCCTTCCCGAACTCCATGGTCGATCGCATCACGCCCGCGACCACCGACGCCGACATCGAGTCGCTCGTACTCCGGCATGGCTACCGGGACGCCCGCCCGGTGGTGTGCGAGCCCTACCGCCAGTGGGTCATCGAGGACCACTTCCCGACCGGCCGACCGCCCCTGGAGGACGTGGGGGCCACCTTCGTCGACCACGTCGACGCGTACGAGCTCATGAAGCTCCGGCTGCTGAACGCCTCTCACCAGGTCATCGGGCAGCTGGGGCAGCTCGCAGGAATCGAGTACGTCCACGAGGTCCTGGACGTGCCGGCCTTGCGTCGGGCCACCGAGCTGTACATGACGAAGGAGGCCGAGCCCACGTTGACGCCGATCTCCGGTGTCGACTTCGGCGAGTACGGAGCGACCCTGATCGACCGCTTTGGCAACCCCTCGATCGCAGACACCAGTCGTCGGCAGTGCGCCTTCACCACCGACCGCCTCCCGCCGTGGATCCTGGCCATCGCAGCGCAGAACGCCGCCCACGGCGGCGAGGTGGCCATCTGCGCCCTGACCACCGCCGCGTGGGCGAGGTCCTGGGTGCGCCCTGACGACCTCGGGCGACCCATCGAGCACACGGACAACCGCACCGCGCTCCTCGAGCGCGCGGCGCGCACCCTCGAGTCAGACCCGCTGGCGTTCCTGCGCGACCGGGACCTCGTCGGCGACTTCGAGCTCAGCGACCGGTTCGTCACGGCCTATCTGGAGGCCTGGCAGCTACTGGAGGCCCTCGGCACGCGTGCGGCGGCGAAGACGATCGTCGACCGCCTCACGTAGCCGACCGGCGTCCCGCCCAGCAGACGACCCCCGGACATGAGTGAGGCTGACGGGGAGATCCCCATCAGCCTCGCGGTGCCGGTCAGTTCAGTGGGTCCAGGTGTTGCTGACGCCGCTCTGGGCCCGGGCCTTGTCGTTCTCGGCTGCGAGCCTGAGCTCGTACTGCTCGCGGGTCAGCACCTGGTGCCAGGCCACGGTGGTGACGATCTCGTGCATGAACGTGCGTAGTGCTTCCATAACCGTTCCCTCCGGCCCCAGGATCGCCGGGGCGCTTGGTGGGGGCGGTCCAGCTCGTGACCGGGCGCCCCACTCCATTGTGCACCCACCTGGGGCGCTCCCTCCGCGGTAGCGTCACACGATGCGTGCGCATGAGACCGACCTGCTGGCATCCGTCCTTGACCAGACCGAGGCCATCGTCTCGGCCGTGCGGCCCGACCAGGCCCACCTGCCCACCCCCTGTCCCGAGCTCGATGTGACTCATCTCACGGACCACCTCGTCGGGTGGGCCCGGAGCTTCGCGGCGAGGCTCACCGGCACTGCTGACACCGGAGATCCGAACGCCTATCGCGCTGGGCCTGTCCCTTCGACGGAGTTCGGGGCAGCGGCCCGCAGCATCGTCCGTTCCTACCGCGAGACGACCGAAGCGTCGCGCGCGCTGCCCGCGGGCTTCCTCATCATGGAGTTCCTCACGCACGGATGGGACCTGGCGATGGCGACGGGCCACTCGGTGGCCTACGACCAGGAGGCGGCCGAGTGGGGCCTCGCCACGGGCAGGCAGATGCTCAAGCCCGAGTATCGGGGACCCGGCCAGCCGTTCGGCCCGGAGGTAACCGTGGCGGACGCGGCCGGGCCGGTCGTGCGCCTCGTCGCCTTCCTGGGACGGGACCCCGCCTGGTCGCCTTCGAGCAGATAGGCGGCGCGCGGCGCCATCCCTGTGCGCGGTCTGTCAGCGGGGGACGAGCACGACCGACTTACCGAGGGTGCGCCGCTCGTCCAAGTCGACGAGCGCGCGGGCGTACTCGTGCAGGGGGTACGTGGCACCGACGACGGGTGCGACGGCGCCGCACTCGATCATGGGCAGGAGCTCGCCCCACTGCCACGCCAGGTAGCCGGGCTGGGCGAGCGCGTAGGCACCCCACCCGACGCCTCGCACGTCGACGTTGTTCAGCAGCAGCCGGTTCACCTTCACCTCGGGGATCCCCTGGCCCGCCGCGAAGCCGACGACCAGCAGCCGCCCCAGCGGGGCGAGCAACCGGAGCGAGTCGGTCATCACCTCCCCGCCCACGACATCGACCACGACGTCGACCCCCGTCCCGCCCGTGATCGCGGCCACCGCATCTCGGAAGCCGTCGACGAGCACCGCGTGATCGGCGCCGGCGGACACCGCGACCGCCCGCTTCTTCTGTGTGCTCACCACCGCGACCGTGCGGGCACCGAGTCCGCGGGCGACCTGCAGACACGCCGTCCCCACCCCGCCCGCACCGCCGTGCACGAGTACGGTCTCGCCGGGGCGCAGCGCGGCGCGCACAGCGAGGGCGAAATGCGCGGTGAGGTAGTTCAGCGGCAGCGCCGCACCCTGAACGAAGCCGACCGAGCCCGGCAGCGGCAGCACCCACGCCTCGGGAACGAGGACCCGCTCGGCGGCGGCGCCGTGCGGCAGGAACGCCGCCACCCGCTGCCCCGCCTGCACACCACCCGCGCCGGTGACCACCGTGCCGGCGCAGTCGGCCCCGAGGGTGAACGGGGGGTCGGGTTTCAGTTGGTACTGCCCGCGGCTGAGCAGCAGGTCCGGGAAGGAGACGCCCACGGCATGGACGTCGATGAGGACCATGCCAGCGGCGGCTACGGGGTCGGGCACCTCTCGCACGTGGACACCGTCGGGCCCGGTCGTCGAGACCACCTGCACTGCAAGGCTCATCGCACCACCACAGGGGTTGAGGGATGGCGAGCAGTCTGTCCCACACAGGTTCCGCGGGCTGCGGCGGGCACCACGTCATCGACCCGGCCGGGCGACGCCAAGACCCTCGCCACCCGCCGTTCACCCGACCAGGGACACTGAGGTCATGGCTGAGGCGTACGTGGTAGCGGGCGTGCGGACCCCCTTCGGTCGATACGGCGGCACGCTCGCGCCCGTACGGCCCGACGATCTCGCGGCCCACGCGATCGCAGCGCTCGTGGGCTCGCTGCCCGATGTCGACTGGGAGGCGCTCGACGACGTCGTGCTGGGCTGCGCGAACCAGGCGGGCGAGGACAACCGCAACGTGGCGCGGATGGCCGTGCTGCTGTCGGGGCTGCCCGTACGGGTGCCCGGCGTGACGGTGAACCGCCTGTGCGCCTCCGGACTCGACGCCGTGCTCGTCGCCGCCCGGGCGGTGCGCTCGGGCGACGCGGACCTCGTGATCGCCGGCGGCGTCGAGAGCATGACCCGCGCGCCGTTCGTCAGCCCGAAGGCCGAGACGCCGTGGTCGCGTTCGGCGCTGGCGTTCGACACCACCCTCGGGTGGCGTTTCGTCAACCCCCGGATGCAGGCGGCGTTCGGCACCCACTCGATGCCCGAGACGGCCCAGATCGTGGCCGACGAGTTCGGCGTCAGCCGCTCTGATCAAGACGCGTTCGCGTTGCGATCGCAGGAACGCACCGCCGCCGCCGCGGCACGCGGGCGGCTGGCCCGCGAGATCGCCGCGGTGCCGGTCCCGGGGCCGCGTGGTGAAGAGGCCGTGCTGGTCGAGGCCGACGAGCACCCGCGCGCGACGTCGCCCGAGAAGCTCGCCGCCCTGGCGCCGCTCTTCCCCGGCGGCAGCGTGACACCGGGCAACTCCTCCGGCATCAACGACGGCGCCGCCGCGGTGCTCGTGGCGTCAGCGCAGGCGATGATCCGGTATGGCCTGCAGCCCTGGGCCCGCATCACCGCCGGGGTGTCCGCAGGCGTCGAGCCCCGCACGATGGGGATCGGTCCGGTGCCGGCCACCACGAAGCTGCTCGCCCGCACCGGGTTGTCGATCGGCGACCTGGACGTCGTCGAGCTCAACGAGGCCTTCGCGGCCCAGGCGCTCGCGGTGCTGCGCGGGCTCGGCCTACCCGACGACGCCGAGCACGTGAACCCCAACGGCGGCGCGATCGCCCTGGGCCACCCGCTCGGCGCCACGGGCGCGAGGCTCGCGCTCACCGCGGCGATCGAGCTTGCCGACCGCCGCGCCGACCGGGCGCTGGTGACCCTCTGCGTGGGCGTGGGCCAGGGCGTGTCGGTGCTGCTCGAGGCGCCCTGACCGCGTCCATGTGGGCGGCGCGGCACCCGAGCGGACGGCAGCGCCGGCCAGGGGTGGGACGAGCGGTCTCCAACGCGGGAAGGGGCTGTGCTGCAGCGGGTCCGGGCCTGTGGACGGTCTGCGCGAGTGTCGGACCGGGGGCCAATGGTTGCCGGTCACGGGACTCGGGCCACCGCCATCAGGTGCGGGCTGAGGCCGAGGAGCGTCTCCTCGGCCTCGACCACCCGCGCGGAGTCCAGGATCACCCCGCGGTCGGTGGGGCTGCCCCACCGTTGAGTCAGCTGTGGCAGCCAGCCCGCAAGGCCCTCGACGCCGAGGACGGCGGATACCTCAAGCCCCGCGTCCAGGCACTCCTGGCGCAGCTGATCAGGCCGATGGAAGTAGGCGGTGGTGAACCACCCCTGCCGCTGGCCAGGGTTGCGGTGATGCCCACTCGCCAGGTCGTGCTTCACGATCGCTGCGAAGTCGTCGTCAAACAGGGAACCGGTGGTCAGACCGTCGAAGAGAGAAGCGAACCGCGAGATGGCGGCGACGAAGACCACTCCCGCCGGCCGCACGACTCTGGCGGCCTCACGAAGAGCGAGCAGCCTGTCGTCGCGGGTCGTCAGGTGGTACAGCGGGCCGAGGAGCAGGGCCGCATCGAAGCTGCCATCCTGGGCGGGCAGGCTTCGGGCATCAGCCACCTCGGCAGAGACCGAGGGCCGATCCGATGCCAGCGCCAGGGCTGCTTCGACGTGGGCCGCGACCACGTCGAAGATCCTCACTTCGTGTCCGTCGTCGGCCAGCCAGCGCGCGTGAACGCCGGTCGCCCCGCCGATGTCGGCTATCCGGTGCGTGCCCGGCGGCAGGAACCGCCGCACGATCTCCTGGACCCGGAGGAACTCCAGCGGTCCGACGCCATCCCTCAGCCGAGCGGCTTCATCGCTGGATCGGTAGTAGTCGACGATCTCGGGTGGCAGCGGCTCCATGTCGCAGGACGGTACGACTTCGCAGCCACTGCCGCACCAGGCATCGCCGGCCAACAACGAGCGAGCCTAGCTCCTAGAGGAACGGCTGCGCCCGGGCCACGAGGTCGTCGAGGCCGGGCTCGGAGAGATCCCAGGGCTTGCCTGGATGGATCACCGACACCTGGCAGCTCTCGGCTGCCTCGACGAGCTGGGAGTACGTCCCGGCCTTGAGGTCGGCGATGTAGGCCTGCTGGTTCTCGTTGTAGGCGAACATCGCGTTGTTCAGCTGGGTGCACTCGTTGCACGTGGAGCAGCGCACGGTGTCGATGTAGGCCTCGTCCTTCGAACGCTCGGGCTCGGGCTCGGCCTCGTCCTGGACGAGGATGACCGCCGACGCGGGCGCCGGGCCGACCGGTGCCGCCGCCGGGGACGCAGACGCGGACGCCGTCGCCGACGTCGCGTCGAGCTGGAGGCGCCACGCCTCCTCCTCGCGAGCGAGAAGCCGCTCGGCGTGCGAGTTGTGGATGCCGCCGAGCTCCTGCAGGCTCCGCCACATCTCGCGGCAGCGCAGCGTCTCGCGCACGACTCGCTCGTCGAGGATGACTCGGTGGAGCGTGTCGGCCGCGTCGAGGAGAAGCACGTGGGGCACCTGCTCGACCGCGCTCCGGGCGGCGCGCATGCCCACCTCGTCGACCCGCACGAGCCCGTCGCCCCAGGCCTCCTGCGGTACGTCGGCGAAGTGCGGCGAGTATCGCGGGTCGCACGCCACGAAGTCGGCCAGCGTGAACGGAACCTCGAGCCGCGCGGCCTGGCATGCGGCGTCCTGGTAGGTGACCTCGTGCACGGGCCAGTCGCGTTCGAGCTGCGGGTTGCCGTCGAGGGAGAACCTCGCCGCCCAGTCGGGACCCGCGGCCGGGTCGTACACGAACACCGGGAAGACCCGGGCCTCGAGCGCCGCGGCAGCCACGAAGTAGGGGGCGATCCCGGGCTCGGTCCCGCCGGCGCCGGAGAACACGCTGAACAGCGCCGGACCCGTGTACTCGAGACCGCGCACGACTTGTACGCGCACCGTGAGCAGGTGCGACGAGGGCGCCTGGAGCACGAACACGTCGGTGAGTCCCTGGGCCATGCTCGTGAGCCGGCGGTTCGCCATGGACAGCACGCTGTGCCCGTGGCCGACCGTGGAGATCTCCACGACGTCGTCGGTCTGCACGAGCACCTTGAACGGCAGGCCAGACGAGAGGACCTCGGCGACGAGGCCGTATTCGGCCGCGTCCAAGTCGCCCGAGTCGAGCAGGACGAGGTAGTCGGGGAAGAGCGCGAGGTCGCCGGGGTCCAGGCCGGTGAGGCCGATCGACTCGAACAGCGGGTCGTGCGTGGCCTCGCGGTACTCGCCGTCGACCTCGAGCCGCCCGACGGCGATCGCCTTGGCCACCGCCACGGCCTCCGGCAGCCGCTCACGGAACGCCTGCACGGCCTCCGCGCAGCTGTCGAAGACGAAGCGGTGAGGGCTCTGGGCCGGCGCCGACTGGTCGGGGAAGAACCGCTGGGTCCGCAGCACGGACAGCAGCTCCTGCACCCGGTGCCTGCGGCTCGGGGGCATGGCGACGCCCGGTTCGTCGCGGACGAGCAGGCGTGACATCTGCTCGAAGTCGAACTGGTCCATCGGTCCGGCGCCGAACGACTCCTGCAGGTGCTGGGGGCTCCGGGCCTCCGGCGAGTTCTGGAAGTCGGCCTCGAGGATCTGCGACAGGCGCAGCACGAGGTGGGCCACGGTGTCGTGGAACTCCACCGCGCGGCCCTCGGTGATCACCGCCCAGGCGTGGGTGAGCACCTGTGCGGGAGTGCGGGCATCGCAGTCGAGCAGCATGCCGTCGACCCCGAGGCGGGCTTTGGCCCAGGCGAGGCTGTCGACCATGCTCTCGTCGGTGGTGGCGAGCTCCTTGGCGACGGTGTCCCAGGCCTCGGTGAGCCGGGGCTGGGCCCCGGTCGCCACGAGCGCACGAACGCCTGCCTCGAGACGCAGCGCATGCGCCCGCAGTCGACCCTCGTCAGGGGAGCCGACGGCGGCCGCGAGGAGCCGGTCGATGATGCCGGCGAGCGGCTCGACGTACCCCCCGGCGACCGGACGCTCCACGAGGACGAGCGGGTAGTCGTACCGAAGACCGGTGAGGTCACGGCGGCCGGCGAGCAACGCCGGGACGAGCCCCAGGTCGTCGATCCCGGCCAGATGGGCCTCGGCGATCCGCCCGGTGAGGTGGAACGCCGCGTGCGCCTGACGATGAGCTTCCATGGCCCTTTCCTCGCTCAGACCGCGTACTTGTCGAACTCGTGCTCCAAGCCCGACCGCACCATCTGGTTGGTGCGCAGGACGTCCGAATGCCGGGTTTCCTCGTAGCAGGGGACCTCGCGGTTCTGGTACAGGATGCCGACCGGGATCCTGTCCTGCATGGAGGCGATCTCGCGCGCCCGGTCCATGTCGAGCGGGTCGTGCTTGAGGTGGTTCTTGTAGACCTTCGCCAGGTTGTCGCTGATGCGCAGCGAGTTCTCGTGGTGTACCAGCGCGACCTTGTCGGGGTCCTGCATCCACGGCTCGAGCGACTTGGGCAGCCACTCGGGGCAGCGCTGCAGGATGCGCACGAACGACAGACCCTTGTGCCGGTACGCGGCCTGGACGATGTCGAACAGGCTCTCGGGGATCCAGTCGACCGCCTGCGCCACGAACGACACGTTCGCCACCCCGAGCGTGACCGACAGCGGGTTCAGCGCGTCGAGGTAGCTCCCCCGCGGGGTGGTGTTGCTCTTGGTGCCCTTGGGCGACGTCGGCGAAGCCTGCATCTTGGTGAGGCCGTAGATCTGGTTGTCGTGCAGGAACACCGTGATGTTCATGTTGTAGCGGATGGCGTGGATCCAGTGCGCCGCGCCGATGCTGCAGCAGTCGCCGTCGCCGGTGTTGACGAAGACGGTGAGGTCGGGCCGGGCCATCTTGACGCCCTCGGCCACCGGCAGGGCCCGGCCGTGGATGCCGTGGAACCCGTAGGTGTCGAGGTAGTGCGGGAACCGGCTCGAGCATCCAATGCCCGAGACGAACACCGTCTTCTCCGGCCGCAGACCCTCATCGCGGCAGAGTCGCTGCACCGCGGCAAGGATCGCGTTGTCGCCGCAGCCCGTGCACCAGCGCGGCACGCCGCTCTGGTAGTCCTCCAGGCTCAGGCGCTCGTCGTACATCTCGAGCAGGCACTCCGTGGCTGCGATCCCCATGGCCGTCTCCCCTACTTCTCGAGCTTGCCGAGGAGCACCCGGCGCAGCGTGCTCGGCTTGATGGGCTGGCCGCGCACTTCGCTCCAGCAGTCGATGTCGACCAGGTAGCGCGAGCGCAGCAAGATGGCCAACGACGAGTAGCGGCGGTTCGTCTCGTCGATGATCGCCTCGTCGGGACGGTCGCTGAAGTTCTGCTCGACCGAGATGACCTGGTCGAACCCCGCCATGATCTCCTTGATGCCCGACGGCAGCGGGTTCAGGAAGCGCAGGTGCATCGACGACACCGCCCGGCCCTCGGCGCGCAGCGCGTCGACGGTCTCCTCGATGGCGCCCTTGGTGCTGCCCCAGCCGACGACGAGCAGGTCGCCGGTACGGGCGCCGTGCACCTCCGGAGGGGCGAGCGTCCGCTGCAGCGCCGCAAGCTTGAGGCTGCGGGCCCGCAGGCCTTCCATGTTCACGTCAGGGTCGTACGCCACATGGCTGTCGCGGTCGTGGGCGAGGCCGGTGACCGTGTGCATACCTCCGGGCTGACCCGGGATGAAGCGCCGCGCGATGCCCGTGACGCCGTCCCAGTCGTACGGCTTGGCGCCGACGGGCACGGGGCTCTGGTCGACCGGCGGTGCGAGCCAGCCCTCGTGGAACTCGGGTCGGGGGTACGGCTGCTGCGAGGTGGCGAGGGCCGCATCGGTGAGCACCACGACGACCATGTGGAAGGTCTCGGCGATGCGGCGCGCGGTGATGATCGAGTGGAAGCAGTCCTCGATCGTGGCTGGCGCCATGACGACCTTGGGGGCGTCTCCGTGGCTGCCGAAGATCGTCGTCATGAGGTCGCCCTGCTCGGCCTTGGTGGGCTGGCCGGTGCTCGGTCCGCCGCGCTGCACGTTCACGACGACAAGCGGGATCTCGGCCATGACCGCCAGGCCGATGGCCTCCTGCTTGAGCGAGTAGCCGGGACCCGAGGTGATCGTGACCGTGCACTTGCCCGCGTACGAGGCGCCGATCGCGAAGGCGCACGCCGCGATCTCGTCCTCGGCCTGGTGCACGATGCCACCGACGTTCTCGAAGACGTCCGACAGGTAGTGCGAGGCCGACGTGGCCGGGGTGATCGGGTACATGGCGCACAGCTCCATGCCCGAGGCGATGACGCCGAGCGCGAGAGCCGTGTTGCCGTTGGTGACGATGTGCGGCTCCGCAGCGGGCGTGGCCGGGATGCGGTAGCAGAAGTCGAGGTTGGCCTGGGCCCAGGCGTGCCCCGCCTCGAGCAGCATGACGTTGGTGTCGATCACGTCCTGGGACTTCTTGCCGAAGGTGATCGCGATCTGCTCGCGGGCCAGCTGCAGGTCGAGGCTGTAGATGTGGCACAGCATCCCGAGCGCGTACATGTTCTTGCCGCGGCGCGCGTCGCGGACGAGGGTCTTGCACTGCTGCTCCATCGGCACCTCGTACACGTTGAACCCGGCGGCGACGAAGCCGTCGTAGGCCTGGGTGTACGACTTGCGCACCGCCTGGTCGGGGTGCTCCCGCCAGACGCTCTCGAGCAGGATCGTGGCGCCGTCCTTGAGCTCGCGGTCGCGCACCCGACCGAGCAGCACCTGCTCGTTGAAGGCCATCACGAGGTCGGTCTCGTCGCCGCCGTTGGTGATGGGGCCGGCCCCGATGCGGATCCTGTTGCCGCTCGCGCCTGCGACGCTCCGTGCGGGCGGGCGGATCTCGGCCGGGATGATCTCCGTGGTCCAGATGCCGTTGCCCATCCGCGCAGCGATCGAGCCGAGCGACTGACCGCACTTCTGCGCACCTTCGCCCGAGTCGCTGATGATCTCGACGATGTGCTCGGTCAGCTCGACGGCGGGGAAGCCGACGACGGACAGGTCGGTGTCGACCGGGGACGCAGTCACGTGAGCTCCTCCATCAGATGCGCACCCGCGCGAAGTCGTGCTCGCTCGGGTCGATCCCGAAGAGCAGGTCGCCCTCGCCCCTGTAGGGGCGGTGGCTGTCACGGATCCCGAGGTAGTCCTTCATGCTGGCCGCGGCGCGTCGGCCGGCGCCCATGGCTTCGATCACCGTGGCCGCGCCGGTGACGATGTCGCCGCCGGCGTAGACGCCCGCGATCGAGGTGGCGAGGCTGTCGTCGGTGTCGAGGTAGCCCCAGCGGTTGAGCCGCATGTTCGAGGTCTGGCCCATGATCGGGTTCGCGTTCGTCCCGATGGCGTAGACGACGAGGTCAGCGTCGAAGTCGAACTCGGTGCCCGCCACCGGCACCGGGCGGCGTCGGCCGGAGTCGTCCGGCTCGCCGAGCTCCATCAGCTGGCAACGCATGCCTCGCACGCCGCCGCTACCGTCGTCGAGCACGGCGACTGGGGCGGTGAGCCAGTGGAACTGCACGCCCTCCTGCTCGGCGTGGTGCACCTCCTCGGCCCGCGCCGGAGCCTCGGCCCGGGAGCGACGGTACACGCAGTGCACCTGCTCGGCCCCGAGCCGCAACGAGACGCGCAGCGCGTCCATCGCCGTGTTGCCAGCGCCCACCACCGCTACCTGGCGGCCCTTGGGCAGCGGGGTGTCGTAGTCGGCGTCTTTGGCCCGCATCAGGTTGCAGCGGGTGAGCAGCTCGTTGGCGGAGAGGACCCCGTTGAGCGAGTCGCCGGCGATGCCGAGCATGGTCGGGTAGCCCGCGCCGACGCCGACGAAGACCGCGTCGTATCCCATCTCGGTGATCATCTGCTCGACGGTGAAGAGACGGCCGACGAGCGTGTTGCACTCGAACGTCACGCCGAGCCGACGCAACGTGCCGATCTCGGCGTCGATCACCGCGTTCGGCAGCCGGAAGTCGGGGATGCCGTACTTGAGCACGCCACCAGGCTGGTGGAACGCCTCGAAGACGGTGACCTCGCAGCCCGCCTTGGCCATGTCCGCCGCGCAGGCCATGCCGGCGGGACCGGAGCCGACGATGCCCACCTTGAACCGGGTGGGCTCGATGTAGGGGATGTTCGACCATGCCTCGGCGATCGCGGAGTCGCCCACGAACCGCTCGAGCCGGCCGATGGCCACCGGCTCGAGCGAGTCGCCCACGACGCACACGCCTTCGCACTGGTTCTCCTGCGGGCACACGCGGCCGCAGATGGCCGGCAGCAGGTTCGTGGCCGTGAGCACGTCGTAGGCGCCGCGGACGTCGCCCTGGCTGACGCGCTCGATGAATCCCGGGATGTCGATGTTGACCGGACAGCCTGACACGCACGGCTGGTCGGGGCACATGAGGCAGCGGCTCGACTCGCGCAGCGCGTCCTCCGGCGTATAGCCGCAGGCCACCTCCTCGAACGTGCGCGCACGCTCGGTCGGGTCCTGCTCGCGCATCGGGGTGCGCTCCTGCGGGATCGTCCTGATCGTCTTCTTCTTCGCCATGTCGCTCTCCCCGCTACCGCGCGCTCACGGTGGAATCGCCGACGATCTCGGCGGCCCGCTGGAGCCGGCAGCTGTCCTCCCAGCTCGAGAGCGCCTCGCGCTCCTGCGCCACGTAGCGCCGCAGCCGGGTCGACAGGTCGTCGAAGTCGACGAGGTGCCCGTCGAAGTCGGGCCCGTCGACGCATGCGAACTTCACCTGGCTGCCGATCTTGACCCGGCAGCCGCCGCACATCCCGGTGCCGTCGACCATCACCGGGTTCAGGCTGACCATCGTTCGGATTCCGTGCGGGCGCGTGCATTCCGCGCAGCCGCGCATCATCACTGGCGGGCCGATGGCCACCACCTCGTCGATGTCGGGGTGGTCGGCGATGGCCTGCTCGATACCCAGGGTGACCAACCCCTGCAGGCCGACCGAGCCGTCGTCGGTGCAGATGATGAACTCGTCGCACACGGCGCGGAACTTGTCCTCCCAGAACACGAGGTCCTTGGTGCGGAAGCCGACCACGCCGATGACGTACGCGCCGCTCTCCTTGTACGCGCGGGCCTGCGGGTAGACGGGCGCGACCCCCAGGCCGCCGCCGACGCAGACCACCTTCTTCGCGTGGGCGGTGTCGCTGGGCACGCCCATCGGGCCGACCATGCCGTACAACGTGGTGCCGACCCGGCACTCCTGCTGCATCTGCTTCGTGGTCTTGCCAACGGCCTGGACCACGAGGGTGATGGTGCCGTGCACCCGGTCGAAGTCGGCGATGGTGAGCGGGATCCGCTCGCTGTGCTCGTCGAGCATCACGATGACGAACTGGCCGGGCTTGGCCGCCTTGGCCATGAGGGGATGTCGTACGTCCAGGGAGAACGTGACGTCGGAGAAGTCTTCCCGCTTCACGATCCCGAAGTCGGACATCCGCAGGGGTCCCTCTTTGCTCGCAGGTCTTGGACGCGTGCTGCCCAGCTGCCGTGGTCGCGTGCGGACGCGGAAGCGCGAGCACAGACCGGCACGACGGTCTCAGCGTGGGGCCGGCAACGGGCCCCTGTCAGGGGTCGGCTGGCCCCGACGTCAGTGACCAAGTGCCCGGCGCGTCTCTATCGGTCGGACGTCCGACCGACCCTGGGGGCTACCGCACGAGGATGCGGACCGGGTTCGGCAGCCGTGCGCCGGCGGCCCGGGGCACCGACTGGAAGCCCCATCCCAGGTTCTGCTGGACGTCGATCCAGTACGTGCCGGTCGCGAGTCGCACCGGGAGCAGCACCGAGCAGGAGAAGCGCCGCCCGGACGAGCTGTAGGTGCAGGCGACCGACGCCGCGATGCGTCCTGTGGCCGTGCGGACGCGCAGCGCCGCGCGTACCGCGTGGCTGCGGGCGAGCGCGACCCCCGTGGCGCTCGGGAGCGCCACGCGGTTCGCCGCGGTGAGCGGGATGACGACCGTGACCCGCTGGCCGCGACGGAACGCCGCGCCGGCCCGCGGGGCCGCCACCCCGGTGGTGACGGCGATCACGCGGTAGGTCGCAGCGAAGGCGGCCCGGACGTTGCCCGCCTTGTCGCGGGCGGCCGAGCACCTCACCGTGAAGGTACCGAGCCCCGACGACGGGCCGGTTCGGCTGGCCACCGCCGACGTCGCCACGCCCGACAGGGCGTCGGTCGTGGGGCAGGTCGCGACCGGGACGGCGCCATAGCGGTAGGTCGCGCCCGCTCGCGCCCCGGCGAGGGACACGACCGGCGGGGTCGAGTCGACCTTGACGCTCGCGGTGGCGGCTGAGCCGACGTCGGCGCCCGTGACGCCGCTGCTGGTCGCCGTGCAGGAGATGTGCGAGACGCCGGAGCCCACGGTGATCGGCGCGGTGGCCGTGGCGGTGCCCGTCCCGGTCAGCTGGCCCACGTTGGCGCCCGCGCACTGGAGCCCGGTGACGAGGTCGGCGTCGGTGGCAGAGACGCTGGCCGCGACCGGCGACGACGTGAACCAGCCCGACGCGGGAGGCGCGGGGACGTTGACCGTGACGACGGGCGGACAGGCCACGCCCGATCCCGGCACGCCGAGCGCCGCTTGCGCGTCAACGAGGCCGGCGCCTACCGCGTCGGCCCCGAAGGCCCCGACGGGCATCGCCGTCGACGACATTGCCTGGAGCACCCCGGCGGGCGTCAGGCAGGGACGCCGCTGGCGGATGAGCGCGGCCACGGCGGCCGCGTGCGGTGCGGCAGCGGACGTGCCGAAGAACCGCCACGTCGTGTCGCCGACCCCCGCGTACCCCTGCTGGCCGAAGAAGGAGTTGGCGGTGCCGTCGGTAGCCGACAAGTCGACGGTGGCCGACTCGCACGGCGAGATCGCTGCCGCCGGCGTTGATCCCGAGACCGGTCCCCAGCAGTACGCGGCCGGGCCCCGCGACGAGAAGAACTCAGGGGTCGCAGCGTTGTCGAAGCGGACCGCCGCCACGCTAGCCCCTGACCGCGAGACGTTGTGCCCGAAGGTCGCCGGACCCGTGATGTCGCCGCCGGACACCGACCCGAACTCGGTCGCCGAGATGCTGCCCGAGACGTCGACCACCTTGAAGCGTGGCGTGCCCGTGCCCTGCGCCCGCGCCACGACGACGCTGTAAGTCCCTCCAGCGGGTGCCTGCAGGAACTCGAAGGCCTGCTGCGTCGAGCCGACGTTGTCGTCTGTGCTCGAAGCGACCACCGCCCCCACACCGTTGAGCAGGAAGAGGTCGAGGCCGGTCGTGATGCCGAACTGGGGCTCGTTCCAGCCGAGGATGAAGATGTCCGAGCTACTCAGGGTGAGCCCGTATGTGGTGTCAGGGGCACCGGAGCCCCCGTTGAAGTTGTGGCACTCGAGCCCGCTCGGCGCGCCCTCAGCAGCCACCACGGCTGCTGGGCAGGTGGCGCTCCGGAAGGCGGGCGTCTCGTAGGACCCGACCTCTCGCCCGCCGACCGTCTGGTTGCTGTTGCCAGCGGAGGAGAAGTAGCTCGCCCCGCCCGCGACAACGTCCTCGACGGCCTTGCCGATCACGCCGTCCTGGTACATCGGCTCGTTGAAGTACGTGATGTCGTCGACGATCACCTTCGCGCCCGCTGTCGCGAGGTCGCGGATCTGGGCTGCGAAGTCGAGGTCCCCGTCGAACGCCGTAGCGAACCTGATCGCAGCCCCCGGTGCGAGGTCGTGGACGATCTGGGCCATGGCACGACCCTCGTCGGTGTTGCCGACCAACAGCTGGTCGGCCTGCACCGCCACCGGCGTGGTGTAGGTGCACGGGTTGGCCAGGCCGGGCAGCTCGGCGGCCGTGACGTCTCCGATTGCCCCGCCGCGCGCGTTGTACGAGTCCGACAGCACCCCCACAGTCACACCAGCCCCATCGACCGAGTAGGCGGCCCGCCCCGATCCGGCCTTGAGCTGCGAGTCGCCCTCCGAGACGATGCCCGTGGGGCACGACGCATGCTGGACCGGTCGCGGAACCTCCATCACGGCCAGCACCTGCGGCACCGCCGCCAGGGCCTGCAGCGCCGCCGGCTGCACCGTGGCCGCCGCCATCCCCAGGGCCCGGTTCACGCGGACGAGGTCGGCCCCCGCGGCCCGAAGCGCCACCAGAGTCGCGGAGGACGTATCCGCGAGGCGCATGTCCACCAAGAGGCTCCCGTCCGGCCGCGTCACGAGACTCCCTGGACCTGCGGCCGGAACTGAGAGCGCCCGGGACTGGGCCAGCCGCGGCAGAGATCGGAAGGCGGGCTGGGAGAGCTTGAGCAGGCGGGGGGTCAGCGGCCCTGCGGTGCGCACGGGCGCAGGGCCCGATGCCGGCACGGCCCCGGCCGGCGCGGCACCGGCGACATCTGACCCAGCCGCAACGAGCGGTACGAGGAGCGCCGCAGCGGCCACGACCAGCATCGTTGCGCGGCGTGTCGTTCGGCCAGGTCGCGTGCGATCCGAGCGCGTCACTGCGCCTCCCCAGTCTCAGCTGCGCCGATCGGCGCCGGCAGCTCCCGTCGGGTGTCCCCCGTACGGTCACACTGTGACCGTACGGCGCGTCATGCGCTACTCCGCCGGCACTCCGGCGGAGTAGCGCGTCCTACTCGACGCCGAGGGCGCCCCTGGCAGCCGCCTCGAACCAGCGGTGCGGCAGGACCCGTTTGGCCAGCAGCCCCACCCGCTCGCCGGCCCTGCCGACGGACACGCGCCGCCGCGGCCGCTTCGCGTCCAAGAGCGCCAGCACCGTGCGGGCCACCTCCACGGGGTCGGCCCCGCTCTGCTCGTCGCGCTCCATCACCTCGATGGCGTGGTGCAGCGCGGAGGCGTACGGACCGGCGGGCGCGGCGGCATCCCTGCGGGCCGAGGTGAAGTCCGTGCTGACATTGCCGGGCTCGACGAGCGAGACGGTGATGCCGAACGGCGCGACCTCGTAGGCGAGCGCCTCGGCCCAGCCCTCGAGGGCGAACTTGCTGGCGCTGTAGTAGGCCTGGTACGGGATGGCGATGAGACCGCCGATGCTGCTCATCAAGACCACCCGGCCCCCGCCGTGCTCGCGCATGAACGGCAGCGCCGCGCTCGTCACGCGTACGGCTCCCCAGAAGTTGGTCTCGAGCTGCGCACGGGCCTCTTCCATCCCGGTCGTTTCGACCGGCCCGGCCAGGCCGTAGCCGGCGTTCGCGACCACGGCGTCGATCCGCCCGTGCAGGGCGAGCGCCTCCTGCACGCCTGCGCGGACCGACGCATCGTCGTCGACGTCCATGACCAGGCCGGCCCAGCCCTCGCCGTCGGTTCCGCGCCGGCTCGCGCCCACGACGGTCCAGCCCATGGCGGCCAGCAGGTTGGACGTGGCCCGCCCGATGCCCGCAGACGCCCCAGTCACGACGACGACTCCACCCGCTCCGGCCATGCGCGGCAGTCTGGCAGCGGCCTGTCAGCAGGGCGATCCAGGGGTCAGGTCGCGGCCGGTTCTCCCACCAGGTGGGACCCAGGAACCGCCGGCCCGTACAGCGGTCCGCTCCCGTACTCCCAGCCTTGCCGCCGCAGCAGCGACGCGGTGCGGGCGGTCTCGACCCCGAAGACGGTCCCCCGCAGTCCAAGGGCGCGCACGAGCGCGCCCATCCCGGCGACGAGGGTCCCGGTGGGGTGCTCCGGGGTGTGCAGGCCCGCGAGCAGCCCCGGGTCGAGCGAGACACCTTCGGCCCCCAGGGCCACGAGCTCGGGCACGGACACGGACCCGGAACCGAAGCCGCCCACCCACCACGGCACACCGAGCGCGACCAGCTCGTCCAGCGCCGCTGTGGCTTCCGGCGTGAGGGCTGGGAGTTCCCGCTCGTCGACGACGAGGCGCAGCGACTGCGGCGGCACCCCGGCCCGCCCGACGGCCCGGCGCACACCGGCCACGAACGTCGGTGCGGCCAGGCTCGCAGCAGACACCGTGACGGCGACGAAAGCCACCTCACGACGCGCGGCGAGCACGTCGGCGGCCTGCGCGACGGCGGCCAGGTCGAGCTCGGCGACCAGGCCACCACGCAGAGCGATCGGCAGGAAGACGCCGGGGTCCACGACGGCATCGCCAGACATCGCCCACCGAAGCCGCCCGACGTAGCCCTCCACGGCCTTGGTGGACAACGAGGCGACGGGGGCCAGGCAGAGCTCGAACTCGCCCTCGCTGAGGCCCGTGCGGATGCCGTCCAGGAGCGAGGCCCGCCGCTCTACCTCGCGCTCGACCGAGGCGTCGGCGCACGCGATGCGGTCGGTGCCGCGCGCCTGGGCGACCTCGATGGCGCGACTCGCATCGCCCACCACCCGGGCGGGCAGCGCGCCCAGGGACGCGAGCGCGAGTCCGACGCTCACCGTGACCGTGACGTCGCCCCCGTCGAGCGGGACCAGGCCGCGGCAGGCCATGCGCAGGGCGTCGGCGACGTCGTAGGCGTCGAGCACCCGATCCACGGCGGGGAGAAGCACGAGCAGCTCGTCGACGTCGCCGCGCGCCACCAGGGCGTGCGGCCCCGCCGCCCGGACCAGCCGCCCGGCGACCGTGGCGAGGGCATGGTCCTTGGCCTCGGCGCCCCGGTGAGTCTCGAGCGCTCGGACGCCGTCGAGACCCACGCACACCAGCGGCACCACGCCGGGACGCTCGCCGAGCGCGGCCACCGAGCGATCGACGTGCATCAGTACCTCGGCTTTGGGCGCCAGGCCGGTGAGTGCCTCGCGCCCAGCCACCCGGTCGAGCTGTTGCTGGGCCATCACCTCGTCGTGCACATCCCGCATCGCGAGGACGGCGGAGAGGCCCTCGGGGGCATCGACGAAGCGGATCGAGGTGCTCATCCAGCGGAAGCCTCCGTGCGGCAGCATCAGGCGAGCGCGCGCGTGGGTGAGCCAGCCGGCGGCGCGGCCCCGCGCTCGCGCGCGGATGTCCCGCACGTCGTCCGGGTGGACCAGATCGGTGGCCGGCAGCCCGACGAGGCGCTCGGGCAGCCAGCCGAGCACGGAGTAGACCGACTCCGAGACCCAGCCCACCGTGGCGTCCGGTGCGACCTCGAGCACGATGTCCGAGGCGTTCTCGGCCAGTAGCCGGTAGCGCTCCTCGCTCTCGCGCAGGCGGGTGAGAATCATCTTCTGGTCGGTGACGTCGCGCCAGGTGTAGCTCAGCGCCTCGCCGACCCGGACGGCCCGGATGTCGTACAGGCGCTCCTCGCCGCGCAAGTCGTCCTCGTACCGGAAGCCGTCCAGGACGAGCGGCTGGCCGGTGTCGACCACGTGCGCGTACATCGCGAGCAGCCCGGACGCCTCGTGGTGCGGGAAGAGGGACATGAGCCGAGAGCCCACGAGCTGCTCGTACGTCATCCGGATCTGCCGGCAGGCCGCCGTGTTCGCGTCGGCGTAGACGAAGTCGACGACCTCGCCGTACTCGTCGCGCACGGCCGAGAGCATCACGTGCGGGTCGATGAGGCTGTCCAGGGTGGCCTGCAGCCGTCGCCGCTGGGCGACCAGGTCCTCGAGCGTGTCGCCGAGCTTCTCCTCGGCACGGAGCCGGGCGATGCCGTAGCCGAGGTCGGCGGCGAGGTCCTGGAGCGGGCGGACCGTCACCGCGTCGAACGCCTGAAGGTCCGCGGCGTACACGACGAGGACGCCGTCGACCACGCCGCTCACGGTGACCGGGAGGGAGGCCGCGCTCCGGAAGCCCACCTGGAAACCGGCCACGCTCCACGGCGCGTAGGAAGGGTCGTGGGGCAGGTCGTTCGCGACCTGCGCGATACCCGAGCGGGCCGCCCGGCCGGTGGGGCCCTGCCCCAGCGGCCCCTCGCCCCACGACACCTTCACGACCGAGAGATAGTCGCGCTGCTCGCCCGCCGAGGCCACGACGCCGACCGTCTGGTCGTGATCGTCGAGGAGCTCGCCGTACCACACCAGCGGGTAACCGCCGACCTCGCTGATGGTCCGGCACATCTGGGTGAGGAGCTCGTGCTCGTCGGTCGCTCGGACGAGCACCTGCGTGCCCCGCGACAGCGTGATCAGGGACCGCACCAGGGCCTCGCGCCGTTGCACGTCGCGTGCGGCCATGGTCGCGCCGACGACGTTCCCGTCGTCGTCGCGCCGCGGCCTCGCGCGCACCACCACCGCGCGGTAGGAGCCGTCGGCATGGCGCAGCCGGCCCTTGAGCGCCGGGAAGGACAGACCCGCGTAGCGCACGTCGTGGCGCCGCTGCGCGGCCGTCGCCCGGTCGTCCGGGTGGGCCAGGTCGATGCCCAGCGTCCCGACGACCTCGATGGGCGTCCAGCCGAGCAGCTCCTTCACGGAGTCTGAGATCCAGGTGATGCGGCCCTGCAGATCGGTCTCGTAGATCACGTCCGGGGCGTCGTTGAGCGCGTCAAGCTGGGCCCAGGGGTCGACCGCCTCCGTGGGCGGAGGCACACGCTCGCTCGCCCCGTCGACCACGTGCGACCTCCTCGGGGGTCTCCGGCCCGCCCCTGCGGCCATGATGCCGCTTCGGGGCTTCCCATGCCGGGCGTCGGGCCGTCCGGGGCCGGCCGGCGCGTGGGCGGGTCACACCTCACCGCACGGTGACGACGACCTCGCCGCCGGTGGGCAGCACGTCGTCCCACCAGTCCCGCGGCAGCGCGAACGGGCGCTGCGGGACGAGGGGGTGGCGCCAGCGGCCGTGGTGCAGCACGCGCGCGTCCTGCTCCACGTGCACGGTGGGGACGGCGACGAACGCGTCACCCCAGGCGACCAGACCGTGCCGCGGGGGTCGCGCACCCACGACCAAGCGCTGGGGGGCCAGCCAGCGCAGCGACCCGGCTGCCACCAGCGGCACCCCCTCGCCGGGCCACGGCGCGCCCCCGAGGTGCGCGACGACGCCGTCCGCGACGTGCCGCCCGTCCAGGGCCGCGACGTCCGCCGTGGTGACGGGGTGCAGCAGGTTTCCGGCGGCGAAGATGCCGGGCACCGACGTCCGCAGACCGCCGTCGACCACTGGGCCCTTCGTACCGAGGTCGACGTCGATGCCGCCCGTGACGGCGAGCTCGTGGTCGGGGATCCAGTCGCCGGTGAACACGACCGTGTCGCACCGGACCGAAGCGGTGCGGCCGTCGTCGTGCTGCAGCTCGACGGCCTCGACGCGGCCGCGCCCCCGCAACGCGGCCACCCTCGTCGAGGTGAGCACCGGGAAGCCGTACCGGAGCCGGGCACCCAAGCGGAACGCCTGGTACGTCTGCGGCCGCGCCCACTCGGTGACCATCGCGACGACCCGGACCCCAGCGTGCGCCAGCGTCACCGCGGCGGAGAAGCTGACGTGCTCCGCGCCGACCACCACGGCCCGCGTGCCGATCTCCTGCTGCTTGAGGTACACCGCCTGCTGGAGCTGGCCGGTGGTGTAGACCCCGGCCGGGCGGTCGCCCGGCACCCAGCGCGCCGAGCGCGGCCGCTCGCGCGCGCCGGTCGCGAGCACCACGGCACGCGCCGTGACCCGCTCGAGCCCGTCGGCGCAGGTGACGTCGAGGGCCCGCGGGCCGGCCCAGCCGGTGACGGTCGTGCGCGTCCGCACGTCAGCGCCTGCCGAGACGGCAGTCTCGGCGAGCCGTCGGGCGTACGAGGGGCCGTCCATCGGGCGGCGCAGGTCGAGCAGTCCGTAGCCGGGGTGGAACGAGTGCCGCGGGATGCCGCCGGCGTCTGCCTCACGCTCGAGGACCTCGACCCGCCCGGCGCCCGCGCCGGAAAGCACCGCAGCGGCGGTGAGCCCGGCGGGTCCTGCCCCGACGACGAGCACGTCGACCTCGCGCTCGCGGCGACCGGTCATGGCGCGCTCCCCTCGAGCATCGCGCGCACCTCGGCGCCGCAGTAGAACCCCTGGCAGCGGCCCATCTGCGCGCGGGTGCGTCGCCGGAGTCCGTCGAGCGTCGCCGGCGGGATGTCCGACGCCAGCGCGTCGCGGATCTCGCCCTCGGTGACCCGCTCGCAGTGGCACACGATCCGCCGTACGCCGGATCGTCCTCGATCAGGTCGGCCCGCGGTACGGGCGCAGGCCCAGCTCGCCCAGGTTCGGCATGTGGGCGGGTCGTCGTCGCGAGGCGTCCGAGCTCCACGCCGCACGCAGCGCGAGCTGTCGCGCACGTACTCGCCGATCGCCATCGACGCCGTCAGGCCGGTGGACCGGATGCCGCCGACACACACGTAGCCTGCTCGGGCGCGCGACGCATCTGGTAGTCGGCTTGCTCGGTGGCCGCGCGCAGACCGACGTAGATCGCGGTCACCTCGTCGTCCAGCAGCGCGGGCATGATCGCCGCGCCCTTGGCCCGCAGGAAGTGCGAGACCCGCCTGTCGAGGACGAGGTGTCGCGTCCGGTCGTCGAGGTCCTCGGCGGTCGGGCCGAGCATGACGTTGCCGAACACGGTGGGCGCGACGAGCACGCCCTTGCTGCGGCTCGTCGGCACGGGCAGCAGGATGTGCGAGACGAGCGGCCGCGGCGAGCTTGTCGAACACGATCGAGCTCACCTCGGCGGGGCACGATCGTGAAGCCGTCGTGCCCGAGCAGCGGTCGATCGTGTCGCTGCCGAGGCCGGCCGCGTTGACCACGACCCGGCTGCGCAGGCGCTCGCCGCCGGCGACCTCGACCACGAGCCCCGTCCTCGGTGCCGCTCGTCCGACCCCGACGACCCGTCGGCCGAGGCGAAGGTCGACTCCGTGGCGCACGGCCTCCGTGGCGAACGCGAGCGGCGTGGTCCACGGGCAGACGATGCCCCTCGTCCGGCACCTCCAGAGCGCCCAGCGCGCCGGGGCCGAGGTGCGGCTCGCGCCGGTACGCCTCGGCCGCGCCGAGGGCGCGGGTGCGGGCGTAGCCGTTCGTCTCCGCCGCGGCGGCGATGCCCGGGAGCGCCGCCAGCTGCTCCTCGTCCCACGCCACGAGCAGGGCACCGACGGACTCGATCGGGATGCCCGCGAGCGGCGCGTAGGCGCCGAGCAGCGTGTACCCGCGGCCACCAGCGCGGCCTCGACCGTGCCGGGCTTGGCGTCGAACCCGGTGTGCCAGGATTGCCGTGTTCGCCTTGGAGGTGCCGCTCCCCCACGTCGTCGGCCGCGTCGACCAGGGCCACTCGCAGCGGGTAGCGGGAGAGCTCGCGCGCGATGCGGCAGCCGACGACGCCGGCCCCGATGACGACGACGTCGTAGGCGCCGGCGCGGGATCGGTTCATGCGGCGTCCCGCCGCGACCTGCCGCACCGCCGCCTCGAACGCGGCCATCCTGGCAGCCGCCTCGTCGGCGCCCGATCTGCGGCTCGACCACCGCCGTCGCCCCCGTCGCGCCGAGCGCCCCCAGCACGTCACTGCCGCCCGACCCCGAGCCGGGCGAGGCCCGCCACGCCCAGGGCCGTCGCGTGCGGCGACCGGTACACCTCGACCGGCGCCTGCAGCAGGTCCGCCTGCGCCTGCAGCAGCCGCGTCGAGCGGGTGAGCCCGCCGTCGACCCGCAGCACTGCGACCGGCGCGCCCATGTCCTGCTCGCCGGCGCGCCGGCGGCGACGACCTGCGCGGCCACTCCGTCGACGAGGGCCCGCACGAGGTGCCCCGCGGTGGTGTCGAGGCCGAGGCCGGTCAGGCGTCCGCGTGCCTCGCCGCGCCACCAGGGAGCGCCGAGCCCCGCGAGCGCCGGTACGAACACGACGCCGCCGGACGACGCCACCGACCCGCCGACCAGGTCGAGCTCGTCCGCGCCCGCGACCACCCCGAGGTCAGTCGAGCCACTCGCACCGCCGACGCCGCCGTGTACACCTGGCCGTCGAGGCAGTAGGTCGTGCGGCCGGCGAGCCGCCAGGCCACCGAGGCCGCGAGCCCGTGCCGGGAGCGGTGCGCGCGCGATCCCGCGTTGATCAGCACGAACGCGCCGGTGCCGTACGTGCACTTGGCCTCGCCGACGTCGAGGCACGCCCTCGGCGAGCAGCGCGGCCTGCTGGTCCACCGCCAGGCCGCTCACAGGCACCTCGCCGCCGAACGCGTGCGTCGCGCCCACCACGCCGGCGCCGTCGACGACGGTCGGCAGCGGCTCGGCGCCGAGCCCGTAGGCGGCTGCGGCCTCGGCCGACCAGGCGACCTCGTCGAGCCCGAGCAGCCCGGTCCGCGACGCAGTCGAGGCGTCGGTGACGAACGCGCCGCAGAGCCGGTGCACCAGCCACGCGTCGGTCGTGGTCACCACGCCCGCGCTGGTGAGGTTCTCGCGCAGCCAGGCCATCTTCGGCGCCGCGAAGTAGGGGTCGACGGGCAGGCCGGTGAGCTGCTCGAGCCCGGGGGCGGCGTCGGCGAGCCGCTCGCACACCGCAGCCGACCGTCGGTCCTGCCACACCACGATGTCGCTGCGCACCTCGCCCGTGCTCGGGTCCCAGGCGAGCACGCTCTCGCCCTGGTTCGCCACCCCGACCGCCGCGAGGGGCACGCCGGCCTGGGCCGTGGCCCGGCGACCCGCCTCGAGCACCGACGACCACAGCTGCTCGGGATCCTGCTCCACCGCCCCGCCGTCGCCGTAGCGCGGCCGCACCGGCACCTCCACGGACGCCAGCACGTCACCGTCAGCGGCGACGACGAGCGCCTTCGTGCCCGACGTGCCCTGGTCGATCGCGAGCACCGCGAGGTCCATGCCCGGACCCTAATGGTCCGCTGCGGGAGGCCTTTTGGGCCTGGGCGTCGAACAGGAGCCGCCCCCGGCTCCGGCACCTTCCCCCGAGGCGAGTGCACCAGAGGGTGCGTCGGTGCCTCTGGTGCACCCACGGTGCCTCTGATGCACCCCGGCACCATCTGGTGCACCGGGCCCGGGGGCCGACGGCTCCATCGGCGCGACGCCTGCTGGCCGTTGGCCGGGGCCGGCAGCCGTCAGCGAGCGTGCGGTCGCACGACCTCGCCAGGCACCACGAGGTGCGCCACGCGGGGCGCGGGCCCGTCGGTCGCGGCGGCGGCGTCATGGAACGCGATGCCCTCAGGACCCGGCGGGGGCGACCCGGCGGCTTCCCATGTGCGGTACGAACCGGTGGCCGCGAGCAGCGCCGAGACGAGCCAAGCGGCCACGAGGGCGTCGTCGGCGAGACCGGGGATGGTGAGCACGGCTTCGGGCAGCAGGTCGATGGGCGAGACGAGGTACACCAGGGCCAGGCCCATGAGGGCCACCTTGCCGCGGCCGATGCCGTTCCACCGGCCCAGGAGGACATCGCGCAGCATCCGTGGCGTCGCCGCGAGTCGTCCGACGAAACCGGTCGGACCGTCGGCCACCACGGCTCCCGCCGCCGTGGCCAGCGCCGCCTGCCGCCGTGTCACCTTCATGACCCCTCCATGGGACCGTGCCGCCCGAGCGACGCGGGACGTCCACGGGCGGACGACCGTCGTCACCGGCTCAACGCCGGGGCAGCACCCAGGGATCCCCGTTCGAGGGGCAGCGTGAACCCGATCGCCCCGTGGCCACCGTCACACCAGGCCCCTCAGGCGCCCGGCGGGGCCCCGGCGGCCGCGAGCTGGGCCCTGACGTCCTTGGTCACGTAGTGCTCGGCGACGAAGGACATGAACGGGATCGTGCCGGCGAGGGCCACCAGCACCGTGCGCCCCATGCGCCAGCGTGCCCGGGTGGCCAGGTCGACCGTGGTGAGGAGGTAGATCAGGTAGAGCCAGCCATGCGCCGTCCAGCCCACGACGTACCAGGTCGGCTGGTCGCTCCCGGCGGCGCCGAGGTGCCGCACGACGAACGAGATCGTCATCACTGCCAGGACCACGCCCGTGACGTAGGCCATGACGCGGTAGCGGGTGAGGGCGCCGGACACGTCAGGCAGGCTAACCCGCGGACTCGGCGGAGGCGTGCTCGGCCTCCCACTCGAGGTCGGCGCGGCGCTCGTCGCGCAGGAAGACGTACCAGAACCAGAGCACCACCCCCCCGAAGAACACCCACTGGACGGCGTAGACGACGTTGCGCCAGGCGATCTGCTCCTGGCCGTCGGGGCCGGTCTCGTGACCCACCCCCCACTGCCACGCCCCGAGGCGCAGGCACACCCCGAACAGGACGAGCGCGATGACGTGCCCGGGGATCCACCGGGGGGAGAGGGCGTACCTGAGCACCGCACCACGGTAACCCGGTGCGACGACGCGCCCGCACCGCCGCACACGCGGATCCATCGCTCCTGCTAGGCGCGCGGCCACCCCCGTGCTACCTTCATCACGGTTGCAGTTGCGGTTCCTCGCTCGTCTTCGAACGCCCGCGATCTGAGATCGCGGGCGTTTCTGATGTTCGAGGCCACCTCGCGGGGTGGATCACGACTGTGGCTTCCGTAGGCCCGCGACGTGCGGGCCTGGTTTCAACAAGGAGTACGTGCAACATGGCTCAGGGCACCGTGAAGTGGTTCAACGCTGAGAAGGGCTTTGGTTTCATCGCCCAGGACGGCGGAGGCCCGGACGTTTTCGTCCACTACTCGGCCATCCAGACCGATGGCTACAAGACGCTGGACGAGAACCAGCGCGTCGAGTTCGAGATCACCCAGGGCCCGAAGGGCCCGCAGGCCGACGCGGTGCGTCCCGTCTGACGACGACCCACCGACTTCACGAAGGCCCTCGTCCGGGTTCGGGCGGGGGCCTTCGTGCGTCCTGACCGAGACACGCGGCTCGAGGTCCTGCGCCTGCGGCCGCGGCGCCCGGGCATCCTGGAGCCATGACCACCTCCGATCCCGACGGCCTGCGCGTGCGTGGGTCTGTCGTGGTGCCGGAGTCCGACCTGGTGTGGCGGTTCTCCCGCTCGTCCGGGCCCGGGGGCCAGTCGGTGAACACCACCGACTCGAGGGTGGAGCTGAGCCTCGACGTCGCCCGCACGGGCGCCCTCGGCGACACCCAGCGACAACGGGCGCTCGAGCGGCTCGCCGGCCGGCTCGTCGACGGCGTGCTCACCGTGACGGCGCAGGAGCACCGCAGCCAGCTTCGCAACCGTGACGCGGCGCGCGCCAGGCTGGCTGCCCTGCTCGCGGAGGCGATCGCTCCTCCGCCCCGTCCGCGCCGGCCGACCAAGCCGAGCCGCGGGGCCCAGCAGCGCAGGCTCGACGAGAAGAAGCGTCGCGGCGCGGTCAAGCGTCAGCGCCGGGCTGGCCCCGGGTCGGACTGAGCGTCGCCACCCGGCGCCCCGGTGGCAGGGGCGGCCGGCGTGCCCAGGGTCCCGGGGGCTGTGGCGCCCGAGTCGTCGGGGATGGGCCCGTCGGGGGTCGGATCGTCCGGGGTCGGCCCGTCGGGGGTCGGGCCCGTCTCGTCGAACGTGACGCGCTTGAGCTGCTTGTTCATGCTCCTGAACAGCACCCAGGTGGCCAGCCCTAGCACCACGAAGAAGAACAGGCCCCACAGCCCGGGGGTAGCGCGAGCCGGGTCGATCTCGGGGATCGACGGGCTCGGGCTCGGCGACGCTCCTGCGAGCGCGGCCAGCGGCAGGGCGATCAGGGTCACGAGGTCCTCCGGGCGGACGCCCGGCCCTGGCGGCCGGTGCGCCGCCTATTCTCCCCCGGCCTCCCCGGCGGCCACGGCCAGGTGCTCGCGTACCCCGGCGAACAGGTCGACCTCAGGGAGTTCGCTGGCGACGAGCGAGCGGGCGAGCTGGAAGTCCTCGGTGGGCCAGACCTTCTGCTGCAGCTCGATCGGCACCAGGAACCACCGGCCGTCGGGGTCGACCTGGGTGGCGTGCGCCTTGAGCGCCTCGACCCGCACCGGGAACCAGGGCGCGCACGGGACGAGCGTCGTGAGCCGCTCGGCGTCGTGCGGACGGTCCTCCCAGTTGTCGAGCCACTCCGCGTACGGCGACTCGATCCCGGCGCCCTCGAGCGCCTCGTGCTCGGCCATCAGCCGGGCCTTGTGGAACGTCATGTGGTAGTAGAGCTTGAGCGGCGCCCACGGCTCGCCCGTGCCGGGGAATCGCTCCGGGTCGGCTGCGGCCTCCCACGTCTCGATGGTGACCTCGTGGGTGCGGATGTGGTCCGGATGCGGGTAGCCGCCGTGCTCGTCGTACGTGGTGATGACGTGCGGCCGGAACTCGCGCACGAGCCGCACGAGCGGCTCGGAGGCCACCTCGAGCGGGATGTCGGCGAAGCAGCCCGGGGGCAGCGGAGGCTTGGGGTCGCCCTCGGGGAAGCCGGAGTCCTCGAAGCCGAGCCAGCGGTGCTGCACGCCGAGGATCTCGGCCGCACGGGCCATCTCCTCGCGTCGCACGGCGGCGAGGTCGGCCATGCCGGCGGCGTCGAGGTTCGGGTTGAGCACGTCGCCGCGCTCGCCCCCGGTGCACGTGGCCACCATGACCTCGACGCCCTCGCTCACGTAGCGGGCCGCGCTGGCGGCACCCTTGCTCGACTCGTCGTCGGGGTGCGCGTGCACGGCGAGCAGCCGCAGTGGTTCGAAGGACACCGGACCTCCCCTGCCGGGTCGCTCCCGGCGCAGGCGACACTAGTGCCGTGATCCCCCAGCGGCCATCCGCGGCCCGTCGCGCGGTCGTCCGGCGATGAGCGACGAGGACGCCACGACGGCGATGCTCGAGCAGCGCTACGGCCGCCCGCGCACGTCGCCGGTGGTCGTCGCCGTCGGGATCATCGTGGCGGGGGTGGTGGCAGGTCTGCTCGCCTGGATCGCCTGGGTCAACGCCAACCCGCCGGTGCGCTACAAGCTGCTCGCGTACCGGTCCGCCGGCGACACGGCGGTCGACGTCACGTGGGAGGTGCGCCGCTCGGCCACCTCGGCGGTCACCTGCGTGCTGCGCGCCCAGGATTCCACGCACGTCGACGTGGGCTACGCGTACGTGACGATCGGCGTCGACGGCAGCGACTACGTGCAGCCCACCTACCGGCTCACGACGATCGCGCCGGCGTACTCAGCGGACGTGATCGCCTGCGGCGAGGGCAGCACGCCGCCGGAGACCGTGCCCCCGCAGTTCCGCCCGGGTACCTCGCCGCCCGCGCAGCAGCCCCCCGGGCGCGCGCCGTAGGACGCAGCACGCAGGTATCCTCGTCCCTCGCCCTCCCGACCGGGGCGACCGACCAGCCCGCACGCTCGACCCCCCTCCCGACGGAGCAGACGTGACCACCACGCCCTCGCCGAACGAGACCTGGCTGACCCAGGAGGCCCACGACCGCCTCGCCGCCGAGTTGGCCGAGCGCGAGGGGCCGCTGCGTGCCGAGATCACCAAGCGCATCGGCCTCGCCCGCGAGGAGGGCGACCTGAAGGAGAACGGCGGCTATCACGCCGCGCGCGAGGAGCAGGGCAAGAACGAGGCGCGGGTGCGCCAGCTCAAGCAGATCCTCGAGCACGCCAAGATCGGCGTCCCCGAGGCGGCCGAGGGCCAGGTCGTGGTGGGCCAGGTCGTCACGGTGACGTTCCCGGAGGGCGACGAGGAGACGTTCCTGCTCGCGTCGCGGGAGGAGGCCGAGCACGCCACGGTCGACGTGTACTCCCCGACCTCGCCGCTCGGTTCGGCCGTGATCGGCCGCACGGTCGGCGACAGCACGTCGTACGAGCTGCCCAACGGCCGCTCGATCACCGTGGAGATCACTGACGTGCGACCGTACGCGGGCTGATCGGCCGCGCCGCTACTTCGACGTGGTGCGGCGGTACTTGCGCACCGCGAGCGGGATGAACACCGCGAGCAGCACGGCGCAGGAGATCAGCGTGTACGCCTCGGGGTGCTGCATCGGCCAGGCGTCGGACGGGATACCCGTGGGGTTCCCGAACAGCTCGCGGCAGGCGAGCACGAGGGCCGATAGCGGGTTCCACTCCGCGACGGTCTGCAGCCACGCCGGCATGCCCGCGACGGGCACGAAAGCGTTGCTGATGAAGGTCAGCGGGAACAGCCAGATGAGTCCGGCGGTGTTGGCGGTCTCCGGGGTGGCCATGTAGAGGCCGATCCACGAGCCGATCCAGGCCATCGTGTACGCGAACACGAGCAGGAGCCCGTACGCGAGCATCGCCTTCGGGGCGCCGTTGTGGATGCGCCAGCCCACCGCGAGGCCGGTCAGGGTGAGCACCGTGAGCACCAGGACCTGGCGGGCGGCGTCGGCGAACGTGCGGCCGAACAGCACCGCGCCCGGGTACATGGGCAGCGACCGGAAGCGGTCGATGATGCCCTTGTGCATGTCCTCGGCCAGGCCCACCGTCGAGGCCGCCGACGCGAAGGCGACGGTCTGCCCGAAGATGCCCGGCACCAGGTACTCGCGGTAGGCGTTGGGGTCGTCGCTGCCCGGGATCGGGATGGCTCCGCCGAACACGTACGCGAACATGACGACGAAGATCACCGGCTGCACGAGGGAGAAGAACAGCAGCTCCGGCACGCGGATGGTCTGCAGCAGGTTGCGCTTGGCCACGACGAGGCCGTCGTGCAGGCCCCACCCGAGCAGCGGACGGGGCGGCACCGGCGGGTGCCCGGTCCCGGTGGTGACCACGGTGGTCGCCATGTCAGGCCTCCTTCGGGCCGCGGCGGCCGCGGCCCCTCGTCGGTGCGGGAGCCTGGGGTTCCTCGGCCGCGTGGCCGGTGAGCGAGAGGAAGACGTCGTCGAGGGTGGGGCGGCGAAGCGACAGGTCGTCGAGCTGCACGCCCCCCGCGTCGAACGCGCGCACGGCGTCGACCAGCACGGTGGAGCCGCCCGACACCGGAGCGGACATGCGCCGGTCGTCGACCGATACCGTCGGCTCGCCGTCGGCGACGGACTTGAGGGCTGCGACCGCCTCCTCGAGGTTGCCGCCGGGCGCCACCACCACCTCGAGGCGGTCGCCGCCGACCTGCGTCTTGAGCACGTCGCTCGTGCCGTGCGCGATGACGCGGCCGTGGTCGATCACGACGATGTCTCGCGCGAGCTGGTCGGCCTCCTCGAGGTACTGCGTGGTGAGCAGCACCGTGGTGCCGTCGGCGACGAGGTCTTCGATGACGCCCCACAGGTCGAGCCGCGAGCGCGGGTCGAGACCAGTGGTGGGCTCGTCGAGGAACAGGATGCTCGGCTTGGCGATGAGCGAGGCCGCGAGGTCGAGGCGGCGGCGCATGCCACCGGAATAGGTGCGCAGCGGGCGGTCGCCGGCGTCGGCAAGTTGGAACCTCTCGAGCAGCTCCTGCGCGCGCTCGCCCACCCACGCCTTCGGGAGGTGGTAGAGCCGCCCGACCATGTCCAGGTTCTCGCGGCCGGTGAGGTACTCGTCGACCGCGGCGTACTGGCCGGTCAGCCCGATGACCCGGCGCACCCGGTCGGGGTGCTTACGCACGTCGACGCCGGCCACGGTGGCGGTACCCGAATCGGGGGTCAACAAAGTGGTCAGGATCCGCACCGCGGTGGTCTTGCCCGCGCCGTTCGGCCCGAGCAGGCCCACCACCGAGCCTTGCGGCACCACGAGGTCGAGGCCGTCGAGAGCCTTCACCGTGCCGTAGTGCTTGACGAGCCCCCGTGCCTCGACCGCGTTGGAGCTCATCGATCTCCTCCAGGAGTGATCCGGTGACGGTAGTGGCGCAACCCGACGCGGCACCACCGGTATTTCCGCTGCCACCACCGGTGCCGCTGGGCTGCGCCCGCGGTGTCCGCGGCGGTCACGCGCGCAGCAGCGCCTCGGCGTCGTCGACCGAGATGCGGCCGGCCGCGAGGTCGGCGAGCACCTGCTCGCGGTCGACATCGACGTCAGCGGGGGCCATGCCCAGCCGATCGAGCAGCTCGGCATAACGCAACCGCGCTGTGGGGTACGAGACGCCGAGGTGCGCTGCGAGCTCGCGCAGGTTGCCGCGCGAGACCAGGAAGACGCGCAGCGTCTCGAGGTCGGCATCGTCGAGCGCGCAGAACGCGCACGGCCGGAAGGCGCCGGTGACCGCGGTGCCGCAGTCGGGGCAGCCCAGGCCGGTGGTGACCAACGAGTGCTCGCAGACGGGGCAGTGCGACGGGGGGCGGTGCCGTGGCATCTCGATCGGGGTCATGGCAGCGTCACCTCCGCCTTGCCCATCCGCGCGGTGACCGTGACCAGACCGGCGCCCGAGCCGACGGCGGCATCGGCGCTCATGCGCAGGCCGTCGTCGCTGCGGGTGCTCTCGTGCGGCCCGCCGGCCACCGTCGCCGAGCCCATCTCGGCCCGGACGGCCACCCGGACGTCGCTGCCGGGCAGCAGGTGCAGGGTGGCGCGGGACAGCTCGGTCGTGATGGTCGAATCGCCGCCGACGAGGCGGGCGCGGACGAAGACGTGCCCGGTCATGGCCTTGAGGTCGAGCGGGCCCGCGACGTCGAGGGCGAGGAACTTGGCGCCGTTGACCGTGGCGGTCAACCCGCCCTGGACGTCGTGCACCTCGACGAGGGACCCGAGGGCGTCGATCGAGAGCGCCAGCGCCGGATTCATTCGCACGGTGACGCGCTCGCCACCGGCACCCTTGGGCAACCACGACAGCCACCTCGGCAGCGCGGGAGCGTCGACGGAGTAGCCCTCGACCGCCGCCGCCCCCGTGTCGATGGACAGCACCGCGCCGTCGCGGGTGATGCGGTGCGGGCCCTCGACGACCGCCTCGGCGACGTTCGGGTCGGCCCGGACCGTGAGGCGCACGCCCTCGGACCGGATCGCCACCCGGGCCAGGGCGGGCGGGCGGCCCACCGCCCGCGGGGGGGGCGCCTTCTCGTCGGCGAGAGCCTCGGCCGCGCCGGCTTCGAGGTCGATCTCGTGCAGCCGCACGGCCGCCTCGTCGGGGCTGACCTCTCCGGCCGCCACCTGGGTGAGCAGGGAACGCAGGATGTCGTTCATGCCGTCACCCTGCACCATGTCTTACTGTTTCGTCAAGTGTTCTTTCCAAAACAGTAAATTGGATCAGAGGAAGCCGTACGCGGGCTACGACTGCACCTGCGGGTGGAACCCCTGCTCTCGCAGCACGTCCAGCACGTGGGTGCGGTGGTCAGGTCCACGGGTCTCGAGATGCACCGAGATCTCGACCTCGTCCATCCGCAGCCGAGGGTCGGTGCGCACGTGCTCGACCTCGACCACGTTCGCATCGACGCCGCTGAGCACCGTCAGCAGCCCGGCGAGCGACCCCGGCCGGTCGGGCACGACCACGCGGACACCGAGGAACCGGCCGGCCGCGGTCATCCCGTGCCGGATCACCCGCATCTGCAGCAGCGGGTCGATGTTGCCGCCGGAGAGCACCGCCACGACCGGCGGCTCGAACGCGGCCGGATCGTCCAGGACCGCGGCCGCGCCGACCACGCCCGCGGGCTCGACGACGAGCTTGCTGCGCTCGAGGCAGAGCAGCAGGGCCTTGGCGATGAGGTCCTCGTCGACTACCCGGATCTCGTCGACGTAGCGCGCGACGAGCTCGAACGTGAGATCGCCCGGACGCCCCACCGCGATGCCGTCGGCGACGGTGGCCATGCGCGCGAGCGCGACGGGGTGGCCGGCGGCGAGCGAGGCCGGCCAGGCCGCGGCGCCGGCCGCCTGGACGCCGATCACCCGGACGTCCGGGCGCTGCTCCTTGACCACCAGCGCCATGCCGGCGAGGAGCCCACCTCCTCCCGTGCACACCACGAGGGTGCGCACGTCGGGCACCTGCTCAAGCACCTCGAGGCCCGTGGTGGCCTGGCCCACGACGATGTCGGGATGGTCGAACGGGTGCACGAACACCGCACCGGTCTCGGCCGAGAACGCACGCGCGGCCACGACCGCGTCGTCCACCGAGTGGCCGTGGAACCGGATGTCGGCGCCATAGCCCTGGGTCGCGAGCACCTTGGGGATCGGGGCCCCGTGCGGCATGAAGACCGTGGCGGCGATGCCGAGCGTCTGGGCGGCCAGGGCCACGCCCTGCGCGTGGTTTCCCGCGCTGCCCGCCACGACACCGGCCGCACGCTCGTCGGGCGTGAGGCGGGAGAGCCGGAGATAGGCGCCGCGTGGCTTGAACGAACCGGCCCGCTGGAGGTTCTCGCACTTGAACCAGACGGGGCCACCGACCCGGTCCTCGAGCCAGCGGGAGTGACGCACGGGCGTCGTGCGTGCGAGCCTCGCCACGATGGGACGCGCAGCGACGACGTCAGCGAGGGTCGGCAGGGGATGCTCGTTCACCCGGGCAGTGTGGCACCGAGCCAGCCGCGGCGGGGTTGACCGAACCCGAACCACGTCGGTCACGCGACTGGCCGGGGAGGCGACGCGGAGGCAGCATGGGGTTGTGACGACGGCACAGCGCCCGGCCGGCCCGGAGGACGCCCGCGCCCGCCTGGCCCGTACGGCGGTACCCGTCCCGGTGGACCGGCGCCGTGACGTCGCGCGGCCCGACGGGCCTGGCGGGCTCGAGGCGATGCGCGGTCTCACCGGTCGCAGCCGGCCGCCGCACGAGTTCTTCGCTGACGTCTCGCGTCGCTTCCCTGGCGTGGCCCACACCCGCATCGCGCGTGAGCACGTCTACGTGCTCAGCGACCCCGAGGCGATCCTCGAGGTCTTCGTCACCCACGGCCGCGACACGATGAAGGGCCGCGCGCTGCAGACGGCCAAAGCGTTGCTCGGGGACGGGCTGCTGACGAGCGAGGGGGCGTTCCACCTGCGTCAGCGGCGGCTGATCCAGCCCGCCTTCCACCGCGACCGGCTCGCTGCGTATGCGGGCCAGATGGTGGCCGAGGCCGAGTCGCACGCCGCCCGGTGGCGCGACGGCGAGGACATCGAGACGGTCGCCGAGATGAGCGCGCTGACCCTGGCGATCGTGGGACGCACGCTCTTCGGTTCGGACCTCACCGGCGACGCGCACGACGTGGGCGACGCGCTCGGCGAGGTGCTCGAGGGTTTCTCCACCCGGCTCGGTCCCACCGCCTCGGCGCTCGCCCGGCTGCCGCTGCCCGCGAACCGCCGGCTCGACGAGGCCGGCGCGCGGCTCGACGGACTCGTGCAGCGCATGATCGACGAGCACCGTGCCGCCGGCGACACCGGCGACCTGTTGTCGATGCTGATCTCCGCCCAGGAGGACGGGGTCGCGATGGACGACCGCCAGCTGCGCGACGAGACCATGACCCTGGTTCTCGCCGGCCACGAGACCACCGCCATGGCACTGTCCTGGACCTGGTGGTGCCTCGCGCGCGAACCGCGTGCGAGCGCGGCCCTGCAGGCCGAGCTCGACGACGTGCTCGCCGGCCGCCCGCCCGGATGGGACGACCTCGCGGCGCTGGCGGTCACCCGGGCCACGGTCGCCGAGGCGATCCGGCTCTACCCGCCGGCGTGGATCATCGGTCGGCGGCTGCTGGCCGACACCGACGTCGGCGGCTGGACGCTGCCACGCGGCTCCCTGGTGCTGGCCAGCCAGTACGCCATGCACCGCGACCCGTCGTCCTGGGCCTCGCCCCTGGCCTACCGCCCAGCCCGCTGGCTCCGCGTCGACGACGACTCCGGCACACAGGTGTTCGACGAGGGGGCGCCCGGGCAGCCGCGGGGAGCCTGGTTCCCGTTCGGCTTCGGCACCCGGCGGTGCGTCGGCGACCAGTTCGCCTGGACCGAGGCCACCCTCGTCCTGGCGACGCTCGCGCAGCACTGGGAGGTGCGGCCGCGCCCCGGTGCGCCGGTGGCTCCTCTCCCGGCGGTGACACTGCGCCCGAGCTCGGGCATGCCGGCCACGCTCCGGCGCCGGCGCGTACCCTGACGCTGTGCCGACGGCCTCCGCGGCGGTGACACCGGTCCGCCACCTCGTCCGGGCGCGCGACCTCGCCGACGCGCGCTACACCGAGCAGCTCACGGTGGACGACCTCGCGGCGGCAGCCTGCCTGTCGCGGGCGCACTTCAGTCGCGAGTTCCGCCGCGCCTTCGGAGAGTCGCCGTACTCGTACCTGCTCACCCGCCGGCTCGAGCGGGCCGCGACGCTGCTGCGCGGTACCGACTACACCGTGGCCGACGTCTGCATGCAGGTGGGGCTCACGAGCGTCGGTTCGTTCACGTCGAGCTTCCGGCGCGCCTACGGCATGACACCCACGGAGTACCGGGCTTCGTTCCCGTCCGCCGCGAGCCTGGCGATGATCCCGCTGTGCGTGCTCAAGGCGTACGGCCGCCCGGTGAACGGCACGGTGAACAGCACGAACGGAGAAGACGGCGGCGCGCGTGCCTCCGTACGGTCGAGGCACTGACCCACCCACCCACTCGGAGGACCCCATGATCCGCATCAGCACCGCCCAGCTCTGGGTGCACGACCAGGACGAGGCCCTCGCCTTCTGGACCGACAAGGTCGGCTTCGAGGTGCGTGAAGACGTCACCGTGCCCGAGATGGGTAACTTCCGCTGGCTGTCCGTCGGCCCGCGCGACCAGGACCAGATCGCCATCGTGCTGATGGCCATCCCCGGACCCCCGGTGATGGACGAGGTGACCCGCTCGCAGGTCGCCGAGCTCACGGCCAAGGGTTTCGCGAGCACGATCTTCCTCACCACCGACGACGCGATGAAGTCCTACGAGGAGCTCTCCGCGCGCGGCGTGGAGTTCACCGAGAAGCCCACCGAGCAGCCGTACGGCATCGACTGCGGCTTCCGCGACCCGTCGGGCAACAGCGTCCGGCTCGCCCAGCGCACCCCGATGGGCTGACCCTCGGCGGGCGGCCTCTCGCCGAGGCCCGAGCGCCCGGGGCCGCACCGACGAGGTGGCCCAGCCCCGGGCGCCTCACCCGTCGGCATCTCGATCGGGTCGCCGCGGGTCGCCCTCGAAGGCCAGCACGGAAGCGGTGAAGCCGTGCACGTGGTTGCGACCGCCGACGGGCCCGAATTCGCCGGCGGCGAAGAACCCGCCGATCGTCGAGACACCGAGGCCCTCGGCGACCGCGAGCACATCGTGGTCGGCTGACGCGAACATCGCGCGGCCGCGGCCGTTGCACGTGACGAGCAGAGCGCCGGCGAGCGGACCGTGCGCTCCTCGGCGGAACTTGCGCAGGACGCCGGCGAGGTGGTCGTCGGCGCCGTCGGCGTCGCGCAGGTGGAAGCGCACCGTGCGGCCGACCTCGACGGTGTCGCCCACCGCGATGGCACCAGCGGCCTCGTCCGCGCCGAGGATGCCGCGCACCAGGAAGTCCCCTGCCTCGTGCTGGTCGGCGTACTCGTCCATGGCCAGGCCGAGGTGCAAGCCCCGCACCGCGGCCGCCTGCTCCTCCTCGGGCAGCCCGGCGACGACCGCCCGGGCCTGGTCGAGGGCGCGTCGGCCGGCGAGGGACTCGATCACGTTCCCCTCGGCGGAGGTGACGGTCATGGGTGGTCCCACCGGACGGCAGCCCTGCGACACGAGCGGGTGCACGACGACCGCGCCGCCGAGGATCACACCGACGGCGCCGCGGTGGACGACGCGCCCGTCGACCAGCAAGCGGCTGTCGCCGGCCTGGGCCGCGCCGCTGGCGAGGCCCCCGACGATGGGCAGCCCGTCGAGGGTCCGCGCGCCGCCGGAGACGAACCCGTCGGCAGGGAAAGACCAGGGGTCGGCGAACATCAGCACGACCTCGTCGTCCTCGTGCCGCTCGGGCAGGCCCAGCACCGCGAGCGACGCCCCGGTCCGGAGCGTCTCGAGGTGGAACGAGCGCACCGAGGCCCCGGGAAGCACCGCCGCCCAGACCGCCACGGCCGGGGAGGCCTCCACCGCGGCGCCAGCGCCGAGCACGCCGTGCGCCGAGCACCCGAGCGTGGTGCGGGCCCGGGTGGCCCGGGAAGCGCGCAGCAGGGCGCTGCCTGCCTCACGGGGCGCCGCGCCGCTCACCCAGATCATCGCCAGGTCCGGCTCCAGGCCGCCCAGCGGGCCGGTGGCCCGGCCCACGGCGAGGTCGACGGCGTCGGACAGCGAACCCCCGACCGCGTCGAGCGCGACCAGGGAGTCGCCGATCCGGACCCCCACCATGGGGTCATCCTGCCCCCTGGGCGTGCGATGGGCACCCAACCACGACCCGAGTGGCCCAGTGGGCGCCGCTCCGCCGAACGGGGGTGCGGGGCCTCGGAGGCCGACGTACGGTCATGCGATGACGAGCGACGACGTCCCGCGCAGCCCTGGCCGTCCCGCGACCACGCGGACCAGCACCACGACCGCGACCACCGCTGCCGCCAGGGCAGCCACCTCGGTGACCCCAGTGGCGCCGGGAGGCCTCCCCGCGACGGTTGAGGCCCTGCACGCCTCCGGCCACGTGCACCGCACCGTCAAGGAGGAGCTCCGCGAGAACCTCGTCGCGCTGCTCCGGTCCGGCGGCGACCCGTTCCCGGGCATCGTCGGGATCGAGGACACGGTACGGCCCCAGCTCGAGCGGGCCCTGCTGGCGGGCCATGACGTGGTGCTCCTCGGCGAGCGAGGGCAGGGCAAGACCCGGCTCCTGCGCACGCTCGTCACCCTGCTGGACGAGTGGAGCCCCGAGATCTCCGGCTGCGAGATTCACGACCACCCCTACGACCCCGTGTGCACGCGCTGCCGTCGCCTCGCGGCCGAGCACGGCAGCGCGCTCGAGGTGGCGTGGCGGCACCGCACCGAGCGCTACGGCGAGAAGCTCGCCACCCCGGACACATCGGTGGGCGACCTCGTGGGCGACGTCGACCCGGTGAAGGTCGCCGAGGGCCGCCACCTCGGCGACCCGGAGACCGTCCACTTCGGCCTCGTCCCGCGCACGAACCGGGGCATCTTCGCCGTCAACGAGCTGCCCGACCTGGCCGAGCGCATCCAGGTGTCGCTGCTGAACGTGCTCGAGGAGCGCGACATCCAGGTCCGCGGCTACTCACTGCGGCTGCCACTCGACCTGCTCATGGTCGCCACGGCGAACCCCGAGGACTACACCAACCGCGGGCGCATCATCACCCCGCTCAAGGACCGATTCGGTGCGGAGATCCGCACGCACTACCCGACCAGGCTCGCCGACGAGGTCACCCTGCTGCGCCAAGAGGCCACGCTCACGGCCGTCGTGCCGCAGCACCTGCTCGAGACGGTGGCGAGGTTCACCCGGGCGGTGCGTGAGTCGCCCTCGGTCGACCCGCGCAGTGGCGTGTCCGCCCGGTTCGCGGTGGCGTGCACCGAGGCCCTGGCGGCCGCGGCCCTGCGTCGCGGCGCGATCACCGGCGAGGCCGACCCGGTGGCCCGGGTGTGCGACCTTCCTGGCGTCGTGCCGACGCTGCGCGGCAAGGTGGAGTTCGAGGTGAGCGAGGAGGGGCGCGAAGAGGAGGTGCTCGCGCTGCTCGCGCGCCGCGCCGTGGCCGAGACGTTCCGATCGCACCTCGGAGGGGTCGACCTCGGCGCGCTGCTGGCCTTCTTCGACGACGGGGGCACCGTCGAGACAGGCGACCTCGTCCCGGCGGCGGCCCTGCTCGGGGCGGTCGGGCCGGTGCAGGGCCTCGGGCGCATCGTCACCGCGCTGGAGGGCGACGCGGGTGAGTCCGCCGGCGTGGCCGCAGCCTGCCTCGAGCTCGCACTCGAGGGGCTGTGGCTCACGCGCCGGATCGACAAGGACGACGCCGACGGGGCCGTCATCTACGGCGGGGCGTGAGAGCGTGCAACCCTCGCCGGTCCCGCTAGATCTTCTCGATGGTGACGGCGGTGCCGTAGGCGGCGACCTCGTTCATGATGTCGCCCACCTCGCCGGTGTCGAACCGCATGGCGACCACGGCGTTGGCACCCACCTGCGAGGCCGCGAAGCGAAGCCTCGAGGTGGCCTCGAGCCGGGTGTCGGCGAGCAGCTGGGTGTAGCCCTTCACCTCGCCGCCGAACATCGTGCGGAACGACGCCCCCATGTTCGAGAACGCGTTGCGTGCCCGCACCGTGATGCCGAAGACCTCGCCGTGCACCTCGGTGATGCGGAAGCCCGGCACGTCGTTCGTCGTCACGATGAGGATGGGCGGGCCGGTGTACTGCGCCGGAGCGGCGCCCACGGCGCCCGCCTCCTGCTCGCTGATCGAGGCCTGCGACTGCTCGGTCCACTGCGTGCCGTCCCACCAGCGCAGCTGGGTCGGGTTGTGCGGGTCGGGGAACCAGCCGGCGGGAGGCAGCCCGCCCTGGGGGGTATCGGTCATGCCGCCACCGTAGCGAGCCGCCGCACTCGGGTCACGCCGCGCGGAGCGCACGGGTGAGCGCCCGGGCGCGCTACGGCGCCTTCCACGACGGGCCCGACCCCCTGGCCGACCCGGTCGACGCGGGCCGCACGGTCGACGAGCTCGCCGAGCGCATCCTCGGCGGCTCCTCCGTACGCGAGGCGCTGCGCGACCTGCTCCGGCGCGGGGCCGACGGCCGGCGGGGGCTCGACGACCTGCGCGCCCAGGCCCGCCGGCGGCGACGCGAGCTCGAACGGTCCGGGCGCCTCGACGGCACCCTGCGGGAGGTGCGGGAGCTGCTGGACGAGGCGCTCGAGCACGAGCGGCGGGCCCTGTTCCCCGACCCCTCCGACGACGCGCGCCTGCGCGAGCAGGCACTCGATGAGCTGCCTGAGCAGACGGCCTCGGCCGTGCGCGAGCTGCGCGACTACGACTGGCGCAGCCCGGAGGCCGCCGACGCGTTCCGGCGGCTCGGCGAGCTGCTGCGCCGTGACGTCGTCGACAGCCAGTTCCGCGATCTGAGCCAGGCGCTGCGCGGCGCCGACGGGGGCGAAGGCGATCCGGCGGATCCCGCTGCGCGGCAGGCGCTCAAGGACATGCTGGCCGACCTCAACGAGATGATGTCGAAGCACCGTCGCGGCGAGGACGTCAGCGAGGACTTCTCCGCGTTCATGGAGAAGCACGGGCAGTTCTTCCCGGAGGCCCCGTCGTCGTTCGAGGAGCTGCTCGACGAGTTGGCCCGCCGCGCCGCGGCCATGTCGCGGCTCCTCGACTCGTTGTCGCCCGAGCAGCGCGAGGAGCTTTCCGCGCTGATGGAGCAGGCGCTGTCCGACATGGACCTCGCGGCCGAGATGTCGGCACTCAACGACCACCTCCGCGCCCTTCGGCCCGACCTGCCGTGGCAGGGGGCGCAGCGCATGGACGGCGCCGAGGGGATGCCGATGCCCGACGCTACCGGGGCGCTGGCCGACCTCGCCGACCTCGAGGCGCTCGAGGCCCAGCTCGGGCAGTCGTACGCCGGCGCCGACATCAGCGACGTCGACGAGGAGGCGGTGCGGCGCGCGCTCGGTCGGGCCGCGGTCGACGACCTGCGCCGGCTGCAGCAGATCGAGCGGGAGCTCGAGCAGCAGGGCTACCTCGTCCGCGGCGGGGACCGGGTGGAGCTCTCGCCCAGGGCCATGCGGCGGCTGGGCCTGGCCGCCTTGCGCCAGGTCTTCGCCTCCCTCGACGTCGGGTCACGAGGCGACCACGACGTGCACGATGCCGGTGCTGCCGGGGAACTCACCGGATCGACCCGGTCCTGGGCGTTCGGCGACGAGCAGCCCCTCGACGTCGTCCGCACCGTGGGCAACGCGGTGCGGCGCAGCGTCGTCTCGGGTGGGCCGATCCGGCTGGCGCCGGACGACTTCGAGGTGCGCGAGACCGAGAGCCGCTCGCGCGCCGCCGTCGCCCTCCTCGTCGACCAGTCGTTCTCGATGGTCATGAACGACACGTGGCGGGCCGCGAAGACCACCGCGCTCGCGCTGCACTCGCTGGCCACCACGGCGTTCCCGCTCGACGCGGTGGAGGTGATCGCGTTCGCGAACATGGCCCGGGTCATCCCGCCGCACGAGCTCGCCGACCTCGACGCCTCGGAGATCCAGGGCACGAACCTGCAGCACGCGCTCATGCTCGCGTCCCGGTTCCTCGAGCGGCACCGCGACGCCGAACCCGTGCTCATGGTCGTCACCGACGGCGAGCCCACCGCCCACCTCGACCGGGACGGGGAGTGGTGGTTCTCGTGGCCGCCGACGGCCGAAACGCTGTCGGTGACCGTCGCCGAGGTCGACAAGCTCACCCGGCGACACATCCCCGTGTCGTGGTTCCGGCTCGGCGACGACCCCCGGCTCGCGGAGTTCCTCGACTCGATGGCACGGCGCAACGGCGGCCGCGTGCTCGCCGCCACCGGCGACCGGCTCGGCGACTACGTCGTCTCGGACTACGTGCGCCGCCGCGGCGGTGGACGCCGCTAGCTCGAGGCCGCCGTGCAGGTCCACGGGGCTCCCCGCACTGGTTCACGTGCGCGGCGGGGACGTGATCCTGCACGCGACGGTCGAGGCCGCTGGCCGGCTGACGTTCCTGCGCACGTTCGCGGCCCCGGATGGCTCGGACCACTCCCCCAGCCGCTGATGCCTGCACGCATCGTGTACGGGCCCGCGCGGATCGCGACACCCACGCGCTGACGCTGACGTGAGGCCTGAAACGCGCGGCGCAGCTTCAGGCCGACGCGCGTTCGGGTCGACCCAGCGTCTCGGGCATCACCAGGACGAGCACGAGGCCGAGGAGGGCCACCACCGCGCCGGTGGCGAAGGCCCAGTCGAAGTCGAGGGCGACCACGAGGGCACCGGCGATGAGGGGTCCGGCCACCGCCCCCACGTCGGACACCATCTGGAACGCCGCGACCACGATCCCGCCGCGGCGCTCGCCCATCACGTCGCCGACCACCGCCGCCGGGGCGGAGCCCAGGAACGCCGAGGCCACGCCCAGCACGGTCATCCCTAGCAGGAACAGCCCGACCGACAGGGCACCGCCGTCGGCACCCTGTGCCACGACCGCGTCGGACGTCGTCAGCACCAGCATCCCGACGATGGTGGCTCCCATGCCGGCCAGCAACGCCGGCCTGCGGCCGACGGTGTCCGCGATGCGGCCGGCCGGCAGCAGCAGCACGCCCTGGACCGCTGCGGCGCAGAAGAATCCGGCGCCGGCCAAGCTCGGGGTACGGCGCAGACCCTCGACGACGAAGAGGGGGACGAGCGCTGCGCGCAGGCCGAACACGACGAAGCCGCTGCTGAGGTTCACCCCGAGGGCCGCGCGGTAGGCCGGATCGCGCAGCGCCGACGTCAGGGCGCTCCACCCGCTGCCGGTGGCCGCCGCGGCGGGGGCGTCGGACTCGAGGTCGTGCAGCGTCGACCGGCTCAGGAACACGAGGGTCACCGCCATCGCCCCGAAAAGGGTGGCGGCGTACACGAAGAAGGGGGCGCGGATCGACCAGGCGACGACGAGGCCGCCGACGGCGGGGCCGGCGACGCCGCCGAGGAGAAAGCCGCCCTGGAATGCGCCCGCCGCGCGGCCGCGCTGGTCGCCGCCGACCACGCGCAGCAGCAGCGCGAGCGACGACACCGTGAACATGGCCGACCCCACCCCGCCGGCTCCGCGCAGCATGATCAGCTGCCAGAACGACTGGGAGAATCCGGCGAGCAGGCTCGACACGGCCACGATGCCCAGGCCCGTCGAGAGCACGAGCCGCTCCCCGATCCGGTTGACCAGCGCTCCCGCGAGGGGAGCGCTCACCAGCCTCATCCCGGCGAAGGCGGAGATCACCGCCCCGGCCGCGAGCGCCGACACGCCGAAGGACGTCGCGAAGACCGGGAGCGCCGGGGCGACGATGCCGAACCCGAGCGCGACGCAGAACGCGATGGCCGCCAGCACCGCGACCTCGCGGGGTAGGCCGTGCAGCAGCGGCGTGCGCCGCACCGCCTGCCCGAGCCTGCTCACGGGCGTCACCCTCTCACGGCGCGCGGACCGTGCCAGGAGGCGCCGACCCCCTCCGAACGCCTACCGTGACGGTCGTGCGCACGTGGGTGTCCGTCCTGCTCGGGGTCGTGTTCCTCCTCGGGTTCGCCCCGCCTGCCTCCGCCCAGGCGCGGCTCGTCTCCACGGACCCGAGGAGCGGCGCGGCCCTCGACCGGGCTCCCGCCGCGGTCACGCTCACGTTCAGCGAGGCGGTGCGGTCGCCGACGATCCTGGCCACCGACACGTTCGGGAACCCCGTACCGCTCGGTGCCCCGACGATCGCCGGCGTGCGCGTCGCGGTGACGTGGCCGCCGGACCAGAAGCCCGGGCTCTTCCGGGTCGGGTACTCGGTCTCGTCGAGCGACGGGCACGAGGTTCAGGGGGTGGTCATCTTCACGTACAAGACGGCCGCGAACGGGCCGTCGGCGGCGCCGTCGGGTGCGAGCGCGCCGGCGCCGTCAGGCTCGGCGAGCGCCGCCCCCACGTCCTCGGCCGGTGGGACTGCGGGCGGAGGGGTCCCGGCGCCCGACCCGACCTCCGGTTCGTCCGGGCTGCCGGCCTGGCTGTGGGTCGTCGCGGGGCTCGTCGTCGTCGGCGTGCTCGGCGGCCTGCTCCTGTGGCGCCGCTCGCGGCGCCCGCCGTCCGCCCGCGCCGCCCGGGGACGGCACACTCAGCGGTAGCCGGGTGCGATCCGCCGCCAGGGGCGCAGCCGCTCGAGCAGCGCCGCGACCCCGAGGAGCAGGTGCTCGCGACCTGGCGCCGAGACGAGCTGGACCGACAGCGGTGTCCCCGCCGTGGGGTGCACGCCGGCCGGCACGGCCATCGCGGGGAACCCGGCGATGTTCCACGGCGCAGCGAACGGCGCGTACTGGATGTTCGCCCTCATCGAAGCCGCCCACGTGCCCTGGCCCCACGCCTTCGCCTCGATCGGCGGGGTCGCGAGGGTGGGGGTGATGAGCACGTCGTACTGGGCGAAGAACTGCGCCGCGGCCTGCTTCCACCCCTCGCGCCACTCCTCCCGGAACAGCGGGGAGGTGCGCACCCGGCGGCCGATGGCCGCATGCTGGCGGATGCGCGGCTCGAGCTGCGCGTCGTCGAGCAGGTCGGCGTCGGCGGCTGTGCCGGCGAACCAGCGGACCAGGCCCGCGATCGCCGCGGTCTGCGGGGCGGGCAGCGTGACGCGCTCGGCCGTGTGGCCCGCGCGCATGAGCAGACCCGCGGTGGCGAACGCGGCGCGCGCGTGGTCGCGGTCGACCGCCACGCCCTGCACCGGCGAGGTGATCGAGGCCGCGAAGCGCAGCGGGCGCTCGGGCTCGTGCACGTCCGCGAGGGCGGGCGCGGCGGCCATCACCGACAGCAGCAGGGCGACGTCCGCGACCGTCGTGCCGAGCGCGCCGTTCTCGCTCAGGCCGTACCAGTCGGTGGCACCGAGCTGCACCGGTACCACGCCGGCGCCGGGCTTGATGCCGACGAGGCCGCAGCACGCGGCCGGGATGCGCACGCTGCCCATGCCGTCGTTGCCGTGCGCCACTGGGACCATGCCGGCGGCGACGGCCGCGGCGCTGCCGCCGCTGGAGCCGCCGGAGGTGCGCGAGGGGGCCCACGGGTTGCGGGTGATGCCGTACACCGAGTCGGTAGCGCCGAAGACGCACAACTCGGGCACCTTCGTCAGGCCCACGACGACCGCCCCGGCCGCCCGGATCCGCGCGACGACAGGATGGTCCTGGGCCTGCGGCGCGTCCGAGGTGGCGGCCGAGCCGACCCGCATCGGCTCTCCCGCCACCGGAACGTTGTCCTTGATCGCGATGGGCACGCCCGCCAGCTGGAGGGTGCCACGGGCGGGGTCGGAATCCACGACGGCAGCCTCGGCGAGCGACTTGTGCCGCCGCACCACCTGGAAGGCGTTGACCGCAGGGTCGCGGGCCTCGATCCGGGCGAGGGACTCCGCGACGGCAACCACCGCGGTCGTGCGCCCCTCCCGTACGGCCGCGGCCGTGTCGATGGCGGAGGTGTCGGCGGAGAGGGCGTCGTCGATGGTCGTCATGCCTTCGACCCTACGGCGGCGAAGGCGTCGACGAGCAGGCTTGCGGCCGCCCGGGGGTGGTCCGGGGCGAGCAGCCCGGCCGCAGCGAGCAGGTAGTGCGCATCGACCACCACGTCGGCGCGCTCCGGCACCCGCCAGCCTCCCGCGTGGTCACCCGTGGCGGCGGTCATCATGGACGCGCGGCGCGCGGGGTCGGCGTGCCTCAGCACCCCGCCCGAGCCGACCACGAGCCGCACCCGGGTGAGGTCTCGCGCCGGGATGCGGACGCCCTCGGGCGTCTCGTCCGGCCGGGCGTGCCGGCGCAGGGCGACGGTGACCGCGAGGGCTGCGAGGGCCGCGTCGAGGTCGCGGTCCTGGTCGCCCTCCGGGCCGGCCGCCGGGACCATTCCCACGTCGTCATGGCGGGCGTCGGCGGCCGCTCGCAGCCAGGCGTCCTCGTCGGATGCCTCCTGGACCAGCCGCTCGCGCACCGCGGCCGACGCCACGCCGCGGGCGGACCACCGCATGCCGAGGTCGCCCTCGACCGTGCGAGCCCGCCACAGCGTCTCGACGACGTCGCGGTGCCGTGCGCTCTCCTGCTCCGGGTCGGGAGTCAGCACGGAGTAGACGTCGGTCGTGGCGCCGCCGACGTCGACGACGAGGACGTCGCCGACGCCGGGCACGCCCGCGGCGCCGTCGGCGAGCACCTCGACGCCGGCCAGGACGAGGTCGGGCGTCGCACCCCGGACGAGCCGGGCAAACCGTGGTCCGGCGGAGAGCTTCTTGCCGCCGATCACGTGGGCGATGAAGACCTCGCGGATCGCGAGCCGCGCCGGCATCGGGTCGAGTACGCCGATCCGCGGCAGCACGTTGGCGGTCACGGTCACGCGGTGCCGCGCCGCCGCCAGCACCTCGGCCACGTCGGCCCGCGCCTCTGCGTTGCCCGCCACGACGAACGGCACCGGGCCCCGAGCGTGCCAGTCGGGCGGCGTTGTGCAGCACGACGTCCGCGTCGCCGCCGTCGGTGCCTCCGACGAGCAGGACGACGTCGGGCCGGGCGGCCCGCAGCGCCACGAGGCCGGCCGTGTCGAGCCGGCCCGCGCTGACGTGCACGACCTTCGCCCCGGCCGACAGCCCGACGCGGCGACCGGCCTCGGCGGTGACGACCCGCTCGTAGCCCACGACCGCGAGCCGCAGCCCGCCGCCGGCGCTCGAGCAGGCGAGCACCTCGTCGACGTCCGCACCCGCGCGGCGAGCTCGGCGCGGACCGCGTCGACGCCGTCCAGCACGTCGCTGGCGACGGTCGTCGGGTGCGCGGCCGTCGCGACCAGCGCGCCCGTCGACACGTCGACCGCGACGGCCTTGGTGAACGTCGACCCGACGTCGACGCACGCGATCACGGGACCGGCCACGGCGGATCGCGGCTCCCTCAGCCGAGCGCGCGCTCGAGGTCGGCGAGCAGGTCGTCGACGGTCTCGATGCCGACCGACAGCCGGACGAGGTCGTCGGGCACCTCCAGGGCGCTGCCGGCGACGCGACGCGTGGGTCATCCGGCCGGGTGCTCGATCAGCGACTCGACGCCGCCGAGCGACTCGCCGAGGGTGAACACCTCGGCCCGCTCGCAGACGCCGAGCGCCTCCTCGACGCCACCGCGCACCCGGAAGCGACACCATGCCGCCGAAGCCGCGCATCTGCTGCGGCCGCGACCTCGTGGCCGGGGTGCTCGGGCAGGCCCGGGTAGAGCACCTGCGACACCCGCGGGTGCGCCGTCGAGCAGCTCCGACGACGCGCTCGGCGTTGTCGCAGTGCCGGTCCATCCGCACCGCCGAGCGTCTTGAGCCCGCGCAGCACGAGCCAGGCGTCGAACGGCCCGGCGACCGCGCCCATCGCGTTCTGGTGGAAGGCGAGCTCGCTCGCCCAGCCTCGTCGTCGGCCCGGCCGACGAGCGCGCCGCCGACGACGTCGGAGTGGCCGCCGAGGTACTTCGTGGTCGAGTGCACGACGACGTCGGCGCCGAGCGCCGAGCGGCTGCTGCAGGTACGGCGTGGCGAACGTGTTGTCGACGACGAGCAGCGCGCCGCCGTCGTGCGCGACGTCGGCGAGCGCCGCGATGTCGGCGATGCCGAGCAGCGGGTTGGTCGGCGTCTCGACCCAGACGACCTTCGTGCGGCCCGGCTGGATCGCCGCCCGGACCGCGTCGAGGTCGGCGAGGGCCGCCGGCGTGTGGTCGAGGCCCCAGCGCTGCAGCGACCTTGGCGAACAGCCGGTAGGTGCCGCCGTACGCGTCGTCCGGGATGACCACGTGGTCGCCGGGCCGGCAGACGCGCCCGCAGCAGCGTGTCCTCGGCGGCCAGCCCGGAGGCGAACGCCAGCCCGCGCGCGCCGCCCTCGAGCGCGGCCAGGCACTCCTCGAGCGCGGTCCGGGTCGGGTTCGCCGCTGCGCGAGTACTCGTAGCCGCCGCGCAGCCCGCCGACGCCGTCCTGCTTGTAGGTCGAGGTCTGGTAGATCGGCGGCACGACCGCGCCGGTCAGCGGGTCGGGCTCCTGCCCCGCGTGGATGGCCAGCGTCTCGAAACCATGCTTGGTGGTCTCTGCCGAGGCGCCGCTGGTGTGGGAGGTCACCCGCCAGAGCCTACGGCCCGCGCGAGCCGCCGGCCTATGCGCGGATCCGACCGGGCGAGCGCCGCCACAGGGGCGAGCATCACGACCCTTCTCCGGCACCGGGCAGCCCATGATCGTGGGCGGCACCACCGCCACCTCGAAACGCATGCCTGCCGCCTCGAGCAGGTCGCGCAGGGCAGCGGCGGACGGCCAGGCGAGGTCGCGCTCCACCCGCGACAGGTACGACGGGTGCAGCCCGGCGGCCTCGGCGAGCACCCGCATGCTCAGCCCAGCCCGCTCGCGGGCTTCTCGGACCAGCTGCCCTAGTGGCAGCGCGTCGTCGCGCGGGGTTCGCTGGCCCGGGGAGGATGGACCCACCCTGGCATCGTGCATCCGTGTGCGCCGGGGGCTCACGCGCGCCCTCGGGTGTGGACGAGGGAGGTCCACACGGGGGTGGGGACACGTCAATCCACCGTGGGTGTACCCCCGCACTCTAGCCGCCCCGCAGGGTGTCCTCTCCGAGCCAGGTGCACGACAGGGTGCCTCGGTGCATGGGAGGCACCAGACGTGCCTCTGGTGCACGACGGCACCCTCTGGTGCACTCAGCGCGGCGGAAACCTCCTGCTTGACGACCCGACGCACCAGCCGATCCGCCCGAGTCCGCCGAGTCGACCCCCCTCAACACCCGGTCTCGTCCGTCACCTCCCCGTCACATCCATCCGGAACAGCCCTGTCCGCCGGTGGCGTTGCGGGGAGTACCGAGACCCCCCACCCTGGAGCCGTGATGAACCGCCTGTTCGGACCCTCCGCGAAGAGCCGCATGGTGACGCCCACCGAGGCGCTGCCCGGACGCGATGCCCCCACCTTCGCCGTGCCCTCGAGGCACGCGGTGCTGGGCACCCCGCTGCAAGGACCCTGGCCAGCCGGCGTCGAGTCGCTGTACCTCGGGATGGGCTGCTTCTGGGGCGCCGAGAAGCGGCTCTGGCGAATCCCCGGCGTGTACAGCACGGCGGTGGGTTACCAGGGCGGCTACTCGCCGCACCCGACGTACGAGCAGGTGTGTACCGGCCGCACAGGACACGCCGAGAACGTTCTCGTGGCGTACGACCCGTCGGTGGTGAGCACCTACGAGGTGCTGAAGGTGTT
>CAVZVV010000002.1:0-168554 GCA_963778785.1 uncultured Actinomycetes bacterium
CAGGCACCCGCGCGACGACCACGTCAGCGCGTCGGGCGGGGTCGCTCCAGCGGTCGAGCCCAGGCACGGCCACGACGACGACGTGCCCGGCCGTGCGCACGAGGCCGAGCACCGGGCGGGAGAGCCCGACCCTGCCGACCGCCACGGCCACCTCCGGCGCGAGGAGGGTGGCGACGTCCGGATCGGCCAGGAAGAGGCTGGCGTGGGCCACGGCGAGCCCACCGCGTCGGGCGTTGCCGCTCGGCTCGGAGACCACCGGCCACCCGCAGGCGCTCGCGAGCGCGAGCGCCGCGTCGACGCCTTCCTCGTCGACGCCGTCACCGACGACCACGACGCCGCGGGCCGGCACCCGGTCGAGACCGACTGCGCCGAGAACCTCGGCCAGGGCGGACGCCGGCGCGGCCCCCCGACGCCGGTCGAGCGTCCACGGCCGGGGGTCGCCCGCGCTGTCGCTGCGACCGTCGAACGGCTCGGGCCACGCGTCGTCGCCGTCGGGCACGAGCGGGTCGCGGAACGGCAGGTTGAGCTGGACCGGGCCCGGGTGGGCCGGGTCGTCCGCCAGCGCGGCGGCACGGGCAACCGTCGAGCGCCAGGCCGCCACCGCCCCGGCTCGCGCCTCGGGCACGCCGAGGTCGAGGACCGCGCGCGCGAACGGGCCGAACAGACCGGCCTGCGAGATCGTCTGGTTCGCCCCCGTGCGCTGCAGCTCCGGCGGCCGGTCGGCCGTGAGAAACAGCAGGGGCACTCCCGCGTACGACGCTTCCGTGACCGCCGGCATCAGGTTCGCGACCGCCGACCCCGACGTGCACACGACCGCCGCGGGCGCGCGACCCACCTTGGCCAGCCCGAGCGCGAGGAACCCGGCCGAGCGTTCGTCGAGGCGCACGTGCAGGCGGAGCCGCCCGGCCGCGTGCGCCGCGGCGAGCTCGAGGGCCAGCGGCGCGCTCCGGCTTCCCGGTGCGAGCACCACCTCGACCACGCCCTGGCGGACGAGCTCGTCGACGACGACGCGCGCGCAAGCGGTGGCGGGGTTCACCTCGCGGCTCCGGCGGACGCGGCGTGCCAGGCGTCCCAGGCGGCACGCATCCGCTCGAGCCAGGCGGCGGCGGCGCGGTCACCAAGTCGCCCGCGGGCCGCCGCGAGCCTCGCGGGGTCGGGTTCGGGGCGCACGACCGGCAGTCTGCCGCGCTGCGGCCGCGAAGGGGTGCCAACGACGTCGTCCGCGAGCAGCGCACCGGTGCCGAGGCCGCACGCGTGCGGAAGGTCCGCAAGGGCCGCAGCCAGCGCGACACCCGCGGAGAGGCCGATCGAGGTGTCCATCGCGCCGGACACGACCGCCGGTGTGCGGAGCCGCTCGGCGAGGGCGAGCGCCCTGGCAACGCCACCGAGCGGCGTCGGCTTGAGGACGACGACGTCGGCCGCCTCCCGCACCGCCCGCCGCCACCGGGGGTCGTCGAGATCGGCCGCGAGCCGCACACCCTCGTCGACTGCGATCGGGACGTTGGTGCGGCGGCGCAGGGCGCGCAGCTCGTCGAGCGTGGCGCAGGGCTGCTCGGCGTACTCGAGCCCGCGGGCCGCCGCGTCCAGCACCGGCAGGCGGGAGCTTGCCTCGTCCACCGTCCACGCGCCGTTCACGTCGACCCGGATGCGGCCGTCGACGACGCCGGCGTGGTCGAGCGCTGCGCGAACGGCAGCGACGCGGTCCTCGTCCTCGGCGAGCGAGCCGACCCCGGGGGCACCCCTGGACGAGGCAGGCTCCGCGGCGGCGCCGTGGACGGGGCGGGCGCGCGCGGAGACCTTCACCTTGACGGTGGTGGTGCCGTCGGAGGCAACGCACTCGCGCACGAGCGCGGCCGCCTCGGTCGGCGCGAGCTCGGGCACGATCGCGTTCACCGGTACGGAGGTGCGCACGGGCGCGGGCCACTCGCCGAACGCGGCCTCGGCCGCAGCTGCCAGCCACCGCGCGGCCACATCGGGGGGGTACTCGGCGAAGGGGGCGAACTCCCCCCACCCCGAAGGACCCTGCAGCAGCACGCCCTCGCGCGAGGTGACGCCCCGGAACCGCATCCTCAGCGGTACCGAGAACGGCACCGCCGCCGCACGCAGGTCGTCCCAGGCGGGCAGCGCCACGTCAGGGTCGCTTGGGGAACTGGCTGAAGTCGGGGCGGCGCTTCTCCTTGAATGCGTCGCGGCCCTCCTGCGCCTCTTCGCGTCATGTAGAAGAGCAAGGTGGCGTCGCCGGCGAGCTGCTGCACGCCCGGCCAGGCCGTCGTCGGCGGCGTTGTGCGAGGCCTTGAGCATGCGCAGGGCCAGCGGCGACATGGCGAGCATCTCGCGGCACCACTGCACCGTCTCGTCCTCGAGGTCGGCCAGCGGAACCACCGCGTTCACCAGGCCCCAGTCGTAGGCCTGCTCGGCGCCGTACTGCCGGCACAGGAACCAGATCTCTCGCGCGCGCTTCTGCCCGATCTCGCGGGCCAGCAGGCCTGAGCCGTACCCGCCGTCGAAGGAACCGACCTTCGGACCGGTCTGCCCGAAGCGCGCGTTGTCGGCGGCGATGGTGAGGTCGCACACGACGTGGAGCACGTGGCCACCACCGATCGCGTAGCCCGCGACCATCGCGACGACCGGCTTGGGGGTCCGGCGGATCTGGACCTGCAGGTCGAGCACGTTGAGCCGGCCGATGCCCTTGGCCGCCACCTCGTCGTCGCCGATGTAGCCGTCGTCGCCGCGGATCACCTGGTCGCCGCCGGAGCAGAAGGCCCAGTCGCCCTGACCGGTCAGGACGATGACGCCGACGGTGTCGTCGTCGCGGGCCAGGTTGAACGCGTGCTGCAGCTCGAACAGGGTCTGCGGCCGGAACGCGTTGCGCTTGTGCGGCCGGTTGATGGTGATCTTCGCGATCCCCGCGTCGTCCCCGGTGGACGTCTCGTACCGGATGTCGCCGTAGTCGCCGGACGAGACCCACCCGCAGCCCGGCAGCGCCGAGGAGTGCGACGGGTCGGTGAACGCCGGGGAGTCCTCGGCGACGACGGGGGGCAACGGGTACCGGGTACGCGAATCCACCCGCCTAGGCTAGAGGTGATGCCCGCGCGCGCCCTCACCAGCCTGTCGGTCCCGCCTGGGCCCGCAGGGGTGGGCGCGACCCTCGTCGCGCTGCGCTCGGCCCTGGGCGGCGGGCCCGCCGTCGCGCCGGTGCCCGCCCCCTCGCCGGCGGTGCCCGCGGCGTACGCGGCGCGGGTCGCGGCGGCGCTGCGGGCGGACGACCCGCGCGCGCCCCTCGAGGACGAACGGGTCGCCGTCGTGTGCGCCACGAGCGGCAGCACCGGCGACCCGCGCGGCGTCCTGCTCACGTCCGACGCCATCGGGTCGGCCGTCGACGGCTTGCACCGGCGCCTGGGCGGTCCGGGCCGGTGGGTGGCGGCGATACCGGTGCACCACGTGGGCGGGCTGATGGTGCTCGCACGCTCGGTCGCGTCCGGGCTCGATCCGGTGGCCGACCCGAGCACCGGCGGAGCGGCGCCCTTCGACCCCCTGGTCTTCGCGGCGACAACCAGGGCGGCCCGCGCCTCGAGCGACGCCGACGGTGCCCCCCTCTACGTCTCGCTCGTGCCGACCCAGCTCGCGCGGCTCATGGCCTCCCCTGGCGGCCCCGAGTCGCTCGCCTGCTACGACGCCGTGCTGTCCGGCGCCGCGGCCACGCCGTCCGCCCTGCTCGACGAGCTGCGCGCCGCTGGCGTGCGCGTGCTGGCCTCGTACGGCATGAGCGAGACCTGCGGCGGCTGCGTGTACGACGGCGAGCCGCTCGACGGGGTCGTCCTGGTGATCGACACGGCCACCACGCACGGTGCCGGACGCGTGTCCGTGGGCGGCGGCAGCGTGGCGTTGGGATACCGGCTCCGGCCCGACCTCACGAGGGCCACGTTCGTCGACGGGCGGGTGCTCACGGGCGACACGGGGTACGTCGACAGCGTCGGGCGGCTGCACGTGCTCGGGCGGGTCGACGACGTGGTGCAGGTGGGCGGGACGAGCGTGGCCCTGAGCGCCGTCGAGGAGGTGCTGCGCGGCGAGCGCGAGGTGGCCGAGGCGGTGGCGGTGGCCCTGCCCGACCCGGAATGGGGGGCGGCGGTTCACGCGGTGGTCGTGACGTCCGGCGGAGGCGCCGGAGCCGCCCTGGCCGACGACCTGCGCGAACGCGTGGCGCTCGTGCTCGGGCGGGCCGCCCGTCCGCGCGCCGTGCACCGGGTCGATGCCCTGCCGCTGCTGCCCACGGGGAAGGTGGACCGCGAAGCGGTACGGCGCCTCGCGGGCGGCTCCTGAGCCGCCGGGGGCCGCCCGGCCCGGCCGGGTGCGCGCGGGTTCGGGGGAGGCGGCACAATCGGCGCTCGTGGCTTCCGTGCAGCAGTGGATCGGCGGCGCCCGCCCGCGCACCCTCCCCGCGGCCGTCGCCCCGGTGCTCGTGGGCACGGGCGCGGCGGCCTTCGCCTCGTCCGCCACGTGGGGCCGGGCCCTACTCGCCCTCGTCGTCGCGCTCGCCCTGCAGGTGGGCGTGAACTACGCCAACGACTACAGCGACGGGGTGCGCGGCACCGACGCGCAGCGGGTCGGACCCGTGCGGCTCGTCGGACAGCAGCTCGCGGCGCCGGGTGCGGTGCGCGCCGCCGCGTTCGCCGCCTTCGCGGTGGCCGCCGCCGCCGGCCTCGTCCTCGTCGTCCTGACGGGGCTGTGGTGGCTCGTGCTTGTCGGCGCCGCCGCCATCGTCGCGGCCTGGTTCTACACCGGCGGGCCCAGACCCTACGGGTACGCGGGACTCGGTGAGGTGTTCGTCTTCGTCTTCTTCGGCCTGGTGGCCGTCTGCGGCACCACGCTGGTTCAGGTGGGCTCGGTGACCGTCGTGTCGGTCGTCGCCGCCGTGGCCGTGGGGGCGCTGAGCTGCGCGATCCTCGTCGCGAACAACCTGCGCGACATCCCCGGCGACACCGAGGTCGGCAAGCGCACCCTTGCGGTGCGGATCGGCGACGCACGGACGCGCACCATGTACGTCGTGCTCCTGGCGACCGCGTTCCTGGTGGCCGCCGCGACGGGGCTGGCCGGCCTGCGGGCCCCGGCCGAGTGGCCCCGCGGCGCCCTGCTCGCGCTCCTGGCCGTGCCGCTGGCAGTCGCGCCCGTCCTCGCGGTGCGCTCGGGTGCCGGCGGTCGCGCACTCATCCCGGTGCTCGCGGGCACAGGGCGCCTGCTGCTCGTGTACGGCGCGCTGATGGCCGTGGGCTTGCTCCGGAGCTGACCGACTGCCTACCGCCCTCGCCGGTGCGTCACAGAGGCGGGGCGTCGTCGTCCTCTGCCCTGGTGGAGGCGTCGATCTTGTCGTTGATCCGCCGGAAGGCACCGGACACGGACGAGCTCATCGCATCGCGCTGGTGGTTCAGCAGGACGAGCGAGACGGCCCCGGAGACGAGCAGGGCGACGACGAGCAGCAGGTAGCTGCGCAGCCCGACGAGGTAGAGCAGGCCGACCACCACGGCGAAGAGCGCGAGGCGCGCGGCCGTGTAGACGAGCACCGAATGGCGCTGCAGGAACGTCGGCCGAACCCGGGTGGCAGTCCCGTCCGGCTCGCTCGTCGGCTCCGGCGCGGGGGGGTCGAGGGGCTCGCTCGTCACGCCTCCAGGGTAGGTCGCGGCCCTGCTGGACCCACCGGCGGGAGCCGTCGCCAGTCGACGGTGCCGACGCCGCTCGCGGCCGCGACTACGCCGTCGTACATTGGGGTCGTGCTCCGCGTCATGGCCGTCCTGCTCGTCCTCGCCCTCACCATCACGGCGCTGGTCGAGTGCGTCCAAACGCCCGCGCCCCGGCTGCTCCCGCGGTGGCTCTGGTTCATCGTCGTCCTGCTGCTTCCCCTCATCGGCCCGGCGGCCTGGTTCCTCCTCGGGCGCGAGTGGGGCAGGCGCGGGCTGGCACCGTCGCGACGCGGGCCGGTGGCCCCGGACGACGACCCCCGCTTCCTGCGCGAGCTGGACGATGAGGTGTGGAAGCGGCGGGCCCGAGAGCGCCGCGAGGGCGGCGGTACCGGTCCGTCCGAGCCTGTCGTCTGATCGTCCGCCCCGCCGGTTCGGGGTCGCCCGTCGCCGAGTCATCCGGTCAGGTCGTCCGGTCAGGTCGTGCGTCAGGTCATCCGGCGCCGCGTCATCCGCTCCGGCGCGGGCCCGCTCGCCCGCGACACAGCCCGTGGCGAGCCACAGCACGAGGGTTCCGACAGCGCGTGGGGAGTTCCACTACGAACTACTCGACGCAGGGGCACCCTGATGCGGGGCGGGGGTCAGTGGACGCCGGAGTAGGAGTGCAGGCCGGAGAGGAAGAGGTTGACGCCGAAGTAGTTGAAAAGGAAGCAGCGCGTACCCGGCGAGCGCCACCAAGGCGGCGCTTGCGGCCACGCCAGCCGGCGGTGACCCGGGCGTGCAGGTAGCCCGGCGTAGACGACCCAGGTGATGAACGCCCAGGTCTCCTTCGGGTCCCAGCCCCAGTACCGGCCCCATGCGTTCTCGGCCCAGATCGCGCCGGCCACGACGGCGAACGTCCACAGCGGGAAGACGAAAGCGTGCACGCGGTAGGCGAGCGTGTCGAGCCGGTCGGACGAGGGCACCCGGTCGGCCAGGAAGCCCCAGAAGCCTGCGCTGCGTCCCGCGGCCGCGCGGCGCTCGACCCGGTCCTTGGCCAGGTACACGCCCGTGACCGCGGCGCCGACCGTGAACCCTCCGGCACAGATGATCGCGGCCGAGACGTGGATGAGCAGCCAGTACGACTTCAGCGCCGGCACGAGCTGGGCGCTGTCCGTGTACAGCACGGTGACGGCCATGCCGAGCGTGAGCAGCACGGGCACGACGACGAACAGGCCGAGCCACCGCACGTCGCGCCGCAGCGACACGATCAGGAATGCCGCGGTGATGCCGAGCGCCGACGTGATCGAGAACTCGTACATGTTGCCCCACGGCACCCGCCCGGCGGAGAGCCCGCGGGTGACGACGCCCGCGAGCAGCAGCGCGAAGGCGAGCCAGGTGAGCGACATGCCGATGTTGCCCGCACGCCGGCCCGGCTCGAGGACGACGTCGGAGCCGCCGCCGGCGGCAGGCGCAACCAACGCGGTGGCCGTGGCCGTCGTCGTCCCGGTGCGCACAGCGGTGGCGACCGACCCGGCTGCCGCGGCGGCGCCGGACTCGACCCGGCGCTCCACGGCGGGCCCGGCGTCGGAGCGGCCACGGCCCCCGGCGAACGAGGCCGCGAAGGCGACCATCGCCGCGGTGTAGGAGGCCATGGAGGCGTAGACGAGCCCGTTGCTCAGGTATGCCAGGTTCTCGTTCACGCTCACGCGCTGCTCCTCGTCAGGGCCGACACCAGGGCGTCGACCTCGGCGGCCAGGCCGGGGGCCTCGGTGCGTCCGAGACCGGCCACCTCGACGAGGGTACGGCCTCCCCCCGCATCGCTCACCCGGACCCAGACCCGCCGGCGGCGGACGAACAGCGAGAGCATCAGCCCGGCGATGGCGAGCAGGGCGGCCACGAGGGCGAGCTCCTTGCCCGGGTCGCGGGCCACCGAGAAGGTCGCGTACTCCTTGAACCCGGTAACCTCGAGGGTGCCCAGGCCCTGCGGCAGGGCCCAGGTCTGGCCGGGCGTCATCGCGTGCAGCCCGAGCCTGGTCATCTTCGCGGTGTCGAGCCGGTAGACGCTCTGCGGTCGGCCCGAGTCCAGGCCCAGGTCGCCCCGCCAGACGGACAGGAACAGCTCGGGGTTGGTCGCGGCCGGGAACGAGGAGAAGCCCCCGCGCACCGGGTCGCGCTCGGCGGTGGGCAGGAAGATCGCGGTGAAGCCGAGCTGCGGACTCGCGTCGGGCACCTTGACGACGCCGGACGACGTGAAGTTGCCGTCCTGCGGCAGGAAGACCACCGAGTCGTCGAACACGACCCTGCCGGTGCGGTCGGTGATCTTGATGGTCGGCGCGTACCCGTGTCCGACGAGGAACACCTTGCGTCCCGCCGATCTCCAGCGGTGCGTTCACGGCCACCGTGGTGCGCTGCTCGGGGGCGTCGGGGCTGGTGCGGTAGCGCACGTCGGCCTCGAAGTCGCGGGCCGAGCCGCGCTGGGCGCCGCTCTGCTCGTACGTGGCCCGGAAGTCGTCGAGGGTGATCGTGAACGGCGGCAGCGAAGCGGGGTCGAAGGCGCGTCCTGGGGTGAACGAGTCGTACTGCGCCACGGTGTCGGAGAACCCGGCGCCCTCGACGACGAGCACCTGACCGCGGGCGCCGAACAGGGCGCCGAGGCCCACGGCCACGAGCAGCACGAGAAGCGACAGGTGGAACAGCAGGTTGCCGGTCTCCCGCAGGTGCCCCTTCTCAGCAGCCACCCACCCCGCCGCCGGGTCGACCGCGACGTACGGGCTCGAGAGCACCCGCCAGCGGCCGGACGACAGCATCGACTCTGCCTCAGCCAGCACGGCCGGGCCTGTCGTGCCGACGGGGCCGGCGCGCTCGCCCGCGCGATGCTCGGGCAGCCGTGACAGGCGCCTCGGGGCGGCCGGCGGCGCGCCGCGCATCGCGCGCCAGTGCACCCGCAGCCGCGGGATCACGCAGCCGGCCAGCGACACCATGAGCAGCAGGTAGATGGCCGCGAACCACGGGGATGCGAAGACGTCGAAGAGCCCGAGCCGCTCGAACCACGGACCCACCCCGGGATGCCCCGACAGGTAGGCCGCGACGTCCGCGGGTGCTGTGCCGCGCTGCGGCAGGAGCGACCCGGGGATCGCCGCGAGCGCCAGCAGGAACAGCAGGAGCAGCGCCACCCGCATGCTCGTGAGCTGGCGCCAGCCCCAGCGCAACCACCCGACCGCGCCCAGCGACGGCACGCCGGTCGGTTCGGCCTCGGGGCCGGTGGAGAGTCCGGCGGCGACCTCGTCGAGGTCGCCGGGCCGGTCCCCGACGGCGTCGGCCGCCTCGTGGGTGGTGTCGCTCACACCGGGCTCACAGCGCCGGGCTGAAGCCGGAGACCCACGTGCGCATCCAGATGGTGATCTCGCCCCACATGCCCGTGACGAGCAGCAGGCCGATCAGGACGAGCATCCCGCCGCCGATCCGCATGACCAGCAGGTAGTGCCGCTTCACCCAGCCCAGCGCTCCCAGGGCCCGGCGGAAGGCGAGCCCGACGATGAGGAACGGCAGGCCGAGGCCGAGGCAGTAGCAGAACGACAAGATGGCGCCGCGCAGGGCCGACGCCTCGGTGAATGCCAGCGACTGGACCGCCGCGAGCGTCGGTCCGATGCACGGGGTCCAGCCGAGCCCGAAGAGCACGCCCAGCAGGGGTGCGCCCCACACGCCGTACTTGGGCGACATGTGGAACCTGTACTCGCGCTGCAGCCCCGGGATGACACCCATGAACGCCAGCCCCAGCCCGATGACCACGAGGCCGAGGATGCGGCTGATGGTCTCGCCGTACTCGAGGAGCGTGGACCCGAGCGAGCCGAAGAGCGCGCCGTAGGAGACGAAGACAGCGGTGAACCCGGCGACGAACAGCAGCGTGCCGAGCACGACCCGCGACTTGGTCGACACGGTGCTGGTCGTAGCGACCGTCGTGCCGCCGGAACCGGCGCCGGCTGCCACCGTGACGCCGGCTGTCGTCGCGGCGGACGCAGGCCCGGCGGCCTCGCCAGCAAGCTCGGCCCCCGTGAGGCCGGTGATGAACGAAAGGTAGCCCGGCACCAGCGGCAGGACGCAGGGGCTCAGGAAGGACAGGACGCCGGCGGCGAAGGCCACGGGGGCGGCCAGGAGCAGCGAGCCGTTGACGACCGTCTCCCCCGTCGAGGCGGCGAGGCCCGCGACGGCGGCGGAGGCCGAGAGGGCGGCGCCGACGGGCACGAGGGCGAGCGGGGTCATGAGGTGGCTCCCTGGGCGAGAAGCGGCTCGATCATTCCGCGCAGCCTGCTCTCGTCGACCTCGCTGAGGGCGCGCGCGGCGACCCGGCCCTGCTGGTCGATGACGAGGGTGGTGGGGATCGACGCCGCGGGCAGCGAGTCGCGGAACGCGAGCATGAGCCTGCCGTCGGTGTCGACGAGGTTGGGGTACGGGATGGCGAAGTGGTCGACGAAGCCCTGCGCCGAACTCTGGGAGTCGCGCGTGTCGACGCCGACGAAGTCGACACCCTGGGTGGTGTACCGGCGGGCCGCTCGAGCCAGCGCCGACGCCTCGGCCCGGCAGGGCGGGCACCACGACGCCCACACGCTGACCACGACGACCTTGCCGCGATGGTCGGCCAGGCTCCAGGTCCTGCCGTCGAGGGTGCCGCCCTGCAGGTCGACCGCTGCCGCACGGTTGGCCGCGGGCACCACGACCGTGGAGCCGTCGCCGGCGACGAACGCGATGTCGTTGCCCTGCGACCGCCCGCCCGTGCCTCCCGAGCAGCCGGCGAGCAGGACGCAGCCTGCCACCGCCACCAGGGCGGCGGCGGAGCGGCGGCGTGGGGCGGAGGTCATGCTCCGACGCCCTTCGACGAGCGTGCGACGAGGTCGGCCGCGGGCTCCGTGTACGTGATCGACACGAGCCGAGCGCCGTCGTAGGTGAAGGAGGTGAGAGAGGCCAGGCTGCACTGGCGGCGGCGCGGGTCGTGCACGAACCGGCGCTTCTCAGCGTCCAGGCGGGCGACCCAGATGGGCAGCTGGTGCGAGACCAGCACGGCCTCGTGGCCGAGGGCCTGCACGCGCGCGGCGTCGACCGCGAGGCGCATCCGGGCGGCGAGGTCGACGTAGGGCTCGCCCCACGACGGCTTGAACGGGTTGTACAGGTGCTTCCAGGCCGAGGGCTGGCGCAGCACGCCGTCGCCGACCGACACCCGCTGGCCCTCGAAGACGTTCTCCGCCTCGACGAGGCGGGGATCGGTCTGGATGGGCAGCCCGTGGGCGGCCGCGATGGGTTCGGCGGTCTCCTGCGCGCGGTCGAGCGGCGAGGCGACGACGAGCGTGACGTCGCGGCCCCCGAGCGCCGCGGCGGCGCGCACTGCCATCTCCCGACCGAGGTCGGACAGGTGGAAGTCCGCCATGCGCCCGTACAGCACCTTGGTGGGGTTGTGGACCTCGCCGTGGCGAAGGAGGTGGACGACCGTGCGAGCGCGAGGAGTGAGCGGAGCGAGCCCCGCAGCGGTCGCACCATCAGGCCCCGTGCGAGCGCGAGGAGTGAGCGGAGCGAGCGCCCCGCAGCGGTCGCACCATCAGGCCCCGTGCGAGTACTCACGGCCGGTCCTCTTCGGGGCCGACCGCGCGGGCGGCGGCGAGGGCCGCGGCGGGCAGCGCGGCGGCGATGCGGTCGATCGTCGCGTCGTCGTGGGCGGCCGAGACGAACCAGGCCTCGTAGGCGCTGGGGGGCAGGTAGACGCCCTGCTCGAGCATCGAGTGGAAGAAGGGCCCGTATCGCCACGCCTGCTGGGTGCGTGCTGTGTCGTAGTCGGGCACGTCGGCATCGACGAAGAAGATGCTGAACAGGTTCCCTGCCCGCTGCAGTCGATGGGCGACGCCAGCGGCGGCGAGGGCCCCAGAGGCGAGCCGCCCGACGGCCTCGCTGACGCGGTCCAGGTGCGCGTACACCGCCGGCGTGCAGTGCCGCAGCGTCGTGAGGCCCGCCGTGGCCGCGATCGGGTTCCCCGCCAGGGTGCCGGCCTGGTACACCGGGCCGGCGGGAGCGAGCATCGCCATGACGTCGGCGCGCCCGCCGAACGCCGCGGCCGGCAGGCCGCCGCCCATCACCTTGCCGAACGTCATGAGGTCGGGGTTCCAGCCCTCGTGAGCGGCGTCGAGCCCGTACATGCCGGACGGCGAGACGCGGAAGCCGGTCATCACCTCGTCCGTGATCAGCAGCGCGCCATGGTGGTGGCAGAGCTCGGCCAGCCCGGCGTTGAAGCCCTGGTGCGGCGGCACCACGCCCATGTTGGCCGCGGCGGCCTCGGTGATGACGCACGGCGATCTGGTCGCCGTGCGCCTCGAACGCGCGGGCGACGGCGGGGAGGTCGTTGTACGGCAGCACCAGGGTGTCGGCGGCGGCGGCGCCCGTGACCCCGGGGGTCTCGGGCAGGGCGAACGTGGCGATGCCCGAGCCGGCGTGGGCCAGCAGCGCGTCGACGTGGCCGTGGTAGCACCCGGCGAACTTCACCACGATCGGCCGGCCCGTGAAGCCCCTGGCCAGCCGGATCGCCGACATGGTGGCCTCGGTGCCGCGACGAGACGAGCCGGACCTGCTCGACCGCGGGCACGCGCGCCACGATCTCCTCTGCGAGCAGCACCTCGCTCCTCCGTCGGCGTGCCGTACGAGAGGCCGCGGGTGACGCGCAGCGCGATCGCCTCGGTGACGGCGGGGTGCGCGTGGCCCAGGATCATCGGGCCCCACGAGCAGACCAGGTCGACGTACTCGTGGCCGTCGACGTCGATGACGATCGGGCCGCGGCCGGCAGCCATGAAGCGAGGCGTGCCTCCGACGGCGCGGAACGCGCGCACCGGGGAGTTCACCCCGCCGGGAGTCACGGCCAGCGCCCGGTCGAACCACTCCTGCGAGACGGGGGCCTCGGCCCCTGCGCTGCTCACGACTCCACCTCTCCGGGTCGTCCGTCGGCCGCCCACCGCAGCGCGGTCTCGGTAGCCCAGTAGGTCAGCACGGCGTCGGCCCCGGCGCGCACGAGGGAGACGAGGGTCTCGTCGATCGTGCGGCGCCGGTCGATCCAGCCCTGCGCCGAGGCCGCCTCGACCATCGCGTACTCGCCGGACACCTGGTAGGCCCACACCGGTACGTCGACCGAGGCGGCGACGTCGGCGAGCACGTCCAGGTATGACAGCGCCGGCTTCACCATGACGATGTCGGCGCCCTCGTCGACATCGAGGCGCACCTCGCGTACCGCCTCGCGCCGGTTGCCCGGGAACTGCTGGTAGGCGCGGCGGTCGCCGGTGAGGGTGGAGTCGACCGCCTCGCGGAACGGGCCGTAGAACGCCGACGCGTACTTGGCCGCGTACGCGAGGATGCCGACGTCGGTGCGGTCGGCGGAGTCCAGGGCAGCGCGCACCACTCCGACCTGGCCGTCCATCATCCCGCTGGTGCCGAGCAGGTCGGCGCCCGCCTCTGCGAGCACGAGGCCCATCTCGGCGTAGCGCGCGAGGGTGGCGTCGTTGTCGACGCTGCCGTCGGCCGCGAGCACGCCGCAGTGGCCGTGGTCGGTGAACTCGTCGAGGCACAGGTCGGCCATGACGACGGTGGCGTCGCCCACCTCGGCCACGACGTCGCGCACCGCCACCGTGAGCACGCCGTGGGGGTCGGTGGCTCCGCTGCCCTCCGCATCGCGGGTCTCGGGCACCCCGAAGAGCATGAGGCCACCCACGCCGGCGGCCACGGACTCGGCCGCGGCCTTGCACAGCGAATCGCGGGTGTGGACGATCACGCCGGGCATGGAGCCCAGGGCCACGGGCTCGGAGACGTCGAGCCGCACGAACAGCGGCTGCACCAGCTGGGCCGGCGCCACGCGAGTCTCGGCCACCAGCCTGCGCATGGCAGGCGTGCGGCGAAGCCGCCGCGGCCGCTCCACGGGGAAGCCCATCTGTCCGCCCTTTCTCCTGCGACTGCTCACCACTGCTGCCTGGTCCAGCCTCGCACGGCGTGCGGCCCCGCCCCAGGGCCGCCCGGACCGCCTGCGGGGGGCACAAGACCCCCCGGCGGACCTAGCTCGTCCGGCGCCGGGCCGCGCCCTTGCGCCGGCTCGGGCGCCAGACCGGGTCGCCCGCATCCAGCGCGGCAAGTCGGAGCTTCTCGCCGTGGTCGGCGAGACCGGCCACGAGCGCGGCCATGCTCGGGGTGTCCGACAGCACGTCGACGCGCAGCCCGTGCTCCTCCGCGGTCTTGGACGTGGCCGGGCCGATGCAGGCCACGACGGTGGTGTGGTGCGGCTTGCCGGCGATGCCGACGAGGTTGCGCACCGTCGAGGACGAGGTGAACAGAACGGCGTCGAAGCCGCCGGTCTTGATCGCCTCACGGGTCTCCGCCGGCGGCGGGGCGGCGCGCACGGTGCGGTACGCCGTGACGTCTTCCACCTCCCAGCCCAGCTCCGTGAGGCCGGCGACCAGCGCCTCGGTGGCGATGTCCGCGCGCGGCAGGAAGACCCGGTTGATGGGGTCGAAGACAGGGTCGTACTCGGGCCAGTCCTCGAGCAGCCCCGCACTGGACTGCTCGCCGGCGGGCACGAGGTCGGGGTGCACCCCGAAGGCCTCGAGCGCCAGCGCCGTCTGCTCGCCCACAGCCGCCACCTTGAGGCCGGCGAAGGCGCGCGCGTCGAGGCCGTACTCCTCGAACTTCTCTCGCACGGCGCGCACCGCGTTCGCGCTGGTGAAGGCCACCCACTGGTAGCGCCCGGACACGAGCCCGTGCAAGGCCCGCTCCATCTGCTGCGGCGTGCGCGGCGGCTCCACCGAGATCGTGGGCACCTCGACCGGCACCGCGCCGTAGCGCAGGAGCTGTTCGGACAGTGCGCCCGCCTGCTCCTTGGTGCGCGGCACCAGCACCCGCCAGCCGAACAGCGGCTTGGTCTCGAACCACGAGAGCGCTCCGCGCTTGGCCACGGGTTCCCCGATGACCAGGACGCCCGCTCCGGCCTGCCGGGCGGCCTTCACCGCCGCTGGCAGCTCGGCGAGGGTGGTGGTGATCGTGCGCTGCTCCACCGTGGTGCCGCCCCGCGTGATGGCCACCGGGGTGTCCCCCGAGCGGCCGGCGGCCACCAGGTCGCGGGCGATCTCGACGGCATGGTCGGCGCCGTCGAGCACGACCAGCGTGAGGTGGGAACCGGCGTGCGCCGCCCAGTCGACGGACACGGCCCTGGTCCCGTCGATGACGCGTACCTCGTGGTTGTGGCCGGCCACCAGCGGGACGCCCGCGTAGGCGGCCACGCCGCTCACGGTGCTCACGCCGGGCGCGACCTCGAAGGGCACCTTGGCCTTGGCCAGCGCCGCCGCCTCGACCGCCAGGGAGCCGTCGAGCACGGGGTCGCCGGCCATGAGCCGGACGACGCGGTGCCCCGACCTGGCAGCCTCGATGACGCGTCGGGCGCGCGCGGGGTGGTCGAGGGGCAGGCCGTCGTCGTCGACCGCGATCACGATCTCCGCCGTGGGCGGCGCATGCCGTGCGGCGACGGCCGCGGCGTCGGCGTCGGCGACGACCACCTCGGCCTGTGCCAGCAGCGCGGCGGCGCGCAGCGTGAGCAGGTCGGGGTCGCCGGGCCCGGCGGCGACGAGTGCCACCGGTCCAGCGGGGGTCGTGCGGCGGGCCGCTCTGCTGCCGCTCGCCGCCGCGGTCGTGGTCGTGGTCGTGCGGGATCGCGTGGTCACGGGATCTGCTCCCCCATGAGATCGGCGGCACCAGCCCCGAGCAGGTCGTCGGCCAGCTTCTGGCCGAGCGACACCGCCTCGGGGGATGCGCCGGTGATGGACATGCGTACCGCCGAGCGGCCGTCGGCCGCGAAGACCCCCGCTCGGAGGTACACCTCGGACTCCTCGCCCTCGCCGGCCACGTCGGCGTAGGCGCCCACGGGGGCGCTGCAGCCGGCCTCCAGCCGGGCCAGGAGGGATCGCTCCGCGGAGACGGCGGCCCGGGTGGCCGGGTCGTCGAGCGCGCGGAGGGCCTCAAGCAGAGCGTCGTCGCCGGGATCGGCGGCGCTCTCGACCGCCAGCGCGCCCTGGGCAGGCGCGGGCAGCATGACGAGGGGGTCGAACACTTCGGTGACCGCGTCGAGGCGGCCGAGGCGCGCCAGGCCGGCGCGGGCGAGGACGACGGCGTCGACGTCGCCGCTGGCCACCTTGCCGAGCCGCGTGTCGACGTTGCCGCGGACCGGGACGACCCTCAGGTCGGGGCGGGCGGCCAGCACCTGCGCGGCCCGGCGGGGGGAACCCGTGCCCACCGTCGCACCTTCGGGGAGCTCGTGCAGGAGCAGGCCGTCGCGGGCGCACAGGACGTCGCGCGGGTCTTCGCGCAGGGGCACGGCGGAGACGACGAGGCCGGCAGCGGGAGCGGTCGGGAGGTCCTTCATCGAGTGCACCGCGATGTCGGCCTCGCCTCGAAGCACAGCCTCGCGCACCGCGACGACGAACACCCCGACGCCGCCCATGCTGGTGAGGGGCGCCGTGTCGACGTCTCCGCGCGATACCACTTCGACGAGCTGGACGGGTCGGCCCGCGACGCGCTCGAGCTCGTCGGCGAACGCGCGCGACTGGGTGGTCGCCAGGGCGCTGCCGCGGGTGGCGAGCCTGATGGGGGCGCTCACGAGCCGTTCTCCTTCGCTTCTGCCGCCGGGCCGGTGTCCTGCCGGGCGAGCGGGTCGGTGGGGTCGAGGGGGGCGGCGAGCGTGGCGACCGCCGCTGGGTCGAGGTCGAACAGCGCGTGCAGCGCGGCCGCGTACCGGGTGCCGTCGGGCTCGGACGCGAACTCCTTCATCCGCACCGTGGGCGTGTGCAGCAGCGACTTCACCGCACGCCGCACGCTGTGCGACACCTCGTCGAAGGTCGTCTGGTCGAGGTCGGGCGTGCGTAGCCGGAGCCGCTGCAGCTCGGCGTCGACCACCGCGTCGGCGCGGGCCCGCAAGCGAGACCACGACCGGCTCGACCCGGGCCGCGGCCACCGCCGCGGAGAACGCGGCGACCTCGTCCGCGACGATCGCACGGGCGAGCTCGAGGTCGCGCTCGGAGGCCTGCGCCTCCGGCTGCGCCGCGACGGCCGCGAGGTCGAGACGGGTGACGCCGGGCAGCGCGGCGATCTGCGGGTCGGTGTCGTGCGGGAGGGCCAGGTCGACGACCGCGAGCGGGCGGCCGCCGCGGGCCGCGACGGCGCGCTCCACGGTGGCGAGGTCGAGGACGAGCCCGGCGGCGCCGGTGCACGACACGACGAGGTCGTGCTCGACGAGCGCGGCCTCAAGGTCATCGAGCGATCCGGCGCGGCCGCCGTGCTCGGCGGCGATGCCCTCAGCGTGCGCGCGGGTGCGGTTCAGGACGAGCAGGTCTCCGACACCTGCGCGGCGCAGGGTGGCGGCCGCCAGCGCGCTCATCGACCCGGCGCCGACGACCACGGCCCGCACTCCGGCCAGGCCTCCGACAGAAGGGGCGGCGGCGGCGAGCGCCACCGACACCACGGACTGGCCCGAGCGGTCGATCCCCGTGGTGCTGTGCACCTTCTTGCCCACGCGGAGGGCCTCCTGGCCCACGTCGTTCAGCGAGCGCCCGACCGTGGTCTGGTCCTGGCCGAGGCGCAGCGCGGTGCGCACCTGGCCGAGGATCTGAGGTTCGCCGACGACCATGGAGTCCAGGCCGGACGCCACCGCGAACAGGTGCGCCACCGCCCGGTCGTCGTAGTGCACGTACAGGTGCGGGGTGAGCTCCTCGCGGCTGACGCGGGTGTGCTTCGCGAGCCGGTCGGTGATGTCGGCGAGCGCCCCATGGAACCGGCTGACGTCGGCGTACACCTCCACCCGGTTGCAGGTGGCCACGACCATCGTCTCGGCCACGTGCGTGGAGGACGCGACGTCGTGCAGCAGCGGCGGCAGGTCGGGCAGGGTGAGCGCCACTCGGTCGAGCAGCGGGACCGGCGCGGTGCGGTGGCTCAGGCCGACGGCGAGCAGGGTCATGCGCGGACCGCCTTGCGCTGCTCGTGGAAGGCCAGGATCTGAAGCTCGAGGCCGAGGTCGACCTTGCGGACGTCGACGTGGTCGGGCACGACCAGCGGCACCGGGGCGAAGTTCAGGATGCTCCGCAGGCCGGCCGCGACGAGACGGTCGCAGACGTCCTGGGCGGCCTCGGCGGGCGTGGCGATGACGCCGATCGCGGCGCAGGTCTCGTCGACGATCTCCTCGAGCTCGTCGAGCGGGCGCACCTCGACGGGCACGTCGCCGACCTTCTCGCCGACCTTGGCCGGGTCGGCGTCGAGCAGGCCCACCACCCGGAAGCCACGGCTGGCGAACCCGCCGTAGTGGGCGAGCGCGTGACCGAGGTTGCCGACCCCCACGATGAGCACGGGCCAGTCGTGCGTCAGCCCGAGCTCGCGGGCGATCTGGTACAGCAGGTAGTCGACCTCGTAGCCGACGCCGCGGATGCCGTAGGAACCCAGGTGGGAGAGGTCTTTTCGCAACTTGGCGCTGGTGACCCCCGCGGCCCCGGCGAGCTCCTCGCTGGACACGGTGGCGGTTCCGGCGTCCGCCATCGACAGCAGCACCCGGTGGTACTCCGGCAGCCGCGCCACGGTCGCCTCGGGGATGCCCCCTCGGTCGGCCCTGCGGGCGGTGCGGGACAGCGGCACGGTCACCCCTGGCGGGAGTTTCGGCGGGCTCGCGCGAGGCACGCGCCCGGAAGAGTGGAGTGACGCGAGGGTAAGCGCTTGTGAACGTGTGCACAAAGCCGAGCGGACATCAAATCCCGATATCCGGACAACCTCGCATTCTCGTCCGTTCGTCCATGGCATGGCCCAAGGAACCACGCAGGGCCAGCGACCGAGCCCCTGCGTGGTCCGTTGATCCAGGCAAGGGACAACGGACGAAGGGACGGCGGGCGGGCAGGGCGGGCGGGCAGGGAGGGCGGGCGGGGGCGCTACAGCTAGGCGGTGAGGGCGGCGCGAAGACGGACGGGGTCGACCCGCCAGAAGTCGTGCTGAGCGCCGTCGACGAGCGTGACCGGGATCTGCTCCCAGTACTGGTCGTACAGCGCGGGGTCGTCGGTGATGGAGATCTCGGTCCAGCCGACGCCGAGGTCGGCGCACACCAGCGAGATCACGGCGCGGGCCTCGGCGCACAGGTGGCAGCCCGGCTTGCCGATGAGGGTGACGCGCACGGGCTTGTCGTCGCTGCTCATCCACGCTCCTGGACGTCGGCCAGCTCGCGCAGCTGCCCCTTGGACACCTTGCCCGTGCTGGTGTGCGGGAGGTCGTCGACGATCTCGACGATGGTGGGGCACTTGAACCGCGCAAGCCGGGTCTCGCAGTGAGCGAGCACCTGGTCGCTGGTGAGGTCGACGCCGGGCCGGGGCACGACGAGCGCCTTGATCGCCTCGCCGGTGTACGGGTGCGGCACCCCGATCACCGCGCACTCCGCGACGCCAGGCAGCGACTCGATGGCCGCCTCGACCTCGCGCGGGTACACGTTGAAGCCGCTCACGAGCACCAGCTCGCGGGTGCGGTCGACGAGGTGCAGGTCGCCGTCGTCGTCGGCGTACGCGACGTCGCCGGTGGCATACCACCCGTTCTCGTCCGGGCCGCCGGCCCCGTCGGGGAAGTAGCCGGAGAACAGGTTCGGCCCGCGCACCCAGATCTCGCCGGGGTCACGATCGTCGACCGGGTCGCCGTCGGTGTCGCGCAGCGAGACCTCGACCCCGGGCAGCGGCTGCCCCACGCTGCCGGGTTTGGGTGCGCCCGAGACGAGGGTGGAGGTGATGACCGGCGACGCCTCGGTCATGCCGTAGCCCTCCCACACGGGCCTGCCGATGAGGGTGAGGAACTGCTGGAGCACCGCCGGGGGCAGCGGCGCGGCCCCCGAGACGAGCAGCCGAACGCGCGAGAGCACCTCGCGCACGTCGGGCTGCGCGGACCACGCGACGTACATGGGGGGCGCGCCGGGCACGTTCGTGATGCCCTCGAGCCGGATCGTCTCGAGCGACGCGGCGGGGTCGAAGCGTTCCTCGAGCACCGCCGTGGCCCCGGTGCGGGCGACCATGCCGAGCCCGCTGTTGAGCGCATACACGTGGAACAGGGGCAGGACCAGCAGCACCACGTCGTCTGGGAGCATCGGCGCCGGCTCGAGGGTCGCGAGCGCGTCGAGGTTGGCCATGAGGGCGCGGTGGCTCAACATGGCGGCGCGGGGCCGGCCGCTCGTCCCAGACGTGAACAGCAGCACCGCGAGCGACTCGGGGTCGCTCTCCTCGACGACCGGATCGCTCTCGCGTCCCGCCCGCACGAGCTCGGCCCACGCGGCGGAGTCGACGTCGAGCACGTCGACCTCGTCCTGGACGCGAGCGGCCGCCGTGCCGACGGCGTCCCGGGTGTGGCCCTCGACGAGCGCGAGCGAGGCGCCCGAGTCGGTGAGCCGCGCGGTCAGCTCGTGCGCCGTCAGCCCCGCGTTCAGGGGCACCGCCACCAGGCGCGCGCGCAGCGCGCCGAAGTACGCCACGACGAACTCGGGCCGGTTGCCCAGCACGAGGGCCACCCGGTCGCCGGGAACGAGGCCGCGGGCGCGGAGCCCCGACGCGACGGCGTCGACGAGCGCGTCCAACGCCGCCCACGAGGTGCGCTCACCGCGAGCCACGAGCGCAGTCGCCGTGGGGCGGGCCAGCGCGGACTCGCGGACGAGGTCGGCGAGATTGGCTGCCACGCGGCGAGTCTGGCACACGGCCACTCGGTAGTCTCCCCACGTGAGTCCCCCGACGCGCGGGCCCATGGACCTGGCCCACTCGTACCGGATGGCAGGGCAGGCCGCGGCCACCCGCGCCGAGGTCGAGGCCGAGATGCGGGTCGCGCCGGACCCGCCGGCGGCGGCCTTCTTCGACATCGACAACACCGTCATGCGCGGCGCCAGCATCTTCCACCTGGCCCGGGGGCTCGCGGCGCGCAAGTTCTTCGGCACCCGGGAGATCGCCGACTTCGCCTGGAAGCAGCTCAAGTTCCTGGCCCTGGGCGCGGAGGACCTCGACGACATGGCCGACGCCACGACGGCCGCGCTCAGCTTCGTCAAGGGCCGCTCGGTCGAGGAGATCACCCGGCTCGGCGACGAGATCTTCTCCGAGATCATGGTCGACAAGCTGTGGCCCGGCACGCTCGCGCTCGCCCAGCGGCACCTCGACGACGGCCAGCGGGTGTGGCTCGTGAGCGCCGCGCCGATCGAGCTGGCCACGATCATCGCGCGCCGGCTGGGCCTCACCGGCGCCCTGGGGACCGTGTCGGAGATCGAGGACGGGGTCTACACCGGCCGGCTCGTGGGGCGTCCGCTGCACGGCCCGGCCAAGGTGGAGGCCGTGCGCGCCCTCGCCGAGCGCGAGGGGCTCGACCTCGAGCGCTGCTCGGCCTACTCGGACTCCTCGAACGACATCCCGATGCTCTCGCTCGTGGGTCATCCCGTGGCCGTCAACCCGGACGCCGCGCTGCGTGACCACGCCCGGGCGTTCGGCTGGGAGGTACGCGACTACCGGCGCGCCCGGATGCGCCGGCGGGTGGGCGTGCCGGCCGTGGCCGTGGGCGCCGTGGGCCTCGGCGTGGGGGTGGCGATCGGCGCCGCGGCCGCGCGCCGCGGGCGCGGATAGAGGTCCCTCGGCCCCGCCGATGGTCCCCCCGTCGCGGGCCTCGCGGCACGGGTGCGAACGGCGGGCGCCCCGTACTCTGGCGGCAGGACCGACGGCCCGCCAGAGGAGGCGCGATGAACCTGTGGGCGGTGTTCGTCGCCGGCCTGCTCGCGGGTGCCACCACGTGCGCAGCCTCCCAGGGAGGTCTGCTCGTCGGGCTGATCGGCCGGCAGAAGGCGCAGGCGGCCGAGGAGGCGCAGGCCCGGGGGGAGACGCTCGCGACGTCCACGCCCGCCGATGACCTCGCGCCCGTGGGCGGATTCCTCGTCGGCAAGCTGCTCGTGCTCAGCCTCGTCGGCGCCGTGCTCGGGGCGCTCGGCTCGCTCGTTCACCTCGACGCGCGCATCGGCGGCCTGGCCCAGCTGCTCGCCGGCGGCGTCATGGTGGTGCTGGCGCTGTCGATGCTAGGGGTGCCGGGTTTCCGCGACATCGTCATCGCGCCACCGCAGTCGTGGCTCAGGCTCGCCCGGAGGTCCACCCGCTCGTCGTCGGCCGCGGCCCCGTTCCTGCTCGGCGTCGCCACGGTACTGATCCCCTGCGGCGTCACCATCTCGATCATGCTGCTGGCCGCTGCGAGCGGATCCGCGGCGGCGGGCGCGGCGACGATGGCCGTGTTCGTCCTGGGCACCGCGCCGATGTTCGTGGCGATGGGCTTCCTCACCCAGCGGTACGTCGGAGCGGGAAACGTCGCGCTCACCGTGGTGCTCGGTGCCGTGGTGCTGGTGCTCGGCCTCGTCACGGTCAACGCCGGACTCGTCGTGCTGGGGGCGCCCATCACGGCCCAGACGCTCGCGTCGTCCGTGCGCGGCGGTGCCGTCGCGGCGTCCCCGGTGGCCACCACGGAGCCGCTGTCGCCCTCGGGGTCGGCGGTGGCCGGCGCCGAGCAGGTGATCTACGTCGATGCGCGCAACGACGGCTTCGCGCCCGGCACGGCCACGGCGAAGGCCGGCGTACCCACCAGGCTGGTCTTCCGGACCCAGGACGTGCACTCGTGCATCCTGTGGATCGTGGTGCCGTCCAAGGGCATCAGCGCGGCGCTCCCCTCCACGGGCGAGACCTCCGTGGAGCTCGGCCGCCTCGACCCCGGCGAGACCCGGTACGCCTGCAGCATGGGCATGTACACCGGTTCGATCGTCGCCAGCTGACCCAGCAGGAGGACCCACGATGGCTCGCACCGTGACGCTGCAGGTCGAGGGGATGCACTGCGCCTCGTGCAGCATCCTGGTCGACGACTGCATGGAGGACGTCGACGGCGTCGTCGCCTCGACCACCGACCTGCGCAGCGGACGCTGCACGGTCGAGGTGGGGGACGCCGTGGCTGACGACCTCCTCGTCGGCGCCGTCGCCGAGGCCGGCTACGTCGGCACCGTGGTGACCTGAGGCTCCCCCGGAAGGCCGGCGCGGCCGCCCACCTCGGGACGAGCGCAGGGGATCGACCTCATCAGGTCGAGAAGGCGTACGGCCCGAACCGACCCCACGCCACGAACACCGCCAGCGCGAACAGGACGGCGTTGGGGACCACGTACAGGGGCTCTTTGCGCCGAAGGTGCGTGCCGGCCGCCGCCACCATCAGGAGCGCCAGGCCCGTCGCGGCCAGGGGCACCAGGACCGGCACGGTCCCGAGAAGGCCGGGGACCACCACGCCGACGGCTCCGAGCACCTCGAGGACGCCCACGGTGCGCACCGCCGGCTGGGAGAAGTCCTCGACCCAGCGCATGCGCCCGAGGAGCTTCTCGCGGGGCTGCGTGAGCTTCGCGAGACCCGTCATCACGAAGGCGGCGGCCAGCAGCCCGGCAGCGATCCAGAGTGCGACGTTCATCAGGTCTCCTCACGTTTTACTTGAATGTTCAAGTGCAGGTGAGGCACAGTACCTGAATGTTCACGTGATTGCCGCTGCCATCCGCCGCCCCTACGATGCGGCGCATGGCGGCAGGGGGTGGGAAGACACGGTGGCTGGACCGCGACGAGCTCGCTGCCTGGATGGGCCTGGCCGCGCTCGCGGTCCTGCTCCCACCGACGCTCGACGCCCAGCTGCAGCGTGATGCCGGCCTGAACTTCTTCGAGTACGGGATCCTCGCCCACCTCTCGGAGTCGCCGGGGCGCACGAGGCGGATGAGCGACCTCGCGGTGCTGTCCCACGGCTCGTTGTCACGCCTCTCCCACGCGGCGGCCCGGCTCGAGGGCCGCGGCTGGATCACCCGCAGGCCGAGCGACCACGACGGTCGGGTCACGGAGGCGCACCTCACCGCGGCCGGATACCGCGTCCTCGTCGCCGCCGCACCCGCGCACGTGGAGGAGGTGCGCACCAAGGTCATCGACCTGCTCACCCCCGAGCAGGTGCAACAGCTGCGGAGTATCACTACCAGCCTCGTGGGCGCGCTCAACGAGGAAGCCGTCCGCTGGCTCGACGACCGTGCCCGCCGGGAGGCCTGACGGCCCGGGCCGGGAGGCCGGCGCGCCGGGCGTCCACGGCTCCTAGGCTCGCGGCGTGAGCGCATCGTCCGGAGCCCTGGCGTTGGCCTTCGTCGCGTGCGCGGCGGTCTCGCTGGCCTCGAGCGCCGCGCTCATCGTGCGCATCGAGCGGATCGGCCACCGGGTGGGGGTGACCGAGGCGGTGCTCGGACTGACCGCCGCCGTCGCAGCCGACGCGCCCGAAATCACCTCCGCCGTGACCGCGCTCGTGCGCGGGCAGCACGACGTCGGTCTCGGGGTGGTGTTGGGCGCCAACGTCTTCCAGCTGGCGGCGCTGCTGGGTCTCGGAGCGCTCGCCGCCGGCGGGATCACGCTCGACCGACGCGTGGTCGTGCTGGAGGGCATCCCCGCCGTGTGGGTGGCGTTGATGGCCCTCGCCGTGGTCGCGGGCGCCCCGGCGGCGCCCTCGCTCGTCGGCGCACTCGCGCTGTTCGTGCCCTACGTCGTCGTCGCCTCGCTCGACCCGGCCGCGCGGGCACGGCTACCCCTTCCTGCCTGGCTTCGGCTCGAGGTTGGCACGGCACTGGACGAGGAGGAGGACGAGATCGCCGACGTCCTCGACGACGTCGTCGACGCGGTGCCGCCCGGGCGCCACGACGGACCGGTGGCCGTCGCCGCCCTGGTGCTCGTCGTCACCGCATCCATCGCGCTCGAGGCCACCGCCACGGAGCTCGGCGGCCGCTGGGGGGTCTCCGACGTCGTTCTCGGGGGCATCGTGCTCGCCGTGGTGACGAGCCTGCCGAACGTGGTCGCGGCGATCTACCTCGCCCGGCGCGGTCGCGGCGCCGCGACCCTCAGCGAGGCGATGAACAGCAACCGCGTCAACACGCTCGCCGGGCTGCTCGTGCCGGCTGCGGTCATCGGCATCGGGGCCACGGCCCTCGGCTCGGCCACCGGCACGCTGGCCCTCTGGTACGTGGGCATGACCGTCGGAGTCCTGCTCCTGGCGTACGCCGGACGGGGGCTGGGCCGACCAGCCGGGGGCCTCATCGTGGGCACGTACGCGCTCGTCGTGGTGACGCTCCTGCGCTGAGCAGCGCGCAGCCTTCCTGAGGGAGGGCGCGCCCCCCGGGAACGCGCCCTCCCTCAGGGTGGCCTCGACGGCGGCTAGCTGCGGGTGGGATCGCCCGCGCTGACCGCGGTAACCATGCGTGCCACGAGTGAGGCGCGCACGCGGCGGTAGGCCGCCTCGTCGGTGAGCGACCCGCTCTCGTACGCCACGTCGAGCATCGCGAGCTCGTCGGCGAGTAGGTCGACGTCGTCGACCGCCGGCGCGGAGGTGTGGGTCACGGACGGGCCGGACCCGTTCAGGGTGCCCGCCGTCCGGCGGCGCCTGGCGGCTCGCGCAGCGGCCCGCGCGGCGGTCCGCTCTTCCTCTGCCGCGGCCTCGGCCCGAAGCCGGGCCTGCTCCCGGCCCCGGCGCACCATCCAGACGATGAGGACTGCTGCGGCGGCGGCGAGGACCGCGCCGGCCACGATCCACCACGGCGACGGGGTCTGGGCGTCGGCGCCGAGGACCACGGTCATCGCCAGACCGGCCGGGATGCCCGACGCGGCCTTGTACACGTCGTACGTGGTGCCCTTGGAGTCGCGCGTGCCGTCCTGGGTGAGGCCGTCGGACTTGACCGCCATCCCGGTGGGGACCAACAGCGTGAACGACTGCGCCGGCAACGTCGCGGGGAAGTCCAGCGTGCCGGTGAACGGAGCCTCGTAGCGCATCGTCGCCTGCGTCGTGCCGGGCGAGACCGGGCTGGTGTGCGCCCACATGTCGGCGCTTGTCACCGAGCAGCAGATCTCGAACTGGCCGAGGTAGGCGAACGATCCCGCCCCCTTGGCGATGGGCAGCTCGACGGCGGCGGTCTTGTTGCCCGGGGTCGTCCCCTGGACCTTCGCCGTGCCGGTGTAGGCCGCGGTGCCGGCGTTCGTGAGCTCGACGTCCTGCTGCACGGCCATGGTGGACCCGTTGACGTCGACCCACACGATCCAGCTGGACATGCTGACGCCGGCCGGCGACGTCGTGGCCGGGTACACCCGCACGTCGGCCGTGCGGTTCTCCTTCGCCGCGAGCGCGAACCTGTCGGTGGAGAAGACGGTGCCCTTGTACGTGGCGGCTACGGCGAAGGTCCAGCCGTCGCCCGTGGGCAGCCCCGCGAACGAGAACTTGCCGTCGGCCCCGGTGGTGCCCGCGCGGCGCAGGGTCTCGGAGTCGCCCTGGAAGCCGCTGAGCACGACCTGGCCGGCGGTGGGCACCGACCCGGTGCCCGCGAGGACCCGACCCGAGATCGTCCCGTTGCCGGCGGGATCGGCCGCCACGACCGCGGTGCTCGCGGCCGCGGGGCCACCCACGGCGTGCGGCGCGGCGGTGGCCGCCACGGCCGGAAGGGCCACCGCCCCCAGCACGAGGAGCGCCACCGTCGCGGCACGGCCCCCCCGCCGGGTGCTGCTCGACCCACGCCACGTCATGACGACGCCTCCTCCTGGTGCTCCCCGTCGGTGCCGCCTTCCGCGGCCGGGACCTGAGAGCCGCCGCACGAGCGGCAGAACGCGTCGCCCGGCTCGAGCGCCGCGCCGCACGAGACGCACGGGACGGTGCGCAGAGCGGCCTTGCGGGCCGCGATCGCGGCCTCCACCTTGGACCGGACGTCGATGGCCGGGGCCGCGGCGGGCCCGTCGGTGGCTTCCTCGGCCGCCCCTTCGGAAGCGACGGCGCCCGACACGTCGATCACGTCGCCGGTCGCAGCGACGGTCGCGGTCGCGGCCGCCATGGTGCTCGGACCGGCCGCACCGGCGCGCGGCGTCGCGGCGTGCGGCGTCGTGCCGGGCCCGGGTGCCGTCGCAGCCGTCGCGGGGGCGGCCACGACGAACGGGCGGACCATCAGGTACAGCATGATCAGGAGCAGGCCGAAGGATGCCAGGTAACCGCCCATGTCACACCTCCACCTTCTCGTCGTCGGGTGCGGGTTCATCGTGGTGCTCGACCCGCTCGAGCGGCAGGGCCGGCGCCGCCTTGGGCCGCGGGAGCATGAAGAGCAGCCCGCCGATCGTGAGCAGGAGCCCACCGATCCAGATCCACACCACGGCTGGATTGACGAACACCGTGATCGTCGCGTTGCGCTTCTCGAGGTCGGCCGACTCCAGCACCACGTAGACGTCGCGCAGCGCGCCGGCCGCGATGCCGACGTCGGCGTGCGGCTGCTCCTGCTGGGCGAACACCTCCTGCTTGCTGACGATGGTGTCGGTGACGTTGCCATCCGGACCGAGGATCTGCACGGTGGCTGCGAACGACTGCCGGTCCGGCAGCGTCGTGGCGGTGACGTCGACCAGGCGCATCTGCCGCCCGGCGACCTCCTGGGTCTGGCCGAAGGTGTACGTGGCCCGGCCCTGGGTCTGCATCGCGTCGTTGAACGTGACGGCGGCGAGCAGGATGATCAGGCCGACGTGGCCTACGTACGGGCCGGCCGCGCGCAGGGTGGCGAGCAGCCTGCCACCCGAGGCCGGGGTGCCGCGCCAGGCGGCGGACATGCGGCGCGCTGCCTTGCGCACCACGGTCATGAGCCCGAGGACCACCAGCGCGATCACCGCGGCGACGCCGGGGTTGCCGCCACCGGTCAGCGACCAGACGGCGAGGAACACCACGACGAACACCGCGACGCGGACCGCGATCTCCCGGGCCCTCTTCTCCTCGCTCTGGTCAGGCAGCAGCGGCGATACCGCGAACACGGCCAGCAGGACGAGGGCGAGCGGGGTGACGACCAGGCGGAAGAAGCCCGGCGTCACCGCGATCTCCTCGCCGTGCAGGGCTCGGGCGATCAGCGGGAACATCGTGCCCCACAGGACGGCGACGGTGATGCCCACGAGCAGCACCGCGAGCGCGAGCTGGCCCACCCAGCCGTGCCCTCGGGACTCGACGTTCTTGGGCAGCCGCAGCTCGGGCAGCCGCCAGACGATGAGTGCCCCCGACACGAGCACGATGGACAGGATCATCAGGCCGAGCACCGGACCGATGCCCGACTCGCCGAAGGCGTGCACCGACGAGATGACGCCGGAGCGGGTGAGGAAGGTGCCGAAGAGGCACAGCACGAAGGTGACGATCACCATGACGACGCCGAACAACCTGATCCGACCGTTCTTCCAGTAGGTCAGGCCCGAGTGCAGCAGCACGGTTCCGGTCAGCCACGGCATGAGGCTGGCGTTCTCGACCGGGTCCCAGGCCCAGTAGCCGCCCCAGCCGAGCTCGGCGTACGCCCAGCGCGCGCCGAGCACGATGCCCAGGGTCAGCATCACCCAGGAGGCGATCCCCCAGCGGGTGGCGACCTTCACCCACGGCCCGGGCTTCGGGCCACCGGCGAGCGCGGCGATGACCAGCGCGAACGGCACCGTGTAGAGGACGTACCCCAGGTACAGCGTGACCGGGTGGATGATCTGCAGCGGGTCCTGCAGCAGCGGGTTGAGTCCCTGGCCGTCCGCAACGCCAGCAGGGGCGGCGGCGAACGGGCTGGCCACGAACGCCACCAGCGCGGCGAACATGCCGGTGATGGCGCTGAACGTGGTGATCGCGTAGGGCGCGATGCCCCAGGCCTTGCGGCGGTTCTGCACCGTGATCCACACCGCGCAGCACGCGGCGATCAGGGTCCACAGCAGGAGCGAGCCTCCCTGACCGGCCCACGACGCGGCCAGCTTGTAGGGCCACGAGAGCGAGCGGCTGGTGTAGTCGACCACGTACTCCAGCGAGAAGTCCGAGGTGACGAGCGCCGCCAGCAGGGTGAGCCACGCCGTGCCGATCGCGAGGAGCGTGGCGTACACCGCGCCCTCCGCGCTCCGCACGAAGTCGTCGCGGCCGCGGATGGCACCCACCAGCGAGGCGACGACGCCCCACACGGAGGCGGCCAGCGCGAGCAGGACCGCATAGGTACCGAGGTCAGCCATGACGGATCACCGGCTCCCAGCGGCATTCCGGCGGCGCAGCTCCTCGACGAGGGCGCGGCGACGGGTGGCCATCACGGCGAAGTAGCCCCCGTAGGCCACCGCGGCGATCGCGTAGCCGAGCGTCAGCATCAGCGGGCCGTTCATGACTCGTCATCCTCCTCAACAGCGGCCTCGAGAGCGCGGACCTGCAGGCGCAGACGGACCAGGTAGGCGTACAGCAGCGTGATGGCGGTGAGCCCGACCATCAGCGTGATCAGCATCGCCGACGGCATCTTCGGGCCACCCTCGGTGATGATGACCTGCTCGGGGTGCAGGGTGCGCCACCAGCGAACCGACAGGTACACGATCGGGACGTCGAGGAAGGCGATGATGCCGACGACGGCCGAGAAGCGCGCGCGGCGCGCGGGGTCGGGCACGTAGGCCCGCAGCGCGAGGTACGACAGGTAGAGCAGCCAGAGCACCAGGTACGAGGTGAGCCGCGGCTCCCAGGTCCAGAACACGCCCCAGATCACGCGGCCCCACAGCATGCCCGTGAGCAGCACGACGGTGGTGAAGAGGAAGCCGATCTCCGCGGACGCGGCCGCGAGGGTGTCCCACTTCTCCTTGCGCGTGCTCAGGTACGAGATGCTCGAGATGAACACCACGAGGAACGCGACGAAGCCGACCCACGCCGAGGGCACGTGCACGTAGAAGATGCGCTGCATCGGTCCCTGCATGAGGTCCTCGGGGGCGTAGAAGAACGCCATGACGCCCAGCAGCACGAGCGCGGCGAGGGTGACGATGCCGAGCACCGAGGGGCGGGACGAGGGCAGCGGCACCTGCGGCGCCTGCGCATCGACCACCTCGACGTCGGCCACGGACCGCGACCTGATGTTCATCATTCCTCCACGACGGACGAGAAGGTGGCCACGGCTGCGAGGCCGACCACGAGAGAGAAGCCGGCCAGCAGGCCGTACCACTGGAGCATGTCGATGCCGCTGGACCCCACGCCGGCGCCGAGAGCGCGCCGGGTGGCCTCCACGGCGGCGATCATCAGGGGGATGACCACGGGCATCACGATGATCGGCAGCATGGACTCGCCGAGGCGGCTGCCCACGGCGATGCCGGAGAAGAGCGTGGCCACGATCACCAGTCCGAGCGTGGCCAGCAGCACGGTGATGACCAGCGGCACGATGCCGCCGATCCCGAAGTCGGACCCCACCATGAGCACGAGGAACATCGGGACGACGAACACCTCGATCGCCGCCATCATCACGAGACCCGCGGCAGCCTTGCCGATGAAGATCGACTCGCGCGGCGCGGGAGAGAGCAGCAGGCCCTCGATGGCGCGGTCGTTGGACTCACGGGCCATCGAGCGCCCGATCCCCAGCAGCACCGCGAACAGCAGGCTGATCCACAGGGTGCCCGTGGCCAGCGTCTCGCGGCTGCCCCCCGTGGGCATCGTAAAGCTGGCCGTGACGAGCACGACGAGGGCGAACAGGCCGCCGGCGCCGAGCACGTCGCGCGAGCGCACCTCGACCTTGAGGTCCTTGGCCGCGATGAGCCAGGCCGAGCGCCAGCGGCCGGGCACCGGGCCGAGGACGGCCTCGGGCAGGGCCAGGACGACGTCGTCGTCCTCGGGCTCGCTCGTGCCAGGCAGCCGGCGCAGGACGCCCGCAGCCGGTGCGGGGAGGTCGGCCGGGCGGCCGGCTCCCGGGTAGCCGGCGGGGGCGGTGTCGGCATTCGCCGAGCGGCTCAGGGCACCCACGGTGATCGGCTCGCGGATGTCGTCGAGCTCCTCGCGCACCGCCGCTGCCGTGGGCGAGACCGTCTGCGGCACGAGCGGCTCGTCGGCGACGAGCTTGCCCCGCTCCAGGACGACGAGCCGGGTGGGTCCGTCGGTCGTGCGCGCGATGTCGTGCGTCGTCATGACGAGGGTGCGTCCCTGCGCGTGCAGCTGCTGCAGCATGCCGACCAGGCGCTGGGTCGATACGTCGTCCAGACCGGTGAACGGCTCGTCGAGGAAGACGACGTCGGGGTCGTGCAGGAGCGCGCGGGCCAGGGTGAGTCGTTGGCGGTTGCCGCGGGAGAGGACGGCGGCGGGGCGGTCCATGACCGGGCCGAGCCGGAACGTCTCGGCGATCACCTCGACGGCGCCCGCGGGGTCGACGAGGCCGAACAGCCGGGCCTGGAACACCAGGTTGGCGCGCGCGGTGAGGTCGCCGTACAGCAGGCCGTCGTGCGAGACGAAGCCGATGCGGCGGTGCAGGCCGGGGCCCGCGCGGCGCAGGTCGACGCCTGCGACCTTGACGCTGCCCGACGTCGGCACCGCCAGGCCGGCCGCGTGCCGCAGCAGCGTGGTCTTGCCGGCGCCGTTGTGGCCCATGAGAGCGACGTACGAGCCCGCGGGCACCGACAGGGAGACGTGCGAGAGGACGGCGTGCCGACCGAACTTCTTGGTGAGGTCGCTGATCTCGAGATCACTGCGAAGAGGCATCGAAGTTCCCCATGCCGGCCGGGGCGGACTCCCCCGGCGCCACCGACGGATGACCGTTGCCCGCCTCGAACTTCGACGGACACTTCGCCATCAGCTTCTCGGAGTGGAAGACGCCGTCGGTGCCGAGCGTGCCCTCGGCCACGAGCTGCGTGCCGGGCTGCGCGGCGGTGGTGAGCGCCGTCGTCGTGGAGCCGGTGTAGATCACCTTGACGGTGGTCTTGTCGTCCGTGACCGAGAACGTGGTGGTGCCCTGCCCGGAGTCGGCCACGACGCTGTCCTGCACCAGCTTGCCGGCAAGTCGCACCTGGGTGTGGTCCCCGGCGACGACCTCGGTGGGGGTGCGGTAGTACAGCACCGACTGGCCGAGCATCGAGGTGGCCGCCCAGGCGATGCCGCCGGTGACAACCAGTCCGATCGCGATCCAAAGCCACGGGCGGCCCTTGCGCTCGAGCTGCTCCTTGTCGGCCGGGTCGACGGTCGTCGTGTCGGTCATCGCCACTCCCTCGATCGATGTGCCTCGGAGGCGTCTGGTGGGTCTCACCGGGCCGCTTTCTCCGCACCTCCATGGTCTGCCACGCTGAAGGTTCAATCAGGGGACCAAGGGCCCGTGGACCGCGGTCGAAGGATGGTGAAAGTCCCACTTGGACAAGCGCACCATGGACTCATGACGATGCACGACGACGTGACTGCCACCATCCCGTCCGAGCCCCTCCCCGAGGGCGCGGAGGTCACCCCGGCGGGCCAGGACACTGGTCGAGGCCGGGGCGTCGGAATCGCCGTGTTCGTCGGCCTGGTCGTGGCCTGCGTGGCCGTCGTCGGCATCGCCCTGGCACCCCGCGGCACCTCGTCCGACACCACGATCGGGAGCGAGTCGCTCAAGGCCGACCCCGTCGGCCAGAGCGCACCGGACTTCACCGCCAAGCAGCTCGACGGCAGCTCCTTCACGCTGTCCGGCCTGCGCGGCAAGGTCGTGGTCCTGAACTTCTGGGCCTCGTGGTGCAGCACCTGCAAGCTCGAGGCCGCCGACGTCGCCGCCACCGAGAAGAAGTGGCGCTCCAAGGGCGTCCAGTGGGTCGGCATCGACGAGCAGGACACCGCCGAGGGCGCCGCCGGGTACATGAAGCAGTACGGAATCGAGTTCCCCAGCGCCGTCGACGCCGACCTGCGCATTAAGGCCCATTACAACGTCACAGGCCTGCCCGAGACGTTCGTGATCGACCAGAAGGGCGTCGTGGTCGCCAAGTACATCAGCGTCATCGACCCCGCCGTGATCGACACCCAGCTCGGTTCCCTCGTCGCCGCCGGCAAGGCCGCCTGACCTCTCCTCGCCCCCCTCCTCCCGCTCCTGGCCCCTCACGGCCACCCCGCGACGCCCCCGCCCGTCCGCCCTGCCCGTTCCCCCTGCCCGTTGATCCAAGGCATGGACGAACCGACCACGTACGGGGCCTCCGCGGACTCCTCCATGGTCATTTCGTCCAGGGCATGCGGCGCCGTGAGAGCGCCCCGCGGGACCTCCCCTGGCGGTATCGCCAAAGGTGGGATCAACCGACCACGTACGGGCACTCCGGGGGCCCCTCCATGGCCATTTCGTCCAAGGCATGGATCAACGGACGGTGGGTGGGGCGCGGGGCGTGCGCGGCGGGCGGGGCGGTGTCAGGATCGGCGGATGACCTTGGACCTGCTCGGCCTGCGCACCGTGATCTACCCCGCGCCTGACCTCGCGGCCGCCCGCGACTGGTGGGCCGGACGCCTCGGCTTCGAGCCGTACTTCGACCAGCCGTTCTACGTGGGCTTCGACGTAGGCGGCTACGAGCTGGGGCTGCTGCCCGACGCCACACCCGCCGACGGCGCCCTTACGTACTGGGGGGTCGACGACGTCCCGGCCGCCGTGGCCGCGTGCGTCGACGCCGGCGCCGAGGTGCACGTCGCAGCCAGCGACGTGGGCGACGGGATCGTGACGGCCTCCGTACGCATCCCGGGCGGATCGATCGTGGGGCTGATCTTCAACCCACACTTCAGCGGCGGCCGACCGTCGCATTGACCAGTGGGTGAGGACCCAAGCGAACGCCCGACCAGGTGCGCTGCCCGCTATCGCCCCGCCATCACGGCGTGGGGCTGGCATGGGCAGCGATCACCCGCCAGCCTGAGCCAGGTGAGTAGACCCAGGTTCGGGTGAAGTTCAGGCGGGCTTTGAAGGCCGCTCCGTCGAAGGTCCCTTCCAAGGTTCCGAGGAACCAGGTGACGCCGGTGTGCCCATCGACAAGGACGATCAGATCTTCCTCTTCAACGCTCGACAGCACCTGCTTGTGCGCTCGTTGGATCTCGAGATCGTCACGCTTCGTGTAGCGGGCGCCGTCCGGTCCACCGGTGTAGATGAGGCGGTCGTCGAGCAGCGCATCAAGGGCACCGGCGTCGCCAGCGAGTTGTGCTGCCTGGAGTCGGCGCTCGGCCGCGCGCAAAGCTGCACTGAGGTCAACGGCCATGTCTCCTCTTCTCGTTGGCGGACACGTAGGTCTGCACGACCGCGTCCCGGCTCTGGCCCATCGCTCCCGCAAGCCTGCCGAGAGGGGGAGTCAGGCACATCGTGGTGGATGTGGATGTGCCATGGGGTCCATTTCCCCAGCGTGGGTCTCAGTTCGCAGCCGGTGCGGCAACGGGCATCTACGTTCGCCTGGACGGGGCGTACGGGTCCGAATCGCGAACCTGACGACCAGGGTCGCGGTCCCCCTCACGGCGTCGCTCAGCGGCGGCTCAGCGACCCGCGCGATCGGCCGACCTCCGAACCGGACCCGCGAGACAGCGAGAGAGCCGGGCGGGGCTCCCCCCTGCAGGGGTCCCGCCCAGCTCCCTCGGGCTTGCGCGGGGCTACCTCTTGGGTGCCGCGTTCGCTGCGGCCTGCTCGCCGTGGTCGGCCGGGTCGAGCATCGGCTGCTTGTGGCAGGTGGCGCAGTAGCTCTCGGCGTGGCAGTAGGCGCAGGCGGCCGTACCGGACACGCGGGCCGACTCCGCGTGGTTGAACATCATCTGGTCGTGGTCGATCTTGATGGCGCCGGACTTGTGGCAGTCCTCGCAGTAGGCCCGCCCGTGGCAGGTCTCGCAGGGCTGGCCGACCGAGGTCGCGTGGGCCGACACAGGGACCTTGGCAGCCGTGCCGTGCGCGGCCACCGTGAAGTTTGTGTTGCGCAGGGCAGAGATCGCCTGCGACGCGGTCGCGTGACTGAACACGTAGAGCGGGGAGGCGTGGGTGGCCGGTCGGTTGCCGATCAGGATGCCGCTGACCGAGTCGCCGATCTGCGGGAACGTGTGGCAGGTGGAGCACGCGCTCGGGATGGTCTCCTGCGTGGCCTTGCCGTTGACGACCTTGTAGTGCGAGCCGTCGTGGCAACGGAAGCAGCCCGGCGAGGACTGGTGCCCGATGTTGGTCGGATACGTGGCCGCTTCGACCTTCATCTCCGGTGTGGCCAGCTCGGCGTAGATGACCTTCGTGGCCTCAATCGCATCGTCGACCGCGATGGCCTGCTTCTGCGATGCCGGGGTGTTGGTGATCGGGTAGTGGGTGCGGATCGACTCGATCGCGGCGTTCGCCTCGTCGACGGTGTCGTACGAACCGTTCAGCGCCTCCACCGTGTACTTCTTGATGTACGGGAGCGACGAGTCGATCTTGCCGGTGGTCATGGCCGAGTCGACGGCCTGGGACGGGGACGGCGCCCCGTGTCCCACCCGGTTGTGGCAGTCGGTGCAGAGCATCGTCTTGACCGGGCCGGCGCTGACCACCCTGTCGACGTCGGGAGTGACGTGCTGGGGTGAGCCGATGGACGAGCCGGAGATGTACTGCTCGACCGAGCCGTCCTTCTCGGTGACCGACACGTACTTGATCGTCTGCGCCTGCTCGTCCCCGGGGACGAACTTGATGTCGACCTCGGCGTGCCAGTGCACGCCCTTGCTGTTGATGCCCTGGCTGGCCGTGTCGCCCTTGAGCCCGGAGGGCCGCACGACCACCGCCACCATCTGCTGGGTGTTCTTCTTGTCCTCGAGGTACCGCGGGCGCAGCACCATCTTGGTCGGGCCGCCGTTGGCGGTGATCGACTGCAGCGAGTGGCACTTCAGGCAGGTGTCGGTGATGGACGGCAGCAGCGAGTGGTCCGGCGGCGGGATGGGTTGCGGATACGTCTTGGTGATCACCTGGAACAGCTGCTTGGTGCCGTTGACCTTGGCCTTGATGAAGCCACCGATTCCCGGCTCCACGTGGCAGTCAGCGCAGGTGAGCTCGGAGTGCGGCGACATGGAGAACGCCTTGAGCTCAGCGTCCATCTGGTGGCAGGTGCCGCAGAAGGCCGCGGTCTCCGAGTACGAGACCGCGATGTACGCCGCCAGCGTGAGCACCGAGCCGATCCCTGCGATCACGACGAAGGCGAGCAGCATGCCCATCTTGCTGCGCAGCGGGGGGTGCGGGATCTTCGACAGCGTGGCGCGAGTGCGGCGGAAGTGCACCTTCTTCTCGCGGCCCGCTGTTCGGGTCCCACCAGGCTCGGTCATGACCGGCCATCACTTCCCATCGTGAGAGGGTTGCCCCTCGCTGCTGTGCTGCTGTGCCGTGCGGTGGTGCTGGGTGGGCGGCGCGGCCCCCGGAACCTCCTACTTGGCGGGCGCCGGGGAGGCGGCTGCGGACGCGAGCCCCTTGAGGTGCGTGGAGACGTTCTTGGCGATGTCGGACTTCGGGTCGATCTCGACGACCTTCTGCCATGCCGCCTTCGCCTTGGCCATGTCGGGCTTGCTCTGGCTCAGGTACAGGAAACCGAGGTCGTAGTAGGCCTCGGCGTTCTTCGGGTTGACGGCGATGGCGCTCTTGAAGTTCTTCTCCGCGTCGGCGGTCTTGCCGAGGTTGAAGTACGCAGCGCCCAGGTTGACCATCGCCTGGTCGTCCTTGGGGATCACGGCCAGCAGCTTGGTGGAGAACTCTGCCGAGGTCTTGTAGTCCTGGGCCTGGAAGTACAGGCCAGCCAGGTCGGACAGCGCGGCGCCGTCCTTGGGGTTGGCGGCGAGCTTCTTCATCGCGGCGCCCACGGCGGCGGTGTCGAGCTGGGGGGCGGCCGATGCCGACGTGGTGGGGTCGGGCGTGCCCTCGAAGGCGGGGATGGCGCGGTCGTTCTGCACCTTGATGCCGATACCCACGGCGGCGGCCAGCACGGCCACCACGACGCCCACGGCGATCCAGCGGCGCTTGGCCGGAACCTTCGCGACCGGGGCGGCGGCGGGAGCCGCGGCGCGCACCGGCACCGCGTCGTCGAGGTCGTCGAGCAGAGACAGGACGGCCTCGGCCTCCTCGACCTGCGACTCCGCCCATGCGCGCTGAGACTCGGGCGCACGCTCGAGCACCGTGACGAAGGCGGCGTGCGCTGCCACCGCGTCCTCGTACGTGGCCGCGGGACCCAGTCCGAGCCGGCCGAGCAGCTCGGTGCGGTAGGCGACGGCCTCTGCCGTGCCGGCGGTGGCGGTGGGCTGCGGTGCCATGGCGTTCCCTCACGTCCGGTGCGTTCCTCGGCGCACGGGTGGTGCGCCACTCCTATCGTCGGTCTGCGGGCCCCACGGGGGTATCCGCCGCAGGTCACGGATCCGATAGACCTCGGTCCCGGCGCACCCCTAGCGCTGTCCGATGGGTACAGGTGCACCTATACCCAGGCCGGGACCTTGGTCCCGGGGCTGGTCAGGGGTACGACTCGCCGTTGTGGCTCTTGCCGTGGCAGACCAGGGTGCAACGTCCGCCGTTGGCGGTCTTGGTGAACGACCGCACGCCGCCGCTGGCCGTCACGTTCGGAGAGAACGAGACCAGGCGCGACCCGGGGGTGTCGGTCGTGGCCGTGGAGTGCAGGCGGAAGTGGCACTCGGCGCAGATGGCGTTGCCCCGACCCGCACCCGGGGTGTCGATGTCGGTGGAGCTGTTGCTGCCCTCGCCCGAGATCCCTGTCATGTGCATCCGGTGCTCGGTGAAGTTCGTGTCCGTGCTGCCCGACGTGAAGGGGTTCATCGAGTGGCACGTGAAGCAGAGCTGGAAGTTGGCCGCGTTGTAGCTGCCGGTGGGGTTGAGCTGGCGGTCGCGGTAGGGCGCGAGCAGGATGCCGCGGTTCTGCGACACGTGCGGGGCGAGGTCGCCGTCCTTCGTCGGGCTCGTGCCGGCCGCGATCGTGCTCGTGTGGCAGTTCGTGCAGCGGACGGTCGAGTCAACGGTCCAGCTCCAGAGCCGGTACGTGGAGTTCGCCGGCGAGCCGGTGGCCAGGTTGGAGGCCATCTTGGCCGTGGCGTTGGTTCCGGCAGCCTCGACGGGGTGGGTGGACGCGTTCGCCGGGTTCAGCTCGATGCCCTTGTCGAGGTACCACTGCGACTGCGGGAATCCGGTGTTGTCGGGCAGCACCGTCTGGCCCGAGTGGCACTTCAGGCAGAGCTGGTACTCGAACTGCATCGGCGCCGTGGTGCTGCCGTCGAAGAAGGTGTACAGCGGGGCAGCCCCGGACCCGCCGTTTGTGGCCCCGACGCCCGACATGCCGAGCAGCTTGCCCGAGGGCTTCCAGGGATTGCCCACGGCGGTCTGCGTGGCGGGGTCGGGGGTCAGGGAGTGTGGGTTGTGGCAGTCACCGCACTCGCTGTGCCGGTCGAGGACGCCGCCGAACTCGTTGACCCCGGACGAGATGTGCGACGTGGGCTTGGCCAGCGCGTCGTGGGTGTAATACGTGCGGGTGGCGGCGTTGTTGTTCAGCACGAGGCCGTTCGAGTACTGCCCGGCGACGTCGGCCGCTGAGGCGCCGCCCGTGCCGTCGTGGCAGGTGAAGCACAGGGTGCTCTGCGGGGCCACCTTCGCGAGCAGGTTGACGTTGCCGCCGGCGTGGGCACGGTGGCAGGTGGCGCACTGGGTGGTCGTCAACGAGTAGGGCCCGTGGATGCCGTCGGCCTGCGCTCGCGACGCCGACAGGACGACCACGGCGACCGTTCCGAGCACGACCAGCAGCAGGATTCCCAGGAGGCGCGGCAAGAGCCGACCCTGCCCCCGGGCGGTGCTGCTGGACACGGTCGGCTCCTCGGTGCTTGCGGTTCGGTCTCCCGGGGGTCCCGTGACGGCAATACCGCCGCCACGGAACCCGGAGGAGGAGTGGTGCTCCTACCGTGCAGGTGTTACTTGTTGTGGCACATCTGGCAGACGCCCCGGTTGCTGATGCGGAGCAGCGAGCTGCTCTCGTAGTTACCAGCACCAGTGGTACCCGGGTAGTTGACAGCTGCCGCAGCACCGGTGACGGTCGCGTTCGAGCCGTGCGACACGTGGCACTGGATGCAGTTCGGCGTGTTGACCTGGTTCGGGTAGTCCACACCGTTCACGGTGTGCGCCGAGTTCGCCTTCACGGAGTTCGCACGGTGGCGGTAGGTGAAGACCGGGTCGTTCGACGGGTTGCTGTAGGTGGCCGAGCGGCCCGTCTGGTACCGCGTGTGGCACTGGGTGCACCACGCAGCGATGCCACCGATGAAGGAGCTGACACCAGTAGTGGTGCCGACGGTCACGGTGGGAGTGCTCTCGTCGTTGACGGCCCAGTAGTCAGCCGTGGTGTAGACGCGAGACGTGCCGGTGGGCACGTCGGCGATCGCCTGGCCGGCGTTCTTCGCGGTCGCACCGGTGACGGCTGCACTGGCAGTGTCAGCGATCGCGGTGGCGACGGTGAACGTGGTGTACGTGGCTGTCGTGACGACCGGCCACGTGCCGTTCAGCGCCGCGTACGGAGCGACGAAGCCAGCAAGGGTGACGGTGTTTCCGACGCCCAGGTAGTGCTCGACCGACGTGGTGATGGTCGCGGCACCGGTAGCGATCGCAACCGTCGAGACCGTCATGGAGGCGTTAGTCACGCCACCGGGGACGGGCTGCAGGATGCGGTAGTTGCCATTGCCGTGCGGGTCGTGGCAGGAACCGCACTCAAGCGGGCTCCCGAGCGTGCCAGCGGCCGCACCGGAGAGGCCGTAGCCCCAGGCGCCAGTCGCGCCGAGTCCGTGCTTCGAGGTAGTCGCCGCAGGCACGTTGAGCGCCGGGATCGTACCATCCTGCAGAGACACGGAGCCGCGGGAAGCGTTGAAGTAGTACAGCGCGGTCGGGTTGTTGGCGTTGATGGCGGCCGTGTCGAATCCGCCGCCGCGCAGGGCGGCACCGTTTCCGTCGACACCGCTCTGAACGTTCGTACCCGAACTCGTGCCGCCGTGGCACGTGAAGCACAGGGCTTCCTGGTCCTTCACGAGCAGGAATGCCGCCTGGCCCGTGTGGGCTCGGTGGCAACTGGCGCACTTTGTGACGCCGCCCCAGGTAGTGGCGGTCGCACCAGCGGCGACAGAGGTCTTGACATGTGGGCCGCCGTCGGCGAGAGCAGGTGCTGCCCCCGCGACGAGAACAACTGCGCTTCCTGCTACCAGGAATGCCAGTCGCTTCACGGTCCCCACCTCCTTCTTACAAGACACTTCGGATGTTCTGGAACATGTCGTCGCCCCGCTGGGGCGCTTCTTCAGACCTGGGGTTCACCTCCTCCTGATCTCCGCCACGGGCTCGCGCCCAGGCCTAGTAGCTCCACACCTGCACCCTGTTGTTCACTCGGTCGGTCACGTAGACCTTTCCGCGGGTGTCAGTGGTGATGCCGTTGGGGTACTCGAACTGCCCGTCGCCGATGCCCTCGGTGCCCCACGTCCCGACGGAGGAGACGCTCGTGGGCGGGTCGGACGGGCGGTACGAGATCGCGACGTGGTTGACGGTGTCGACCGCGAGCAGCCGGCCGGCGTCGTCGATGACCAGCCCGCGGGGCATGCCGACGTCGCCGTCAGCCATACCGGAGGCGGCCACGACCGTGGGCAGCCCGTTGCTGTCGAAGCACAGGATGCGCGCGTTGTTGCTGTCGGCCACGAACACGTTGCCGCGCTGGTCGACCGCCAGGCCGTTCGGGAAGCTCAGCGGTGTCATCGTCTTGTCCGACACCGTGAGCGTGCGGAGCACGCCGCCGTTGCCGTCGAACTCGATGATGCGCTGGGCCTTGTCCCTCACGTCGGAGACGTAGAAGTTGCCGTCCTTGTCGAACGTGATCGCCAGTGGCTCCCACGTGTCCTTGATCGCCGGCGGCTGGAAGGTGCTCTTGTAGGAGCCGCTCTGGTCGAACAGGTAGATGGCCTTGGCGGACCGGTCGGTGACGTACACGTCGTTGGTCACCGGGTTGATCGCGACGTACATCGGCGTCCGCAACCGGGTGTTGAAGCGCGGCGGCTGGAGCGTGCCGAGCTTCTCGCCGTCCTTCGTCAAGACGACGACGGGCTTGTTAGCGCCCTGCTGCGTGACGTAGACGCGCTCGCCGTCGGGCGAGACGGCCACGCCGAGGGGGGCATCGACGTGGTAGAGGCTGTAGCCGTAGCTCGGCGTCTGCTCGCTGACGATGCCGGGCAGGGCGCTCAGCGGCTTGCGGGTGATGAGGTACCAGGCGAACACCGCACCCACGAGCAACAGCAGGACCGCCAGGATGACCAGCGCGATGACGCGCCGGCGGCGCTTGGGGTCGAGCTCGCCCTCGGGCAGCTCGCCGGTGGCCACCTCGGTGGCCACGGCTCCCTGGGGCACGGCGTCGGGGGCGAAGAGAGAGTCGCTGCTGGGCAGGTCGGGGGTCTCGGTCATGTCACTCACGTCACTTCGCTGCCGGGTGGTCGGATGAGGTCGGCGCCGCGCTGAGGCGGGACAGGCCGGCGAGCGCGCTCACGTTCCGCGGGTCGGCCTTGGCTGCCTTCTGGTACCAGGTCTTGGCGGCCGCGTTGTCGTTCGCGGTCTCGGCGATCATCCCGAGGCCGGCGAGGGCGTCGGCGGCGGTCTCGCCGGTGGTGAGCGACTGCAGGGTGGCCGAGGCCTCGTCGTGCTTGCCCTGGCAGAAGGCGACCATGGCGCCGGCGTACGAGGCGCGGGCGGTCTTGCCGAGCTTCGTGTACGCGGTCTGCAGGCCCTGGTACGGCTCGCACCAACCGACCGGCACGAACAGGAGCGCCTCGTTGAACGAGGGGATCGCCTTGGCCGGCTGGTTCTGCGCCAGCAGCACAGTGCCGAGCAGGTACAGGGAGTCGGAGTCTGTGGCGCTGATGGCGAGCGCGGCGCGGGCCTGGGTGGCGGCACCGACGAGGTCGCCCTGGCGCTGCATGACGGTGCCGAGGTAGTAGTGCGCCTCCCCGACGCGCTTGTCGACCCGGGCGAACTCGTCGCGCTGCTGTCCCCTGATCATCGTCGTGAGATCGGTGGCAGCGGCGCCGAGGTTTCCGGCGGCGAGGTAGGTCTCGCCGCGACCGAGCAGGGCGAGCGGGTTGGCCTTGTCAGCCTTGAGCACCTCGCCGTACTGGGTGATCGCGTCGTCGTTGCGGTTGTTGGCGCGGTAGACCTGGGCGAGCTGGAGCCGGGCCTCGACGCTGCGGGGGGCCTTGCGGACCGCGTCCTCAGCCTGGGTGACCTGGCGCTCCGTCATGGACGGGCCGGCATCGACGCGCTGGCCGAGGGTGTAGATCACGCCGAAGGCGACGAGAAGCACGGCGAGCGCGATGACGCCCCACTTCGTCAGCCGGCCGAGGGTGCGGTCCGAGATCCTCGGTGCTCCCGCTGTCATCGTCATGGTCCTCTTCCGTTCTCGTCCGGCGCTGCGTGCGCCCCTTGCTCCGTGCGGAGCGCTGGCAGACCGCCTGCGACTCCACTCCCATCGTTGTGCGCGGGGCGTCCCCGGCCCATCCGTCATGGGGTAGAGATCCGATACAGGGGGCTGTACCCCCTGGAGGGTGGTCCGGGACCTTGGTCCCCGCGGGCCGATGGCCCGGCGCGCGGCTCAGACGGCGCGCGACTGGCGATGCACGGCGTCGACGATCGACTCGACCTGGGGCGCCTCGGGCTGGTGCGGCAGCGGAGTGCCCGCCGCCACCACCGGGGTCACGTCGATGAGCACCGCGTGCGGCGCCATCGAGGAGAGGTCGAGCTGGTCGACGACGGCGCTGCGCTCGAAGATCACGACGCGCGGATCAGTCTGCAGCGCAGCCGTCACGTCAGCCTGCGACGAGGCGTCGACGACAGTCACCTCGACCCCGGTCTCGCCCAGCAGGTAGTGCGCGATGCCCTGGCCCAGGAGGGAGTGCACCGACAGCACCACCACGGGGTGCGACCGAGTGCTCATGGTTCCTCCACGCGGGCGTTCGTAGCCTGCTCGTCGAAGGTAACGAGAGGTCCAGGCAGTCAGATATCCCCTGAGCGGCACAAAGACGGTAGGGGGAGGTATAGATCACACCGAGGTCCCCCCGCCGGGACCGCCGGCACGCCCGCGGAGGGACGCTCAGGCCTCGGGCGGGCGGGCGAGACCCTGCCGGACGATGTACGAGGCGGCCTGGATCCGGTTGTCGAGGCCGAGCTTGTCCAGGGCGTTGTGCACGTGGTTCTTGACGGTTCCCTCGGTGATCGAGAGCGCCTTGCCGATCTCCTTGTTGCTCTTGCCCTGGGCGACGAGCTGCAGGATCTCGAGCTCGCGCTGGGTGATCGGCGGACCCTGGGTGGCGCTGGGCGTGTCGGACTTGGTCCAGGCACCGGTGCGGATCTCGGCCAGCAGGAGGCCCGCGACGGCAGGTGAGACCGGTGTCTCGCCGCGCATGACCGCCCGGAGCATGTCGTAGAGCTGCTCGGGGCGCAGGTCCTTGAGCAGGTAGCCGCGGGCGCCGTACCTGATGGCCTCGAAGAGGTGCTCCTCGGCCTCGGACACGGTGAGCAGCACCACCCGCGTGCCGGGTAGCTGCTCGTTGATGAGCCGGGTGGCCTCGACGCCGTTCATCACGGGCATCTCGACGTCCATGACGATGATGTCGGGTCGGAGCCGGTGCGCCTCCTCGAGTCCGCGCAGACCGTTCTCGGCCTCGCCGACCACCTCGAAGTCGTCCTGGGCGCCGACGAGGGACGCGATCGCCGTGCGGAACAACGGCTGGTCGTCGACGAGCAGGACGCGGAAGCGATCAGCTTCGGGCACGCGACACCTCGGAGGACGACGAGAGGGACACCATCGGCACGGTGGCGACGATAGCGGTGCCCTTGCCCGGCGCGGAATCCACGGTGAGCGTGCCGTTGACGAGATCCATCCGCTGGCGCATCGAGTGCAGGCCGAAGTTCTCTCGCCCCGGAGACAGCGCCTCGGGGTCGAACCCGTTGCCGTCGTCCTCGACGACGAACTCGGTGCCACCGATGGCCTCGGACACCCGCACGACCACTCGGGAGGCCCCGGCGTGCTTGCGCACGTTCGTGAGCGCCTCCTGCACCACGCGGAGCACCTGCAGCTCGCACCTCGGCGGGAGCACCAGCGGGTGGTCGAGCGTGCAGACCAAGGTGGCCTGGACCCCCGCCCGACGGCCGAAGGAGTCGACGTACGAGCGGAGGCTGTCGAGCAGGGCCCGCTCGGGCTTGCTGGACTCACGAAGGCCGAGGATGTTCTCGCGCACGTCGCCGTAGGCCTCGTGGCAGAGGTCGGCCAGGTCGGAGATCTCGGCCCCGATGCCGCTGTCGCGCAGCTCCTCGCGAGTCTCGAGCGCCCGCAGCCGCAGGTGCGTGGCCCCCAAGACCTGGGCCATGCCGTCGTGCATCTCGCGGGCGAGGCGCTCGCGCTCGGCGACGACAGCCGTCTCCTCCTCGTGCTGGCGCATGCGGGCGTTTCCGACGGCGATGGAGACGAGCTCGGCCATGGTCTCGGCGAACCGGCGGTCGCCTTCCTCGAACGCCTCGGCGTCGTGCCGGCCGGCCCACACCTCCCCGATGGCGCCCCATGACCCGCGCACGGTGACCGCCACCGACGCCGTGGCCTCCGCGCAGGTACGCATCGTGAGGCCGTCGTGGGCGTGCGCACCGACGGTGATCGACCGCGAGCCGTCGGGGTGCGGGACGAGCCCGGCGAGGGTGTCGTCGGCCGCGAACATGTGGGACGTGGCCGCGTTGAGCGTGATGCCGGCGGCGTCGGCGTCGAGGTGCTCGCGCAGGTGGAGCGCGGCGTCGTCGAGGATGTCGACGAGGTCGGCCTGGCTCGACACCTTCAGCAGGATGTCGAAGAAGGAATGGCCCCGCACGCGGCCCTCGCGCAGGTCGCCGATGAAGCCGGCGGTCTGCACCGACTGCGCGATCTGCTGCCCGATCGTCTGCAGGGTGTCGAAGGACAGGGGGATGGAGCCTTCGGGCTTGTCCCACCGGATCCGCATCAGACCCACGGTGGTCGTGCCCGTGCTGAGGGGCACGGTGGTGGCCGTGGCGTCGTACCCGAGGTCGGCGGGGGCGTCCTCGAAGTCGCCGTCGGCGGTGAGCCGCCTGGCCAGCCCGCCGTGCCCGGCGCTGCGGCGGCCACGGGCGGTGATGACGACGACGGCCTCCTCGGCCCCGGTGGACGCGACCACGGCTTCGAGGGCCGCGTCGATCGTCTCCCCCACGGTGCCGGCGCCACGGATCGCCGTCGCCACGGCGTTGGCGGCTGCGAGCTCCCGGTTCTGCCGCACCACCCGCCGCTGGGCGCGGTCGATGAGCAGGAACATCGCCAGGCTGAAGCAGCCGACGCCGACGAGGGTGGCCAGGAAGAGCCCGACGTGCCCGGGAAGCTCGCGCATGTCTTCCTCGACCACGAAGAACCTGATGGTCTCGATCCCGAAGAGGAACAGCAGCGGAAGGACCAGGCTGATGACCTTCAGCCGGCTCAGGTCGACCCAGCGCTCGTCCGCGAGTCGCGTGAGCAGCGTGCTCCGCACCCCTGCGTCGGGGGCGACCGTGGACAGGTCGGAGCGCCTCGGCACCACTGGACCACCCCTCACTCGGCCTGTCGACGGGCGCCGCCCCGTGCCGGCAGTCCCGGGAGGCCGCCTGGCGGCGTCCTCACCTCGAGGCTAGGGCGCCTGGGGGTACACCGGACCGCGCCGAGGGTCACCGGATGGCAGGGCGATGGTCCCGCCCCGGGATGCCGCAGGACCACACCGACGGAGCGCCCCGGACGGCGGGGACGGACGCCCGGGGCCGGTGGTCGCGGCGACGCTGGCTAGAAGAACGCGTTCCGGCGGTGGACGAGAACGCGGTAGAGCGTCTGCTGGATGGTCTCGCGCACCTGGTCGGTGAGGTTGAAGACCAGCATCGGGTCGTCGGCCGCCCCGTGGCCGAGGCCGTCGGTGGCCAGCGGCTCGCAGAACTCGATGATCCACTTGCTCGGTAACGGCACCATGCCCACCGGGCCCAGCCACGGGAACGTCGGGGTGATGGGGAAGTACGGCAGCCCGAGCATCCGGGCGAGCGTCTTGGCGTTGTGGATCATCGGGTAGATCTCCTCGGCACCGACGATGGCCGTGGGGATGATCGGCACCTCGGCGCGCAGCGCCGCCGACACGAAGCCGCCGCGCCCGAAGCGCTGGAGCTTGTACCGCTCCGAGAACGGCTTCCCGATGCCCTTGAAGCCCTCGGGCCACACGCCCACCAGCTCCCCGGAGCGCAGCAGCCGCTCGGCGTCGGGGGCGCACGCGAGGGTGTGCCCACCCTTGCGGGCCAGCTCGCCGACGAAGGGCAGCTGGAACACCAGGTTCGCGCCGAGCATCCGCAGGTGCCGGTGCGCGGGGTGCTCGTCCAGGAGCGCGAGCTGGGTCATGACGGAGTCGAGCGCCACGGTGCCCGAGTGGTTAGCCACCACGAGGCCACCCCCCTCGGCGGGCACGTTCTCGAAGCCGCGGGCCTCCACCCGGAACCAGCTCTGGTACAGCGGGCGCATCGGCGCCAGCAGCACGGAGTCGTTCAGCTCCCGGTCGAAGCCGAAATCGTCGACCTCGTAGTCGCCGGTGACGCGGCGGCGCAGGAACGACAGCGCGGCACCCACCTTCTCGTCCCACCCGGGGCCCGCCGCGTCGCCGACGCTCTCGCGCACCTCGTCGGCGGTGGCCGCGGCGGCCTCGGCGAGCTGCGCAGCCTGGGCCTCAGCGGCGCGCGAGGTGCGCCTCGGGGAGCCGGCGCGGGGTGGGGCGGACGCGGGCGTCGCCGCGGGGCGGCGGGACCGCACCTTCGGCCCAGTGGCACCGGCGAGCCGAGCGGCGCGCGAGGCCGAGACCGACCGGTCGTCGCCCTGGCCGGAGACGGATGCAGCCGAGTCGATCGGGATGATCCGAGCGTCAGGCACTGATGACCCCCTTGCCGGTGAGGACGCCGTGCAGGACCTGCTCCACGGCCTCGACCCGCTGCGGGTCGAGCAGGGCGTTGAGCCGGCGGGCACGGACGAACGCGTCGAACGCCGCCACGGTGGTGAACTGGGGCTCGAAGCCGAAACGCTCACGCATCCGGGTCGTGTCGACGCCGCGTCCGTAGGTGAGGAAGCGGACCTGCTCGGGGCTGAAGTCGGCGAGACCGGCGCGGCGCATCGCCCCGCCGATGAAGCCGACGAAGGGTCCGGCCACGGGCAGCGGCAGGCGACCCGCGCGGTGGATCGCCTGGGTCAGCATGAGCACCCCGTCGCCGGCCACGTTGTAGGTGCCCGGGTGGCTTTCGACGGTCGAGCGCCGGATGGCCTCGAGCTGGTCGTCCTCGTGCACGAACTGCAGCCGGGCGTCGTGGCCCATCACGGTGGGCGGCATCGGCAGCGAGAAGTATGACGACATCGCGGTCTCGACCCGGGGACCGACCACGTTCGCGAAGCGCAGCGTGGTGACCTCGACGTCGGGGCGGCGGCGGGAGAACCCGCGCACGTAGCCCTCCACCTCGACCGAGTCCTTGGCCCAGCCCGAGGACGGCGCGTGGCGCGGCTCCATGTCCTCGGTGAACATCGCGGGGTCCTTGGGACCCGCGCCGTACACCGACGTCGTGGACTTCACCACGAGCCGCTGCACGCTGCCCGCCTTCTGGCAGGCGGCGAGCAGCTGCATCGTGCCGATGACGTTGATCTCCTTCATGGAGACCCTTCCGCCGGCCTGGACCGGGGTCGCGATGACCCCCATGTGCACGACGGTGTCGACCCCGGCCGACGCGATCACCTTGGCGATGATGGGGTTGCGGATGTCGGCGCGGACGAACTCGGCGCCCCCGAGGTCCTGCCGCGGCGGGACGACGTCGACGCCGACGACCAGCGACACGTCGGGCTCCGCGGTGAGCATCCGCGCCATCCGCCCGCCGAGGTACCGCGACACGCCGGTGACCAGGACGACGCGGGACATGCGCGGCTCCTCGGCTCGGACGGGCTGGGGCGGGCTGCGAGCGCCGCCGCGGCGGGGCCTACTTCTTGTTGCGGCGCTGCACGCGGGTCTTGCGCAGGAGCTTGCGGTGCTTCTTCTTCGCCATCCGCTTGCGACGCTTCTTGACCACCGAACCCATGCGGGCCTACCTCTTTGCTCGCGGGGGCCTCACGGCCCCCTCGTTCGTCTGGGACGTTTCTCGCGCGGCGCCCAGGGTGGTGGCCGGGCCTCGTGGGAGGCCGGCCGCACGGGCCGCGCGCCGGGCTCCAGGGTAACGCCCCGCGGAAGGGCCCCCGCGACGGCTGGTCGAGGGGGCCGCCGGACGAGTCCGCGGGGTGCGCCGCGGCCGCCACGTGCGGCCAGCGGAACCGCCGCTCAGGCCGTGTCGATGACCGCGTGGCTCAGGTACTCCTGCACCGCCCGCTCGGGGACGCGGAACGACCGGCCCACCCGCACAGCCGGCAGCTCGCCGCCGTGCACGAGCCGGTAGACGGTCATCTTGGACACGCGCATGAGGTTGGCGACCTCGGCGACTGTCAGGAAACGGACCTCGCCCAGCGGGCTTTCGGGCGTGGACATGAAGGACCCCCTTCGTGCCACCCGGCCCAGCTTCCCCTCCAGGCCCGACGAGTGGCTTGACGCGACCGTAGTGCACGGAGTGACGGTTGTGACGGGTGATGTGCGCAAGTCGTCACCCCTTCGGGCTAGCGGGGTGGCTCATTCGGGCCAGGCGGGAGGTGGGGCTACCACGGCGAGAACGGGTCGGCGTGCAGGCCCAGCAGGGGGAAGACCGCCTCGCGGGTGGCCAGGATCTCGCGGTCGACCGGGTCGTCCGGGTCGTAACCGGCCTCGAACGAGCGCACCCACGGGTCGCGCCCGTCGGTCATGTGCCCGGGGGCCGGGCGGCCCATCACCTGTGTCACCAGGTCGCGGAAGGAGTCCGGCAGCGCCGAGGCCGGGTCGATCGGCTTGCCCACGGCCTCGGCGATCAGGTGGGTCCAGGCGCGGGGCACCACGTCGACCCACTCGTACCCGCCCCCGCCCAGGGCGATCCACTTGCCCCCGCAGAGGCGGTGGGCGATCCGGTGCAGCGCCTCGTACGAGCGGCGCTGCCCGTCGATGCTAAGCGTGAGGTGGGCCAACGGGTCGTCGAAGTGGGAGTCGCACCCGTGCTGGGTGACGAGCATCTGGGGGTCGAACGCCTCGAGCACCTGCGGTACCACGGCATGGAAGGCGCGCAGCCACTTCTCGTCGCCGGTGCCTGCCGGGAGGGAGACGTTCACCGCCGAGCCCTCGGCCCCCGGTCCCCCCACCTCGTGCGCGAAGCCGGTGCCGGGGAACAGCGTGCGCCCGCTCTCGTGCATCGAGACCGTGAGTACCCGGGGTTCGTCGTAGAAGATCGACTGGACGCCGTCGCCGTGGTGAACGTCGACGTCGACGTACGCGATGCGCTCGACCCCCTGGTCGAGCAGCCACCGGATCGCCACGGCGATGTCGTTGTAGACGCAGAAGCCGCTCGCGGCTCCGGCGTGCGCGTGGTGGAGGCCGCCGGCGAGGTTGACGGCGTGCTGGTACTCGCCGGACTGCACCGACCGGGCCGCCTCGAGGGAGGCGTTGCAGACCGCCGAGGCGGCCTCGTGCATCTGGGCGAAGACGGGCACGTCCTCCGTACCGATGCCGCGGGCGAGGTCGAGGTACTGCGGGTGGGTCCCGGCCAGGCGCACCGACTCCATGTACGACGCGTCGTGCACGAGGGCGACGAACTCGTCCATGTCCCGCACCGGGGGCGGCCCGAGGTCGACGTTGACGTGGGAGAACAGGTCGAAGTCGGCGGCGAGGCGCATCGCGAGCTGCACGCGCACCGGGTTCAGCGGGTGGCCGGCGCCGAAGTCGTAGGCGCGCAGGTCGTCGTCCCAGACGACCCGCACGCGCTCGCTCACGCCCCCACGCTATCCCTGCCGCGCGCGGCGGTGCGCGGGGTCGCAGGAGGCCGTGAGGATCACGCCTGGCCGAGCTCGCGGGAGCGGTCGCGGGCGGCCTCGAGCGCGGCGAGGAAGGCGGCGCGGACCCGATGATTCTCCAGCTCGCGCAGCGCCGCGGCCGTGGTGCCGGCCGGCGAGGTGACCTGCTCGCGGAGGACGACGGGGTGCTCGCCGGTCTCGCTGAGCATCGTGGCCGCACCCAGCGCCGTCTGCACGACGAGCTCCGTGGCGGTGGCCCGCGGGAGGCCGAGGTGCACGCCGGCCTCGATCATCGCCTCGACGACGAAGAACACGTAGGCGGGCCCGGACCCGGAGATGGCGGTGACCGCGTCCTGCTGCTTCTCCGGCACGCGGACGGCCTTGCCCACGCTGCGCATGAGCGCCTCGGCACGTTCGAGGTGGGCATCGTCGACGTGCGAACCCGGTGAGATGGCCGCCATGCCCTGGTCGACGAGGGCGGGCGTGTTGGGCATGACCCGCACGACCGCGGTGCCCTCAGGGAGGCGGGACTCGAGGAACGCCGTGGGAATGCCCGCGGCCAGGGACACCACGAGCGCACCGGGTCGCACGTGCGCGGCGATCTCGTCGCACAACGCCGACATGTCCTGCGGCTTCACGACGATGACGAGGGTGTCGGCGCTGGCTGCGGCCTCGGCGTTCGTGAGCACCTCGACCCCGTAGCGCTCGCGCAGCTCGGCGGCGCGGTCCTCCCGTCGCTCGGACACGACGAGGTGGTCGGCGGTCCAGCCGGCGCGCAGCAGGCCGGACAGCATCGTCTCGCCCATGACGCCCGCGCCCAGCACGGCGGTGATGCCGGTGTCGGCCATGGCGGTACTCCCTGTCTGCCGGTGTGAGCCGAGCCTAAGGGCAGGGGTCGCGCGGGTTCGTCGCGGAGGCCGCGGGCGGCGCTACTTCTTGGACGTCATCGACTTCATGAAGAGCATGAGGTTGGCCGGCTTCTCGGCCATCCTGCGCATCATGTAGCCGTACCAGTCGTCGCCGTAGGGAACGTAGACGCGCATCTTCTCCCCCTGGCCGGCCAACCGCCGCTGCTCCTCGGGCCGCACGCCGTAGAGCATCTGGTACTCGTACGAGCCCTTGGACCGACCGGCCCGCACGGCCATCGCCCCGGCGATGTCGATCAGCCGCGGGTCGTGCGAGGCCACCATCGGGTAGCCCTGGCCCTCCATGAGGATGCGCAGGCAGCGTACGTACGCCTTGTCGACCTCGGCCGTGGACTGGTGCGCCACCGACTCGGGCTCCTTGTAGGCGCCCTTGCACAGCCGCACCCTGGAGCCCTCGTGCGCGAGGTCGCGGCAGTCGGCCTCGGTGCGGTAGAGGTACGCCTGCAGGACCGCTCCGGTCGTCGGGAAGTCGCCCCGGAGCTTGCGCAGGATGTCCAGGGTGGAATCGGTGGTGCTGTGGTCCTCCATGTCGAGGGTGACCGTGGTGCCCACCTCGGCAGCCTTGGCACAGATGGTCGCGGCGTTCTCGTACGCGAGGAGCTCGCCGTCGCCGGGCAGCGCCTGACCCACTGCCGAGAGCTTCACCGACACCTCAGCGCTCCCCGTGAGACCGGCGGCCCCGAGGCCGTCGAGGAGCACGAGGTAGGCGTCGCGGGTGGCCTCGGCCTGACCACGGTCGAGCACGTCCTCGCCGAGGTGGTCGATCGTGGCGAGCAGGCCCTGCGCCGCGAGCTCGCCGGAGGCGCGCACGGCGTCGGGAGCCTTCTCGCCGGCAATGAACCGGGTGACCACGTCGCGCGTGACGGGCGCCTTCGACACGGCGTCGCGCACCTGGGTGCTGCGCGACAGCGAGAGCATCATCCGACGGATCACGCGGGCCTCCTCGACCACCATGGGGGCACCGGGCGCGGGGCGCGCCGGGCTCCGGTCGCCGACCAGGGTACGCCCCCGCCGGAGGCCGTCGCGCCCACCGCTGCGGGCTGCGACGACCCACTCAGGCGCTGCCGGGAAGCGGCACGGTGGGGTCGATGAGGCTCTGGATCGTGGGCGCCACCATGCGCACGACCTGCTCCTCCGACGCGCTCGCGAGCGGCTCCATCTTCATCACGTAGCGGTTGACCGCGACGCCCACCAGGTAGGAGGAGATGAGGCTGACGCGCATCCGGGCGTCGGGCACTCCGATCGTCGAGGCCAGCTTGTCGATGACGCTGGACTCGAAGAAGGCCCGCAGCGAGCCCGCGGCCTTGGCCGCCGAGCTTCCCGCCTGGAAGAGCGCGACGAGGTCGTCCCGCGACTTCTCGTCGCCGAGGGTCTCGAGGGTGAAACGCACGAGGCGCTCGCCGAGGCCCTCGATGCCGGGGGCCAGCAGCGCGGGTACGGCCGTGGCCGGGTCGAACGGCAGCTTCATGGCGGCGGCGAAGAGCTCGTCTTTGTTGGCGTAGTAGCGACGCACGACGTCGGGGGCAACGCCGGCCGCGGCCGCCACGCCCTTCATGGTGGTGCCCAGGTAGCCCCTCGCGCGGAACCCCGCCTTCGCGGCGTCGAGCACCGCGTCCCGGACGTCCTCGCTGCGCGCCATGGAGGCACTCTACGGCCGGCCCCGCCCCGATACCCGCTCCGCGAACCCCGCCTCCACCCCTTTCGGCCCCCCTGCTAGGCCCTCCTCGTCCGCCCCCCCACGTCCCCCCCACGTCCCCCCCACGTCCGTTGATCCATGCCTTGGGTCAACGGACCAAGGACGGCACCGACGACACCCGGTCCTTGATCGTTCGTCCATGCCTTGGATCAACGGACGAGAGTGGGGGGCTCTGGGGGGGCGGCGAGGTGGAGGCGGGCGTAGGCGAGGGCCTCGGCGAGGTCGGCCTCCCGCTCGGCCCGGTTGGCCGCCTTGCGGGTGGACACCTCCACCACCACCGTGCCGCCGAAGCCGCGCGCGGCGAGACCCTCGAGCACGTCGGCGACCGGCTGGGTACCCCGGCCGGGGATGAGGTGTTCGTCGCGCGGGCTGCCGCTGCCGTCGGCGAGGTGCAGGTGCACGAGGGAGTCACCGAGGTCGGCGGCCACCTGCACCGGGTCGGACTCGCTCACCGACGTGTGCGACAGGTCGAGCGTCGTGTGCGGGTAGTCCTCGTCGCGCACGTCCCACCCGGGCGCGTAGGCGGGGATCTCCCGCCCGCGGATCCGCCACGGGTACATGTTCTCCACGGCGAAGCGGATGTCGGTCTCGTCGCCCATGCGGCGCAGGCCGGGCACGAACGAGCGGGCGTAGTCGCGCTGCCAGCCGAACGGCGGGTGCACGACGACCGTGGACGCGCCGAGCCGCTCGGCGGCGGCGCGGGCCTTCACGAGCTTCGCCCACGGGTCGGTGCCCCAGACCCGCTGGGTGATGAGCAGGCACGGCGCATGCAACGCGAGGATCGGCACGCCGTAGTGGTCTGACAGCCGGGCGAGCGCCTCGGGGTCCTGGCTCACCGAGTCGGTCATCACCATGACCTCGACGCCGTCGTAGCCCAGGCGCGAGGCGATCTCGAAGGCGGCCGCGGCGCTCTCCGGGTACGTCGACACGGTCGAGAGCGCGATCTTCGCGTCGGGCACCCGCACCGCGCTGTCCTGCGCCCCGCTCCCAGGCCGGCCGCCGCTGGGGCTCACGCCCCGCCGCCTGCGTGGCTCAGCGCCGTATACCGGTCTTCGACCAGGCGACGCATGACCACCAGGACGACCGATCCGGCGAGGCCGAACCCGACGGCGGCGAGCCCGCGGGAGTCGGCGTGCAGGGACAGCGCGAAGAACTCCGCCAACGCCGGAACGGCGAGGATGACGAGGAACCCGGCGCCCATGCTCAGCACGATGAGCCAGCGCAGCGGGTTCATGGGTCGGGCGACGAGGAACAGGACCGTCCACGCGATGAGGAAGATCGTGATGGCCGCCGAGACCCGCGCCTCCCCCACGTCGTTGCCCGCCCGGAGCGTGACGAGGTAGGAGGCGAACGAGAACACCGAGCAGACGAAGCCTGCCGGGACGGCGAACACCAGCACGCGCCGGAAGAACCCCGGACGGAAGCGCTGGGTGTTGGGCATCAGCGCGAGGAAGAAGGCCGGCGTCCCGATCGTGAACCAGGTGATCACCGTGAGGTGGCGCGGCAGGAAGAGGAACTCCACGTCGTAGATGCCGGTGAGCGTCACGAACACGGTGAAGAACGACAGGATCGCCGCGTAGAAGCTCTTGGTCAGGAACAGGTCGCTGACCCGCTCGATATTGCCGAGCACCCGACGGCCCTCGGCCACGACGCTGGGCATCACCGAGAATGCGTCGTCGAGCAGGACGATCTGCGCGACCGCGCGGGTGGCCCCGGCGCCGGACCCCATCGCGATGCCGAGGTCGGCGTCCTTGAGGGCGAGCACGTCGTTCACGCCGTCGCCGGTCATCGCCACGACGTGGCCGCGGCTCTGCAGCGCCCCCACCATCGCGCGCTTCTGCGCTGGGGTGACCCGGCCGAAGACGCCGTGCGACTCGAGCACGTCGGCGAGGGCGCCCTGCTCCTCGGGCAGCTCACGGGCGTCGAAGGGGTCGCCGCCGCCGGGGATCCCCGCCTGGGTTGCGATCGCGCCGACCGTGAGCGGATTGTCGCCGGAGATGACCTTGATCGTGACGGCCTGGTCGAGGAAGAACGCCACGGTGTCGGCCGCGTCGGGCCGCAGCTGCTGGCTGATGACGACGAGTGCCGCCGGGTCCAGCGGGCCGGCGCCGCGGTCGGTGTCGGGCGGGTCGGCTGGTCCGCCGGTCGCGCGCGCCAGCAGGAGCACCCGTGCGCCGCTGCCTGCGAGCGGGTCGGCCTGCTCCCGCACCGGGTCGCCGTCGGGCAGCAGCATCTCCGGGGCGCCGAACACGTACCAGCCGTGGGTGCCGAACTCGGCCGCCGACCACTTGCGGGCGCTGGAGAACGGCACGAGCGCGGTGGTGGCCCAGCCCGGCTCGGGATCTGCGTACGCGGCGGTCACCGCGGCCAAGGTGGGGTTCGGGCTCTCCTCGCTGGCGCCGAGGGCGGCGAGGGCCCGGCGCACGTCGGCCTCGGTGTGGGCACCGAGCGGTACGACCTGCTGCACCGCCATGCCGGGCGCCGTGAGCGTCCCGGTCTTGTCCACGCAGATGACGTCGACCCTGGCCAGGGTCTCGACGGCGGGCATCTCCTGCACCAGCGCGTTCTTCTGTCCGAGCCGCACGACCGCGACGGCCATCGCCACGCTCGTCAGCAGCACGAGGCCCTCGGGCACCATCGTCACGGCACCTGCCACGGTTCCGCTCAGCGCCGTCTGCCAGTCGGGCGCCGATCGCAGCTGGCTGATGAACAGCAGGATGCCCAGGGGGATCAGCACCCACGTGATCGTCCGGACGAACCTCATGATCGAGCCCATCAGCTCACTCGGCGTCGTGGTGAACTTGCGCGCCTCCGCGGTGAGCGCCGTGGCGTACGAGTCGGCGCCCACCTTGGTGGCCCGCATGACACCGCCGCCCGAGACGACGAACGAGCCCGACCGGGCCTCGTCGCCGGCCTTCTTGTCGACCGGGTCGGCCTCGCCGGTGAGCAGCGACTCGTCGAGCTCGAGCCCCGTGGCCTCGAGCACCTCTCCGTCGACCACGACCTGGTCGCCGAGGCGCAGGACGACTACGTCGTCGAGCACCAGGCCGCTCGGCGCAATCTCCGCGTCGGCGCCGTCTCGGCGCACCAGCGGCCTGGCCTGACCCACGAGCGAGAGCCGGTCGAGAGTGCGCTTGGCCCGCCACTCCTGGATGATGCCGATGGCCGAGTTGAACACGATGACCAGGCCGAAGAGGGAGTCCTGGATCGGCGCGCGAGCGATGATCATCAGCGCCCACATGGTCCCGATGACCAGGTTGAACGAGGTGAGCGTGTTCTCCCGGATGATGCTCGCCAGGCTGCGGCTGGTGACGTCGGCGACGTCGTTGGCCTGGCCTCGCGAGACGCGCTCGGCGACGTCGGCGGAGGTGAGCCCGCGCAGCTCGACCCGCCCCTGCGTGGGGGGTGCGCTCACGGGTCGAGCCCGTCGAGCCGACGCAGGATGACACCCTCGCGAAGCGCCCACGGGCACACGAGCACCTCGGGTACGTCGAAGAGGTCCATCGCTGCCTCGGCCACGACCGCACCGGCGTAGAGCTGCGCCGCACGCTTGAGCGAGACCCCCGGGAGGGAGGCCCTCTCCCGCTCGCTCGTGGCCGCCAGCTTGGGCACCCACGCGTGGACGTCGTCGCGGGTGAGGACGCGGCGCACGAAGGCGCCATCGCTGGACGGCGCGGCGCCGGCGATGCGCGCCAGCGACCGGAAGGTCTTGCTCGTCGCCACTGCTTGGCCGGTGGGCCCGGACCGGGTGACGGTGCCCACCGCGGCACCCAGCTCGGCCCGCACGGCCCGGCGCAGCTCGCGCTGCTCCTGCTCGGTGGGCGGGTCGTGCGCGAGCCGCTCGCGGGTCAGACGGCCCGCGCCGAGCGGCACCGAGACCGCCACGTCCGGATACTCGTCGGCTCCGGCAGCAACCTCGAGCGACCCGCCGCCGATGTCCAGGACGAGCAGCCGCCCCGACGACCAGCCGTACCACCGGCGCACGGCCAGGAACGTGAGGCGGGCTTCGTCGTCGCCGCTGAGCACTTCCACGGCGACGCCCGTGCGCTCGCGCACCGACGCGATGACGGCGACGCCGTTGGGCGCCTCGCGCACGGCCGACGTCGCGAAGGCCATCGTCTCGGTGACCCCGAGGTCGGCGGCGACGTCGAGGGAGTCGGACACGAACGCGACGAGCTCGGACACCGCGGCGGCGTCGATCGAACCGTCGGGCCGGGTGTGCTCGGCCAGGCGCAGCTCGGTCTTGCGGCTGAACGCGGGCAGCGGGGCTGCGCCCGGGTGCGCGTCGACCACCAGCAGGTGCACGGTGTTCGAGCCGATGTCGAGCACGCCGAGTCTCACCCCAGGGACGCTACCGGGGGTGGGCCTTCTCGTGCACCTGCGGGTGCAGTGCGTACGCTCGCTGCGTGCCCGAGATGCCCCTGGACTTCCCCCGCGCCTGGGTCGAGTTCCCCGACCCCACCAACGCCGCGCAAGTGTTCCGCTGCGACCTGACCTGGCTCACGTCCCGGTGGACCTGCATCTTCGGCCGAGGCTGCCAAGGCATCAGCAAGGAGCAGCCGGCCGGCGGCTGCTGCATCCACGGCGCGCACTTCTCGGGCAAGGAGGACGAGAAGCGCACCAAGGCGTGGGCCGCGCGGCTCACCCCCGAGACCTGGCAGTACTACAAGACGGGCACGAAGAAGGGCGTCGTCGAGAAGGACGAGGAGGGCGACCGCAAGACCCGCGTCGTCGACGGCGGCTGCATCTTCCAGAACCGGCCGGGCTTCGCCGGGGGCGAGGGCTGCGCTCTGCACCTCGAGGCCGCCCGCCGGGGCGAGGACTACGTGCACAGCAAGCCGGACGTGTGCTGGCAGCTGCCCATCCGGCGCATGTACGACTGGCGCGACCCCGGCGACGGCGAGCAGGTGCTCGTCATCTCGATCCAGGAGTACGACCGGCGCGGCTGGGGGGGCGGCGGCCTGGACTTCGACTGGTACTGCTCGGGCAACACCGAGGCGCACATCGCCTCCGAGCCCGTCTACGTCTCGGAGCGGTCGACCCTGCTCGAGCTGATGGGGCCCGCTGGATACGAGGTCCTCGTCGAGCACTGCGAAGCCCGCGAGGCCGCGCTGGCCGCGGCCCGCGCGGTGGCCGCCAGGGCCCGCACCACCGCGGCGCGCAAGGCCGCGCTCGCGGGGCTCGCCCCGCACCCCGCCGACCCGGAGTGATCGGGTCCGGGATCAGCGTCCGGACGCCAGCAGGGCGATCGTGCCGAGCAACAGGAGCGCGGCCGAGGCCGCCGCCGCCGCCACTGCCAGGCGCAGCCAACGCCTCGGCGCGACGTCGTCCGCCTCGAGCGGGTCGGGGAAGCCGTCGGGACGGAGCCCACCGAAGCGCGCCACCGGGTCCACGGCACCCGGTGGCGCCTCGAGCGCCGCGGGCACGGGCCGCTCGGCCGGGAGCCGGAACCCCGGCAGGGCCGTGGCCAGGAAAGACTGCCGTCGGGGGCGGCACCGCTCGCAGCGCCGCGCGTGCTCGGAGACCAGCGCCCGCAGCGCTGGCGACAGCGGACGCGGCGCTGGCGGGTTGTCCGGGGCGTCCTCGGCCTCGGCCTCGGAACCCTCGTACCGCGGGACCAGGACGGCGTCCAGCCCGGCGCACCCCTTCGGACGCACCACGAGGGCCGTCGCGCCCGCCGCCGCGGCCAGCGCGTCGCGCGCCGCCGAGAGCCGCGTGGCGTAGCCCTCGGCCGTGCCGCCCGCAGTAATGCGGGCCAGCGCGTCGGCCGGGAGGTCGGCCACCCAGCCGAGCGCGAGGAGGTCGCGCTGGCGGGGCGAGAGGCCGAGGAAAGCCGCCGCGACGAGGGCGTCGTCGTCGTCGAGCGCGTCGGCGGCCACCCACACGTCGGCCGGGTCGTCGGCGAACAGGTTCCGCGCGCGCAGTTGGCGCAGGCACTCCGTGCGGACGAGGGCCAGCTGCCACGCCGTACGCAGCGCCGGCTCGTTCGGCGCCTCAGCGGCGCGGGCCACGGCGACCGCGATGGCGTCGACGACCGCCCGGCCAGCCACGGCACCCGCCGGGGTCCCGGGCACGGTGCCGACGACCGGCACGGCGTAGGCGGCGAGCCGCGGTCCCACCGACGCGAGCAGCGCCCTGCGCGCCGCGTCGTCCGAGTCGTCCGCCACGACGGCGACGGTAGTCCTGGAGTCGTGAGCGCCCGTCCCCAGGACCCGGGCGTGGCGGCGGCATGCCGTCGGACCCGGCGCCTAGGTTGCCCCCATGGCCAAGGCGACCTCCCGCGACCGCGCGTCCTACCGGTGCACCGAGTGCGGGTGGACCACGCCGCGCTGGGTGGGCAGGTGCGGCGAGTGCCAGGCCTGGGGCACGGTCGACCAGGTGGGTGCGCCACGGCTCCGGGCCGTGGCTGCCGGGCCGGTCACCGCGGCGGCCGTGCCCATCGGCGACGTCGACGTCGCCGCGGCCCGGGCCCGGAGCACGGGAATCGACGAGCTCGACCGCGTGCTCGGCGGCGGGCTCGTGCCGGGCGCCGTGGTCCTGCTCGCGGGCGAGCCGGGGGTCGGCAAGTCCACCCTTCTGCTCGAGGTGGCCGCCCGCGCCGCGGCATCCGACCACGTAGCCCTGTATGTCACCGGCGAGGAGTCCGCCGCCCAGGTGCGGCTCCGCGCCGGCCGCGTGGGCGCCATCGTCGACCACCTGTTCCTCGCCGCCGAGACCGACCTGGCCGCCGTGCTGGGCCACGTCGACGCGGTGCGGCCCGGGCTCCTCGTCGTCGACTCGGTGCAGACCGTGGGGTCCGCCGACGTCGACGGCCAGGCCGGCGGCGTCACCCAGGTGCGGGAGGTCACGGGCGCGCTCATCGCCGTCGCGAAGTCGCGCGGCATCGCCACGGTGCTCGTCGGGCACGTCACCAAGGACGGCTCCATCGCCGGGCCTCGCGCGCTCGAGCACCTCGTCGACGTCGTGCTGCACGTGCGAGGGCGACCGGCACGGCCGGCTCCGGCTCGTCCGCGCGCTCAAGAACAGATACGGCCCGAGCGACGAGGTGGGCTGCTTCGAGCTCGGCGACCACGGCATCCTCGGCATCGCCGACCCGAGCGGCCTGTTCATCTCCCGTCGCACCGAGCCCGTGCCGGGCACGTGCGTCACGGTGGCTCTCGAGGGTTCGCGGCCGCTGCTGGCCGAGGTGCAGGCGCTCGTGGCCGCCACGTCGGCGGGGTCGCCCCGGCGCGCCACCTCGGGGCTCGACTCCTCCCGCGTCGCGATGGTGATGGCCGTGCTGGAGCGGCGCGCGGACATCAAGGCACTGCCGAACAGCGACACCTACGTGGCCACGGTGGGCGGCGTGCGGCTCACCGAGCCCGCCTCCGACCTCGCGGTCGCCCTCGCGCTCGCCGGCGGAGTCCTCGACCTTCCCCTCGCTCACGGCACGGTCGCCGTGGGCGAGGTCGGGCTCGCCGGCGAGGTGCGGCGCGTCACGGGGCTGGGCCGCAGGCTGTCCGAGGCCGCACGCCTGGGCTACCGGTACGCGATCGTCCCGCGCGACCCGGGTCGCGTACCCGAAGGGCTCACCGTGCTCGAGGTCGACGACGTACGCGGACTTCTGTCAGCGCTCCGACGCTGAGGGCCTCCTCGCGGCCGTCACCCCCGGTGCCGACGCATCGGTAGGCTGTGGCCGACGAGGGCCGCCTCGTCGGCCAGGAGGAGCCGTGCCCGAGAAGCCGAAGGACGTCGACCCCGACGTCCAGTTCCGCCAGGTGCTGGCCATGGTGGCTCCCGGCACCGACCTGCGCGACGGCCTCGAACGCATCCTGCGGGGGCGCACCGGTGCCCTCATCGTCGTGGGCCACGACAAGGTGGTCGACGTGATGTCCGGCGGCGGTTTCGCGCTCAACGTCGACTTCACCGCCACCGGCCTGCGCGAGCTGTCGAAGATGGACGGCGCCGTGATCGTCGACCGCGACGTCACCCGCATCCTGCGAGCCGCGGTGCAGCTGCTGCCCGACGCGGGGATCCCCACTGACGAGACGGGCACCCGGCACCGCACGGCCGACCGGGTGGCGCGGCAGACGAACTTCCCGGTCATCAGCGTCAGCAAGTCGATGAACATCATCGCTCTGTACGTGGGTGGCCGTCGGCACGTGCTCGAGGACTCCGCTGCCATCCTGTCGCGCGCGAACCAGGCGCTCGCCACCCTCGAGCGGTACAAGCTGCGGCTCGACGAGGTGAGCGGCACGCTGTCCGCGCTCGAGATCGAGGACCTGGTCACCACCCGCGACGTCGCGGCCGTGGCCCAGCGGCTCGAGATGGTGCGCCGCATCGCCCAGGAGATCGAGGGCTACGTGGTCGAGCTCGGCACCGACGGCCGGCTCATGTCCCTTCAGCTCGAGGAGCTCGTCGCCGGCGTCGACGACGACCGCAAGCTCGTCGTGCGCGACTACCTGCGCGAGCCCGCCGGCAAGCGGGCCCGTACCGTCGAGCAGTCCCTGGCCGAGCTCGACTCCCTCGAGGGCCCCGACCTGCTCGACCTGAGCCTCGTCGCCCGGGCGATCGGCCTGGCCGGCAGCGACAACCTCGAGGCGCCGGTCAGCCCGCGCGGCTACCGGCTGCTGGCCCGGGTGCCACGGCTGCCCGACGTCGTCGTCGACCGGCTCGTGGGTTACTTCGGGGGGCTGCAGAAGCTGCTCGCGGCCAGCATCGACGACCTGCAGAGCGTCGAAGGCGTGGGCGAGGCCCGGGCCCGGTCCGTGCGCGAGGGCCTCTCGCGGCTCGCCGAGTCCAGCATCCTGGAGCGGTACGTCTGAGCGGTCGGGATCGGCGCCTCCCGCCGGACAACTAGACCGCCTCGGCGAGCCCCGGCAGCAAAGGCAGGACGAGATGCAGCACCGGTCCGGTGCTGCCGAGCACCCGGGCGGCCTCGCCACCAGCCACCGGGCGCAGCACCGCGCACGACCCCGCGGGCATCGTGCCCGGGCGGTCGTCCTCGAGGTGCAGCGACCCCGGCTCAACCACCGCCACGACGCGGTCGACGATCGCACCGGCACGCCCCTCGTCCGACGGGACGAGGACGTCGCCGGCGATGGAGGGGTCCTCCCGCAGGTCGACCACGGGCACGGTGCGGCCGCGCACGTCGCACAGCGCGACCGGCCGACCACCAGCGGACGACGAAGAGGCGGGGAGCAGGTGCAACCGCGTCGTCCGGACGACCTCGAGCACCTCCTCCACGCCGAGGGCGCAGGTGGTTGTTCCGACCCGGAAGAGCACGTGGCCCCTCATGACCGAGTGCCCGGGGCGGCGGGCGCGCTGCCCTCGGCCTCGTCGGCGAGCTGCGCGCACAGCGCGACGAGCTCGGCCACGTCGCAGCCGTCGAGCAGGTCGTCGAGGTCCGCGACGGGCGTCTGCGGCAGCGTGTGCGCGGCCTCGCGGTACTCGCGCGCCGCCATCGCCGGACGACCAGTGCGGGCGAGGGCGCCCGCGAGCAGGAAGTGGGCGTGGCCCGCGGCCGGGTCGAGGGTCACCGCGCGGCGGAGCGCGAGCAGCGCGCCCTCGTCATCACCCACGGTCGCGCGCGCGACCCCCTCGACGACGGCGGCTTCGGGTTCCTGCGGCGAGGCGAGCCCGGCCCGGGAGGCAAGCCGGGCGGCCTCGGCGTACCGCGCTCCGGCGAGCGCCGCGCGGGCGCCTGCGAGCAGCGCGTGCGCGGCACCCGGGTCCGGCGCGGGCACGCCCGGACCGGACCGCGACGGGGCGCCGGGTCGGGCCATGGCGCCGAGCCGGTCGAGGTAGCCGCCGCGCCTGACCCGCGGCGGGGCCACGGTGGCCGAACGGGCGGGTCGCTCTCGCAGCCGCTCGAGCCGCGACCCGAGGTCGTCGCGAGCAGGTGCGGGCGCTGGGTCGTCGCCCTCCTCGTCCTGGCGGGCCACGGGCAGGGGCACCGCGTCGCCCTGGCGCCGGTAGGCGAACGCGTCACCCATGGGCACGAGGGCGAAGTCCTCGTTGAGCTGCCACAGCGTCTCGGCGTGGCCCACGAGCAGGTAGCCGCCGGGAGCGAGCACGTCGTGGAACGTCTCGACGAGCGTGCGGGTCGTCTCGCGGCCGAAGTAGATCGTCACGTTTCGGCACACGAGCAGGTCGACGTCCCCCGGCGCGAACGGCACCGCGTCGGTGACGAGGTTGTGCCGCGACACCTCCACCATCTCCCGCAGCGCCGGCACCACGCGCCAGCCCGGCCCGACGGGCTCGAACCAACGCTCGCGCGCCTCGGGCGGGACGAGCGCCAGCGACCGGCCGTGGTACCGGGCTGCGGCCGTCGCAGCGACGGCGCGGGACGACACGTCGGTGGCCGTGATGCGCACCGGCGGCGCACCCGCAAGCTCGGCCGCGACCTCAGCGGCGAGCATCGCGAGGGAGTAGGGCTCCTCCCCGGTGCTGCAGCCCGCGCTCCACACCGTCACCGGGCGGCCGCGGGCGGCCGCTCGCCGCATCAGCTCGGGCAGGATGCGGCGCCGTAGCGCCACCATCTGGGGCGGGTTGCGCAGGAAGTGGGTCTCGGGCACGACGACGGCGTCGAGCAGCTCCTGGCGCTCTGCCTCGCCGTCGGGCGAGGCCACCCGGGCGAGGTAGGCGCCGACATCGGCCGCGCCGGTGGCCTCGAGCCGCTCGACGACCACGTGGGCCAGCGAGGCACGGCGGGACTCGTCGAACGCGAGCCCGGCGGTGCGAGCGAGGTAGGACGCGACGGCGGCGAACGCCGCGTCGCCGAGGGCCTCCGGCACCTTGGCGGGGGCGGGAGCCGGCCCGAACACGGCCATCACCGGCCCCCCGCGACCAGCAGGTCGTCGACCTCGGCCTCGGACGAGCCGAGAGCACCCACGGCGGCCACGACCGCGGCGGCGATCCGGTCCAGCGGGAGGAGCGAGCCGACGGCGTCCAGCGCGACGGCCGCGGCCGGCATCCCCCACACTGCGCTCGAACCCTCGTCCTGCGCCAGCGTCACGGCTCCGGCATCGCGCAGCGTGCGCAGCCCGGCTGCCCCGTCGCGCCCCATGCCGGTGAGCAGCACCCCGACGGCTCGGGCGCCGCACAGCTCGGCAGCGGACGTGAAGGTGACGTCGATACCCGGGACGTGCAGCTGCCCTGGCTTCGGGGCGCGCAGGGCGACGATCGGCCCGTGGTCGAGCAGAAGGTTCGCGCCGTCGGGGGCGAGCACGACCTCGCCGGGACGCAGCCGCTGCCCACACACGGCGGTCGAGACGCGCAGCGCGCAGGTGGAGTCGAGCACGCTGGCCAGCCCCCCGACGAATCCGTCCGCGAGGTGCTGCACGACGACCACGGCGGCGGACAGGTCCGGGGGCAGCCCCGAGAGCAGCTCGCCGAGGGCCGCGGGCCCGCCCGTCGACGCACCGACGACGACAAGCGGCAGCCGGCCGGTCGGCTCGGCCGTGCCGGGCGAAGCGTGTCCGGCCGGGTGCAGGCGCCGGCGTGGATGCGTGATCACGGGGACGCGGCGCAGCACGGCGACCCGGGCGGCCAGCGCCGCCCCGTCGTCCTCGGGGCGGCCGGGCCGCGGGTCGGGCAGGGCGTCGGCGGCTCCAGCTGCGAGCCCTTCCTGGGCGTCGACGGCCGCGGGGCCGACCAGCAGGACGGGAAGCGGGCTGTCGGCCATCACCCGTTCGACGACGTCGAGGCCGCCACCCAGCAGCGGCAGGTCGAGGACGAGCACGTCGGGGTCCAGGTCGGCCACCGCCCGCAGCGCCGCATCGGCATCCGCGGCGGTCGCGGGCACGACGTGGCCGTGCGACTCGAGCGTGGCGAGCAGCCGGGCGCGGCGCAGCGCGGTGGCCGCGACGACGACCACGCGGACCGGCGGCAGCACGGCCATGCCCACCCCTCGGACAGGAGACCCGAACAGACCGGCGCAGGTCGCGCCGTTCCCGTTCAGGGCTTCGACCTGCTTGCCGGGTCCCTTGAGGTCGCCGGAGGCATCAGGTGGAACCGAGAGGGACGAGATCGAGGCGGCACGGCCGCCGCCGGGCGAATGGCGGCGTGGAGGCTCAGGTGAGGGCGAAGCGCGCGGCCGAGCTGTTCGCGTCGCCGTTCTTCCCGACCGCGTCGTAGGCGCCGGCCTTGGCGGCCGTGGGGTTCGACGGGCAGGAGCCCTGCGTCACGGCGCCGTTCCAGGTGAGCGAGACCTCGTACGACTCGCCTGGCTTCATCGTCACCACGTTCGGCTCGCCGCCGGGATTGCAGTCGTCGCTCGACCACACCGGCTGACCACCGGAGGTGATCAGCACCGTGTTGGCCTTGGCGCCGACGTCGCGCAGGCACGAGACGGTGCCGGCGTTGGTGATGCGCATGGTGAGCTTGACCGGCGTGCCCACCGGGTAGCTCGGCTTGTCCGTGGCGATCTTCACCCCGATCACCGACGCCGTGCACGGCTGCACCCCCGTGGACGTCGGCGAGGACGAGGTGCTCGCGGACGGGCTCGCGGTGGTCTTCGTCGGTGACGGCTTCGGGGAGGCGGACGTCGGCGCCGTGGCGCTCGGCGAGCGGGATGGTGCCGCGGTGCCGCCGGACGAGGAGCCCGGCCGCAGCAGCAGCCACAGCAGCGCGAGGACCGCGAGGACGGCGAGGGCCAGCAGGAGCCGGCGGCGCCAGTACACGCCGGGGGGCTGCGGCCCCACCGGGCGTACGACGCTGCTCACGGCCGCCACGCTACCGGGCCGGGAGCCTGCCCCGCAGGGTGTGTCAGGCTCCTGCGCGATGAACCGCGCTCAGGACTCCGACCCCGACCGCGCCGTCGACGCCGTCCTTCGCTGGTACGGCGCGAATCGGCGCGACCTTCCGTGGCGCGAGGGACGTACGTCGCCGTGGGGTGTCCTGGTCTCCGAGGTGATGCTGCAGCAGACTCCCGTGGCGCGGGTGCGGCCCGTGTGGCGCGAGTGGATGGACCGCTGGCCCGACCCGGCCGCCCTCGCCGCGTCGCCGACCGGCGAGGCGGTGCGCGCGTGGGGCCGACTCGGCTACCCCCGCCGGGCGCTCCGGCTGCACGCTGCGGCGGCTGCGATCGTGGCCGAGCACGGCGGTGAGGTGCCGCAGCGACGAGGCGGCGCTGCGCAGGCTTCCCGGGGTCGGGGACTACACGGCCGCGGCGGTGGCCGCCTTCGCCTTCGGGCAGCGCGCCGTCGTGCTGGACACGAACGTGCGCCGGGTCGTCTCTCGGTGGCGCGACGGGGAGGGCCTGCCGCACCCGGCAGTCACCGCCGCCGAGCGCAGGGCCGCCGACGAGCTGTGGCCCGCGGACGGCCCCACCGCCGCCGCCTGGTCGGTGGCCGTGATGGAGCTCGGTGCCGTGCTCTGCCGCGCGGCGGGTGCCGAGTGCGGGCCGTGCCCCCTTCGTGACGGGTGCGCCTGGAGGGCCTCGGGCTACCCCGATCCTGACCCGGCCCGTCGGCGCACGCAGGCGTGGCACGGCACCGACCGGCAGTGCCGGGGCGCCCTGATGGCGGTGCTGCGATCGTCGGCGGGACCGGTGACCGCAGCGCGACTACGGACGTGCTGGACGGACGACCACCAGCGCGACCGGGCGCTGGTCTCGCTCGTGGCCGACGGCCTCGTGGAGCCCATGCCACGAGGCCGGTACCGGCTGCCCTCCTAGGAGGGAGCCCGTACCGACCTCGTCGCCCTGCGGGGCCTCCGCGAAGGGGCCAGCAGGGTCAGCCCTCGTCCGGCGCCGACTCTGCGGCGGGCCCATCATCGGCGCCGCCGCCCACGGCGGCCACCGGCGGCAGGTCGGGCAGCACGTCGCGCGGCACGCTCGTGAACGTGAACTCCGCCTCCGGCCCGGTGCCCTCCACGTCGACGAGCACGATCGAGGCGGGAACGAGCTCGCCGAACAGGATCTTCTCGCTCAGCGAGTCCTCGATCTCGCGCTGGATCGTGCGCCGCAGCGGCCGCGCGCCCATGACGGGGTCGTACCCCCGGTGGGCGAGCAGCTCCTTGGCCGTCGTCGTGAGCTCGATGGCCATGTCGCGGTCGCGCAGGCGGTCGTCGAGGTTCGCGACCATGAGGTCGACGATCTGGACGATCTCGTTCTCGGTGAGCTGGTGGAAGACGATCGTGTCGTCGATGCGGTTGAGGAACTCGGGCCGGAAGTGCTGCTTGAGCTCCTGCTGCACCTTGGACTTCATCCGCTCGTACGCGTTCTCGTTGTCGTCGTCGGGCGCGAACCCGAGCATGACGCTCTTGGACACGTCGCGGCTGCCGAGGTTGGTGGTCATGATGATCACCGTGTTCTTGAAGTCGACGGCGCGGCCCTGCGCGTCGGTGAGCCGGCCCTCCTCGAGCACCTGCAGCAGCGAGTTGAAGATGTCGGGGTGCGCCTTCTCCACCTCGTCGAACAGCACGACCGAGAACGGCTTGCGCCGCACCTTCTCGGTGAGCTGGCCGCCCTCCTCGTACCCGACGTAGCCGGGGGGCGAGCCGAACAGCCGCGAGGCGGTGTGCTTCTCGGAGTACTCGCTCATGTCGAGCGCGATGAGCGCATCCTCGTCGCCGAACAGGAACTCGGCGAGGGTCTTGCTCAGCTCGGTCTTCCCGACGCCCGACGGGCCCGCGAAGATGAACGAGCCGGACGGGCGCTTGGGGTCCTTGAGACCGGCACGGGTACGTCGGATCGCCTTGGAGAGCGCCTTGATGGCCTGCTCCTGGCCGATCACCCGCTTGTGCAGCTCCTCCTCCATGCGGATGAGCCGCGCCGTGTCGTCCTCGGACAGGTCGGTGACCGGGATTCCGGTCATGAGCGCGAGCACCTCGGCGATGAGGCGCTCGTCCACCTCCGCGACGACGTCCATGTCGCCGGCCTTCCACTCGCGCTCGCGCTGGGCCTTCTCGCCGAGCAGGGTCTTCTCGCGGTCGCGCAGCGCCGCGGCCTTCTCGAAGTCCTGCGCGTCGATCGCCGACTCCTTCTCGCGCCGCACCTCAGCGATGCGCTCGTCGAACTCGCGAAGATCCGGCGGCGCGGTCATCCGACGGATGCGCAGCCGCGACCCGGCCTCGTCGATGAGGTCGATGGCCTTGTCTGGTAGCTGCCGGTCGGAGATGTAGCGGTCGGAGAGCCGCGCCGCCGCGGCGAGCGCGCCGTCGGTGATGGAGACGCGGTGGTGCGACTCGTATCGGTCGCGCAGGCCCTTGAGGATCTCGACCGTGTGCGGCACGTCGGGCGCGGCCACCTGGATGGGCGCGAACCTGCGCTCGAGGGCGGCGTCCTTCTCGACGTACTTGCGGTACTCGTCGAGCGTGGTGGCGCCGATCGTCTGCAGCTCGCCACGGGCCAGCATCGGCTTGAGGATGCTGGCGGCGTCGATGGCGCCCTCGGCCGCGCCCGCGCCGACCAGGGTGTGCATCTCGTCGATGAACAAGATGATGTCGCCGCGGGTCTTGATCTCCTTGAGCACCTTCTTCAGGCGCTCCTCGAAGTCGCCGCGGTAGCGGCTGCCCGCCACGAGCGCGCCGAGGTCGAGCGTGTAGAGCTGCTTGTCCTTGAGGGTCTCGGGAACTTCCCCCTTGATGATGTTCTGCGCGAGGCCTTCGACGATGGCGGTCTTGCCGACGCCGGGCTCGCCGATCAGCACCGGGTTGTTCTTGGTGCGGCGCGAGAGCACCTGCATGACCCGCTCGATCTCCTTCTCGCGACCGATGACGGGGTCGAGCTTGCCCTCGCGGCCGGCCTGGGTGAGGTTGCGGCCGAACTGGTCGAGGACGAGAGACGTGGACGGCGTTCCCTCGGCCGGGCCGCCCGCCGCGGCCGGCTCCTTGCCCTGGTAGCCCGAGAGCAACTGGATGACCTGTTGGCGCACCCGGTTGAGGTCGGCGCCGAGCTTGACCAGGACCTGGGCCGCGACGCCCTCGCCCTCGCGGATGAGGCCGAGCAGGATGTGCTCGGTGCCGATGTAGTTGTGTCCGAGCTGGAGCGCCTCGCGCAGGCTCAGCTCGAGCACCTTCTTGGCCCGGGGCGTGAAGGGGATGTGGCCGCTGGGCGCCTGCTGACCCTGGCCGATGATCTCCTCGACCTGGCTGCGCACCGCCTCCAGCGAGATGCCGAGACTCTCGAGCGCCTTGGCTGCGACGCCCTCGCCCTCGTGGATCAGGCCGAGCAGGATGTGCTCGGTGCCGATGTAGTTGTGGTTGAGCATCCGGGCCTCTTCTTGGGCCAGGACGACCACCCGCCTCGCGCGGTCGGTGAACCTCTCGAACATCTGCACTCCCTCACCAGGGGTCGAACTGCTGCATCACGGCCACGTGCCCACCACGCGGCTGCCCGCCATGAGGGGCCCGAGGGTCCCCGCATGGAGACACTGTGCCACCCACGGGCGGTACCTGCTCAACCGCCTACGCAGGAATCGGTGTTCCGCGCGCGGCTACGCCGAGGGTGAAATCACCCGTGCGGGGAGCCCGAGGCCGGGTGTGGGCCGCTGAGGCCGCCCGGGGGCCACCGGGCTCCGGGGTCACGCCGGGTGCGCCGCGTCGTACTGGGCCAGCACGTCCGCCGGGATGCGGCCTCGCTCGTTGACCGCGAGGCCTGCGCCCTTGGCCCACGCCCGGATCGCGACAATGTCGCGGCCCGACTTCGACGGCCGGGTGCGCTTGCGCGCGCTGGGTGAGGGCGAGGACGCAGCCCGCGGCTGGCGGCCGGCCTTGCGGGCCGCTCCCACGTAGCCCGCGAAGTCGTCCCGGAGCTTGGCCGCGTTGGCCGCAGAGAGGTCGATCTCGTACGCGACACCGTCGAGGGCGAACGTCAGCGTCTCGTCGGCAGGCCCGCCGTCGAGGTCGTCCTCGAGCAGGATCTGCACCTTGCGCGCCATCGTGACGATCTCCGTCCGGCCAAAGGCGCGGCCGAATTGCCCCACCCATTTGTCCGGAATAATGTCACACGCACATGTGCTCCAAGGCCACTGGGACCTATTCCATGGAGAAATCGATCAAACTTCCTGCGGCGCTTTCTTCCCGAGGGGAGAAAGCCGCAGGTGGTCCCGTGTCCGGGGCCCCGTGCCGGCCGGGCGGGGCATCAGCGGCGCAGGTACGTGCGGATGCCGCGCAGCAGGGCCGAGGCGTAGAACGACTGGCCCGAGGAACTCGACATGCGCCGCGCATCGCCCGCATTGCGCATGTTTCCGTTCTCCACCGTCACGGTCGGGATGCGCGCGAAATTCATCCCCGTCTGGTCGCCCAGCGGCAAGATCGCGTTGCTGATGTAGGTGCTCGGCGTGTCGCCGGCGGCGATCAGCCCCCGCTTCATGGCCTTCGCCAGGGCCAGGTCAGCCTTCCAGATCGGCTGGCCGTGCCAGAGCTTGTCGGTCCAACCCTTGGTCAGGATGGGCGTGATGACGAAGAACCCGTGGCCCGCCGACGTAGCGCCGTCGCCGTGGATCTGGATCATCAGCCGCGCCTTGACCTTGGCGCCGAACATCCCGCGGTCCCAGACGCACGGGCCCCAGGCGTTGAACGAGTTCACCGAGCGGGTCATCGGCACGGTGGCCCCGAGGGCCTGGAGCTTCGCCTTGAGCTTGAGAGCCACCTTCCAGTTGAAAGTGGCCTCCTCGTAGCCGGCGTTGGTCGCGGTGCCGGTGGTGTTGCACCCCTTGACGATGCGGCCGTTGAAGCGCTTCTGCGCGAGGAACCGGCGGAACTTGGGGTTGCTGTTGCCGAGCTGGTGTCCCGGGTCCAGGGCGATCACGAGGCCTGCCAGGGGTCGGCTCGCGGCCGGGAGCGCCACAGCGGCCCGGGGGGACGCGATGATCGCGGCAGGGGCGGCCGCCGGGTTCGTCACGGCGGCCGCGCCAGGCACCGGGGCGTCGGTGAAGCCGACCATGAGGCTGCCCGCGCACACGGCGGTGGCGGCCAGGACGAGGGGGCGTACGCGGGCGCTCGGGAGGCGAACCATGGGCGCACGGTAGTCCGACGCCGCGCCCGGCGGCGTCTCACCGTCCGGATGCCGGGGGCCGTCCCGGCCCCGCCTCGGTAGCCTCGCCCCCGTGCCCGACGCCCTCAGCACCGACGACGACGCCGTCCTGCGCGCCGACATCCGACGGTTGGGGAGCCTGCTGGGCAGATGTCTGAGCCGGCTCGAGCCCGACGGCGCGGATCTGCTCGCCCTGGTCGAGCGGGTGCGGCTCGGGGTGCGCGACCAGCCGGACGAGACCGCCGCCGACCTGGCGGGGGCCGACCTCGCGACCGCCATCCGGCTGGCCCGCGCGTTCTCGGCGTACTTCCAGCTCGCGAACGTGGCCGAGCAGGTTCACCGCGCCCGCGGCGTGGCAACTGCGAGGGCCGCCGACGGAGGCCCGCTGGCCCGCGCGGCCGAGCGGGTGCGTGCCGCCGGACTGCCCGCTGCCGACGTGGCCGCCACCGTGCGCCGGATGTCGGTGCGCCCCGTGTTCACCGCGCACCCCACCGAGGCCGCGCGTCGAAGCGTCCTGCTCAAGCTGCGCCGCATCGCCGACCTGCTGGACGACGCCGAGCGCCTCGGCCGCCGCGGCCGACCGAAGGCTCGAGGATGCGATCGACCTGCTCTGGACCACCGACGAGCTCCGCCTCGGCAAGCCCGAGGTGCTCGACGAGGCCCGCAACGCGCTGTTCTACCTCGACGACCTGGCGCAGGGTCCCATGCCGGCGGTGCTCGACGCCCTCGAGGACGCGCTGGCCGGGCTCGGCGTGCTCCTGGAGCCGTCGGCGCGGCCCCTGTCGTTCGGCTCGTGGATCGGCGGCGACCGCGACGGCAACCCCTTCGTCACGGCCGATATCACCATGGCGGTCGTACGGCTCCAGCGCGACCACGCGGTGCGCGACCTGCTCCCGCTCATCGACCGGCTGCTCGAGGACCTCTCGGTGAGCGAGCGGATCGTAGGGCCGGACGACGCCCTGCGGACCTCGGTCGAGCTCGACCTCGCGGTGCTGCCCGAGCTCGACCGCCGGTACCTGCGGCTCAACGCCGAGGAGCCCTGGCGGCTCAAGCTCACGTGCATCCGGGCCAAGCTCGTCAACACCCGCACCCGGGTGGCGGACGGGAGGCCGCACCAACCACGGGCGGACTACCTCACGACGGCCGACCTCGAAGCCGACCTGGTCGAGGTGCGCGCCGCGCTCGTCCGCCACGGGCTCGGCGACGCGGCCGCCGGCACCGTGGACAGGGCGCTGCGTACGGTGCGCGCGGTCGGGCTCACGCTCGCGACCCTCGACGTGCGCGAGCACGCCGATGCGCACCACCACGCCGTCGGCCAGCTCGTCGACCGGCTCGGCGAGCAGGCCCGGCCCTACGCCGAGCTCCACGCCGACGACCGGGCGGCGCTGCTCGGTCGCGAGCTCGGCAGCGCGCCGTCCGCTGGCGCCCAGCCCACCCCCGCTCGACGCCGCGGGCACGTCGACGTACGCCACGTTCGTGGCCATCCGCGAGGCGCTGGACCGCTACGGGCCCGAGGTGTGCGAGACGTACATCGTGTCGATGACGAAGCACCCGGCCGACGTGCTCGCCGCGGCCGTGCTCGCCCGCGAGGCCGGGCTCGTCGACGCCGAGGCGGGCACGTCGCGGCTCGGGATTCGTGCCCGCTGCTGGAGACGGTCGACGAGCTGCGCCGCGCCGGCGACCTGCTCGACGCGCTGCTGGCCGACCCGTCGTACCGCGAGGCTCGTCGCGCGCCGCGGCGACGTGCAGGAGGTGATGCTCGGCTACTCCGACTCGAACAAGGACGCCGGCATCACCACGTCGCAGTGGGAGATCCACCTCGCCCAGCGGCGGCTGCGCGACGTGGCCGCCAAGCACGGCGTGCGGCTGCGGCTCTTCCACGGCCGCGGCGGCACCGTCGGGCCGCGGCGGCGGTCCCACGTACGACGCCGTGCTGGCCCAGCCCTGGGGCGTGCTCGACGGCGAGATCAAGGTGACCGAGCAGGGCGAGGTCATCTCCGACAAGTACCTGCTGCCGGCCCTGGCGCGCGAGAACCTCGAGCTCATCGCTCGCGGCCGTGCTGGAGGCCAGCCTGCTGCACCGCCGGCCCCGCGTTGCGGCCGAGCGCACCGCGCGGTGGGACGCGGTCATGGAGGAGGCGAGCAGCGCCGCGTTCGGCGCGTACCGCTCGCTCGTCGACGACCCGCGGCTGCCCGGCGTACGTGGCACTGAGCACCCCGCTCGAGCAGCTCGGCGCCCTGAACCTCGGCTCGCGCCCGTCGCGACGGCCCAGCACCGACGCGGGCCTCGTCCGGGCTGCGCGCGATCCCGTGGGTGTTCGGCTGGACCCAGTCGCGGCAGATCGTGCCGGGTTGGTTCGGAGTGGGCGCCGGGCTCGCCGCCGCTCGCGCTGCCGGGCACGCGGAGGTGCTCGCCGAGATGTACGCCGAGTGGCACTTCTTCGCGAACTTCGTGTCCAACGTCGAGATGACCCTGGCCAAGACCGACCTGCGGGTGGCGCGCCACTACGTCGAGGCGCTGGTACCCACGGAGCTGCACCCGGTGTTCGCTGTGATCGAGGACGAGCACGCACGCACGGTCGCAGAGGTGCTCGCGGTCACGGGGCGCGACTCGCTGCTGGCCGACAACCCGTCGCTGCGGCGCACGCTCGCCGTGCGCGACGCGTACCTGCTGCCGCTCCAGTACCTCCAGGTCGCGCTGCTGCGGCAGGTGCGCGCCGCCGAGGCGGCGGGCGACGATGTCGACCCACAGCTGCAGCGAGCGCTGCTGCTCACCATGAACGGCATCGCCACCGGTCTGCGAAACACCGGCTGACGGCGACTCGCCGCAGGATCCCGCGCTGCTCGGCGTGGCGTGCCGCGCGCTTCGCCGGGCCAGTCGTGCGAGGCTGGGGCCACCTGACCCGGGAGGTCTCGTATGAGCGTGCCAGCGCCCCGCCGACGGAGGGCCACCACCGCCGGAGCCGCCGCCGCCCTCGTCGTCGTCCCGGTCCTCGCCCTGAGCGCCTGCAGCGGTTCGGCCAGCTCGGCCCTCAGCTCGCTGGCGTCGCAGGCTGCGAGCGCCGTCGCCAGCGCGACCGCCTCGGCCAGCCCCAGCGGGCCCGCCACGCCCGGCGCCAGCACCCCGGCCGAGCCCACGCCCACGCAGACACCCACGCCCACACGCACGCAGACACCCACCCGGACCGCGGCGACGACGGCCGCTGCGAGCCCGTCGCCCACGAGCGAGAAGCCGACGGCCACCGAGACGCACACGGCCACCGAGACGGCCACCCAGACCGCGACCGCCACGACGACCGAGACCGCCACCGCGACGGCCACGGTGACGACCACCCCGACCCCCACGACCCCGTCGGCCTCGCCGAGCCGCAGCGAGAGCGCCTCGCCCGCACCCGTGCCCGCCTCGAGCTCGTCGTCCTGGTGGCCCTGGCTGCTCGGCCTGCTCCTCCTGCTGGCGATCGGGCTCGGCGCCTGGCTGCTCGCGCGGTCGCGCAAGCGCGGCGCCTGGTCCGAGCAGGTGCGCACGGCCACCGCGTCCCTCGACCCGTTCAGCGGCACGTTCCTGCCGCAGCTGCTCGCGTCGCCCGCCGACCCGTCGATGCCCGGCGCGTGGGCAGTGGTGCGGCCGCAGGTGATCGCGGCGACGACCACCCTCGACGGGCTCGTCCCCGGCGCCCCGGACGCCGCCGCGAGCAGCAGCGTCGCTGGCCTGTCCGAGGCCGCCAAGTCGGCCGGCGCGGCCGTCGACACCGCGCTCGCCCCTGGCACTGTCGTCACCGCTGCGGCGGTGCAGGACCTCGTCGTCCGGCGCGACGCCCTGGTCGAGGCCACCCGCGCGGCCCGGCACGCCGCCGGTCCCCCACCCGGTGGCACCCACGCCTAACCCCCAGGCCTCACCCCCACGTCACTGCCGCGTTGGTCGCGACCGCGGCCGGGTCACGACCACCGCGGCAGTGACGCGCAGGAGAGCCGAGGGGGCAGGATCAGGGTGGAGTCCATGCGTACGGGGTCGTGGTGCTGACGACGTGCATGCCGAGCCGCTCCAGGATCGGGCGGGAGTTCGGGGAGGCGTCGACCTGCAGGTAGCGGGAGCCGCGCGCGCGGGCCTCGTCGGCGCGCAGGCGCACCAGCACGCGGTAGATGCCGCGGTGGCGCCACCCGGGATCCGTGGTGCCGCCCCAGAGACTGGCGAAGTCGGTTCCCTCGTGGAAGCGGATCCAGCCCGCGGAGACGACGCGTGCGTCCGCCACGGCCACCCAGATCGTCATGGCGTCCGGCCGAGCCGCCTTCTCCGCCGCGAGCTCGCGCACCATGGCGTCGCCGCTACCGCCCCACACGGCCTCCTTGAGCGACGCGATGCCGGCCAGATCGCCGCCGACGAGTTCGCGCACCACGACGCCGTCCGGAGGCTCTGCCCCGGTGCACGCGTCGGCCACGGTCGCCACGTCGCCGATCACGAGGGCCTCGACCTCCTCCGCCGCGAGGCCCGCGGCCAGGAGTCGCGCGGGGAGGTCGGGCGGCAGGTCGTGGCCGTACGTCTTCCACTCCCACGGCCGCCCGAGCGCGGCGAAGTAGCACACCTGCTCGGCGATCACGGCGTCGACGTCCGGGCCGGACAGGGCACCCAGGTCGCTGGCGAAGATCCCGCCCCCGCGTCCGGTCAGTGCCGGTGCCGTGCTGCGCAGCAGCGGGCCGACCCGCTCGTGCGTCCAGCCGGTCTCGTCCGGCTCGGGCCGCCATCGGACCTGCTCCTCGAACGCGGCGAGCAGCTCCCGGTGCGGCGTGGGTCCGGACATGGCGCACAGCGTGGCAGACGGGCCGCGCGCCGGACGAGGGACGACCCCGGCCCGTCGGACGTCGTCGCCGCCGGGCTCAGCCCAGCGGCTCGAAGCGGGCGGTGAAGAAGCGCAGTGACGGCGGCTCGTAGACCATCCGCAGCCCCGGGATCGCCTCGCGCCGCCCGTACAGCTCGATCACGGAGTCCGCGACCACGTCCATGTGCCGGTCGGTGTAGACGCGCCGCGGGATCGTCAGCCGGACGAGCTCGAGGGCAGGGTGCGCGGTTCGCGCCGGTCTTCGGGTCGCGGCCGGCCGAGACGATGCCTCGCTCCATCGCGCGGACGCCGGAGTCGACGTACAGGTGCGCGGCCAGCGACTGCGCCGGGTACTGCTCCTGGTCGAGGTGCGGCAGGAAGCGCTTCGCGTCGAGGAACACCGCGTGCCCGCCGATGGGCTCCATGATCGGGACGCCGGCGTCGAGCAGCTGCTGGCCGAGGTACCGCACCTGACCGACGCGGTGCGCGATGTAGGCGTCGTCGACCATCTCACGGATGCCGACTGCCATGGCCTCCATGTCGCGCCCCGCGAGGCCTCCGTACGGTCGGCATGCCCTCGTAGACGCACCACGAGCTCGCGGGCGCGCTGCAGGATCGACTCGTCGCGCATCGCGAGGAAGCCGCCGATGTTGACAAGGTTGTCCTTCTTGCGACGACATCGTGACGCCGTCGAAGCAGTCCATCGTCAGGCGCAGGATGTCGGCCACGGGCAGGTCGGCGTAGCCCGGCTCGCGCTGCTGGATGAAGTAGGCGTTCTCCGCGCACCGGGTCGCGTCGCCCCACAGCAGGATGCCGTGGGTGCCGGCACAGGTCGCTGGACCGCCCGCAGGTTGGCCAGGCACACCGGCTGGCCCGCCGGCCATGTTCACGGTGACGGCGACATTGACGTACGCGATCTGGGCCGGACCGACGTCGTCGATGAGCCGCGGGAGCTTGCCAGGTCGACGTTGCCCTTGAAGTCGCCCGGGGGCCGTGGGGTCGTGCGCCTCGTCGACGATCACGTCGACGAAGGTGGCGCCGGCGAGCTCCTGGTGCGCCCGGGTCGTGGTGAAGTACATGTTGCCCGGCGTGTACTGGCCGTCCTTGATGAGGATCTTCGAGATGAGGTGCTCGGCGCCGCGGCCCTGGTGCGTCGGGACGACGAACGGGAACCCGTAGACGTCCTGGACGGCGTCGCTCGAGCGCGTCGAACGACCGCGACGCCCGCGTACGCCTCGTCGCCCGATCATCAGCGCGGCCCACTGCCGGTCGCTCATCGCCGAGGTGCCCGAGTCGGTGAGCAGGTCGATGTACACGTCCTCGCTGCGCAGCAGGAAGGTGTTGTAAGCCGGCGTGCCGCGATCGCGCCGTGCGGCGCTCGCCGGGTGGTGATCCGCATCGGCTCGACGGCCTTGATGCGGTACGGCTCGGCCGTTCGGCGGGGGCGGGGGCTGACGGTCATGGTGGGTCCTCGGGTGCTCGGTTCGGATCGCGTGCGTCTGGGCGTCACCGTGGCGCAGATCGATCACTGATTTCAAGTCGGGCTCATCACACTGCACAATCTGATGTCTACTTGATGGCCATCCTGACGTATCAGGCGGAAGCCAATAAGGCAGACTGCCCAACGTACTCTCCCCCAGTCCCCTCGCGGCGCACCAGCACGGGGCGGGCCCAGCGGGTGGGCCTCCCTACCGGGCGACCGGGAGCAGGGCCGCGGCCCAGTCGTCGAGGCGGGCCAGCCAGCCGTGGGCGCCCATCTGGTCGTAGGTGGCGAGCGCGGAGGCCACCAAGGGCCTGGCCTCGGCCGCCCGGTCCTGCGACACCAGCCAGCGGGCGAGGTCCTCGCGGGCGCGGGCCTGCAGGCCGATGGCGCCGAACTCCCCCTGCAGGTCGACCCCGGCGCGCAGATCGGATTCGACCTGCGCCGCCTCGTCGCCGCGCAGCGCTCCGAGCAGGCCGCGCAGCCGACGCCACTGCGCCCTCACCCCGAGCGACACCACTCCAGCGGCCGCCGACTCGACCGGGTGCAGCATCACCTCGGCCAGCCCGACGTCGTCGGAAGCGAGGGCCGCCTCCACGAGCGGCGGCCACAACACGCTGAAGTCGTCGTCGATGCCGCCGGCGTTGAGCAGGTGCGGCAAGCACTCGCTGGCGAGGGTGGCGGCGGCCTCGGTGTCACCGGCGGCCCGGGCCGCCCAGATGCCCAGGTCGGACAGCACGCCGATGTCGGACTCGGTGTCGCCCGCCCGGCCCCCGGGGACGTCGGGCAGCGGCTCGCCCCGGGCGTCGGCGAGCCGGCAGCGGAACGACAGCATCGCCAGCCTGAGCATCGGGATCGAGGTCGTGGGCTGCACCTCGTCGAGGTGGGTGGCCATCTCGTCCAGTCGCCCCGACTGCCACAGCGCCGACGCCAGGTTGACGGCCGTGTAGTCGACCATCCCGGCGACTCCCACGCGGCGGGCCATCGCCAGCCCTTCTCGCGCCGCCTCCAGCGCAGCCGGGAGGTCGCGCGACAGAAGGATGGACGCGAGGTTGTTCAGCGCCAGCGCGAGCGTCGTCGTGCGGTCGTTGGCGCGGGCGATCTCGGCGGCCGCCTCGATCAGCGCGCGCGAGGTGATGGGCGCCTGGGTACCGTGGTAGTACACGCCCATCGTGATGAGCGACTGCGTGATGACGTCGGAGTCGCCGGTGGCCTCGGCGAGGTAGAGCCGGCGCTGCACGTACCCGGCCATCTCCTGCAGGTGTCCGACGTCCCCGGGGCGCGCCCGAGGGCGCGGGCGAGCTCGATCAGGGCCAGCTCGGCGCCCGGCGCCGCGTCGAGCGCCTCGAACCTGGGGGTGCACTCGTCCAGGCAGCGCCTGGCCTCCCCCAGCAGGCACAGCACGTAGCCGCGCATGCCCTGGGCGATGCCGGCGTCGATCCGGCGGTCCTGCGCGTCGTAGCCGTCGACCGCGTGCTGCCCGTGCTCGGCCGCGCCCCGCAGGTCGCCGGCGTCGCGTGCGGCGTCGCAGGCCTCCAGGTGCAGCCTGGCCCGGTCGAGGGGGTCGGCGGAGCGGGCGAGCGCCGTTTCGAGCAGCCGCTGCGCCTCACCCGTCGAGCCGAGCGCCACGGCCCGCGCCGCGGCCCGTTCGAGCATCTCGCTGGCCCGGACCGTGAGGGCGGGCACGTCGTCGTCGCCCGTGGCGGAGGCGTCGACGGCGTCGAGGTAGTGCTGCGCGACGATCACCGCGACGTCGTCGTCGGGGTCCGGCAGCGTCTCGAGCTAGGCGGCCACCGCGAGGTGCCGGGCCTTGCGGTCGCGGCGGGAGAGCATCTCGTACGACACCTGGCGCACGACCGCCTGCACGAACCGGTACTGCCCGAACTCGGCGCGAACCGGTCGGACTGCAGCGACAGGATCTGCTTGCCCACCAGCGAGGTGAGCACGGCGTCGAGGTCGAGGTGCGTCCCCAGCGAGCGACGGCGATGCCCTCGACGGTGAAGTGCAGCCCGAGCACGCTGGCGTCGCTGACGACCGTGCGCTCGTCGGCCGACAGGGCGTCGAGGCGGGCAGCGACGAGCGCCTGCAGGAGGCCGGGGCGCCGACGTCGCTCAGGTCGACCTCGACGCCGTCCGCCAGGACGTACCGGCCCTCCGACGGGACCACCAGGTCGCGGTCGATGAGCGAGCGGACGGTCTCGACGGCGAAGAGCGGGACGCCCTTCGGCGCTGGCCACCAGCGGCGCCGCGCACTCGGCTGGGGAGCCCGCCGACGAGGCCGTCGACGAGCAGGCCCATGTCGTCGTCGGACGAGCGGGTCGAGGTGGAGGACGGTGGCGCGCCGGCTGGTCGCGAGGCTGGGCCGCCGCTCCACGAGCCCGGTGCGGGCGAGGAGCAGCACGAACATCGGGGAGCGCGCCATGCACGAGCAGGTGCTCGAAGAAGTCGAGCAGCGCGTCGTCGGCGTACTGCACGTCGTCGACCACGAGCACCACGGGCTCGCCGCCACCGACCCGCTCGAAGAAGGTCATCCAGGCCGAGAAGAGCTCGTCCTTGCTGGCCGGCTCGTGCGTCTCGGTGGCCCCATGAGCGCAGCCGATCCGCGGGCCGCAGCCAGGCGCGCTCGTCGTCGTCGGGACCCAGGGCCGCAGCCAGGCCTCGTCGAGCTGGTCGACGAGGTACGGGTCCCAGTCGGCGTCGACGAGTCCGAGCCGGCCGCGCACCGCCTCGGCGAGCGCCCAGAACGCGACGCCCTCGCCGTAGGACAGGCAGCGGCCCCGGTGCCACCGCACGGTCGCCGTGAGGCCGTCGACGTACTTCTCGAACTCCCAGGCCAGCCGCGACTTCCCGACGCCCGGCTCGCCCTGGACGACGAGCACGGTCGGCCGGCCGGACTCCGGGTGGCGTGGAAGAGCTCCTTGACCAGGCGCAGCTCGCGGTGCCGGGCGACCAGCGGCGAGTCGAGGCCGTCGACTGCGGTCCGCCGCCGACGGGACGCGACGACGCTGACGCCTCGTAGAGCGCGCACCGGCTCGGCCTTGCCCTTGAGCGCTGCTCGCCCGTGCCGTCGGAACGCGATCGACGAGCCGTCACGGGCGGGTCGCGTCGTCGACCCACACCTGGCCCGGCTCGGCCACGGACTGGACCCGCGCCGCGGTGTTGACCGCGTCGCCGGCGACCATCCCCTGCCCGGTCGCACCGACGGTGACCGCCACCTCGCCGGTCACGACGCCGACGCGCATGGCGAGGCCCGGGCATGCCGATGTCGTCGCCGAGGCGCCGGTACGGCTTCGACCAGCTCGAGGCCCGCGCGTACCGCGCGCTCCGCGTCGTCCTCGTGCGCGACGGGCACGCCCCAGACCGCCATCACGGCGTCGCCGATGAACTTCTCGACGGTGCCGCCGTAGCGCTCGACGATCAGGCGGGCATCCTCGAAGTAGCGGGAGAGCAGCTCGCGGACCTCTTCGGGGTCGCGGCCCTCGGCCAGGGTCGTGAACCCGACGAGGTCACCGAAGACGACCGAGGTGAGCCGGCGCTCGGACACCGGGGACGGTCGGCGACGGGGCCTGGCTCGGGCGTCGGACGGCGTCGATCGCGGCCCCGCACTCGGCGCAGAACCGGCCGCGCTCGGCGGCCGCGCCGCACGCCGGGCAGGTGCCGGACCGACCGCCTGCCCGCACTCGAGGCAGAACTTGGCGGTGTCGGGAAGGTCCGCGGCGCAGCGGGTGCACGCGCTCACGAGCCACCTCCCCGGGGCAAGGGCGCCGCCACCGTCCGGAGGCACGCGACCTGCGCTTGCAGGGGACGATAGCGAGCCGGAGCACCCGGGCCGGCTAGAACGCGCCAGCAGCCGGACCGCGGCTACAGCACGAGCAGCATGCGGGTGTTGCCCAGGGTGTTCGGCTTGACCCGCTCGAGGTCGAGGAACTCGGCCACGCCCTCGTCGTACGACTGCAGCAGCTGCTCGTAGACGTCGTGGTCGACCGGCGTGCCGTCGATCTCGACGAAGCCGTGGCGGCCGAAGAAGTCGGTCTCGAAGGTGAGACAGAAGACGCGGTTGACGCCGAGCTCGCGAGCCGCGGTCGAGCAGGGCCTCGAGCAGCAGCCCGACCGACGCCGACGTGACGCACCGCGGTCAGCACCGCCGAGCGTGCGCACCTCGGCGAGGTCCTCCCACATCACGTGCAGCGCGCCGCACCCGACGACCTCGCCGTCGAGCTCGGCCACGAGGAACTCCTGCACGTCCTCGTAGAGCGTGACGGTGGCCTTGCTGAGCAGCCGGCGCTCAGGCGCGTACGTGTCGACGAGCGAGCGGATCCGTGCGGACGTCGCTCGTGCGCGCCCGGCGGAGAACGACGGCCGCGCTCATCCGTGCGACTCGGGCTTCACGAGCGGGAACAGGATCGTCTCGCGGATGCCCAGCCCGGTGAGCGCCATGAGCAGCCGGTCGATGCCCATGCCCATGCCGCCCGACGGCGGCATGCCGTACTCGAGCGCCCGCAGGAAGTCCTCGTCGAGCGCGCATGGCCTCGACGTCGCCGCGCGCCGCGAGCGAGGCCTGCTCGACGAACCGCTCGCGCTGGATGACCGGGTCGACGAGCTCGGAGTAGCCCGTGGCGAGCTCGAAGCCGTCGACGTAGAGGTCCCACTTCTCGACGACGCCGGGGACCTGCCGGTGCGCGCGCACCAGCGGCGAGGTGTCGACCGGGAAGTCCATGACGAACGTGGGCCGCGGTGAAGGTGGCGCACGACGTGGTGCTCGAAGCAGCTCCTCGACGAGCTTGCCGGGCACCCACGTGGGTTCCGGGGCGATGCCCACCGCGCGGCGCAGGCCGCGCAGCACGCTCCACCGGGGTGTCGGGGGTGATCTCCTGGCCCACCGCCTCTGACAGCGGACGGCGTAGCATCGGGACCTCGTCCCACTCGCCCCGAGGTCGTACTCGACGCCGTCGGCCACGTCGAACACCAGCGAGCCGCGCACGGCCAGGGCCGCCTCCTGCACGAGCTCGTGGGTCAGTGCGCGCCATGTCGTCTGTAGTCGCCGTACGCCTCGTAGGCCTCGAGCATCGCGAACTCGGGGGAGTGCGTGGAGTCGGCGCCCTCGTTGCGGAAGTTGCGGTTGATCTCGAAGACCCGCTCGATGCCGCCGACGACGCAGCGCTTGAGGAACAGCTCGGGGGCGATGCGCAGGTACAGGTCGATGTCGAAGGCGTTCGTGTGCGTGACGAACGGTCGCGCCGCGGCGCCGCCGTGCAGCGTCTGCAGCATCGGCGTCTCGACCTCGAGGTAGTCGCGCCGTGCGAAGGACGTCGCGCAGCGCTCGCGACGACGCCGGCCCGGGTGCGGACCGTCTCGCGGGCCTCGGGCCGCACGATGAGGTCGACGTAGCGCTGGCGGACCCGGGTCTCCTCGTTCAGCGCCTTGTGCTGCACGGGCAGCGGGCGCAGCGCCTTGGCCGCGATCGCCCAGCGGTCGGCCATCACGCGACAGCTCGCCGCGGCGGCTGGTGATGACCTCGCCCTCGACGCACGACGTGGTCGCCGAGGTCGACGAGCGCCTTCCAGTGCTCGAGCGACTCCTGCACCGACCCGGTCGAGGGAGAGCATCGCCTGCAACTCGGTACCGTCGCCCTCGTGCAGGGTGGCGAAGCAGAGCTTGCCGGTGTTGCGGACGAACACGACCCGCGCCGGCCACGGCCACCTGCTCGCCGGTGGCCGTGTCGGGCTCGAGGTCCGCGTGCGCCTCGCGGACCTGACGCAGGGTGTGGGTGCGCGGCACCCGCACGGGGTACGGGCTCGAGGCCCGCGCTCGAGCATCCGCGCCCGCTTGTCGCGGCGCACCCGGATCTGTTCGGGGAAATCGTCGTCGGAGTCGGCGGACCCGGCGGCGGGCACGGCGGGGGCGTCGGTCATGCCGGCAAGGTTATCGGGGCGGCCCGATCCGCTCGCGCCCGCGCCGACGCCCCGACAGGATGGGCGCCATGGCCCTCGACCCCCGCGCGGGCACGCCCGCATCGCCCTCAGACCTCGTCGACGTCGCCCGCCTTGTCACCGCCTACTACGCCGAGCACCCCGACCCAGCCGAGGTGTCGCAGCGGGTGGCGTTCGGCACCAGCGGCCACCGAGGGTCGTCGCTGGACGTGGCGTTCAACGACGACCACATCGCCGCGACCACGCAGGCCATCTGCGAGTACCGCGCCGCCCAGGGCACCACCGGCCCGCTCTTCCTTGGCCACGACCCGCACGCGCTGAGCGAGCCGGCCATGGCCACCGCGCTCGAGGTGCTCGCCGCCAACGGGGTGACCACGCTCGTGGACTCCGAAGACCGCTACGTGCCCACCCCCGCGGTGAGCCGCGCGATCCTGGCGCACAATGCCGACCCCACGGTCCCCAGGGCCGACGGCATCGTGGTGACCCCGTCGCACAACCCGCCGCGCGACGGCGGCTTCAAGTACAACCCGCCGGACGGGGGCCCCGCGGGCACCGACGCCACGGGCTGGATCCAGGACCGGGCCAACGACCTGGTCGCGTCCGGCCTCGGCGACGTCGCGCGCATCCCGTACCGCCGCGCACGCTCGGCCGGCACGACGCACGGCTACGACTTCCTCGGCGAGTACCTCGGCGCGCTGCCACAGGTGCTCGACCTCGACGCGATCAGGTCGGCGGGGGTGCGGATCGGCGCCGACCCGCTCGGGCGGGGCCAGCCGCGACTACTGGGTGGCAGCGGCAGACCGGCTGGACCTCGACCTCGAGGTGGTGAACCCGCTCGTCGACCCGACGTGGCGCTTCATGACGCTCGACTGGGACGGCAAGATCCGGATGGACTGCTCGTCGCCGTCGGCGATGGCCTCGCTCATCGCGGTCCGCGACCGGTACGACATCGCCACGGGCAACGACGCCGACTCCGACCGCCACGGGATCGTCACCCCCGACGGAGGGCTGATGAACCCGAACCACTACCTCGCCACCGCCATCGACTACCTCGTCGGAGCGCGCGACGGCTGGCCCGGGACGGCCGGGATCGGCAAGACCCTGGTGAGCTCGTCGATGATCGACCGCGTGGTCGGCGGGCTCGGCCGTCGCCTCGTCGAGGTACCCGTGGGCTTCAAGTGGTTCGTGCCCGGCCTGCTCGACGGCTCGGTCGCGTTCGGCGGCGAGGAGTCCGCGGGCGCCTCGTTCCTGCGGCGCGACGGCGGCCCGTGGACCACCGACAAGGACGGCATCCTGCTCGCGCTGCTCGCCTCGGAGATCCTGGCCGTCACCGGGCAGACGCCGTCGCAGCGGTACGCGGCCCTCAGCGAGCGCTATGGCTCGCCCGTGTACGCCAGGGTCGACGCGCCGGCGTCCCGGAGGAGAAGGCGCGGCTGGGCGCGCTCTCACCCTCGGACGTCACGGCCACGAGCCTGGCCGGGCAGCCCATCGAGGCCGTCCTCACGCACGCGCCCGGAAACGGCGCCGCGATCGGCGGGCTCAAAGTGGTGACCGCCGACGGCTGGTTCGCCGCGCGCCCGTCCGGAACCGAGGACGTCTACAAGATCTACGCCGAGAGCTTCCTCGGCGCAGACCACCTCGCCCGGATCCAAGAGGAGGCCCGCGACGTCGTCGCCGGCGCCCTCGCCGGCTGACCGTCGTCGGGGGGTCGTGCCGCGGGCCGGCGGCGGGGACGGGTCGTGGAGGTAGGGCGGGCCGGGATCTCGACGCGCTGTCCCCATCGGGTGGTCCAGGTACACGATCCGTCAGCCTGCGAACCTGTGATGGCCGCGCGGTGGTCGGTCTTGGGCTGATGGCAGGTGGTGCACAGCGCCCCGGTGTTGCCAGCTGACGAGGGCCCTTCGGGGAACGCGACGGCGTGGTCGAGCAGCAGCCGCGCGGCTGCCCGGGCCGCGCAGCCCGGGGCCCGGCAGTGGGCGTCGCGGGCGAGCACGTACCGGCGCAGGGGTTCGGGCAGGTACACCGTGGTGCCGTAGTCGATCAGGTGCCCGGTGACCGGGTCGGTGACCATCCGGCGCCACGCCCGCGCCCCGGCGGCGACCTACCGGGCCAGGTCCGCGGGCACGGGCTGGCCCTCGACCAGGGCCAGGGCGTCCTGCTCCCCGCGCAGGGTGTCCAGGTCGATCACCACCTCCACCGTGACCGGCACGCCGGTGCGGTCGAAGGACACGCTGCCGCCGGAGGCCACGGTGCCCAGCACCCGCGGTGCCAGCGCGTCGGCCCGGCACCCGTCCAGGGTGGCGTCAACGGCCGGGCCCCCGGCCGTGGCGCCGAAGGGGCGACCGGCGTCGCCGGTCCGGGTGAACGCACGAGAGGGTCGGGCCGCTGGGCGGCCGGGTGCCGGGCGCCCTGGCCCACACGTTGACCTACACGTTCTTCTCGTACACCAGCCGGAGCCCGAGGAGGGTGAGGTCGGGCTCGTGGTGGGTGATCGTGCGGCTCTCCGGCAGTACCACGGAGGCCAGCCCACCTGTGGCGATCACTGCCGTCGGATCCTGGCCGATCTCCTCGGTGATGCGGCGCACGAGGCCGTCGACCTGCCCGGCGAAGCCGTAGAGCACGCCGGACTGCAGCGCCTCGACGGTGTTCTTGCCGATGACGGACCGCGGGCGCACGAGCTCGACCTTGCGCAGCTGCGCCGCCCGCGCGGCCAGCGCGTCGACCGAGATCTCGATGCCGGGAGCCAGCGCGCCGCCGAGGAACTCGCCCTTGGCCGACACGACGTCGAAGTTGGTGGACGTGCCGAAGTCGACGACGATGCACGGGCCACCGATGCAGGTGGTGCGCGGCGAGCGTGTTGACGATCCGGTCGGCGCCGACCTCCTTGGGGTTGTCGGTGAGGACGGGCACGCCGGTCTTGGTCCCGGGCTCGACGACGACGTGCGGCACGTCGGCGTAGTAGCGGTCGAGCATCGAGCCGCAGCTCGCGCAGCACGGCGGGGACGGTGGAGCAGACCGCGACGCCGGTGACGTCGGGCTCGCCGCTGCAGCAGACCCGCGGAAGGTGAGCACCATCTCGTCGGCGGTCGTCGCGCGCATCGGTCTTGATGCGCCACGACCGCTCGAGCCGCTCGCCGTCGAACAGGCCGAGGACGGTGTTGGTGTTGCCGACGTCGATCGCCAGCAGCATCAGGCCTCCTCCCGAAACGGGTCCGTGGCGATCGGCGCAGGTCGAGCGCCGATGTCGAGCACCGGCGCGGAGTGGGTGAGCGCGCCGACGGCGAGGTAGTCGACACCGGTGGCGGCGACGGCCGCCGCGTCGCCGAGCGTGCAGCCCGCCGGAGGCCTCGAGCCGGCGCGCGTCCCGCGGCGACCGCCACGGCCTCGCGCATCTCGCCGGGGGTCATGTTGTCGAGCAGGACGAGGTCGGCGCCGGCGTCGAGGACCTCGCGGAGCTGCGCCGAGCGAGTCGACCTCGACCTCGACGGGCAGGCCCGGGCCAGCAGGCGCGGACGGCGTCGAACGCGGCGGCCACGCCGCCGGCCGCGACCACGTGGTTGTCCTTGACGAGGGCGGCGTCCGACAGCGACATCCGGTGGTTGACGCCGCCGCCGCCGCGCACGGCGTACTTCTCCAGCGCCCGCAGGCCGGGCGTGGTCTTGCGGGTGTCGCGGACCGTCGCGCCGGTGCCCTCGACCGCGTCGACCCAGCGCGCGGGTGACCGTGGCGACGCCGGACAGGTGGCACGAGCAGGTTCAGCGCGCGTCCGCTCGGCGGTGAGCAGGTCGCGGGTCGCGTCCTGTCGCCGCGAGCAGCACGTCGCCGCGGTCGACCGCGTCGCCGTCGGCGGCGGGCAGCTCGACCTCGGCGTCGCCGTCGCTCACCACCTCGAAGACGGCCTCCGCGACCGGCAGGCCCGCGACCACGCCCGCCGCGCGGGCGACGAGGTCGAGCGGTCGAGCGCTGCTCGGCCGGGATCGTCGCGACCGACGTGACGTCGACGCCGCCGCCGAGGTCCTCGGCGAGCGCGCGCCGCACGAGGTCCTCGACCGCGACGGGGTCGAGGCCGGCGGCGCGCAGCCGGTCGGCGACGGGGGCGGGCAGGGTCATCGTCGGGCTCCGGGGAGGCGGGGAGGGCGGCGGGGTCGTCGGCGGGCACGGGCACCGGCTCGCGGCGGGTGACGAGCCGGCCGTCAGGTCGAGACGGGTCACGAGGCGAACGCGCCAGCGCTCGTCGTCGCGGTCGGGGAAGTCCTCGCGCCAGTGCGAGCCGCGCGTCTCCTCGCGGCGCTCGCGCCGCGTGCGACGAGCGCGCGTGGCCACGGTGTGCAGGTTCGTCGCCTCCCAGTCCTCGGTCCGACGGGTCGTGACGTCGACGTGCCGCGCCAGCGCCAGCAGCACGCTCGGCCGCCGTGGTCGAGCGACGTCGGCCGATGCGCAGCACGCCCGACGCCCTCGGTCATGGCGCTGCTGCAGCGGCGACGGCGGGCGCTCGGTCGAGGCCACCAGGCCGCCGGCGAGGTCCACGCAGCGGCCACCGGTCGGCCGCCGGGGCAGCCAGTCGGGCGAGGACGCGCGGCGATCCGCTCGGCGAACACGAGCCCCTCGAGCAGCGAGTTGGACGCGAGCCGGTTCGCCCCGTGCACGCCGGTGCAGGCCACCTCGCCGCAGGCGAACAGACCCGGCAGCGACGCTGCGGCCGTCGAGGTCGGTGCGCACGCCGCCGCAGGCGTAGTGGCAGCGCCGGCGCCACCGGGATCAGGTCGCGTGCCCGGGTCGATGCCGTGCGCGGCAGCGACTCGAGGATCGTCGGGAACCGCGCGCGCCACGTCTCGTCGCCGAGGTGCGCGCGCGTCGAGCCAGACGTGTCGGCCGGCCGCTCTCGCGCATCCGTCGCATGATCGCCTTGGCGACGACGTCGCGCGGCGCCAGCTCGGCGAGCTCGTGCACGCCCACCATGAACCGCACGCCGTCGTCGTCGACGAGGAAGGCGCCCTCGCCGCGGACGGCCTCGCGACACGAGCGGCTGCTGCCCCTGCGCGTCGGCGCCCGAGCTACATGACCGTCGGGTGGAACTGCACGAACTCCAGGTCGGCGCACCTCCGCGCCGGCCCGCAGCGCCGACGGCCACGCCGTCACCGGTGGACACGCGCGGGTTGGTCGTCGACGCGAGACACCTGGCCGATGCCGCCGGTGGCGAGCACCACGCGCGGGCGCCAGCACCGCGCCCGACGCCGTCGCGCTGCCCCTCGCCCATGCACGTGCAGGGTGACGCCCCGCACGGCTCCGTCGGCGTCTCGCAGCAGGTCGAGGACGAGCGCGTGCTCGACGACCTCGATGCCCGGGTCGCGTCGGCCACGGCATCGACGAGCGCCCGCTCGATCTCCGCGCCCGTGGCGTCGCCGCCGGCGTGCGCGATGCGGTCGCGGTGGTGGCCGCCCTCGCGGGTCAGCGCGATGTCGCCGGACTCGTCGCGGTCGAACCGCGCGCCGAGCTGCGATCAGCTCGCGCACTGCGGCCGGCCCCTCGCGTGACGAGTACCCGCGACCGCCGCCTCGTCGCACAGGCCGGCGCCGGCGACGAGGGTGTCGCGAGGTGCTCCGTCGGGGAGTCCTCCGGGCCCAGCGCCGCGGCGATGCCGCCCTGGGCCCACCGCGTGGAGCCTTCGTCGACCGCCGACCTTGGTCACGAGCATGACCCGCATCCCGGCGCGGCGGGCGTGGATCGCCACGGTCAGGCCGGCGATGCCGGACCCGACGACGACGACGTCGGCCTCCGGCACCCACCCGGGCTCGGGCGCGAGCAGGGCCCGGTGCATCACCGCGCTCATGCCGACTCCCCGATCATCACCATCACGTTGTCGATGAGGCGTACACCGCCGATGCGCGCGGCGACCAGCAGCCGGGCCTCGCCGGCAGCGGGGGCAGGCCCGAGGTCGGGGCCGCGCAGCGCCGAGGTAGTCGACGGCGTCGACCCCCGGGGACGCCTCGAGGTGGTCGCGGAGGAAGTCGACGACGGCGGGCACGGGACGCCCGGCCTCGAGCGCCTCCTGACCCACCGCGAGCAGGAGGGCCAGTGCCCTCGCCTGCTCGTGCTGCTCCTCGTCGAGGTACCGGTTGCGGCTCGACAGCGCCAGACCCGTTCCGTCCTCGCGCACCGTGGGCACGCCGACGACGTCGACGGGGATGTCCAGGTCGCGCACCATCCGCCGCATGAGCGTGAGCTGCTGGTAGTCCTTCTCGCCGAAGTAGCGCGGCGTCGGGCTCGGTCATCATGAGCAGCTTGTGCACGACCGTGAGCACGCCCCCGGAAGTGGCCCGGGCGGACGGCGCCCTCGAGCTCGTCGCCGAGCGGACCCGGGTCGATCGTGATGCTCGTCGTCCCGTCGGGATAGAGCTGGTCGGGGGTGGGCGCAAACACCACGTCGGCCCCGTTGGCGCGGCACAGCTCGAGGTCGGACTCGAACGTGCGCGGGTACCGGTGAAAGTCTTCGCCCGGCCCGAACTGGGTCGGGTTCACGAAGATCGTCACGACGACCTCGGCCAGCCCCGGCTCGTCGAGGTCGTACCTGGTCATGACCCACTCTCGCGCGCCGCTGATGAGCCGCGCGTGCCCTTCGTGCAGGGCGCCCATCGTCATCACGACGGCGCGGGGGCTCTCGTGCCCGTAGCCGTACTCGCTGTCTATCCCGAGGAATCGCCGCAGGTCGGCCACCGTGCGCACCACGGACGGCCCGGGCGCGAGCCCGAGCGCCTCGTACGCGGCCGCCAACGCGTCGGGGTCGCTCATCCCTGCTCCTCCGGTCCCTCGTCCTCGTCGCCCGCGATGGGGGCGGGGCGCCGAGCAGCCAGCGGGGCGCCGGCGAGCACGTCGAGCAGCTCCTCGGCCGCCGATGCCCGCAGCATGCCAGCGGCGAGCGCGCGGTCGGCGGTCAGCCTGGCCATGGCGACGTAGGCGTCGCGCGCGGCCGGCCGGCCGGATCCGATCGCCTCGAGGTGCGCGGCCACCGTGCCCGCGTCGCCGCGGGACACCGGACCCGTCAGCGCGCGGTCGCCCGAGCGCAGCGCGTTGTCGAGGGCGGCGTGCAGCAGCGGGGACACGAGCCGCGCGGGGTCGTCGACACCCACGTCGCCGAGCAGCTCGAGGGTCTGGGCTACCAGCGTGACGAGGTGGTTGGCGCCGTTGGCCAACGCTGCGTGGTACAGCGGGCGCGCCTCCTCGGGCACCCACACGGGGTCACCGCCCATCTCCACCACCAGCGCCTCGGCCACCGGGCGCGCGCGGTCGGAGGAGGTGACGCCGAACGGGCAGCCGTCGAGACGGGCGAGGTCGATGCTCGTGCCGGTGAATGTCATCACCGGGTGCAGGGCGAGCGGGATGGCGCCCTGGCGGGCCGCGGGCAGGAGCACGGCGGTGCCGAAGCGGCCGGACGCGTGCACGACGAGCTGGCCGGGCCGGAACACGGTGTCGGACGCGAGCCCGGCGACCAGGGCCGCGAGGGCGTCGTCGGGCACGGTGAGAAGCACGAGGTCGGCGCACCCGACGACGTCGGGCGGCGGCGCGATCGCCGCGGCGGGGAGCATCGCCCCGGCCCGCGCCAGGCTGAGCTCGCTGACCGCCGAGGCGGCGACCACGGTGTGGCCGGCGCGATCGAGTGCGGCGCCGAGCACGGCGCCCGCGCGGCCGACTCCCACGACCCCGACCCGGAAGCGCGGCGGCGCTCCCGCGGGACGCGCGTCGGCGGGCTCGGACACGGCGGCTCCCGGACGGGGCGTTCCGGGCCGCTGCGCGGTCCCGGTCGGACGGGGGCCAGCGTATCGCCGGGCCTCGGTAGCGTCGGCGGCATGGACGAGGCCCAGGGACAGCGGCCGGGTGGGACTCGCGCCGCGCTGCCGTGGCGCGACGCCTGGGAGCGGGCCGCGTTCGGCCCCGGCGGCTTCTACGACCGCCCGGACGGGGCTCCCGCCGGGCACTTCTCGACCTCGGTCTCGCGGTCCGGGGCCATGGCCGAGGTCGTCGTGCGGCTGCTCGCCGGGATCGACGACGCCCTCGGCCGACCGGACCGTCTGTCCCTCGTGGACGTGGGGGCCGGCGACGGGCAGCTGCTCGCTGCCGTGGCCGCCCACCCCTTCGCCCGCCGGGGCGGCCCGCGCGGGTGGAGCTCGCGCCTCGACCTCGTGGGCGTCGACGTGCGCGACCGGCCGGCAGGGCTGACCACGCACGCCGGCTGGGTGCGGGGACGAGCGCCCCTCGCGGTACCCGGGGGCGTCGTCGGGCTGGTGTGGGCGCACGAGCTGCTCGACGACGTGCCCTGCGCGGTGGTCGCCGCCTCTGACGACCACGAGGTGCACGCGGTGCTGGTCGACGAGTCGGGCGACGAGCGGCTCGGCGGCCCACCAGGGCAGGACGAGCTCGGCTGGCTGGCGCGGTGGTGGCCCCTGGACGCGGCGGCCCCCGGCGACCGGGCCGAGGTGGGGCTGGCCCGCGACGACGTGTGGAGCGGCCTGTGCGCGCGGCTGGCAGCCGGGGCGGCGGTGGCGGTCGACTACTCCCACACCCGCGCCCACCGGGCGGCCCGTCGCTGGCCGCGTGGCACGCTCGTGGGCTACGCGCGCGGCCGCGCGGTGGCACCCGTCCCCGACGGGTCGTGCAATCTCACCGCCCACGTCGCGCTCGACGCGTGCGCCGCGTCGGGAGCCCAGCCCGGCGACGAGGTCGTGCTCACCACGCAGGCCGCGGCCGTCGCCCGATTCGTCCGGGGGCGTGCAGACCAGCACGCGAGGCCCTCGACGGGCACTGGCCTGGACCGCCTCCGGGCCGTCGCCCTGGCCTCCTCCCTGGCGGCCCTGCGCGACCCCGTCGGCCCCGGGGCCTTCGGCTGGCTCGAGCTTCGCCGGGGGCTCGCGCCCGACGTCACCCGATGACGACCTGGCCCTTCACGGTGACAGCGGCGTCAGCGGGGCTGCTGCTGCGCCTGGCCACCGCCCGTGTCGCCGTCGCTGAGCCACTTCGGCGGCGGTGCGGCGGCGCGGGCCACGCGGGCGCGGGTCACCTGCGCCTCGGCGATGGCGCGCGCGTCGCGGGCCTCGCGGCGCAGGCCGCGCACGGCCACGGGGCCGCGGGTCGAGTCGACGTACATCGACGCCAGCCCGAGGGCTCGCTCCCAGGGACCCTGCTCCACCCGCACCGACTGGGTCCGCGCGTGCGGGATCACCGACGTGGTGTGCGTGAGCCACCCGGTGCGCGCGACGAACACCTGGTCGTCGTGGCCGACGCCGAGCCGGCGCCACTGGAACGGCGAGCGCCAACGAGCCCGCTCGGGCACCCCGACGATCGGCACCGCGTCGACGTCGACGCCCGGAAGAACGTACGCCGCGACCATCCGGGCCACCGGCCAGGGCGCCACCGGCAGCAGCACGCTCTCGACGACGTCCCCGCTGCCCCCGTCCTGATTCCCTACGCCGGCGATGTTCAGCGTGACCCGCACCCACCCTCGTCCGCGCCACAGCAGCGGCGAGACGAACCCGACGGCCTGCACGCGCCCGGGGGGCACCGTCTGCGCCTGCGTCTGCAGCAGCCCGTGCCGCAGCCGCAGCCCGTCAGGCGACGTCGCCACGGTGAACCCGAAGTACCGGGAGAACTCGCCGAACACGAGGAACAGCGGCACGCCGCCGGTGAACAGCACGAGCACCAGGCCACCGGGTCCGGCCGTCACGAACGTCACCACGAGCACGAGCACAGAGATCAGCAGCAGCGTGAACGTGACGCCCCGCAGCAGCAACGACAGTGCGAGCTCGCCCGGGGGCACGGTCGCGACCACCGTCTCCGGTGCGGCGCCGGCGTCGTGCCGCACGCCCGCGGCCCGGGCCAGCACCTCGGCCCGCAGCGCCTCGGCCTCGGCGAGCGTGAGGAACTGGAGGGTCGCCCTCGAATCACCAGCGCCCGCGACCTCGATACGCAACTCGGCCATGCCGAAGATCCGGGCGACGAGCGGCTGCACGACGTCGACCGCCTGGAGCCTCGACAGCTGCAGGCGTCGTTCCTGGCGGGTGATGACGCCCGAGTCGACCCGCAGGTCGCCGTCGGCGTCGAACCAGAACTCGAGCCGCTGCCACTGCAGGAACGACACCCCCGCGGTGATGCCCGCCACGGCGGCGGCGCCGAGCAGGATCAGCCCGATGCCCAGGAGCCCGTACGCGCCCACCGTCGTGCTGCCGTAGACGATGCCGAGCACGACGACCACCGGCACCGTGCGTGCAGCGTGCACGAGCGGCGTGATGGGGTGAACCCGGCGCCTCGCGCCGGTGGGTGCCGGGACCAGCAGGGGGTCGGTCACGGTCGTCAGAGCCCGGCCGACCGCTGCTCACCCCTGGCCGCGAGCCGGTCGCGCAGCCCGGCAGCGACGTCCGGGGCGAGCCCGGGGATGGCCGCGTCCGTCGTGGCAGCGGCCGTGTGGAGCTGTACCCCGCGATGCCGAGCCAGCGGTCGATCGGGCCGGCCTTGACGTCGACGAGCTGCATCCGGCCGTACGGCACGACCACGAGGCGGCGCATCAGGATGCCGCGCGTCACGAGCAGGTCGTCGTCGCGCTCGGCGTAGCCCCACGATCGGCAGCGCCGGCCGATGAGCCACCACGCCCAGACGAACACCGCCACCGCGACGGCCGCCGACACGATCGCGACCCACCGGGGCACCGACGGCACCACCAGCAGGGCGACGATGCCGGCCACCACGAGCACGTACCAGAGCAGCAGGGTCACCCGGCGGGCCGTGACCAGCTTCGGGCGAGACGAGCGTCCAGGCTTCGCCGGGTGGGGCGAAGACGTCGTCGACCGAGACCGTCATGCTCTGCACTCTAGAAGGGCCACGGCGCTCGACCACCCTCCCCCCGGCCGGCGATCTACGACGAAAGTCGTGGCACGTGTTCGACCTGCGCCCGACGCGTCACCGTGGACGGGCTCCCACTCTGGCTGCAGGGCCGTCGGGGGCGGCGGCCGTGCGTGGGAGTTCTGGGGAGCACGGCATGGTCGATCCGATCCAGGTGTATCGCATCCAGATGTTCGGCACCACCACGGTGCACGCGGCCGGGCGGGTGCTCGGCAGCTGCGATCTCGGCGGCCGCAAACCGCGCCAGGTCCTTCAGCTGCTCGCTCGGCACGCCGGCCACCCGATGCCGAAGGACCGGCTCGCGGATCTCCTGTGGGGCGACGAGCCCCCGCGCGACGCTGATGGCGCGGTCGAGCACTACGTGGCGGTCCTGCGCCGCCAGCTGTTCGGCCGCCGCGGACCGGACCGGCCCGCGCTGCGCACCGACCCCGGCGGCTACGTGCTCGACCCGACGCGGGTCGAGGTCGACCTGCACTCCTTCCTGCGGGTCGCGCGCGATCCAGCGGCCTGGCTCGACACCTGTGGCGTCGCCGCCGCCATCGAGGCATCGCGCGAGGAGCTCTTCGAGGACGAGCCGTACGCCCCGTGGGCCGACGAGGCACGCGCCGAGGTCGCGCGGCTGCGCACCGACCTGCTCGTCCGGGCCGCCGAGCTCGCGCTCCTCGACGGCGACGCCGGCACGGCCGTGCGGCACGCCACCGAAGCCGCCGCGGCCGAGCCGCACTTGGAGTCGGCGCACCGCACCCTCGTGGCTGCCCACTACCTCCAGGGCGACCAGGCCCGCGCGCTCGGCGCGTTCGCGCGCTGCGCCGCGACCCTGCGCGACGACCTCGGGGTAGAGCCGGCCGAGCCCACGCGCACGATGCAGCTTCTCGTGCTCCGCCAGGCCTCCTGGGGAGAAGTCGTGGCCGGGCTTGTTCCCCTGGGGCTCCGATCGGCGTAGCGTGTCCGAATTCGGCGGGTGGAGCGCAGGGACACCGGGGGTGTCCGCGGGGGACGAGAGAAGGGGACTGGGGCACGGGGGCGGGGGACCTGGGGAGGTGGGGGTATGGAGCCGTACGCTGGCGCGCCCTTGCACGCCCTGGCCTCGTCGGCCGCGCCCGACCTCGACCTCACCTCCGGTGCCGCCGACGGCACCGCTCGAGCCGCGCCCGACCCTCCCCCGGTCCCCCCCACCGCGTCGCCCCGTGGCGAGCCGCCCGAAGACGGCATCGTGAGCCGCACCCACCGGCGGTGGTCCGCGGGTGCTGAGCTCGCCGTCTTCGCCGTCGGCGGCCTCGTCGCGATGACGCTGCTGGCGGTCTTCGTCCTGGCCCGGTTGCACACGACCGGTCTCGAGGAGGGCATCAACGACGCCAAGGCGGTGGCCCTGGCGCACACCAGGTTCGTGGTGCAGCCGGCGGTCACCGATGCGCTGGTCACGGGCTCGCCCGCAGCGGTGGCGGCTTTCGACCGCAAGATCCGCCCGCTGCTCACCCAGCCCGGCACCGCCCGGATCAAGCTCTGGGACGGCAACGGCCGCATCATCTACAGCGACGCGCCCCAGCTCATCGGCCAGCGCTTCGCCCTCTCGGACGACGACCAGGAGACTCTGGACGACGGCACCGTCACGGCCGAAGAAGTCGACTTCAGCGCCCCGGAGAACTGGCTCGAGCGAGCGTCGGAGGGCACCCTCCTGCAGGTGTACACCCGGGTCACCACTCCGTCCGGGCACCCACTGCTGTATGAGGTGTACTTCCGGCTCGACGACGTCGCGGCGCCCGCCCTCGGCCAGGGCAAGGCGCTCACGCCTGCGTTCCTGCTGGCACTGATCACGCTGGAGATCCTCCAGCTGCCGCTGGCCTGGGCTCTCATCCGGCGGTCGCGCCGCAGCCAGGCCGAGCGCGACGCCCTGCACCGCAAGGCCGCCGAGGTGTCCGACAACGAGCGCCGCCGGATCGCCCGCGACCTGCACGACGGCGTGGTGCAGTCGCTCGCGGGCGTGTCCTACTCGCTCGCCGCCGTGGGTACCAGGCTCGAGGGCCACGCCCCGCCGGACGTGACGGACGACATCGCCTCGGCCGCCGAGGTCACCCGCGACAGCGTCCGCGACCTGCGCTCGCTCATCGGCGAGATCTACCCCGCCGACCTCGAGGTGCGCGGGCTGCCCGCGGTGCTGGATTCCCTGCTCGAGCCCCTGCGGGAGGCTGGCGTGCGGGTGCAGCTCGAGGCCCCGCCCACGATGTCCATCAAGGGCGACCAGGCGGGCGTCGTCTACCGCGCGGCCCGCGAGTGTCTCCGGAACGTCGCCACGCACGCGGGCGCCACGAGCGTGTCGGTACGGATCAGCGAGACCGACAGCACGACCACCCTGGTGGTGCGTGACAACGGCACCGGGTTCGACCTCGCGTCACCAGGTTCCCCAGACCGCCCGCACTACGGCCTGCGGCTCATGCGCGAGCTCGTGGCCGACGCCGGGGGCGACGCAGTCATCGACTCTGCGCCGGGGGCGGGCACCACGGTGGTCATCGAGGTCCCCGTCCGATGATCCGGGTGATGATCGTCGACGACCACGCGGTCGTCCGGGCCGGGCTCGGGCAGCTGCTGTCGCAGGCCGTGGGCATCGAGCTCGTGGGCGAGGCCGTCGACGGCCGCACGGCACTCGCCACCCTCGAGTCGCTGGGCGCCGAGACGCCCGGCAGCGTCGACGTGGTGCTCATGGACCTCTCGATGCCCGGCATGGACGGCATCGAGGCCACGCGCACCATCGTGACCCGCTGGCCGAAGGTGCGGGTCGTGGCGCTCACCTCGTTCGCCGACCGCGAGCACGTCACGGCGATGGTGGAGTCTGGCGCGTCGGGATACCTCCTGAAGGACAGCACGCCCGAGGAGCTCGTGCGCGGGATCCGAGCCGCGGCCGACGGCGGCACCCCGCTGGCACCCGCGGCCGCTTCCACCCTGTTCCAGAGCCGGGTCGAGCGCACCCAGGCCGACGACCTCACCACCCGCGAACGCGAAGTCCTCGCCCAGCTGTCGCTCGGGCTGTCCAACCGTAAGATCGCCGCCCGGATGGGCATCAGCGAGGCCACGGTGAAGGCCCACCTCACGCACGTGTTCCACGCACTGGGCGTCTCCGACCGCACGTCGGCTGCCCTCCGGGCCCGCGAACTCGGGCTCGCTGCCCCGCCCGACACCTCCGCCTGAGTCGTGCGGCCGGCGCCGCCCACCGACGAAAGGTGGCGCCACCGGACTCCCCGACCGGCGGCGCCACCCGTTCGTGGTCCTGGTCCCTCGGTGAAGAGGGAGGGCCCGACCCTGGGGGGTGGCCGGGCCCTCCGACCGCCGAGGCGGCCTCCTTCGGGGACTGAAGGACATCTGATGAGGCCGGGTCGACGGCCTGGCGCAGGTGGACGAGCATGTCGTGCGTGTGAGCCCCGGGAGCCCGTGCGGGGGACCCCTTGGCCCAGGTCTCCCGGGAGACCTGAGAGAACCCTGATCCCGAGCGCTGTGGACCCGCTGATAGCCCGGACGTCCGGGCCCCGCTGCGACCAAGGTCGTACCTACGGGCCCCCCGGGAGGCGCCCCCGATTGCGTGGCACGATGCTCCGGTGACTCCCGCCGACCGACCCGGGCGCAGCGAGCGGCTGGTCGCCACCGGGCCTACCGACGACGGCGCCGTCGTCCTCGACCTGGGCCCGTCGCACCCCTCGGCCCACGGGGTGCTGCGGCTGCGGCTGGAGCTCGAGGGGGACACGGTCGTCACCGCCGACCCGGTGGTGGGGTTCCTGCACCGGGGCGCCGAGAAGCTCTTCGAGGTGCGCGACTACCGGCAGGGGCTCGCGCTGGCGAACCGGCACGACTGGCTCTCGGCGTTCACCGACGAGCTCGTGCTGGCCCGCGCCGTCGAGGGGATGCTCGGGCTCGAGGTGGCCGTGCGGGCAGTGTGGTTGCGCACGCTGCTGGCCGAGCTGGGCAGGATCACCGCGGGCCTGGCCTTCCTGGGCGCCGCGCCGGCCGCGGTCGGCTCGTCCCCCGCCGCCGGGGCGCGCACGGCCGGTGCGGCCGCCGAGGCACGCGAGGCATTCGTCCGGCTGCTCGAGCGCGGCACCGGCGGGCGGCTGCACCTGATGGTCACGCAGGTGGGCGGTCTCGTGCAGGACGTGCCGGCCGGCTGGCTGGACGACGTGCTGGCCACCACCGGCTCTGCGCGGCGCACCTGGTGGCCCGAGCTGCCGGCGGGACTCGGCGACGACCCCGCCTTCGCCGCCCGCACCGAGGGCCGCGGCGTCCTCGACCCCGACCTGGCCCTCAGTCTCGGCGCGAGCGGCCCGGTCGCGCGCGCCAGCGGCCTGCCGCTCGACCTGCGCACCGTGGACCCCGACCTCGCCTACGCCGACCTCGCCGACCTGCTGGCGCCCGTCGTCCGCACGGCCGGCGACGCGGCCGCCAGGTACGCGGTGCTCCTCGCAGAGGTGCTGCGCAGCACTGACCTGGTCGACGCCTGCGCCGAGCGCCTGCGCGGCCTGCAGGGACCGGTGAACGTGCCGCTGCCCAAGGTGCTGCGGGTGCCCGAGGGCGCCGGCTACGCGTGGCTGGAGGCACCGGGCGGCATCGCCGGGGTCTACCTGCAGTCGCGCGGCGAGAAGGTGCCGTACCGGGTCCGGCTGCGCACGCCGGCGACCGCCCACGTGCAGGCGCTGGCCGCCTCGCTCGCGGGCGCACCGGTGGACGACGTGGTACCGATCCTCACGTCGTTCTTCTTCGTCGTCGGCGACATCGACAAGTAGCCAGCCAGCGCGGCGAAGAAGGCTCTACACCGGCTCGGGCGGCGGCACGAGCGGGAGCCGGAGCGCGGTGACCGAGGCACCTGGTCGGGGCGGGCGGGTACCGGCCGGGTCAGCCTCGCTCGGCCGTGCCGGCGGCACCACGGGTCGGGCGGCCAGCGCCGCGCGCAGCCCCACCACCTCGGCCCTGAGCACGCCGGACTCCGCGCGCAGGGCGGCCACCTCCGAACGGACCGACACGGTCTCGCCGCGGTGCGCCGAGACCTCGCCACGCACGGCCGCCACCTCGACGCGCATGCCCGCGCCCTCGGCCCGCACCGCGGAGAGCTCGGTGCGGACACCCGAGATCTCCGCTCGCAGGGCCGACCCTTCCGTGCGGAGGGCAGACAGCTCGGCGCGCAGCCCGGCAACCTCCTCGCGCAGCCTGGTGACCTCCTCGCGGAGCACGCCCGCCTCAGCCTGCGCGCGCCCGGCCTCAGCATCGGCGGCGGCGGCCCGAGACGTCTCGACGAGACGGTCGCCCAGCGCCGCCTGCAGGCGGCGGGCGAGCTCTGCGTTCTCGGCCCGCGCCGCCTGGGCCTCGCGCCTGAGCCGCTCGTTCTCCTGCATCAGGGCTGCGCGTCCCGTGGAGCGGCGGTGCCGGCCCCGAGCCATCCTCCGAGGGTAGGCGGCCGCAGCCCCCGGGCTCCTCTACCGTGGCGGCGTGTCCGAGCCCCGTCCGCAACCTCTCACCGACCGCGCGGCCCCTTCGTACCTCGACCACTCCCGGGACGGGAGCGCCGGCGCGCTCACCTACACGCTGGGCACGCTCCTGATCGTCCTGGCCTGGATCTGGCTCGGGGCGCTGGCCTCGGTCGGGCTGGCCCTGCTCGTGGCCCCGGGCACGTCGCTGGACGGGCTCAGCTCGCTGACGGGGGCCGGCGGGCTCGCGGTCACCCTCGTCGCGTTCGTGCCCTTCCTGCTGGCCACACCCCTGGTGGCCCGCTGGGTGCAGCACCGGCGCTGGCTCACCCTCGTCACCGGACGCTCGCGGGTGCGCTGGGGACGAGTGCTCACCGGAGCAGGCTGGTGGGCGCTGCTGGTGCTGCTGGCCACGGGGGTCGACGCGCTCGCGCACCCGGAGGGCTACGCGTGGACGTTCGACGCCGCGCGCTTCTGGCCGGCCCTCGCGGTGGCCCTGGTGCTGATCCCGCTGCAGACCACGGCCGAGGAGTTGTTCTTCCGCGGCTGGCTGGTGCAGTGGCTCTCCACCGGGCTGCACCGGGGCGCCCTCGTGGCAGCGGTGGACGGGCTGCTGTTCGCTCTGCCGCACCTGGCGAACCCCGAGGCGTCCGGGGCGCAGTGGTACGCGTGGCTCGTGTGGTGGATCTACGGGGCCGGCTGGGCCTGGGCCAGCCTGCGCGACGGCTCGATCGAGTTGGCGGTCGGTGCGCACGCGGCGAACAACCTCGTGGGCGTCGCGGTCGTGGCCTACAGCGGGTCGGTGCTGCCCACCGATGCGCTCTGGACGACGTCCGTGCTCGACCTGCCCCTCACCATCGTGGTGCTCGCCGTGGTGCAGGCGGCATTCCTCTGGCTCACCCGCCCGCGCGGGACGGGCGAGGTCAGCCCCCGTGCGAGCGCAGGTAGTCGGTGAAGACAGCCCGGAAGAGCGGCTCGAGGTCCGGGGACGGGTCGTCGCCGAACGCCTCGCGCGCGGCCTTCACGGTCTCGATGATCGACCCGCCCGTCTCGCCGAGCGAGCCGCCCTCGTCGGCCATCGCACCAGCCGCAGAGGTGTGCGCGAACAGGTCGTAGAAGAACTTCACGTCGGCGTGGTGCTCGGCGCGCCGGAAGGCCTTGTCGCGCAGCTCGGCGTACGGCAGCGCATCGAGGTGGTCGCGATCCTCGGGCGTGGGCACGGGTGCGGTGTCGTCGGCCATGGCCGGAGCCTAGCCGTGGGCCACGGAGTCGTCGCGGCCGACCGCGCCGTCGGCGGGGGGGTCGGGCAGGCGGCACATCCGCTCCAGCCAGAGCGCCACGGCCACGACCGCCACCGCGGCGAGCACGGCGGCACCCGCGGCCAGCAGACGCTCCCGACCGGGGTCCTGGCCGGCGAGGGGCAGGAAGGCCAGGCCGATGCCGAGGTAGAGCCCGCCGAGCACGGCGCCGGTGCGCGAGGCCGCCATCGCCAGAGCAGCGGTGCGCGCGGCCACGAGGGGGTCGAGGGGGCGGCTGCCCTCTTTGTGCCGTAGCCGCGGACGCACCATGAGCGCCCAGACGAGCAGGCCCGCGGCGAGCACGCTGAGCCCTACGGCGCCGGACCAGGGCACCGGCAGGTACCGGCCCGCGAGGTCGCCGAACGCCCGGGCCAGGCCCCACCCGGCCGTGACCGAGAGCGCCGTGACGACCGCCAGCAGGCGGGCCGACGTGGGGGTCACGGGCGCACCTCCGCGGGCAGGCTCAGCGCGAGGTCGTCGCGCCGGTGCATCTCGGCGGCAGCGCCCGGCGCAAGGGCCGCCAGGGCCACGGCGAGCGGCCCGACACCTGCCAGCACCGCATCGGGCTCGACGTCGACCCAGGGCACCAGCACGAACGCGCGCTCGTGCGCGCGGGGGTGCGGCAGCGTGAGCTCCGGGTCGTCGCTGCGCTCACGGCCGACCGCGAGCAGGTCGACGTCGAGCGTGCGCGGGCCCCACCGCACGTCGCGGACGCGCCCGAACGCCTGCTCGGCCTCGTGTGCCAGCGCCAGCAGGTCGGTGGCCGGCAGCACCGTATCGACCACGAGGACCGCGTTGAGATACCTCGGCTGCTCGGGTCCCCCCACCGGTGCGGTGTCGTACACCGGCGACACCGCGACCGCCCTCACGCCGGGGTGCCCGGCGACGACGTCGACGGCCCCCTGCAGCGCCGCCACGGTGTCGCCGAGGTTCGCGCCGAGCCCGAAGACGGCGCGCCGGGGCGCGGTCATCGGGCCCGCAGGATCGTCACGGCGACATCCTCGAACGGCACGGGCACCGGCGCAGACGGCTTGTGCACGGTGACCTGGACGATGGTGACCCGGTCGTGCCGCAGCACCTCGTCGGCGATGCGCTGCGCGAGCGTCTCGATGAGGTTCACCGGTTCGCCGGTGATGACGTCGTTGACCACCTGCGCCACGGTGCCGTAGTCGACGGTGCGGTGCAGGTCGTCGCGCTTGGCGGCCTTGCGCGTGTCGACGGCGAGGACGAGGTCGACGACGAACTCCTGGCCCTCGCGCCGCTCGTGGTCGAAGACGCCGTGGTAGCCCGTGGCCCGGATGCCGGTGATCGAGATGCGGTCGAACCGGTCGAGGATCTGGCTCACGCGCGGTCCCTTCGGTCGTCCGAGCCCGCCCGCCGCCAGGCGAGCCCCACGCGCACCGCGTCGAGGGAGCCGCACACGTCGTGCACCCGTACGCCCCACGCGCCGCTGGCGGCCGCGAGGGCGGACACGGCATCGGTGGCGTCGTCGCGGCCGTCGGTGGGGCGCGGCTCGCCGTCCAGTCCGGCGAGCAGGGTGCCGAGGAACCGCTTGCGGGACGCACCCACGAGCAGCGGACGACCCAGGCGCCCCAGCACGTCCAGATGCGCCAGCAGCGCCCAGTTGTGCTCGCTGCGCTTGGCGAAGCCCAGGCCGGGGTCGAGGACCACGCGTCGCTCGGCAACGCCGGCGGCCACGGCGGCCGCGAGCCGCGCCTCGAGCTCGCGCGCGACCTCGGACACGACGTCGGCGTACGTGGCGAGCCCCTCCATGTCGGTGCTGTGGCCGCGCCAGTGCATGGCCACGTAGGGCACGCGCAGGTCCGCGACGGCACCGAGCATGCCCGGGTCGGCCAGGCCACCGGACACGTCGTTGACCACCTGCGCGCCCGCCGCGACCGCTGCGGTGGCGACGGCGTGGCGCATCGTGTCGATGGAGACCACGACTCCGGCCTCCGCCAGGGCCGAGACCACCGGAAGCACCCGGGCCAGCTCGTCTTCGAGCGGCACCCGGGTAGCGCCCGGACGGGTGGACTCCCCGCCCACGTCGACCACGTCGGCGCCCTGCGCGTGCAGGCGCAGGCCCTGGGCCACGGCGGCCTCGCGCGCGAGCCAGCGCCCGCCGTCGCTGAAGGAGTCGGGCGTGACGTTCAGGACGCCCCAGACGAGCGTGCGGTCGAGGGCCTTGAGGCGGGCCGGCAGCCCGTCGGGGTGCCTCACGCCGACACCTCGTCGCGGCGGCGACCAGCCAGCCGCGCCGGCGTGGGCCACCACGTCGGCCGGACGAGGAAACGCTCGGCCTCCAGCGCCGCCACGGACACGCGCGGCAGGTCGCGCACGCCCGGGAACATCAGGTAGCGGGTGTGCCACGCGGGCCCGAACTTGGCGCTGAACCGCTCCAGCGGCTCGAGCGGGACGACCCGGTCGGCCACTCGCACCGTACGGGCCCAGGCGGCCCGGGTGGCACCGGAGCCCGCCGGTGGGGTGAACGCGGACCGGAAGGCCGCGAAGTTCAGCGAGACGGCGTCGATGCCGAGGCCCGGCCCGAGCTGGAGCACCTCGGCGACCAGCAGCTCGACCACGCCGGCGTCGTCGCGTCCGCGGCGGCGCATGAGGTCCAGGCTCAGCCTGCGGTCACCCCACGGCACGAGTACGAGCACGCCCCCGAGCTCGTCGCCGCGGTGAGCGGTGGCGACCACGAGGTCGTCGTCATCGGCTCCCCCGAACCGTCCGAGCGCCATCGAGTAGCCGCGCTCGACGCGACCCTGACGCATCTCGGCCACGGCGGCCACGAGCCGTTCGCGCTCGGCGGGGTCGAGGGCGCCGAGCCGGCGCACCTGCGCGGTCCAGCCACGGCGACGGGCCCGCGACACCATCTGGCGCACGTTGCGCATCGCCCGGCCGTCGAGCCCGAACGACGCGGTCTGGACGACGGCCTCGTCGCCGATGTCGAACGACTCGAGCCCACCGCTGCGGGCCCACACGCGGGCACCCTCGGCGCTCGCTCCCACGACCGCGGGCACCCAGGCGCGCTGCCGCGCCGTGCGCACGAACCGCGCAATCACGTCGTCCCAGGCCGCCGGGTCGCCCACGGGGTCGCCGGAGGCCAGCATCACGCCCGACACCACGCGGTACGCCACGGCAGCGCGGCCGTCGGCCGAGAACAGCAGCGACTTGTCTTCGTGCAGGGCGAAGTAGCCCAGCGAGTCACCCTTGCCGTGCACGCGGAGCAGCGACCGAACCTGGCCACCCTCGGCCCGGGTCTGGGGGCGGACCGGACGGGCCGGCGCGAGCACGGCCGCGAGGGCGATCGTGGCCACCGAGAGCCCCAGCCCGAGGAGCGAGAAGTAGACGAAGTCGTCGACGAGGGTCTCGTGCTGGTCGAGCGGGGTGGGGATGCCACCGAGGCCCAGCAGGACGTCGCCGAGCCTCTCGCCGAAGGGGAGCGACCGGGCGCCGGTGCCCGCCCTGAGCTGCACCACGAGCAGGCCCAACGACGCGCCCGCCGCCACGGCGCCGCCAGCCACCAACGCCCCCCGGCGGCGGGTGATGGGGTCGGCGCTGGCCGTGAACGCCCCGCGGGTCGACACCAGCAGCCCGAGGGCAGCGAGTGAGAGGAGCTGGGCTACCGGCCCCCGTCCGGCGACCAGGCGCAGCACCTCGGCGGCCACCAGTACCAACACGGCCACCCACCACGCGCGCCGCTTGCCGCGGGCCAGCCCGTCGGCCAGGTAGAGCAGCAGCAGACCCGACGCCGCGGTGGCGACGGTACCGGCGCCCGCGAGGTCGAAGGGCAGCCAGTCGACCGCCGCCGACGCGCGCGGGTGCCACGGCGGCACGATGAGCAGGAGCAGGTCGAGCGCACCGACGACACCGACAGAGACCGCCGCCCACCGACGCGCACGCACGGGCCCGGCGGCGTCGGCCCCGACCACGCTCAACGGCCCAGGATCAGCGACATCGCCTCGGCCCGGGTGGCGGGCTCGCGCAGCTGGCCCCGCACCGCCGACGTGATCGTACGGGCGCCGGGCTTGCGGATGCCCCGCATCGACATGCACAGGTGTTCGCAGTCGAAGACGACGATGGCCCCGCGCGGCTCGAGGAGCCGCACCAGCGCGTCGGCGACCTGCGTGGTGAGCCGCTCTTGCACCTGCGGCCGCTTGGCGAACACGTCGACGAGGCGGGCGAGCTTGGACAGCCCCGTGATGCGGCCGTCGAGCCCGGGGATGTAGCCCACGTGCGCGCTGCCGTGGAAGGGGACGAGGTGGTGCTCGCAGGTGGAGTACACCTCGATGTCGCGCACCACGACGAGCTCGTCATGACCGAGGTCGAACGTGGTGGTGAGGACGTCCTCGGGAGCCATCCGCAGGCCCGCGAACTGCTCGGCCATGGCGCGTGCCACCCGGTCGGGGGTGTCGAGGAGGCCGTCGCGCTGGGGGTCTTCGCCGATCGCGAGCAGCAGCTCACGGACCGCGGCGGCGGCGCGCTCGTGGTCGAACGGCAAGACGTTCGTCCCGGTGGCTGGCAGCGTCACAGCGTTGACCGTGGCCCGCGCCTCGCTCACGCCTGCTCCGAGGCAGCGTCGGGCGCACCCGCCACGGGGGCGGCGCCGTGAGCCTGCCCCTTCGCCGCGCCGTTGCTGGAGCCGTTCGACGAACCGTTGGCGCCGGCGTCGACGGCACGCGCCGGCACGTCGACCGGCCCGCGCTCGCTGGGCTCGCGGCGGGCCGAGCCGGTCCACGCCGGCCGGTGCGGGCGCAGCCGGATCGGCTCGAAGATGCGCGCGACCTCGCCCTTGTCCAGCGTCTCCTTCTCGAGCAGCTCGAGCACGAGCAGGTCGAGCACGTCGCGGTTTTCGACGAGCACCTCATACGCCTCCTGGTGCGCAGCTTCGATGAGCTTGCGCACCTCCTCGTCGATCGCCGCGGCGACCTCCTCGGAGTAGTCGCGCTGGTGGCCGTAGTCGCGGCCGAGGAAGACCTCGGCGTCGGCCTGGCCGTAGCGCACGGCGCCGAGCCGTTCGGTCATGCCGTACTGCGTGACCATCTTGCGGGCCACGCTCGTGGCCTTCTCGATGTCGTTGCTCGCACCCGTGGTGGGGTCGTGGAACACGAGCTCCTCGGCCGCCCGGCCGCCGAGCATGTACGCGAGCTGCCCGAGCATCTCGTTGCGGGTCGTGGAGTACTTCTCCTCGTCCGGCAGCACCATCGTGTAGCCGAGCGCCCGGCCGCGGGGCATGATCGTGACCTTGTGCACGGGGTCGCCGCCGGGCAGCGCCGCGGCGACGAGCGCGTGGCCGCCCTCGTGGTACGCGGTGATCTTCTTCTCGTGCTCGCGCATGATGCGGCTACGGGACTGGGGGCCGCCGATGACGCGGTCGATGGCCTCGTCGATCGTCGCCATGTCGAGGTGGGTGCGGCCCTCGCGGGCGGTGAGCAGCGCGGCCTCGTTCAGCACGTTGGCGAGATCGGCCCCGGTAAAGCCTGGCGTGCGCCGAGCGACGTTGAGCAGGTCGACGTCGGGGGCGATCGGCTTGCCGCGCGAGTGCACCCGCAGGATCTGCTCGCGGCCCTGCAGGTCGGGCGCCGTCGACGGCAATCTGTCGGTCGAAGCGGCCCGGGCGCAGCAGCGCGGGGTCGAGGATGTCGGGCCGGTTCGTGGCCGCGATGAGGATGACCCCGCCGCTGACGTCGAAGCCGTCCATCTCGACGAGCATCTGGTTGAGGGTCTGCTCGCGCTCGTCGTGCCCGCCGCCGAGCCCGGCCCCCCGGTGGCGGCCGACGGCGTCGATCTCGTCGATGAAGACGATCGCGGGGGCGTTGGCCTTGGCCTGCTCGAACAGGTCGCGCACGCGGCTGGCGCCGACGCCGACGAACATCTCGACGAAGTCCGAGCCGGAGATCGAGAAGAACGGCACGCCGGCCTCGCCGGCCACCGCGCGCGCCAGCAGGGTCTTGCCGGTACCGGGCGGGCCGTACAGCAGCACGCCCTTGGGGATCTTGGCGCCGACGGCCTGGAACTTGGCCGGCTCCTGCAGGAACTCCTTGATCTCCTGGAGCTCCTCGACGGCCTCCTGCACACCGGCGACGTCGGCGAAGGTGGTCTTGGGCATGTCCTTGTTGACGGCCTTGTGCTTGGACTTTCCGAAGCTCATGATGCGGCCGCCGCCGCCTTGCATCTGGCTCATGAAGAAGAACAGCAGCACCAGGACGAGAGCCACCGGAATCAGTGAGATGAGCAGCGAAACCAGCAGGCTCTGCTGCGGGACCTCGACGTTGTAGCCGTCCTTGAGCTGCCCGGCGTCGGCCTTGGCCTGGAGCTGCTTCTGAAGGTCGAGGCCCTGGCCGGTGACGTACTGGGCTCGCTCCTTGGAGCCGTCGGTCTTGGTGATCGTGATGGTCTGGTCGGGGTCGACGATCGTGGCCGAAGCCACCTGGTTGCTGGCGATGGCGTCGACCACCTGGTACGTGTCGACCGTCTTCGGCCCGCTCACGCTCGTGAGCAGCCCGGTGACGAGCAGCGCGAGACCCACGGCCATCGCGATCCAGAAGATCGGGCCGCGGAAGAAGCTGGAACGGTTCATTGGACGCCGGACCCGGGGTCCGGTCCCTCCTGACGCTGCAGTCGGCTGGGAGGCGGGTCGCGAAGAGCTCCGCCTGCGACGACGGTACTACGGGATCCTGGACCCCCGCCTCCGCGCTCGCTGAGGGCAGAACGAGCAGATCGCCCCCCGTGTTCCCCCGCGCTCCCCCGCCCCCCACGGACCGTTCGTCCATGGCATGGACCAACGCACCATGCACGACGTCCCCAGAGACCCCCCAATGGACGATTCGTCCATCCCATGGACCAACGGACGAGTGAACGGTGCCCCGGAGGACCTCCCGTGGACGGTTCGTCCGTGCCACGGATGGATCGAGAACACCGGCTCGCGGCGGCGCGACGGCCAGGCGGGGGGCGGCTCAGCCGCCGTAGACGTGCGGGGCGAGGGTGCCCACGACCCGCAGGTTGCGGTACTTCTCGGCGTAGTCGAGGCCGTAGCCCACGACGAAGTGGTTCGGGATGTCGAAGCCGATGTACTTGACCGGCACCTCTACCTTCACCGCCTCGGGCTTGCGCAGCAGCGTGATGACCTCGACCGAGGCCGGCCCGCGCGAGGTCAGGTTCTTCAGCAGCCACGACAGGGTCAGGCCCGAGTCCAGGATGTCCTCGACGACGAGGATGTTCCGGCCCGCCGACGTCGCGGTCGAGGTCCTTGAGGATCCGCACGACGCCGCTGCTCTTGGTGCCCGAGCCGTACGAGGAGACGGCCATCCAGTCGAGCTCCATGTGCCGGTGCAGGGCCCGGGCGAAGTCGGCCATGAAGATCGTCGCGCCCTTGAGCACCCCGACCAGGAGCAGGTCGCGGCCCTCGTAGTCGGTCTCGACCTGCGCCGCCAGCTCGGCGATGCGCGCGGTGATGGCCTCCTCTTCGAGGAGCACCTCCGCCAGGTCGGTGCCGAGGTCTCCGGCGTCCATGCCTCACTCCTGACGGGCGGGGGGCGGGTCCTGCGCGGCACCCGGGTCGGGCCCGAGACCGGGGGCGGCGGTACGGGCGCGTAGCCGAAGCCTCCCATACGCGCGGGCGGGGCCGACACCTGCTGCAGGTCCGGGCACGAGGTCGGCCAGGACGTTGCCGGGCAGCGCCACCGGCCCCGAGACGCGCGGGTCGCGGACGAGCCGGTCCAGGGCGCGGACGTGCTCGCGCGCAAGCCTGCCGGCCGGAACGCCGGACGACACGGCCAGCCGGCGCAGCACCCGCGTCCGCACCGCGTCCGGCAGGTCGACCAGTCCTGCCACGTCGATCTCGGCGCGGCCGTCCGCACCGTCCGATGGCTCGGCGTTCAGCCCGACAACGGCCAGCCGCCCCACGACCTCCGCGGCCCAGGCGTCGAGGGCGTCTGCGTCGGCCCGCAGCAGGTCGGCCGAGCGGGCCAGGGCCGCGGCTACGCCGGGACCGAGCGCCGTCTCGAGCGCCGGCAGCGCGTCGCTCCGCACCCGGGCGCGCGCGTACCTCGGGTCGGCGTTGTGCGGGTCGTCGACCGTGGGCAGGGCCGCGGCCGCGGCCCGCACCGCCTCGCGGCGAAGGCCCAGGAGCGGCCTGCGGTAGGGCCCCACGTCCGGCGACATGCCGGCGAGCGACCGCGCCCCCGATCCGCGGGCCAGGCCGAGCAGCACCGTCTCGGCCTGGTCGTCGAGCGTGTGACCCAGCAGCACGGCCGCCGCACCAAGCCGATCAGCCGCGGCGGCCAGGGCCCGGTAGCGCGCCTCCCGCGCCGCGGCCTCGGGTCCGCCCCTGCCCGGTCCGCCGGGCACCTCGACCCGCTGCACCACGACGGGGTCGAGGCCGAGGCCGCGGGCCAGGGATGCGGCCGCTGCGGCCACCTGGTCGCTGCCCAGCTGCAGCCCGTGGTCGACGACCACGGCGCCCGCGCGCCACCGGGTCCGGGGCGCCTCGGCGGCCACGGCGGCGGCCAGGGCGGCGGAGTCGGGGCCCCCCGACAGCGCGACGAGGACGAGCACCCCTGCCCGGCAGATCGGCCAGGGCGGACCGCACCGCAGTCCGAAGCGGGACGAGGGCACCCGCGCCGGTCACGGGCGGACCCGCGCCACCCACGCGCCGGGGTCGGCGATCTCGGCGGCGGTCGGCAGGGTGTCCGGCGAGGTCCACACCGCGTTGAACCCGTCGATGCCCACGACGCCCACCACGCCGCGCACGAAGGCGGCGCCGTCGCGTACTGGCGCATCTTCGCGTCGAGGCCGAGCAGGCGGCGCAGCAGCCCGTCGACGGCCCCGGGCTCGTGCCGTCGTTTGTCGAACCGCTCCCGGATGAGCCGCACGGACGGCACCACGGCCGGGCCGACGTCGTCCATCACGACGTCGGCGTGGCCCTCGAGCAGCGACATCACGGCCGTGAGGCGATCGAGCACGGCCTTCTGCTCGGGCGACTGCACCGCGTCGATCAGCGAGCCGCCACGCGCCACAGCGGCCGCGGCGTCGCGCACCCGGACGAGCAGCTCGAGCCCGTCGGCGTCGGTGGCCCGGACGAGATCGTGCACCTCGGACAGTACGTGGTCGGCGAGCCAGGGCACGGCGCCGAACTGCACCCGGTGCGTCTCCTCGTGCAGCGCCACCCAGAGACGGAAGTCGTGGCCGGGCACGCCGAGCGCCTGCTCGGCGGCCACGATCGAGGGGGCCACGAGCAGCAGCCGCGGCCGCGTGCCCGGGGCGGTGAACGCCTCGAACTGCCCGAGGACCTTGCCCGACAGCCAGCCCAGGACGAGCCCCATCTGCACCCCGGTGGCGCGCGAGCCCACGGCCGCCACCGCACCGTCGACCGCGCCGGTGCGGGCGCGCATCTTCTCGAGCACCGGGGCCAGCACCACGCCGAAGCCGTCGACGTTGGAGCGGATCCACTCCGGCCGGTCGACCACCACGGTGGTGGCCGAGCCCTCGGGCGCTACCAGGCGGGAGGTGGCGCGCACCGGCTCGACGGCCGCCGCGGCGCACCCGCGCAGGTCGGCTACGACCTCGTCCACCGCGGCCCGGGGCAGGTCGGGCCCGCCCGGGGCGACCCGCAGCGCCGTCGCGACGGCGAGGTCCCAGTCGACGACGTCCGCCATGCGTTGACCCTATGCCAGAGCGATCCAGCGCCCCGGGGCCCAGGTCGGGTGCCGCTGCCGCGCAACGCCGGGTCCGTGGCGCGAGCATGGGCAGGTGGCCCGCACCCTGGAGCACCTGGTGGCTCAGGCCCTCCGGCCCGAGCCGGCCCCGGTGCTGCTGCGGGTGGCGGTGGCCGACCTGCTCACGGTCGCGGCGGTGTGGGTGTCGGCGGGGGCCGCCGTGCGGGCTTTCGGGGGGACGCCCGAGCAGGCGCGTGCGGCCGCGCTCGCCGTGGTGTTCGGGGCCACGCTCGGGTTCGTCGGCGCTACGGGTGGGAGCGCACGCAGCGGGATGGTGCGGGCCGCTGTGCTCACGACCCTGGCCCTGCCGCTGGTGCTGATCGCCGTCGCGGTCCGCCCGCACCCGTGGCTGGCCGCGCTGGCGATGGCTGCGATCGCCCTGGCCGCGGGGAGTCTCGCGGCCCACGGCGAGCCTGCGGCGACCCTCGGCGTCCTGGTCCTGTACCTGTACTTCCTGCCGTTCGTGTTCGGCGCGGGCCGGGAGGTGCCGGTGCCGCTCCTACTGGCGGCGTGGGCGGTGTCGGTCGTCGTGACCGTCGCGGCCCGGGGCGTCGCGGCGCTGCTGCCCCAGCGCGCGGCTCCGCCGCGGGTGCGTTCCACCGACGAGCGGGTTCACGCCGGCCACGGGCTGGCCCTGCCGCCGCTGCTGCCCGAGCCGTGGTGCGGCCGCATCTACCGCAACGCCCTCAGGTCGGGCCTCGCCCTGGGCGCCGGCGCCTGGGTGCTCTCCGCGTCCGGCGACCACGACGCGGTCTGGGTGATGATGACGATCGTCTCGGTCCTGCCGCCGCAGCTCCCCCTCACCCTCGACCGGGTGCTCGCGCGTCTGCTCGCCACGACACTGGCCATGGTCGTGCTCACCGTCGTGGCGGTGGCCGTGCCGGTCGGGATGCGCATCCTGGTGACGACCCCAGCGTTCGTGGTCGCGCTCGCGTTCGTCCGCCGCAGCTACTTCCTGTGCGTCGCGGCGGTGTCGGTGCTGGCGGTCCTGGTGTACGCCGATCCGCTGGGCACCCTGCCCCAAGCGCTGGTAGCCCGCGGGATCGACACGGCGGTGGGCGCGGTGATCGCGGTAGGCCTGGCGCTCGTGCTGCCCGTGGGACCCCTCGAGCCCTCGGGTCCGGCGCAGTGAACGTGGTGTCAGCGGCAGCCGCACCGGGCCAGCGACGCCGCGGCCCGGTCGAACGCGGCGGTGGCCCGGTCCTTGGCCGGCACGCCGGCGGCCAAGAAGGCGAAGGCGAGCAGCCGGCCGTCCCTGTCGCGCACCAGGCCGGCGAGCCCCGACACGCCGGTGAGCGTGCCGGTCTTGGCGCGCACCACGCCGCGGCCCGCCTTCGCGTCGGTGGAGGTGAACCGGGTGGCGAGGGTGCCGGTGAGCCCCGCGACCGGCAGGCCGGTCGCCGTGGGCCAGGTGGGCACCCCCGCGGGTGGCTGCCCCTCGGGCTGCTTCTGGGTGGCGACGGCCGCGAGCGCGCCCGCGAGCGTCGCCGGCGAGACCTGGTCGCCCCGCGCGAGCCCCGAGCCGTCGCTGAGGCGCAGCCCCGCGGTGGGCACCCCGAGCGAGGCCAGCACCTTCGTCGTCGCTGCGGCACCTCCGGCGAACGACGCCGACCCTCCGAGCTTCCCTCCCGCGAGGTGCGCCAGGGCCTCGGCCATGTCGTTGTCGCTGACCGTCAAGGTGTGCTCGACGAGGCTGGCGATCGCCGGCGAGCGCGCCGAGGCCACCTCGACGGCGTCCACGGGCGCCTTGGCCCGGCCCACCGCGGATCCGACGGTGATGCCGCGGGCGGCCAGCTGCCCGGCGAACGTGCGCGCGGCCGAGCGGGCCGGGTCGGCGACCCGGCTGTCGGCACCGGACGCGACGCGACCCTCGTCGGCCGACAGCGCCATGACGGGGGCCACGGCACCGACGGCGACCAGGTTCGACCCCCATCCGGGCGACACCGTCGGCCCGGTGAAGAGTGAGTCGTCGAACCGCGACCTGCACCGACCGGACGCCGGCCTTCTTCAGCGCTGCGGCGGTGGACGAGGCGAGCCCCGCGAGCGAGGCGGTGGGCGATCCGCCGAGCGACGATGGAGTGCGGGTGAGCGAGTGGTCGCCGGCACCCACGAGGGTGACGGTGCTTCCGCGGCGTACGACCCTGGTGGTCAGGTGGCTCCACGGCCCCAGCGCCACGAGTGAGGCGACGGCCGTGAGCACCTTCAGGGTGGAGGCCGGGGTGGTGGTCCTCCCCCGGTGGCGTCGAGCAGCACCGCGCCGGTGCCCGGGTCGAGCACGACCCCGATGGCGCGCCCGAGCCCGGCGTCGCGCAGCAGCGGGCCCACAGCGGCGGCGACGCCAGCGGCCGTGGGCACGGGCGCCTTGGACCCGACCACGGCGGGGCCGAGCACGGCTGGGGCCGTGTCGGGGAGCACGTACGGGCGTGCCCGCAGTGCTGAGGCCCGGGGCAGCGTGCTGCGGGGCCGACGGCGGCCGCCAGGCCCAGCAGTTGCCAGCAGCACCCCCGTCTGGAGGACAATCGGCCCTCGACCCGTCGCTCGTCCCCGCACGTGCGGACAGACTAGGCGACGTCCGTCACTCAGCCGACGAGGAGCCCCGCGTGGAGCCGATGAAGTTCGACGTCCTGATCGAGATCCCGGCGGGCAGCCGGAACAAGTACGAGGTCGACCACGCCACCGGCCGGATGCGGCTCGACCGGACGCTGTTCACCTCCACCCAGTACCCCGCCGACTACGGCTACATCGAGGACACCCTCGGGCGACGACGGTGACCCGCTCGACGCGCTGGTGTCATCCACGGCGAGCCGCTGTTCCCCGGCGTGCGTCTCTGCGTGCCGGGCGATCGGCATGTTCCGGATGACCGACGAGAAGGGCGGCGACGACAAGGTGCTCTGCGTGCCGGTCGAGCGACCCGCGCATGGAGCACCTGCGCGACATCCACCACGTGCCCGAGTTCGACCGGCTCGAGATCCAGCACTTCTTCGAGGTCTACAAGGACCTCGAGCCGGGCAAGTCCGTCGAGGGCGCCACCTGGGCCGGCCGCACCGAGGCCGAGAAGGAGATCGTCGAGTCCCAGCAGCGGTTCGCCGTCGAGGGATACCACGGCGCGCCACCGGAGCACTGAGGCGGAGTCTGGTCAGCCCCCCGCACCTCACCCGTTCGGCCCAAAGCGTCCGCTCAAGGTGAGGGTGCGGGGCTGTGGACGTACGGTCGACGTAGTGGGCGCATCATGCGGCCTCGGGTGGTGGGGCCGCCCGGTGCCGCTCAGGCGGTGACGCATGTCGACCGAGGCCAGCCCGATGCCGTCGGCCACCTCGATCATGCCGGTTCAGGCCATCCCGATGGCTCGGGAGGCCTCCGTTGACGATCTCGTTCAGAACGGGATGCGCACGTTCTTGACCCGGCTGTCCCGGTCCACGGCGGGATCGCTGCAGGCGATCCTCGACGACGTGATCGTCGCGAGCACCGTGCTGCTGGCCGACTCCGGTGCCGTGTGGCTGATCTCGTCCGACGGGGTCACCCTCGACCCCGTCGCGCACCACGACCTCGACCCCCGCCGCCGCGCGGCGTTCGCGACGGCGTTCGGGCTGCGGCACCCGACGGTCGGCGAGGGAACCGTGGGACGGGTCGCGGCCGCCGGCGAGCCGGTGCTCGTGGACCACGTCGACGCGGCCGCTCTGGACGGCATGTTCCCGCCCTACCGCGACGTCCTCGCCGAGTACGGCATCTCCTCGATGGTCGCCGTCCCGCTCACCTCGCGCGGGGAGACGATCGGCGTGCTGGAGCTGGTGCGCACCGGCGCGCGGCCCCCGTTCGGGCAGGTCGGGCTGGCGCGCGCGTACGAGCTGGCCACGCACGCGGCCACGTTCGTGGACACCGCGCGGCTCATGGAGCAGCTCCGGCACCAGGCCCACACGCTCGACCACGTGTACGACGCGGTCATCGGGGTCGACCCCCGCATGCGGGTCACGTCGTGGAACTCCGGAGCGGCCCGCATCTACGGCGTGCCCGCTCGCGAGGCCATCGGGCGGCCGGTGCTCGACGTGGTGCCCACGGACCTCGACTACGACCGCGGCGCGTTCGTGCCAGACGACGACGTGGCCCTCTCGGCCGCCTTCGCCGAGCTGATGCGCGACGGGCAGTGGGCCGGTCGGGTGCGCCAACAACGCGCCGACGGCGGCGAGGTCCACGTCGACGTCGCCGTGCAGCTCGTGCGCGACCTCGACGGACGCCCGACCGGCGCCGTCGCCGTCAACCGCGACCTCACCGCGGTGCTCGCCGCGCAGGAGGCCGTGCGGGCCCAGGAGCAGACCGCGCAATCGGTGCTCGACGCGCTGCCCAACCTGACGGCCGTGCTCGACACGGCGGGCCGCATCACCGCCGTCAACCAGGCCTGGCGGGCCCTCGCGGCCCGCAACGGCGCCACGTCGACGACGACGGACATCGGCGCGGACTACCTCGCGGTGCTCCGCCGCGGTGCGGGCCAGGAGCCGCGCGCGCGCGACGCGCTCGCTGGGATCGAGGGGGTGCTCACCGGGCGGCTGCCGACGTTCGAGATGGACTACGACGTCGAGGTCCCGGGGATGGACCGGTCGTTCTCGCTGACGGTGGTTCCGCTTCCCGGGCACGGCGCGGTGGTCTCGCACCACGACATCACCTGGCGCAAGAGCCTCGAGCGCCAGCTCTCGTACCGCGCCACGCATGACACCCTGACCGGTCTGCCCAACCGGCTGCTGCTCCACGACCGGATCATGCACGCGCTGGCCCGCTGCGCCCGCACCCACTGCAAGGTGGGCGTGCTGTTCTGCGACCTCGACCAGTTCAAGGTGCTCAACGACACCCTCGGCCACGCCGCCGGCGACCAGGTTCTCGTAGCCGTCGCGCGCCGACTCGAGCACGCCTGCCGCACGTCCGACAGCGTCACGCGGTTCGGCGGCGACGAGTTCGTCGTGGTCGTCGAGGACGTGCCGGACGAGCAGGTCGTGCACCTCATCGCTGGACGGCTCCTGGACAGCCTGAGCACGCCCATCCAGATCGAGGGATCGGACCTCTGGTTCGGCGTGAGCATCGGCGTCGTGATCAGCGACGGCGCCCTGCGGCCGACCTCGGAGCACGTCGACGCCCTGCTGTCGGACGCCGACACGGCGATGTACCGGGCCAAGGAGGCGGGCCGCAACCGCGTGGAGTACTTCCACCCGTCCATGCGCGACGCCGTGGCCAACCGGCTGGAGCTGACGATGTCGCTGCGCCACGCCGTGGCCCGCGACGAGCTCCGGCTCGAGTACCAGCCGCAGTTCTCCTGCGTCGACGACAGCCTGCTGGGCGTCGAGGCGCTCGTGCGTTGGCAGCACCCGGAGAAGGGTCTCGTGCCGCCGGGGGAGTTCATCCCGGCCGCCGAGGAGAGCGGCATCGTCGTGGAGATCGGTCAGTGGGTGCTGGACGAGGCCTGCCGCCAGGCGGCCGTGTGGCGGTACGTCTTCCGCGAGCCGTTCACGGTGTCGGTGAACATCTCCCCGCGCCAGCTCATGTCCCGCGGCCTCGTCCACACCGTGCGGGCGAGCCTGGACAGGCACCGCCTCGACCCGCACCGGCTGTGCCTGGAGATCACCGAGGGTGCGCTCGTGCAGGACCCCGAGGTTGCCGCCGACACCTTGATGCAGCTGCGCGCCCTCGGCATCCGCATCGCCGTCGACGACTTCGGCACCGGCTACTCGTCCCTGGCGTACCTGCAGCGGTTCCCGGTGGATGCCCTCAAGATCGACCGGTCCTTCGTCGCGCGGATCCTGGACACCCCCAAGACCGCGGCCCTCGTGACGGGCATCGTGCAGCTCGGCCGTGCCCTCGGCATGGACACGCTCGCCGAGGGCATCGAGACCGAGGCGCAGCTCCGGGCCGTGGCGGCCACCGGGTGCGACGGCTTCCAGGGGTTCCTGCGGGCCAGGCCCGTGTCGGCGCAGGACATCACCGCGATGAGCCGGTCGTTCGGGCCGTAGGCCCGCGTCGACATCGCACCGGGCCGCGCTAGCGTGCCCGGATGAGTTCCGCCGCGTCCGCAGACCCCGGGTGGCCGGGCACCGCGTCCGGGCCGCCCGGCTCCGCCGCGGTGGCGGCGGGCAGCGCCTACACGGCCGACGCCGCCGCGGCCGTGCTCGCCGCGGGCGGCTCCGCTGTCGACGCCGCCGTCGCGGCCGGGTTCGTCGCCTGTGCGGCCGAGCCCGGCCTCACCTCGCCAGCGGGCGGCGGGTTCCTGCAGGTGCGCACCCCGGACGGCCAGACCGCCGTGCTCGACTTCTTCGTCGACGCGCCTGGGCTCGGGGCGCCGGGGGGCGCACGGCCGCCGATGCGGTCGGTCGTGGTGCGGTTCTCGACAGCCGACCAGGCGTTCGCCGTGGGCCCGGCCTCGGTGGCGGTGCCCGGCGCGCTGGACGGGTGGGCGGAGGCGCACCGCCGCTGGGGCCGGCTGCCGCTGGCCGCCCTGGTGGCACCGGCGGCGCACCTGGCGCGCGCCGGCCTCGCGCTCGAGCCGGCGCCGGCTGCGGTGCTCGGGCTCATCGCAGACGTGCTCGCCTACGAGCCGGCCGGGCGGGCCCTGTACGCGCCCGCCGGGCGGCCGGTCGCCGCGGGAGAGTGCTTCGCCAACCTCGATCTCGGCGCCATGCTCGACCTCGTGGCCGACGGTGCCACCACCTGGGCCGACCCCCGGCTGGCTGGCCGCCTACTCGCCGGCATCGGACCGGAGGGCCTCGTCACCGCCGAGGACCTCGAGCACTACCGTCCGGTGCTGCGCGAGCCGCTCCTCGTCCAGCTCGAGGGCGGCACCCTCACGACGAACCCGCCGCCGTCGTTCGGGGGTGCCGTCGTGGCCGACTCGCTCGCCCGGCTGGCCCCGTCGCTCGCACGCGGCCGCGGCGCGATGCCGTGGCCCGAGCTCGTCCGGTCCTTGACCGCTGCCACGGCGGCGGTCAAGACAGGTGCGGGGTCCAAGCGCGGCACCACGCACGTCAGCGTGGTCGACGCCGACGGCATGGTGGCCGCGATGACGACGTCCAACGGCTCGTGCGCCGGTGTCCTGCTCCCTGGCCTCGGCGTGGAGCTCAACAACATGCTCGGCGAGAGCGACCTGCACCCGCTCGGGCACGAGGCGGCCGCGCCGGGCACCCGCATCGGCAGCATGATGGCTCCGACCGTCTGGAGCGACGACGAGGGCGACGTGGTGGCGCTCGGGAGCGGCGGCAGCGAACGCATCCGCTCCGCCCTGCTCGAGGTCGTGGTGGCCTATGCCGTCGGCGGGCACGACCTCGCCGGTGCCGTCGCGATGCCCCGGGTGCACCCCGATGACGACGGCGTGCTCCACCTCGAGCCGGGTCACGAGGCGCCCGTGGTCGAGGCGCTCCGCGCGCTCGGGCGCCTGCGGACGTGGCCCGCCCGCGACTTCTTCTTCGGCGGGGTGCATGCGGTGGTGCGCGGGCCGGACGGCGCCGTCACCGCGGTCGCCGACACCCGCCGCGGCGGCGCCGCCCGCGTCGTGCGCCCCTAACTCCCGCGCGTCACTGGCCGCAGCCGGGCGGGCTAGGACTCGCAGTGCTTCTTGAGGCCCTTGACGGCGCCCTTGGCGGTGTCGCCGAGCGCCTTCTTGAGGATGAAGCCGGGCAGCGGGAGCGAGCTGTCGATGGAGATCGTCAGGGTGACGTCGGTCGCGGCGCCCTTGTCCGCCAGGGACCACGATCCGTCGCTGACCTTCTGCACCTTGCTCGGCCCGGCCAGCGTCCAGCTCATGCCCGTGTCCGAGTGCACGATGGCGATCTCGAACGTGTCCTTGGCGACCTTGACGTCGTTGACCTGGCGGACCCGCGTGCTGCGGCCCTCGTCGTCCGTCTCGAGCACCTCGGCGCTGATCATGCCGGGGAACCACGACGGCTGGGAGGCCGTGTCGCGCACGGCGGCCAGGACGGTGTCGAACGGCGCGTCGACGGTGATCTTCTCGGTGCTGGTAATCAGTCCCATGGCCGGACGGTAGCCACCCGCGGCGGCCGATGCCCAGCGAACCGCCTCACCCGTCGCCGGCCGCCGCCCGCTCGATCTCGGCGATGTCGATCCGGCCCTGCCCCAGCATCGCCGCCATGGCGCGCCGGGCCCGCACGGGGTCGGGGTCGCTGATGAGCCCGCCGAGCTGGCTCGGCACGATCTGCCACGAGACGCCGAAGGGGTCCTTGAGCCAGCCGCACTGGCCCTCCTGCCCGCCGTCGGCGGTGAGCGCGAACCAGTAGCGGTCGGCCTCGGCCTGGTCGGCGCACGACACCGAGAACGAGAAGGCCTCGGTCTGCGGGTAGTGGGGGCCGCCGTTGAGCAGCTGCACGTCCTGGCCGACGATCCGCACGACGACCATGAGGATGTCGCCCGCCGACATCGGCCCTGGGGCGCCTTCCGGGTAAGTGCTCTGCTCGAGCACCTCGACGTCGGCGAACACCGACGTGTAGAGGTCGATCGCCTCCTGGACGCGGCCGTCGAACCAGAGGCAGGGGGTGAGCGTCGCCATTGTCATCCTTCCGTGGGTGGTGCCGTGGGAGCCGGGCTCAGCGAACTCGGGCGAGGGTGAGCCCGTCACCGATGGTGAGGATCGTGGCGTCGACGCGCGGATCGGCGGCCACCATGTCGTTGAACGCGCGCAGTGCCACGGTGTCCTCGTCCGTGGCCGATGCGTCGACGATGGTGCCCGACCACAGGGTGTTGTCGACCAGGACCACACCGCCGGGACGCATCCGCGGCACGAGCTGCTCCCAGTACGCGCCGTATGACGACTTGTCGGCGTCGATGAACGCCAGGTCGACCGGCTCGTCCAGCGGCAGGGCGCCCAGCGTCTCGATCGCGGGGGCGATCCGCAGATCGATACGGTCGGCGACGCCGGCCCGGTCCCACGCCTCGCGAGCCAGAGAGGTCCACTCCTCGCTGACGTCGCAGCACAGCAGCCGCCCGCCGGGGGCGAGCCCTCGGGCCAGGCTGAGCGCCGAGTAGCCGGTGAACGTGCCGACCTCCACGGCCCGTCGTGCACCCATGATCTGCGCGAGCAGCGTCATGAAAGCGCCCTGCTCCGGCGAGATCTGCATCGCGATGCGGTCGGCGGCGCGGGTCTTCGTCTCCTCGACGAGCCACCGCTGCACCTCGTCCATCGCCGGGCCGTGCGCGAGGAGGTACTCGTGGATGTCGGGGGTGAGGAAGAAGGACTTCGGGGCGTCGGCCATCACGCGAGAGTATCCGCGCCCTGGCGGCCCCGGGTCCGATGGCGAACCGCGCGTGCTCCCGGTGCGGCTCCGTGCACCACAGGCGCGCTACCGGCGCCGATCGTGGATCGTCGCGTGCGACTCCCCCGGCCGGGCGCCGTGCCGCAGGGCAGGACCCGACCGGGGGATCACATCAGCTACGCGAGTGCCTTGGCCTTGAGCTGGTCGAACTCGGCCTGGGTGATCGTGCCGGCGTCGAGCATGGCCTTGGCCGAGGCGATCTGGTCGGTCGCCGCGGTGCCGCCCTGGGTGCCCACCAGCGTCTTGGCGTACTCGACCTGCTGGGCCTGGGCCGCCTTGGCCGACTCCAGCGCGCGCTCCTGCATCCCGCCACCGCGGGCCAGCAGGTACACCAGGATCCCCAGCCACGGGATCAGGATCACGAAGAAGACCCAGAACGTCTTCATGCCGCCCCCGATGTCGTGGCTGCGGAAGATGTCGCCGAAGACCCAGAACAGACACATGAACCACGCGAAGAACAAGAAGATCTCGAACAGGGCGAGCAGGAATGAACCGTTGTCGTTGAACACGTGACCACCATCGGGCTCGGTTGTTGCACCGGCCTCGTGGCCGGCCCGGGAACGGAGTCGTCCCCCAGGGACCATCATGCCCCGGGGGACCCCACCGCCCTCACCCGGGCCGGGTGGTTCCGCCCCTGCGCCCCTCACACACGACTCTGAGCGGCCGGTCCCCGGACGGAACCAGCACTGACGCGTCTCCCTTGGGGGTTATCCGCCCGTTCGATCCGCCACGTGGAGCGGGACACTGGTGCGATGAGGTCCCGGCGAGGGATGGTGGCGGCACTCGTGGTGCTCGCCGTCGGCGTGGCCGCCTGCACCGCCCGAGCGCCCGACGACGGGCGCAATCCACCGGCGCCCACGCCCGCGATTGCCGCGTCGCTGGGCACCCGCGCGGTGGCGAGCGATGCCCCGGCCGCCAGGGTCCCGGGTAGCACCCCAACCAGTTCTCAAGCCTTGGCCCTGTGCCAGTCCGCCATGGGCCCTCGGGCCACGGTCACCGCTGCCTTCGCCACCACGGTGGAGGAGGTCCGCGAGCGCCACGGCAGGGGCGGCGGGACCCCGCCGGTGGAGGGCCCGTCCCCTGTGGTGGGAGACGCAGACTGGGATTCGTTGCCGGGCGATGCGGGGGCGGCCTGGTGCGCGGTCACGGCTGGAAGCGCCGGCTACGAGATCACCGCCGTGGCGCAGGGAGCACGCATGGTCGCGTTCGTGACCTCGTCAGAGCCACGCAGCCTCGGCCCGAACGGTCCGAACGTCCCGTAGGGAAGACCGAACGGCGGCGGGCAGGTGGGGTCTGTCCATCAGCCGACCTCGCGTCCAGCATCAGCGGAGTCGCTGTCAATCATCAGCCGAAGGCATCGCAGCCTCAGTCGTCGCCCACTCGTCGGGCATCAATCGAAGTCGGCACCGGGCCGGGCTGTTCGGGGCGTGGAGCCGCCTGTCGGAATCGAACCGACGACCTTCTCATTACGAGTGAGACGCTCTACCGACTGAGCTAAGGCGGCGCGCACGCCCGGGCCCACGGCCCGGCCGGGCCCGGCAATGGTACCGACTCGTCCGGGACCTCACGACATCCGGCCCCGGGCGGCAGACTGGCCCCGTGGACCAGCCCGATTCGGCCGGCGCGTCGCCCCTCGCCGCACCCATCGAGTCCCCCGCGGCCGACCTGCCGGTGGCGCCGGGCGGACCGCTCCCGGCACGCACCCTCACGACCGAGGTCTGGATCGTGCTGTGGATCTCGATCGCCGCATCGGCGCTGCGGTCGTTGATCGGGCTCATCTCGTCCCTGACGTCGGGCGAGTCGCTGCGCAACCAGTCCGTATCGATCATCGTGTCGTACGCGCCGGACCGGCCGTGGCTCGACCTCACCTGGCAGCTGGTCGGGATCGCCCTCCCGCTCGTCGTGGTGCTGCTGGTCCTGTACCTGCTGGCACGGTCGGGCGAGTCGAACCGTGCGATCGGCTTCGACCTCACCGAACCGGGGCGCGACGCAGCCAGGGGTGTGGTGCTCGCGGCGGCGATCGGCGGCGGTGGTCTCGTCCTCTACCTGGTGGCGTACCGGCTCGGGCTCAGCGTGCGGATCGCAGCCACAGCGGTCGAAGACCATTGGTGGACCCTGCCCGTGCTGCTGCTCTCGGCGCTCGAGAACGCGCTGCTCGAAGAGGTCGTGATGCTCGGCTACCTGCTGCACCGACTCTCCCAGCTGGGCTGGAAGCCGTGGGCGGCCGTGTCCGCGAGCGCTCTCCTGCGCGGCTGCTACCACCTGTACCAGGGGTTGGGTGGCTTCGTCGGCAACCTCGTGATGGGAGCCGTCTTCGGCACGCTCTTTTACCGCTGGCGGCGCACGACCCCGTTCGTGGTGGCGCACTTCCTCATCGACGCCGTCGCGTTCGCCGGGTACCAGTACTTGCACGGCAAGGTGTCATGGCTGCCGTAGCCGGCCCGCCGCGAGGCCTACCGGCAGAGGGTCCCGTCCTTGGGCGGGGTGCCGTTGATGAAGTAGGCGTCGACGGCCTTGTCGATGCAGTCACTGCCGCGTTGGTAGGCGGTGTGGCCGTCGCCGTTCCACTGCAGGAAGACGCCCTGGTCCAGCTCGCCCGCGAGGGACTTGGCCCATTCGACCGGCGTCGCCGGGTCGTACGTGGTCCCCACCACGACGATCGGCGGGGCGCCTGCCGCGGCGACCGGGTGCGGAAGGACGGGCGAGTGCGCCGGCCAGGTCGAGCAGGGGAGGTTGCCGTAGGCGAGGTAGGCGCCGAAGAAGGGGGCGACCTTGCTCCACTCCGCCGCCTGCTGGGCGACGCCCGCGGCGTCCGGCGTGGCCGGCTTGTCCCAGCAGTTCACCGCGTACAGGGCGTCGTTCGCGTTCGACGTGTAGTGGCCCTTCTCGTCCCGATCGAGGTAGTAGTCAGCGAGGCCGAGGAGCCCGCTGCCGTCGCCCTTGAACGCCGCATCGAGGGAGTACGCGAGCTCGGGCCACCCGGAGTCGTTGTCGTAGAGCGAGCCGACGATGCCCAGGACCGCGAGCGCCTGGGTGAGGTCTCGTCCACCCGCCCCCGGCAGGGGCTTGGCGTCGATCTGCGCCAGGAGCGTCGAGATCTTCCCGAGCGCGGCTGCCCGGTCCGGGGGTAGCGGGCACGAGTCGAGCCGCGGGCAGGCGTCGACGAAACGGCGCAGCGCGCGCTCGAAGCCGATCGCCTGGCCCCGTGCGGTCTGGTTCGCATCAAGCGCGGGGTCGAGTGCGCCGTCGAGCACCATGCGCCCGACGTTCTGCGGGAACAGCTCGGCGTAGCTCGCGCCGATGAAGGTGCCGTACGACTTGCCGAGGTACGTGAGCTTCTGGTCGCCGAGGGCCTGGCGCAGGATGTCCAGGTCTTTGGCCACCTCGCGCGTACCGACGTTGGCGACGAGCTGCGGCGATCGCTTCGCGCAGGCCGAGCCGAAGCCCTGGGCGAGCGAGGTGACCGCCGCCTCCTCCGCGGGGGTGTCGGGGCTCTGGTCGGCACTCACGAACGCATCGGTCTGCTGGTCGTTGAGGCAGTGGATCGGGTCGCTCGTGCCGACGCCGCGCGGGTCGAAGCCCACGACGTCGTACCGGGCCCTCAGGGCGTCGGTGGTGACGGCGCGCGCCGCGCGGGCGTAGTCGACCCCGGACCCGCCGGGGCCGCCGGGGTTCATCACCAGCGAGCCCAGTCGCTCGCCGGGACGAGCCGCCTTGAGCCGGATCACGTTGATCCCGATCGCGCCGCCGGCGGGGCTGTCGTACGACAGGGGCACCGAGAGCGTGGCGCACTGGAAGTCTGCGTCGCACGGCTTCCACACGAGCTTCTGGGCGTAGAAGGACGCGAGCCTGCTGTCCGGTGCGGCCGGGGTCGACGAGCCGCTCGGCGAGGGCACGGGCGCGACCGTCGGCGTCGTCGTCGGGCCCACCTCGGAGTCGGGGGTGGACGAGCACGAGGCCAGCAGCAGCGCGCCGGCCACGGTTGCCGCGAGGGCGCCGAGGACGGCGGCTGGACGGCCAGGCGGGGACACGCGACCTCCGGGGAGCGGGACGGTGACGGCCGCGGCCGTCCCGGGGCACGGGCCCCGGTCACCAGGTTCGACGTCCGAGGCGTGTCCCTGGTGCCCCTCGCACGGTATCGGCTCCGTCACGTCTGCCCGGGCCACGGTGGACCGCCCCGAGCGCTGCCGGCCGGCGCAGGCCCGGGCAGCCTGCGGGCTGGAGACGTCCTCGGTACCGGCGCGGCGGGCTCGGGAGGGTCCGTCGTGGTGGGACCGGCGGGACCGGTCCTGCGGCGGTGGCGCCCGGTCGTCGGGCGGACGTACCGTGGCGGCGTGGGTGGGAACCGGCGGCGCAAGGCGCGCGACCCCGAGCAGGTGGTCCGGGCGGTCCAGGCCGGACTCGCCGCCGGGCTCGACCTGGTGCATCGGGTGCGGCCCGGACTCGTCACGTCGCGGCAGGCTGGTGAGCTCGAGCGTGCCCACCAGCAGGCCCTCGTGGCTCGGGAGGCTCAGGCCCGGCACTACCGGCAGCGGATGCAGGCGCAGCGGATCCGGGCCAACGGTTGGGTCGCGGCCGCGGGCGTGAGCGGCACGCTCGCGCTCATGGACCTGCTCTCCCCTCCGTACGACGTCGCCCCGATCGGCGTCGTGGGCGCCACCGTGGCCAGCGTCATGGCCGTGCGATCCCGGCTCCGGCTGCGCCACGCGCCGCCGCCGCCGCGTCCGCTGGCCGTCCCACCCCCGCCGGCCGTGTTGCCCGCGGGAAGCCGGGGCTACGCCGAGGCCGAACGACTCCTTCGGGTGCGGGCGCAGCTGGTGAACCTGGTGCCTCCCGTGTCGCGACTGCACCCCGATGCGGGCGACGAGCTGGCGCGGGCCGACGCCGAGAGCGCCCCTGCCCTCGGCGCGCTGGTGGAGCGACTCGCCGTGCTGTCGCGGATCGAGCGCGAGCTGCCCGACACGGACGCCGCTGCGGCGGCGGCCACGTCGGCCGAGGGCGTGCGCGCCCGCCTCGTCACCGGGATCGAGGGGTACGAGCGGCTGATCGCGGCTGCGGCCTCGATGTTGGCGGCGCCGGATCTCGGCGCCTCGGCCGAGATGGTGCTCGGCCCTGCCGTCGACGCGCTCACCGCGTACGCCGAAGGGCTCTCGGTGAGCGCGGACACGTTCGGCGCGCCCTACCCGCACTAGCCGAGCGTCGCGCCGCCAGAGGCTAGGCGGTGGCGAGCTCGACGGCGAGCGACTCGAGCAGCAGCTGCGGGGCGGCATTGCTCTCGAACGCGATGCGCGTGCGCGCGATGGCCTCGAGCCGGCGACGGGTGGTCTCCGGCGCGGAGGTCTGCGCCACCTGCTCGAGGGCCGGGCGCAGCTCCTCGTTGACGAGGTCGGTGCCCACGCCGAGCTGCAGGATCAGCACGTCGCGATAGAACGAGAGCAGCTCGGTCATGCTGCGATCGAGCTGGTCGCGCACGACCCGGGTGCGCCGGCGTTTCTGCGCCGTGGTGAGGTCTTTGAGCGCGGGACCGGCGAGCCGCTCGATACGGCGCTTGCTGATACCCGTTCCGGTGGCCCCCTCGCCGACCGACGCCATGAGATCGGAGAGCTCCTTGGCGTCGAGCGGGTCGACGATGGCTCCGGCTTCCTCGGTGGCGGCCGCGACGACGTCGCCCGCCACGACGAAGCAGGACGCGGGATCGTGCAGCGACAGGGGGATGCGCATGACCTCCTGGCGGCGCAGCCGCACCGCCTCGTCCCGGGCGAGGGCGCGGGCGCGTCCGACGTGGCCCTGCGACACCCGCGCGGCGAAGGCCGCCATCGCGGGGTCGACCCCGTCGTCGTGCTCGAGCAGGCGGGCGACGTCGCGCCACGGCGGCGTCCGCAGCGAGACCACGCGACACCGCGACCGGATGGTGGGCAGCACGTCGACCGAGCTCGGCGCGCACAACAGCCAGACCGTGCGGGGGGTCGGCTCCTCGATGGCCTTGAGCAGGGCGTTGCCCGACGAGTCGTTCAGGCGGTCGGCGTCTTCGAGCAGCACCACCCGGTAGCGACCGTACGAAGGCACCCGGGACGCGACGGGGATGAGCTGGTCGCGGACGACATCGACGAAGATCTGCGCGGTGGACGGCACGTGTCGCAGCACGTCGGCGTGCGCGTCGCCGAGCACGGCGTGGCACGACCCGCAGGTGCCGCAGCCGCCATCGGCGCACAGCAGCGCGGCGGCGAAGGCGACCGCTGCGGTGCTGCGTCCCGCGCCCGGGGGGCCGGCGAACAGCCAGGCGTGCGTCATCGCCATCCCCGGGTTGTCGGGGTCGGCGGCGTCGGCGACCGCACGCTTCAGCGCCTCGACGACCTGGTCCTGGCCGACGAGCCGATCCCAGACGCTCACGGCGCCGCCCCCTCGAGCGGTACGGGCCAGAGCTGCTCGACCCGGGACTGGACCGCGGCGGCGATCTCCTCGACCGACCGCCGCGCGTCGAGCACGAGGTACCGCGCCGGCGACTCCGCGGCGATCGTGAGGAACGCCTCGCGCACGGACTGGTGGAACGCCAGCGGCTCGGCCTCGAGCCGATCGGGGTCGGCGACGCGCGCGAGACCGACGGACGGATCGACGTCGAGGAGCACGGTGAGGTCGGGCACGAGGCCCTCGGTGGCCCACAGGCTCAGCCCGCGCACCTCCTGGGCGCCGAGCCCGCGCGCGATGCCCTGGTACGCCACGGAGGAGTCGAGGTACCGGTCGCACACGACGACGGCGCCTCGGCGCAGCGCGGGGCGCACGACGCGGTGCACGTGCTCGCCCCGGGCGGCCGCGAACAGAAGGGCTTCGGCCCGCGGACTCATACCGGCGTGGATGGGGTCGAGCACGACGGCGCGCACGGCCTCGGCCGCTGGTGACCCGCCGGGCTCCCGGGTGACGACCACCCCGTGCTGGCGGTCGCGCAGCGTGGCCGCCAGCGCGGCCGCCTGGGTGCTCTTGCCAGCACCCTCGCCGCCCTCGAACACGACGAACCGGCCCGGGCGAGCGCCGTCGTCCGGCGGCCCGGGCCATCGCAGAACTGCGTCTCCCACGAGCGGGAGCCTACGGGCCGGACCCGACCGCCCGAGAGGCACCGGCAGGCGACAGCTCAGCCGGCCGGCGTCTCGGCCGCGTTGGCCGCGGCCACCTTCGCTGCCGCCTTCGTGGCTGTGCTCTTCTTCGCGGTCGTCTTCTTGGCGGTCGGCTTCTTAGCGGCCTTCTTCGCCGGGGCCTTCTTCGCCGGGGCCTTCTTGGCCACGCGCCTCGCCGGAGCCGGACCCTTGGCGCGCTTGTCCGAGAGCAGCTCGGCGGCTCGCTCGGGGCTGATCGTGTCGGCGTCGTCGTCTCGCCGCAACGAGGCGTTGATCTCGCCGTCGGTGACGTACGGGCCGAACCGGCCCTCGCGTAGCGTCACGGGCTTCCCGGACACCGGGTCGACGCCGAGCTCCTTGAGCACGGCGGCCGTGCGGACCTGGCCGCGGCGCTGCTTCGGTGCGGCGAAAAGACCGAGGGCCTCGTCCACCGTGACGGAGAAGAGCTGCTCCTCGGACTCCAGGGAGCGGGTCTCGCCGCCCTTGGACAGGTATGGCCCGTATCGCCCGTTGAGTGCCGTGATCTCGGCGCCCTCGGCATCGGCGCCGACCACGCGCGGCAGCGTGAGCAAGCGCAGCGCGTCCTCGAGGGTCACCGTGTCGAGCGTCATGGTCTTGAACAGCGACGCCGTGCGTGCCTTGACGGCGTTCTTCCCCGTGGTGGGCACGTCGTCAGCGAGGAGCTCCGTGACGTACGGCCCGTACCGGCCGTCCTTGGCGACGATCTCGCGACCGGTTTCCGGATCGGTGCCCAGTGGGTGGTCGCCGCTGGGACGGGCGAACAGCTCCTCGACCTTCTCCGGCGTGAGCTCGTCCGGCGGCAGCTCGTCGGGCACGTTGGCCCGCACCCCGTCGCGGTCGAGGTAGGGGCCGTACCGGCCCACCCGCAGGATCGCGTTGGCGCCCTCGACGGGGAACGCCGAGATCTCCCGCGCGTCGATGTCTCCGGAGTCGTCGAGCAGGGACACCAGCCCGGGGAAGTCCACCGCCTCGCCGTCGCCGCGGTAGAAGCTCTCGAGGGACGCCAGCCGTGACGTCTCGCCGTTGCTGACCGCGTCGAGCACCTCCTCCATCCGCGCCGTGAAGGTGTAGTCGACGAGCTCGGTGAAGTGCTCCTCCAGCAGCCGGTTGACGGCGAAGGCGGTCCACGACGGGACGAGCGCGGAGCCCTTCTTCCAGACGTACCCGCGGTCGACGATGGTCGACATGATCGCCGCGTAGGTGGACGGTCGGCCGATGCCGAGCTCCTCCAGGGCGCTGACCAGGCTGGCCTCGGTGTACCGCGAGGGCGGGCGGGTCGCGTGCGGATCGGGCTCGAGCGAGAGCGCCTCGACGGCGTCGCCCTCGGCCACCGCCGGGAGCCGGGTGCCCTCGCCGTCGGCCCCGCCCTCGTCCTCCGTGGCCTCTTCGTAGGCAGCCTTGTACCCGGCGAACTTCACGACCGTGCCGGATGCCGTGAACTCCGCGTCGCGGCCGTCGGCCGCGGTGGCCCCGAGCCGCAGGGTGGTCGTGGAGATGCGGGCGTCGGCCATCTGCGAGGCGACCGTGCGCTTCCAGATCAGGTCGTAGAGGCGGAACTCCTCGCTGTCGAGCGACCCGGCCACCTCGCCGGGTGTACGGAACGAGTCGCCCGACGGGCGGATCGCCTCGTGCGCTTCCTGCGCGTTCTTCACCTTGCGGTCGAACCGGCGCGGGGTCTCGCTGACGTGGTCGGCGCCGAACATCTCCGCCGCCTGCGTGCGGGCCGCGGCCAGGGCCGTGGCCGAGAGTGTCGTGGAGTCGGTACGCATGTACGTGATGAAGCCGTTCTCGTACAGCCGCTGGGCCACCTGCATGGTGCGCCGCGCGTTCCAGCCGAACCGCCGCGAGGCCTCCTGCTGGAGGGTCGAGGTCATGAACGGCGCCGCGGGCTTGCGGGTTCCCGGCCTCTCCTGCACCGAGCGCACGACGAACGGCACGCCCGCGAGGGCGTCCGCCAGGGTGGTGGCAGCGGCCTCGTCGAGGTGGAGCACGTGGGGCGCGGTCAGCCCACCTCGCTGGTCGAAGTCCTTGCCGCCGGCGATCCGCACACCGTCGACCGCAGCAAGGGATGCGGAGAATCGACCGGGGTCGAACTCGCCGCGGATGTCGGCGTACGTCGCGCTGCGGAACGCGATGCGCTCGCGCTCCCGCTCGACGACGAGCCGGACGGCCACTGACTGCACCCGGCCGGCCGAGCGGGCCGACGCGCCGATCTTGCGCCAGAGCACCTCGGAGACCTGGTAGCCGTAGAGGCGGTCGACGATGCGTCGGGTCTCCTGCGCGTCGACGAGCCGCATGTCGAGGTCTCGGGTGTTCTCCGCAGCGGCTCGGATGGCGTCGCGGGTGATCTCGTTGAAGACCATCCGGCGAACAGGCACCTTCGGCTTGAGCACCTCCTGCAGGTGCCAGGAGATGGCCTCGCCCTCGCGGTCCTCGTCCGTGGCGAGCAGGAGCTCGGTGGCCGACGCCAGCTTCTTGCGGAGCTCGGCCACCTTGGCCCGCTTGGTGGCGTGGATGACGTAGTAGGGCTCGTAGTCGTGGTCGACGTCGACGGCCAGCTTGGCCCACGGCAGCTTGCGGAGGTCTTCGGGGAGCTCGGAGGCGCGGGTGGCGAGGTCGCGGATGTGGCCGACGCTCGCCTCGACCTCGTACCCCGGGCCGAGGTAGCCCGCGATCGTCTTGGCCTTCGCCGGAGACTCGACAATGACGAGCCGGCGCTCGCCGGACGGGGACTGAGCGGGCATGCGGCCAGGGGCTCCTTCTGCACACAGACGGGCGGGCGGGACCAGGCGGTGCCCGGACGTGCCGTCGGCGGGGAGTCTGACCACGCCGACCCGCCGCTTGTCAACTCGTGGCCCACCTGGAGGGCGCGCGCGCCCCCGCGCGCACGAGGGCGCGTGTGAGCAGCGCCACCTCAGGGGGCAGGTCGCAGCACGCCCTGGTCGACGAGGGTGCGCACGAGCGGCAGGGCCAGCGCGAGGACGTCGTCGAGGTCTTCTTCGGCCGCGGCGGCCACGCCCGCGGCCACCTCGGCCAGCGACTCCTTGGAGGCCGCGGCCCGCATCACGATCTCGGTGCCGAGGCCGTCGAGGAACACCGGCGCGCGCCACCCGCCGGATTCGGCCGCCCGACGCAGGCGGGCGGGCAGCGGGATGCGGTCGTCGGACCCGAGCCACAGGTCGCCGCGCTCGAGGACCATGCCGTCGCCGGGGGCGTACCGCGCTGCGAGCGCCGCTGCCGCGCCCAGACCGCGAACCTCGTCGGCACGCTCGAACCGGCGCACCACCTGAGCGCCGTCGGGGGCGCGGACCGCGTCGCGGACGTCCTCGACGGAGAGCCAGGGGTCGTCCTGGCCGCCGCGGCGCAGGACCACCCAGCCCATGCCCACGGCGTCGGCGTCCTCTGCGTCGAAGGCGGCGAGCCACGCGTCGTACCGCGCGGCGTAGTCAGGGGCATCGTCGTCGCCGGCGTCTCTCAGCCAGGTGGACGCGTACTCAGCGGCATCGGTGACCTCACGCTGGGCGATCCAGACGTCGCAGCCGGCCGCGCGCGCGGGCTCGGCCCATGCCTCGACCCGCTGGCGCCAGTCGCGGCCGCGCTGGTGCAGCCAGTTCGCGAGCAGCACGGCCCATCCGCCCTCGGCGAGCACGGCTGGCGTCTGGCCGAGCAGGATGCGGCCGAGCTCGTCGCCGTGCAGCCCGGCGTCGCGGTACGTGTACTGGTGGCCCGGCGAGATGACGAAGGGAGGGTTGCTCACGACGAGGTCGAACACCTCGCCCTCGACCGGCGCGAGCAGCGAGCCCTCGCGCCACGAGACGCGCGCGGGGTCGAGGCCACTGAGCGCCCAACCCAGCGCGGCGAGACGCAGGGCCCGCTGGTTCGGGTCGGAGGCCACCACGTGGTCGACGTGCCGGGACAGGTGCAGGGCCTGGATGCCGCAGCCGGTGCCGACGTCGAGCGCCCGGCTCACCCCCACGCGCGGCACGAGCCCGGCGAGCGTCAACGAGGCCCCGCCGACGCCGAGGACGTGGTCGACGCGCAGGTCGGCCGGAGCGCCCAGCAGCCTGCGGTGGTCGAGGTCGGACACGACGTACCAGTCGGTGTCCGGCTCGCCGTACGGGCGCAGGTCGAGGGCCGCCAGCCAGGCGCTTCCCGCGCGCGAGACGAGGCCGCAGGCGTGGAGCTCGCGGATCGGGAGCGCCGCCAGGGCTCGCTCGGGCACGGCCTCGTGGAGCAGGAACAGCCGGGTGAGGACCCCGGCGGGCGAGGAGGCCGCCTCGGGGTCGGCGCGCAGGGCCCGCGCGGCCGGCACGGTCTCGCCGCGGGACAGCGCCGCCCACCCGTCCGGACCCAGGAGCGCGAGGACGCCGTCGGCGGTCCAGCCGGCCCCCGTGAGGGCCGACCGGACCGACACGACGGCGTCCGGGGTGGTCACCAGCGCGTCACACCGCCGCGGCGATGTCCTCCTCGGAGCCCACCGCGATCGGACGGCGCTTCGAGATGACGATCGCCGTGACGACGATGGCCACGGCGACCAGCGCGATGAGCCACCGCAGGCCCGTGTTCGCGCTCGCGCCGATCGACATGGACACGACCGCGGGCGCGATGAGCAGCGACACCAGGTTCATCACCTTGATCAGCGGGTTGATGGCCGGTCCGGCGGTGTCCTTGAACGGGTCGCCCACCGTGTCGCCGATGACCGTGGCCTCGTGCGCCAGGGATCCCTTCCCGCCGAAGTGGCCGTCTTCGACGTGCTTCTTGGCGTTGTCCCACGCCCCGCCGGAGTTGGCCAGGAAGACGGCCATGAGGGTGCCGGTGGCGATGGTGCCCGCGAGGTACGACCCGAGCGCGCCGACGCCCAGGGCGAAGCCCACCGCGATCGGGGTGAGGATCGCCAGCAGACCCGGCGTGGCCAGTTCGCGCAGCGAGTCGCGGGTGACGATATCGACGACCTTCCCGTACTCGGGCAGCGAGGTGCCGGCCATGATGCCCGGGTCCTCGCGGAACTGGCGGCGCACCTCGAAGATCACGGCGCCGGCCGCGCGCGACACGGCGTTGATCGCCAGGCCGCTGAACAGGAAGACGACCGCGGCACCGATGAGCAGGCCCACCAGGTTGCGCGGATTGGACACGTCGAGGATCCCGGTGTACTGCAGCGCATCCTGCAGCGACAGGCCCTTGATCGCATCCTGCGTCTGGTTCGTCGCGGTCGTGACCGCGTCGCGGAACGAGCCGTACAGCGCGGTGGCGGCGAGCACGGCGGTCGCGATCGCGATCCCCTTGGTGATGGCCTTGGTGGTGTTTCCCACCTGGTCGAGCTTGGTGAGCACGATCGCGCCCTCGCCGGTCACGTCGCCGGACATCTCCGCGATGCCCTGGGCGTTGTCGGACACGGGGCCGAAGGTGTCCATGGCGACGATGACGCCGACCGTGGTGAGCAGGCCGGTACCGGCGAGCGCGATGGCGAACAGCGACAGGGTGACCGAGCCGCCGCCGAGCAGGAACGCGCCGTAGACGGCCGCGCCGATGACGAGGGCCGAGTACACCGCGGACTCGAGGCCGACGCTGATGCCCGCGAGGATCACGGTGGCCGGGCCGGTGAGCGAGCTCTTCGCCACGTCGTCGACGGGGCGGCGGTTCGTCTCGGTGAAGTAGCCCGTGAGCTGCTGGATGACGGCGGCCAGCACGATGCCGATGATGACCGAGCCGATCGCCAGGTAGCGCGGGTTGAACGAGTCGACCGTCCCGATGATGCCGAGGTTCTCGATGGCGACGCCGCGGAAGCTCGTCAGCTTGTCGGGCAGGAAGACGAACGTGGCGATCACGACCAGGACAGCGGAGAAGCCCGCGGAGATGAAGAAGCCGCGGTTGATGGCGCTCATGCCCGAGCGGTCGCCGGGTCGCGGGGCCACCGCGAAGATGCCGACGACCGCGGTGATGACGCCGATGGCAGGCACGACGAGCGGGTACACGAGGCCCAGGTCGCCGAAGGCGGTCTTGCCCAGGATCAGGGCCGCGACCAGCATCACGGAGTACGACTCGAACAGGTCGGCCGCCATTCCGGCGCAGTCGCCGACGTTGTCGCCGACGTTGTCGGCGATGGTGGCCGCGTTGCGTGGGTCGTCCTCGGGGATCCCCTGCTCGACCTTGCCGACAAGGTCGGCGCCGACGTCGGCCGCCTTGGTGAAGATGCCGCCCCCGACACGCATGAACATGGCGAGCAGTGCAGCACCGAAGCCGAACCCCTCCAGCACCACGGGCGCCTCGGCCTTATAGATCAGGACGACGACGGAGGCACCGAGCAGGCCGAGGCCCACGGTGAACATCCCAGCGACACCGCCGGTGCGGAAGCCGATGCGCATGGCGTCCTGCTCGCCCGTGTCGCGGGCGGCGGCGGCCACACGCACGTTCGCGCGGACGGCGAGCCACATCCCCACGTAGCCGGTGATCGCCGAGAACAGCGCGCCCACCAGGAAGAAGAGGGACCGGCCGATCTTCTCGCTCTGCGTATCCGCCGGCAGGAAGAACAGGACCACGAAGATGATGGCCGCGAACGGCACCAGCGTCTTGAACTGCCGCGCGAGATACGCGGCTGCCCCCTCCTGTACCGCGGCGGCGATCTTCTGCATGTTCTCGGTGCCTTCGCTCGCGGCGAGGACCTCGCGGACCAGCAGACCTGCCACGACCAGCGCGAGGATGGCGATGAGCGCCACCACGAGCACGGTCGTGTAGTTGCCGCCGGTGAGATCCACGCCGACGGCGGCGAGAGTCCCTGGCATGCGCACTCCTTGGGTGGGGCTGCTCGGGGAGCAGGACCGGGTGGGCGGAGTTCCGCCCATGGCTGAGTCAGTGGCGAGACCTGCCCGCCCCGGCGAGGCGGACCGCTGGGGCACGTCGGCGGGCCATGGTGACGGGGAGTCTAGGGCGGACGGACCGGCCAACTTGCCCCGGGGGACCCCCTCGCGGTGACGCCTCCGTCACAGCGCGAGGGTCGTGAGGGGGTGCCCGCGGTTACCCGAGGTCAGGCCGTCGCGCGGGCCACGCGAGCATCACCTCGGTGCCGTTGCGGGACCCCGAGACCTCGCAGCGCGATGTCAGCGCTTCCACCAACGCCAGGCCCAGTGGGTCGTCGTCGGCGCCCCCAGGTTCTCCGCCCGCATCGCGCACCCGCACCACGAAATCGTCGGCCTCGCGGGCGAACGACAGGAGCACAGGCTCCTCGAGCGCCAGGGATTCGTGCCGCAGCACCGCGCGGGCCGCGGCCACCCCCACCGCGAGCCGGACGTCGTCGATGAGTTCGTCGTCGACGCCGGCTCGCCGCGCGGCTGCGCCGGCGACGAGGCGCGCCGTCCGCACCAGCTCGGGCCTCGGGGCAAGAGCCAGCTCGGCGTCCACCGCGACCGTCTAGCCCGCGACGGCGGCGTCGACGGAGTCGGTCAGGCCCATCGCCGTGTCGAGGCCCGTGATGCGGAAGACCTTGCAGATCCGCTCTTCGGTGGCCACCACCGCGAGCCGACCCCCGTGCTCGCGCACGCGCTTGAGCGCCTTGACCAGGACGCCCAGGCCGGTGGAGTCGAGGAAATCGACGCCCGTGAGGTCGATCACGAGGGCCGTGCGACCCTCTGCGACGAGGCCGCTGAGGGTCTCGTCGAGGGCGGGGGCGGTGAACACGTCGACCTCGCCTCCGACCTCGACCACCACGGCGTCGCCGACGTCGCGGGTGGCGACGGTGAGCTCCACGGTTCCTCCTTGCTGGCGGTGGGTTCCTGCCCGGCCCACCCTGCCACAGCCCGCGCCGCCGCGGCGGCGCCCGAGTGAGGTGCTCGGGCGCGGCGCGTTCGCCCGGCCTCGGGCCCGCTCAGGCGCCGCATGCGGGCCGCGGGGTCGGGCCCTCGCGCGAGGATGCTGCCCATGCCCCCTGACCCGACGTCCCGGCCAGCCGCGCAGGCGCTCCTCGCGCCGCTGCTCGGCGCGGACGGCCGGGCCGAGCGGCTCGTGCACGTCGAGGTCGTCGACGCCCGCCCCGGGCGCCCCGCACCGTGGCCGCACTGGGTCCACCCCGACGTGCGCACCGCCCTCGTCCAGGCCGGCATCCGCGAGCCGTGGCAGCACCAGGTAGCCGCGGCGGAGGCCGCGCATGCGGGCCATGCACGTGGTGGTGGCCACGGGAACGGCGTCGGGCAAGACCGCGGCGTTCTCGCTGCCGGCGCTCTCGGCCCTGGCCGAGGGCCGGCACGCTACCAGCCGGCCGGGGGGCCACCGCGCTGTACCTGTCGCCGACCAAGGCGCTCGCCCACGACCAGCGCCGGGCGGTGGAGGCGCTCGGCGTCGTTGGGGTGCGGGTGGCGGCCTTCGACGGCGACACTCCCCGCGAGGAGCGAGACTGGGCCCGGGCGCATGCCACGTACCTGCTGACGAACCCGGACATGGTGCACCGCACGCTCCTGCCACGGCACGCCTCGTGGGCGCCCTTCCTCCGCGCCCTTCGCTATGTGGTCGTCGACGAGTGCCACTCGTACCGGGGCGTCTTCGGCGCGCACGTGGCCGCAGTTCTCCGGCGGCTCCTGCGCGCGGCGAGCCACTACGGCGCCAGCCCCGTCGTGGTGCTGGCGAGCGCCACGGCGAGCGATCCCGCCGGCACGGCCGGCGGCTGGTCGGCTTCCCCGTCGTGGCCGTCGCGGATGACGCTTCTGCGTCAGGGGGCGCGGTGCTGGCGTTCTGGCGGCCGCCGCTCACCGACCACGTGGGCGAGCACGGCGCCCTCGTGCGGCGGTCGGCCGCCGCCGAGACCGCCGACCTGCTCACCGACCTCGTCGTCAGCGGTCGCAGGTCGTTGGCGTTCGTGGCGTCGCGGCGCGGCGCGGAGGCCGTGGCCTCGAGCGCGCGGCGCCACCTGGACGAGGTGGCGCCCGCGCTGGCCGAACGGGTGGCTGCCTACCGCGCCGGATTCCTCCCCGAGGAGCGCCGAACCCTCGAGGCGCGGCTACGTTCGGGCGACCTGCTCGGGGTCGCGACCACGTCGGCGCTCGAGCTCGGCATCGACGTGCACGGGCTCGACGCCGTCCTCGTGGCGGGATGGCCGGGTCGGCTTGCCTCCTTCTGGCAGCAGGTGGGCCGGGCCGGTCGCGAGGGCTCGCCGGCCCTGGCCGTGTTCGTGGCGCGCGACGACCCGCTCGACACCTACCTCGTGCACCATCCCGAGGCCGTCGTGGGCGCCCCGCTCGACGCCACCGTGCTCGACCCGGACAACCCCTACGTGCTGCGGCCGCACCTGTGCGCCGCAGCGGCGGAGTGGCCCCTCCGCGACGACGAGATCGGCACCTTCGGCCCGCGCGCCGAGTCGGTGCTCAGCACCCTCGTGACCGACGGACTGCTGCGCCGGCGAGCGGCCGGGTGGTTCTGGACCGGCCGCGGCCACCCGCATGCGATGGCCGACCTCCGCGGGCTCGGCGATGGCCTCGTGCGGGTGGTTGAGGTGGGCACCGGCCGGCTGCTCGGGACGGTCGAGCCCACTGCCGCGCACGCCACCGTGCACGAGGGGGCCGTGTACGTGCACCAGGGGGCCACCTTCGTCGGTGCGGTCGTTGGACCTTGCCGAGGGGGTAGCCCTCGTCGTCCCCGCCCTCGTCGACCACACCACCCACGCGTGCGAGGTGTCCGACCTGCGCGTTCTCGAGGTCGCCGAGGAGCGGGGCTGGGGGCCCGTGGTGGTGCGCCTCGGCACGGTGGAGGTGACGTCGCAGGTGGTGTCGTTCCTGCGCCGCCGCCACGTGACCGGGGAGGTGCTCGGCGAGACCGCCCTGGATCTGCCCCAGCGCACCTTGGAGACCACGGCCGTCTGGTGGACTCTGCCGCGCAGCGTGCTCGCGACGGCAGGTGTCGGTGAGGCCGACGTACTGGGCGCGGCGCACGCGGCGGAGCACGCGGCCATCGGGCTGCTGCCCTTGCACGCCGGGTGCGACCGCTGGGACGTCGGCGGCCTCTCGACCCCGCTGCACCCCGACACGGGCCTCGCGACGGTGTTCGTGCACGACGGCCAGCCCGGCGGCGCCGGCTTCGCCGAGCGGGGCTTCCGGGTGGCGCGGGCATGGCTGAATGCCACGGCCGAGCTGTTGCGGACGTGCCCGTGCCCTGACGGCTGCCCTGGGTGCGTGCAGTCGCCCAAGTGCGGCAACGGCAACGAGCCACTCGACAAGGCAGGGGCGCTGCGCCTGCTCACCACGGTCATCGCGGAAGCGGACCCGGACCCCGACCCGACCCGGCCCGACCTGATCGCGCACGCGCTCGGCATCCACGTCCCTACGGCCAGCCGCTCGTCGCGGCCGCGACGGCGGGCGGGCCGGCCCGGGCCCGCACGCGGACGGCGTCGGCCCCGCCCCACCGAACCAGCGCCCCGGCCAGCCGTGGCAGGGGGTGCGACACCTCCACGACGACGTCGGCCCCCGCGACCTCGCACGCCTCGAGCCGGGCGCCGCCAGCGCGGGCCACCGCGGCGGCCCGATCGCACACCTCGGCGTCGACGCCACCGCGCAGCACGGCGGACGCGCCCGCGAGCGCCGCCAGGTCGGCGGCGGTGGCCGCGCGCTGGCGGACAACCACCACCTGCCCGAGGGCCAGGACAGCCCCGGCGACGACGACGAGCACGGCGACCAGCGCGGCGGCCACCACGGAGGCAAGGCCCGAGTCGCACCCCACCGGACTCTCCCCCCACCGCCGACTCACGGCGGGGGCTCTTCGCGCGGCGCCACGGCGCGGGCCTCGACGTGCATGGTCCACAGCCGCAGCAACGGGATCCGCACGGTCTGCCCGACCACCACGACCACCTCGTCGCCCGACGGTGTCAGCGCCACGTCGGCCCCGGGCAGCGAACGCAGCGCGGCAGCGCGAACGCGGTCGTCGCCCTCGCCCCTGGCCGCGGCCCGGGCAGCAACCCGCGCTGCGTCGCCGACCCGCAGGTGGACCGCGACCACGGACAGCATCCCGACGAGCAGCAGCGCGGTGGCGACGAGCGCCGCCACCGCGACCGCCGCCTCGGCGGTGACCATGCCGCGCTCGTCCTGAGGGCGCGGTGGCCGGCGGGCACCCGGCTGACGTGCGGATGGCGGATGCCCGGACGGGCCGGGGCGCGGTGCCCCCGGCCCGTCCGCGCGGCTAGAAGATCCACTCGAACGCCTTGCTGATGACCTGGCTCAGCAGGCTCAGCGTGGCGTCGCTCGTGAGGACCTTGTAGAGCAGGCCGCCGAAGCCGCAGGCGGCCACGGTGCCGACCGCGTACTCGGCGCTCGTCATGCCGGCATCGGAGAGGGCCCGGCGGCCGAGCCGGAGCGCGAGGCCGGCGCGGGGCCGGTCAGGCACTGCCGGGACGGCCGCGCGTGCCGGGCCGACGGGGACGAGCGTGCCGGGCGACGACGCGGCGTGCGGGTGGGACATGGAGCCTCCTGAGGTCGGCCGGCGGACGGCCGGCGCGTGGTCCCGCTGCGGGAGCGGGTCGAGGCTGCGCCATGCACGCCCGACCCGGGCGGCGCCCGCTGCGTTCTGTGCGCGGCACCGCTGGGCGGGTGCTTGTGGACGGCCGGATCGACCACGGGAGTCCGTCAGATGTCGAGGATCTGTCCAGCCAGCGACGCGACCACGGGGACGACGCCCAAGAGCCCAAACGCCGGCAGGAAGCAGATCCCGAGCGGCAGCACCGCAGTGACTCCGGCCGTGCGGGCCGCTGAGAGCAGGTCGCCGCGGCGCTGTGCTCGCAGGTCGCCCGCCGCCCGCACCAGCGAGTCCGCCACCGGCGCGCCGGACTCGACCGACCGGACCACGGCGCGCCCCAGCGGCGCGAGCGGTGGCTCGCGAGCGATGACACCCCACGCCGCGACGGGGTCTGCACCTAGTCGGGCCTGGGCCAGCACCACCGCCAGCAGGTCGCACGCGGGAGGGCCGACTGCGTCGGCGACCGCCTGCAGGGCGGCGACGACCGGAGCACCCGACGACAGGCAGGCCGCCAGGAGCTCGGCCACCTCGGGGGCCTGGGCGGCAAGGAGCTCGCGCCGCCGCCGGACTGCGCGTGGCTCCAGCCGCACCAGGACGCGCACCAGGACCGATCCGACCGCGGCGCCCAGCACCACGCCCGTCGGCCCACCGACGAGCGCGGCGGCGGCCAGGCCGGCGAGCAGGCCCGCCGCTCGCGGCCCCACCCGCCCGGCTCGACCGCTCGCGCTGGGCGGGCCGACCCGGCCCCTGGCCGGCCGGTCTCTCCGGGACCGGGCCGGTCGCCCTCGCCGTCGGGGGTGCCCGGCCGCCCAGGCGGGAGCGCCTGGACGAGCCTGGCGCCACCTGCCGACCCGTCGGACATCGCGAGCCACACCGCGACGGCCGCAGCGCCCACCACCAGAGGCACCGGCAGGCCGGTCACAGCCGCCGCTCCACCGACCGGGCCAGCGCTGCGGTCCACAGCACACCAGCGCCCGCCAGGGCGATCCCCCGACCAGGACCGCGAGCCCGAGGGCGGAAGACGTCAGCCAGGCCACCGGGCTCGCCCCCACCGCCGTTCCCAGCGCCAGGCCGACGACCGGCAGTACCGCCAGGATCCGCGCGGTGGCGCGCGGTGCGGCCAGGGCCGCGGTGATCTCCCGCCGCACCTCCTCGTCGGCCCGAACACCGTCCACGAGCCGGTCGACCGCGGCGGCGAGCCCCGCGCCCGACCCCTCGCCCACCGACCAGCACGCGGCCAGGGACGCCCACAACCGCAGGCCGCCCACGGCCGCATCGCGCCTCAGGGCCGACGGCACGTCGCCCCCAGCCGACAGGCCGCGACCGCCGATGGGCAGGGCCCGGCGCCCGAAGGCACCGAAGCCGTGAACGCTTCCCGCACCGGGCGACCTGCGGCGAGCTCGGCCGCGAATGCGTCGCACACCTCGAGCGCCGCCCGACGCCGTCGGTCGGCGGCTGTGCGTCCCGCGAGGGCGCGCCGCCAGCGCGCCACCAGCGCGACGGTTCGGGGCGGCGGCGAGTGGCCCAGAACGTCGCCCGCCGCACGCAACAGGCGAAGGCGGGCGGCGGGCACGGCCGGGACCAGCAACCCGGCGGCGGCCCCGACGAGCACCGCGACCACCACGGCGCCTCCCGCGGTCACCACCGCTCCAGCCGCCGGCGGAGCGTGGGCTCCCCCACGTCGGCGACGACAGACCCGCCGCGGCGCCACAGCGCGGGAACCGCGACGACAAGCCCGTCGGACCCACGCTGGAAGACGTGCACCGACGACACGCAGCGCAGGCCTTCGCGCCGTTCGAGGTGCACCACCGCGTCGAGCCCGGCCGACACCTGCGAGTGCAGCGCCTCGCGGCCGAGGCCGGCGGCGAGGGCGAGCGCCTCGAGCCGTGCGGGCACATCGGCGGCACTGTTGGCGTGCAGGGTTCCGCAGCCGCCCTCGTGCCCGGTGTTGAGCGCGCCGAGCAGGTCGACCACCTCGGCACCGCGCACCTCGCCCACGACGAGGCGGTCGGGACGCATGCGGAGCGCCTGCCGCACCAGGTCGCGGAGCGACACCTCGCCGACGCCCTCCACGTTCGCGGGGCGGGCCTCCAGCCGGACGACGTGCCGGTGGTCAGGGAGCAGTTCGCCGCTGTCCTCGACAAGGAGCAGCCGCTCGGAGGGGTCGGCGAGCCCGAGCAGGCTGGACAGCACCGTCGTTTTCCCCGTGCCCGTTCCGCCCGTGACCAGGAAGGCGGCGCGGGCCGCCACGAGCGCGCGCAGCCACCCCGCGAGCTCGGACGGCAGGCCGCCGGCTGCCACGAGGTCGTCGAGCGTGAACGCCCGACGGCGCGGGACCCGCAACGACACCGTGGTACCGCGCGGCGATACCGGGGGGAGGACGGCGTGCAGGCGGGTGCCGTCGGCGAGGCGGGCATCGACGAACGGGGCTGCGTCGTCGAGGCGCCGTCCGGACGACGCCGCCAGCCGCTGCGCGAGCCGACGCACCGCGGCCTCGTCGCGGAACCTCACGGCCACCGCCTCGGGACCTGCCCCCCGGTCGACCCACACCTCGCCCGGTCCGTTGACCAGGACGTCGGTGACGAGCGGATCGGCCAGCAGCGGCTCGAGGACCCCCGCCCCTGACAGCTCGGACCGCAGCGCCGCGACCACGCCGAGCACCGCTGCGTCGCCGAGAACCAGGCCCTCCTCGCGCAGAGCCGCCGCGACGTGCGGGGCCGAGGGTTCCGATCCGGAGGCGACGAGCCGGTCGCGGACGCGTTCGACGAGCGCCTCGGCCACGGCTCCCCCCATGGCCCCCAAGCCGCCCGATCCCCCCGTGCAGGCGCCCGTCACGTTTGCCACCCCGGCCGCGCGCCTCGCCGACGAGGTCATGCCGCCCCCGCACGCCCGTCGAGCACCGCAGCGACGGCTGCCGACGCTGCGGCAGCCAGCGGCCCGCGGCGGCGCAGCGGCTCGCCCCGGTCGAGCAGGCCGGCAAGTGCGGGCTCGGGCCGCATGTCGACCGCGAGCGGGATGTCGAGGGCCTCGGCGACCTCGCGCGCCGTGAGACCCGACGGGGCTGGACCGCGGACGACGGCAGCCACGGTGGCGGTGAGCGGCGACAGCACCGACAGCACCCGTGCGGCCGACGCGGTGGCCCTGACCTCGCGCGGGACCACCACCCAGGTACATGCGCTGCGGCTGAGCACCTCGGCGGCCGCGTCGTCGGGCCGGCGCGGCAGGTCGACGACCACGAGGTCGAAGCCGCGCACCCCAGCATCGAGGACGGCCGAGAGCGCCGCGCGCGGGACGACGACGAGATCCCCGCGGTCCCACGACAGGACCGTGAGCGACTGCGCCCGCGGGAGAGCGCCGTCGAGCGCGGACGGCGGCAGCCGCCCCTGTGTGTCGGCCAGATCGGGCCAGCGCAGCCCGGCCGAGTCCTCGGCGCCGAGCGCCAGATCGAGGCCGCCTCCGAGCGGGTCGGCATCGAGGAGCAGGACGCGGTACCCCGATCGCGACGCGGCGAGCGAGACCGCGGCGGCCCACGTGCTCGCACCGGCTCCCCCACGCCCACCCACAGCGGCGACGACAGCCGCCTCCCGGCTCGGGCCGGCGGCAGCCTCTGACAGGCGCTCGACGAGCCATTGCTGCCCTGCCGGAAGTTCGACGACGTGGTCGGCGCCGAGGGCGACAGCCGCGTGCCACGGCGGGGCGAGCCCGACACAGACCACCACGACGTCGCGCCGCCTCGCGAGTGCCGCAGCTGCCGCCGCGTCGGCGCAGTCGGCGCCCACGAGCACGAGCGGCGAGCGCGCCCACGATCCCCTCGCGGCGCCCGGACGGGCGGCAGCCTCGACCTCCATCCCCGCTGCGGCCGCGAGCCGCAGCACCTCCTCGAGCGTGTCGGGGTCGTCCGTGACCACCAGCACCCGGGCCGCTCCGGCCGACCTCCCTGCCCCGAGGGCGCCCATGTCTTCCCCCCATCCCGCGCCACCGGCGCCCTCGAGCCGCCCACGCGCGGCGGTGCCCAGACTGGGGACCGCGGCGGGATCCACGCCGGCCCGCCCCGCCAGCTGTGGACAGCTCGGCCCGCCGCCGCTCTGGGGATCGGGGCAGGAGGACCAGTGGGCGACCAGCGCACGAGGGATTCGGGGGCGCCGTCCCCACGGTCGACACGATTCGGTTACTGAACGTGATGATTCGGTGGGGTCCGCCCACCCTGCGCACAATCACTCAGAGTGATGGAGCGGAAAGGGCGACGGCCTCCACCGGGGGGGTGTGGAGGCCGTCTCCGTCGGCTCGAGTGGGGGATGAGCCGACGGTGCCGACGGATCAGGTCGGCAGGGGCCCACCCTGCCAGGAGTCCCGTGATAACGCAACGCGACGTCTTGCCCCGGGAGTGTCCGCGAGCGGTGACCGAATCCCGCTACGGGGCGTCACGCGGATAGCTGCGGGGGTGACGACGCTCGGGCCGCTCCGCGGCGGCCGCGCCTATGCTGGCGGGCGTGACCGACAAGCCCGGCGACCCCGTGCCCCACAGCGTGGGTGGCGCCGCTGCGGCCCTCCCGTCCGACGGTCCGACACCCCAGCCCCGCGGTGCCGCCTTCTTCGATCTGGACAAGACAATCTTGGCCAAGTCGAGCTCGTTGATGTTCGCCAAGCCCTTCTTCAAGGGCGGGCTCATCGGCCGCAGCGACGTGCTCAAGAGCGCCTATGCGCAGTTCGTCTATCTCGTCTCAGGTGCCGACCACGACCAGATGGAGCAGATGCGGCAGTACATGTCGGCGCTGTGCACCGGCTGGCCTGTCGACCAGGTGCGCTCGATCGTCACCGAGACGCTCGACGAGATCGTCGAGCCGGTCGTCTACGAGGAGGCCGTCAGGCTCATCGAAGAGCACCACGCCGCCGGCCGCGACGTCATCATCATCTCGTCGTCCGGCACCGAGGTCGTCGAGCCCATCGGCGAGCGGCTCGGAGTCGACCGCGCGATCGGCACGCAGCTCGAGGTCGTCGACGGCAAGTACAGCGGCGAGATCCTCTTCTACGCGTACGGCGAGGGCAAGGCCGTCGCGATGCGGGACCTCGCCGCCGAGCACGGCTACGACCTCGGGGCGTCCTACGCGTACACCGACTCGTTCACCGACCTGCCGATGCTCGACGCGGTCGGCTTCCCCTACGCGGTCAACCCCGACGCCGAGCTGCGCAAGATCGCGGCCGACCGCGGTTGGCCGACGATGGACTTCGCCAAGCCCGTGGCGATGCGCGCCGAGATCGGCACCACCGAGCAGAAGGTCGCCGCGGGGGCGGCGCTCGGCGCCGTCGCGTTGGGCGTCGCCTGGTACGCGGCGCGCCGTCGCGGGTAGCGGTGGACGCGCCCGAGCACCCGTCGGAGTACGAGCATCTCGAGGGTGGCGACGAGCGCAGCTGGTCCGACTACGTGCACCACCCCGTGGGCATCGCGGCGGCGGTCGCGGTGGTCGGGCTCGTCGGCTGGGGGCTCGTCGCGGCACACCCGTGGTCGCCCACCACCCTGCCGTCGGCCTCGGCCCGTCCGTCGCCGGGTGCCGCCGGCATCACGGTGGTGTCCACCGGCGACCGCGGCACCGTCGTCACCGACCCCTTGGTGCGGCCGCCCCTGGTGCGGGTGGAGCTGCGGGTCGACCTCTCGTCCAGCACCGCCGGCGGCGGGCAGGTCCTCGGCGTCGTCGGCCCCGGAGCGACGACGCCCTACGCGCGGCTGCCCGCGTTGCTGCCCGGGTCGTCCTCGGTGGGCCTGGCCGGCGCCGAGCTCGACTGCGCCACGATCACCCCCGACGACCCGGGCGCCTACGGCGTGGCCGTCGTGGTCAGGGGCCGCGACGGCGTCGAGCAGGTCCAGGGGCCGCTGCCGGCGGACCTCGCGAAGGCGTGGGCCGCGCTCATCCGGACGGCCTGCGCGCCTGTTCCCGCGGGCTGAGCGTCCTCGCCGCGCGCCACGCCCAGCTCCAGCCGGCTCGGCCCGGCGTGTCACGGCGTGTCGCGAAGAACTGCGCAGCGGGGGGTTCCGCGCCCTCCGGCCGAGGAGTAGAACCTAGATCAGCCGGGCCGGAGGTCCACCCGAGGGCCCGGCGCCAAGTCCGCCGCACGGCGGGCGGAGCGAGCAGCGGTATCCAGCCCCTGTGAGGGCGTCCCGACCCGGGAAAGTCCCGGGCGGACGAGGAACTCATCCGCTGCCCACGGGCCGACGTGCGACACCAGGACGGCGCTCCTGCCTCTCGTGGGAGCGCCGTCCGCACGTCCGGATGCCGTCAGGTCAGCTGGCCCAGCGCGTCGCGCGCCTCGCGGGCGCCGAGACCCACCGCCTGCGCCTGCAGGACGACGAAGGCCGCCAGACCCTCGGGGGTCCCGGCGCCGAAGCCTCGTGCCGCCGCGACGTACGCGGGACGGCCGACCTCGAGGAGTCCCGGCTCGGGCATTGCCAGACCGTTCGGATCGAGCCCGCGCGCGGCCAGCACGAGCCTCGCGGCGGCGCGGGCGACCAGACCGCTGCCGTAGCCGAACGGGCGCAGCGCCAACAGCTCGCCGTGCGCCACCGCCGCCACGACCACGGCGGGCGCCGAGGTGGCCTTGACGAGCAGGCCGACGAGCGAGTCGAGGCGGGCCGCCACCGCGCCTGCCGAGGGCAGCGGGCCGAGGCGCAGGGGATCGTCCGCTGTGTCGTCCGACCTCGGTCGGCCCAGGAGTTCGTCCGGCACGACGCCGGCCCCGGCCAAGGCAGCGAGCCGCGCCAACGCCTGCGCCGGAGCGGCGGCGAAGGTGCTCACCAGGGCGGGCACCTCGGTGCTCACCCGCAGCGACGCGGCAACGGCCCGGCCGATCGGGGAGTCGTCGAGGGCCGCGCCACTGCGCAGGGCGTCCAGGCGCACGTCGGCACCCTCGATCGCGGCGCTCGCCCGCGCGCCCCGCAACACCGACTCGGCGGCGAGGGCCCCGCCCGCCGTGCGCAGGGACCGCTCCCACAGCAGCGCATCCACGTCGCGGCGGGCCAGGTCGACCGCCGCCGCCACGCCAGCGAGGGAGGCCAGCGGCGCGAGGGCATCGGTCACGTCGGGAGCGTGCCACACGACTCGACGCCAGGACGCCGGCGGGGCATGTCGCCACCGCCCCGATCTCCCGTCAGGGGGCCCCCACGTCGGCCTATTCGACGGAGGGGTCCCCTGACGCGAGGAGGGGGGTGTTAGTAGGTCTGGACGCCCTTGTGGCGCAGGGCCTTCAGGACTGCTGGGTCCTGCGCCTCGAGCCACTTCACCAGGTCGACGTTCGACACGAATTGCACGTCAGGGCAGACCGACTTGGCGTTGTTGACGAAGTCGGTGAGCGAGTTCAGGTACGCGCTGCGCACCCAGGTGTTGAAGTGGTTGCCGACGAAGAACGGCGCTCGGTTGCCCGTGCACACAGCCTTGAGCGCGTTGTCGTAGGAGGCCAGCGTCGACGCCTGGATCTTCGCGGCGGTCGCCGCGTCGGCCTTGTTGGAACACTTGTTCTGCGCGCACATGAGGTTGTAGTCCATCGAGAGGTTCGGCCGGTAGCCGACGATCTTGATGGTCTGCAGCGGGAACTCCCACAGGCCGTACGAGTTCTTCTTCGGCCACTCCAGGCTGCCCGGGTTCGACGCGTCGTACGTGTAGCCGAACTTCACCCACACCGGGTACATCTGCGAACGCTTGCCCTCCAGGCACGGCGTGCGGATGCCCTTGATGACGCTGGAGTTGAACGGCAAGGGGGCCACGCCCTGGTTCAGCGGCGGGCCGAGCACCGTGCTCCAGTTGTCGAGGTACGAGTTGAACTGCTTGAGCTCGCTGGTCCAGTCGGCGCTGTTCCACTGGCCCACGCCGTTGGCGCCGCAGAAGTGCCCGAGGGCGTGCGAGGCGATCTCGTCGCCGCGGTTGTACGCCGTGGTCATGTTCGCGATGCGCCCGGGGATGAGCGAGGCCTCTCCGAACCCGATCGCGGACGACCCCGCGGGGTGGTTCGGCGGCTTGTAGGTGAAGCGCTTCGCGTCCGGGACGATGCACAGCCCCGAGAGGTTGTACGTGAAGTGCGCGCCGTTCTTCTCGGCGAGGTCGAGGTAGTGCTTGAAGAGGGCGTCCTTGCAGGCGCCGTCGAAGGACACGATGACGAACTGGGGGGGCTTCTGGCCCGGCTTGAGCTTGGTCACCTCGAAGGCCGGCTGCGGGACGTTGGCGTTCGCGACGCTGCCGTTGTTCGCTCCCGGGTCGCCTCCTTGGCTTGCCGACGGGGATGCGCCGCTGGACGACGAGGACGACCCGGCGGGCTGCGCGCCGTCAGCAGCGGACGGCGTGACCGCGTCACCGCCGGTCGGTCGCCCGAGGAGCAGTCCGCCTACGACCGCCAGGGCCAGCAGGATCGGCACGATCACACGCAGCCGCACGCCTACTCCTCACAGAGTCCCTCGACCGGACGCGCACCGCGCGTCGTCCGGAGCTTCGCCGACGGCCCGCTCCGGGCCCGGCAGGGGCGTCGCCGGCAGCGTCAGCCTCCATGGTCCATGACGCGCGGGGATGATGCGCCGTTCCAACACGCCCGTGCGGGCGAAATGCCCGACCTCGTGCGCCACCGGATCCCGCCAGCGGGACTCCGAGGGCCCGAATGTGGCGCACCTCACACCCCTGGGCACACCGGTGCGGGCCATGCCCTAGCGTGCGGCCATGCGCGAGGGCCTGCTGCTGGCCGCCGCGGCCCTGCTCATCGTCGTGGTGCCCGGGGCCGTGGTCTGGTGGGTGCGCCGAGGCCGGCGCGACCTCGGCACCCCGGAGGACCGGGCCGCCTTCCGCACCCTGCACACGGCGTCCCAGGCCTCCCCCGCGCTGCGCCAGGGACTCGCGCCCGAGCCGGCGGCCCGGGCCGCGCGGCCGCTTCGCACCCTGCTCGACGTCCCCGCGGTGGCACTCCTCGACCAGGATCGGCTGCTCGCGTGGTCCGGCCCGCACGAGGCGCACGGGGCCGACGTGCTCGCGCTCGCCCGCCCGGTGCTGGACGACGGCCGGCCCTGCGTCGTGGGGCCCGATCACGTGGCGTGCGACCGCCCGGGGTGCCCCCTTCGCTACGCCGTCATCGCCCCGCTCGTGGTGGAGGACCGCGTCGTCGGGGCGCTGGCCGCGTTCGGCGCGGAGGCACCCGCCGGCCTGGTGCGTGCCACCGACGAGGTGGCGCTGTGGGTGTCGGGCCAGCTCGAGCTCGCCGAGCTCGACTCGTCGAGGGCCCGGCTGGCCGAGGCCGAGGTGCGCGCGCTGCGCGCGCAGATCTCCCCGCACTTCATCTACAACGCCCTCACCGCCATCGCCTCGTACGTGCGCACCGACCCCGAGCATGCGCGCGAGCTCCTGCTGGAGTTCGCCGACTTCACCCGCTACTCGTTCCGGCGGCACGGCGACTTCACGACCCTGGCCGAAGAGCTCCGCTCGGTCGACCGGTACCTGACGCTCGAGCGCGCCCGTTTCGGCGCCCGCCTGCAGGTCAAGATCCGCGTGGCGCCCGAGGTGCTCCCCGTGGTCGTGCCGTTCCTGTGCCTGCAGCCCATCGTGGAGAACGCGGTGCGGCACGGGCTCGAGGGCAAGCCCGGCGCCGGGCACATCACGATCCTCGCGGAGGACGAGGTGAGCGAGTGCCGCATCTCGGTCGAGGACGACGGCCTCGGCGCTGACCCGGCGCACCTGCGCGAGGTGCTCGCCGGCACGGCCGACTCGGACTCCATCGGCGTGGCGAACGTCGACGAGCGGATGCGCAGCGTCTACGGCGACGAGTACGGGCTCGTGGTCGAGACGGCCCCCGGCCTCGGCACGAAGGTCACCCTTAGGTTCCCCAAGTTCAGGGCGGGGGTGCATGCATGAGCGAGGGACCCGGGCTCCGCGTGCTCGTCGTGGACGACGAGGCACCAGCGCGCGAGGAGCTGGCCTACCTGCTCGGCGGCGACGCCCGCGTGGCGCTCGTGGAGACCGCCCCCGACGGCGCCGAGGCCCTCCGGCTCCTGCAGACGGGCACCTTCGACGCGGTCTTCCTCGACATCCGCATGCCGGGTCTGGACGGGATGGACCTCGCCCGGGTGCTCCGGCGTTTCGCCGAGGCGCCGTCGATCGTCTTCGTGACGGCGTACGACGACCACGCGGTCGAGGCGTTCGACCTGCGGGCGGTCGACTACGTGCTCAAGCCCGTGCGGGACGAGCGCCTCGCCGACGCGGTCGGCAGGGTGGTCGAGGCTCGCAGCGCGCCGGCGCCGATCGACCCAGCCCCCGCGGCCGGGCCCGAGCCCCTCGCCGACGTCGACGGCCAGGAGGACCAGCCCTCCACAGCACCGGACGACGAGACCATCGCAGTCGAGCTCGGCGGGGTCGCGCGGTTCGTGCGGCGCAGCGACGTCCTGTACGTCGAGGCGCACGGCGACTACGCCCGGCTCGTCACCCGCGACGGCCGCCACCTCGTGCGCGTCCCCCTGTCGGTCCTCGAGGACGCGTGGGCCGCTGCGGGCTTCGTCCGCATCCACCGCCGGTGGCTCGTCGCGCTGGGCGCCATCGAGGAGGTGCGGTTCGAGGGCGGCCGGATGAGCGTGGTCGTCGAGGGCACGAGCCTGGAGGTGAGCCGCCGGCACACCCGGGAGCTGCGCGAGCGGCTCGTGCGATCGGCCCGGCCGGGCCGGCCGGGCTAGGGCGCGGGCATGGAGCAGCGCGACGGCCGCGTCCGGGTGACCCACCCCCGCACGGAGGCGGCGACCCGGTCCAGCCGTCCCGGGGCGCGCCGCGACCTGCGCGAGCAGACCGTTCGCGGCGAGGTGCTCATCGCGTCCCTGCGGCGCGCCCAGCTGCGCCTGGCCCTGCTGGTCGCCGCCACGTTCGGGGCGGTGCTCGGCGGCCTGCCGCTGCTGTTCGCCGTGTTCCCCCAGGCGCGCGATGCGCGGGTCGCGGGCCTCCCGCTCGGCTGGCTGCTGCTCGGGCTGCTCGTCTTCCCCTCGATCATCGGCGGCGGGTGGTGGTACGTGCGCGCCGCGGAGCGCAACGAGCGCGACTTCGTCGACCTGGTGGACCAGTCATGAGCTCGCCCTGGTCGCTCCTGGCGCTGTTGCTGCTCGTCGTCGTGACGCTGGGCATCGGGGCGTACGGCCTGCGCATCTCGCGCACGACGAGCGACTTCATGGTGGCGTCCCGTTCGGTGTCGCCGTTCGCCAACGCGAGCGCCATCAGCGGTGAGTACCTCTCTGCGGCCAGCTTCTTGGGGATCGCCGGGCTCGTCCTGGTGTACGGGGTCGACATGCTCTGGTTCCCGGTGGGCTACACGGTCGGCTTCCTCGTGCTGCTCATCCTCGTGGCAGCCCCCCTTCGCCGGTCGGGGGCGTACACGCTCCAGGACTTCGCGGAGGCCCGGCTGGAGTCACCCCTCGTCCGGGCGGTGACCAGCGTGCTGGTCGTGCTCATCGGGTGGCTGTACCTGCTCCCGCAGTTCCAGGGGGCCGGGCTCACCCTCGCCGCGCTCACCGGGGCGCCCTCCTGGGTGGGAGGCGTCGTCGTCGGCGTGGTCGTCGTCGTCACCGTGATCGCCGGCGGCATGCGGTCGATCACGTTCGTGCAGGCGTTCCAGTACTGGCTCAAGCTCGTCGCGATCTCCCTGCCCGCGGTCCTCATCGTGGCGGCCTGGTACCGCGGGGGGCAGCCCGCCTTCGACTCCGGCGGCTGGGGCACGCCCCTGTCGGGCTACGGCGGGCGCGACTACCCGCTCTACGCGACCTACTCGCTGGTGCTGGCCACCTTCCTCGGGACGATGGGGCTGCCGCACGTGCTGGTGCGCTTCTACACGAACCCGGACGGCCGGGCCGCGCGGCGCACGACCCTGGTGGTGCTCGGGCTGCTCTCGGCCTTCTACGTGTTCCCGCCGGTGCTCGGTGCCATCGGCCGCGTGTACGCCCCGGATCTCGTCGCCTCGGGCCAGGCGGACACCGTGGTGCTCGTCCTGCCCGAGCGCGTGTTCCCTGGCCCGCTCGGCGTGGCCCTCGGGGCGCTCGTGGCCGCCGGCGCGTTCGCCGCCTTCCTGTCCACCGCGTCGGGCCTGGCCGTGTCGGTCGCCGGCGTGCTGTCGCAGGACGTGCTGGCACCGCGTCTCGGCGGAGTGCGGGGCTTCCGCGTCGGGACGGTGCTGGCGGTCGTGGTGCCGTTCGCCCTGGCCCTCGTGGCCGGTCGGCTCGACCTCGCCCAGACCGTGGCGATGGCCTTCGCGGTGTCGGCCTCGACGTTCGCGCCGCTGCTCGTGCTGGGGATCTGGTGGCCTCGGCTCACGGTGCGGGGCGCCGTGGCCGGGCTCGTCGCCGGCGGAACGACCGCACTCGGCTCGGTGGCCCTCACCCTGGCGATCGGCCCGCTCGACGGAGTCGTCGGGGCGCTGCTCTCCGAGCCGGCCGCCTGGACCGTCCCGCTCGCCTTCGCCGTGATGGTCGTGGGGTCGCTCGCCGGCCCCGCCGCCAGGCCCGCGGGCACGGCCCGCACGCTCGTACGCCTGCATGCCCCCGAAGACCTCGACCTGCGCTGACGGCCTCGGCGGGCAGCGAGCGGTGCCCCGCCCGACGCGCACGGACGACCGCTCGGCGCAGCCGTTCGGCGGCGCGCGCACCCCTCGTCTCACGATCGGCGCCGCTCGACTCAGCACCCGCCTGTGGCCCTCGTCACACCCCCGAGACGACCCTACGGTCCTCCCAACCGGCCGCACGGGCCGACGCCAGGGAGGCGACATGACCACCACGCTCGACACCCCCACCGTCGCGGCCGACGCTCCTGCGCCCGCCGCTGCGGCCGCCGCGATCGCTGACCCCGGGCCCCTCGGCCTCGCGGCGTTCGCCCTGACCACCTTCGTGCTCAGCAGCTTCAACGCCGGGCTGCTGCCGAAGACCGTCGAGGCGGTCGTGCTCCCCCTGGCGCTCTTCTACGGCGGCATCGCCCAGATCCTGGCCGGCATGTGGGAGTTCAAGAAGAACAACACCTTCGGCGCCCTGGCGTTCACGTCGTACGGCGCCTTCTGGCTCTCGTTCGCGGCGCTGGTGCGGTTCGTCGCCGCCGACCTACCTGCCGCCGACGCCGAGAAGGGCATCGGCGTCTTCCTGCTGGCGTGGACCATCTTCACCGTCTACATGACCCTCGCGGCCCTGCGGACGAGCCCGATCCTCGTCGTGGTGTTCGTCAGCCTGTCGGTGACGTTCGCGCTGCTCACCCTCGGCGCCTTCGCCTCGAACTCGGCGCTGAGCCACCTCGGCGGGTGGATGGGCCTGCTCACCGCCGCCCTGGCGTGGTACGCCTCGTTCGCCGGCGTGACCGCCTCGACGTTCGGCCACCCGATCCTCCCGACGGGTTCCCGCTGACCGGCCCCGTTTGACACAGTGACCTCTGGTGGGGTCGGCGGCGCGTTCGCCCCGGCCCCACCAGAGCACCCCCCGACTTCGAGCGACGCCCCACCGCAGTCCCCACCGAAGCCCCGTCCTGCCACAGGAGGAACAGCACCGTGAGCCACGAGGCACTGGAGAACCTGCTCCACGAGGACCCGGGCCTTCGAGCCGCCGGCCGGAGCTCGCCGCGACCGCGAACGCCACCGCCGAGCTCTACGACCAGGCCGCGGCCGACCGGCTCGCCTTCTGGGCCGAGCAGGCCGCAGCGGCTCCACTGGGCCGAGCCGTGGAGCGAGGTGCTCGACTGGGCGACGCGCCGTTCGCCAAGTGGTTCGTCGGCGGCAAGCTCAACGTCGCGGTCAACTGCGTCGACCGGCACGTCGAGGCCGGCTACGGCGACCAGGTCGCCATCCACTGGGAGGGCGAGCCCGGCGACACGCGCGACGTCACCTACGCCGAGCTCAGGACGAGGTGTGCCGCGCCGCCAACGCGCTCGAGCGCTCGGCGTCGCGCGCCGGCGACCGCGTCGCGATCTACATGCCGATGATCCCCGAGGCCGTCGTCGCGATGCTGGCGTGCGCCCGCATCGGCGCGCCCCACTCGGTCGTGTTCGGCGGCTTCTCCGCCGACGCGCTGCGCGACCGCATCCACGACGCCGACGCGCAAGCGTCGTGATCACCGCCGACGGCGGCTACCGGCGCGGCGCGCCGACGCGCGCTCAAGCCGGCCGTCGACGAGGCCGTCGGCAGCGTGCCCGAGCGTCGAGCACGTGCTGGTCGTGCGCCGCACCGGCGGCGACGTCGAGTGGACCGAGGGCGCGACGTGTGGTGGCACGACCTCGTCGAGCGGCCAGCCCGACCACGCACGAGGCGCAGGCGTTCGACGCCGAGCACCCGCTGTTCATCCTGTACACCTCGGGCACCACCGGCAAGCCCAAGGGCATCCTGCACACCACCGGCGGCTACCTCGACGCAGGCGGCGCTACACCCACCGGCACGTCTTCGACCTCAAGCCCGAGACCGACGTGTACTGGTGCACGGCCGACATCGGCTGGGTCACCGGCCACAGCTACATCGTCTACGGCCCGCTCGCCAACGGCGCGACCCAGGTGATGTACGAGGGCACGCCCGACACCCCGCACCGGGGCCGCTGGTGGGAGATCGTCGAGAAGTACAAGGTGACGATCCTCTACACCGCGCCGACGACGATCCGCACGTTCATGAAGTGGGGCGACGACGATCCCGACGAGCTACGACCTGTCGTCGCTGCGGCTGCTCGGAGTCGGTCGGCGAGCCGATCAACCCCGAGGCGTGGATGTGGTACCGCGAGCACATCGGCGGCAACCGCTGCCCGATCGTCGACACCTGGTGGCAGACCGAGACCGGCGGCGATCATGATCAGCCCGCTGCCCGGGCGTCACCGCGACGAAGCCCGGCTCGGCCATGGGCGCGTTCCCGGGCATCGCGGCCGACGTCGTCGACGACGACGGCGACCCGGTCGGCGAACGGCAGCGGCGGCTACCTCGTGCTCACCGAGCCGTGGCCGGCGATGCTGCGCGGCATCTGGGGCGACCACGAGCGCTACGTCGACACCTACTGGTCGACGCTTCGCCGCAGGCTACTACTTCGCCGGCGACGGCGCCAAGCACGACGAGGACGGCGACCTGTGGCTGCTCGGCCGCGTCGACGACGTCATGAACGTCTCGGGCCACCGCCTCTCCACGACCGAGGTCGAGTCGGCGCTGGTGTCGCACCCGACGGTCGCCGAGGCCGCGGTCGTCGGGGCGACCGACGACACGACCGGTCAGGCGATCGTCGCGTTCGTGATCCTGCGCGGCGAGTCCGGCTCGAGGGCGACGAGGAGGCGCCCGACGTCGATCGCCGAGCTGCGCGACCACGTGCGCCCACGAGATCGGCCCGATCGCCAAGCCGCGCCAGATCATGGTCGTCGCCGAGCTGCCCAAGACCCGCTCGGGCAAGATCATGCGCCGGCTGCTGCGCGACGTCGCCGAGCACCGCGAGGTCGGCGACGTCACGACGCTCGCCGACCCGACGGTCATGGACCTCATCTCCGCCGGGCTCGCACCCCGGGCTCGGAGGACTGAGCGCCGGGCCGCCGACCCTCACGGTCCCGGGCCCGGCACTGGGTCGACGCCATGTCCGGCGCCGACGACCGCACCCTCCTCGGGCGGCTGCCGCTGGCGGAGCGCTCATGGGTGCTCGAGCAGTTGCGGGACGAGACGGTCGGCGGCGTCCTGCTCGTCGTGGCAGCGGCGGTGGCCCTCGTCTGGGCGAACTCGCCGTGGTCAGCAGCGTACGAGACCCTCGTCACCACCCAGGTGGGCTTCGGGCACCTCACGCTCAGCCTGCAGGCTGGGCGGCCGACGCCCTGCTGGCCGTCTTCTTCTTCGTCGCGGGGCTCGAGCTCAAGCGCGAGCTGGTCCTCGGCTCGCTGTCCAGGCCGGCCCGCGCGGTGGTGCCGGTGGCCGCAGCGCTCGGCGGCATGGCGCTACCGGCGCTCCTCTACGTCGCCGTCAACGCCGCCAGCAGCGGGGCGACGTGGCCGCGGCTGGGGCATCCCGATGGCCACCGACATCGCGTTCGCCCTCGCGGTGCTCGCGATCGTGGGAGTTCGCTCCCGGTCGCGCTGCGGGCCTTCCTACTGACGCTCGCGGTCGTCGACGACCTCGGCGCCATCGTGGTCATCGCCGCCTTCTACACCGACCACGTCGCCTGGGCGTGGCTGCCCGCTGCGGTAGCTGCCTTCGGCCTGTACGCATGGCTCCAGCGCGAGCGGGTGCGCTCCGCCTGGATCTACGTGCCGCTGGCCATCGGGGCGTGGATGGCTGTGCACGAGAGCGGCCTGCACGCCACGGTCGCCGGAGTCACCCTCGGCCTGCTGACCCGGGTCGGCCCGACCCGGGCGAAGCGGTGACGCACACGCCTGCGCACCGGTTCGAGCACCTGGTGCACCCTTATTCGGCCGGCCTATGCGTCCCGCTGTTCGCGTTCTTCTCCGCCGGCGTCGCCCTCGGCGACGAGGGCATCGGCACGGCGCTGCGCTCACCGGTGGCCCTCGGCATCCTGGTGGGCCTCGTCGTGGGCAAACCCATCGGCGTGCTCGCCGGCGCGTGGGTCACGGCCCGGTTCACCCGGGCGAGCCTGAGCCCCTCGCTGCAGTGGAGCGACGTGTTCTCCCTGGGCGTGCTGGGCGGGGTCGGTTTCACCGTGTCGCTGCTCATCGCCGAGCTGGCGTACGACCACGACAAGGGTGTCCTCGTCTCGGCGAAGACCGCCGTCCTGACCGCGTCGGTGCTCTCGGCGCTGCTCGCCACGGTGGCCCTGAGGCGGCGGGCTTCGTCGTACGAACAGCTCCGGGCGGTCGAGGAGGCCGACGCCGACGGCGACGGCATCCCGGACGTCTACCTCGGCGACACCCCGTAGTCTGACCCCACCACCACCGTCAGGAGGTCTCCCGTGGCGCAGCGTCCCGCCGACCAGCCGTCTTTCGGCCAGCTCGTCGCATCGGTCTCCACCGACGTCCAGGCCCTGGTCAAGGGTCAGATCGAGCTCACCAAGCTCGAGCTGTCCGAGTCGGCCCAGCAGACCGGCAAGGCCGTCGCACCCATGGTCATCGCCGGCGTGCTCGCGTTCCTCGGCTTCGTCTTCCTGCTCGTCACGGCGGCGTACGGGCTCTACGCCGCGGGCCTGCCGCTGTGGGCCTCGTTCCTCATCGTCGCCGTGGTGCTCATCATCGTCGCCGCGGTGCTGTTCCTCATCGGCCGCAAGAACATGCAGAAGATCCGCGGCCCGGAGCGCTCGATGGCCGCAGTGGAGGCCACCAAGACCGCACTCGCCGGCGGCAGCAAGGCCGCGTGAGCCCGGCCGCCTGGCCACCTGCTCCTGCCTTCGACGTGTCCGCCCCCCCGAGCGATCCGGTCCCTCTGCCCGAGCCCGACGACGCCGTGCAGTGGCAGGGTCCGTGGACCCACCGCAACGTGGCGGCCAACGGGGCCCGGTTCCACGTCGTGGAGATGGGCGAGGGCCCGCTCGTCCTCCTGCTGCACGGCTTCCCGACCTACTGGTGGACCTGGCGGCGGTTGCTCGCCGAGCTCGCCGGCGCCGGCTACCGCGCCGTCGCTATGGACCTGCGCGGCTACGGCGGAAGCGACCACACCCCGCACGGCTACGACCCGATGACCCTGTCGGCCGACGTGGCCGGCGTCGTCCGCTCGCTCGGGGCCGCCGATGCCGTGGTCGTGGGACAGGGGTGGGGCGGCCTGCTGGCGTGGAGCGTGTCGGTGATGCACCCGAACGTCGTGCGCGGCATCGTCCCGGTGTCGTGCCCGCACCCCATGCGGCTTCGCGACGCGATGAGGGCCGACCGGGCCCAGCGCCGGGCGGCCCGCTACGTGTACGGCTTCCAGGTACCGCTGGTGCCCGAGCGCAGGCTCACCGAACACGACGCGGCCAAGGTCGGGGCGATGCTGCGATCGTGGTCGGCGTTCCGAAGCCTGGCCCGACGCCGAGTCCGACGCGATGTTCCGCGCGGCGATGCTCACCAATGCCACCGCCCACTGCGCGCTTGAATACCACCGCTGGGCGCTGCGGTCGATCCCACGCCGCGACGGCCGCCGCTTCGTCGCGACCGTGGCCGAGGCGGTGGCGGTCCCGGTGCTGCATCTGCAGGGCTCGTCCGACCCCGCGATGCTCGAGACGAGCACACGCGGGTCCGACGAGCACGTGCGCGCGCCCTACGCCCTGAGGGTGCTCGACGGATGCGGCCACTTCCCGCAGGAGGAGCGGCCGGACGAGATGGCCGCTCTGGTGCTCGGTTCGGCTCGCCGGCGGCATGGCCTGGGACGACCCCGGCCGGGCCCACCCCCCGGCCGCGGCGGGCTGATCGTGCGCGGGCCGGGACGCCCCCGCGACCGGCTCGGCCGGCCGCTTCCCCCGGACGATCCCGAGCACCTGGCCGTCCCCGGGATCGGGGAGCCCGGACCCCTCACCGACGCCGAAGCTCTCGACCAGGCGTGGGGATACCTCGTCGCGGGTCTGCCCTTCCACGCGCACGAACTGCTGGAGGAGCGCTGGCGGCAGGTGACCGGCCCTGCCGCCCGCACCATGTGGCGGGCCCTCGCGCAGGGGGCCGCCGGGATCACCCACGCCGCCCGAGGCAACGAGGTCGGCGCACGGGCCCTCCTCGCGCGGGCTGCCGCGGGGCTGCGCGAGGCCGGCGGTGCGATCCCGCGCGAGCAGTGGCCGCGCGACGGCCACGGTCGAGTGCTCGACCTCGAGGCGCTCGCCGCGCGCGCCGAGGCAGCGCCCGCACGGGCCGAGGCGCCAGCCCCACCGGCCGAGGCGGCGTCCGCCGAGATGGGGGGCACGCTAAGCCTGCCGGGTGGTCTGAGTGCGACGACTGCACACGGCCCAGCGTGTTCCAGCATCTGGTCCTGACCCCTGATCCGCTTGCGCCGTAGGCCGGCGACGATCCCTCCCGGACTCACGTGCACGAGAGGGTGCGCCGATGCATGAGGTGCACCGGCGGTGCTTGTCATGCACCAAGAGGACCTCTGGTGCACGGCGCTGTCCGGGTGCACCGCGCTGTCCGGGTGCACCCCGCACCTTGGCCGCACCACAGCCCATGGGAACCATGCGCCTCAGAACCACGCCCTTGCGTGACCCCAGCACCCCCGCGATCACCCGTCGCGAAGGACAAACCCAGCCCCGAGCTGTTCACCGCGCACTGGCGGACAGCAGCTAGCGGGTGGCGCAGGACCCCGTGTCGACCTCATCGGACGCCACCGCGCCCGCGGCAGCGGCCTGCGACACCTGCTCGGCCGTGAGCGCGTAGCCAGTGTCGGGGTCGTCGGACGCCGCCGCGAACACCACGCCGAGCACGTCACCCGTCGGCGACAGCAGGGGACCGCCGCTGCTGCCGGGTCGCACGACACCGCGGAAGGAGTACACCTCGCGCAGCACGACCCCATTGCCGTAGATGTCTCGACCACGGGCCTCGATGGGCGTGCGGATGCGGGCCGCGCCGACGGTGAGTGCACCGCCACCGGGGAACCCTGCCACGACAGCGGGGTCTCCGCCCTGCGCTGCGCCGCCGAAGGCAAGGCTGCGGGCCACAAGGTCGGGCACGTCGAGCACAGCGACGTCGGTGCGCGGGTCCAGATACACGACGTGGGCCCGGTATCGCCTCGCCGGTGCCGCGCAGCCGGACCTCCGGCGCGCTCACGCCAGCGACCACATGCGCATTGGTCATGACGCGGTGGTCGGCGAACACGAAACCGCTGCCGGTGACCTGCTGCCCACAGGCCGACGCGATGCCCTCGACCCGTACGAGCGGCTCCAGGCCCGGCGGACCGCGGGCACCTTCAGCAGGGCGGGGTCGGGAGGATCTACGGGCAGCGGGGCAGGTTCGGTGATACCGGCGAACACGCGCGGGAAGGCGCTCGAGTCCAGCGCCTGGCGCAGCCCGCCGGCCCAGCCTCGGGCGACGTCGGGCACGACGGCGTCGAACCGAGAAAGCAGCGACGACTGGCGCACCTCAAGGCGAACCCTGGTTCGGCAGCACCGCAACGGCGGACGCGGCGACCCAGACCACCACGGCCAGGGCCAGCAGCGAGAACGCGGCGCCCGCCGCGGCGTCGACCACCTGAGCGGGTCGCCACGAGATCCGCTCGTAGAGCCAGCGGCCTCCCCACGACCCCATGACCTGCCCAGCGAACGCGGCCAGGAGCAGCAGGGTCAGCGAGACCACGCCGCGCTCGACCGGCGGGATCGTCCAGCGGTCGAGCAGGTCGGGCACCACGATCACGGCGACGATGAGCCCGCCCAGGAAGCCCACCATGGAGAGCACCCGCGGACGAGGGCCTGCCGCCACCCGGTGATCCCGAACAGCACGATCACCGCGAGGAGCACCCAGTCGACCGCGTTCACGACGTGCCCGCCCCGTCGGCCGGGAGGTCGACGATGTCGCCGGGCTCCCAGGGCCGCTCCCAGCCCACGAGCCGTAGCAGCGTGGCCAGGAGGCCGACCGGTGAATCCCCAGACCAGCAGGTCGCCCACGACGAAACCCGGTCCCACGAAGCCGCTCGGATGGCGGACGCGGACCCGCATACCGGGATCGACGAGGTCGGCCACGGGAACCCGCACGACAGCGGCCACCTCGCGAGGATCGGCCGCCCGCACCGGCGATGGCTCGCGCCACCACCCGAGCACGGGCGTGACGACGAAGTTCGAGGGCGGCAGCCACAGCGGTGGCAGGGTCGCGAAGGGCGCGACACCCGCCGGGTCGAGACCGGTCTCCTCATGGGCCTCGCGCAGGGCCGCGCCCACCGGCCCGTCGTCGCCGGGGTCGATGGCGCCGCCCGGGAAGGCCGGCTGCCCTGCGTGCGAGCGCATGTCATGCGCCCGCTCGATGAGCAGCACATCGGGGCCCCGGTCGCCCTCGCCGAACAGCACGAGCACGGCGCCGGCGCGGCCGTCGTGCTCGTCGGGCGGCAGGAAGCGCGAGAGCTGTGCAGGCTCGGTGGACATCGCCACGTCGGCCACCGGCCGGAGCCACGCCGGCACGCCCGCCACGGCCTCGGGGTCGACCAGCCCGCGCCCCGGGAACCGGCTGCCAGCTCACGCGGGGCCTTCGGTGCGCACCAGCGCTTCGGCCGTGGCTTGGTCCGTGGGCCCCTCGCCGTAGGACGGGCACCAGCGTGCCACCGGGCAGGCGCCGCAGGCCGGCTTGCGCGCGTGGCAGCGGCGGCGGCCGTGCCAGATGAGCACGTGGGAGAGCATCGTCCAGTCGCGCCGAGGGAAGAGCGCGGCGATCGCGGCCTCGACCTTGTCGGGTCGGTCTCCTCGGTCCACCCGAACCGGCGGACGAGGCGGCCGACGTGGGTGTCGACGGTGATGCCGGGCACGTCGAAGGCGTTGCCGAGCACGACGTTGGCGGTCTTGCGTCCGACGCCGGGGAGCGTGACGAGATCGACGAGGCGACCGGGTACCTCGCCGTCGTACCGCTCGCACAGGGCCTGGGCCATGCCCGTGACCGAGGCCGCCTTGTTCCGGAAGAAGCCGGTGGACGCGATCATCGTCTCGAGCTCGGTCCGGTCGGCACCGGCGTAGGCCGCCGCGTCGGGGTACCTGGCGAACAGGGCCGGTGTGACGAGGTTGACGCGGCGGTCGGTGCACTGCGCCGACAGGATCGTCGCCACGAGCAGCTCGAGCGGCGAGCCGAAGTCGAGCTCGCAGTGGGCGTCGGGGTACGTGGCCTCCAGCTCGCGGTAGATGCGCCGAGCGCGGCGCACGAGCGAGGTGCGTGAGGTGTCGGCCACCGGCCCAGGGTAAGCGCCCGGGCCGACCGGGGCCGCACGGGAGACGTCCCGGCCCAACCCCTGGACTCAAGGTTTCCCAGATCGTGCCGATATGGCTGTAGGGGGGCGTCCGATCCAGCGGGCTCGGGCTGACCCAAGCGAGGCACGATGAGCACCTACCAGCACCCGGTCCCGGAGCAGCGCACCACGTCCGCCGACCCCGACAATCCGCCTCTCACTCCCGAGGAGGTCCGGGCGGCGGCCGCTGCCCGGCGCAAGGCGCGCAAGGCCGCGCGGGCCCACGCCCCCGCGCCCGAGCGCGACCCGGCCTACGACTCGTTGAGCTTGGAGGACCTGCGCGCCCTGCGGACGTCGTTGGCCGACGAGGAGACGAAGGTGTCGTACTGGCGCCGCATCATCCAGGCCCGCCTGGACGTGCTTCGAGCCGGCGGGTCCGAGGTCGACCGGGTTGCCGACCTGGGCCGCGTGCTCGCCGACGCCCCGACGCTGCGCCGCCGCCTCGTCCACTTGTCCGTGGGCCCCATCGACGACGTGCCGCCACTGCCCGACCTGGCGCGGCTCTGGTCGCGCGAGGTCGATGGCGACGAGGCGGCGCGCGAGTCCCTCGCCGGAGACCTCCTCGTGGCCGAGCGACGACTCTCGGAGGTGCGGGCCGGGCTGTTCCGCCGCATCGACGGCGTCACGGGCGAACTCATCGCCCGGTACCGCCAGGACCCGACCCTGGCGCTCACGGCCCTGCCCCACGAGGCGCTGAGCCTGCGGGTCTGACCCGCACGAGCCCCACCCATCTGGTCGCGTCCCCGACCCCGGTAGGACAGACTGTGGCCCGACGAAATCGGGGACCAGGGAGGGACGGACCGTGAACGACGCGCTCAACGGAGCACCGCTGTTCGCAGCGCTCGACGCGGAGGCCGCCGCGGCCCTGCGCGCGTCGATGATCGAGGTGGCTCTCGGCAAGGGCGACGTGCTGTTCTCCGAGGGCGAGCCCGGCGACCGGCTCTACGTCGTGGTGGAGGGCAAGATCAAGCTCGGCCACACGTCCACCGACGGGCGCGAGTCCCTGCTGGCCGTGATGGGCCCCGGCGACATGTTCGGCGAGCTGTCCCTGTTCGACCCCGGTCCGCGCACCGCCACCGCCACGGCCCTCACCGACGTCATCTGCCTGGGTCTCGGCCACGAGGCGCTCCGGCCGTGGCTGACCGGCCGGCCCGAGGTCGCCGAGGAGCTCCTGCAAGCGCTCGCGCAGCGGCTTCGGCGCACCAACGACGCGATGGCTGACCTCGTGTTCTCCGACGTGCCCGGACGGGTGGCCAAGGCCCTCCTCGACCTCGGCGAGCGCTTCGGCGAGACCCGGCCCGACGGCCTCTACGTCGAGCACGACATGACCCAGGAAGAGCTCGCGCAGCTGGTCGGGGCCTCGCGCGAGACCGTGAACAAGGCACTGGCCGACTTCGCGCAACGCAACTGGATCAAGCTCGAGACGCGCTCGGTCACCCTCACCGACGTCGAGCGGCTGCAGCGCCGCGCGCGGTAGCCGTAGCACCGCGGGCGCGGCTGTACCGCGGGCCCTCAGGCCGTCGTACAGACCCCGGCGTGCCACGTGTTCGGCGCCTCCGTCGGCGACTCCACGGGGTGGGGCACGACGGTGACAGCGTCGGGGTTGTCGATCGACAGGTGCACGCACACGGGGCCCGAGGTGTGCACGAACTCGATCACCGGCGGATCCGACCGTCGCACCGTCGCGGACGCCACCGACACGAACACTGACGGCAGCACGGCGGCCGCGGCGCTCGTGGCCTCCGCCCGGGTCAGGCCTTGGTCCCACTGACCATCGAAGAAGATCCGGCTCGCCCCGAAGGCGATGTCGGCGAGCGACACGGTCGCGCAGCGCCCCAGGTGCCAGGTGCCGGGGGCCTCGGACCGCGATGGCGTCGGGGGCCCGACCGCCGTCGCCGGGACCGGCACGGCCGGCGGCGCGATGCACAGAGTTCCGCCCTTGGCGTCCACCTCGGCCAGGAGCGGGTCCTCCCCTACCACCTCGGCCGCGGTGACCCCGCCGAACGAGAGCGCGTCGAGGCTGGCGAAGAGGGCGGCGTCCGACGCCGGCACCCCGTCGCGGCGGTAGCCGACGAACCTCGAGACGTACCGCGCAGCCACCTCGGCGGGAATTAGCGGCGGGGGCACAGGAGGCGCGGCCGGAAACGTCGGGGGCGGCACCACCCGCGCGGGCAGTCGAGCGCACGAGCCCCAGGTGATGCGGCCGGCCTTCCACGGCACCGGTGCGTTCAAGGTCAGGCAGCGCACGAAGTGGCCCCGGCCGAACTGGAGCCGGCCGTCGGCATCGAGGCCCTTGGCGTTCGCGCGCAGGGAGCTCGTGGTCACGCCGACGTAGCGGCGTGCGAACCCCGAGATCGTCCGGACGCTCCAGGCCTCCCGCCCGACCGACGGCGACAGGGACGCGCCGCCGAACGAGCGCCACAGCAGCCACATGACGAGGTAGAGGGCGGCGGCCTCGCTGCGCACGATGCGGTCGACGAAGACGGCCGCGGTGCGCACGGGGTACCTGTCGACGACCCTCGCGTCACCGCGGCAGGGCCCGCGGCGCGCCGTCACGTGCCGCACCCCCGCCCCGACGGGGAGCACGCACGCCTGGCCGGAGGCCACCCTGATGGTGACGCCCCAGGGCCCCGTGGCGCCCACGACGAGGAGCTGGCGATCGAGGGACCGCAAGGCGGCTGCGGCAGAGGCTGGCGCTGGGGGCAGCGGCGGAAGCCGAGACCCGCCCGGGGTGACACCCGCGCCGTCGCGCAACCGCAGGACGAGTCGGCGCAGCACTCTCGGGTCGCGCTCGTGCGGGTCAGCGGCGCGGGCCACCATCCGGGCAGTCTCGTAGGCCGCCGGCCCGGAGGTGGCGAAGACCGGGACGAAGCTGCGCGCGGCCGACGAGAGCAGTCCCTCGAGACCCGCGGCGCGAGCGGCGCGGACGACGTCCGGGCGCGCGAGCAGACCGAGCAAGCCGCCAGGGGCTCTCGTCGCGGCCAGCAGCGCGGCGCTGGGCCTGGCGCGCGGTGGCGCCGGCCGTCCGCCCCGGGCACCGCCCGCGGCCTGAGCTGGGACGACGGTCGCCAGCAGTGCGACAGCGACGACAACCGCCGTCGCGCGACCGACCCCCATCCAGAACGACCTCATCGACTGCTCCCCCTCGCAGGCGGTGGCCCGGTGGCGGGTGCCCCCGGTCCCGCCGCCGACGCTATCTCGGCGTCTCCTGCCGACGACGCCCCCTCGCCCTCCCCAGCTGGCCCGCCCGCCCCCGCACCCCCGCGTCACTGCCCTGATGGTCGTTTCCCGGCACCAGAAGCGACCATGTCGGCAGTGACGCGGGGGGTGGACGCGGCAGGCCGGATAGCCTCGCGGCCACCCGTGCACGGAAGGTGCCGCCATGGAGCTCGACCCGCGCGACCTGACCGTCGACCTGCTCGCATCGGCCTACGCCGACCGCGCACTCTCACCGGTCGAGGTGACCGCCGCGTGCCTGGCGCGGATCGACGAGCGCGACAGCGAGCTCCACGGCTTCGTCGGCGTCGACCCGGAGGGAGCCCTCGCTGCCGCGGCGCAGAGCGAGCAGCGGTGGCGATCCGGGCGCGCGCGCGGGCCGATCGACGGTGTACCCGCGTCGGTCAAGGACCTCGTCCTGCTGCGCGGCTGGCCCACCCGCAAGGGCTCGCCGCACATCGACCCCGACGACCTCGCGGTCGACGACGCGCCGGTAGCCCGGCGGCTGCGCGACTCCGGCGCCGTGATCGTCGGCAAGACCACCACCCCGGAGGCCGGCTGGAAGGGGCTCACCGACAGCCCCGTGACGGGCGTCACGCGGAACCCGTGGGACCCCGCGCGCACGGCCGGTGGCTCGTCCGGTGGCGCGGCCATGGCGGCGGCCACCGGCATGGCCGTGCTCAACATCGGTAGTGACGGCGGCGGTTCGGTGCGGATTCCCGCGGGCTTCTGCGGCGTCGTCGGCCTCAAGCCGACCCACGCCCTCGTACCGCTCTACCCGCCCGGCGGTTCGGGGCTGCTGAGCCACCTGGGCCCGCTCACCCGGACCGTACGCGACACCGCGCACCTGATGGCCGCCATCGCCGGACCCGACCCGCTCGAGATCTACCCCACCCAGGTCGACAACGGGTCGTGGCTCGACCACGTCGACGACGGCGTCGTCGGGATGCGTGTCGCCTACAGCCCCGACTTCGGCGGGGCAGCCGTCGATCCCCAGATCGCCGCTGCGGTCGCGCGCACGGTCGACCTGCTGGCGACGCTGGGGGCCACGGTGGAGGAGGTCGACCCTGACCTGCCCGAGGGCACCCGCGAAGCCTTCCTGGTGCTGTGGGACGCCGCGCTCGGACGATCCCTCGACGACGTGCCGGAGCACCTCTGGCACCGCAGCGACCCTGGGCTCGTCGCCACCGTCGAGCGCGGCCGGCTCCTCACGGCGCACCAGTTCCTCGCGGCCGACGTGGTGCGGGGGCAGGCCACCCTCGCCGTCAACGACCTGCTGACCCGCTTCGACGTGCTGGTCTCTCCGCAGCTTCCGTTGGTCGCGTTCCCGGTGGGCGCGGACGTGGCCGATCCGGACACCCAATCCCACTGGGTCGACTGGACGCCGTTCACGTACCCGATCAACATGACCCGCCACCCGGCGGCAACAGTCCCGGTGGGCCTGTCCGGGCAGGGGCTGCCGATGGCGATGCAGGTCGTGGGCCGGCACTTCGACGACCGCCGGGTGCTGCAAGTGGCCCGCGCCGTGGAGGTGGCCCAGCCGTTCGCCCGGCTGCCATAGCCGCCGGCCGCCCGCGGGGCTACGCCTCGCCGGTCTCGCGGAGGTACTCCAGCTGCGCCCGCACGCTCATCGCCGCGGCAGGCCACAGGGCCCGTGCCACGTCGGCGTACACGACCTCGACCACGGCATCGACGAGAGATTCCCCGTCCGGGGTCGGGCGCAGCTCGCGCAGCGCCGCGCGCACCTGGTCGAGGCGCTCGACCCGATGGGCGAGGTAGGCGTCCAGGACTGCCACCGGGTCGCCGAGCACCGGACCGTGGCCGGTGAGCACATGCCGCGCCCCGCTGGCTTCGGCGGTGCGGCGCAGCAGCCCCAGGGAGTGGACGTAGTCGGCGAGCCGGCCGTCCGGGTGCGCCACGACCGTCGTTCCGCGGCCGAGCACCGTGTCGCCGGTCAGGAGGCCGCCGTCAGCCTCGAGCAGGAACGACAGCGAGTCCCCCGAGTGGCCCGGCGTCCCCAGAACCCGCAGCTCGAGGCCGTCGCAGCCGACGACGTCGCCGTCGACGACGCCCTCTCGGCCGAGCCGGTGCGCGGGGTCGAGCGCCCGGACCCCCACGCCGTGCCGCTGCGCGAGCCGGGCCGCGCCCGCGCTGTGGTCGGCGTGGCCGTGGGTGAGCAGCACGCCCGCGATCCTGGCGCCTCGCGCCGCCACGGCGTGGGCGACGGCGTCAAGATGCGCCTCGTCGTCTGGCCCGGGGTCAAGGACGAGCGCGTGCGCGGCCCCCGGCTCGTGGAGCACCCATGTGTTCGTGCCGTCCAGCGTCATTGGACCCGCGTTCGGGGCGAGCACGCAGGTGGCGCGCGGCGTGACGTCGCCACCGTGCCACGGGGCGAAGAGGTGGGACGGCGGCAGCAGGCCACTCATCCCGGCGCCACCTCGGTGCCGTCGCGCGCATCGACCAGCGCCCACCGCACCGCGTCGCCCTCGAGCACCGGGCGCGGCATGAGCGGGAAGACCACCCGAGCGGGCGCCGCGGCCAGGACGTCGGCGACGGTGGCGGCCGGGGCCAGCGCGTCGAGCGCGTGCAGGGTCGGGGGCAGCATCGGCATCTCTCCGGTGCGCGCGGCGACTGCTGCCGCGGCCGGCGACACCCAGCGCACCCGATCGGCCTCCCCGCCGACATCCCGCGGCGCCTGCCCGGGCGGCACGGCCGCCACGAAGAACCTGGTGTCGAAACGACGGCCCTCGACCTCGGGTGTGATCCAGTGGCTCCACAGCGGCAGTAGCGCCGGGTCGAGGACGAGCCCGAGGTCGGCGAGGAGCCCGCCGAGGGTGAGGGAGCCGTCGAGCAGGGCCTGCCGGGCCGCCTCCCACCGGTCGCCTCCGGGGTCACGCGCCGTCACGCCGGAGGGGTCGACGGCCAGCAGCACGCCGGACTCCTCGAACGTCTCACGGACCGCCGCCGCCACGAGGGCGGCGGCCGTGTCGGGCGGCGCCGTCATCCGGGTGGCCTGAGCCGCGACGGCCTCGCGGCCGCCCTCGACCCATGGCACGTCAGCGTCGGACGGCTCCACCGCCCCACCCGGGAACACGTGCATCCCCGCGGCGAACGCCATCGCCCGCACCCGCCGCATGACGAAGACCTCCACGCCGGACGCGGTGTCGCGGCACAGCGCGATCGTGGCCGCGTCGCGCACGGGAGGTGCCTGCCACGACGGGTCGCCCGTCAGCAGGGCCCGGGCGCGTGCGGTGAGGTTGTCGGGGATGTCCATGGCTGCCACGACGGCGTCAACCGGCGACCTCGACGACGATCTCGACCTCGACGGGGGCATCGAGCGGGAGCGCCGCGACGCCCACCGCGGAACGGGCGTGCACGCCCGCCTCGCCGAAGGCCGCGCCGAGCAGCTCGCTCGCTCCGTTGACCACCTGGGGCTGGCCGGTGAACTCCGGCACCGAGGCCACGAACCCGACGACCTTGACCACCCGGACCACCTGGTCGAGGTCGCCGATCACCGACTTCACCGCGGCGATGGCATTGAGGGCGCACTGCTGCGCGCACGCCTTGGCGGTGTCGGGGTCGACGGTGCCGCCCACCTTGCCCGTGGCGACCATCGCGCCGGACGCCATGGGCAGCTGGCCGGACGTGTACACGTACACCCCGGTGCGCACTGCTGGCACGTACGCCGCCACGGGCGGAACCACCTCCGGCACGGTCAGGCCGAGGTCGGCGAGGCGCTGCTCGACGGCACCCATCAGGACTCCTTCGGACGCTTGAAGTAGGCCACCAGGTTCTCCGGGTTCGCCCCTGGGACGACCGAGACGAGCTCCCACCCGTCGAGCCCCCAGTTGTCCAGGATCGCCTTGGTGTTGTGGATCAGCAGCGGCACGGTCACGTACTCCCACCGGGTCATGCGCCGACCCTAGTCCCCGCCCCCTCGCCACCGCCGGGTGCGCCCGCGAGGCGGCCACTAGGCTCGATACGTGACCCGCCCGCCACGCGACTGGGACGACGTGCGGCTGCACGTGGTGTCCGGCAAAGGCGGGACCGGGAAGACGACGGTGGCGGCCGCGCTGGCCCTGGCCCTCGCGGCGGAGGGCCGCTCGGTGCTGCTCGTCGAGGTCGAGGGTCGGCAGGGGATCGCCCAGCTGTTCGACGTCCCGCCGCTGCCCTACGACGAGCGCCGCATCGCCGTGGCCCCCGGACGCGGCGAGGTGTCCGCCCTGGCCATCGACGCCGAAGAGGCGATGCTGGACTACCTCGACATGTTCTACAGCCTGCGGCGGGCGGGCTCGGCGCTGCGGCGCATGGGGGCGATCGAGTTCGCCACCACCATCGCACCCGGGCTCCGCGACGTGCTCCTGACCGGTAAGGCGTGCGAGGCGGTGCGCCGGCGGCAGGGCTCGTCGTTCGTCTACGACGCCGTCGTGCTCGACGCACCGCCCACAGGCCGCATCGTGAACTTCCTGAACGTCAACTCGGAGGTCTCCGGGCTCGCGAGGATGGGGCCCATCCGCCATCAGGCCGACTCCGTGATGGGGGTCATCAGATCGCCCGAGACCGCCGTGCACCTCGTCACGCTGCTCGAGGAGATGCCCGTGCAGGAGACGATCGACGGCATGGCCGACCTCGAGGCCGCCGACCTGCCCACCGGCGGCATCGTCGTGAACATGACCCGCAGGCCCGCATTGCACGACGACGACCTCGTCGCGGCGGGGGCCGGCACCTTGGCCCGCGACGGGCTCGCCGAAGGCCTCAGCGCGGCCGGCGTCCTCGGCCGCAACGCCACGGCGCCGCCCGAGCTGCTCGACGCGCTTACCCTCGAGGCGAGCGACCACGCTGAACGGGTCACGCTCGAGCGCCAGGAGCGCGAGCGCCTCGACGCCACCGGCCGCGCCCTCTACGGGTTGCCGTTCCTCCCCGGCGGGATGGACCTCGGAGGGCTGTACGAGCTGGCCGCGGCGCTGCGTGCGCAGGGCATGGCATGAGTGCGCCCGCAGGCGCCCCGGTTGCGCCGCAGGCGCCCCCGCTTGACATCGACGCCGTTCTCGTCGACCGCAGCACGCGCATCATCGTGTGCTGCGGCTCCGGGGGCGTCGGGAAGACCACGACGGCCGCCGCACTGGGGCTGCGCGCCGCCGAGCTCGGCCGCGACGTCTGCGTGCTCACCATCGATCCGGCCCGCCGGCTCGCGCAGTCGATGGGGCTCGACGAGCTCGACAACGAGCCACGCCGCGTCCCCGGCGTGAGCGGTCCCGACGGCTCCGGCTCGCTCGACGCGATGATGCTCGACATGAAGCGCACGTTCGACGAGATGGTCGAGGCCCACGCCGATCCCGACAAGGCCGCCGAGATCATGGCGAACCCCTTCTACCAGGCGCTGTCGAGCTCGTTCGCGGGCACGCAGGAGTACATGGCCATGGAGAAGCTCGGCCATCTGCGCGCCGAGTCCGACGAGGACGGCCGCTGGGACCTCATCGTCGTCGACACTCCGCCGTCGCGCTCCGCGCTCGACTTCCTCGACGCCCCCAAGCGGATGGGCACCTTCCTGGACGGGCGCTTCATCAAGATCCTCACCGCGCCGGGCCGCGGTTTCGGCCGGCTGATGAGCGCCGGCTTCGGCATGTTCACCAGCGTGCTGAACAAGGTCATCGGCGCCTCGGTCCTCGTCGACCTGCAGGCTTTCGTCACCGCGTTCGAGGCGCTCTTCGGCGGCTTCCGCCAGCGCGCCGAGAAGACGTACGCGTTGCTGCAGGATCCCGGCACGTGGTTCGTCGTCGTCGCCGCTCCCGAGCGCGACGCGCTGCGCGAGGCCTCCTACTTCGTCGAGCGGCTCGAGGCCGAGCGGATGCCGCTCGCCGGTCTCGTCCTCAACCGGGTCCAGGCGGTCTCGTACCCAGGACTCTCTGAGGAGCGGGCCGTCGCCGGCGCCGAGCGGCTCGAGGCCGAGGACGAGCATCCCGTCACGGCGGCGCTGCTACGACTGCACGGCCACCGGCTCGCCAACCATGCCCGGCAGGCCCACCTGGCCGAGCGGTTCGTGGCCGCAC
>CAVZVV010000003.1:0-14179 GCA_963778785.1 uncultured Actinomycetes bacterium
GGCCGACCGCGGCTGACCGACTCTGGGCCCCGGAACTGGCCAGAGTTGGGTGCTGAGGTGGCTGCCGGGGCGACAAGCGGGCACCGAACCCGGCGTGACGGCATCCCGCTCGCTGCACGAAGTCGGGGCTCTGCGACGGCTGTGGGCGGCCCGGCGAACCGTCGCGGCCGGGTAGTGTTGGCCGCCGATGAACGACGATGCCCTCCTCGCCGCACTCGGCGAGCGCATCTCCTCACTCGCAGCCGAGCTATCGACATCCGGCGGGACCTCCATGCCCATCCGGAGCTCTCGCACGAGGAGACGCGCACGACCCAGACCGTGGCCCGCCGCCTCGATGCGGCGGGCCTGCGAGTGCGTCTGCTGCCAGGCACCGGCCTGCTCGCCGACATCGGTGCGCCGGATGCCGAGCACCGCGTCGCGCTGCGGGCCGACATGGACGCCCTGCCGGTGCGCGAGCGCACCGGCCTCGAGTGGGCCTCCCGCACTCCCGGCGTCTGCCACGCCTGCGGGCACGACGTGCACGTCGTCGGCCTGCTCGGCGCCCTGCTCGCCCTCAAAGCCTGCGAGCCGGCCCTGGTCGAGCGCGGCCTTGCCGTGCGCGGCATCTTCCAGGCCGCCGAGGAGGTCATCCCCGGCGGCGCGCACGACGCCCTCTGGCGGGCGCGCTCTACGGCGTGGACGCCGTGTTCGCCGTGCACTGCGACCCGCAGCCTCGACGTGGGCAGGTGGGGCTTCGCGAAGGACCGCTGACCGCCGCCTGCGACCACGTCACCGTCTCGCTGCACGGGCGGGGCGGGCACACCTCCCGGCCCCCAGGCTCACGGAGGACCTCACCTACGCCCTCGCGAAGGTCGTCACCGACGTGCCGGCCGCGCTCTCCCGCCGCCTCGACCCCCGGGCCGGGCCGCCCTTGTCTCGGGCAAGATCAGCGCCGGCCGCGCCAGCAACGTCATCCCGTCGACCGGCGAGTGCCAGGGCACACTGCGGATGCTCGACGCGCAGGCCTGGCTGACGGTGGGGCCGCTGCTCGAGGAGATCGTGCACGGGGTGGTGCAGCCCTACGGCGTGCAGGCCAAGGTCGAGCGGGTCAAGGGGGTGCCGCCGGTGGTCAACACCGCTACCGGCATCGAGGCCTTCCGGCTCGCCTCGCTGGCGGGCGCCATGCACCCGGTGCCGACCTCGCAGTCGCTGGGCGGCGAGGACTTCGCCTGGTACCTGTCGCACACCGACGGCGCGATGGCCCGCCTGGGCACCCGCACCCACGGTGGTCCGACCTTCGACCTGCACCAGGGCGACCTGGTCGTCGACGAGGACGCCATCACCTTCGGGGCCCGGCTGCTGTCGTCGGTGGCCGTGCTGCGGCGCCGGACGCCTGCCGAGCCCGCATCCACCGAATTGGAGCAGTTGTGAGCGACGACGTGGCCGACGGCATCACGGTGCGCGATCCCGGCCCGCGTTCGGGCATCGACTGGGAGGCGCTGCGCGTCGAGGCCGTGCGGATGACGACCCTCGCCTACGCCCCTTACAGCCACTTCCGCGTGGGGGTGGCCGGGCTGGTCGACGACGGGCGCATGGTGTCGGGCTGCAATGTCGAGAACGCCGCGAACGGGATGACGCTGTGCGCCGAGTGCGGGATGGTGTCTGAGCTGCACGCCACGGGCGGCGGTCGGCTGCGTCGCGGTGTGGTGCGTCGACCAGAACGGCGACAGCCTGATGCCGTGCGGCCGGTGCCGACAGTTGTTGTGGGAGAACGGAACTGCAGACACTCTGCTGCAGACCCCCGAGGGTGTTCTGACGATGCGCGAGGTGCTGCCGCAGGCCTTCGGCCGTGACACTCTCGACGCCGTCGCTCCCGTCGACTGAGCCACGCGACGCCCTGCACCGGGGTGGCCGAGGTCGGTGACGGTCCTGCCATGATGTCCCGATGAGCGAATCCTTCGACGCCGTCGACGTCATCATCGCCAAGCGCGACCGCCACGAGCTCACTGACGAGCAGATCCGCTGGGTCATCGACGCCTACACGCGTGGCGCCGTCGCCGAGGAGCAGATGAGCTCGCTGGCGATGGCCGTGCTGCTCAACGGGATGACCCGCCGGGAGATCGCGACCTGGACCGCCGCGATGATCGCCAGCGGCGAGCGGATGGACTTCTCCGGGTTGTCGCGCCCGACCGCCGACAAGCACTCCACCGGTGGCGTGGGCGACAAGATCACCCTTCCGCTGGCCCCGCTCGTCGCCGTGTTCGGCGTGGCCGTGCCGCAGCTCTCCGGCCGCGGGCTCGGCCACACCGGCGGAACCCTCGACAAGCTCGAGTCGGTGGCCGGCTGGCAGGCGTCGCTGTCGAACGAGGCGATGATGCAGCAGCTCGAGGACGTGGGGGCCGTCATCTGCGCCGCGGGCTCGGGGCTGGCACCGGCCGACAAGAAGCTCTACGCGCTGCGCGACGTCACCGGCACCGTCGAGGCGATCCCGCTGATCGCCAGCTCGATCATGAGCAAGAAGATCGCCGAGGGCACCGGCGCGCTGGTGCTCGACGTCAAGGTCGGCAGCGGCGCCTTCATGAAGGACCCGCGAGAACGCCACCGAGCTGGCCCGCACGATGGTCGACCTCGGCACCGATGCCGGCGTCAACACCGTCGCGCTGCTCACCGACATGTCGACGCCGCTCGGCCTGACCGCCGGCAACGCCCTCGAGGTGCGCGAGTCGGTCGAGGTGCTCGCCGGCGGCGGGCCGGCCGACGTCGTCGAGCTGACCGTGCGGCTCGCCGAGGAGATGCTGGATGCCGCGGGGCGCGGTGGCCAGGACGTCGCCGCCGCGCTCGCAGACGGTCGCGCGATGGACGCCTGGCGCCGGATGATCGCGGCGCAGGGCGGCGACCCCGACGCACCGCTGCCGGTGGCCACCGAGCGGCACGAGGTGCGGGCCGGCACGTCGGGCGTGCTCACCGAGCTCGACGCGTATGGCCGTGGGCGTGGCCGCGTGGCGCCTCGGTGCGGGCCGCGCGCGCAAGGAGGACCCGGTGCAGGCGGGGGCCGGCATCGAGATGCACGCCAAGCCGGGAGACGCGGTGGCCGAGGGCGACCTGCTGCTGACCCTGCACACCGACGAGCCCGAGCGCTTCGACCGGGCCCAGGGTGCGCTGCAGGGCGCGATCACCATCGCCCCGGAGGGCACGACGGTCGAGCGCACGCCGATCGTCATCGACCGGATCGCCTGACCCTCGACGCTGGAGCGGACGCGTCCGCGCCGCTACTAGGGTGTTGATCGTGCCCGAGCCCACCGCAGACCTGCCCCCCACGATCGTCGCCCGAGCGCCCAAGGCGCTGCTGCACGACCACCTGGACGGCGGGCTGCGGCCCGCCACGGTCGTCGAGCTCGCCGAGGCATTCGGCTACGCCGACCTGCCGACGACGGATGCCGGTGGAGCTGGGCGCCTGGTTCCGCGACGCCGCCGACTCGGGCTCGCTCGAGCGCTACCTCGAGACGTTCGCGCACACCGTCGCGGTCATGCAGACCGCCGAGCAGCTGACCCGGGTGGCCCGGGAGTGCGCGCTCGACCTGGCCGCCGACGGGGTCGTCTACGCCGAGGTCGCGCTTCGCGCCCGAGCTGCACATCGAGGGCGGGCTGTCGCTGCCCGAGGTCGTCGAGGCGGTGCTGGCCGGCTTCCGCGAGGGCGAGGCGGAGCGCGGCCGCCGCCGGCACGCCCGATCCGGATCGGCACCCTGCTCACCGCGATGCGCCACGCCGCCCGCTCGCCGCGAGATCGCCGAGCTCGCCGTGGCGCTACCGCGACGCGCGGCGTCGTCGGGTTCGACATCGCCGGGGCCGAGGCCGGCTTCCCGCCCACCCGGCACCTCGACGCGTTCGAGTACCTGCGCCGCGAGAACGCCCACTTCACGATCCACGCCGGCGAGGCGTTCGGGCTGCCGACGCATCTGGGAGGCGATCCAGTGGTGTGGCGCCGACCGGCTCGGTCACGGCGTGCGCATCGTCGACGACATCCGACCGGTGACGACGGCATCCCCGTGCTCGGCGGTCTGTCGGGCTACGTGCGCGACAGCGCATCCCGCTCGAGATGTGCCCCAGCGTCGAACGTCCAGACCGGTGCCGCGGACTCCGTTGCGGCACACCCGATCGACGCTGCTCACGGAGCTGCGCTTCCGGGTGACGGTCAACACCGACAACCGGCTGATGAGCGGCACGTCGATGTCACGCGAGATGCAGCTGCTCGTCGACGAGGCCGGCTGGACCCTCGACGACCTGCGCTGGGTGACGATCAACGCGATGAAGTCGGCGTTCCTGCCGTTCGACGAGCGGCTCGAGATCATCGAGTCGGTCGTCAAGCCCGGCTACGCCGCCCTCGGCGCCGCCCACTAGCTGGCTGAACCCGACTTCTTGCGGATTCTCCACCCTGAAAGTCAGCCTGCCGGTTTCCGCGGCCGGTGGAGAATCCGCAAGAAGTCGGGAAGCTAGCTCCGTGCGCCGGGCCCCCAACCCCCGACTGATTGCGAATCTCCCACCCCCTGTGGGCGGCCGGACCGGGCGCCCGCGGTGGGAGAATCGCAAGCAGTCGGGAAGAGCGGGTGGGAGATCCGCAAGGAGTCGGGAAGAGCGGGGGGAGAATCCGCAAGGAGTCGGGGAAGGGTCAGCGGGGGGTGCTGAACGGGTCGGCGGGGATGACGCGGGCGCGCAGCTGCTCCTCGCGCCACAGCCGCTCGAGGTCGCGGTGCCGGCGCTCGGCGACGACCGCCGCCAGCACGACCTCCGGGTGGTAGCGCCCGGGAGGCGGCGGGCTGACGTAGGGGAGCGTCGAGTGCAGCAGCTCCAGGCCCAGGGTCTGCCGCGACGTTGGCGTCAGCCCCGGCGCGCGGGCCAGGAACTGGCGCACCGCGACGGTCAGCCCCGAGGGCAGCGTCGCCACATCGGCCGAGCGCGCCCACTCGGCGAGCGCGAGCGGCATCCCCGGCGGTGGGGTGAGGTTCAGCCGCGCGCGCTGGGTGACGACGACCGTCCCCGCCGCCATGTCGCCGAGCCGCTTCGCGCGCGGGTGGATGAGCGCCGTCAGCAGGGCCGGGATGCAGAAGAACAGCCAGATCTCGACGTAGCCGACCAGCGCGCGCACCAGGGCGTGCCGGGCGGTGGCCGGGCCGCCGTCGTCGCGCACGACCCGCAGGCCGAGGGCGAGCATCCCCGCCGACCGACCGCGGCTGAGCGTCTCGATGGTGGCCGGCATCCCGATCAGGACCAGGCTGGTGAGCAGGATGGCGGCGATGCCCTGCACCGCCTCGGACGTCGCCGCTGTCACCGCACCGAACACGAACATCCCGGTGATCAGCACCACCAGCATGAGGAAGACGTCGATGGCGCCGCTCGCCATCCGGGCCGCCACGCTCGCGACCGGCACCTCGACCGCGACCCCCTCGCCGGTGACGAGGTCGTCGGTGGCGTAGCTGCGGTAGCCCCCGAGGTCGCTCACCCGGTGATGCTAACCCGCGTGGGCGCCCGCCCATCGGCGGTTAGGCTGCCCGGGTGGACCTCGACGCGTACCTCATGGCCCACCGGGCCCAGTGGCAGCGGCTCGAGGACCTGACCTCCCGGCGGCGCCTCACGGGGGCCGAGGCCGACGAGCTGCTCGACCTCTACCAGCGGGTCTCCACCCACCTTTCGGTGGTGCGCTCGGCCAGCCCCGACCCGTCGGTGGTCACCTACCTGTCGGCCCTGCTGGCCCGTGCCCGCGGCGCCTCGGCCGGTGCCCGCACGTCGACCTGGACCGACTTCGTGCACTTCTTCACCCGCACCTTCCCGGCGGCGCTCTACCGCACCCGCTGGTGGTGGGGGACCACTGCCCTGGTCAGCGTGGCCCTGGCCGCCCTCGTCGCCTGGTGGTCGCTCGGCCACCCCGAGGTGTGGACCAGCCAGATGACGCCGGCCGAGATCCAGGCCTACGTCGGCACCGACTTCGAGAACTACTACTCCGAGTTCCCGCATGGTGAGTTCGGCACCCTGGTGTGGGTCAACAACGCCCAGGTGGCGGCGCTGTGCATCGCCCTGGGGGTGCTCGGCCTGCCGGTGCTGCTGCTGATCGGCTCCAACGTGGTCAACGTCGGCATCGCCGCTGCGCTGATGTTGAGCCACGACCGGGGAGCGCTGTTCTTCGGCCTGATCCTGCCGCACGGGCTACTCGAGCTGACCGCCGTGTTCGTGGCCGGCGGCGTCGGGCTGCGCCTGTTCTGGTCGTGGATCGAACCCGGCGCCATGAGCCGGGTCGAGTCCTTCGCCAAGGAGGGACGCACCGCCATCGCGGTGGCGCTCGGGCTGGTCGCGGTGCTGTTCGTCAGCGGCTCCATCGAGGGCTTCGTCACCCCCTCGGGGCTGCCGACCTGGGCGCGCATCGGCATCGGCATCGCCGTCGAGTCGCTCTTCCTCGCCTACGTCTTCGTCGTCGGGCGCGCCGCGGTGCGCGACGGCGCCACGGGTGACGTCATGGCCCGGGATGCCGGAGACGTCGCCCCCGCGACCGCCGCCTGATCCGCCGCCTGAGCGGCATCCCCGGGCCGGTGAGCGTAGGCCCTCGGCGCGCCGAGGGCCCACGGCGGCGATGCCGCCGAAAGGGGAGGTCAGGAGGTCGTTGGTCACATCTGGTCGTGAGACCTCGACTCGCCTGCGTCGATGGGCGCGCGACGGTACTTTCGAGGGGTGCTGGCTGCACCCATTCGCCGATCGGCGATCGACACCCGATGAGTGACCGGGCAACGGTGTGGTTGGACCGGGCCCGGTGGGTGGTTGGCGTCATGGCGGCACTCCTGGTGCTCTGGGCACTGGGCCTCTACGGCATCCACCGCGCGGGGGCCGCCTTCTCCAACGTTGGCGAGACCGTGATCTCGCTGTTGGCCGCCGTCGGCTGTGCGCTGACGGCAGCCAGGGCGTCAGGGCGGCTCCGCCTCGCCTGGGCTGCGCTGGCGGCAGCGGCCTTCGCCTGGGCCGCCGGGCAGGCGATCTGGACGTACTACGAAGTCGTGCTGCGGACCCACGTGCCGGCGGTCGGGTGGGCGGACGTCGGCTTCCTCGGGTTCGCGATGGGTGCCTTGGTGGCCCTGGCCATCTTCCCCTCGAACGTCTCCGGCCCGGGACGCACGCGAATGGCGCTGGACGGCCTGATGGTCACCTGCGCGGTCGGCCTGGTGGGGTGGGCCACCGTGCTCGGGGCTGTGGCGCGGTCCGGGGCCGACTCGCCGCTCGCACTGAGCGTGTCCGTGGCCTACCCGGCATCCGACATCGCCCTGCTCGTGGTCTGCATCCTGGTGATGTCCCGCTCCCGCGCGCACCGGGTGCCCCTGGGCACCGTCGCGGCCGGACTGGCCCTGATGGCGTTCGCCGACAGCGCCTTCACCTACCTCACGGTGACCGGGACCTACACCAACGACAGCCCGATCGACCTCGGCTGGTTCCTGGCGTTCGGTGTGCTCGCCGTTGCGGGGCTCACACCGACCGCCACCGTGGACAGCCCGCCGCATTCCCGCCCCCTGGTTGCCGGCGCCGCCATGCCCTACCTCGTCCTGGCCGGCTCGTTGGGGTTCATGGTGTGGCAGCTGGCCGCCACGGACATCTCGAGGGTGGAGACGGTGCTGTTCGTCCTCCTCGTCGTGCTGGTCTTCGTCCGGCAGTTCCTCACCGTGCGGGACAACCAGAGGCTCGCCCAGGCCCTCACCGAGCGCGAGTCCGAGCTGCACTACCAGGCGTTCCATGACCCGTTGACGGAGCTCGCCAACCGGGCGCTGTTCATCGACCGTGCGAGCCATGCCCTCGAGCTGCATCGACAGGGGCAGTGCTCGTTGGCCATCTGCTTCCTCGACCTCGACGGCTTCAAGTCGGTCAACGACCAGCTGGGGCACAGTGCGGGTGACGACCTCCTGCAGGAGGTGGCCAGCCGCTTCCGGGGCTGCCTCACCGAGGCAGACACCTTGGCGCGCTTCGGTGGGGACGAGTTCGCCGTGCTGATGGAGAATCGCCGTGATCCCATCGAGGTCGCCCGCGAGCTGCTGCGCAGCCTGCGTGAGCCCTTCGTCGTCGCCGGCCGCGAGGCGTCGGTGTCCGCCAGCCTCGGGTTGTCGGTGGTCGGCGTGGTCGATCCCACGCCGACCGTCGACGAGCTGCTGGCCCACGCCGATCGGGCGATGTACGTGGTGAAGCAGCGCGGCGGGGCCGACGTCCTCATGTACACCCCTGCCGTGAAGGCGGCCGAGGTGGACGACGTGGCCCTGCGCCTGGCCTTCGTGCGGGCGCTGGCGCGGCACGAGGTTGCCGTGTCCTACCAGCCGATCATCGAGCTGCCGGGCGGGCGACTGCACACGCTGGAGGCCTTGGTGCGCTGGGCCCCCGAGGGTCGACCCGTACCGGCGCCCGTGATCGTGCGGATCGCCGAGACGTGTGATCGGCTCGACTCGCTGTTCCAGGTCGTCCTGAGCCATGCGTGTGCCCAGCTCGCCAGGTGGACCCTGCTCCCCGGGGGCGGCGACCTGCGGGTCGCGGTCAACGTCGCTCCTGCCCAGCTCGGCTCCGACGAGCTACCACGGCTGGTTGCCGCCGCGCTCGCCCGCCACGGGCTCACGGGACGCCAGCTGTGCCTGGAGATCACCGAGACGCAGCCGCTCCCCGACACCGACATCAGCCGGAGGGTCTGCGACGAGCTGCGGACCTTCGGGGTGCGGCTCGCCCTGGACGACCTCGGCACCGGGCAGAGCACCCTGGCGCGGTTACGCGATCTCCCGGTCGACGAGGTCAAGATCGACCGGTCGTTCGTCCACAACCTCGACCGCGACGAGTCACAACGGCGCTTCGTCTCCGGGGTCTTCGCGTTCGCCGACCGGATCGGCCTCACGGTGGTGGCCGAGGGCGTCGAGCGGCAGGCGGAGCTCGAGGTGCTCGAGCGGCTGGGCTGCCACCTTGCCCAGGGCTTCCTGTTCTCCCGACCACTGCCGGCCGACGCCGTCGACGAGTCCCTGACCTCACGCCGGAACTGGCTCGACCCCTCGCAGTCCCCGGCGGCGAGGCTGGCGCGAGGCGGGGTCCGGCAGCACCCCCGGAAACCACGTGTGCCGGTCCTCGCGGTGGAGGAACCAGTCGCCCTGCTCGACCTGGCCCCGTGACCCGAAGAGGGTCAGGACATCGGACGACGGCTGAACGGCATCGGGGCCGCTGACCTCACATGGCGTACGGCATCGGGTGCCGCGGTTGGCCGCGCGGCGGGTCGCCGGGGTCGTCCTTGCCGCACTTCGTGCACCGCCGGTAGACCTCGCCGACGGGGTTGTACTGCTTGCGGTAGCGGTGGTGCAGGTTGAGCCGGCAGAGCAACGGCTTGCCGGCCTTGACCGAGGTGGTGGTCATGTCCGTCTCCTTCGACACGGCCCGTCGCAGCGCCCACGAGGTGATGAGCGCGCCGACGGCGTAGTGCACCTGGTCTGCGGAGGGGAGCGCGCTGAGCTCCCCGAGGTGCTCGCGGCGGTAGCGCTCGCGCACCGCCCCGGAGGGCAACGTGACCGTGGCGGCGCCGACCAGGACACGCGCCGTGGTGATCACGTCGTGGGGGACGCCGGGGCCGGTCATGGCAGACCCGGCTCCGGGCGGGGGGCCAGGCGGCCCGGCTGCGGCTGACGGGCCTTGGCCAGGGCGGCCCTGGCCTGCTGGGCGCCCTCGCCGGTGAGGCGGTAGTAGCGCCGGGCGGGGCGGCCGGCCGCTCGCGGGTCGACGTCCTCCCACCGTGAGTCGACCCAGCCGGCCGCCTCGAGCCGGGCCAGGATCGGGTGCACCGTGCCGCTCATCAGACCGGCCGCCTCGCCGATCTCGGAGCCGTAGAGCTCGTCGGCCGGGTCGGCCAGCAGCGAGCGCAGCACGAGCTGCGTCGCCATGGTCATCCTCGGGGGGCGCGCCATCGTCGTACTCTACCTAGCCCCTACGTAGAGATCAACCGTGGGACGACCGGGGCCCATCCGACGCCTTCCCCTTCCGCGACGGCCCGAGGCCGGTCGCGTGGGCCACCGCTGCGATCAGCTCCGTGACGTCCGCAGCCGGCTCGACCTCGAGTTCGGCCCACAACACGTCGCGGTAGTGGGCGTAGCGACGCAGGGCCTCGTAGGAGTTGCCCTCCTCCAGGTGGGCCCGCACCAGGGCGCACACCGCTGACTGACGCAATGGTTCGGCACTCACCGCTGCCAGGCCGGCCCGGGTGGCAAGACTGTACTGATGCAGTCGGGTTGCGTTGTGGCACACCGCCTCCAACGCCTGCAGGCGGATCAGGTGGAAGGAGTCCTGTTCGTCGAGCAGCCACTCCTCGTACCACCCGGGGAGCAGGTCTCGGGTGAGCAGGTCGAGCTGGCTCGAATCGAGGGGCGCGGAGTCAAGTGCCTGCTCGGCCACCCGGCGGGCATCCGCGACGTCCACCTGCGCCTCGAGCCGCACCTCCCACGAGGTGGCGGTGACCCACTCGGCGGGGATCTGCCAGATCGCCCGCCGGAGGTTGGCGCGGGCGCGAGTCTCGAGGACGGTGGGCCAGAGCTCCGTGCTCATCAGCGACCGCTGGACGACGGGGCCCTTGACGGCCAGGTAGGCGATCGCCCGGCGCGCCGAGGCCGGCAGGCGGTCCTCCGGCACGATCGAGAGCCGCCCGAGGACACACACCTGGCGTTGGACGCGCGAACCGCTCACAGGCGGCCCCTCTCGTCGCCCCGGAAGGACGGATCCGATGTGGCAAACCATTCGTGGACGTCTCGGCAGTATCCCGGACGACCCGGAGGGCTGCAACGTCACGACTCGGGACGACGCTCCCGGATACGCCGTGGCGACGCGAAGAAGACGCGATGGCAGCGGGTGCCGGGACGCGGGCGGGCACCGCGTGGCGACGTGGGACCGCACCAAGGGACACGCACCGGCCACGCGCCGGGGCCGGGCGCGTCCACGACTGGGGCCACGACTGGGGCCATGGATGCGGATACGGGTGCTGCGGATGATGGTTCGTGCCCTGTTCATCGTGGACACCGGAGGGACCCATGCCGGACACCCAGCCGACGGCCTTGCTCACCGCGCAGCCGGAGACCCCATTCGCCGACCATGAGGTCCACGACGAGGGCGGCCCGGAGTCTGTGGGCCTGCTCCCCTGGACCGAGACGCCCTCACCCTTCGCCGACCGGGGGGCTGCGGGCCTGGAGCTCGAGGACGAGCAGACCGAGCTGTTCCTCGAGACCTTCGAGGAGCTGCGCGACGAGTCCTTCGACGCGGCCCTGGCCGAGCTCGTCGCCGAGACGTCCGAGGCCGCCGGGATCGAGGTGCACGGCGAGCAGCCGGACGCGTTCGGGGCCCAACGCCAGCTTCTCGCGGCGGCGCACCTCGACCCCATCGTCACCGAGGCCGAGCGCTGCGTGCAGCGGCTCATCGAGCACATCGGCCACGTCGACCCTTCGTCGATCTCGCAGGGTGAGCTCGAGAACCTCCTCGAGCGCTTCGACCCGGGCCAGGCGATGGTGTCCCCGGCGGGCGAGCAGTTCCTCGGCGGCCTCATCAACAAGGTCAAGGGCGTGGTCAAGAAGGTCACTGACGTCGCGAAGAAGGTCGTCAGCAAGATCCCCTTCCTCGGCGCGATCCTCAACAAGATCAAGTCCCTGATCAAGCCGCTCCTCAACCGCGTTCTCGGGATGGCGATCGGCCGCCTCCCCTCGGCGCTCCAGCAGCCGGCGCGGGACCTTGCGAAGAAGATCGGGATCGGCGAGCTCGAGGACGAGTCGTTCGACCAGCTCGAGGACGAGGCCGAGGAGGAGACCCTGGCGGAGGACTTCGCGGGCTCGCCGGTCCAGGTGCTCGACCCGGAGACCCTGGGCGAGTCCTTCGACGCCGCCATGGTCGGGGCGATGCTGACCCCCGAGTCACTCGAGGAAGGGGAGGCATTCGGTCACGACAAGGGGCCGGACCTGCCGATGGGCACCGAGCTCGAGCAGCTGGCCGCCGCGCGGGGGCGCTTCATGAACCGCGTCAGGGACGCCGGAGACGGCGACGACCTCGGCCCGGCGATGGAGCAGTTCATCCCGGCCATCCTCCCCGCCCTGAAGCTCGGGCTGCGGCTCGTCGGGCGCTCGAAGGTGGTCAACTTCCTCGCGAAGTACCTCGCGACGCTCATCGGGAAGTGGGTGGGCCCGCAGCTCTCGGTGCCGCTGTCCAGGGCGCTGGTCGACGTCGGCCTGCGCGTCATCGGGCTGGAGAACGGCGGCACCGGGGAGCTCGAGGCCGAGGCCGCACCGGCAATGCTCGCGGCAACCGTCGAGGACACCGTGCGACGACTTGCCGAACAGCCCGACCACGTCCTCGAGGACGAGGGGCTGCTCCAGGTGGCCGTCGCCGAGGCCTTCGAGCAGTCGGTCGCTGCGAACTTCCCGGCGACCCTCGTGCGACCCGACCTGCGGTTGGCGCCCTCCCTCGGCGGGACCTTCGTCACGCGTCACGCTCGGACCCCGCACGCCTACAAGAAGTTCTCCCGGACTCCTGAGATCGACCTCTCCCCGGCCCAGGCCGCAGCCATCCGGACCTTCGGTGGCGTGACCCTCGACGCCGCCCTGCGCGCGCACGGCATCACCCTCCCAGGCCGGTTCCGCGTGGAGGTCTTCGAGGCGTGCGCCGGCACCACCCTGCCGACCCTCGCCCGCCTGGAGAAGATCCTCGGACCCAGCGGGACCCACGGTGCGTACAGCCACCTCCACCCCCTGACCCGCGCGAATGCCACCGCCCTGCTGCGGGAACCGCGCCTGGGGGTGGACGTGCCCTCTCGGTTCCTCCAGTCCCGCCACCGGATCTCGGTGGGGGAACGCATTCTCTCCACCTCCAGCCGGTGGGGCAGCGCCCGGCACCGCAGCCTGCGCCCACTCGCGAGACAGCATCGTGCGACCCCGGCACGCCGAGCGACCGCCGGATGCGCATCGACCTGCGTCGCGGCCAGGCCCGGATCGCCCTCTACTTCTCCGAGCCCGACGCCCAGAAGGTCGCCGCGGCGGTCGGGTCCAACCCCACCAGCCCGGCACTGCTCAAGGCCCTCATGGAGGCCCTGCGTGCTGCGGGACGCTCGGTGGGGCGCAGCGACGGCGCCGTACAGATCCCTGCCGCGGCGCCCGCGGGCGCCGCCGCCGGCGCCTCGGCGTCCCCGCCGGCGCCGAGCGGAGGCGACGAGGGTCAGTCGGAGTGGGAGGCGCAGTGGGAGGCCCAGTGGGAGGCCGAGTGGGAGCGGCGGGCCCGCACCCGTCGTCGGCACCACCGCCGCAGCCACCGGGTGTCCCCTGCTCAGCGCGCGAGGCTGCGGCGCCGGATCAAGGCGGCGGCCGCGAAGGCGCTGTCGGCCTGGGCGCGCACCAGCGGACAGGAGTTCGTCCGCGCCGCCCAGGATGCGCAGTGCGGCGTCACCGTCAAGATCCGCGTCACCGGGCTCGGCGGCGGCGGGTCAGGGGGCACCGGCCGGGGCGCGGCGGCCACCGTCACCGTGGAGCCGGGCAGGAGCCGGCCGTGACCGCGGCACTCGTCGACGACCTCGAGCGTCAGGTGCAGCACTGGCTGGGCTCGGCCCGTGGTTGCCTCGATGCCGAGTCGTTCGCGTCCAGGTCGGCGTGGGAGTCGGTCGAGCAGGCGGTCGGCCTTCCGGTACGGGCCCAGCTGGCACGCACCGTCTACTAGCTCATCCGGGTGGGCCGTGCTGCCGAGGGTGCAGTCCGCACCGCCCGGACCCAGCCCGCCGCGGTGCCGGTCGCCCAGGCTGCGGTCGAGCGGTTCCGGCGTCGCTACCTCCAGGTCGAGACGACGCTCGACTTCTTCGGCCAGGCCGTCAACTCGCGCACGAGCCGTCGTCTCGCCGTGACGATGGGGACCCTGGGACCGGCTCGCCAGGCAGAGCGTCGAGGTGCCTCCCTCGGGCAGGTCGGGATCGTCGTACCGCCAGTGCTCACCTACATCGGCGAAGGTCTGGGTGCCAGCATCATCCGGGTCGGAATCCGACTTCGGCCCCCGGCACGGTCAACCCCGTCGCCGCGATCAAGGTGGTGCGGCACAACCTGTTCCGCCCGACCTCCCTGTTCCACGAAACGGGCCACCAAGCTGGCCGACCTGACCGGGTGGAACGACGCCCTGCGCGACGGGCTCGGCCGTGAGCTCGCAG
>CAVZVV010000004.1:0-159573 GCA_963778785.1 uncultured Actinomycetes bacterium
CGCTGGATGTACGCCGAGAACATTTCGGGCCGGACCTCCCGGTACCCGGGTCACGGCGCCGAGCTGGCAGCCGGCCTGAAGGGGTCAAGGCCTACCTCGACCGTTTGCACGCGGAGGCGATGGAGAATTTCCAGCGCCTGACCGACGCCGACCTCCTCGAAAAGTGCGAGACACCGGGGGGCGCGAAGCTGGCGATCGGCAAGTGGCTGCGCCTGATGGTCGAGCACGAGATTCACCACCGCGGCCAGCTCTATCTGCTTCTTTCGATGCTGAGCGTCGCGACGCCGCCGATCTACGGCCTGACATCCGAGGAGGTTCGCGCCCGCAGCCTGCCCCTGCCCGAAGACGGAAGCGGATGCAAATCCGGGAGTTGACGACCGACCCGGAGCTGAACGCGGCGTTTGCGCTGATGAGCCAGCTGCGCGACCGGATCGGAGAGGCCTTTTACCTACCTCCCCGAGGTTCGCCGCCAGCAGGTCGAGGGTTACCGCCTCTACGGCGGGTTCGAGGGAGACGCGCTGGTGTGTCTGGCCGGGGTGCGCCGGTCGCACACGCTCTCGCGCGGCGAGCACTTTTTCGTCGACGACCTCGTAACGAGCCAGGGGGAGCGGGGCCGGGGGAGGGGCCGGGAGATGATTGCCTGGCTCGCGGCCCGCGCGCGCGAACAGGGGGTGCGGCGGATCTACCTCGACAGCCGGAGCACGGCGAAGGGGTTTTACGAACGCATAGGCTTCACGTTTCTGACGTCCGTCCCCTGCTGGCTCGACGTGAGCGCCGATCACTATAAAAGGGGGAACTCCATGACGATCGAGAAGGTGAACCTCGCGGCGAAGCTCGCAAGCTTCTCCGCCGTGTACCAGCCGAAGATCGTGGGCGAGGTCAACGACTCTTACGTCAAGCTCGTTAAGATAAGAGGCGAGTTCGTCTGGCACCATCACGACAACGAGGACGAGCTCTACCTGGTGCTCTCCGGGCGGCTCACGATCCACCTGCACGACAACGACGTCGTCCTGGATCCGGGAGAGTTCTTCGTCGTTCCGAGAGGGGTCGAGCACAAGCCCGAGGCCAGGGAAGAAGCCCACGTGCTGCTCCTCGAGCCGAAATCCACCCTCAACACGGGCAACGTCGTCAACGAGCGCACCGTGCCCGTCCTGGAGCGCATCTAGCGTGGTCCTGTCCGGATGAGGGACGACACGGACATCGGCGGGCCGCGAAGCCGCTTTCCGACGACGCGCCGCTCGGCGGTTCTGGCGGCGGGGTCCGCCGATGCCGCCGAGCGCGAGCGCGGGTTTGGGTCTCTCGTCGAGACGTACTGGAAACCCGTCTACAAAGCTATCCGGCACAAGTGGGGCGCTGACAACGAAGAGGCCAAGGACCTGACTCAAGGCTTCTTTGCCCGCGCTTTCGAGAAGGATTTCTTGTCCTCCTACGAAGCCGAGAAGGGCAGCTTCCGAACCTACCTCCGGGTCTGCCTCGATGGCTTCGTGTCGAACGAGCGCAAGGCGGCGCGCCGGCAGAAACGAGACCCGGGCTCGCCCCTGCTGGCGCTGGACTACTCGGCGGCCGAGGGAGAGCTTGCCGTGCTCGATGTTCCCTCCCAACAGTCGCTCGAGGAGTTCTTTCAGGCCGAGACGGTGCGGTCACTCTTCGGACTGAGCGTCGAGGCGTTGCGCGAGGACTGCGCCCGGCGGGGAAGGGGCCTCGCCTTTCTGCTCTTCGAGCGCTATGACCTCGATCCCGGCCCGTCGGGCGAACAGGGGTCACGCCGATCTGGCCCGCGAGCACGCGCGTTTCCGAGTCGGAGGTTCTGACACAGCTCGCATTCGCACGGCGCAACTTCCGCCGCCTCGTCCTGGAGAGGCTGCGGGCGATCACGGGCAGCGAGAGGGAATTCCGCGAGGAGGCTCGCGCCATCCTGGGGCGGGACACGGCCTGAGAGGCCGGCGATGGCCGACGGCGGTCGCATTCTTTCGGACGCGGCTCTCCAGCGCCTGCGCCGCGCTGCGGACGCGCCGGAGACCTCCGGCACGCGCTACGGGATCCTCGAGGAGATCGGGCGGGGCGGGATGGGCACCGTGTACAGGGCTGTCGACTCCGTGCTCGGACGGGACGTCGCGCTCAAGGTCCTGACGCTGTCCGAGGCCGACCCAGCCGATGCCGATCGCTTGCTCCAGGAGGCCCGAGTCGTCGCGCTGCTCGAGCACCCCGGTATCGTGCCCGTGCACGACGCGGGCATGCTCCCCGACGGCCGTGTTTACTACGCCATGAAGCTCGTCGCGGCGAGCCTCTGTCGCGAAGGGCCGCCTCGACCGCCCTGCCGGACCGGCTGCGCATTTTCCAGAAGGTCTGTGATGCCGCGGCTTTCGCCCATTCCAACGGAGTGATCCACCGCGACCTGAAGCCCGACAACGTGATGATCGGTTCTTTCGGAGAAGTGCTGGTTCTCGACTGGGGCCTGGCCCGAAGGCGCGGGGAACCGGCTGAGCCGGGCGGCACCGTCCTGGGAACGCGCGCCTTCATGGCGCCGGAGCAGGCGGGCGGGCGAACCGACCTCGTGGACGAGCGAACAGATGTCTTCGCGCTGGGGGCGATCCTGGCCTTTCTGCTGGAGGCCGGTCCAGGGGCGGCGCCGAAGCCGCTGGAATCGGTCGCGGCCCGGGCCATGGCGGCCGATCGCGCGGCGCGCTATGGCGACGCGGCAGCCCTCTCGGCCGACGTGGGCCGCTTTCTCGACGGTGGTGTGCCCGAGGCGCACCGCGAGAGCGTTCTCGAGCGGGCCGGCCGATTCGCCGCGCGCCACAGGATGGCGATCGTCCTCGTTCTCACCTACCTGGCCATCCGCAGCCTGTTGATTCTGTTCCTGGGGCGCTAGCAGGTGCTGAAAAAAGGCATGCGGCCTGCTCAAGGATTCTTTGGGAGCGTGTAAGAGAATGCCAGGAGGGAAAACGATGAACAAGGTTGTCTTCGGCCTGGTCCTCGGGGGGCTTCTCGGCATTTTGGACGGCCTCACGGCGTGGTTCACGCCCGAGGTCCGGCCCATGATCCTCGGAATCGTCCTCGGCTCGACCTTCAAGGGCCTGCTCGCGGGGGTGCTGATCGGCTGGTTCGCGAAGAAAGTGAACTCGCTGCCTCTCGGAATCGCGTTCGGCCTGGCCGTCGGCCTGCTGCTGGCCTACGGGGTTGCGGCCATGCCATCCGAGACCGGCAAGCACTACTACTTCGAGATCATGCTGCCGGGCGCGATCGTCGGGGCGATCGTCGGTTACGCCACTCAGAAGCAATCGGGAAGAATCGCTCAACCCGCGCGGACCTAGCCGGGCTTTCTCAACGCTGTGTTCCGATAGGAAGTCGCCCCGGCGGCGGGCCGCCGCCGGGGCTCACACCGAGGCGTTACGGTGGGCTGTCCACCTCGGCCCTCGGCAAACCCTCGGAGAGACCTCGGGATCCTCGGGCGCCTCCTGACGTATGCAGGGACAGGAGGAGCCCATGCCGCAATTCCGGCTTTCGATAAACGGGCGGACACGCGAGGTGGAGGCCGCCCCCGACACGCCGCTGCTCTGGGTCCTGCGCGACGGCCTGAGGCTGACCGGCACCAAGTACGGGTGCGGCGTCGGGGCCTGCGGAGCGTGCACGGTGCTCGACGGCACGAAGGCCGTGCGATCGTGCCAGCTCCCCGTACAGGAGGCCGTCGGCCGGCGCATCACGACGATCGAAGGGCTTTCGCCCAGCGGGGGCCACCCCGTGCCAGCGGGCCTGGCTCGATGAGGACGTCGCTCAGTGCGGCTACTGCCAGCCCGGAATGATCCTCGAGGCGGCCGCCCTGCTCGTGGAGAAGCCCCGGCCTTCGGATGCCGATGTGGACCGCGCCTTCGCCGATCACGTCTGCCGGTGCGGCAGCTACCCGCGGATCCGCCGGGCCGTCCATCGGGCTGCGGCGATGGGAGGCAGATCATGAGCCGATCGCGCCGCGACTTTCTCAGGCTGAGCGCTCTTTCCGGTGCCGCTCTCGCTCTGCGCGTGCCCGTGCTCTCGGGCCAGCAGCCTCCCGCAGGCGCCGGCGAGCCGTTTGCGCCCAACAAGTGGCTCTCGATCGACGCCGGCGGCCAGGTCACGTTCGTCACGGCGCGCTCGGAGATGGGGCAGGGCGCCCGCACCTCGCTCGCGATGATCCTGGCCGAGGAGCTCGAGGCCGACTGGTCGAAGATCCAGATCGTGCACGCGACCCCCGGCGCGAAATACCCCGGGATGCGCACGAGCGGCTCCTCGAGCGTCTCGGACTACTGGCTGCCGCTGCGCAAGGCCGGGGCCGCCGCCCGCGAGATGCTGCGGGAGGCTGCGGCCAGGACATGGGGTGTGCCGGCGGACGAGTGCCGGGCGGAGAACGCGGCCGTCCTGCACGCAGGGACGGGCCGCCGCGCCGGCTACGGCGAGCTCGTCGCGATTGCGGCGAAGTTGCCGGTTCCGGCAGAGCCGCCCCTGAAGGACCCGAAGGACTTCCGCCTGCTCGGCACGCGGGTCAAGCGCGTCGACGGCCCGGTAATCGTCACGGGCGCTGCCGTCTACGGCCTCGATGCGCGGCCGTCCGGCGCCCTCGTCGCGGCCATCGCGCGCTCGCCCGTGCCGTGGGGCAAGGCGGTCTCGTTCCAGCGGCAAAGGCAAAGGCTGTTCGCGGGGTGCGCGACGTGGTGCGTTTGACGACGGGAATTGCCGTCGTGGCCGACGACACGTGGGCCGCCTTCTGCGGGCGCGACGCGCTCGAGGTGGTCTGGGACAGCCGCAAACCGCGGCGACTCGACCCCGAGACCTACTGGAAACGCCTCGAGGAGGCGGGCAAGGGCGGCCGCGTGACACGCTCGCAGGGAACTCGCGAAGGCTTTTGAAGGCGCCCCGCGGCGGCTGGAAGCCACGTACCGCTATTCCTTCCAGGCTCACGCGCCTGTTGAGCCGATGAACTGTTTCGCCGACGCCCGGGACGGGCGCTGCGAGATCCGTGTCGGGACCCAGTGTCCCAACGAGGCCCAGGCCGCGGCCGCAAAGCTGCTCGGCATCCCGCTTCGAGTCTGTGACGCTGCACGTCCCGCTTCTGGGGCGGAGGCTTCGGGCGGCGGCTCGACTACGACTACGTGCCCGAGGCCGTCGAGCTCTCGAAGGCGATCGGAAAGCCCGTGCAGGTCGTGTGGTCGCGGCGCGACGATTTCGAGAACGACCGGTATCAGCCGGCATCCTTGAACGAGATGAAAGCCGGCCTCGACCCGTCGGGCAACGTCGTGGCCTGGTCGCACAAGGTGACGGATTTCCATCTGACGATGTTCGGGCCGTTCGGACCCGGAGAGCGTCGACCCGGACGACGAGAACCCGTGGGGTGTCTACGACACGCCCTACGAGTTCGCCAACTTCGCTTCGGTCAAGGCTCCCCGCGAAGTCCCCGGTCCCGACGGGCGCCTGGCGCTCGGTGGCCTACCCAACGTCGGTCTTCGCCCGCGAGTCCTTCTTAGACGAGGTCGCGGCGGCCTCGGGGCGGGATTCCGTGCGACTCCGTCTCGATCTCCTGAAGGGGCCGAACCCCTTGAAGATCGGGTCCTACGCGATCCAGCGGGATCGGCTGGCGGCCGTCATCGGAGCTCGCGCGCATCGAAGGCGGGCTGGGGAGGGCCGATGCAGGCCCTCCCGGGCCGCCGGGTGGGTCGGGGGATCGCGGCCAACGTCTACCACGGCCGCACGCACATGGCGCAGGCGGCGGAGTCTCCGTCGGCAAGGACGGCGACGTGCGCGTGCACCGCATCGTCTGCGCCGTGGACTGCGGCCAGGTCGTCGACCTGCTCGGTCTGGAAGGGCAGATGGAGAGCGGCATCGTCTGGGGGCTGTCGCAGTTGAAGAGCCGAATCACGTTTGAGAACGGCCGCGTCCAGCGGCACACGTTCCGCGACTACCCGGTGCTGCGCCTGGACGAGACGCCGGCCATCGACATCCACGTCATCCGCAGCACCGAGCGTCCTTCGGGCGCCGGCGAGCAACCCGTGCCTCCGGCCGTTCCGGCTGTCTGCAATGCCATCTTCGCGGCAACGGGCCGCCGGGTGCGCGCGCTGCCACTGTCCGCCGCGGACCTGGTCGCGTCGGGTTAGGGCGCGTTTTCGATCAGGCGGATGTCGCAGGTGTGGCGGTCGACGCGTGGGTACACGATCCAGGAGCCGTCGGGCGCGACCGAGAAGCCGGACCAGCCCTGGTCGGGCAGCTGCGCGAGATGGACAGGCTGCGAGGATCCGAAGGCCAGAAAGACGACCGAGGGCTCCTTGTGCTCCGCGCACAGCTCGCGGAAATACAAGCCGCCGGACCCGACCTCCGGCTCCGCCCAATCCTCGCCGCCAGCGCGGCCACTACGCGGGAGCCGGGCTGCCGTCCTCTTCCTGCCGCCAGATGCCCGGCACTCCAGGGCGGGTGAAGTACATGGCGCCTCCCTCGGGCGCCTCTACCGCCGCATACCCGCCGTCGTGCGTGACAGCGGCCGCGCTGCGGTCGGACAGGCGCAGTCTCCAGACCTGCCAGGCACCCGAGCGCCGCGAGGCGAAGTAGATCGACTGTTGGTCGCGCGACCAGGAAGGGGCCACGGCGCCCAGTCGGCCGGCCCAGCCGTCAGTCGGTCCGGCACTCCTCCTGTGGCCTCCACGATCCAGAGGTCGGCGCGCGTCTCGCGCCTGGCCGAAAAGACGAGGCGGCGGCCGTCCGGCGACCAGCGGGGCGTCTCCATGCGGGCGCCCTCAAAGGACGTGAGCTTTGTGGCTGTCCCGCCGTCGCGGCCCGTCACCCAGACCTCCGGGCTGCCGGACCGCGTCGAGACGAACGCGACGCGGCTGCCGTCCGGGGAGACTGAAGGCTCGAAGTTCCATTCGTCGTTCGACTCCGTCAGGCGGATTGCCGCGCCGGCTCCGGCGCCGGGGCGCACCGGGACGCGCCAGAGATTGACTTCGTAGAGCCAGTTCTCGAACTGGAGCCGGCCGTCCCTCCCCCTCGGCCAAGGACGACTGGCCGCCGACATCACTGTCGGCTGGCCGACGGGGCCCTGCACTTCGACTTCAGCTGCAGTTCTTCACCGACGGACCCGCACCCCGATCGAGGATGCGACGGTCGACTGGCCCACGCCCTACGTCACCGTAGGACGACTCACGATCCCGTCGCAGGTCCCCTCGTCGGATGAGGGCGCCGCGCTGCAGACGGAGGTGGAGCGCACCGCGTTCGACCCGTGGTCCGCCCTGGTCGAGCACCGCCCGATCGGCGAGGTCATGCGCGCCCGCAAGGCCACGTACCGCACCAGCCAGCTCGGCCGAGGACTCACGTGACCCCACTGCCGACGGCGGCTGGGGCGGCGGTAGCCCGACGAATGCGGCGGTAGCCAGATGAAGGCGGGACTCCGCTGGACCGCTGCCGTGCTGCTGTCGCTCCTCGCCGCCGCGCTGCTCACGCTCACCGCCGTCGGGCAGTGGGCCCAGACGAGCATCCTCGACACAGGTGGGTTCACCGCAGCCGTCGCCCCCGTCGCCGACGATCCCGCCGTGCAGCAGGCGCTCACGGCCGAGGCCACCAGCCGCACGATGGCCGCGCTCGACAAGGCCGTGCAAGAGCAGGCAGGCTTCCTCGCGCCCGTGCTCGGCCCGCTGGTCCCCCAGCTTCAGCCCACGGTCGAGAAGGCCATCGCAGGAGTCATCGGCAGCGGCCAGTTCGCCTCGGCGTGGAGCGAGGCCACCCGCACGCTGCACGACGAACTGGTCACCTCGTTGCGAGGCGGCGATACCGGCGCCATCACCACGAGCGACAGCTCGATCACGATCGACCTGGCGCTGCTCAAGGGCCCCATCGCCGAGTCGCTCAACGGCAGCCGCTTGGCCACGCTCGTCCTGGACAACGTCGACCTCGGCAGAGTCACGGTCCCGGTCGACGTGCAGCGGCTGCGGACGTCGGTGTGGGTGGCCGACCACATCGGCAGGTGGACCCCGGTCGCCGCCGTCGCGCTCCTCGTCTTGGCGGTCCTCGTCGCACCCCGGCGCCCGTGGCGTTGCTTCTGTGCGGGGGCTTCCTCCTGCTGGCCGCCGCGGTCACGCTCGTCGCCTTCAACCGCGGGCTCGCCACGCAGGCGGCCACCCTCACCGAGACGGGGCGCTCGCTGTCCGAGGCGCTCACCGCGGCCCTCGACGACGGCCTCGTGCGCAACGTGGCGCTCCTCGCCGGCGCGGGCGCGGCCCTGGGCATCGCCGGCGGGCTCTGGCTCGTCCTGGGCCGGAGCACCACACCGTCGGTGGGTGCCGCCGCCGCACCCGTCGTAGGCTCGCCCTCGTGACCACGCAGGCCGACCCCGGCGCCCCCGCTGGACGAGAAGACCCCGCGTACGGCGGCACCACGCCGGACGGCCGCAAGCTCTTGCGGCTCGAGGCCCGCAACGCGGCGGTGCCGATCGAGCGCAAGCCGGCCTGGATCCGCACCCGCCTGCGCACCGGACCCGAGTACACGGAGATCCGCGAGCGCGTCGCGGACGCCGGCCTGCACACGGTGTGCCAAGAGGCTGGCTGCCCGAACATCTACGAGTGCTGGGAAGACCGCGAGGCCACCTTCCTCATCGGAGGCGACCAGTGCACGCGGCGCTGCGACTTCTGCCAGATCGACACCGGCAAGCCGGCGCCGCTCGACCGCGACGAGCCGCGCCGGGTCGCCGAGTCGGTGGCCACGATGGGCCTGCGCTACGCCACGGTCACCGGCGTCACCCGCGACGACCTTCCCGACCAGGGCTCGTGGCTCTGGGCAGAGACAATTCGCGCGATCCACACGGCCGTGCCCGGCTGCGGCGTCGAAGTGCTCATCCCCGACTTCAATGCCGAGCAGACCCCACTCGGCGAGGTGTTCGACGCATCACCCGAGGTGCTCGCACACAACGTCGAGACGGTGCCCCGCCTGATGAAGCGCATCCGCCCGGCCTTCAGGTACGAGCGCAGCCTCGACGTGCTCACCCAGGCGCAGGCCGCCGGTCTGGTGACCAAGAGCAACCTGATTCTGGGCATGGGCGAGGAGCTGGACGAGGTACGCGCCACCCTGCGCGACCTCCACGAGGCGGGCTGCGACCTGGTCACCATCACCCAGTACCTGCGGCCGTCGGCCCGGCACCACCCGGTGGTCCGCTGGGTGGAGCCGGGCGAGTTCGACGACCTGGCCGCCGAGGCCAGCCGCGATCGGGTTCGCCGGCGTGATGAGCGGACCCCTGGTGCGGTCGTCCTACCGGGCCGGCCGCCTGTACGCCCAGGCGAGGGCGGGCCGGCAGGCCCCGTAGGCTGACCCCATGTCCTCGTCCTCCGGCTCTGCCGCGGCCCCCGAGAAGACGGGCCGGATCGCGCAGATCAAGCAGTCGTACACGATCGCCAAGGTCACATACCCGCGCATCGGCCTCACCCTCGCAGGGCTCTTCCTCGCGGGACTGGTCCTCGTCGTCCTCGTCGGACTGCTGTTGGGCGCCCGCGGCTGGGGCCTCGCGTTCTGGGTCATCACCGGGTCGATGGTGGGTCTGCTGGCTGCCACCTTCATGTTCGGCCGGCGGGTGGAGAAGGCCGCGTACGCGCAGATCGAGGGCCAGATGGGTGCGGCGGCGGCAGTGCTCCAGACCCTGCGGGGGGGCTGGTACGTCACCCCCGCGGTCGGCGTCACCAAGAACCAGGACATCGTCCACCGGGTCGTGGGCAAGCCGGGCATCGTGCTGGTCGGCGAGGGCCCCTCGAGTCGGGTGGCTCAGCTGATGGCGGTCAAGAAGAAGGAGACCGCCCGCTGGGTGCCCGACATCCCCATTCACGAGATCTTCGTCGGCAACGAGCCCGACCAGGTACCGCTCGGCAAGCTCAACTCGAAGGTCATGAAGCTGCCCCGCGTGCTCCGGGCGCCCGAGGTCGCCGAGGTGCGCCGCAAGCTCGACGCGATGGCCGCCACCCAGACCGCCGTGCCGCTGCCCAAGGGGCCGCTGCCCAAGAACGCGCGGATGCCGCGCGGCCAGCGCTAGTCCCGCCGGCCGACCCGCTCCGGCCGCGGCGGTGCGGGATCGAATGCAGCCGCCACGGCGGCCGTCCTGGAGTGCACGCCGAGCCGGGCGTTGGCGTTCTCGAGGTGCTTGTGGACTGTGCTGCGCTCCACGTGGAGGAGCGCAGCAATCGCGTCGTTCGAATGTCCAGCACGGCCTCGAGCGTTCACGGACGAGATCACCGTGGTGGTCGACGCCGCCGGGACGGGGACCTGCGTCTGACCTATGCCTCGTGAACTGCCGGCCCCTGCTCAGGGTGCCCGTACGGCAGCCCGGGGTTACGGTGACGTGCTACGCCAACCGCCCGGAGGAGCAGCACATGGCCGAGGTCAACGACTGGAACGCCAAGGTCATCGCCGAGTTCCGGGCGAACGGCGGCAAGGTGGGCGGCAACTTCGAGGGCGCGCCGGTCGTGCTCATGCACCACGTCGGCCGCAGGTCCGGCAACGAGTCGGTCAACCCGGTGATGTACCTCGCCGACGAGAACGACCCGTCGACCATCTACGTCTTCGGCTCGAAGGCCGGTGCGCCGACGCACCCGGACTGGTACCACAACATGGCGCACGCGGGTCGCGCCACTGTCGAGGTGGGCACCGAGACGTACGAGGTGGTCGTCCGCGAGGTCACCGGCACCGAGCGCGACGAGGTCTACGCCGAACAGGCCCGGCGCTACCCCGGCTTCGCCGAGTACGAGACGAAGACCGCGGGCATCCGCACCATCCCGGTCCTGGCCCTCACCCGCGCCTGACCGCCGCTCGGCCTGCCGGCGCGATCAGCGGACGCTCACCTCGATCGTTCCCGCGATCCGGTCGTGCAGGCCCCTGCCGTCCGAGTCCCACAGCAGGGCGGGCACGACCAGGCACAGCAGAAGCGTGCGCACCAGCACCCGGACGAACCCGGCGCGGCCGCCGCCCGCGGCCAGCACCTGCGACCCGACGAGGCGCTGCCCGAACGAAGCGCCCCCGAGCCAGGTGAGCACCACCCGCTGCAGCGCGAACAGCGCGAGCACGGCCAGGCTCAGCCGCGGGTCGTACGAGCGCACCGTGTCGCTCGTCGCGGCAAGGTCGGGCAGCAGCAGGCGGGCCACCAGCAGGCACGCCACCCAGTCGATGGCCAGTGCCGCGAGCCGCCGGCCGGTGCCCGTGAGCGAGCCCGGGCCCGTCTCCGCCAGGCCCAGCCGCTGGCCGCGGTAGCCCTCCGCAGTGCGGGGTCCACCGGGCCCTGCCACCCAGGAGCCGAGGTCGTCGCGGTCGATCACGCCGGCCACGCTACCCGGGAGGATTCCGGCGGTTCCGGGCGCCCCGCGGCACCGCACGGGCCCGCGTAACACGGCCGAAACACCCGGCTCACGTCCGGGTAACCCCTCGGGCGTAGGTTCGACCGCGGATGGAACCGGGCCCGTGGGAGGCCCGTTCCGGCAACCGGGCCGCTGGCCCGCAAGGAGGACATGTGTTCAGCAACGCGGACGAGGTGCTGAGGTTCATCAAGGACGAAGACATCGTGTTCGTCGATGTCCGGTTCTGCGACCTGCCCGGCGTCATGCAGCACTTCAACGTGCCGGCCAAGAGTGTCGACGCCTCGTTCTTCGAGGTGGGCCAGATGTTCGATGGGTCGTCGATCCGGGGCTTCCAGGCGATCCACGAGTCCGACATGAAGCTCATCCCCGACGTCACCACGGCATTCGTCGACCCGTTCCGCGCCGAGAAGACCCTGGTGCTCAACTTCTCCATCCGCGACCCGTTCACGGACGAGACGTACAGCCGGGACCCGCGCAACATCGCGGCCAAGGCCGAGGCCTACCTGCGCACCACGGGCATCGCCGACACGGCCTTCTTCGCCCCCGAGGCGGAGTTCTACATCTTCGACGACGTGCGCTTCGAGACCAAGCAGAACGCCGGCTACTACTTCATCGACTCCGTCGAGGGCGCGTGGAACACCGGCCGGTCCGAGGAGGGCGGCAACCGCGGGTACAAGCCGCGCTACAAGGGCGGCTACTTTCCGGTGCCTCCGGTCGACCACTTCGCCGATCTGCGCGACTCCATGGTCATCGGGCTGGAGAAGGTGGGCCTCGTGGTCGAGCGGGCGCACCACGAGGTGGGCACCGCCGGTCAGCAGGAGATCAACTACAAGTTCGACACGCTCCTGCAGGCAGCCGATGACGTCATGAAGTTCAAGTACGTCATCAAGAACGTCGCCTGGGAGGCGGGCAAGACCGTCACCTTCATGCCGAAGCCCCTCTTCGGCGACAACGGCTCGGGCATGCACGTGCACCAGTCGCTGTGGAAGGACGGCGTGCCGCTCATGTACGACGAGCTCGGGTACGGCGGGCTCTCGGACCTCGCGCGCTGGTACATCGGCGGCCTGCTCAAGCACGCGCCGTCGCTGCTGGCCTTCACGAACCCCACGGTCAACTCGTACCACCGGCTGGTGCCGGGCTACGAAGCCCCGGTCAACCTGGTGTACTCGCAGCGCAACCGCTCGGCGTGCATCCGCATCCCGATCACGGGATCGAACCCCAAGGCCAAGCGCATCGAGTTCCGCTGCCCCGACCCGTCGAGCAACCCGTACCTGGCGTTCTCCGCGATGCTGATGGCCGGTCTCGACGGCATCAAGAACAAGATCGAGCCGCCCACCCCGGTCGACAAGGACCTCTACGAGCTCCCGCCGGACGAGGCTGCCGACATCCCGCAGGTGCCGGCGTCGCTCACGGACGTCCTCGACGCGCTCGAGGCTGACCACGACTTCCTCCTCGAGGGCGGCGTCTTCACGCCCGACCTCATCGAGACGTGGATCGAGTTCAAGCGCACCTCCGAGGTCGACCCCATCCGGCTGCGCCCGCACCCGCACGAGTTCGAGCTCTACTACGACATCTGAGCGACGACGGCCCTCGCGGCCGTCATGTCCACTGCTGCAACGGTTCTGCTAAAGCGGGTCCCCCACGGGGGCCCGCTTTAGCACACGTCAGGGGCAAGACGCTGATCTGACGTGGCTGGCTGGGACTCCAGGAGGACGTTCGTGTAGTGACCGGAAGGGGTCCGGTGTCGGGGGGAACAGATGCGGTTGTCGCGGCGTGGTCTGCCCTCATCGTCTTCGCCGTGGTGGCAGCGGGGCTCGCGGTCGTGCCGACGTCGCGCGCCGTCGGGGCCAGTGCTGGGTGGAACCTGGTCGGTCACCAGGTGGTGGTCCCGGGGTCGCAGCAGGTGTCCGGCAGAGATCCAGCAGACGCGGGGGCGTCGACCACCCTGCCCATCAGCGCCCCGGGGTCACCGCCTCTCTGCCGGTACCGGTTGCGGTCGACAGCTCTAGATCAGACGCATAATCCGGGCGAAGTTGTCCCCGAGAATCCCGGTGAGCTTGTGCCCTGGGATGGGTGACGTCCCGAGCCGGGCTGCTTCGTCGTTCACGCCGAGGAGCTTGTCCCTGAGCTTGACGGGGTCGTACAGGAATCCGGGGTAGTCGGTCCCGAAGACAAGCTTGTCCAGCGGCACGAAGGCTTGCTCGGCCCTGACGAGGAACCGGTAGAGGTCTTCACCCGTCACCGTCGCGATGTAGTAGCTGAGTTCGCCGAAGAAGTTGGGGTGCTTGGTGAGCATGAACATCGCCTCGTCGACCCAAGGGATGCCGCAGTGGGCGATGAGCACCCGCAGGTCCGGGAAGTGGCGGCCGACCGGGTCGAGCAGGGCCGGTCGGGCGTACTCCATCCGGGCGTCCACCCGGGTTGAGCCGGCCTGGTGGACCAGCACCGGGATGTCGAGCTCGAGTGCCTTCTCGAAGATCGGGAAGGCAAGCACGGGGTCGGCGGGCGACCAGTCCTGGTACATCGGGTAGAGCTTGAGCCCCTGAAGGCGCAGCTCGGTCACCGACCGCTCGAGCTCCTTGACGGCCGCCTTGGGCCCGCGGTAGTTCGGGTTGACCGATCCGAAACCGATGAAGACCTCGGGGTTGTACCGCTGCACGGCGGCGACGTAGTCGTTGCACTTCTCGGGGGTCGGCGGGCCCGGGACGTCGGTGATACCGAACGAGTCGACGGTGCCGATGAGCTCACCGTCGAGGAACTGGGGCGACATCGCCAGCACGACGATCTTGTCGAACCCCGGGTGGTCGCGGATCGACTCTTCGGGGCCGATCACGGGGAAGCCCTTGCGCGAGAATCCGCTCGCCTCCCACTCCTGCTCGGTCGGCGCCCGGTGGCTCGGCAGCAGGCCCTGGCTGCGGTAGATGCACAGCGACCCCTCGCGGCCGTACTCCGTGGTGAACTCGGGGTCCTCGGCGAGGCTGAGGATGTGGGTGTGGGCGTCGATCAGCATGTGTCAGGTCCTCACTGCCTGGCGGTGGGCGTTGTACACCGACGCCGGCACCACGGGGGTGTCGTAACCCGGCGTGAAGTAGTCGATGACGGCGGGCTCGACGGCGGCGGCCAGGCGCAGCGCCTCGGTGACGTCATCGGTGGCGGTGAACACGCGGCGGGCGACCGAGTCGGCCACCTCGGCGCGCAGGGCGTCTTCGTCGACGGCGGTGACCTTGCCGTCGGCCATCACCACGCGGCCGTGGATCATCACGGTCCGCAAGTCGGCGGCAACGGCGCGGTCGATGAGGAGGTCAAGGATCGGCGTGCCGTCAAATCTCCCCGGCGGGAACAGGAGCCGACTGGTGTCGAGAACGAGCAGGTCGGCGCTCATCCCCGGGTCGAGCGCCCCGATGCGTCCCTCCTGCCGGACGGCCCGGGCCCCGTTCTCGCCGGCCGCTCGTAGGACGCGCTCGGAATCGAGGCGGACCTCGCCGAAGGCGCGGGGGTCTCGCTGGAGGTACGTGGCCAGCCGCAACTCGGTGAACATGTCGTCGGTGTCGGTGAACGAGATTCCATCGGTCCCGAAGGCGATCCGGCCGCCGGTCGCCATGATGTCGCGTGTGCGGCAGATGCCGCTGGACAGGCGCAGGTTGGAGCCGGCGTTGTTCGAGGCCACCGCGCCGCTGTCGGCGAAGATACGTAGCTCCTCGTCGCTCACCCATACGAAGTGGGCACACACCATGTCCGGGCCCAGCACCCCGAGGTCTGCGAGACGACGCAAGGCGAGCGTGCCGTAAGTCTCGTTGTTCCAGAGCATCTCCGAGCGGGTCTCCAGGACGTGCGACGTGATGCCCGTACCGTCCTCGTCGGCCTTAGTCCGGCACAGCCGGTACAGCTCGTCCGAGCAGGTGGGCGTCCAGTCCGGCGCGAGGATGGTGCGCACGATCCCGCCGCGGCCGTCCCACTCGCGCACGAGGTGGTCGTACGTGGCCATGACGGACTCGACCGGCCACGCGTACCCCATGGGCGAGGACGCCACCTCGCGGGCCAGCGGCGCGGGCAGTCGCGCGAGGAAGTCGTCGTTGGGCTCGTGCACGTAGGTGTTCTGGTCGCGTGACACCAGGCCGAAGGCCACCCGGAAACCGGTGTCCAGGTACGCCTGCAGGGCCACCTCGGTGCCGAAGTGCGGCTTGGACGGACGGCCGTAGTACATGTCGACCGCCGCGGTCTGCCCGCCGCGGATCGCGTTGACCAGCCCGAGCTGCACGGTGGCGTAGAGGCCGCGGTCGTCGATCGGGCCGTATCCGGCGTGCACGTAGACGTTCGCCCGCTCAAAGATGTACTGGTACAGCCCCGGGCCGATGGCCAGCTCGGAGTGGTAGTGGCAGTTGATGAACCCCGGCATGACGAGGTGGCCCGGGCCTCCGGCGACGTTGTCGAAGGGACCCATGGCGAGCAGCTCCTCGCGCGGGCCCACGGCGGTGATGGTCTCCCCCTCGACCACCACCGCGCCGTCGGTCAGGACACCGGTGCTGCCCAGCGCGACCACCGTGTCGCCCAGCACGAGCGTCCTAGTCGCCAAGAGCCAGCACCCCTTGGGCCATGACGGGGCGTCCGTCGAGCTCGAGTGTGGCGTCGCGGAAGACGCAGTCCAGGTGGGCGACCGCGGCCACCGTGCCGCCGTAGGCGATGGAGTTGCCGAGAGCGATGTGGGCGCTTCCCAGCGTCGACTCTGTCTCCATCGGCACGCCGCACACCTGGCCGTTCGGGTTCAGCCCGAGCGAGACCTCGGCGAGGTTGGACATCCTGTCGTCGGCGCACCGGGCGATCATGTCGAGCAGTCGTCCGACCTCCCCGCCCTCGTTGCCCACGAGGAGCCCGTCGCGGAAGTGCAGCACCGCCGGATCGGTCACCGGCCCGGCGCCCATGAAGAGGAAGTCGCCGTCGATGACGACAGTGCCGCTCGTGCTGCCCTCCACGGGAGCGGTGCCCGCCTCGATGTCCGGCGGCGCCATGTAGCTGCCGGGGTCGCGGGCGATCCCGTGCAGTGCCCGGCCCTTGCGCCCCTGCACGGAGCCGGACAGGTCGGTGCCGCCGCGGCTCGTGAGCCGGAACGTCGTCGCCCGCTCCCACGCGGCCGCGACGGCCTCGGTGGTGGCCCGGAGCCCGGCGAAGTCGACGTCGAGCGGGCCGCCAACCCGGAACGTGTCGCGGGTGACCGCCGGCATCGTCAGGTACCGCCGGCCGGAGGCGGTGGCTGCTTGGCGCGCCTGGCTCGACCCGATGAATGTCGAGGTCAGCTCGATGGCGGCATCAGCCGACAGGAGCAGGCCGGCGACCGCCCGCGGCGGCTCGGACCCCGGCAGGTCGTACCGGGGCAACCGCGCGACGACGCACACAGCGCTCCTGTCCTCGATTGCCTCGACCAGGCCCTCGACGACGGCTGCGTCGGTGCCGTCGTCGATGAGCACCGCGATTTCCTCGCCCGGTTGCACGCCGAGACAGCCGTCGAGGAGGTTCGCGACCACGCCGTCGGCGAGGCTGCCGGACCGGCTCATGACCCGGTGGTCGCCTTCGGGATCCGGTCGAGGATGCGCCTGAAGGCGGCGTTTGCCTCGCGCACGACCTGCTGCTCGTCGACCGTCACGAGCTGGCGTTCCTCCATCAGGACCCTGCCGTTGACGATGGTGGTGTGGACGCAGCTTCCGTTGGCCGCAAACACCAGGTGTGAGTAGAGGTGCGCCTTGTCCTCGGGCATCCAGGGGGTGAATGAGGGCGACAGTGTGTCGACGAGGATGACGTCGGCCTTGCGACCTGTTGCGAGGTAGCCGCCCTCGTGCTGCAGCGCCTCCGACCCGTTTCGGGTGGCCTGCCTGACGACGTCGGGCGCCTGCTGAATGCTGGGGTCGAGATGCGTCGCACGGTGCATGAGCGAGGCGAACTTCATTACCTCGAACATGTCGCGGCTGTTGTTGCACTCGGCGGCGTCGTGGCCGAGCCCCATGTTGATGCCCGCGGCCAGGATCTCTGGCACCCGGGCGATGCCGTTGCCGAGCTTGGCGTTGGAGCTGGGGTTGTGAGAGATCTGCGTGTTCGTCGTGCGCATGAGGCCGATCTCGGTGTCGGAGAGCCAGACGCAGTGCGCGGCGATGCAGTTGCGGCCCAGGATGCCTGCCTCGTAGGCCATCTCGGTGGGCCGGCGCCCGAAGCGCTCCTTGCTGTTCTCCACCTCGGTGAGCGACTCGTTGAGGTGGATGTGGATCCCGGTGCCTAGCTCGTCGGCCAGGATCCTCGAGTCGCGCAGGAGCTCGGGCGAGGCGAGCGGGAGCCACTCGATCCCGACGTAGACCTGCACGCGGCCGTCGCCCGCCCCGTTGCACTCTTCGAAAGCCGACTTGTTGTCCTCGAGGGTATCGAGGTTGTGCTCGGGCGAGGCGACGTCGTTGGAGAGCACGGCGCGTATGCCGATGTCGACCGCGGCCTGACTCAGCGACGGGAGCTGGCGGTACATGTCGTTGACGGTCGTGACGCCGCAGCGGATCGACTCCGCGTAGCTCGACAGAGCCGCCCAGTATGCCGCGTCCGGGTCAAGTGCCCTGATGAGCGGGTACCAGCACTCGTCGAGGTACTCCCACAGCGGCAGGTGATCGCTGTAACCCTTGCCTAGGGCAGTGTGGTAGTGCAGGTCGACCAGGCCCGGCATCACGACCTTGCCCGCGGCGTCGATCACCCTGTCGCCGTCAGCGGGCGCCAAGGGTGCATCCCCGGAGCCCACGGCAACGATGCGGTCGTTCTCGATGACGACGTGGCCGTTCTGGTAGTAGGAGTCGGCGTCGTCGAGAGTGAGAATCGAGCCGTTGTTGATGAAGATCCGCCCGCTCATTGCACATCCTCCTGGGGTGTCTGCTCACTCTTGGACGTCGCCCGCCCAAGGCCGTCCATGGGGAAGTTGGCTAGCTGGTCGACCATGACGCTGGTCACGTGCTCGCGCATCCGGGCCTCCGCCTCCACCGCGTCGCGGCGCAGGATCGCGTCGTAGATCAGCTCGTGCTGCGCAGCGGAGGTCTTGAACCGGCCGGGGATTGCGAGCGTCAGCTGGGCGATGCGGTAGAGGTGAACACCGAGATTCGCGATGAGGTCGACGATGTAGGGGTTCTGGGTCTGTCGGTAGACGACCTCGTCGAACGCGTAGAACAGCTCTGCCATGCGGCCCTCGTCGCCGGCCTCGAGGGCGGCATCCGTCTCACGCACGATCGTGGCCAGTAGAGAGAGGTCCTCGGGCAGCGCGCTGCGCGCGGCGTCACGGGCGCAGGCTCCCTCGAGCAGCTCGCGCAGCTGGTAAATGTGCGCGAGGTCGCTTCGCGTGTACCCCGACACCACCGCCCCCTTGTACGGGACGAGTTCGACGAGCCGGTCGCGCTGTAGCCGGACGAGGGCTTCCCTGATGGGCGTCTTGCTCACGCCGAGACGCTTGGAGAGCTCGGCCTCGCGTAGGGGGTCGCCCGGGTGGAGCCTGGACTGGATGATCTCGGTGCGCAGCCGCTCGTACACCACGTCCTTGAGCTGCGCCGGGCGCTCGATACCCGCCTCGCTGTCCAGGTCGCGTGAGCCGTGGGGCGCGCGCGTCATCCCGGCGACACTGAGCGCTGCAACGGTCGCGTCCCTCGCCTTCGGGGTCGTCCCGCTGGGCTTCCCTGCTCGCGCCACGCTACTGCCCACCTTCCTCGGCGGCGAAGGCGGCACGGAAGTTCCGCACGGTCGCCATCCGGTCGGTACTGAGCGGGAAGACGGCCACGGCGTCAACGCCAATCTCGCGCAGATTCCGCACGTGGGCGCGCGCCGAGTCGACTCCCCCGCACAGCGACATGCGCCGCACGAAGTCCAGCGGGATCAGGGCGCTGGCCTCGGTCGCCTCCTGAAACTCCCCCCCGGCGTACCTCGCCCGGATCTCCTCGACGAGCTCGGAGGACAGCCCGGCCATCTCGCAGTACACAGGTGCGGTCTGCGGGAACCATCCCGCGATGGTGCGCCCGGCTGCGATGGCAGCGTCCTCGTCCTCGTCGACCGCACCGTAGGCGAACACCGTGATCTGCGGCCGCTTGTCGCGACCAGCAGCGTCGACGCCACGGTCGATGTGGTCGATCGCCCACTGGAGCCCCTCGGGGTGCAGGCCGCACAGCAGGATGACGCCGTCGGCGATCCGGCCCGCGAGCTCGAGCGTCTTGGGACCGCTCGCCGACAGGTACACCGGGATGTCGGGTCGGGTCTCGAGCCGCATGTGCGCGTCGTCGAGCCTGAATCCGTGGCCCTCCATCGTGACCGACTCTCCAGTCCACAGGGCCCTGATGGCGGCGACGGAGTCCTCGAGCTGCGCGAGCGGCGCGGGCTTGAGTCCGAGCGACAGCAGCGGCCGGTCGCCGGCACCGATCCCGAGGATCGCCCGGCCGTCGGCGACGACGTCGACGCTCGAGATCGCCACGGCGGTGACGGCGGGATGCCGGGTCACGGGGTTCGTCACCGCGGTGCCGAGGCTGAGCCGCGTGCTCGCACGGGCCGCCAGCGTCAGGTAGACGTACGGGTTGCGCGAGTGCAGGGACGAGTCCGTGATCCATAGCTGGTCGAAACCGACGTCCTCGATCTCGCGGACGTACTCCTCGAACGTGTCCGGGGGGTACACCCCCTGCAAGGCGACTCCAGAGCGCATGGCCACTCACCAGTCCTCGTGGTCGAAGGTCACAATCGTCTGGGCGAGTGCGGCCAGCCCGACGGGGATGTGCTCGGTACGGATCCATTCGGTTTCGGTGTGCGTTCCGTCGCCCTCGGTGACGCCCAGGGTCACGGCCGGAATGCCGCGCGAATAGGCGGCGTTTGCGTCGGTGCTCGCCGCGACGAGCTCGGCGTGGAGGCCCACGTCGGCGAGGGCGGCTACCGCCGCCACCACGAGCGGGTGCGCGGCGTCGATGCTGCCTGCTGGCCGCAGTCCGATGGGCTCCAGAGCGACGGCGACGGGCCCCTCGGCCTCGGCCAGGATAGCGTCGACCGCGTCCTGCAGCGCTTCGAGTGCCCCCGGCTCGTCGGCCCGCAGGTCGAGCCGGAAGGTGCACGTCTGGGCCCGCGAGTTGACCGACTCCCCACCCGCGATCGTGCCGACGTTGATGCTCGTCCGCGCTGCCGGCGGGCGCGGCAGGCTCGTGATGCGCTTGATGAGGTCGGCGGCCGCGTGGACCGCACTGGGGGCCTCGGAGTCCTCCCACGCGTGCCCTCCCGGCGCGGTGATACTGACCTGCCAGCGGGCCGAACCGACGCCCGTGGTCGTCACGCGACCGAGGTAGTTGCCCTCGAGGGCCACCGCCGCGCCGATACGAGGCAGCTCGCCCGGGGGGTGGTCCAGGGCGAACCGCATCCCGCGCAGGTCGCCAAGACCCTCCTCTCCTACGGTCCCAAGCGCCCACACCGGATGCCGCAGGTCTGCGGGCAGCAGCCGGTCGAGCACGCTGAGGCTGGCCACGGCCACCGTGTCGTCGCCGACCCCGGGCCCGACGAGGGTGGTGCCGTTCCAGCGGGGCTCGTGGTCGACCTCCGCCGCGAAGACCGTGTCGAGGTGGGCGCAGACCACGAGGGCAGCGCCGACTCCGGCACGCAGCTGGCCCCAGACGTTGCCGATGCCGTCACGCTGTACGTCCGCAAGGCCATCGTGCGTCCACCACGCCTCGACGATGAGGGCGCGGGACTCTTCGCCGAACGGCGGTGCCGGCACGCGCGCGAGCTGCACCGTGCGCGCGACCACCACCTCCGCGGCGGCCTCGGCGGCGGGCCCCGGAATGACGCTCATGAGGCGAGCACCGCCCCGCGCTGGTGCAGGTCCTGAACCGCCCTATCGTCGAGACCGAGTCCGCGTAGGACCTCGCGTGTGTGCTCCCCCAGGTCGGGGGCGCCTCGGGGGTACTCCGCCGGGCCGCCGATGCTCAGCGGGGGTGCCAGGGTGCGGTAGCTCGTCGGCCCGACGGACACGGTGCGCACGAGACCGAGGGCTCCGACCTGCGGCGATTCGAGCACGTCCGCGAGCGTGCGCACGCTGGCGACGGGGATGCCCGCGGACACCATCTGCTCGCGCCACTGCGCCGCGGGGGCCGCACCGAGTACCAGCTCGAGCTCCGCGGTGAGCTCGTCGCGGTGGCGCACCCGGTCGGCGTTGGTGGTGAACCGCGGGTCCGCCATGAGCTCGGGTCGGCCGAGGACGTCGCAGAGCACGCCCCAGAGCCGCTCCGCGCCGCTCCCGGCGATGACGAGGTGGTCGTCGCTGCAGCGAAACGCGCCGTAGGGGGCGAAGGTCGGCGAGTGGCTGCCGAGCAGCCCGGGCACCTCGTGGTCCTCGAAGTACGTGGCGGCCGAGCCGATGAAGCCAGCTACGGCGAACTCCAGCAGGGACGACGACACGTGGCACCCCACGCCGGTCTGCTCCACCTTCAGCAGACCAGCCAGGACGGCTGCCACGCACGACACCCCTGCGCCGACGTCCAGGAGCGGGGCACCGACCTTGACGGGTCCGGATTCGGGGGTTCCCGTGACGCTCATGATCCCGGACTCGGCCTGCAGCACCAGATCGAAGCCGCCGCTGCCAGCGTCGGGCCCCAGCTGGCCGTATGCCGAGATCGACCCGTAGACGATCCGGGGGTGGCGCTCGTGCACGCTGTCGAAGTCGAGGCCGAGCTTGCGCAGCGATCCGGGCCGGCCGTTCTCCACGACCACGTCCGCGGTGGCCAGGAGCCGCTCCACCACATCAAGTCCCTCAGGCGTCCGCAGGTTCACCGCGAGGCTGCGCTTCCCCGCGTTCAGCCCCAGGAAGAGGCTGGAACGTCCTTCGACGAACGACGTCCCCTGTGCCCGGTAGGGATCGCCGCCGGGCAGGCCCTCCACCTTGATGACGTCGGCTCCCATCGACGCCAGGATCATGGTGCTAAAGGCGCCCGAGACAAACCGGGTCAGGTCGACGACGCGGCGACCGGCCAGCGGCCCGGGGGTCACCATGGCTGCGGCTCGCGATACTCGCCGAACGCCGCCCGCATGACGTCGGAGATCTCGCCGAGCGTGGCGCCGCTGCGGGCAGCGTCGAGGATGGCAGGCATGGAGTTGGCGCCCGCGCCCAGCACGGAGCCGAGCGCCTCGAGTGACCTTGCCGCGGCTTCGGCGTCGCGGGAAGCTAGGCGCGTGCGCAGCCGGTCGCGCGCCCGCTGGCCGACGCCCTCGTCGACCTTGAAGACCTGGGGCACCAGCTGCTCGGCCTCGACCGCAACGTACCTGTTGACGCCGACCTTCACGCGGCTGCCGTCGGCGATCTCCCGCTCGAGCCGGTACGCGGTGTCGGCGATCCAGCGCTGTGGCACGCCGTCGGCGATCATCTGCGCGGCGCCGCCCCCATCGTCGATCCTCGTGACGATCTCCTGCGCACGGCGCTCGATCTCGTCGGTGAGGTACTCCACGAAATACGACCCTGCCAGCGGATCGACGGTGCGCGGGATGCCGGACTCGTGCGCGATGATCTGCTGCGTGCGCAGGGCGAGCCGCACGGACTCCTCGGTGGGGATCTCCAGCGCCTCGTCGTAGCCCATGACGTGGATGGACTGTGCCCCGCCCAGGACCGCGGCCAGGCACTGCACGGTGGACCGCACGACGTTGTTGAGCGGCTGTGCTGCGGTGAGTGTGGCGCCCGAGCAGCCCGAGAAGAACCGAAGCCGCGCCGACTCGGGGTTGCGTGCGCCGAACCGCTCGGTCGCGATGCGGTGCCACATCCGGCGGGCGGCCCGCACCTTAGAGGCTTCCTCGAACAGGTCCATCTGGCTGGAGAAGTGGAAAGACAGCCGCGGCGCGAAGTCGTCGAAAGCGATGCCCCGGGCCGTGACCTCGGTGGCGTACGCGATAGCCGAGGCCATCGTGAGACCCACCTCCTGCACAGCGTCGCAGCCAGCCTCGCGCGCGTGGTATCCCGTGATCGAAATGGGGTTGAACCGCGGCAGCGACGCGGCCGCGTACTCGACCACGTCGGCCACGAGCCGCATCGACGGAACGGGCGGGAAGATGTACGTCTTGCGGGCCAAGAACTCCTTGAGGATGTCGTTCTGCAGCGTGCCTGCCAGGGCGGCGGCGGCCACCCCCTGTCGCTCGGCGGCGACGAGGTAGAAGGCGAGGATGATCGGAGCGGTGGCGTTGATCGTGAAGTTCACCGATAGCTGGTCGAGGGGAAGGCCCTCGAACACCGCCGCCATGTCGTCGGCGGTGTCGATCGAAACGCCCACGCGGCCGACCTCCGGCACCGCCAGCTCGTGGCTGGAGTCGTACCCGAGCTGGGTGGGAAGGTCGAAAGCCACCGACAGCGCGGTCTGGCCCTGGTCGAGCAGGTAGCGGAAGCGCGCGTTCGTGTCCTCCGGCGAGCCGAACCCCGCGTACTGGCGCATCGTCCACAGACGCGTGCGGTACATGTCCGGGTACGGGCCGCGCGTGAAGGGGGGGTGCCCCGGCTCTCCAAGCCGCTCGGCGAGACCAGGGGCGACATCGGCCGCCGTGGCCACTGCGGGGATGGGGATGCCCGAGTCGGTGGTGGCACCGCCGGGCGCGAACCTGGTCACGTGACGACCCGGTGGGCGCGTGCCAGCGTGAGCGTGGTGGCGACGGCGTCGTCGAGTGACGACCCCACCGGCCACACGGCTGCGACTCCCATGCCCAGCAGGGTCGCCACGTCCTCCGGCGGCACGGTGCCGCCCACCACGACGGGTATGTGCTCCTCGCCGGCTGCCGCGAGGCTCTCGAGAAGGTCACGCGCGGCAGCGAGGTGCGTGCCTGACAGGACCGACAGCCCGATGAGGTCCGCATCCTCCTGGGCGGCGGCCGAGACGATCTCGGCTGCCGTCCGCCGCAGCCCGAGGTACAAGACCTCGGCACCAGCGTCACGCAGGGACATGGCGATGACCTTGATGCCGCGGTCGTGGCCGTCGAGCCCGGGCTTGGCCAGCAGGATGCGTACGGGGGCAGAAGAAGCCACGGCTCAGGCCCCGCCCGCGGCGCCCAACGCGAGGGCTCCGAACGTCGCGTAGACCTCCGCCGCCTCGATCAGGTCGTCGATGGGCACATGCTCATCCGGGCAGTACACCGGCTCGCCGCCAGGGCCGAAGATGACCGTGGGCACGTGGTCGCCGAAGCTGGCGGTGTCGCCGAGCCACCCGGCCGCTTGCAGCGGCGGCTCGGAGCCCCGGACGGCACGCACGGAACGCCGCATGAGGTCGACGACGTCGGAGTCGGGGTCGGCCAAGTAGCCCGACTTGACGTCGGCGAGCACCACCTCGGCGCGGAACCGTGGCTCGCGGGCTACCGCCGCCTGCAGGCACCGGTCGATCTCGGCCCGTACCTCCTCGACGCTGACGCCCGGCTGCGGGCGGCAGTCGACCCGGATCACGCATTCGTCCGGGATCATCGACGGACCCCCCGGAGGGAGCCCCCCGTAGATCCGGCCGGGCGCCATGTACGTCTCGGGCCCGAACAGGTCGGTGACCCAGGCGTCGAGCTGGGGCTTGAGCGCCGAGGCATCGAGCTCCAGCACCGCGTGGGCGGCCAGCGCGTTGGCGTTGACCGCCGCGTACTTGTGGCAGGTGTGGGCCGATCGGCCCAGCACCGTGATGTCGAAGTAATACCGCCCCCGGTGGCCCAGGAAGATCTCGTTGCCAGAGAGCTCGCCGAGCACGCAGAGGTCTGCGTCGTACTCGTCGAAGTAGGCGATGGAGCCCAGCTGGGCGCCCATGTGGTCCGAGACCGCCGCCATCGCGAGCGTGCCGCTCACGTCGAGGCCGGCGGCCCGCACCGCTTCTATACCGACGATCTGGCACACCAGCGCCGCCTTCATGTCCATGATCCCGTGCCCGTAGATGCTCCCGCCGATGACGTCTCCGGACCACGGCGTCGAGCGCTCCCAGCCGTGCGACACCGGCTTGGTGTCGAGGTGCCCGGTGAACACCACGCGCCGGCCGGGTCCGAAGACGACTTCCCCGATGGCGTTGGGCCGGTCCGGCAACACCGGCTGCAGCGCAGTGCCGGTGAAGCCGGACTCGACCATCACGTCGTGGAGGTAGCGTGCCAACGGTCCCTCGTCCCCGAGGACGCTCGGGATGCGGCACACGTCCCGCACCAGCTCGACGAGCCGGTCTCGGTCCAGGTGCTTCCCCAGATCGCGCCTGATCTCGGCCTCCGTGGCCATGGCTACTCCTCCCATCTGTGGCGACGCCGTCCGAGTCGTTCGAGCCGGCAGCTCAGGACGACGGAAGATACGCCGTGGTCATGACCGAGGACGTCGGGATAGCAGCCTTGATGAGCTGGTTCTTGAGCATCCAGTCGCCGAACGCAGTCCACTCGGCGTCGCTCATGCCGAGGATTCCCTGGGCGCCGGTCTGCAGCGGGATGGTGACCTCGACCATCTTGGCGAGCTGGGCCTTGTTGTAGCCCTTGGCCACGGGCGCCATCGCGGCAAGCGCGCCGGCCGGGTCGTCGATCGCCGCCTGCGCGCCCTTCTTCACAGCACTCAGGAAGTCCTTGACGATCTGCTGGTAGGCGGGGTCAGAGCTGAGCTTGGAGGAGTTGGCGATGATGACGAGCTCGTCGTAATTCGGCACGCCGGCCTCGGACACCGGGACGACCATGGGGGCTTGACCCATCATCTGCAGCTGCACGGCCTCGATGTTCCGGTAGCCACCGATCGTCGCGTCCACAGAGCCGGAGACCATCGCAGTGATCAGGCTCGTCTTGAGGTTGATGATCTGCACCGTGGCGGCGTCGATCTTGCAGTGCGCGAAGATCGTCTGCAGGAAGGCAGCATCGGTGGAGAGCCCGGCGTCGCCCACCTTCTTCCCGCTCAGGTCGCACAGCTGCTTGACCGGGCTGTTCTTGGTGGCGAGCACCGAGTTGAGGGCCGTGGGGATGAGCGCGCCGACGGCGGTGACCTTCAGGCCCGCTTGCTGGGAGAGGAACTGCTCGGGCTCGTACGAGATGCCGAGCTCGACCTTGCCCGTCGAGACCAGCTTCGGGGGGTCGGACGGATCGGAGGGCGCCTGCAGCGTGACGTTGAGGCCTGCATCCTTGAAGTAGCCCTTGGCCGCAGCCATGTAGAGGGCCACGTGGTCGGGGTTAGGGAACCAGTCGAGCAGGACGGTGACGTCGCGCACGGCGACGGGAGTGCTCGAGGCGCTCGTGGACGCGCTTGAGCTCGTGCCGGCCGTGGTGCTACTGCTGGAGCTGCCGCACGCGGCGAGCGTGGCCGCCAGGGCCAGACCGGCGACGCCGAACGTGACCGCCCGCCGGGGCTGTCGTGACCTCATGACTTATTCCCTTCTCGCGCCCACGGCGCAATGACTCGCTCAAGCCCGGATACACAGAGGAACAGCGCCATCGACATCACGCTGAGCAGGACGATGGAGGCGAACACGAGGGCGGTCTGCAGCTGCGGAGCCGCCTGGATGATCACGTAGCCGAGCCCATCTTCGGACCCGCCGTACTCGCCGAACACGGCTCCGATGGCCGCGTACGTCGCCGCAACCCGAAGGCCCGAGAACATCGACGGTAGGGATGCGGGGAACTCAATCTTGCGGAACGCGCTCCAGCGCGTTCCGTCGAGCGTCTGCATGACGCGCAGCAGCTGCGGGTCGGTGGACGCCAGACCGTCCAGGGTGTTGACGACGATGGGAAAGAAGCACACCAACGCCACCAGAAGCACCTTGGGCAGCAGGGAGTAGCCGAAGATGATTGCCAGGATGGGGGCGATCACGACGATGGGCACGGTCTGAGAGGCGATCAGCAGCGGGTACACCACCCGCCTCAACAGCGGCGACCAGTGCAGGATCGTGGCGATGCCGATGCCGACGACGATCGACAGTCCGAAGCCGATCAGTACCTCGCTCAGCGTGGTCTTGACCGCGCTCGCGAGGACGTCGGACCAGTTCTCGACGATGGCCGTCCAGATCTGGCTCGGCGAGGCGAAGACGTAGTCCGGAACCTCGAAGAACCCCACGGCCCACTGCCAGAGGAGGACGAGGACCACCAGCAGCACCGCGGTAGGCCAGTACTGCCTGACACCGGCCAGCACGCGCGAGCCGAAGGAGGGCCGGGGCGCCTCCGGCTCAGGGACCTCGTGCGAAGGGGCAGGCACGGTGCGAGTCACGGGCGTCTCGTTGCCGGTCGTCACGAGGCCTCCAGCGCCGACATCACGTCGTCGCGCGTCGCGATGAACTCAGGCATCGACATCGCCTCGCGGCGGTTGGTGAAGGGCGGCAGCGGGCTCGGGATACGGGCGACCACGCGGCCGGGCCGCGGAGACATCACGACGACCTCGTCCGCGAGCAGCACCGCCTCGTCGACGTCGTGCGTCACCATCAGCACCGTGCGCGGCTCCTCGTCGAGCGCCCGCAGCAACCACATCTGGATATCCCCGCGGGTGATGGAGTCCAGGGCGCCGAACGGCTCGTCGAGCAGCATCACGGCCTTGTCCGCGACGAGGGTGCGCAGGAACGACGCGCGCTGGCGCATCCCGCCGGAAAGCTGTGTCGGGCGCTTGTCCTCGAACCCGCCGAGCCCGAAGCGCTCGAAGAGCGGTTCGACCTGCGCCCGGGCCGCCTTGCGACCTACCCCCCTGTTCTCCAACGGCAGGCAGATGTTGCCGATCACCGTGCGCCACGGCAGTAGCAGGTCGCGCTGAGGCATCCACGCACAGCGCGACAGGCGCTCCCTGCGGGTGGCCCCGCCGAGCACGTGGATGGTGCCCTCGTCCGGGTCCTCGAGCCCGCTGACCACCGAGAGGATCGTCGACTTGCCGCAGCCGCTGGGGCCGACGATGGCCACCCGGCCGTTCACCGGCACGGTCAGGTTCACCCCGCTCACGGCGATGACCGACCCGTAGTGCCGGCGGACGTCGGCCAGGACGAGCCCCTCGCCGTCGGGGGTGCTGGGCGCCTCGTGGGCTGGCGCCGCCAGGGGGGTCACAGTGCGTCCACCTCCGGGCCCTGCGGACAAACGGACTTCGGACAACGGCCCTCGCGTTGGGCTGCGCTCGTGGCCGAAGGGTTCGATCCCAGGAGTGCGATCTGAGATCTCGTTTATGCAGTAGAGGGGACCTGGACCGGGAAGTCAAGACTCCACGACCATGTAAACGCGGACGTCACGTGAACGAGAACGGCTTATCACACATGACTTCTTGACAGGTCGAGCCGAGCCCCATACGTTCCAGAGATCTGAGATCTCATTCTTCCCGGGAGGCTGCCGTGGCCGCCGTTCTAGCGCAAGTCAGTGACTTCGTCGAGGGAGATCACGGTCTCGTCATCGCCGGCGAAGAACGCCCAGCCTCCGGCGGCGAGCGTTTCGACGTCCTCAACCCCCTCGACGGCTCTGTCCTCACCACGGCTGCCGCCGGCACCTCGGACGACGTCGACGCCGCAGTGGTGGCCGCCCGGGCGGCGCTCCCCGTCTGGCAGGGACTGTCGCCGGGGAGGCGGGGCGAGCTGCTCTGGAACCTCGGGGTGCGTATCGGCGAGCTCGCTGACGAGTTCGCGCAGATCGAGGCGCTCGACAACGGCAAGCCCACCGGCGAGTCGCCACATGGTCGACGTGCCGCTCACCTCGGGTCTCTTCAAGTACTACGCAGGCTGGGCCACGAAGATCGAAGGCAAGACCATCGCCCCCGCGGGGGGCGCGAACTACCACGTCTACACGCGCCGCGAGCCGGTCGGCGTGGTCGGGGCCATCATCCCGTGGAACTTCCCGCTGCTGATGTGCGGCTACAAGCTCGGGCCGTCGCTGGCGGCTGGAAACACGGTCGTGATCAAGCCGGCCGAGCAGACACCGCTCAGCGCGCTGCGGCTCGCCCGGGTCATCGACGAGGTCGGCATTCCCGCCGGGCGTCGTCAACTTCGTGACGGGCTTCGGCCCGGAGGCCGGGGCTCCCCTGGCCGCTCACCCGGACGTCGACAAGATCACGTTCACCGGCGAGAACGCCACCGGCCAGAAGATCCTCGAGGCCGCGAAGGGCAACATGAAGCGGGTCTCGCTCGAACTCGGGGGCAAGTCGCCCAGCGTCGTGTTCGACGACGCCGACCTCGATGCGGCGGTCGAGGGAACCTTCGGCGCGGTGTACTTCAACCAGGGCCAGTGCTGCATCGCCGGGGCGCGCGTCTACGTGCACGAATCTGTCTACGACGAGTTCCTCTCGCGGCTGGTCGACCGGGTACGTCAGGTCCAGCTCGGATCCGGTCTCGACCCGGCCACCACGATGGGTCCGCTGGTCAGCGCGGAGCAGCGCGACCGCGTCCTAAGCCTCATCGAGTCCGGCGTCGCGGCCGGTGCCTCTGCTGGCACTCGGCGGCGCCGAGACGCCGCTGCCCAACGACTCGGGCTTCTTCGTGCCCCCCACCGTCTTCACCGACACCCGGCCGGACATGCGCATCATGCGAGAGGAGATCTTCGGACCGGTGGCCATGGTGGGCCGGTTCAGCACCGAGGAGCAGGCCCTCGAGCTGGCCAACGACACCTCCTTCGGGCTGGCCTCCGGCGTCTGGACGAAGGACGTCAAGCGCGCTCACCGGATGGCCGCGGGCATCCGCGCCGGGGTCGTCTGGGTGAACACCTACGGGTGGTTCGACGAGGCCATCCCCTACGGCGGCTTCCGGATGTCGGGCTTCGGCAAGGAGCTTGGCGCCGAGGCCCTCGACCTCTACCTGCAGACCAAGACTGTGTGGGTCAACCTCGACTGACCCTTTCGACCTCTCACCTGACTTCTCGTCCCGCTGCTCGTCTCACCGTTCGACCGACCGCTCGTCCGGCTACCGCCGGCAGCTAGGGGAGGCATGGCATGAAGGCCGTACACATGGACAGCCCCGGAATCTTCGAGGTCCGGGAGGTGCCCGACATCCCCGCGGGCGACCAGGTGCTCGTGCGCACCAAGGCTGCCGGCATCTGCGGCACCGAGCTGCACATCCTGGACGCAATGATCGAGCCGCCGTGGTACCCGTTCGTGCTGGGACACGAGGCTGCCGGCGTCGTCGAATACGTCCCCGCTGGCACCACCCGCGTCGATGTCGGCGACCGGGTCGCGGTGTACAACTTCGTCGGCTGCGGCGCGTGCCTGTGGTGCCGCACCGGTCGTGAAGAGGTCTGTACCGGCGACCCCGGTCAGCTCGGATTCTCCCTCGACGGCACATTCCGCGACGTGATCCCCGTGCCCGCCGCGAACCTCGTCAAGCTGCCTGACGAGGTGTCGTTCGAGACCGCCGCGCTGCTGAGCTGCAGCGGCATGACGGCCGTGCACGCGACGCGGCTAGCGGGCCTGCGGCTCGGCCAGAGCGTCGTCGTCGACGGTGTCGGCGGGGTCGGGCTCATGGTCATCCAGGCGGCCGTGGCCGCGGGCGCGAGTGTCATCGCCATCGCAGACGCCGAATCCAAGGCCGAGCTTGCCCGCGCCGCTGGTGCCAGTCGACGTGATCATGCTGGACGACCACGGGTACGAGGGTGTCGCCGGCGCGATCCGCGCACACACCGACGGACAGGGCTCGGACCACTTCTTCGAGCTCGTCGGTACCACTGCGAGCATGCTCGCCGGCATCCGCGGCCTCGCCCGCCACGGCACGGCCATGATGATCGGCTACACCACCGAAGAGCTCCAGATCCACCCGGTCGAACTCATCCTGTCCGAGACCCGCGTCATGGGATCGGTGGCAGCGGCCCGACAAGACCTCGAGACCGCCGTCGACCTCGCCTCTCGAGGCCTGCTGTCGGCTCAGATCGACTCGCAGTACGGCATCGACGACGTGGGGATCGGGTTCGACCGTCTCCGCAAGCGGGCAGTGAACGGCCGCAACGTGCTGGTGTGGTGAGGTGACTTCCGAGCCTGCGCTCGACGGCCTCTCGGCCGAGCTCCGCCGTGGCGTCGACCCGCTATGGCGCCGGCTTGAAGAACATCCTTTCGTCGTCGAGATGGCCGCGGGAACGCTGCCACCCGAGCGGTACCTGTTCTACATCGAGCAGAACCTGCTGTACCTGCCCGAGTACGCGAGGGCCATCGCGCTCGGCGTGGCCAAGACGCGGGACGCGGCGTCGCTCGTCGACTTCACCGACTCGCTCCTCAACATCGTGCGCACGGAGATCCCGCAGAACGAGCGTCTGCGCGACCGGGTGCGCGAGCTCGTCGCGGGTCACGACACCGCGGACTCGGTGATGGCGCCGGCCACGCGCGCCTACAGCTCCTACTTGCTCGCGGTCGCTTCGCAGGGTGACATCCGCGAGATCCGCACGGTGATCCTGCCGTGCGCCTGGAGTTACGGCACCATCGCCCGCGGTCTCATCGGCACAGCTGTCGAGCACCCCGTCTACCACGAATGGTTCGGCTTCTTCGCCACCGATGAATACGCCGACCTTGTCGCGCGAATGCGGATCGCCTACGACGCGGAGACCTCCGACATCGGCCTCGGGCAGCGGGCCCGGTTGACCGAGATCTTCCAGACCGCCACGCGGCTGGAGTACGAGTTCTGGCAGATGGGCTACCAGCCTCGTCAGTGGGACGACCTGCGATGAGCGACGAGGAGTTCCCGGTGGCATCCACGACGAGCCGTGAGCCCAGCTCGGACCCTGACCGTCGAGCGCCGGGGTCGCTCACCCGTACGTTGTGGGAGTCGGCCGAAGCGATCTACGCCAAGATCCTCGAGCATCCCTTCCTGACCGGCCTCGGGGACGGGACCCTCGAGGCAGACCAATTCGCCGGCTACCTCATCCAGGACGGCCACTACATTCGCGCCTACACCCAGTGCCTCGCCACGCTAGCGGGGAGGGCGCCGAACGAGGCCAGCCTCGACATGCTCGTCACCCACAGCGCGGAGGCCATAGCGCTGGAGTCCACCCTTCACGCCGAGCTGCTCGCTGCCCTCGGGCGAGCGCATCTCGACCCGGCTCACATCCCGTCCTCCCCCACGACGTTCGCGTACGCGAGCGCGCTGCTGGCCAGCTGCGCGCGCGACTCATTCCTCGAGGGCCTAGCCGCCGTGCTCCCCTGCTACTGGATCTACGCCCGCGTGGGGCACTACTTGGGGGGGGTCCAGTCTCCCAACCCGGTCTTCGCCCGCTGGATCGAGAACTACAGCGGAGGTGTCTACGACGAGGCCGTGTCCGAGGTTCTCGACTGCGTCGACGAGTTGGGCCTTGCCGCAGGCCCTTCGGAGATCGAGCGCTGCATCGAGCGGTACCAGCGCGGCGCTAGGTACGAATGGATGTTCTGGGACGCCGCATTCCGACAGGAGCGGTGGCCGGTGTAGCTGAACTACCCCTACCCGGATGAGGCGTTGGTGAGGGTGGACGTGGCGGCTTGATCGCGCGGGAGACCTCTTGATGCGGTGGGTCATTCCTCGCTCGTCGGTCGCTGTGCGCCGTGTTCGTCGACGGGCTGGCCAGATGGTTCTGGTTCGCGAACCAGCGGTCGTCGCTACACCGCGAGCGTGCCGCCGCCGGGCCGTTTGGTCACGACCACGGCCAGGGAGGAGCTCCGTGCGGCACGCAGCGTCAGGGTCGCGCCCTTCACCCGGGAGGTGAGCAGCGTGGCGCGGTAGGCCGTACTGCTCCTCACGGCGGTCCACGTTCCTCTTCGGAGGAGGGCACGCTCGTCGATCGGCATGGTGAGGCACCGCGCTGCCGACCACGCACCGACGACGACGCCCGACACCGCGCGCACCCGCCAGCACGAGCCCGTCCCGGCGCGAGGCCGGTCGTGGTCTTCGACGTCATGGACCCCGGCACCGAGGCCCACGCTGCCCAGGCACCGAGGGCGCGGCCGATGGCCTTGACCGCCCGCTGCACCTGGTAGGTCCGGGTCAGGCCGTTCACGGCCCAGGACACCCGCGCGGACGACGCGAGCGTCACGCCCGAGGTCGGCGCGGTCAGCCGGGCGGTGCGAGGCCCGGCGCTCTGCTGCGCCTGCGCGGAGAAGGCACCGGTACCGGAGCCGACGGCGAGCGGCACGGTGGTACTCACGGCCGACCCCGTCGCCAGGGTGCGGGCCCTCCCCAACGGCACCGCCTCGACGTCGCGCGGCGCGGGTGGCAGGTCGAGGGAGTTGACCCACCCGACCGCCCGGCCGTTCTGCCCGTTGAGCAGCTGCACGAGCGAGGTCGGCACCGTGATGTCGACGCCACCAGGGGGTATGTCGCTGAGCCGCAGCGGCAGTCCGAACAGGGAGCCCTGCTGCCCGCCGCTGACGATCGTAAGCCTGTAGGTGAGCTCCGCCCCGCCGAAGCGCGCCGCGCTGTCGGGCACGAGGAACGGCTGGCCGCCGGGCCCGTGGTCGTCACGGTGGGCGACCGTGGCCGCGAGCTCCTCCCCCATGTCGAGCGGGCCGGTGCCGGCCGCGACCGTGAACGGCTTGGGACGCAGCCGTTCCCTGCCCTCGGCCAGCAGCCACTGGTGGTCGTCCGGACCGTTCCACCAGGCCACCCGGTCGGCGCCGAAGGTCGACGCCGTGCTGAACGACGTTCCACCGTCCGTGGTCAGGAGTACCTGGGCGCCGCCGCTCGGGGCGAGCGACGACACGAACGTTCGGCCCGTCTGGTCGTTCGGCGAGACCGCCTGATCGCGCACCGAGGGCGAGACGAGGCCGCGTACGGCGATGCCGCCCGTGCCGGCACCCGGACCCGGCTCGGCCTGCTCGGTGAGGAAGCTGCGGACCGTGCTCGTCGGGCCGCCGAACTGGAACCTGCCGTCGTCGTTGACAGGCGGCGCTCTTGCGGATGCCGAACTGCCCGTCACCCGCGATCGCGACCTGCACAGGGTCGCCGGCGTCGTTGGTTCCGAGGAAGCGCGAGTCGAAGACGAAACCCACGTTGTTGTTGATGCCCGAGACGGACACGACCGGGGTGGTCCGGGCCGGGACGGAGCCGCCCGTGTCGTTCCACGCCACGGGAATGTCCCCCGGGTTGAAGGCGACCAAGCACGAGCGCAGGGCACCGAGGAAGCCGAACGACGCGGCAGGCGCCACGGGCTCGAGGCCGGCGATGGCCCCGACAGGAGGGGTTCCGTTCTCGCCGCAGTTGATCGCGTCGTCGATCTGCGTGGCGCTTCCCTTGACCAGCACCGGGCTCGGAGGTCTTTCCACGCCGGCGACCGCCCGCCGACGACGACCGCGACCTCACCGGGATAGCCCGAGGTCACCACGGCTCGCGCCGTCGTCTGCGGCAGCCCGGCGCCCGGGTCGTTGATCACGGTGGGCGCGCCCGACCACGTGCCCGCATAGTCCGAGGAGCGCCAGAGCGAGGGTATTCCGCTGGTGATGGCGTAGAAGACGCCAGACTGGCCGTCGCCGGCGAGGTCCTCCACCTGGGCTCCGAAGGCGTTGGCGTAGCGCAGCGCCGAGACGCTCGCGGGCACGGGAGCCAGGGGCACCGACGCGGCGGACGAGACGACGGGCACAGGCGCTCCCGTTAAGGCGTTGGCACTGGTCGCGACGACCCTCAGGTCGGACTCGGCGACAGCGCTGGCAGCGACACGCTGACCATCCCGGTAGACCCGGTGGTAGCCCCGCCGAGAGCGTTGCCCGCGGTGGTGCGGACCGCGACGAACGCACCGGCCACGGGGACTCCGCCGAGCGTCACCGTGACCGAGACGTGGTCGACGTCGCCGGCCGCTGCGTCGGGCGCCCCGAGCCAGACCGCGGGGGTGAGGAGAGTGGCCATCGCCGTGGCCGATGCGACCCGTCGCAGGATGCTCCTGGTGTTCTCCCCGAGCGGCTCTCGCGGGTGCGGTGGTCTACGCCGGCGGTGACCGTCCGACCCGGGACGGGCCGTGGTCGACGCCACGCGGGCCCGGCACCGGAGTCTCGCCGGGCGATTGTGGTGCTGGACCATCCGGGGAAGATGCTGGAGCGTGGCCAGGCCGGCACGCGCTGAACACGTCCTCGACGGCAGCGCGCGTTCGGTCGTCTGGGTTCGGCCAAAGGTGGGAATAGGTGTTCATTATCGTGACAGCAGTGGCCATCCGGGGCGACGTTGATGGCTCACGAGAGCGAATGAGAGAGTCCACCGTGTGGTTTGTCCCGTGATCGGCGCTACATACCGCGCCGTCGGTCGAGAGCATCAGGACGCTCGGTCGGACCGTGAGGTGTCGGTGATCCGATCGACCGTTGCAGCGCATCAGGGCGAGGCTGCCTCGGAGGTATCGCCGTGATCGAGCGGCCGGTGCTGGATCTTCGAGAGATCGACGAGACGCAGGTCGCGGTCGTGGGCGGCAAGGGTGCGCACCTGGGCGAGCTCTCGCGGATCGACGGCCTGCGGGTGCCGGCTGGCTTCTGCGTGACGACGTACGCCTTCCTGCGGATCATGGCGGCAGCGCCGTCGATCGCCGAGCATCTCGATGAGCTGTCGCGCCTGAACCCGGATAACCGGGAGGGGATCCGCACGCTCAGCGGAGTGATCCGCCGGACCATCGAAGGGATCTCCCTCCCTGACGATCTCGCCACTGCCATCACCCGCGCGCTCGCGCAGCTCGGCGAGCACGCCGCGTACGCCGTGCGATCCAGCGCGACGGCAGAGGACTTGCCGACAGCGTCCTTCGCCGGCCAGCAGGACACGTACCTGAACGTCGTAGGGCCGGCGGAGATCCTCGAGCACGTCAGCCGCTGCTGGGCATCGCTGTTTACCGAGCGGGCCGTGACGTACCGCTTGCGCAACGGCATCGACCATCGTGCGGTCCAGATGGCTGTGGTCGTGCAGCAGATGGTCTTCCCAGATGCGGCCGGCATCCTCTTCACGGCCGACCCGGTCACGGGCAACCGCAAGGTCTCCTCCGTGGACGCCGGCTTCGGCCTCGGCGAGGCCCTGGTGTCCGGCCTCGTGAACCCGGACGTGTACAAGGTGCGAGACGGGGAGGTCGTCACCACGTCGATCGCCGCCAAGCACCTCGCCGTCCGCGCCCTGCCGGCGGGCGGTACGCAGGTGGCGCCGATCGCCCCGTCGCAACAGGAGCAGCCCACGCTGACGGAACCGCAGGTCGTGCGGCTCGTCCGCCTCGGGCGGCGGATCGAAGCTCACTTCGGCTGCCCACAAGACATCGAATGGTGCCTGGTCGACGAGGACTTCCAGATCGTGCAGAGCCGGCCGATCACCACCCTGTTCCCCGTCCCACCGGCCAGCGACCTGGAGAACCACGTCTACCTGTCCGTCGGGCATCAACAGATGATGACCGACGCGATGAAGCCTCTGGGGATCTCCGTGTGGCAGCTGACAGCAATGGCGCCGATGCTCGAGGCGGGCGGGCGGCTGTTCGTAGACGCCACCCCGCGGCTGTCCTCGCCCGCGAGCCGCACCAGCTTCTTGGACATGATCGGCAGATCCGATCCAGTGATCCGGGACGCTCTGCAGACCGTCCTGGACCGCGGCGACTTCGTCCCGACACGTACGGACGCAGCTGCGGGTACGCCGCCGCCAGGCGGCGCACCCGCCCCGATCGAGACCGATCCTGCCCTCGTCGCCGAGCTGGTCGAGCGCAGCCAGGCGTCCATCGCCGCCCTGCGGCGCGACATCAGGACGAAGACGGGGCCAGCGCTGTTCGACTTCCTGCAGCAGGCGTTCCAGGAGCACAAACGGGTCCTCGGTGATCCGCTGAGCATGCAGGCGATCATGGCGGGGATGGAGGCCACCTGGGGGCTCAACGACAGGCTGCAGGAATGGCTGGGCGAAAGGAATACCGCCGACACGCTCACGGTGTCGGCCCCCGGCAACGTCACGTCGGAGATGGGATTGGCGCTGCTCGACGTCGCCGACGCGATCCGTCCGCATCCAGACGTGGTGGCGTTCCTGCACGACATCAAGGACGACGGATTTCTGGACGAGCTTTCGAAGGTCGCGGGCGGGACCGAAGCGCGCCACGCCCTCGAGGCCTACCTCGACCGGTACGGCATGCGATGCGTCGGCGAGATCGACATCACGAGGCCGCGCTGGAGCGAACGCCCCAGCACTCTCGTGCCCCTGATCCTCGACAACATCAAGCTCTTCGAGCCGGGAGCCGCCGCGCGGCGCTTCGAGCTAGGGCGACTGGAGGCTCAGCGGAAGGCGCAGGAGGTCTTGGCACGCCTGCGGGCCTTGCCGGACGGGGAACAGAAAGCCGACGAAGCCAAGAGGATGATCGACCGGGTCCGGACCTTCATCGGGTACCGGGAGTACCCGAAGTACGACATCGTGACCCGCTACTTCATCTACAAGCAGGCCCTGCTGGAAGAGGCCGAACGACTCGTGCGGGCCGATGTGCTCCAGGACAGGGACGACATCTTCTACCTGTCGTTCGAGGAGCTCCACGACGTCGTGCGCACGCACCAGCTGGATGACCAGCTCATCCAGCAGCGCAAGGACGCCTTCCGGTGCTACCAGGCGCTCACCCCACCGCGGGTGCTCACCTCGGACGGCGAAGCCGTCGCTGGCACGTACCGGCGCGACCACGCGCCGACCGGCGCCCTGATCGGACTACCGGTCTCCGCCGGAACCATCGAGGGCAGAGCCCGCGTCATCCTCGACATGGCGCAGGCCGACCTCGAAGTCGGCGACATCCTGGTGACCGCCCACACAGACCCCAGCTGGTCGCCGCTGTTCGTCGCGATCGCGGGCCTGGTCACGGAGGTCGGCGGCACCATGACTCACGGCGCAGTGATCGCTCGCGAGTACGGCCTGCCAGCCGTCGTGGGCGTGGACCGGGCCACCCAGCTGATCAGGGACGGGCAACGGATCCGCGTCCACGGAACGGACGGCTACGTCGAGATCCTGCCGTGACTGACAGTCCCGGTTGCCTCCAGGCGGGCCAGGTCGTACTCGGTGAACTCCTCAACATCGGTGACCTCGACTCCCAACCAGGTTGGGATGGGCTCAGTCGGCGAGCCACCCGAGGCGTGATCCGGGGTTCCGAGGCGCGCCACTAGACTCGTCGAGACATGTGCGCCACGGGCGTTGCATCCACGAATTGGGCGGCGGAGCGATGGGCAAGAAGTCCAAGAAGCACCACAAGGGCATCGGCGGGACGGCGGGGCAGGACGTGGTCGAGCGGGTCACCGACCTGTCCCCCGGGGATGGGGAGGCTGTGCCGAAACCCAAGATGAAGGCGAGGGAGTACGAGCGGGAGATGCGCCGCCTGCAGGGCGAGTTGGTCGCCATGCAGGAGTGGGTCAAGACCGCCGGGGCCAAGGTCTGCGTCGTGTTCGAGGGTCTGGACTCCGCCGGCAAGGGCGGCACGATCCGACGCATCACCGAGCGGACGAGCCCGCGGGTCTTCAAGCACATCGCGCTGCCGGCGCCGACCGAGCGCGAGAAGTCGCAGATGTACATCCAGCGCTACATCGCCCACTTTCCGTCGGCCGGCGAGGTGGCCATCTTCGACCGGAGCTGGTACAACCGCGCCGGAGTCGAGCCCGTGATGGGCTACTGCAGCCGGGAGCAGAGCGAGAAGTTCCTCGAGCAGGTGCCGGCGGTCGAGAAGGCGATGACCGACAACGGCATCATCCTGATCAAGTACTGGCTCAACGTCGGGGTCGAGGAGCAGACAAGGCGGCTGGAGAGCCGCATCGAGGACCCCCGCAAGATCTGGAAGCTGTCGCCCACCGACCTGAGGTCGTACGGACGCCACTTCGACTACTGCCGGGCCCGCGACGCCATGTTCGCGGCGACCGACACCGCGTGGGCGCCCTGGTTCGTCGTCGACAACGACGACAAGAAGCGCGGGCGGCTCAACATCATCACGCACCTGTTGAGCCAGGTTCCGTACGAGGCGCTGCCTGCGCGCGACGTGAAGATGCCCAAGGCGCCGAGCGCCCGAGGGTACTCCGAGCCCGATCTGCCCCTACGCCGAATCCCCACTCCCTTCTAGGGCCGGGAGCCAGCACGATCTCCGGAGCCATCGCGGCCGTGACTCCGGTGCCGAGGCCACGGCACGAGACCACCTAGGCAGAACACCTGAGTCGTTGAGGAGGGCCAGACCATGACAGACAAGCCCGTGACCGGCAGTGCGGGCGAGGCTCCCGCGGGGGCAAGCGCTGCTGCCCCGCCGTGGTACGCGCTGCCGCCGGACGAGGTCGCCCGACGGGTAGGCGTCGATCCTTCCGCCGGCCTGTCGGGGGCGAGGGCGGCCGAGCTCCTGGCGACGAACGGCCCTAACGCGCTGCCGGCCGAGAAGCCGCCGCCTGGCTGGTCGTTGTTCCTGGCTCAGTACAAGTCGTACATGCAGATCATCCTGGTGGGCGCGGCGATCGCCTCGATCCTCATCGGCCAGATCACCACCGGTCTGGCCGTGCTGCTGATCACCGCCCTCAACGCGCTCGGGGGACTGCGCCAGCAGGGCAAGGCCGAGAGCGCCATGAACGCCCTGCAGTCGATGCTCAAGACCACGGCGAGGGTGAGGCGGGACGGCTCGGAAGTGAAGGTTCCGGCCGACCAGGTGGTGGCGGGCGACGTGGTGCTGCTCGCGGCAGGCGACGACGTGTGCGCTGACGGACGACTCGTCGAGGCGACGTCGCTGCAGATCGACGAGTCCGCGCTCACCGGCGAGAGCGTGCCGGCCTCGAAGAGCACCGACATCGTCTCCGACGCCAACCCCGTGCTCGGCGACCAGTCGAACATGGCGTTCATGAACACCCCCGTCACGCACGGCAGCGGCGTCATGATCGTCACCGGCACCGGCGCGGACACCGCCGTGGGGACCATCTCGGGCATGCTGAAGTCGGCACCCACGCTCAAGACCCCGCTCACCAAGCAGCTCGACACGCTCACGCTGTGGATCGCGGCTGCCGCCGGGTTGACCATCGCGATCATGTTCGCCCTGGGGATCTCCCGCGGGGAGTCGACCCAGGTGATCTTCACCACGGCCATCGCGCTCGCGCTCGCCGCGGTCCCGATGGCGATGCCGACCGTGCTGCAGGTGATCCTGTCCAGCGGGTCCAGGGACCTCGCCGCGCACGGTGCGGTCGTCAAGAGCCTGGACTCGGTGGAGACCCTGGGCTCCACCTCGGCCATCAACTCGGACAAGACCGGCACGCTCACCATGAACCAGGTCACCGTGGTCGAGGTGATCGACCCCACGGACCGCTACTCGATCACGGGGATGGGCTACGGCCTCGACGGCGAGATCCACCACGCCGCGGGCAACACGAACACCATCGAGGCGGCGATCCTGCCGTTCGTGATCACCAACGACGCCAAGCTCGTCGACGGCAAGGTCGTCGGCGACCCCACCGAAGGCGCGCTGCTCGTGCTGGGGCACAAGGCGAAGCTCGACATCGAGGGCACCCAGGAGACCTACCCCCGGCTGGCCACCCTCCCGTTCGACCCCACGTACAAGCTCATGGCCGCGTTCTGCTCGGCCACCGACGCTGCCGGGAACCCGGTGGTGCGCGTCTTCGTCAAGGGTGCGGCGCCCGCTGTGATCGGCAGGGCCTCGTCCGCCCTGGCCAAGGGCCAGACCGTCCCGTGGGGCGACGACCAGAACGTCAGGGCCGGTAAGGAGATGGACCGGCTCGGCGGCAAGGGACTCCGCATCATGGCCGCGGCCATGAAGGACATCGACCCGCACGTCTTCGACCCCGACGGCGACCTGCTCCTCTTGGTCCGCGACCTGCAGCTGACCGCGATCGTGGGAATGATCGACCCACCACGACCCGAGTCACTGGACGCGGTCCGGTCTGCCCAGGACGCCAACATCCGGGTGCGGATGGTCACCGGCGACGACGTGGTGACCGGCGCCGCCGTGGCCAAGCAGCTCGGGATCCCGGGCGAGGCCATCCTCGGCACCGAGCTGGCGGCGATGTCGGAGACCGAGCGGCTCGACCGCATCGACGGGATCGGCGTCGTGGGTCGCGTGGCCCCCGAGCACAAGGTGCTGATGGTCGAGACCCTGCGCAAGAAGGGCGACGTCGTGGCGATGACTGGCGACGGCGTCAACGACGCCCCCGCCATCAAGGCCGCCGACATCGGCATCGCCATGGGGACCGGCACGCAGGTCGCGAAGAACGCCGGGCGCATGATCCTCACCGACGACAACTTCGCGACCATCGTGCGAGCCGTGTCCGAGGGCCGCAAGCTCTACGACAACATGCTCAAGTACATCCGCTTCATGCTGGTCGCATTGGTCACCTACGTGGTGACCTTCCTGATGGCGAGCCTGCTCAACATCGCCGGCGGGCAGCCGTTCTCCGCCGTGCAGATCCTGTGGATCAACTTCGTCATCACCGCGCCGGTCGGTATCGCGCTTGGTCTGGACAAGGAGACCCCCGGGCTGATGAAGCGCCAGCCACGACCGCGGGCCGCGTCGATCATGTCCCCGGCCGTGATCGCCACCGTCGGCCTCTCGGGCGTGTTCATGTCGGTGGCGATCAACCTGGTCATCGTGTTCGGGAAGGACCACTACGGCAAGTCCGAGATCGGCAGCACCATGGGACTGGTCGCCTTCTCGCTCATGCTCGTCGTGGCGGCCTTCGAGTGCCGCGACGAGAAGGTCTCGATCCTGCGCCAGGACACCGTCGACAACCGCACCCTGAACCTCACCGCCGCAGCGGAGTTGGCGCTGGCCGTCCTCATCGCCACCGGGGCCTTCCTCCCGTCGCTGCTCGGGACGGTGGTGCTGACAGGCGAGCAGTGGCTGATCGGGGCTGCTCCGGCCCTCGTGCTCTTCCTCGGGTGGGAGCTCGCCAAGCTGGTGGCCCGCGACCGAGGCGGGAACGGGGGTTGATCCGCGGCTCAACCACGGTGGACAGGACGACGGCGGCGGCAACCGGCGCGGTGAAGTGCCGCTCCCGCGGGTGCGGCTTACCTGCCGGCGATGGCTTCCCAGGCGCCTGCCGCCTGCTCGAGCGCCCACGATCGCGGTCGTCCTGGCGCGCCGAGCAGCACCTCGAGCAGGCGGCCTCAACCTCTACAGCATGGGGCTCGACCCAGACCTACGAGGGCCCCATCGCCGGGTGGCTCAACGGCGTCGACGCCAGCGTCATCACCGCCGGCCTGGCCGCGGGCACCTCAGCCTCGACCTGCTGCTGCCGGCCCTGGTGGCGGTGGTCGGTCTGGCCAAGCTCCTGTCGCCCGCCATCGAGGACCGAGTCGAGGCGTTCGGCCTCCCGTACGCCGTCGTCGGGGTCGTGATCGCTCTGCTCGTGCTGGCTCCTGAGTCGATCGCGGCGGTACGCAACGCCGCCCGCGACCGGGTTCAGGTCAGCCTGAACCTCCCCTACGGCTCGGCGATGGCCTCGATCGGCCTGACGATCCCGACGAGCGCGGTCGCGATGATCTGGCTCGACGGACCGCTCGAGCTCGGCCTGCTGCCCATGCAGATGGTGCTGCTGGCCATCACCATCGTGGTCTCGGTGCTCACGGTCGTCCAGGGACGGGCCAACGCCCTCCAGGGATGCGTGCACCTGGTCCTGCTGGCGTCGTTCGTCTTCTTGTCAATGAACCCCTGAGACGCCTGCTCGCGACACGTCTTGGCGCTCGGTCCAGCCGGCCGGGTCGGCGATCACCGAGTCGAGGGCGGCCAGTGCCCCACCCGTCATCGCGGGGTAGGCGTCGGCCGCGGCCATGTGCACCGCAGGAGGTGCCCACGGGGCGGAGATGAGCCGGTGCCGCAGCTGCGCGGTCACGGGGCCCTGCAGGTGCGGACCCAGCCCCGCGTACATGCCACCCAGGACGACGTCCTGGACGTCGACCAGGTTCGCCACGTTGGCCAGGGCGACGCCGAGCGCATCCCCGGCGCGCGCCAGCGCGGCCGCCACGCGTGGCGTGCCGGCGTTCGCATGCGCCACCAGCTCTGCTGCTGACGTGCTCAGCGGGAGCCGCGCGGCCCGCACGATGGCGTCCTTGCCGGCGTAGGCCTCCAGGGTGCCTCCCGCGCGGAAGCTGCCGGTCGTGCCCAGGGCCGTGTGGCCGATCTCGCCGCTCCACCCGTGCCGGCCGCGGAGCAGCGCGCCGTCGAGCACGATCGCCGACCCCACCCCGACATCGCCGGAGACGTAGACGAAGCTCGTCGGACCGCGCGACCGGCGTGCCCGGGCCTCCGCCCGGGCGGCGAAGTCGGCCTCGTTGCCCAGCTCGAGCGGATACGGAAGCTGGCGGGGTGCCGCGCCGAGGTGTCTAGCCACGTCCACGTCCCGCCAGCCCAGGTTCGGAGCGATGCGCAGGGTGCCGGACGCCGAGTCGATGAGGCCTGGGAGCGCGAGGCCGCCGCCGGCCAGCCTCACCTGCGAGGACCCGATCGCCGCCAGAGTCTCCTGCACCAGGGCCCGCACGCGCCGGAGCACCAGCTCAGGGTCGGCCGCCCGGAAGTCGCCGCGCTCTACGGTCTCGGCGAGGACCCACCCGGACAGGTCCAGCGCTCGCACGCCGACGTAGTCGGCACTCACCTCCGCGCCGATGGCGGCGACCGTACCGCTCGCGGGCACGAGGGGGACGGCCGGACGCCCGGCGCGCTGCGGGACACTCGGTTTCTGCTCGCTGATCAGGCGCGCGTCGAGCAGTGACTCGACCAGGGTCGATACGGTCGCGCGGGTCAGCCCGGTGGCGGCGGCGACCTCCGCCCGGGACGGGGGCTGCACCGCGTCCACGACGTAGCGCAGGACGAGCGACAGGTTCTGGCCGCGCAGGCTCTGCTGGCCGAACGACTGGTCCGCGGACGCCCGGGGATTGGCGCCGGGGCGCACCGGTCGAACCCGAGTGTCGTCCACCCCTTGACCGTACCGCTCCGCGGTGGTTTAGTTCAACCACTGAACTAATGCCCCCCTAGGAGTCGTCATGGTCCGCAAGCCCACCCCGGAGGACAAGTTCTCGTTCGGCCTGTGGACCGTCGGCTGGAACGCCCAGGACCAGTTCGGGTCCGCCTCCCGCGGCTGGCTCGACCCTGTCGAGTCCCTGCACCGGCTCGCCGAGCTCGGTGCGGCGCACGTGACGTTCCACGACGACGACGTCGTGCCCTTCGGATCGAGCCCGGCTGACCGCGACCGCATCCTGGACCGGTTCAAGGCCGCTCTCGGCGAGACCGGCATCACCGTCGAGATGGTCACGACGAACACCTTCAGCCATCCGATTTTCAAGGACGGGGCGTTCACCTCGAACGACCGCCGGGTGCGCCGCTACGGGCTTCGCAAGGTCGTCCGTAACGTCGACCTCGCCGCGGAGCTCGGCGCCGACACCTTCGTCATGTGGGGAGGCCGCGAGGGCGCCGAGTACGACTCGGCCAAGGACCTCAACGCCGCGCACGACCGCTACGCCGAGGGTATCGACACGGTCGCTGCCTACATCAAGGAGAAGGGCTACGGGCTGCGCATCGCGATCGAGCCCAAGCCGAACGAGCCGCGCGGCGACATCATGCTGCCCACCGTGGGCCACGCGCTCGGCTTCATCGCCCAGCTCGAGCACGGCGACATCGTGGGGCTCAACCCCGAGGTCGGCCACGAGCAGATGGCGGGGCTCAACTACACCTCCGGGATCGCCCAGGCGCTCTGGTGCGGCAAGCTGTTCCACATCGACCTCAACGGCCAGCGTTCCATCAAGTACGACCAGGACCTCGTCTTCGGCCACGGCGACCTGTTCTCCGCCTTCGCCACCGTCGACCTGGTCGAGAACGGGTTCCCCAGCGGCGGTCCCCGCTACGACGGCCCGCGACACTTCGACTACAAGCCCTCACGCACCGAGGACGCCCAGGGGGTCTGGGACTCCGCCGCCGCGAACATGTCGACCTACATCCTGCTCAAGGAGCGGGCCGCAGCGTTCCGGGCCGACCCAGAGGTGCAGGCTGCGCTCCAAGAGGCCGGCGTGTTCGACCTTGCCACCCCGACGCTCGCGGAGGGCGAGACGCTGGCTGACCTGCTCGCCGACCCGAGCTCGTACGAGGATCTCGACGTCGATGCCGTCGCCGCCCGCGGCTTCGGCTTCGTCCGGCTCAACCAGCTTGCCCTCGAGCACGCCCTCGGCGGCCGCTGAGCGAACGCGCCCTCGTCCGGCCCGGCTCTCGGCTGCACCCACCCGGACGCTCGGTGGTTAACTGAACGTGTGACACCTGCCGTGTCGCTCGGGGGGATCCGCACGGGCGACTGTCCAGCGGCGCCGGACCGTTTCGGTCTCTTCGGCGCTGGCCCGGAGTATTCCGTGGGCGTCGAAGAGGAACTCATGCTCGTCGACGTCGACACCATGGAGCTCGCTCCGGCGGCGCCCGACGTGCTGGCGCTGACCGCGGATCCGGACAGCATCAAGGCCGAGATCCGCGAGTGCATGATCGAGGTCTCCTCGCAGCCGCACCGGAACGCGCGGGCGCTGTTCGACGACCTCGCCTCCCTGCGCGGGCGCGTGCGACGCGCAGCCCGGCGACAGCACTGCGCCATCGTCGGCGGCGGTGTGCACGCGTTCTCCCGGGCGGAGACCCAGTCCGTCACGGACACCGAGCGCTACCGGCGCGTCGCCGTCGAGAGCGGCGTGCCGGCCCGGTGGTCCTGCGTGTTCGGGACGCACGTGCACGTGGCGCTGTCCAGCGCCGACAAGGCCATCGCAGTGACCGAGGCCCTCCTCGACGACCTGCCCACCCTGATCGCCCTGAGCGCCTCCAGCCCGCTCTGGAACGGGACCGACAGCGGCCTAGCGTCCACCCGGCTCGCGCTGTGGGCCGCCGTCCCCCACTCGGGTCTCCCACCGTCGTTCTCGTCCTTCGGCGAATACCAGGAGTGCCTGCGGGTGCTGCACCGATCCGGGGCCATCGAGGACGCCTCGCACGTCTGGTGGGACGTCCGCAGCCAGGACCGGCTCGGGACGATCGAGGTACGCGTGCTCGACGGCCAGCCGCGGCTCCTGGACACGGTGGCCCTCGCCGGGCTGGTGCAGTCGCTGGTGCGCTTCCACGGCCGAAGCTGGGACGCCGGCCGACGGATGTCACCGAACCGGTTCGTGGTGGCCGAGAACCGCTGGCAGGCCGTCTGGCACGGGATGGACGCATGCTTCGCCCGTTCCGATGGCTCGGTGGTCATGGGCCGCGCCGCCGTCGACGAGCTCCTCGAGCGGGTCGAGCCGGACGCCGAGTGCCTCGGGGCGACGTGGGTGCTGCCGCACCTGGCCGAGCTCGCCGACCAGGGCGGTCCCGCCGCTCGCGAGCGCGACCTCCTCGCCCGCACGGGCGACGCCGTCGAGGTGATGCGAGCCATGGCCGACATCACGAGCGACTCGGCGTCGGAGCGCGCCCAGATGGGAGAGGTGTGACATGTGCCGCTGGCTGGCGTACCGCGGAGCCCCGATCCGCACGAGCGAACTGATCCTGCATCCCGTCCACTCGATCGTCGCGCAGTCGCTCGACTCCCCCCTCGGGGCCGAGACGGTGAACGGCGACGGATTCGGCTTCGGCTGGTACCCCGATGGCGAAGGACCGCGTCAGCCGGGGGTCTTCCGGAGCATCGAGCCGGCGTGGCACGACACGAACCTGCGCGAGCTCACCGAGGTCACCGCGTCGCCGCTGTTCTTCTGCCACGTCCGCGCCGCCGCGGGGCCGCCGATCCAGCAGACGAACTGCCACCCGTTCCGGCACGAGAACTGGCTGTTCATGCACAACGGCGCCATCTCGGAGTTCTCCCGGATCAAGCGCGACCTCGTGCTCGCCGTCGACCCCTCGCTCTATGCCGGCATCCAGGGCACCACCGACTCGGAGGTGCTGTTCCACCTCTCGCTCACCCTGGGCCTGCAGGACGACCCCGTCGGGGCGCTGCAGCGCGCGGTCGGGCTGGTGGAGGCCACGGGCCGCGCCCAGGCCATCACCTTCCCGTGGCAGGGCACGCTGGCCGTGTCCGACGGGTCGACGATCTGGGCCGTGCGCTACTCCACGCAGGGCCGCTCCCGGTCGCTGTTCCACTCCGTCGACGTCGCGACGCTCCAGCACATGTACCCGGACGTCGACCGGCTTCGGCTGTTCAGCCCGGACGCGCACCTGGTGGTGTCCGAGCCGACCTCAGAGCTCCCGGGGGCATTCGTCGAGGTGCCGGAGTCGTCCGTCGCGGTGCTCGACGCGTCGGGCCACCACCACCTCGAGTTCCGTCCCGCGTAGCGCCAGCCGGGCGGCGGACGGGACGGGCGCGACGGGTCAGGCGTCTGGGTGGGTCATCATGTCGATCGCCGTGGTCACGGCTAGCATGACGATGACGTTCTGGCCCGGCTCGATCTCCACGCCGTAGGTGTCGCGCGACGCCGGAACCACTTCTTGGAGACCTCGGCCACCGTGCCTCGGTCGCTCGTCGATGGTGTACTCGTGGTCGAGCGAGGTTCCCCTGGACCTCAAGGTCCGGCCCGCCGGCCACCGACACGTCCAGCGTTCGCGCAGGGGGGTGATCATCGCCTTCTTGATCGTGGCGATCGTCTGCCATCGGCGTCCCTCGATCTCCATCGTGTCGCGCACGCGCGCCTCGCGCTGCTGGATCTTCGCCAGCTCGGAGCCGTGGGCATCCTCGAACACGAGCGTGCTGCGGATGCGGAGGGCCTTGCCGTCCACCTTGTACACACGCTCGCCGCGGTCGTTCTCGATCCAGAAGTCGTCGCCGATCGAGACCAGCTTCTGGCGCATCTGGTAGTGGTCCGCGCCACCGTCGCGGCGTCCTTCGCGGCGTTCCTCGCGGCGTTCCTGTCGCCTCTCGCGCATGAACCCATCTCCTTGTGCGGTCGGACCTTCGCGTCGTCGAACCATGAGGGACGGCCCGTCTGAGACACACCTCGTCCCGTCCCGAGCCTCGAGCGATGTGCCTCGGGTCATCGAGCCTACGGGAGATCGAGGGGCTGCCGCGGCGAGGGTGGGGCGGGCTGCGGCGCGGGCGCTCCGAAGTAGAAGCCCTGGCCGCAGTCCCATCCCAGCGCGCGCACGATTCTGGCCTGCTGCTCGGTCTCGATCCCCTCGGCGATGCCCTCGAGGCCCATGCTCGTGACCAGCCCCGCTACCCCCGCGGCGAGGGCATTGGCGTGGCTGGGGCCCTCGTCGAGGTCCTGCACGAACCTGGCGTCCAGCTTCAGGCCGGTGACGGGCAGGTCGCGCAGCAGCGAGATCGACGAGAAGCCGGTGCCGAAGTCATCGACGTGCAGGCCCATGCCGAGCCGGCGCAGCGCGATGAGGTCGCGGTAGGTCGTGTCGAGCGACGACATCACGGCGGTCTCGGTGACCTCGATGGTGAGGGCGGCAGGGTCGATGCCGTGACGGCCGATCGTGGCCACCACCGCCTCGTGCCAGTTGGCCCGGGCCATCTGGACGGGCGAGATGTTGACGCTGATAGGTCCCGCCGGCGGCGGACCGGCGACGAGCCGTCGGCACACCGCGTCGAGCACCTGCTCCCCGATGGGCACGATGAGCCCGGACTCCTCTGCGACGCTGAGGAACTCCGCAGGCAGCAGCAGGCCCCGCTCGGGGTGGTCCCACCGCACGAGCGCCTCGTACCCGACGGTCGCGCGGTCGGACAGCCGCACGATCGGCTGGTAGTGCACGACGAAGCGCCGGTCGTCGACGGCTCGCCGCAGCTGGCCCTCGATCGTCAGCCGAGCCACCGCGTGCGCGTGCATCTCCTGGTCGAAGAACTGCCAACGCGACCGGCCGGCCCCCTTGGCCCGGAAGAGCGCCGAGTCGGTGTCGCGCAGGAGGTCGGCGGGAGTGGACGTGGGCGTCGACATGGCAATGCCGATCGACACGCTCGGCACCACCCGGTGGCCCCGCACGTCGAGCTCCTCGCTCACCGCGTCGATGATGCGGGCGGCCACCTTCTCCACCTCGTGGGCCTCCCGGGCGTCGGGGACGACCACCACGAACTCGTCCCCGCCGAAGCGTCCGACCCGGTCGCTCGGGCGCAGCCCGGCCGCGATCCGGTCGGCCACGGTCGCGAGCACCTCGTCACCGGCCGGGTGGCCGAGGGAGTCGTTCACCACCTTGAAGTGGTCGAGGTCGATGAAGAGCACGCCCACGGAGCGCCCGGTCCGCGTGGCCGCACGCAGGTCGACCTCGAGCATGTCCAGGATCCAGGCGCGGTTGCGCAGCCCGGTGAGCGGGTCGTGGAAGGCCTGGAAAGCAAGCTCTTGTTGCGCCTTCCGCTCCGTGGTCACGTCTTCCAGCTGGCTCAGGAAGTAGTCCGGCCGACCCTCCGCGTCGCGGATGAGCACCACCGCGGCGCGGGCCCAGAGCGTGGTGCCGTCGGCCGCCACGAGCCGGACCTGCGAGATGGTCGAAGCCGTGCGACCCGCCAGCATCTCGCGGCGGGCGTGGTGGGAGGCCGCCAGGTCGTCGGGGTGGATCACGTCGCCGAAGTCGTGCGCCGTGAGCCACGACGCATCGCGCTTGAGCATCGTGCACAGCGAACGGTTGACGAGCCTGAACCGGCCGTTGAGCTCGTTGACGACCATGCCGATCGCGGCGGACTCCATCGCCGTGCGGAACAGCCCCTCCGACGCCGCGAGCGCATCGGCGGCCCTGTGCCGCTCGCTCACGTCGCGCCAGGTGAAGCTCAGCCGGCCGCCGACGCGCACGCCGCGGTTGTCGAACCAGCCGAGCACGCCGCGCGCGGTCTCCGGGGCGTACGGGTAGTCGTCGAGCACCAGGGGCTCACCGGTCTCGACGACGCCGGCGTACTGCTCCAGCAGCCCGGAGGCGATGTGCCCGGGCAGCAAGCCCACGAGGGTGGAGCCGATGAGCTCCATGCGGGACCGGCCGTTGAAGCGGCAGGCCGCCTCGTTCGCGTCGAGGTACACGAAGTCGACGATGTGGCCGGCGTCGTCCCGCACCGGGTCGAGCAGCACCCACGGGTCCAGGAGCGACTGCACCACGCTGCCGAGGAGCGCCCGGGCGTCGTGCAGCTCGGCCTCGAGCGTGGCGGTGGTCTGCACCGGGCCCGCTGGCCGGGCGGCCGCGCGCCCGGCGCCCACGCCGCCGCCGGTGGCACCCCTGACCTGCTCGCCCACCCGCGCCCCGTCCGTCCGCCATCCGTTCCAAGCCCATCATTGCCTCACGGCGGCCGCCTGTCGCGCATCGACCCGCTCGTCCCGGCACCCGGTTGGAATACCCCATGGGGTATAGCCGCTGTCCTTCTCGCCGCCGCACCTGGAGGGACCCCGTGCACTTCGCGCAGTACTACCCCGAGTGCTTGTCGCAGGCCTCGTACCTCGTCGGCGACCTCGAGAGCGGCCAGGCGATCGTGGTCGACCCCCGCCGCGACGTCGCCGAGTACCTCGCCGACGCCGAGGCGCACGGCCTCACCATCGTCGGGGTCCGAAGTGCCCCGCGACCGCCCCGGCGTCGCGTTCTGCGCAGGCGGGTGGCGCTCCAGCGTGGCCGCGAGCCTGCTGCGTCGCGCGGGTCATCCCGACGTCTCCGACCTTCTCGGCGGGTTCACCGCCTGGCGGGTCATCCACGAGCCCGTCGCGCTGTAGCGGCGGATGCTTGCTGACCGCGGCCGCCGTGGCAGTGGCCGAGCTCGCTGACCGCGGCCGCCGTGGCAGACGCCGCGGTCAGCCTGCCAGCACGGCGTGCACCACGGTGTAGCCACCCACGAGCAGCATCAGAGAGCCGAAGGCCCCGGCGAGCACCCAGGACGGGACCCGGCGCGAGAGGAGGGCTCCCGCCACCGCGAACAAGGCCGTGGCGAGAGCCAGGCCGACGGTCTGCGCGATCGAGGCCACGTGCTGTTGGCGGGCTACGAAGGCCACCGCCGAGTTCATCACGATGACGACGAGCGCCGTGGCCGTCGCCCGCCTTACCGACACGTGCATCGCCGACACGAGCGCCGGCACGACGAGGAATCCCGCTCCCACGCCGAATAAGCCGGTGACCAGGCCCACCGCGCTGGCGAGGGCCACGGTGCGGGGCCAGTGCACCGGTTGGCCCGGGTGGGTGTCGTGCAGGTGGGGTACTTCGAGGGCCGGGTCGAGGTCGTGGTCGTGCTCGGACACGCGCGCGAACCGCCGGCCCTCCAGGGCCCTGCGGAGCATGACCACCGAGCCGATGAGCAGCAGCAGCGCCAGCCCGCCGAGGAGCACTCCCGGGCTGGTGAGGGGGGCGAGCCTGGCACCGAGCACCGCACCGGCGGCGCCCAGCCCGCCGAAGATGAGCCCGATGCGCCAGTCGACCCGGCCGGCCCGGTGGTGCGGAACGAGCGCCGCGGCCGCGCCGGTCCCGACCACGACGAGGGAGGTGGTCGACGCGGCTAGCAATGGCTCGCCCATGGCGAGGAGCAGCGGGACGGCCAGGATCCCGCCACCACCCCCGAGCAGGCCGATGATGAGGCCGAGGATGGCCCCGACCAGCAGGAGGAGCAGCGGGTCGGCCACCGGTCAGACCGCTGCGGGGCGCCCGGAGCGGTCGACGACCTGTCCGCCGGCGCGGGCCCAGGCGGGCAGCCCGCCCGACAGGTTCACCGCGTCGTAGCCCATGGCCAGCAGCGACTTCGTGGCACTGCGGGAGCGGTTGCCGCTGCGGCAGACCACCACGACGCGCTTGCCGGGCCGCACCTTCTTGGCGGCCTCGGCGATGCGTCCGAGCGGCAGGTGAGCAGCCTGCGGTGCGTGGGCTGCGTTCCACTCCGTGTTCTCGCGCACGTCGAGCAGCACTGCTCCCTCGCGCACGAGCTCGCGGGCCGTGGCGGCGTCGACCGACGGCACCCGCGCGAACATGCCCCTTAGTCCCACGACGACACCTCGTCTCGTTCATGAGTCGCCGGGACCCGTTCGCTGGTCTCCATGGCTCGCCGGCTGGCCGGCGCCGGGACGCGGGTGCTGCTCTCCGAGACTCTCTGGCTTGTCACCGGCACGTGCAGCGCCGCTCGGGCGGGACGCTCGCCAGCACCTGGCTGACGTGGGCGCCGCAGCCTGACCAGGTGACCTTGCGGCACGAGGGGCACGGTGCAGGGCTGCACATGGCGGGACCTCCAGGGCTTCGTCGTCAGAACGGAGCCATGATACCCCAGGGGGTATCGACCTGTCGACCCGACGGCCCCCAGCTAACCCCGACGTCACTGCCCACGTGGTCGTGACTCGGCCCGGGAAACGACCACGTCGGCAGTGACGAGGGAGGGGGCTGAGTACGCTCCCCGCGTGACCGAGCGACCGCTGACCGTCCTGTTCATGCCGGAGTCCGCCTACGGGCCCACCAACCAGTGCATCGGGCTCGGCGACGTGCTGCGCCGCCGAGGTCACCGGGTGGTCTTCGCCGCGGAGGCGTCCTGGAAGGGCAGGCTCGAGGCGCTCGGGTTCGAGGAGGACCTCGTCGACCTCGCTCCCCCACCCGACGACGACGGGGACCAGGACGCGGGGCAGTTCTGGAAGGACTTCATCCGCGACACCGCGCCTGAGTTCCGCAGGCCGACGATCGAGCAGCTCGAGACGTTCATGGCCCCGACCTGGCAGGCGCTCATCGACGGTGCCATGTTCTGCGAGCCGCAGCTGAGGGCGATCGTCGGGCGGGTCCAGCCGGACGTGATCGTCGAGGACAACGTGGTCGCCTTCCCCGCGCTCGTCACCGCCGGTGTGCCGTTCGTGCGCATCGTGTCGTGCAACCCGCTCGAGGTGCCGGGGCCCGGCGTCGCGCCGGCGTACTCGGGGCTGCCGCAGGATGACACCAGGGAGTGGAACGCCTTCCGAGCCGAGTACGACCGCACCCACCGGGCCATCTGGGCGTCGTTCAACGCGTGGGTCAGGCAGCAGGGCGCCCCGCCCTTGCCGGACCTCGAGTTCGTGCACACCAGCGAGGTGGCCAACCTCTACGTGTTCCCGCTCGAGGCCGACTACACGCCCGTGCGGCCGCTCGGCCCCACGTGGCACCGGATGGACTCCAGCGTCCGCGAGACCGATGCCGGGTACGAGCTGCCCGGCCTGCTGCACGACCGCCCCGAGGGCAGTGCACTCGTGTACCTCTCGCTGGGCTCGCTCGGCAGCGCCGACGTCGACCTGATGAAGCGGCTCGTCGACGTGCTGGGTCGCACGCCGCACCGCTTCATCGTGAGCACGGGACCCCAGCACGCCGAGTACGAGCTCGCCGACAACATGGTCGGCGCGGAGTTCCTGCCTCAGACGACAGTGATCCCGCAGGTCGACGCCGTGATCACGCACGGCGGCAACAACACCACGACCGAGTCGCTGCACTTCGGCAAGCCGATGATCCTGTTGCCGCTGTTCTGGGACCAGTACGACAACGCCCAGCGCATGGACGAGACCGGGCTCGGCGTGCGGCTGGCCACCTACGCCGTCACCGACGACGAGATGACCGAGGCTCTCGCCACCGTGCTGGCCCCCGAGATGCGCGCGAAGCTCGCCGCCATCGGGGCACAGGTGCGCGCCCGGGACGGATTGCGTGCTGGGGCCGACGTGATCGAGTCGGTCGGGCTCCGCGCCGCAGCCCGGCAGGGCGCCGGCGCGTGACCTCGCGGCTGGCCGCCGCCGTCGCGGCGGCCGACCCCTCGCTCGTGCTGCCCGTGCGGCCGCGGGGCGCCGCGGTGGCGGTCCCCGGACCGCTCACACTCCTCGACGCGCTCGACCTCGGCGGCGGTCACGTCGTCGCGGTCGTCGAGGACGGCGGGGCCGGGCGGTGGACCGTCCCGCTCCAGCTCACGTCGTCCGGCGTTCGTCGGTCGCACCCCGGCGACGGCACGGCCGAGCGGCTCGTGGACCGGGTCGGTCGAGGTGGCGGAGCAGCCGGGCGCTTCGCGGTCACGCGATGGCGCCACGAGACGGCCCGCGGTGAGCGGGGGGTCACGGTCGACCAGACGAACGAGTCCGTCGTCGTGGGCGATCGTGCGGTGGTGAAGTGGTCCGTGCACCTGCCGCGGGCCGGCGAGCCCGGCAGCCCGGCGCCCGCACGGCTGCGCGCCCTGGCAGCTGCGGGATTCCGAGGCACGCCAGCGCCGTGGGGACTGCTGGAGCACGACGACGTCCTGCTCGCCACCGTGGTGCAGTTCATCCCCGGCGCCATCGACGGGTGGGGCTGGGTCGTCGACGACGTGCGCCGACTCTCTCGGGCCGAGATGACGATGGACGACGCCCTCTCAGGCCCGAAGCGGATCGGGATCGTGGCCGGCACCATGCACGTGTCGCTCGCAGCCTGCGGCCAGGAAGCTGCCGGCACAGAGGACGTGCAGGAGTGGGCTCGGCGCGCACGGGCCGACCTGGACGAGGCGGTGTCCCTCGTCGGCGGAGAGGAGGGCGAGCGGCTGCGAGGCTGGGCGCCGTCGATCTCGGAGGCGTTCGAGGGATTCGCCGCCGCGGCCGGGACTCGGCTGATCGACGGGCACGGCGACTTCCATGTCGGCCAGGTGCTCCGGTACGGGTCTCCCCCCGAGTACGCGGTCACCGACTTCGACGGCAACCCGGTGCTGCCCGCGGCCGAGCGCGGCCGCCGCCAGCCTGCGGCGCGCGACGTGGCCGGCATGCTCGCCAGCCTCGACCACGTGGGCCGCGTCGTCGCCCGACGCACCGACGGGGTCGACCCCGCGGTGTTCCGCGACTGGATCCGGCACGCGCAGCGCGCCTTCCTGCACGACTACCGCGACACCCTGGCGCGACACCGTGCCGGCGACCTGTTCGACGACCAGCTGCTGGTCCCCTTGCGGCTCGTCCAGGAGGTACGCGAATACCTCTACGCCGTGGCCCACCTGCCGCACTGGACGTACGTGCCCGACGCCGCCCTCGCGGACCTCATGACCAACGCCACCTGAGGAGCTCTCGTGGATCCCGCGCTCTTCGAGGCCGACCTGCTGGCCAAGCCCGACCACCTCGCCCGGCTCGCCGACGCGCTCGAGGCCGACGACCCGTGGGCCGCGATGCCGCCCTGGCAGCGACTTGTTCTCGTCGGCATGGGCTCGTCCGCCTACGCGGCGGGCGTGGCGGCCGCGAGGCTACGGGCCGCGGGCGCCGACGCGGTGGCGGTCCTCGCCAGCACCGACCTGCTGCCCCGCGCCGACGACGGCACGGTGGTCGTCGCGATCACCGCGGCAGGGGGCTCACGCGAGACGGCCGCCGCCGTCGAGCACTACGCCGGTGCCTGCCCCCTCCTCCTTCTCACGAACACGGCCAACAACCCGCTCGCCGCGCGCGCCGACGTGGTGGTCGAGATGGCGGCGGGCGCGGAGGCCGGCGGGGTCGCTTGCCGCTCGTTCCAGCACACCCTCGTCCTGCTCCTCGCACTCGAGCAGCGCGTCCTCGGCGCCGGCCCGGACCTGCCCGCCCTCGTACGCCGTGCGGCTGGCGCGAGCGCCGACCTCATCGACCGACGCCACGAGTGGCTGCCCGACGCCGGGCGCGTGCTGCTCGGTCCTTCGGGCACCCACGTCGTCGCGCCCGCGCGGCGGTTCTCGTCAGCACAACAGTCGGCGCTCATGCTGCGCGAGGGGCCGCGGCTCCCGGCTGTGGCCTGCGAGACCGGCGACTGGAGCCACGTCGACGTCTACCTCACCAAGACCACCGACTACCGCATGCTCCTGCTTGCCGGGTCGAGGTGGCAGGACGAGCTGCTGCGGTGGACGACGGAGCGCGGGTCCACCGTCCTCGCCGTAGGCGCCGACGTGCCCGGTGCCGCTGTCTCACTGCGCTACGCCGGGGACACCGACGACGACGTCCGTCTGCTGACCGAGGTGCTCGTCGCCGAGCTGCTCGCCGCCCGCCTCTGGCTGCGGGCCTGATCGCCCCGGGGTGCGGGTCTGATCGCCCACGGCGTCCCCGCCTGCTGACCCAGCGGGTCAGCTCCGATGCCCCACGCCCCACCCCCGCTTCAGCCAGGTACCGGATGAAACGAGCGCTTAGGTGCCCGGGCAAGCGGTCTATGCCGTCGTTCGATCCGGCAATCGCAGCAAGCCCGACGCGGCGGGACACGGACGGGGGCCGGGAGGCGCGGGCGGGAACCCTCCCGGCAGCCCGCGATCCCCCGGTCCCCGTGCTCCACCGCGTTTCGTCCAGGTGCCGGACGACAGGAGGGCTGAGGGGCCCGGGCGGCGGTCTAAGCCATCCTTGGATCCGGGCGGGCCTCAGCGTCGAGCGCGTCGACCCTGTCGAGCGCCCGGAGGCGTGCCCGCAGCTCGAGCCCGGGCCACGTGAGGATCGCCACCGACACCGCCACGGCACCCAGCGAAGCGCACACGACGACGGCGAACGACGGCGTCGTCCGGTCGGCGATGAAGCCGGCGACGAGGAACGACACCACGTTCGCCAGGGCCCAGCCCGCCGACGCGAGGCCGACGATCCGGCCGCGGTCTCTGGCGTCGGTCAGCATCGTCGTGAAGGCCATGCAGGGGACGAGGAACGCCTGCATGAGGCCAGCCACGACCCACACCACGGTCGTCACCACGATGCCGGGCATCGGCGCGACGAGAAGAGGCACAGCGGTGGCACCCACCGCCATGGGCAGCAGCAAGTCGGCCTGCACCGTGGGCGCCTTGCGGCTCACGAGCACCGAGCCCACGGCTCCGCCTCCGACGACCGCGGCCACGAGCAGCGCCCCAGCCACGTCGGTGGCGCCCAGCGACCGCGCGTAGGACAGGGCCACGGCCTCGGGCGCCACCAGGGCGACGCACGTGGCGATCGGCAGCCCGAGCAGGGCGCGCCGCACCGGATCGGACACCAGCTCCCGGGTGCCGCGGCCCGCGTCGCGGAGCAGGGCGCCCACCGTGACGCCGCCCTCGCGCGGGGCCCGGCGGGCCCGGACGAGTCCCAGGATCAGCACGAACGACAGCAGGAACGACACCGCGTCGGTGCCGAACGCGCCGGCCGGGCCGAGGGCTACCACGACGGCGCCGCCCGCGACGAGGCCGACCACCTGGCTCACCAGGCTCAGGGACCGCGAGAGCCCGAACCCAGCTGAGCACGGACCCGGCTCGGTGAGAAGGTCAGGGATGGAGGCGTTCCTGGCAGCGTCGAAGGCCGGCGTGAAGAAGTCGGCCACGAGCAGCACGACGAAGAACACCCACAGCGGCGCACCGCTGACGAGGGCGACCAGGCCCAGCAGCCCGAGCAGCGCCGCTCGCGCCAGGTCGGCGACGAGCATGACGGAGCGGCGCGAGAGCCGGTCGGCCAGCGGGCCGAGCAGGGCCGAGCCCACGAACGCCGGCACGAACGAGATGGCGAAGGCCGCCGCGGCTCCGAGCGCCGACCCGGTACGGTCCAGGACGAGCAGGGCCAGGGCCACCTTCGCGATCTGGTCGCCGACCTCGCTGAGCACCTGGGCGAAGATCAGCCCGCGGAACTCCGTGACCCTCAGCACGTCGCGGTACCGCACGGGCGCGCCCGCCTGGCTGCTCATCCGTAGAACACCCTCTCGACCACCGCGCGCGCCCGCCGGGTCGTACGTCGGTAGTCCTCGACGAACTGCCCTGTCTCACCCGGAGCGTAGCCAAGGACGTGCACGAGGCTGCGCAGGTCCGCGGCGTCCGAGGGCACCGTGTCGCTGGCCCGCCCGCGGCCCAGGACGATCGCGTTGCGCACGCGGCTGCACAGCCGCCACGCCTCGGACAGGACGTCTGCGTCAGAAGTCCCGAGCAGCCCGGCCGCGACGGCTGCGTCCATCGCGCCCAGGGTGCTGGTGGTACGCATCTCCGGCACCGTCGCCGCGTGCTGCAGCTGCAGGGTCTGCACCAGCCACTCGACGTCCGCCAGGCCGCCTCGGCCGAGCTTCGTGTGCAGGGCCGGGTCGGCGCCACGCGGCAGCCGCTCGCTCTCGATCCGCGCCTTGATCCGCCGGATCTCCCGGAGGTCGGCATCGGAGAGCGAATCCTGCGGCCAGCGCAGCGGGTCGACGAGGGCCATGAAGTCCGCTCCCAGCGACCCGTCGCCGGCCGCTGGTCTGGCCCGCAGCAGCGCCTGGGCCTCCCAGACCAGCGACCAGCGCTCGTAGTACGACCGGTAGGACGCGAGCGACCGCACCAAGGGGCCCTGGCGGCCCTCCGGCCGCAGGTCCGCGTCGATCTCGAGGGGCGGGTCGACGCTCGGCGCCATCAGCAGGGTCCGCAGTTCGTTCGCCACGCCGAAGGCGGCGTCCGTGGCCGCCTTGTCGTCCGCCCCCGGATGCGGATCGTGGACGAAGACCACGTCGGCGTCGCTGCCGTAGCCCACCTCGCGGCCGCCGAACCGTCCCATCGCGATCACCGCGAAGCGGGTGGGTAGCGTCCCGCCGGTGCGCTCTTCCACGACCCGGACGGCGGTCGCCGTGGCCGCCTCCAGCGTCGCCTCGGTGACGTCGGCCAGCGCGCGGCCCACCTCGTCGATGCCGATCGCGCCGAGCAGGTCGGCGGTGGCGGTGCGGAACAGCTCCCGACGGCGCACGGCCCGCACCGCCTGCACCGCCCGCACCGGGTCGTCCTGGCGCGAGGCCGCGGCCCGCGCCTCCGCCTCCAGCGACGGCAGGTCGCGGGCGCGAGCTCGTCGCCGTCGCGCGAGCATCGCCACAGCCTCCGGCGCGCGCAGCAGCAGGTCGGTGCCGTAGCGGCTCGACGACGAGCACGCGCGCCATCCGCTCGGCGGCGGCGGACTCGTCCCGCAGCAGCCCGCAGGTACCAGGCGTCGCGCCGAGAGCGTCGGAGACGCGGCGGAAGCCGAGCAGACCGACGTCGGGGTCCGGGCCGTCGGCGAACCAGCCGAGCATCACCGGCAGCAGCGTGCGCTGGATCGCCGCGCGCCGCGTGACGCCGGACGTGAGCGCCTCGAGGTGGCGCAGCGCGCCCTGCGGGATCGGCGTAGCCGAGCGCCTCGAGCCGCTCGCGCGCCGCGTCGAGGGTGAGCCTGGCCTCGCCGGCGTCGAGGCGCGCCACGGCGTTGAGCAGCGGCCGGTAGAACAGCTTCTCGTGCAGCCGGCGCACCTCGCGGGCGTGCCGGCGCCACTCGTCCATCGAGCTCGCGCACCGGGTCGGTGCGGTAGCCCATGGATCGGCCGAGGCGGCGCAGCGTCGGCCGTCGTCGTCGGGGACGAGGTGGGTGCGGCGCAGCCGGTGCAGCTGCAGGCGGTGCTCGAGCGGTCCGCAGGAACCGGTAGGCGGCTCGCCAGCGCTGGCGGCGTCGTCGCGACCGACGTAGCCGCACGTCGCACAGCGCCTCGAGCGCGTCGAGGGTCGTCGGACTGCGCAGCATCATCGTCGCTGCGGCCGTGCACGAGCTGGAGCAGCTGCACCGCGAACTCGACGTCGCGCAGTCCGCCCGGACCGAGCTTGATCTCGCGGTCGGCCTCCTTCGGCGGGCACGCGACTCCTCGACCCGGCGGCGCATCGCCTGGACGTCGTCGACGAAGTCCGTCGCGGTCGGCGGCCGACCACACCATGCGGCAGGACGGCGTCGACGTAGGCCTCGCCGAGGGCAGCGTCGCCGGCGATCGGGCGGGCCTTGAGCAGCGCCTGGAACTCCCACGTGCTGGCCCACCGCTCGTAGTAGCCGACGTGGCTGCGCCAGGGTGCGGACGAGCGCGCCGGACTTGCCCTCGGGCCGCAGCGCCGGCGTCGACCTGCCAGATCGATCCCTCGGCGTGCCCACGGAGCACACGTTCATGAGCCCGCTGGCGAGCCGGGTGGCGGTGCGCAGCGCAGCCTCCTCGTCGCCCCCGTCGACCGCCTCGGCGACGAACACGACGTCGACGTCGCTGACGTAGTTGAGCTCGCGTCCGCCGCACTTGCCCATCGCGACGATCGCCAGCCGGCACGGCGCGCTCCCGGTCGGCAGGCTCGGCCCGGGCCACGGCGAGCGCCGCCTCGAGCACGGCGTCGGCGAGGTCGGCGAGCTCGGCAGCGACGTCGTCGACCGGTGCCGCGCCAGCGAGGTCACGGGCCGCGAGGACGAGCACGCGCCGCCGGTACGCCACGCGCAGCAGGTCCGGGCCCGTGGCGGCGTCCGCGGCGACGGGCTCGTCGGCCGATGGGTCGGCGCCGACCGCGACGAGCAGGTCGGCCCGGATCTCGGCCCGTGGGGCGCGCCGACCCACTGCCGCGTCGTCGGCGAGCACGAACGCGTGCCCCGGGTACCGCACGAGATGCGTGCCGAGGGCCTCGGAGAGTCCCAGCACGGCCAGCAGCCGGCGGCGCAGGTCTTCGTCCGAGCCGAGCAGGTCGAGCAGCCGCTCGGTGTCTCCCCCGCCGTCCGGGCCGCCGCCCTCGGCGATCCGCACCAGGGAGGCGAGCGCGAGGTCGGGGTCGGCTGCGACCGCCAGGTCATCGACAGCGGGCTCGTGCGCCGCGAAGGCGGCGAGCGCTGGGAGCCCCAGCAGCTCGTCGGCGCGGGCCGGCTCGACGAACCCGAGCCGGGCGAGCCGCACGGCTCGGGAGGTTCCGAGCCGGCCGCCCTCGCCCCGGCCCGGCGGCTGGCTCACGGGTGCGCAACCGCGTCCGACGCTGCCTCGCGCACGACGTCGGCGAAGGCCCGGGTCACGGGTTCCCACGCGGCCACGAGGTCGTCGAGCCGCTCGCGCAGCCCCGCGAGGGCGGCGACGGACGTCGTGCCGGCGGAATCGACGATGTCGGACTCCATCTCGGACCAGGGCGCGACGATGGAGGCGTCGACCTCGGGGTGGAACTGCACGCCCCACGCGCGCGCGCCGAGCCGGAACGCCTGATGGCGGTACCGGTCCGACGTGGCCAGCAGGACTGCACCCGGGGGCAGCTCGGCGATCCCGTCGCGGTGCCACTGGGCCACGGGTGCCGACGCGGGCAACGTCGCCAGCAGCCGGTCCTCGGCCGCTTCGGGTGTGGGGCGTACCTCACACACGCCGGCCTCGGCGACCTCGCCGCGTGCCACCCGGCCACCGGTGGCCGCCGCGAGCAGCTGCCCGCCGAGGCAGATACCCCAGGTGGGGGTGCCGTCGGCGGCGCTCGCCGCGAGCAGCGCGCGGGTCGTGGGAAGCCACGGGGCGTCGTGGTCGTCGTGGGCACCCACGCCGCCGCCGAGCACGACGAGTCCGTCGTAGCCGTCAGCCGTCGCGGGCACCTCGTCACCGGCGAACGGGTGACGTATGTCGAGATCGACTCCGGCGTCCTGGAGCCAGCGGCCCACGAGGCCCACGGGTGCCTCGAGCTCGTGCTGGACCACCAGCACCCGGGGGGCTGTCATCGGGCCAACGTAGCGGTCGCTGGCCTTGACGGGGAGCCGGGGCTAGCCTGCGCAGAGGCCGACCGAAGGGGGGACACCATGACTTCGTCCCGCACCGTCCTGCCCACCCGCTCTTTGCTCGCGGCCCTGGGCGCCGGCGCGCTCGCCGCCGGGCTCCTCGGCGCTGCCGTGGCCCCCGCCGAGGCTCGGGTGAGGCCGTACGTCATCGGCAACACCTACACCGAGCCGCAGCCGGAGATCACGGTAAGCCGGCTCGGCACGTCCGACGCCGACGGCCTGCACCTGCGGTGGCTCGCCGCGGCGAACCTCAACACGCACCACTCCGACGCCTCCCGCGACGCCCGCACCCTGGCCTACCTCCAGGGTACGAACTCCGTGTCTGGCGGCTCGCGCGTGCAGGTGCGCATCGTCGTGCGCCGCAACGGCGCGATCGTGTTCACGACGGTGGGTCTGATCTCCCCGCCCGACGTCACCCCCGACGGCCGATACGTCGTGTGGGGCCAGGGTCGCCGCGTCTACCGGCTCGATGCGCTCACGCGCGCCCGCACCGTGCTGTACACAGCGCCGGTAGGCGACGAGGTCGAGACGGTGGGGTACTCCCCCGACCGCACCCGGCTGCTCGTCACCGCCCAAGGGCACAACGCGAACGGCCCGTGGAAGCTACGACTCATCCGTACCGCCGACCGGCACGTGCTGCTGTTCCGATCGGGCCTGTTCTCCGACCTCTACGAGCGCCCTGAGTGGTCGCCCACGTCGAGCTCGGTGCTGGTCTTCTGGTATGGCGGGTCGGTAGGGGCGCGTCCCGTCCGGGTCACCCGTGCGGGCGCTCTCGTGGCCACGGCAATCCGTTACCCGCTGCGGTCCCTCAACTGGCGCCCCGACGGTGTCTTCGCGCTCGACCCGTTCGCGAACGTGGTCAAGCGCACCAACAACCTGGCCGTGGCGCCGGTGCTCGCCTGGGCGCGACTCGCACCGGGCAACGTGCTCGACGACATCGTGCTGGTCGACCGTCCCCCGGCCTGACCAGACAGGTCGGGCCGGGCTGGTCGGGCCAGACCGGTTGACCCGGCCGGTCAGAGCAGTGGCAGGTACCGGCGGAGCTCGAACGGCGTCACCTGCCGCCGGTATTCCTCCCACTCGGCCCGCTTGTTGCGCAGGAAGAACTCGAACACGTGCTCGCCGAGAGTCTCGGCCACCAGTTCGCTGCTCTCCATCGCCGTGATCGCCTGGTTTAGGCTGCTGGGCAGGGGCGTCAGCCCGAGCGCACGGCGCTCGGAGTCGGTGAGCGACCAGACGTCGTCCTCAGCGCCGGGCGGGAGGTCGTAGCCCTCCTCGATGCCCTTGAGCCCGGCGGCCAGGATCACCGCGAACGCGAGGTAGGGGTTCGTGGCCGAGTCGACCGAACGGAACTCGATCCGGGTGGAGTTGCCCTTCTGGGGCTTGTACATCGGCACGCGGATGAGGGCCGAACGGTTGTTGTGGCCCCAGCACACGTACGCCGGCGCCTCGCCCCCTCCGGCGAGCCGCTTGTACGAGTTGACCCACTGGTTCGTCACGGCCGTGATCTCCGGGGCGTGCTGGAGCAGCCCGGCGATGAAGGAGCGGCCGGTCTTGCTGAGCTGGTACTCCGCGCCGGGCTCGTAGAACGCGTTGCGGTCGCCCTCGAAGAGCGAGAGGTGCGTGTGCATGCCCGAACCAGGATGCTCGGAGAACGGCTTCGGCATGAACGAGGCATACACGCCCTGCTCGAGCGCGACCTCCTTCACCACGATGCGGAAGGTCATCAGGTTGTCGGCCGTGGTGAGTGCGTCGGCGTAGCGCAGGTCGATCTCCTGCTGGCCGGGCGCGCCCTCATGGTGGCTGAACTCCACGGAGATGCCCATCGACTCGAGCATCGTGATCGCCTGGCGGCGGAAGTCGTAGCCCACGCTCGTGGGCGAGTGGTCGAAGTAGCCGACGTGGTCGACCGGCACGGGCGGCACGCCGTCGAGCGGCTCGTCCTTGAACAGGAAGAACTCCACCTCGGGGTGCGTGTAGAACGTGAAGCCAAGGTCGGCGGCACGGCCCAAGGCCCGCTTGAGCACATAGCGGGAATCGGCGAACGAGGGTGAGCCGTCGGGCATCAGGATGTCGCAGAACATCCGGGCCACGCCGTTGACGTCTCCGCGCCACGGGAGCACCGCGAACGTGCTCGGGTCCGGCTTGGCCAGCATGTCGCTCTCGACCACCCGGGCGAACCCCTCGATCGCCGAGCCGTCGAAGCCGATGCCCTCCTCGAACGCGCCCTCGAGCTCGGCCGGCGCGATGGCCACGGACTTGAGCATCCCGAGCACATCGGTGAACCACAGCCGCACGAACCTGATGTCGCGCTCCTCCAGGCTGCGGAGCACGAACTCGGTCTGCTTGTCCATGAGGACCTCCCGGTCCCATCCTGCCGCCCGGCATGTTTCCGGCGTGTTACGACGCGCACCGGTCGTACGAGGGCGGAGGCGGCGGCGACCGGAGGCTGGAAGAATGCACCGGGTGACCTCCCCCGACCGCCCGTCCGACGGCCCGTCCGACCGCCCCTCCGACGGCTCTCGCGACCCCGACACCGAGGCCCACGGCCACGTCCACCGCGACGTCTCGGGCGGTTGGCTCCGACCCACCGTCTTCGGGGCCATGGACGGCCTGGTCACCAACGCCTCGCTCATCGCGGGCGTGGGGGAGGCGGCTTCGACCAGCACCAGCTCGTCCTCACCGGGTTCGCCGGGCTCGTGGCCGGGGCCTTCTCGATGGCCACTGGCGAGTGGGTGTCGGTGCGGTCGCAGAACCAGATGGTCCAGACCGAGATCACCAAGGAGGCGCGCGAGCTCGAGCGCGAGCCCGAGGCCGAGGCCCGCGAGCTGGCTGCCATCTTCCGCGGCCACGGCATGACCCCTGCCACTGCGTCGGCGGCGGCCCACGAGATCGCCCGCGACCCCGCAGTGGCGCTGCGCTTCCACGCCCGCGAGGAGCTCGGTATCGACCCCGACCAGATCGCGTCGCCGTGGACCGCCGCGCTGTCCTCGTTCGGCGCCTTCGCCATCGGCGCGTTCATCCCTCTGCTCCCGCTGCTGCTCGGCGCTTCCGGGCTCCTGCTGCCACTCCTCTTCGCGGCCGTGGCCGCCTTCGTCGGTGGGGCCATGGTCAGCCGGGTCACCGGGCGGCCCTGGTGGCGCAGCGGCCTCGAGCAGCTCGCGCTCGCGCTCGCGGCCACGGCGGTCACGTACGCCATCGGCCGCTCCGTCGACGCCGCGCTCGGCTAGGTGGTGGCACCCTCAGCCCGCGGACCTGTGCTCAGCCGGTTACGACCCGGCCGCCCAGGGGTGCCGGAACGGTGACCTCAGCGCTCGCGCGGATGCACTCCACCAGCCGCTCTCCCGCGCGCACCACGCATCCTGGCCACACGACGGAGCGCACGAGCTCGCCCTCGACCAGAGCGCCCTCGCCCACGACGCTCCGGCCGCCGGAGGACTGCAGATTGGCACGCAGGTAGTCCGACGGCGTCCCGCAGTCGATGGCAGCGCCACGCGCCTCGACGAACTCGAGGGCCCCGACCGCGGCAGCGGGCGCCCACACCTCGCGGTGGAGCCCGCTGAAACCGTCCGGCAGCGCCGCCACCGACGAGGCCGGCACGAGGGTGGCGCCCACATAGTGACGCGGGCCGAAGTCCGACGGCACGTCACCCGTGCGCACGAGCATCCGCGGGCGCTCCCCGTCCCACCCCTCGAGCAGCAGAGCGAGGTCGTCCTCGAGGTACGCGTCGACGTTCTGCACCAGCACGGGACGCCCAGCCGTCCAGTCGCGCAGCAGGCGGAGGGCGCCGCCGCTGCCCCACGGAACCGGCTGTTCCACCGAGAGGTGGGCGCGGCCCCCGAGGTGGGCCACCATCTGGTCCTCGTGCGCGTGGACGTTGACGGCGACGTCGCGCACCTGCCGTGAGACGCGGGCGAGCGCGCGGTCCACCAGCGGCACGTTGTCGACGGGGCAGAGCGCCTTGGGACGCAGGTCGGTGAGAGGCCGCAGGCGCGTCCCGTACCCGGCCGCGAGCACCACGGCGGCGATATCGTCCCGCGGCAGGGGCGGACGTGGGTCACGGGCGGTCACCCCTCGAGCCTAGGGATGCCAGGCGACCGGACATCTGTCCGGACGACCACTAGGCTCCATCCGTGGTTGACGAACGGTCCGCAGCCGCGGCCGAAGAACGGATCGCCGAGCGGCTCCGTGCCCCCCGCGCCGCCGGCGTCGCCGGGGTCGTCTTCTCGCTGATCCTCGTCACCGTCATCGCGCTGATGCAGCTGGCCCGCCCGACCGACGGCGGCGACCTCACCTGGATGACGGACTCGAGTCGCCGCGACGCTGTCTCCCGCGCGCTCGCCCTCGTGCCGTTCGCCGGCATCGCGTTCCTGTGGTTCATCGGGGTGATCCGCAGCCGCATCGGCGACCGCGAGGACCGGCTCTTCGCGACGGTCTTCCTCGGCTCGGGCCTGCTGTTCGTGGCCATGCTGTTCTGCGCGAGCGCCATCATCAAGGCGCTGCTCGACCTCGACCCAGGATCAGGGGCCGCGACCCTGACGAGCGCGCAGCTCCTCTCGCTGCAGCGCGTGGCGTTCGAGCTCGTCGGCGCGTTCGGCGCGCGGATGGCGGCCGTCTTCGTCATGTCGGTGGCCACCCTGTCGCTGCGCACTGGCGCCCTGCCGCGTTGGCTGATCTACCTCGGCTATGCCGTCGCGCTCGCCCTGCTGCTCACTCCGCCGCTCACCCGCTGGATGCAGCTGGCGTTCCCGCTCTGGGTGCTCCTGGTGAGCATCATCATCCTCGTCTCGTCGTATCGGCAGCCCGACGAGCGGCTCGCCGGCGTCTACTCCTGAGGCGCGCGGCACCGCCGGGCCCGGCCGCGGACGCAGCACTAGGCTCGGTCCGTGCCCCAGCTGCGACTGGCCCTGGCCCAGGTCAACCCGACCGTGGGCGACCTGGCCGGCAACGCCGACATCGTCGTCTCATCGGCCCACGCGGCCGCCCGCGCGGGCGCCCACGTCCTGGCCGCCCCCGAGATGGTCCTGACCGGCTACCCCGTCGAAGACCTCGCGCTGCGCCGCTCGTTCCAGCAGGCGTCCCGGTACGCCCTCGATCGCCTCGCGGCGCGGCTCGTGTCCGAGGGCCTCGGTGGCCTGGTCGTCGTGGTGGGCTACCTCGACCGGCTCGAGGACGGCGCCGACCGGCTCGGGCGCCCTCGCGGCGGCCCCCTCAACGCCCTCGCCGTGCTGCACGAGGGCCGCGCGCTGCTGCGTTACGCCAAGCACCACCTGCCGAACTACGGCGTCTTCGACGAGTTTCGCTACTTCGTCCCCGGCAGGGGGCTGGGGATGGTCCGCGTGCACGGCGTCGACATCGCGCTGGTCATCTGCGAGGACCTCTGGCAGGACGGCGGGCCCGTGGCGGACGTCCGCGCCGCGGGCGCCGGGCTGCTCGTCGTCATCAACGGCTCGCCCTACGAGGTGAACAAGGACGACGTACGGCTCGACCTGTGCTGCACCCGCGCCGTCGAGGCCGGCTGCGCGCTGGCCTACGTGAACCTGGTGGGCGGTCAGGACGAGCTGGTCTTCGACGGCGACTCGCTCGTGGTCGACGCCCGGGGCGAGCTGCTCGCTCGGGCACCGCAGTTCCGCGACGACCTGCTGGTCGTCGATCTCGACCTGCCGCCGGCCGACACCGGCCGCGACCTTCCCCACGGCGTCGACCTCGCGGTGGTCTCCCCCATCGCCCTGCCCGCGTACGAAGCGCGCGCGGCTGGCGTCGTCGAGCGAGTCCCCGCGGAGCAGGAGATGTACGAGGCCCTCGTCGTGGGGCTGCGCGACTACGTGCGCAAGAACGGATTCCGCTCGGTGCTGCTCGGGCTCTCGGGGGGCATCGACTCCGCCCTCGTCGCCGTGCTCGCGTGCGACGCGATCGGCGCGGAGCACGTCTACGGCGTGTCGATGCCGTCGGAGTATTCGTCGCAGCACTCGCGGGACGACGCGGGCGACCTCGCTGCCCGCACGGGCCTGCACCTGCGCACTGTTCCGATCGCTCCGATGGTCGACGCCTACCAGGAGCAGCTCGACCTGTCGGGCCTGGCCGAGGAGAACCTGCAGGCGCGGGTGCGGGGCACCACGCTGATGGCGATCTCGAATTCCGAGGGTCACCTCGTGCTTGCCACCGGCAACAAGAGCGAGCTGTCGGTGGGCTACTCGACGATCTACGGCGACGCGGTCGGCGGGTTCGCCCCCATCAAGGACGTGCCCAAGACGTGGGTGTGGAAGCTCTCGCGGTGGCGCAACCTGTCCGCCGCCGACGGCACCTTCGCGCCGATCCCGGAGAGCAGCATCACCAAGCCACCGAGCGCCGAGCTGCGCCCGGACCAGCTCGACACCGACTCGCTGCCCGACTACGAGTTGCTCGACGACATGCTCGACGACTACGTGGAGCACGACCGAAGCGCCGCCGACCTGGTCGCCCAGGGCTTCGACGCCGCCCTCGTGCAACGGGTCATCGGCCTCACCGACGCTGCGGAGTACAAGCGCCGCCAGTACCCCCCGGGCACGAAGATCTCGCTCAAGGCCTTCGGCCGCGACCGGCGGCTGCCGATCACGAACCGCTGGCGCGAGCGCGCGTAGCTGCGCACGACGATCGGCCCCCCGAGTCGGCGGGCGGCTGACCAGCGCCGAGGGCCGGCCGCCGCGCACCACGAACGTCCCCGGGCGGGACGAATCGACCGCCGCGACGGACTACCGGCGCGGGGCGGCGCCGAGCAAGGCGAGGTCGACGAGGGCTGCGGACTCCATGCGCGGTCCTCGTCCTGCCGGCGACGACAGGAGCGACATCAGCATCGGGCCGATGATCGCCGACACCAGAAGCTCGAGGTCGACGTCGTCCCTGACCTCGCCGCGGGCCGCGGCACGGCGGAACACGTCGCGGAAGCGCTCGCGGCGCGGCTCGACCACCTGGTCGAAGTACCGGGCGAAGAGCTCGGGGTGCGAACGGGCCGCACCGAGCATCCTGGCCATCACCTTGCCGGCGTGCGTGCAGTCGTGCCGCGAGCGCCAGCCCTCGAGCAGCGCCACGAGGTCGCCGCGCACCGAGCCGGTGTCGGGTGCGTCGGGGAGCTCGTCGTTGAGGGTGGCGAGCGCCTCGGTGAGCAACGCGCTGCGGTTGGGAAACCGGCGGTAGATGGTCGTCTTGCCTACCCCCGCGCGCGCGGCGACGGCTTCGACGCAGAAGGCATCGACGCCTCCGTCGGCCACGACGTCGAGCGCGGCCTCGACGATGGCCCGGTCGGCCTGCTCGCTGCGCGGACGGCCGCGCGGGGCCGGCGGTACGACGACCTCAGGCGCCACCGCGGTCCTCCGGCGCCACCGTCGCGGGCGGGGCGAACTCCGCCGCGGCCTCGGCGGCGTAGGAGTCCTCGAGCTCGGCAGCGCCCGCGACCGCCTCGGCCTCGGTGTGTGCGGCAATCTCGTGCACGTCGCCCTCGTGGTGCGGGGCCGGCGCGGCTGCGGGATGCGCGGTGGGCGGGGTGATGAGCGGGAGGAGGAAGAACACCACGGCGGCCGCGATGAACACCATCGCCGCGGAGATCATCGAGGTGACGTGCGAGGCCTGCAGGAACGCGTCGTACGTGCCCTGCACGGCCTGCTGCACCTGTGGCGCCGGCAGGCCCTGCTGGGCGGCCTGCCCGAACACGGCCACGGCCGCACCGACGGACTCCGAGGCCGTCTCCTTGGCGCCCGGCGGGAACTGAGGCGGAAGTGCGTCGAGGGTGGGCTGCATGTTGGCGGCGAAGCGCGTGGCCAAGATCGTCGACATGACCGCCACGCCCAGGGCTCCGAAGACCTGCCGCACGGTGTTCTGAACCGCAGAGCCGGCCCCAGCCCGGGCCAGCGGGAGCACGTTCTGCATCACCGTCGATGCGGGTGCGATCACGTTGCCCATGCCGAACCCGAAGAAGAAGAACGTGACGAGGATGAGCCAGATCGAGGACTCGACCGCGAGGTTCGTCAGGCCGATGAGCGAGACGCCCACGATGAGCAGGCCGACGGTCATGACCATCTTGTAGCCGAAGCGGGCCACCATCTTGGCCGAGCGCGGCGCTGCGATGATCTGGCCGACCGCGAAGGGCAGGAAGCACATGCCTGCGGTGAGCGTGTCGTAGCCGCGCAGGATCTGGAGGTAGAACGGCAGCGTGAAAAGGATGCCCGACATCGCGAAGAAGGCCAGGCTCACCGCGGTCAGGCTCACGGCGTAGCCGCGGTTCTGGAAGAGGGTCACGTCAAAGCTTCGGTGGTCGCTCCGCGCCTCGGCGATGACGAAGAACGCGAGCACGGCGACGCCGGCCAGCATCGGGATGAGCACCGATGGCGCCGTGAACGACTTGGTCTCCGAGGCGTGGATGATGCCGTAGACGACGAGCGTGAGACCGACGATCGAGATGACGAGGCCTGGGATATCGAGCGCGGCCGGGTGCGGGTTCTTGGTCTCGGGCACCACGCGCAGGATGCCGACGAGCCCGATGATCACGATCGGGACGTTGATGAGGAAGACCGAGCCCCAGTCGTTGCCGGTGAGCCAGCTCGACCAGCTCGGGTGCTGAAGGAGCAGTCCGCCGAGCACCGGGCCGAGGGCGACCGCCCCGCCGACCGCACCGGCCCACGCGCCGATCGCCCTGCCGCGCTCGTGCGGCGGGAACACGACCGTGATGATCGCCAGGGTCACGGGAAGCACGGCAGCGCCGCCGATCCCCATGACGGCACGGAAGCCGATGAGCGCTTCAGGCGTTGGAGCGAAGGCGCACGCGGCCGACGCCAGCCCGAAGACGGTCAGGCCGATGACGAGGATGCGTTTGCGGCCGTACTTGTCGCCCAGCACGCCCCAGGTGAACAGCAGCGCCGCGAAGACCAGGATGTAGGCGTCGACCGCCCACACGAGCTGGCTCTGGGTGGCGTCGAGGTCGCGCTGGATGGTCGGCAGCGCGATGTTCAGGATGGTGTTGTCGAGCACCACCACGAGCAGGCTCGTGACGAGCACGCCGAGGATCGCCCAGCGCCGGGGGTGGCCCGAACCCGAGGTCATCCAGTCCTTGTCGGGCATTGCCTTCGCGGTCATGTGTCCCTCTCGCCCCGGAGTTGCCCGGGATTCGTGGCCCCGTGCATGGTTTTCCGCCCGTGGGCGGACCTTGGTCAGGGTAGAAGGTCCCATTCCGATACGCAACTGTGTCGTTTTGCAGAGGCCCCGCGGCCCGACCCGGGTCGGCCCGCGTGTCACCGCGGTGGGTTCGTGTCATCATGTGCTCGTCCGGGGACTCCGAGTGGAGCCTCGAGATGGGAGATTCGCCATGGACGCGCTCTACGGAGTGGCCCCCACGGGCCGCCGTGTCACCATCCGCGATCTGGCCGACGCCAAGGCCGAGGGCCGGCGGTGGCCCATGCTCACCGCCTATGACGCCCTCACGGCGCGTGTCTTCGACGAGGCGGGCATCCCCGTCCTGCTCGTGGGCGACTCCGCCGCGATGGTCGTGTACGGCTACGACTCCACGGTGCCGGTCACCGTGGAAGAACTGCTGCCGCTCGTCGGGGGCGTGGTGCGGGGATCGAGCCGCGCGCTCGTCATCGCCGACCTCCCCTTCGGTTCGTACCAGTCCTCCCCCGCCCAGGCGCTGGAGACGTCGGCCCGCTTCATGAAGCACGCCGGAGCCCATGCGGTGAAGCTCGAGGGCGGCGCGCACGTGCTCCCCCAGGTCGAGGCCCTCGTCGCGGCGGGCATCCCGGTGATGGCGCACCTCGGGCTCACCCCGCAGTCGGTGCACCAGCTCGGCGGCTACCGCGTGCAGGGCCGGGGCGAGGCCGGCGAGATGCTCATGCGCGACGCGAAGGCGATGGAGGCCGCCGGAGCCTTTGCCGTCGTGCTCGAGGTGGTGCCCGCCGATCTTGCCTCGCGCGTGACGAAGGCGCTGTCCATCCCCACCGTCGGCATCGGTGCTGGCCGCGGCACCGACGCGCAGGTACTGGTGTGGCAGGACATGGCCGGGCTCACGCCGGGCCGCGCGGCCAAGTTCGTCCGGAAGTACGCAGACGTCGGAGAGGTGCTGGGCCAGGCCGCGCAGGAGTGGGCGGCCGACGTCGTCTCGGGTGCCTACCCCGACGACGACCACGCCTATAGCTGACCGCAGGCACCACGCCCGACGTTAGGGTGAGTCCCCTCGTTGGAAGGGGGCTCCATGGACGAGGAGTCGGACACCCGAAGGGGACACATCGACGTCGCCGTCGCGGTCCTCATCGCTCTGGTGGCGCTGACCACCGCCCTCTCGGCGTGGCGCACGAGCAACGTCGGTTCCGCCGCGTCTGACGCGATCCGTTCTGGACTGTTCGACACGGTCAAGCTCGAGGCCAGCCACAGCATCGATCAGAAGGCGGCCTACGACCAGGCCGACTACGCCACCCAGGCGGCGCTCGAACGGGCCGCTGCTGCCGCCATGGCCACCTCGCACCGGCCAGCCCTCCAACAGGAGTCCGGGAACGTCCTGACCTACCTCGTCGGGGGGCTCGAGAAGCTCGGCGGTCCGTTCGTGGCGCAAGCCGCCAGGACACCCGGCGCTCCCTTGGACATCGAGGGCGAAGTCGATCGGGGCATGCGGGCCGACCCCGGGGTGGCGAGCCTGAACCCGCAGGCCGCGTACACGTTGGCGGCCCAGTACAACGACGAGAAGCGCTGGCTCACGCTCATCTCGGTGGTCCTGGCCATCAGCCTGTTCTGGCTCGGCCTGGCGGAGGTCACGAAAGGCCGATGGCGGCTGCTGGACGTCGCCGTGGGCACCGGGATCTGGGTGGTGTGCCTGGCGGCGCTCGCTGTGGTCGAGATCGTGTCGGTGAGCGCGCGCGGAGGCCTCACGTGACGTCGCCGGCAGGCGCCTCCTGGGGTCCTCCGCCGCCCGACCCCGCCGCCGCCGTCCCCCTCCCCCCGCCCGCGGGTCCGACCTTTCCGTCCGCCGCGCTCGGATCGGCCCCCGGTGGCGGCGCCGGCACCCCGGGCGCCATCGTCGCCGGCGGCGCCTCGCGCTCGCGAGGGAACCGCACGAGGATGCTCATCATCGTCCTGACACTGCTCAACACCGTGTTCGCGGCGGTGCTCGCCGGGTTGCAGATCGACGCGAGCATCCGGGGCGACGACGCGAACCGTGAGTCGCAGTCACTGGCCGTGTCGATCTCCGGCGAGCTCACCCGGAACGGCATCGAGACGGGCTACCAGACCGCTCTGCTCACCCGGGTGATCTCCTCGACGCAGGAGGCATTGACGCTCGAGTTCTCAGCGCTGCAGCGGCAGACCGCGGGCGACCTGTCGGCTGCCGCCGAGCTTCGGGCGCAGGCCGCGATCTCGCGTGCCCGGGCCGCCCGGGCCCAGCAGATGTCCCTGTTCTTCCAGGACCCGCGTTATCGCGCTGAGGGTGGGGGGCTGCCGAAGGTGCAGCTGTACGAGCAGGACCGCCTCGCCCACTCCCAGGCGATGCTCGTCCGGCAGAACGCCGCGTCCGACACCTACGCGGTGTGGAACGGCAAGTCCGACACCTTCGTCGCGATCCTCACCGTGCTCGCCGTCGCCTTCGTCCTGCTCGGCATCGGTCAGGCGACCCGGCGCACGGGCGCCTTCTTCGCCGGCGTGGGGGCGCTCCTCATGTCGGCAAGCCTGGTCTGGACCCTGGTGGTCGTCGCCGGGTAATCCGCGCTCCTAGAAGGTTCGCAGCGCCGACCCCAGGATCAGCTCTGCCTCCGCCTGGATGTCCGTGCCTGGCACGACGTACAGGTCCACCAGCAGGAAGCCGCCGTCCTGGCGCAGGAAGGCAAAGACCAAGCCCTGCAGGGGCTGCGACCCCTGCTGGCTCACCAAGGTGCCCTTGTAGCCCATCCTGGCCGCGGACGCGATGCTGCTCGAGTCGACCTTGACGAGCTCGGGCTTGGTGGTCGTGAGCCCCTGAAGCTGCTTGCTGAGCGTCGACTGCCCGTACGTCTGCAGGATCTGCGCCGCGCTGGTGACCGTGGCGCCGGTACCGGTAGCCACGTACGCCCCGGCGCTCGTGCTGCTGATGACGACCTGCCCGTTCTTCGGCCCCTCGGTGACCTCCCAGCCGGCCGGGATCGCCACCTTGACGCCACCCCCGAGGTCGACAGTCCCGCTGGCCGCGGCGCTCTTCGACGGCGACGGAGTGGGCGTGGGCGCGGTGGGGGTCGGGGGCTGAGCCGTTTGAGACGCGTCGATCGGTGAGGGCGTCGGCTCGACCTGGGTGGGCAGCGGCGACGGGGTCGGATCGGTGACCACGGGGCTGGGCGTGGCGGACATCCCGATGCCCGTGGCCGCCTGCGCGGGTGACGACGCCATCTTGCCCACGAGCAGGCCGATACCGCCGACCACCACGAGCGCCACGACGACGATGCCGATGAGCACCCCGCTGTTCAGGCGGCCCTTGCCGGCGCCCCCTGACGGTGGCGGGCCGACCGGCCCCGTCGCGGGTGGGTACACGGGTTGGCCGTACGGCGGCGGTGGCTGCGCGGCCGTCGCGGGTGCCGGTGACGGGGGTGGCGGCGGGGACGCGGCGGGCGCGGGCGCCGTCGGTGGCGCGGGCGCGGGCGCCGTCGGTGGCGCGGGCGCGGGCGCCGTCGGTGGCGCGGGCGTCGTCGCTGCGGCTGCCGACTCAGCGGCGGCCGCCTCCTCGGCCCGCCGGGTGGCGGCCTGCACGGCGGCCTGCCGCTCCGCGGCCACAGCCGCCGCCTGCTCGGCCGCCGCCTGATCTGCCGCGGCAGCCTTGGCTGCTTCGGCCGCCTTGGCCGCAGCCTCCGCCGCCGTCGCCGTCGCCGCGGCGCGGGCCGCGGCTGCTGCCGCCGTAGCGGCTGCCGCCGCCGCCTCGGCCTCGGCTGCCGCTACGGCGGACTGGGGATCGACCGGGCCGGGAGGTACCGTCATGGCCGCTCGCCCCCCTCGTCACCACGATCGCCAGCCTCGGCCCCGCCGGCAGGGCGGGGTTGCCCCACCTGCCGGCCGACCTTGGACCGGGCGCGCACCGAGACGCCGCACACGACGCAGAAGAGGGAGTTCTCCAGCAGCGGCATCTCGCACTCGGGGCAGAACTCCTCGAGGCCTGCAGCCCACTTGGAACCGCTCTCCCGCGCGGCCGCTTCCATCGCCCCTTCGACGAGCGCTCGTTGCAGCGCCACCCGCAACCGGAGCACCACGCCCGCGGCCACGGCGAGGGCCCAGAACATCCCGAGCAGCAGGCCGTTGGGCCCCTGCACCAGGCCGGTGAGGTAGAGCCCCACCTGGAAGGCGACGATCCACGCCATGGCCTCGGCCGTGCGGGCGAGGAACGCACCGGTGAAGCCGTCAAAGCCTTCGCCGAGTCCGGAGAACTGCCCCGCCGCGAGTCCGATCGCACTGCCGTACACGAGGGGCTTGAGCAGCGCGATGTTCAGGATGACCGACGTCCAGACGAGCACGTCGGGCTGGCCGTCCAGACCCGTCTTGATCAGGGTCCAGTTCAGCACCAGTGTCTCGGCTGCGGCGAACGCCACCCCCGACACGACCCCGAACGTGAGACCGTCCATGAGGTCGTCGAAGGCTGGACGCGACGCGAGGATGACGGGCCCGATCAACATCAGCAGCACGGCGATCACCGGTGCGACGACTCCCGGTATCACGAGAGCGAGGACGTCGAAAGAGTCCGCCTTGCGGCTCAGCGACACCGCATCGCCGCCGTGGAAGACGCTCGCCCAGAGAGCCGTGAACGCGAGCCCGAGCACGGCGCTGAGGACGAAGGCCGCCAGGACCACCCGGACGGGTTCGTCCTCCCACATGTTCACGTCGTAGAGGTAGACGATGTACACCACCGGCACGACGAAAGCGGCCGTCACCAGCGCGAACGGGAGGGCGCCGAGGAACAGGGCGACGACCGGGACGGCCAGGCCCGCGGCCAACGCGAGCTTGTACGTCTGCGGCGCCCGAGCGGCGGCGTAGGGCATCACGGTCGAGACGACCGCCAGCGACGTCACTGACTCCGACGGGTTGGCCGCGTAGCCGCGTACCGCGCCGGAAGCCGTCAGCCCTTGGCCGCAGGCGGCGCAGAACCTCGCAGCGGGCGGGTTCGGCGACCCGCACCGTGGACAGTCGTTGACCTGAGAGACGATCGGGTCGGTGGACATCTCGACCCCCCATCCGCACACCTCGAGAGAACGTCCGACGGCGCCACCCTAGTCACGCTGGCGCGCCGTGGTGTGCGAACGGCTCGGCACCATCGCGATCCGACGCCAGAGCCTCCGTCACGCCCGGCCGACCCCTAGACTCCAACCCTGCGATCGAGGCTCTCGCGGCATCAGGGGGAGGCACACGTGCGACCCACGGCTGTGCGACAGATGGTGCCGCCACGCAGGGCTGTCGGCACTGGGTTCGTCGGGGTCACGGCTCTCCTCCTGCTGTCGGCCTGCGCCTCGTCAGGTGCGGACGGAGGCGGCCTGGAGGCGGGCCTCGGTGGCGACTCGGGATCCGCGGAAGTGCTGGTGTCGCAGCAGTATGCGGCCACTGTCGGTGTTTCGGCGCAGTCCACCCGGCTCGAGCAACTGCGGTTCGTCGTCGACGCGCTGCGCCGCGACAGCACAGGGGGGTGGCAGGCCCGCCAGGACGACACCACCGGCTACGCCAACGATCTGTCCGGCGGCCGGTTCGTCGCTCCCGGCGCGCCCGACGCCGTGGCTCGGACCTTCATCAGCGCGTACGGGTCGGCTTTCGGGCCAGCCCCGGCGACCGACTTGCCTGTCCCTGCTGCGCCCTACGACGACGCGGGCGTCGCCGTCCTGACCGTGCCCCAGATCCACGCCGGCATCCCCGTCGACGGTGGCCGCCTGCTCCTGCCGGTGACCAGGCGGACCAGCGGCGGCGAGATCTCGATGGTCAGAGGTCAGGTTCTCCCCACCGCAGGCGCCGCCACCGCACCGACGGTGACGCCGGCCGCGGCCGTGGCAACAGCCGCGAAGGCGGCCGGTTCGGCGCCCACCGGGAGACCGACCCTCGTGATCTTCCAGTCGTCCGGCATCCCCCGGTTGTCCTGGTCGATGTCAGTGCCTTCCTTCGCCGGCGGGCTCGGTCCGCCGGCGGGCGCCGGTCGGTCGATCGTCGCGTCCGGGTCGGGCGACCTGCCGACGCTGGTGTTCGTCGATGCGCTCACGGGGGCCGTGATCGGCACCCGCCCGCAGGCGTCCCACCAAGGCGTAGCCGTCGCGCGGGGCGCGGCTGGCCTCGGTGCACAGCCAACCGCCGCGACCGGCCAGGACCTTGGGCGGTACGACTTCACGCTCCCGCCACAGGGCGAGATCGTGCGGATCAAGGGCACCCTCGTCGACGGCCGCGAGGTCACGGTGAACGCGGAGCGGCAACCCGACGGCTCCATCGCCATGGTCGACGCCACGGGCGAGGGCGCCAACCGGACGACGAAGAAGGGCATCGTCGCCCTCTTCGACGGGCATGCCGTCACGATCGACTCGACCGACCTCGGCCCGCTCCTGACGTTTCCCGCGGGCACGCCGGTGTCCGCGGATGCCGTCCTCGCCATGTGGAGCGCGCGCAACGTCATGGACTACTACCGCACCCGGATGGGCCGCCTGTCGTTCGACGGCGCGAACAGCCCGCTGGTGATCTCGCTCAACCGAACTGCCGACGGCGTGTGCCTGGACAACGCGTTCTTCTCCACCGCCCCACACCTGTCGTTCATGGCCGTGGGGGTGCCGTGCCACGACAAGGACGGCAAGACGCTCGTCCGCACCTATGCCGATCCGACCACCATCGGCCACGAGATCACCCATGGAGTCACGCACACCAACGGCGGCGACTTCACGCACCGGGGCAACACCATGCAGCAGACCGCTGTCGACGAGGGCACCTCCGACTACTTCGGCGTCCTCGCCGAAGACCAGGCCCTCGGGCAGCTGAGTCCCGACGGAGACCGCTACATGTGCTACCAGCTGGAGAGCGCGATGTGTCGCGTGCGGCCCGACGGCGCACACGTGTTCCGGCCGCTCGACACCGGCGCGACCTACGACGACCTCGCGTTCACCCTCACCGACCCGTTCGGGGCACCTTTCGGCGACGACGGTCACAACAACGGCATGGTGTGGACGAACACCCTGTGGAGCGCCCGGCAGCGGCTGGTCGCGCTCGACGGCGGCGACGCGCTCGCCTCCGCCCGGGCCCGCGCGTTCGACGTGGCCGTCCACCGGGGGACGTCGCTCTACCTGGCCGACAGCACCGACCTGATCGGCGCGGCGGAGTCCGTCCTGCGCGCCGCCGCCGAGTCCAAGGACCTTGACGGCCAAGACCTCGAGACGATCCGCGACGCCTTCGTCACCAGCAAGTTGTGCCGCGCGTGCACCTACCCCGCGCAGATCCCGCCGAGCGTGGCGGTGTCGTCGGACGTGAAGGTGCGCCCACAGGTCGCCGGCGACCACATCCTGTACACCGACTACACCGCCCGGAGTGACGCGCAGACCCGCGTGGGCGCGGTTCGCTCCGGGGCCACGTCGGCGCTCGAGCAGGGCAGCTCGGCCTGGGCCCTGCGTACGGCGGCGGCCGGCGACTGGGCCGCCGAGACGCGCGTGCAGGTGCCCGCCGGCGGTGAGGAGCTGCACACCGTCGTGCTGCGCAGCCTTCCGACGGGCCGGACCCAGACTCTCAGCCGCACGTGCGACCCCACGGTGGCGCCGGCGCTGAGCTCCACCGCGGTGGCCTGGGCCGACGAGACCGGCCGGTCGTCCTACGCCGTGCGGTTCATGCCGCTGGGCGGCACGACGTTCAGCACGCTCCCCGTGTCCGAGCGCATCGCCCATCTCGCCACCGACGGCACGAGGGTCGCGGTGTACCTGCAGGACGGCACCCTCGAGGTCTGGGACACCGCTGCGGGCACGACCCGGCGCCTCGCCACTCTCGGCGCCGCCCGCGACGACGGCGGCCGGATCCAAGTGCCGAGCGGTGGACTCGCCATGGAGGGCTCGCGGGTGGCGACCATGAGCCGTCCGCTGGGAAGGTCCAAGGTGCTCGTGTTCGACCTTGACGCCGGCACCGTGACCACCCTGTCGGACAGCGCCTTCCCCACGGGGATCGCGATGGACAAGGGCCTCGTCGTGTGGCCCGAGATCACCGGCCCGCTCTCGGGCCGCATTAACGAGTTCATCGGGGGCGAATACCCGGAGACGTCGCTCTACGGGTACTCCTTCGCGACCAAGCGCTTCTACGAGATGGAGAACACGCGAGGCCAGCAAGGCTTCCCGGCCCTCTCCGGCGGGATCCTGGCCTGGCAGGACACGGTGCTGGGCGGGAACGACATCTTCGCCATGCGGGTGCCGGAGGGCACCTGATCGCGAGTGTCGGGAGCACGCGGCATGATGCGTGGATGACCTGGACCGTTCCTGACCTGCCGAGCACCACCCCGCCACACACCGGTGCCGAGCGCGAGTCGCTTCAGGGGTGGCTCGACTTCCACCGAACCACGCTGCAGCACAAGTGCGCCGGGCTCGACCAGGCGCTTCTGTCCCGGCGGCCGGTGACCACGTCGCTCCTGTCGCTGTTGGGCCTGGTCCGGCACATGACCGACGTCGAGCGCTGGTGGTTCCGCATGCAGCAGCGCGGCGAGGAGATCCCCTTCCTCTACGACCCCGAGCTGCGCGACGCCGACTTCATCGACCTCGACACCGTGCCCGCCGAGGAGGCGTTCGCGGCGTACTGGCGCGAGTGCGCCGCTGCCGACGCGGCGGTGGCCGATCTCCCGCTCGAGGCCGCGTTCACGTCACGCCGCGGCCATGAGCTGAACCTGCGGTGGGTCTACCTGCACATGATCGAGGAGTACGCACGGCACAACGGCCACGCCGATCTCATCCGCGAGCTCGTCGACGGCACCACCGATGCGTGATCACTACGTCCTTAGCCAAGGTCGGGCAGCACGAGCTCGAGGACGAGCTCACCCGAGTGCACCTCGCCGGTCTCCCGGAAGCCTTGTCCCAGGTAGAAGGGCAGAGGCGTACGCGGACCCTGGGCCACGGAAGTGAGGAGCACGCGCGCTCCGGGTCGCGTCGAGACGTAGTCGACCACGTGACCGAGCGCCGCACTTCCGTACCCGCGACCCTGGTGGCGCTGGTCCACCAGGAGCCGCCAGAGGTAGTAGGGCCCCAGGTACTCCGGATTCACCTCGGTGATGCCGTCGCTGATCATGACGAAGCCGACCGGTTCGTCGTCGGCGTAGATCGCGCGGTACCAGGGACGGGCTCCCGGTGTGGCAGCCGCCTCGACGAGCGACTCGGCGACCCCCGTGACGTACTCGGCCTGGTCCGCGCTCACGGCGAGCGCCTCGACCGCGGCACGGTTCGAGTCGGTGATCCCCCGCAGGGTCACGGCGCGGTCCGAAGCGCTCACGGGGCCAGTGTGCCGCACCGCGCGCCGACCGGGCAGCGGTTCGCCCTACCGACCGGCGGCAGGACGCCGTAACGGCGCGAGCGCGCCGGCGAGCCGGTCGCGCGCCTCGACCAGGGAGGGGCCGTACCAGGTGAGGTCCCGGCCGTCGACGAGAGCGCAGGGCAGGGGCTGCAGGGCCTCCGGGCCGTCCGTGGCCGTGAACGCGTAGGGCTCGCTCGGCAGCACGACGCCCGCGGCACCACTGTGCACGATCTCCTCCACCGTGGTGCGCGGGTAGCGCTCCGTCGACCCGCCGAACGCGTTCGCGTACCCGAGCCGCCCGAGCACGTCGCCGGCGAACGTGTCGCAGCCCAGCACCATCCAGGGTCGGCGCCAGATCGGCACGGCGACCATAACGGTCGCTCCGGCCGGTGGTGGGGTCGACCACACGTCACCAGCCTGCGCCAGCCACGGCACGTCCCCGGCTCCCAGGGCCGCCAACAGCCGGCCCATGGACGCCAGTGCCCCGGGCACCGTCCTGATGTCCGTGACCCAGACGTCGAGCCCGGCGTCCCGCAAGGCGGCGACGTCGGGCTCGCGGTTCTCCTCGGTGTTGGCCACGACGAGGTCGGGGCGCAGCGACACGATGGTGGGCACGTCGGGGTTCTTCGTCCCCCGCACGCGCACAACGTCGAGATCGGCTGGGTGCGTGCACCAGTCGGTCGCGCCCACGAGCGTGCCGGGGCACGTGGTGGCGATCGCCTCGGTCAGGCTGGGCACGAGGCAGACCACGCGTCCGCCGGTCACCGACCCGTGGCCCGCACCGAGGTCGTCGACGTGCATCGGCGTCAGACGCCGGTCACGCGCAGACCCGCGTGCGCCTTGTACCGGCGGTTGACGGAGATGAGGTTGGCGGTGAGGGCCTCGACCTGGCGGGCGTTGCGCAAGCGGCCGGCGTACACGCCGCGCATGCCCGGCACGACGCCCGCCAGCGCCGCGACGAGGTCGGTGGCCTCGCGGTCATCGCCGAGCACGAGCACATCGGCGTCGACGTGCTCCACGCTCGCGTCGAGGAGCAGCACCGCCGAAACGTGGTGGAAGGCCGCCACGACCCTGCTCTCGGGCAGGAGCCCCGCGGCCTGCTCGGCGGCGCTGCCCTCGGTGACCGGCAGGGCGTAGGCACCCTGCGCGTCGAAGCCCAACGGGTTCACGCAGTCGATGACGACCTTCCCAGCGAGCTCCGAGCGCAGCGACTCCACCAGCGCGCCGTGCCCGTCCCACGGCACCGCGACGAGCACGACGTCGGCCGCGACGGCGCACGCGGCGTTCGCCATGCCGGTGACACCAGAGCCGATCGCGGCCGCAGCCTGGCGCGCACGCCTCTCGTCGCGCGACCCGACCACGACGGTGATGCCGGCAGCCGCCCACCGGCTGGCGAGGCCGCGGCCCTGCTCGCCAGTGCCGCCCAGGACTCCGACCGTGAGACCTGTGACGTCGGGGAGCACCGGCGCCGGACGACTCGCATGATCGCTCATGCGCGCGATCCTCTCAGCCCGTCGCCCCATGGGGCACCATGGCCCCCATGGACCCCGCCCGCGTCGCGCTGTTGCGCGAGCTGCTGTCGAGCACTGCGTGGGTCGACCGCACCCGCGACTTCGCCCGCAGCCTGCAGGTGTCCACCCGCACCGAGCAGGGGCTGCTGCTGGTCGGGACACCGGACGAGGAGCCGTGGCACATGGCTGCGCACCTCGGCGACGAGGCACGCCTGTCGCAGCTTCCCGGCCTGGCGCCGACGCTCGTGCGGTACTCGCCGCCCCCCGGCGCGCCAGCGCACCTCGCGATCGGCCTGGAACGGCTCGAGCGCGCGCGACGCGGGGAGACGCTGCTGGTGGTCGCGCCGGACGCGCCGCCCGCGTCGCTGCTCGAGCGCGTCGACGACGCCCGGCGTATCGGTGCCACGGTGCTCGCCATGGACACCGGCACCAGCGAGCTCGGCGGCCTCGCGCACGACCAGCTCGTGGTCCCGACGACGTCCCTCGTCAGCCCCACCTGGACAACCATCTCGTCCGTCCCCGACCTCGCTTCCCTGACGGACGACCTCACGTCGCCGGACGTCTCGTTCGACGTCGTCGAGCACCTCGTCACGACGGCCGCGGGAGAGCTCGCGGGGATGTCGACGACGTCGTCTCACCGTGGCTTCCGCGACCGGCTCGCTCGTCTGCTCGACACGATCTCTGGTCCGTCGGCATCGCGCGACGAGTAGGGAGACGACGCGCGCACGTCACGCATGCACGCGCGCGCAGCGCGGCGATCGTCGAATCCGGCGCGTGTCGGCGAATTATTTTTCGTGCGACCCCGACCCTGCCTCGCCTCGAGCCGCGCTCATGCGCATGCATGTGCACGTTCGCGTGTGCATGCGACGTCGCCCGCACGCTCGCGACGAAGGGAAGCGACCGCATCGTCACAGGAATCTCCTGCGGCACAAGTTGTTTCGTGACCCGCGCGACCCTACGAAGCGCGGCCGTCCGCGTCGGTGCAGATCGCACGTGCATCGTCGATGCATGTCGGCGCAGTGACACGGCGTCAGTGAATTGCGTTGCGGCGCATAGCACGCGCGCGCGGTCGACGTTGCGAACGACGCGACGGTACTGCGATTTTCTGGAATGCTCTGCCATCGTAGGTACAAGGTCCCGGCAACGGTGTCGGGCATCCACGTCAGGGAGGCATCGTGGCGGCTGCGAAGCGCACCACGAAGAAGGCTCCGGCCAAGAAGGCCCCGGCCAGGAAGACCACCGCGCGCAAGACCGCGGTCAAGAAGACCGCAGCCACGCGTCCGGCCGCCAAGAAGGCTGTCAAGAAGGCTCCGGCGCGCAAGGCTCCGGCCAAGAAGGCACCTGCCCGCAAGGCCGCCGTCAAGAAGGCACCGGCCAAGAAGGCTCCGGCCCGCAAGGCCGCCGTCAAGAAGGCACCCGCGCGCAAGGCTCCCGCCAAGAAGGCACCCGTCCGCAAGGCCGCCGTCAAGAAGGCACCCGCGCGCAAGGCTCCCGCCAAGAAGGCACCCGTCCGCAAGGCCGCCGTCAAGAAGGCACCGGCCAAGAAGGCTCCGGCCCGCAAGGTCGCAGTCAAGAAGGCGCCCGCGCGCAAGGCGCCGGTACGCAAGACCGCGGCGAAGAAGGCTCCGGCGCGCAAGGCGCCCGCCCGCAAGGCCCCCGCGCGCACGCGCTAGGGAACCGTACAGGCCAGTGGCCCGCACCCTCGGGTGCGGGCCACTGGCCTGTACGGACCGGCGTCGGCCCACCCACGCACTAGTCGTCAGCGGGACGGCTGGGCTCGCCGGGCCACTTGTCCTGCTCGTCCCACCGTTCGTTGCGCTGCTTCATCCGCTCGAGCACGCCGGCCGCTTCGTCCTGCGTCTCATAGGGGCCGAGCCGCTGCGAGTTGGCGTCGCCCTCGCCCTCCTCCACCTGCTGGGTGTTGAGGTTGAACCACCAGGCCATCGCTCCTCCTCCGGCGTCGGCGGGGCCGGCCGCGCGGCCGGTCGTCCGTATCATCCTGCCAGCGGCGCGCGGGCGGAGGCGACGCACGGCCCGATGCCTCCTAGACTCGCCGCCATGGTCCTCGCCCCCGGCTCCGTGTCGCCCACGTTGCCCGTGCCCGCCCGCATCCCGCGGCCGGAATACGTCGGGCGCCTGCAGCCCGAGAGCTACACCGGCAGCGAGGTCAAGGACGACGACACGATCGCGAGGATGCGTGTCGCCGGGCGCCTCGCCGCGCAGGCCCTCTCCGTCGTCGGCGCAGCCGTCGCTCCCGGCGTCACCACCGACGAGCTCGACCGTATCGGGCACGAGTTCCTGTGCGACCACGACGCGTACCCGATCGACGCTCGGCTACCGCGGGTTCCCCAAGTCGTTGTGCACATCGCTCAACGAGGTGATCTGCCACGGCATCCCCGACTCGACCGTGCTGCACGACGGCGACATCGTGCAACATCGACATCACCGCGTTCATCGACGGCGTGCACGGCGACACCAACGCCACGTTTCTCGTCGGCGACAGTCGACGAGGAGTCCCGCCTGCTCGTCGAGCGCACGCACGAGCGCCACCATGCGCGGGATCAAGGCGGTGCGCCCCGGGCCGTCCCCTGCAACGTGATCGGCCGGGTCATCGAGTCGTACGCCAAGCGCTTCGGCTACGGCGTGGTGCGCGACTTCACCGGCCACGGCATCGGCACCGCGTTCCACTCCGGCCTGGTGGTGCCGCACTACGACGACCCGACGTACGACACCGAGCTGGTGCCCGGCATGACGTTCACGATCGAGCCGATGCTCACCCTCGGCACGTACGACTACGACATGTGGGACGACGGCTGGACCGTCGTCACGAAGGACCGCAAGCGCACCGCCCAGTTCGAGCACACCGTGCTGGTGACGCACGACGGTGCCGAGATCCTGACCCTGCCATGATCGCTAGGCGCGCCACGCGGCGCGGCCCCCCGACGAGTGCGAAGGAGACGCCATGTCTGGCTCCAAGGAGACCACCTGGCCGCCCGACGTCAAGACGCTCTCCATCGACATCGGGGGCACGGGACTCAAGGGCGCCGTGCTCGACGAGCTCGGCCAGATGGTCACCGAGCGGGTCCGGATGGAGACGCCGTACCCCTGCCCGCCGCCGGTCCTGGTGTCGTCGCTGACCAGCCTGCTTGGCGAGATCGGCGAGTACCACCGCGTCAGCGTGGGATTCCCTGGCCTCGTGCGGCACGGCACGGTCATCCACGTGCCGAGCCTGTCGCGCCGGGTCTACGGCGGCGAGGAAGACCCCGAGCTGCTCGCGGACTGGACCGGCTTCGACCTTGCGAGCGCGCTGGCCGACGCCTTCCAGGCGCCGACGAAGGTGGCGAACGACGCCGACGTACAGGGCTGCGCCGTGGCCCAGGGGGACGGGTTCGAGTTCGTGATGACCCTCGGCACGGGGGTGGGCACGGCGATGTTCCACGAGGGCCGGCTGCTCCCGCACATCGAGCTGTCGCACGCTCCCTTCCGCAAGGGCGAGACGTTCGACATCCAGCTGGGCAACGCCGCGCGCAAGGAGATCGGCAACCACCGCTGGCAGCAGCGCGTGCACAAAGCCATCAAGGACCTCGACGAGGTTCTCTACTGGGACCACCTGTACATCGGCGGCGGCAACGCCAAGCACCTCGAGGCCGGCACGCTCGGCCCGCGCGCCACCGTCATCCCGAACACGGCCGGGATCCTCGGCGGCATCCGCATCTGGGAGCTCGACGTCTGACCGCCACGCCCAGCTGACGCACCACGGCTGAGGCCGGGTCCTTGCCACCCCCTCGTGGCAAGGACCCGGCCTCCGTGTCAGGCCCGTGGGCCCGCGAGCACCGGGTCAGTCCGGCAGCCCGTGAACACGCTGGCGTGCGCTCTGCCGTCAGGCCTTGGCGGTGTTGACCACGGTGAAGCAGTCGCGGCCCACGAGCCCCTTGGCGAGCGCGACGACCGGCAGCGTTGCGGGGCTCGCGTCGTCGACCTTCACCAGCGAGATGCAGTAGACGACCGACTTCCCGGGGTCGACGCCACCCTTGGGCACGACGATCGACGCCTTCCAGTTGCTGACCACCTTGCTCCTACCGACCAGCGAGGCGTTCACGGTGAAGGTGGTGACGGGCGTGCCCGCCGCCTTGTCCGTGACGACGAGCTTGACGGTCTTCGGGTCGAACTTCTTGTCGAAGTCCTTGACCTGGATCTGCGCCCTCACTGTCGCGGGGGTCTTGGCGACGTCGACCTTCGCCTTGTAGTTCACGATCGACAGCTTCGTGACGGCGAACTTGGCGTGCGGCTTCGCGGCGGCGTCAGCGATGCCCGCCATGGCGAGGGCGACGGCGCCGGCGGTGAGGGCCGCAGCCGCTACTCGAGTGGTGCGCTTCATGGCGTTGACCTTCCTGATGGGTGGCCCCGTGGGCCGGGACCTCTCGTTGTCCTTTTCGGCGGTGCAGGTGGTACGTGTCAGGCAGGGCGGCTCATTCCTCCCGACCGGACGAGCTGGCATGCGGTGTCGGCCCTCGCGTCGACCCGGTCGGCGGGGTGTGGCTCGGCCTCGGGGTCGGGGTCCGGGTCGTGCGGGGAGGATGGGTTGGCTTCGGCTTCGTGACCGGCTTCGGCTTGGCGTGGTGCTTCGTGGTGGTCGTCGGCTTCGGCTTCGGCTTCGGAGAGGAGCTGGGCCTGGGCGACTTCGTCTTCGTCGGGTGCGCCGAGGGCGAGTGCGACGGACGGCTCGTCGGCGGGCCGCTCGCGCGGTCACCCGGGCCGTGGGTCGTGCTGGGGTGAGGACCGACCCCGGGGGCCGAATCAAGAACGGAAGCGCACCATTCGGTGATCTTGTCGGCCCCCCCGGCCAGCAGCGCAAGCTTGTCGAGGACGCCCCGGCCGCCGGGTGCTGACCCCTGCGCAGTCCAAGCCCGGCACAGGCCGACCGCGCTGACAGCCCCGGCGGCGACCGAACCCGGCCCCGGAACGGCGGACTCCGGGGCTGCGGTGGTGGAAGCCTGCGACGACGACGCGCCCTGGCTGATGGACGACCCGCCCCCCGCGTTGGTCCCGCCCGATCCGTCGCGTGCGCTGGCCTCAGGGTCGCCCTGGCCTTGGGCGCTCAGGGGGTCGGCAGGGACGGCAGACGCAGGAGGAGGCGCCGGTGCCCCGACGAGTTCGTGCGCGATCTCCTGCAGGGGTCCCGGGAGGGAACCGCCGGCCGCCGCGGCGGCCGTACCGGCCGAGACGAGGACCGCGAGAGCGACGCCCCCTGCGACGAGGGCCCGCCGGCCGGTGCGGGCCGAGCGAACCCGACCGATCGGGACCACCGCGGCGTCCGCGGCGGGAGCCGCTGAGGCACCCCCCGCGCTGGCGCTGAAGGCGGCCAGCAGGGCCGCCTCACCGACGAGTTCGGACTCTGAGGCCGGCGACGTGAGGGCGTTGCCGAGGGCCCCGAGAAGCTCAGTGGCGTGATCTCCGCCCGACGATCCCCATCCGGTCGGGTCGTAGGCGTCCGGCGGCGCGGAAGGCGTCGCCTGCGGGGGCTGCCGATACTCGTCCATGTCAGTGGGTCAGCGTCGGCGGGAGCCGCGCTGTTACAACTCGGGCCCGAGCGAAGGGGCCGGATCCGCCAGCCGGACGGCCAGGGATCGCAATCCGCGGTGGCACAGCACCCGGATCGATCCGGGCGTGCGGCCCATGATCTCGGCCACCTCGGCCACGTCGAACCCGCCCAGGATGCGAAGCAGCACGACCTCGGCCTGGTCGGGCGGCAGGAGGCGCACCAGCGCGATCGCGTCGTCGGTACCTAGCCCCTCGAGCACGACGCCCTCAGGGCCCGGCTCGCGGCTGACGTCGCCGAGCGACTCCTCCCACTCGGTCGTCGGGCGCCTGGCCTCGTGCCGGCGCTGGTCGAGGAGCCGGTGCCGGGCGATGGTGAACAGCCAGGACCGGAATGCGCGCTCGTCCCCGGAGAACGAACCGAGGCCCTTGATGACGGCCAGCCAGGTCTCCGAGGCCGGGTCGTCCGCCGGGTGCGCGCCCAAGCCGCGCAGGAACCGCACGAGCGGGGCCTGGTGGGCGCGGAACAACGCCGCGAAGGCCTCGGGGCTGCCCTGCTGGGCCGCCGCGAGGACCTCGTCGAAGGAAGGCGTTGTCACCACGGCCATGATTCCGGCCTGGCCGCCCCGTGCGCTGCCACCTCTGGGGCATCGGCCGATGTCGTGTCGTCCATGACCGCGTTGGGCCGAACGGGTGGAGGGTGGGCCGCGCCGGCCACGGTGACCGGCACGGGGCGCGGTGCACCTATCTAATACAGAGTTCAACTATACTGAGCGTATGACCCGGTGGCTTGATGCAGAGCAGCAGACGTCCTGGCGCGCGTGGCTCGAAGCCACTCTTCTCCTGCACGACCGGCTCGGCCACGACATGAACGCCGAGCACGGGCTCTCGATGGCCGACTACGAGATCCTCGTGCGCCTCTCCGAGGCCCCCCGCCGGCGGATGCGGATGAGCGAGCTGGCGGCCGTCACCCTCTCGAGCCGAAGCCGGCTCTCCCACCAGGTCGACCGGCTCGAGAAGGACGGGCTGCTGGTGCGCGAAGCGTGCCCCACCGACAAGCGCGGCCAGAACGCGGTGATGACCGACCTGGGCTGGAAGACGCTGGTGGCCGCGGCCCCCGCGCACGTCACGTCGGTGCGCGAGCACTTCGTCGACGTCCTCACGCCCGCGGAGTTCGCGGCCCTCGGGCGGGCCTGCGCCAAGGTGGTGGCGCACCTGCAGAGCTCGGACGAGGCCGACCTCACAGAGGCGCAGGCAGGGTAGCCGCCACCCGCGCTACCGTGGCAGGCCCCGGGGGAACCGGCGCGAGGCGGTGACGCGGTGCCCGACGAGCTCGACCTGCTGGCCCAGGGCGACGACCGACCCACCGTGCTCGAGCGCTGCCGCCAGCGCCTGCGCGAAGGCCCGGTGGGAACGGGCCTGCGCGAACACCCTCGGCTCGCCGCCGCCGGCTGTGCCGGCGTCGTCGTCGCGGCCGCCGTCGTCGGCTACGTCGTGCTCATCCTGCCGCCCCCCGTGGACCCCCACGTGCGCCTCGAGATCGATCCCGTGGGTGCCGCGACCAGCCTGGCAGCGACGGGATACGGCGACGACGCGTGGCTCGGGGCCGACGGCACCCCGACGTTCTCTGCGCGGTTCCGACTCACCACCGACGTGGCCGGCGACGTCGTTCGCGTCGTGGGCGTCGTGGGGCCGGGACTCACGTCCCCGGAGTTCTTCGGACCCGATGTCACCGCGGGGGCACCGGTCCCGGCGCGGTCGACGGCCAAGCCCGACTGCGGCGCAGGGGGCTGGGCCACGTCGACCGATGCCGACTACCGCCTGCGGGTCACCCGTACCGACGCGTACTCCCGGCAGACCGACGACGAGCTGCCCGTCGGGCGCCAGGCCGCCGGCTGGCGCGCCCTCGTGCGGCGCGAGTGTCTGCGGCACGACGTCGCGGCCCTTCCCGCTGACCAGTGGCGGGTGGCCGCGGCGCCGGGCCGGCCTGACGTCGCCCTCACGGTGCGCATCCGCAACCCGCACGAGTACCCGCTGTGGCTGCGGGTGTCGGGCTGGGCCGGACCCGAGCCGGCGGCGGCGCTCGTTCCGGTCGCGCCGGGTGCCGCCGCGACCCTCCGCTCCGCGTCCGTGGTCACCGACTGCGCGGTCCCGTCGCTCGAGTCGCTGTACCGGGACCGCCGCGGCCGGTTCTTCCTGCCGCTGCAGGCGGGCATCGGCGACCCTCCGCGTGTCGCCCCGCTCCCCGACGACGCCCTGCTCGCCGGCCTGCCCGTCTCCACGCCGCTGGCCGAGGAGCTGGGCGCGGCGAGCGCGCGGGCCTGCCTCGGGGCGCCGCCGGCCACGTCCGCGGCCACGGCCATCCATCCGGCAGAGGTCGACGGCGCGGCTCTCGGATGGCGCGTCGACGTCCGGTTCCGGACCACCGCCGACAGCCTGGCGATCGGGCCCGCCGCTCTGGACCGGCCACCAGCCCGGACCTCGTGGCTGCGTACGACGACCCGCACGCGCGCTGGTCCGGCCCGGCCCGGGTCGCCCGCGGAACGGCGCATGCCGTCCTCACGTGGAGCCTCCCGTCCTGCGTTTCGCTGCAGGAAGGCTCGTCGTTCGGCCCTCCCGGTCCTCCGGGCGCCCTCCTGGTCTCGATGGTCGACGGCCGCCGATACCCACGGTGGCTGACCCTCCCGGACGCGTTGCTGCTCACCGCCCTGAGGCGGGCGTGCCCGGGTGTCATGACCGACGCCGTCGCCGCGTCGCTGGGCTGGCGCACCACCCCGTGATCTCGTGGCCCGGCCCAGGTCGAGGCCTTTGACGTATCAGGGGCCCATTCGCGCCGTCACGAGGAGGTACTCCCAGTCCATGACGAGTCCGCCGCCCACCGCGTCGGTCGTCGAGTGGCGGGCGGCGAGGTCGTCGAGGGCAGCGTCGAGGGCAGCAACCTTCGCGGGGTCGTGTTCGATCGCGCGGTAGACGGCGATGGTCGGTCCGTAGTTGGTCTTGAAGTAGTCGCGGAAGTCCGACGTCGCACCGAACCGGTCGACACGCAGCGACTGGCGCTTCGTCACGACGTCGGTGACGCGGTCGCCGAGCAACGAGACCACGTGGTCGCGCTCGCCCCACAGGGGCGGGGGCAGGGACCCGGGCGGCGGCGGCGGCGCGAACGGCGCCATCGCGGCGAACATCTGCCCGACGAAGCCCGACGGAGTCCAACTGATCAGGCCGATAGACCCGCCGGGTCGACACACGCGGGTCAGTTCGTCTGCGCTGTCCTGGTGGTGGGGCGCGAACATCACCCCGACGCACGAGAGCACCCGGTCGAAGGAGTCGTCGTCGTACGGAAGGGCCTCGGCATCTGCCTGGTCCCACGTGAGCTCGACACCGAGCTCCTCGGCCCGTCGGCGACCGGCATCGAGGAGCTCGGGGGTCATGTCGCTGGCCACCACGTCGGCCCCCGTCAGGGCTGCGGGGATGGCAGCGTTTCCCGAGCCGGCGGCGACGTCGAGGACGCGGTGCCCCGCCCGGACGTCGCTCGCCTGGACAAGCGCCTGCCCCAGGGCAGGGATGATCTCGCGCGCGACCCGGGCGTAGTCGCCCAGCGCCCACACCGCGCGCTGCTTCGCCTTGATCGCCGCATCGGTAGGTGTGGCGTCGGTCTGTGCGGCCATCGTCGGGCCTCCTCATCGTCGCCCCGTGCCGGGCTGACGTGGCCAAGGCTAGGAACGGGCGCGACGCCGCCCTAGTTCGAGATCTGTACCACCCGCGCCGGAGGGCGAACCTGTCGGTGCGTACCCCTGTCGTGCTCGTTGCATGGCGCCTAGCCTGCGAGGCATGGGGAGTTCCTACGGTCAGTTCTGTCCGGTCGCGAAGTCGATGGAACTGCTCGACGAGAGATGGACCCTGCTCGTGGTCCGCGAGCTCGTCACGGGCAGCGAGCGTTTCAGCGACCTGCGTCGCGGTGTGCCTCGGATGTCGCCGTCGCTGCTCTCGACGAGGCTGCGGATGCTGACCCGAGCCGGCATCGTCGAACGACGGGTCGAGGGCGCAGAGGTGCGCTACATGTTGACCCCGGCAGGCCAGGAGCTGCGCCCCATCGTGGAGGCACTCGGTGTCTGGGGCACCCGGTGGATGGGGCAGCTTGGCAACCAGGACCTCGATCCGAAGCTACTCCTGTGGGACATGCACCGACACGTCGACGGCCACGCCGTGCCGCGCACTCGCACGGTGGTGCAGTTCCGATTCACCGACGTGCCCGCGGCCACTCGAGACTGGTGGCTGGTGATCACGCCCGACGAGGTCGACGTGTGCGACCACGACCCAGGGCATGAGGTGACCGTGACCGTGACCGCGCGACTCCGCGGACTCATCGAGGTGTGGCGTGGCGACGTGCGCTGGTCGGACGCCGTGCGCTCGGGGTCGATCGACGTCACCGGCCCGGAGAGGCTGCGGCGCGCCGTCCCCGGCTGGTTCACGCTGTCGCCCTTCGCCACCGTGCCGCGCCCGGCGTGACTACCCGCGCGTCCCGGCTGAGGCGTTCGGCGAAGGGCTACTGCACCCGGTCGAGGTCGTCGTCCCCGGCGGCCCTCAGGACAGCGAACGGGTGCACGGCGCGCGCGTCGGGGAGCCACTGCCGCTCGTTGAGGTACCCCCGGTCGGCCAGCGCGTGCGTCCACTCGGCGGACGACGGTGCCGTTGATGCGCCGAGCCAGCGCTGCGCGCACCACGCGCGCATCGCGTCCACCGGGATGCGCGTCGACTCGAACTGCGGCCGCTGGCGCCGCAGTTGACGGTTCACGGCCAGCACTCGACGTGCGACGTCCCGCCACCGCTGAAGCGCCCCGCCTCGCTCGAGGGCGGCGAAGGACGCCACGGAGCTCCACGGCGCGGTGTGGGTGCGCCGGAAGAACACGGCGATCGCCTGGCGCTCGGTCATGCCTGCGCGCTCGTGGTCGGCGAGCCACGGGCCGACGAGGTCGAACAGCGGCGAGTCCGCTCGCTCCAGGTAGCCGCGCGCGTGCAGCAGCCCGCGCAGCATGGATTCCTCGTCCGCCCCGGCCAGGTCGGACGAGGGGTCGAGCTCGTCGGCGACGTCTTCGAGGGCGGCCGCCAGCGCCACCTGCTCGTGCAGCATCGGGTAGTCGCGGGACAGGATGCGAGCGCACGCGAGCACGAGCCCGGCAGTGACCTCGGGGTCGTCGTCGGCGGGTGCCTCGGTGAGCTGCCACCCCAGGTACACGGACGTCCGCGCGACCTGCGTCTCGGCGATGTGGGGAACGGCGTGCACAGGCGATCGCGCCAGCAGCTCCCCCGTGGCGACCGCCCGGAGCAGGGCCAGCGCGTCGTCGCGTTTCACGTCGGTGTCGTGGCATCGCATCGCTCGCTCGAGGTCGACCCACGCGTCGGGGCCGAGAGCCCCGCTGATCCTGGCTCGGATCCCGTCGTCGTCGCGGGTCGTGAACGGCATGTCGACCAGCGCTCTGACGAGGGCGTCCGCCGACGGACGGTCGAGATCACCGACCTCGACAGCGGAGCGCAGGCTCGCCCGGACGTTCACCAGGGCGCGGGTGCGGGAGGGATACCCCTGGGTGGCCGGGCCGTGCACGACCGCCACCTCGTCGTCGCCCTCGATCATGCCGCTGCGGAACCAGGTGAACACGGTGCCGACCCCGTGCATCCCGAAGGCGCACAGCTCTGCCGCGCGCAGCGCGCCTAAGCTTCCGGCCCCGGCCACCACCACCCCTCGGTCGACGAGGGCCAGGAGCTCCTTGTGCCGCACCGATCGCTGCTGCGCGAAGTAGCCGTCGACGATCGCCACGACGTCTCCCGCCCGGAACGAGGTGGACCACAGGTCGCCGGCCGCCAGGGGCGGTCGGAGCACGGCGTCGGGAAGCACCGCCAGCACGTCTGGGGCGGCCACGGTCGGCCCGGCGAAGACGAACGTGCGGCCCATGTCAGTGCCCGTGGAAGGCGGGCATGGTCGGGATGACCACCTTGGCCACGTGGACCCCCGGCGCGACCGGCAGGTGCACCACGAGCACGTGAGGATGGACGGGGCGCACGAGGTCGAGCACCGCACGCAGGTCGGCGCCGATATCCCAGGACACCTCCATCGCGGGCCGGCCCATCAGGGCGCCAAGGGGCCGCAGCGGGGTATCCGTCCGGGCGGGTGGAGCGTGCCGCCAGCGGTAGGCGTCCGCGGACATGTCGTCGCGGGACCCGGCGATGTGCGTGGCCCGGGACTGGACCGCCTCGGTGAGGGCGCGGCACAGCGCCACGTCGACGTCGACGTGGGCCCCGCTACCGACGTGGGCGATCGGGTAGCCTCTGTCGGGGAGCCGCGCGCTGAACACGGGGACGCCGAAGGTGTCGGGGTGCAGGACGATCTCGACCGGCACCCCGGCCGCACCCAGCCTGGCCACGAGCCCCGCGGCCTCGCCGTCGAGCACCGAGGCGGGGTCGACGGCGAGGCGGCCGGGCTGTGAGACCCCCCATCGCTCCACCAGCTCCAGCAGGCCGTGCAGCGTCGCCTCCGCCGCGGTGTTGCCCCCGGCGAGCCCGTCGCTGGCCGAGCCGAACAGCGGCGGCGACCACCGTCGCGCCACGGTCCAGTCGAGCGACACGACGTCGGCGGGCACGAAGCTGGAGGTGCCCGTCTGCAGGTCGACCGCCTCGCACCAGTCCAGCCGGGCAGATCGGGCCAGCGGTGCATACCCCTCGCTCGCCAGCGCACCGACGTCGTAGTCGAGGTCCAGGTCGGCACTCCGCACTCCGGGCACCGCCACCGGCGGACGCTCGGCGACCATCGTCTCGATGCCCTCCATCACCGCCGATACCCGCGCCAGCACCCGGGTGAGTCCCTTGCCCTGCGACACGGCCAGCGAGCGGCTGCGGGGCCGCACCGCCTGGAACACGGGCACGCCGATCTCGTCGAGCCAGGTGACGTCGGACACCCGCGTGATGCCGAGTTCGGGCAGCAGCGGCTCGAGCCGGGACCAGGTCTCCTCAGGCCGGCACGCGCGGTGGGTTCCTGCGGTGACGACCTTGACGTCCAGACCCGCAGCGTGGCCGGGGACCTCGTGCGGCACCTGGACACCTCCCTCCGGCCTTCGTCTGGTGCGCGTCGTGCACCCGGGCCGACCCGTCCGGCCGCACCGGGCTCCGGGCCATGATGACCCACCTCACGGTCTTCCGTTCGCCGTCGGCGGCTGCGACGCTGGGGGCTCGAACTCCGGCACATCCGCCACGAGGAGGGCCTCGTCATGGCAGACCCCAAGGATGAAGTGATCCCGGACGAGGTCATCGACGACCTCCAGGTGCCCGACGAGACCGCGGAGGACGTCAGCGGCGGCATCGTGCGGCGCAGGCTCGAGAACGGATAGCCAGGCCAGACCGGGCAGGAGAGGAGCGCACCATGCCCGACCCGAAGGACGACGAGATCCCTCAGGACGCCATCGACGACCTCCAGGTGCCCGAGGACGACGCCGAGGACGTGGCTGGTGGGGCGACCAGAGTCCGTCGCCGCGAGAACCTCTAGGCGTCCGCCCTCACCCCGGCAGCTGCTGGCCGGACAGGTAGGAGTAGAGGCCGCCCCGGGCCAGCAGCTCGTCGTGCGTCCCCTGCTCGACGAGCCGACCGCGCTCGAGGACGAGGATCCTGTGGGCGTTGCGGATCGTCGAGAGCCGGTGCGCGATGACGATCGACGTGCGCCCGACGAGCAGGTCGTCCAGCCCTTCTGTCACGGCGCGCTCGGACTCGGAGTCCAACGAACTGGTCGCCTCGTCGAACAGAAGCACCGGGGGCTGGTGGTAGAGCGCGCGGGCGATGGAGACGCGCTGGCGCTGCCCGCCGGACAGGGCTATCCCCGACTCCCCGATCCGGGTGTCGAATCCCAGCGGGAAGCGTTCGATGAACTCGAGGGCATCGGCCGTGCTCGCGGCCCACCGCAGTCGGTCGGGGTCCGGCTCCTGCTCGCCAAAGGCGATGTTGCCCGCGATCGTGTCGTCGAACAGGTAGGTCTCCTGCAGCACGAGGCCGACGTGGCGGCGCAGCGAACGGTGGTCGATGGTGCGCAGGTCGACGCCGTCGAACTCGATGCGCCCCTCGGTGGGCTCCAGCAGGCCGGCCAGCAGCTTGACCAGCGTCGTCTTGCCCGAGCCGCTCCTCCCCACCAGGGCGACCGTCTCGCCCGGCTCGACGGTGAAGGACACGTCGTCGACGATCGCGGGTGCGTCGGCACCGCCGTACCGGAAGCCGACCCCCTCGAGCTGCAGCAGGCCGCCGAGCGTGGACACGTCCAGGAGCCGCGAACGGTCCAAACCCTGCTCGGGCTCCTGCTCGAGCACGTCGTCGAGCCGGTTCAGCAGCACCCGCATGAGCTGGAACCGGTCCCACAGAGCGAGCACGACCAGGAGGGGTCCCGTCGCCAGGGCGATCAACGCGTTGAACGCCACGAACTCCCCGAGGGTCAGCGCCCCGTCGACCACCTGGACCGCACCGACCACGAGGAACACGGCGAACGACACGAACGAGACGAGCTGGAGCCCGGAGTCGTACAGCAGGCCGAGGAACTGGCCGCGGAACACCCGGTCGGAGAGGGTCTGGAACCGCACGAGCATGAGGCGCCGCAGCTGCTCCTCGACGGCGAGCGCCTTGACGGTCTCGATGCCGCGGATGGCATCGATCTGACCGGAGGCGTACTTGCCATACGACTCCTCCAGGCTGTCGTACATCGGGCGCAGCCGCGTGGCCGAGTACCACATGAGCAGCGCGTAGAGGGACGAGGTCAGGAGGAAGAGCCCCGCGAGCAGGGGGCTGTACACGAACATGAGCACGACCGCCGCGATCAGCGTGGTGACGGCCGTGAGCACCTGGACCGAGCTGTCGATGAAGAACTGGCGCACCTGCTGGGCTCCCCCGAGGCGCCGCTCGATGTCGCCGGTCCGGCGGGCGGCGAAGTAGCTCGCCGGCAGGTCGAGCATGCGCCCCGTGAGGAAGTCCAGGGTCGACACGTCGAAGCGCACCGCGACGCGGGCGAGCACGTACCGCTGCACGGTCGTCGCGGCCACGATCCCGAGCATGGCCAGCGCCAGCGCGGGGGCCACGACCCGCAGCAGGGACAGCTCGCCAGAGGCGGCCACGTCGTCCACGACGTACTGCGTGAGGATCGGGAGGAGCAGCTCGAGCCCGGCGGCGACGAAGGCCAGCACGACGGCCGCTGCGATCGGCCACCTGTGCGGCCTGACCATCGGCGTCATCCAGGACATGGACGTGCGCGTCTCGGGGACGTCGTCGAAGGCAGGGGTGTGCGCGACCGTGGAGGCGAACCCGGACCACTTCGCCAGGAACTCGGGTCGGGGAAGGCGGCGCAGACCCTTGGCCGGGTCCGCGACGCGGACGTGGCCGCGCTCGACGCGGTAGAGCACGATCCAGTGGTTTCCCTCCCAGTGGACGACGGAGGGCAGGGGCATCTGGTCCAGCCGGCTCTTCGAGACGCGTACCGACCGAGCAGACAGACCCATCCCCTGCGCGGCGCGCGTGATGCCCGCCAGCGTGGTGCCATCGGTCCGGGTCCGGGCGAGGTCGCGAATCAGCCGGAGCGGAACGGCCCGCCCGTAGAACCTCGCGACCATCGCCAGGCACGCGGCGCCGCAGTCGGCCTCGTCGACCTGGAACACGAAGGGGAACCGGCGCCCGGGCCGTCGCGCAGCGCTCGGCGGAAACGGGCCATCGGCGGTGTCGACGCCGAGGGCGTCGGGGAGCTCGGGGTGGCCCGGGGCGGCCGATGCCTGTTCTGGGGGCGGAAGGATCTCGTGCGCGAAGTCGAGGGGGACGCGCGCCCGGAACGGGGAGGCAAATCGCTCCGCCCGCTCGCGCAGGTGCGCACGAAAGCCGGGCTCGGCCGCGAGCAGCTCGCTCACGCCTTCTTCGTCCAGCCGCAGCAGCGTCGACGCGGTGACAGCCGTCACCGTGGCGCTGCGGGCTCGTCCGGTGACGTGCGCCGTCTCGCCGAACAGGTCGCCCGCACGCAGGAACGCGACGTCACCGATGCCCTCGACCTGCACCCGCAGCTTCCCCTCGTGCACGACGTAGGCGGGGCCGATCGGCTCGCCCTGGCGCACGACGGCCTCGCCCGGCGCCGCCATCACCGGGACGAGCCGGTCGGTCAGCAGGTCGATCCCGGCGTCGGACACGTCGGCGAGCTCGTCCAGCAGACGCAGGAAGTCGCGCCGCTCACGTCGAGCGGCGGCGCGCTCGAACCAGACCCTGACCTCGGGGTTGCTCCGCAGGACGCCCGTGAACACGGTTCGGTGCAGCCGCAGAGCGCGAAGGGGGCCGGTGGCGCGGACGGTCTCCGGGCTCGGCCCGTCGCGCAGCAGCGCGACCTCGCCGGCAGTGTCGCCCCGGCGCAGGGTGCGCACGGGCACGTCCTGGCCGTCGTCGGCGCGCTGGAGGACACGGGCTGCACCGTCCACCAGGACGTGCAGGTACTCCACCTGGTCGCCCTCTCGCACGATCACCTCGCCGAAGGCGAAGTCGACCGGCTCGAGGCTCGCCAGCACGAGCTCGCGGGCGTCCTCGTCGAGGGTGGCGAAGGCCGGCTGGGTGGCCAGCGGGTCGTCAACCACCGTCGACCCACCGCAACCGCGACCGGGTCCCGAGCTCGACGGCGCGGGCCACGAGCACCGCTGCAGCCCGTGCACGCGTCGCCGCGTCGTCCGGCGAGGCGTCGCGGCGGTCCGTGACCTCGGCGACGAGGAATCGGCCGTCGTCCTCCACCGGTCCGACCAGGTCACCCGGGCGCGCGCCGGCAAGCAGCCCCTGAAGCGGTACCGGCGCTTCCGACAGGGCGCCGCTGAGGACCTGCAGGGCGGACCGGCACAGCGCCGCCACCTCCTCCAGCGACCGGCCGTCGTGGCGGACGACGAGCGCGGCCTCCTCGGCCGCATCCTGCGTGCCGAGGACGAGCATCCGAGCTCCGACGATCGACCAGTCCAGCCTGTGCTCCTCCACGAGCTCCGAGACAGCCGCGTCGTCCGCCACCGCACGCTCTCGGGCAAGAGCACCCGCCGCGACGAGCCTGGCGAGCCTGCCTGCCCGGTCCGGTCCTTCGGGCAGCGCGTCGACGAGCGCCCGGTCCTCGGCCAGCACCTCGGCCTCGTCGACGATGAATCCGGAAAGCACCGCCTGCGCGTGGACCGCGTCCGCCAGCACCTCGTCGGCGTCAGGTTCTCGGTCGCCCTCGTTCGGCAGGACGAGCTCGCGGGCGTGCTCGCGGCGCAGGTACGACTGCCACGCGGGCACCGACACCTCCCAGCGCGCGAGCCAGGCCGTGAACGCGTCCGCCGTGAGGAGCCCCCGGTCCTGACGGAACCTGGTGCGCCGCTCCGGGAGCTCCCGCTCCACCGCGGCCGACGCAACCGGGGTCAGCGATCCCAGCGCCTGCAGACCCGCGACCGCGCCGTGCACCAGCGTGGCCCACGTGCCGCGGGCGCCCGAAGCCAGGACAACGTCGGACCACGCGTACGACTCGTCGTCGTACCGGAAGGCCACGCGGTCGCCCAGTCGTGCGGCAAGCGCCGCGGTGGACATCACCGATCCCTCGTGAGCGCGCACGCGTCGCAGGCTAGCCGCGCAGCCGCGGACCTGCCGCAGACTCGACCACGCGACCGCCGTGGGTCTTGCGCCCCGGGGGCGGCTGGTTCGATCCCGCCGGCAGGTCCGACGGGACTCAGTGCGGACCCACGACGAGACGTGATGGACTAGGGCCCGGTCAGGCCGAGGGCGGCGGGTGAGTCGACCTGCCGGACTACCGGGCCTGGACGAACTGGGCCGCCCCCCACGGACCGAGTCCCAGGCTGTTCAGAGCCCGCACCTGAACCTGGTAGGTGTGGCCCTTGGTGAGACCGACCCGCAGGGCGCTGCGTGCCCGGACGTAGGTCCACGCACTCCAGCTCGCGCCGGCGTTCCCGGACCAGCGCACCTGGTAGGCCAGCACCGGGGTCACCCCGCCGAACGTCGGGACTCCCCACGAGACGCGAGCCGTTCCGGCGACCGGTGCCGAGGCTACGATCCCGCGGGGTGCGCTGGGCGCGCCCACCACCGTCGTCGGGGTCCGCGGCGACGCGATCCCGGCCCCCGCCACGTTGAACGCGGTGACCCAGAACGTGTATCGGTGGCCGTTCTGCAGGCCCGAGATGGTGCACGTCCGGGCCGTCGTCGCGCAGGCGTAACGGCCGCCGCCGGTCCACATCGAGGACTTCACCTGGTAGGAGGTGACGGCGGCTCCGCCGGTGCTCGACGGCGCGCTCCAGCTCACGACCACGCGGCCGTTGCGCGGGCTGGCGACGACGTGGAGCGGGGCGCTCGGCGGTCCGATGACGCGGCTGGTCGCGACCGACGTGGCGCAGGTGCTGCTGGTCGGCAGGAACTGCAGCGAGACCCGGTACACGATCGGGGTTCCGCACCCGCCGACGGGCAGGGGCTGTCCCACGGTGCGCACGGCGGAGTTGGGCCGCCCGAAGGTGACCCACGCGACGACCCGCAGGAACCGGCCGGTCTGCGCGGCGGGGACCGGGAAGGTCACCGAGGTGGCTCCGGGAACGTCCGACCAGCCGGACGTGCCGTTCGCCGAGCTCTGCCACTGGTACGCCGGCGTGGGCGTGGGGTCGCCGGACACGCCGTGGGCCACCGCCCGCAGCGTGCGGCCGACCGTCGCCATGCCCGTGATCGTCACGGACTGCACGCACGGCTGCGGCGTCAGGCCGTCGTCTGTGATCGACCAGGAGTTCGGGGCACTGGTCAAGGTGGCGCGGGCGCTGATCGCCGTGCACGGGTAGACCACGCGGCCGACGTCGAACACCACTCCCGCCTGCACCGGGCGCGAGGCCCAGCCGACGAGCAGGTAGCCGTAGTTCGCCGACGACAGGCTCGTCCAGCCCTCACGCCACATGTGGGCCATGGTCGTGACCTGCGAGACGTTCCAGTAGCCGAGGTCTTGGTCGAACATCAGGGCTCCGTCGAACATGCCCGACATGTCCGTGACCTTCGAGGTGTCCCACTGCCCGATGGGCTGGTCGAAGGACGCGGCATGCTGGAACATGCCGGACATGTCGGCGACGTTGCCGGTGTTCCACGACCACAGCGGCTGGTTGAAGTCGCCGGCGTAGGCGAACATGTCGTGCATGGACGTGACGTTCCCGGTGTTCCAGGCCATCAGCGGCTGGTTGAACGACCCGGCCATCAGGAACATCTGGTTCATGTAGGCCACGGACGACGTGTTCCACGTGCCGAGGCGCTGGTTGAAGGCGTCGGCGTGGACGAACATCGCGGTCGTGTCGGTCACGCCACTGACGTCCCAGCCGCCGATGGGCTGGTTGAAGATCGTCGCGTAGGCGAACATCCACGACGTGGTGGTGACGTTCGAGGTGTCCCACCCGGCCAGGGGCTGGTTGAAGGCGTGCGCGTCGAGGAACGTGGCGTACATGTCGGTCACGGAGGAGGTGTCCCAGCCGCCGATCGAGCCGTTGAACAGCACAGCACCGCTGAAGGTCTCGCGCAGGCTCGTCACGCCGGTAGGGGCCGCTGCGGGCACGGACGACAGGGTCGAGGCGCCGTTGAACGCGTAGCTCAGGTCGGTGAGGCCGGCGTCACCCCACGAGGTCACCTCGGTGAGGTACTGCGCGCCCTCCCAGTTCGGGTCGCCGAAGTGCGAGAGCTGCGTGCCCCAGACGTCCACGTGGTACGTGCCCGCTGCGTAGTCGTGCGACAGGTTGGTGGGGGCGTCGATGTGGTCGCTCGACGTGTCGCCCCAGTCGACGGTGATGTTCGAGACGGTCCCCTGCAGCGGCAGGGCGATCTCGACGCTCGACGGGATGACGAAGGTGAGCTCGAGCCCCGCCGGCCTGGCGGACGCGGGGGCCGCGGCCACCACGCCAGCGGTCCCGAGGGCGATGACGGCTCCCACCACGGCCAGAGGCCGGGACCAGAGACTGCGCTGACGCATGGGGCGCCTCCACGTCTACCGCCGGCGCGGTCCCCGTGGCCGGGGCCTGATGTGCGGCCCTGTCGCGGGCCAGAACCCGCGGCGCGCCTGGCGTCCTACCTCATCGCGAACGTACGCCGCCGACGCGCACGGATGCGCGGCGAGAGGGGCCGCCCGGGATCACCCGTGCGGCCGATCGAACCGCCATGCTCCACCGTCGAAGAACGTGGCTGCACGAATCGCCGTGTCGGGGCTCTGAGCGGCCGGGCGTTCTCTGGGCGCGTCAGGGACCGCGAGGGGCCAGGGGTAGCCCGACGAGCAGCGTCAGCAACATATGGCCCGGTCAGGCCGAGGGCGGCGGGTGAGTCGACCTATAAGCCGGGTTCTGTCCCGCGCTCGCGCGCGGGGGCGACCATCCATCTGGGACCACCGTTGCCGATGGCCTCGTGCGGCCTACCCGCAGGCTCGGGCGGGCAGCCCTCGAACGCCTGCGCAGGGGCGGCGGCCGGAGCCGTCTCCCCTCTTGGCCTTGCTCCCGGTGGGGTTTGCCGAGCCGACCGGGTCACCCCGGCCGCTGGTGGTCTCTTACACCACCGTTTCACCCTTGCCGCCGGTCCGAGGACCGACGGCGGTCTGTTCTCTGTGGCACTGTCCCGCGGGTCACCCCGGGTGGGCGTTACCCACCACCGTGCCCTGTGGAGCCCGGACTTTCCTCGACACCTCCGAACGAGGTGCCGCGGCCGCCCGGTCGGCTCACCCGCCGCGGGCACAGACTACGCCTCTACCGGACCCTCGGCCCGCTCGAACGCGACCCGCCTGCCATCCACCCGCGCCTCGACGAGGCGCACCCACACGTGCTCGCCGAGCGGGAGCTCGCCGCCGCAACGCGCCCGCACAGCGGGGTGGTGCAGCTGCACCATGCTCGACGAGTCGCGCTCCTCGACCACCACGCCGGGGAAGACGTCGCCGATCCGGTCCTCGAGCAGCACCGCCTCGACGAGATCGACGTTCGCGCGCTCGAGCGCGCGGGCCCGCGCGGTGGCCTGGTCCAGGAGCCGCGGCAGGTCCGGCAGCGCCGCGCGCACCCACGCCGGCGGCTCCTGCCCGGCCAGAAGCGCTGCGCACACCACCAGGACGAAACGGTCGCCCAGCCGGCGCAGCGGGGCAGTCGCGTGGGCGTAGGGCGCCGCCACGGCGCTGTGCGTGGCCACGACCGGGTCGGACCCGTCGAACGCCTCGTAGCCCGCGCCGCGCAGCAGCACCGTCACGAGGTTCAGGAACGCCGCGTGCGAGGCCTCGTGCGGGTCGAGCCGACGGATGAGGTCGGGGTAGCTCTCGTCGTCGGGCCACTCGATGCCGAGACCGGCGGCCGTGCGGTGCACGCGGGCGAGGTCGCGTTCCTCGGGCGGGGGCATGGTGCGCAGCAGGCCGACGTGGCCCTCGAGCATGATGCGCGCCGCAGCCATCCCGGTCAGCAGGGAGATCTGGGCGTTCCACCCCTCCATCGGGTCGGGCGCCCGGTAGACGAGCCGGTAGCCGGGACCGTGCTCGACCACCTCCTGCTCGGCCGACGGCAGGTCGACGCCACCGCGCCCCCGCTCCTGCTGCTGGCGCAGCCGCCCGACCTCGCGCAGCAGCTCGAGCTGCTCGTCGCCCACGCCCGCGTCGAGCTCGCGCTGTGCCGTGACGTAGTCGAGCTGCGCCCGCGAGCGCACCATCATCGGCCGCACGCCGACGTCGACGAGCTCGCCCGCAGACCCGAGGTCGAGGCGCCAGACGTAGGCGGGCCGGTCCTCACCGGGCAAGAGGCTCGCTGCATCCTCCGACAGCACCTCAGGGTGCAGCGGCGTGCGGCCGTCGGGGCTGTACAGGGTGAGCCCACGCGCCCGCGTCTCGGCGTCGAGAGCCCGCCCGGGCTGCACGAACGCGTCGACCATCGCGATGGCGTAGTGCACCCGATATCCCTTCCCCCGGCGGGCGAGGTGCACGGCCTGATCGAGGTCGGTGGAACCCTCGGGGTCGAGCGTCCAGAAGGGCAGGTCGCGCCCGTCGTCGTCCGGAAGGCGCGGCGAGCGCGCCGCCTCCGCGGCCTCCACGAGCACCGCGTCCGGGAAGGCCACCGGCACGCCGAGCTCGTCGCGCACCCGGGCGAAACCGGCGCGAATGCGGCCACCCTGGCGGGTCAGCGCCCGCATCCGCCGGTGTCCCATCCGCTCACCCTATGCACGCCGTCGCGCTCCCGCGGAGCGCGCGGGTACCGGACGCGAGCGGGCCAGAGCGGTGCGCAAGGATGCGCCCGTGCTCGTCGTGCTGCCTCCGTCGGAGAAGAAGTCGGCCCCGCCGCGGGGCCGTCCCGTCGACCTGGCTGCTCTTTCGTTCCCGTCGCTGGGTCCCACTCGCGAGCGGGTCGTCGAGGCCGTCGTGCGGCTCGCGTGCGCCGACCCGTTGCGCGCGCGCGAGGTGCTCGGCCTCTCCCCCGGACAGCAGGTCGAGGTCGAACGCGACGCCGTGCTGCTCGAGTCGCCGGCCGCACGGGCGGCCGAGGTGTACCAGGGCGTCCTGTACGACGCGTTCGACGTCGCGACGATGTCGCCCGCCGCGCGGCGCCGCTCCTACCGTCAGGTCGTGGTCATGTCGGCGCTGCTCGGGGCGGTGCGCCTCGGCGATCGCATCCCTGCCTACCGCCTCTCGGCCGATGCCGACCTGCCCCGCATCGGTCCGGTGTCGCGGCTGTGGCGGGAGGTGCTCGACGAGCCGATGGCGGGCGCGGCAGGGCGCGGCGTCGTGCTGGATCTTCGATCGTCGGCGTACGCGGCCATGTGGCACCCCGACGAGGAGGTCGCCGCGCGAACGGTCGTGGCCCGCGTGCTGCAGGAGGTGGTGCGCGGCGGGAGGCGCACCCGCGTGGTCGTGAGCCATCACAACAAGGCCACCAAGGGGCGCCTCGTGCGGGGCCTCATGGAGTCCGGCGCCGACCCGCGCACGCCGCACGCGCTCGTCGCAGCCCTCGCCGGCGCGGGCTTCGACGTCGAGGAGGGCCCGGCCCCGAGGCACGGCAGGCCCCGGGTCGTCGACGTGGTCGTGCGGGTGCTCTAGCTGCCCGAGTCGCTCAGGTGCCTTCGGGCACGATGATCCCGCGGAGGTGGCCGGCCTCGGCCCAGCCGCGCATCGACGCGTTCCCGTCGGCCCACCAGGCCAGCGTCGTGAGCGAGCAGGGCGCGAGCTCCATCTTGTACAGCGACGCCAGCGGCGCGTCCAGCGCGAGGCCCGCCAGAACCTTGATGGGCGTGACATGGGAGACGACGAGCACGCGCTCCCCTGGGTGGGCCTCGAGCACGCGGCGGCGCGCCGCGTCCACCCGGTCGCGCACCTCAGAGAACGACTCGCCGCCCGGCGGGGCCACGTCGACGGATCCGAGCCAGGTCTCGAGCAGCACCGGGAAGCGCTCCTGCACCTCGCCGAAGGTGAGCCCGTCCCACGCGCCGAAGGCGCACTCGGCCAGGTCGGCCTCGATCTCCACCTCGACGTCATGGCCGGCTGCCGCTAGCGACTCGACGATGATGTCGGCGGTCTCGCGGGTGCGCCGCAGCGGTGAGGCCACCACGGCGTCGACGCCGCCGCGAAGCACGAGCTCGGCGGCGACGGCGTCTGCCTGCTCGCGCCCCACGGGAGCCAGCGTGGGATCGCTGCCGCCGCGGCCGGAGAAGTGGTGCGCGAGGCTGTCGGCCGTGGCGCCGTGGCGAACGGCGAGCAGGGTCGTCGGCGTACCGAGGTCGGTGGCCCAGCCAGGCACGACGTTCGCGGGGTGCGGCTCGGGCTTCTGATCGCCGTCGTCCGACAGCACGCGGTCGACGACGAGGCGCTCGCCGCGCACCTCCGCGTCGAGGGCCAGGTTCACCAGTCGGTCGGCGGCGCGGTTCAGCTCGCGCGGGATCCATTCGTACCGCACGTGCTCGAACGGGTAGGCGTCGCGGGCGAGGAGCGCGAGTCCCTGCATCGCCTGGTGCTTGATCTTCCAGCGGCCGCTCATCTGCTCGACGACGAGCTTGGAGTCCATCCGGACAAGCACGTCCGCGTGCGGGTCGATGGAGCGGGCGGCCCGCAGGCCGGCGATGAGGCCTTCGTACTCGGCGACGTTGTTGGTCTGCACGCCAAGGGTCTCGGCCCGCTCGACGAGCACGGGACCGTCGACCCCGTCGCGCACGAGCGCCCCGAACGCGGCCGGGCCCGGGTTGCCCCGAGAGCCGCCGTCGGCCTCGACGACCAGCTGGCGGCTCACAGCCCCGACTCGGCCGTGCGCACGAGGATGCGGCGGCACTCCTCGCAGCGCAGCACCTCGTCGTCGGCGGCCGCGCGGATCCGCCCGATGTCGGTGGGGTTGAGCTCCATGTGGCAGCCGTCGCAGCGGCCGCGGTGCAGCCGGGCGGCGCCCACGCCGCCATGGTCGGCGCGCAGCTTCTCGTACAGCGCGAGCAGCTCGTCGGGGATGGCCGTGACGACCTCAGCGCGCTGGGCGCGCACGTCGCCGGCCTCGGCGTCGAGCTGCGCCGAGGCGGCGTCGCGCCCCTCGACGGCGGCGGCGCGCGCCGACGTGGCCGTGGTGTGCTCCTGGTCGATCGCGCGGGCCGTGGCCTGCACCTCCTCGAGGCGCTCCATCACCTCGAGCTCGGCGTCCTCGAGGTCTGACTGGCGGCGGGCCAGGGACACGACCTCGTGCTGCAGCTCCTCGAGCTGCTTGGCCGACGTGATGGCGCCTGAGTCGAGCAGCTGCTGGTCCTTGGCGGCCCGGGTGCGCACTTGGTCGACGTCGGCCTCGGCCTTGCGCACGAGACGCTCGACGTCGGAGACCTCGGTGCGGGCGGCGACCGCCCGGTCCGCGAGTCCCGCGAGGACCTCGTCGGCGGCGGCGATCTGGGCGTGCTCCGGGAGCGAACGGAGGCGATGGGCGATCTGGTCGAGCCGGGTGTCGAGCCCCTGCAGCTCGAGCAGCCGCAGCTGGGCCCAGGGGTCGGCCTTCGCCGTCACGGTGGCTCCTTCGCGATCGAGGGACGAGCGGGACGGATCGGGAGATCCGGTCGTGGCACGGGGTGGCGCGTGGAAGGCACAGCCTAGGACTCCCACAGGCACGGCAGCACCGCGAGGTTGCGGCCGGCGTCGGGGCGGTCGACCGCGACGAGGGCCCGCCCGTCGGGCAGGAACGCCAGGCCCTCGGCCTTGCGCACCTTCTTGGGCAGCCGCCACAGCGCGTCGATGGCCGCGCCGGGGGACGACGGATCGAGGTCGTGCGCGAGCCGACCGATGGCCCGGCTCTGGTCCGAGAGCAGGTAGACGCGGCCGTCGGCACCGACCGCCACGTCCGAGATGTCCTCCAGCGGGCCGTCGAGCGGCCACCACGCGACGGCCGCGAGCACGTCGGGCACGGAGGTCCCCCACGGCGCCCGCGCGAGCCGGGTGACCGCCGACAGCCCGTGCGCTGCGCTTCCCGGCACCGCGAACTCCAGCAGGCCGGCAGGCTTCTTCTCCTTGGCCACGAGCAGCCGGCCGTCGTCGAGCAGGACCACCCCCTCGCCGCGGCTCGTGGGGTCGTCGGCCCAGGTGCGCCCCAGCCCGGGCACCGCGGTCGCCTCGAGGGCGGCCCCGCCGAGCCACCGCAGACCGGCGAGGTCGACCAGGGCGACGCGGGCCGGGTCCTCCATCAGCGCGACGGCCACGCCGGTGGCGTCGACGGCCACGGCCTCACACTGCAGCAGCCCGTGGTGTGGGGCGCCCACGAGGTCGCCGAGATCGATCGGCTGCCATCCATCCGGGAGGCTCTCGGCGTCGAGCCGGGCGACAGCGAGCGCCGGGCTCCTGTCGCCGACGGCGACGACGCGCGTCGTGCCGTCCCACTCCCCCACCGCGAGCCCGCTGACCTCGCGCAGCGGGATCTCCCGCCGCTCGAGCACGTCTACGTCGCTGACGATCACAGCCACCTCCGCGGGGAACCGCAGGCCGCCGCTGCGGCGCGAGCCCCTCCGGTGGGCATCATGGCGGTCGCCGCTCCACGCCACCAGGCGATGCGCGACCCGGTCGATCCGGCCCGAGCGGGACCGGTGGCTCCTACACTCCGATGATGGGCGCGTGCCCGGGGTGCGGGCGAGAGCTGCCGGGGACGGGGTTCTCGTTCTGTCCGTGGTGCGCCACGCTCGATCGCACCCACCGGTTCTGGCCAGCGCAAGACGGTGACGATCATGTTCGCCGACCTGGTCGGCTCCACCGAGCTGGGCTCCGGGCTGGACCCCGAGGTGCTGCGCGGGGTGCTCTCCTCCTACTGGGCGGTCGCCCGTGCCGCGGTAGAGCGCCACGGCGGCATCGTGGAGAAGTTCATCGGCGACGCCGTCGTCGGCGTGTTCGGCATCCCGGCGGCGCACGAGGACGACGCGGTGCGCGCGGTGCGCGCGGCCGCGGACCTGCTTGCCGCCGTCGAGGACCTCAACGCCGGTCTGCGTGACCGCCTCGGCGTCCAGCTCGCGGTGCGCATCGGGGTCAACACGGGACCCGTCATGGTCGGCGATGGCACCGGTGACGTCGCCCTCATGGCCGGTGACGCGGCCAACGTCGGTGCACGCCTCGAGCAGGCCGCCGGCCCCGGGGAGGTGCTGCTGGGCGAGACCACGCACGAACTCGTTCGCGACCTCGTCGACGCCGAGGCCGTGCCCGACGTCCTGGTCAAGGGGAAGGCTGCGCCGTTGATCGCGTACCGGCTGCTTCGCGCGCACCCTGCGACCGCACCGATGCGGCGGCGCCGGTTCTCGGGCCCCCTGGTGGGGAGGCGTCGGCAGCTCGCCCAGGCGCGGTTGGCCTACGACACGGCCGTGGAGGAGGACGCCTGCGTCCTGCTCACCCTCGTCGGGGAGCCTGGGGTCGGCAAGTCGCGCCTCGTCGAGGAGCTGATCGCGGACATCCGGGGCCAGGCGTTGGTGCTTTCAGGACGGTGCTTACCGTACGGAGAAGGCATCACCTACTGGCCCGTCGCGGAGATGCTCCAGCCGCTGGTCGAGTCCGACCAGCCGTCGTGGACCACCCGGCTGGCCGGGGTCGAGCATGCCCAGGAGATCGCCAACGGGCTCGAGACGATCCTGGGCCACGCGACGGCCGCGTCGAGCGGCGAGATCGTCTGGGCCTTCCGCCGCCTGCTCGAACGGCTCGCCCGGGACGCCCCGGTCGTGGTCGTCGTCGACGACGCCCAGTGGGCTGAGCCGGCGCTGCTCGACCTGCTCGACCACGTGACCGACCAGTCCCGAGGCGCCCCGATCCTCTTGGTCTGCATGGCGCGCCCGGAGTTCATGCGCACCAGGCCGGCATGGGGAGCAGGGGCCCGCCACGCCAGCACCATGGCACTCTCCCCGCTGTCGGACGAAGACAGCGCGACCCTGACATCTGACCTGCTCGGCGCGGAGATGGACCCCGGGCTCCTCCTCCAGATCACCTCGGCGGCGGCGGGCATCCCGCTCTTCGTCGAGGAACTCGTGGCCAGCCTGGCCGACCAGGGGCGGCTGGCACCCGACGAGGACGGCACGTGGCGCGTCGTGGGAGACGTGGGCGCGGTCAGCGTCCCGCGCACGGTCCAGGCGCTCCTGTCTGCCCGCCTGGACGGGCTGGACCCGGGGCAGCGCACGGTGGTCGACCTCGCCGCGGTGATCGGTCAGACCTTCTACCCGGACGCCATCGGCACGATCCTGGGCCCCACGCTGGATGTCGGGACGAGCCTCGCTGCGCTCGTCCGTGCCGATCTCGTCCACCCCGTCACGTCCGACCTGCCCGGGCAGGATGCCTTCGGCGTTTGCCCACCTCCTCGTCCGCGACGCCGCCTACGAGTCGCTCCCCATGGCCCGGCGCAGCTCCGCGCACGAGGCCGTCGCCCGCTGGCTGGACTCCACCACGGCCGCCAACGTCGCTCCGGAGCTGGTGGCCTCGCATCTCGAACGCGCCGTGCGCTACCGCGACCAGCTGGGCGATCCGGCACCGGTCTTGGCCCAGGAGGCGGCCGGTCGGTTGGTGGCGTGCGCCCAGCGCGTCGGCGCGCTGGGCGACTTCAGAAGCGCTCAAGCCCTTCTGCGCACCGCATCGGACCTGGTGCCCACGGACAGCGCGGCCGGCCTGGCCATCACGCTGGCCCGGGCCGCGGCCGCGCACGACGCCGGCGACTACGCCGCTGCCGAGGAGTGGTCGGCTCAGGCGGAGAAGACGGCCACTCGCACCGGCGACGAGCGGACGCTCTGGCGCGCGCGGCTCCTGCGGAACGCCACCAGGCGAGACACCGACCCGGACCTCGATGTCGGTGCGGCCGCAGACCTCACGGACGAGGCCATCGCCGCTTTCGGTGCGCTGGGGGACGATTCGGGGCTGGCGCTCGCGTACGACCTGCGGTGCCACGAGAACAACTACTTCGGCCACCCGGACGCCTCGGCGGTAGATGCCCGCGTCGGCCTCGCGGCTGCCGCGAGGGCGCGCGAGTTCAGCCTCGTCTCGAGCCTGCTCTTCCACCGCATGATGCCGTACACCGGGGGGTCCGCCACCCTCGCCGAGGAGGAGCAGGCGATCGCCGAACTGGAGCGGGAGTTCGGCGGGGAACCCCTGGTGGCAGCAGACCTCTTCGTCTTCGGCGCGCGGCTGCGGGCGGACCAGGGCGATCTTGACGGCGCCATCGACGCCATCACGTCGCGCGCCACCCTCGACCTCGAGCAGGGCAATCCCCGCAGGGCTGCCCGCCTGTTCTACGCGGTCGGCGAGTACCACAAGCAGGCAGGCGACCTGACGGCGGCGGCGGCGTCGATGCTCTCGGCCATCGAGATCTTCGAGAGCATCGGCGAGACCGCGACCCGGTCCACCGAGCTCGCCGAACTAGCCGTGGTGCTGTCAATGGACGGCCGAGAAGCTGAGGCTCGAGAGGCCCTGCACCGCAGCCGAGTGCTCAGCCAGGCCGCCGACTCCGTCAACCCCATCATCCACGCCATCGCAGAAGGACTGCTGAGCGCGCACGCCGGCGCCGGACCGGAGTCGGAAGCGGCGTTCGTGCGAGGCCTGGCCCTGCTGGCGCCGACCGACTTCGACTGGTGCCGCCGCGACCTGCATCTGACCCGGTCAGCAGCCCGTCAGGTGCTCGGCGACGCAGCAGGGTCGCTCGCGTCCGCGCTGGAGGGCCTCGCCATCGCCAAACGCCAGGGCTTCGTACCGCCACTGCGGGCCGCCCGCGCACGCGTCGCCGCGTGCCAGGAGCTCCTCGGGTCGTCCTAGCCGTGTGACGCGGGTCTCGTGACGATCAGCGCGGTTTGTCACACGCGTGACAGCGTCTCAGGCTGGCCCGCACCACCCTCGGACCAGTTCCCGCGCCGGGCAGGAACCACCGTCCGAGGAGGACACCATGACCCGCTTCGCCCGCCGTCTCGCCATCTCTCTCGCCAGCGCTGTCGCCCTCGTGGGCCTCAGCACCACGTCGGCCTTCGCCCGCGTCATGCCGCCCGAGAGCGCGACGGGACCCGACACGACGCCGATCGCTCCGCTCACGCAGACCACGGCGAACCCCGTGCCCTGGCTCTTCGCCGGCGCCCTCATCGCCTTGGCCATCGTCGGCCTCTACCTTCTCGCCACCGCGCTCGTCCACCGCACCCGGACACCCAGCGTTGGCTGAGCGCACCGCGCAGACGCTTGCGCGGCCAGGGCCCGGGGGCGGAGAGTGAATCCGCCCCCGGGCAGCCGCGCACCGGCCCCGAGATTGGGAAGGTGCCACATGGATGCAGCCGCCGAGCCGCAGCCCGACGAGCGCCACGTCGGCCGGATCGATCCGGCCCTGCGCGCCTGCCCCGTCTTCGCCTCGCTGGACGGCGCGGCCCTCGCCCGGCTCGCCGACACCACCGGCCGACGCTCCTACGGCCCCGGCGAGACCGTGTTCCAGCGGGGCGACCCCGGCGACTGCCTGTACGTGGTGGCGCGCGGCCAGGTCGACATCTCCTTGCAGGACCCCGACGGAGGCGTGGCCGTGCTCGCCGTCGTCTCAGCACCTGCCGCGTTCGGCGAGCTCGGGGTCGTCGACGGCGGACCGCGTGTCGCCGCCGCTACCGCGCGGGGCGCCACCGAGCTCATTCGCGTGCCCCAGGCGACCCTGGCGCAGCTGCTGGCCACAGAGCCTGCGGTCGCGATGGCGGTGCTGAGTTCGCTCGTGGCGATGGTGCGACAGGGCGACCAGAAGGTGGCCGACCTGTCCCTGCGGCGCCTGCACCACCGGGTTCGGCGCCACCTGATGCACGCGTGTGCTCCGTGGCTCGCGACGGCCGAGCAGGCGCCCGGCGCCGTCGTGAAGGTCGACCTGCCGATCAACCAGACCGATCTCGCGCGCCAGGTGGGCGGTTCGCGCCAGCAGGTCAACCGCATCCTGGCCGAGCTCGACGCCACAGGCACGATCGCGAGGAAAGGCCGCCGCATCGTCTCGATCCGGCCCGACCGGCTCACCTTCGAGGACTGAGCGGGACGACCTGCACGCGCCACGGTCGATCCGTCCCGCTGGGGGCGGATCGCGGCTGGCCGCGGCGTTGCGGTGGGCGCAGAGGGACTCGAACCCCCGGCCACTTCCTTGTAAGGGAAGCGCTCTACCAACTGAGCTATACGCCCCGGACAGCCCGCCCAGGGTAGTCGGGCGGACCGCCCGGGCGAACGAAGGCCTGGATCACACTGCGCCGACGAGCGTGGTCAGGGCGTCGCGATACTCGTCGTTGCTGCGGGCGTTCGACGGACTGTTCACGACCGCCCATCGCACGGTTCCCTGCTTGTCGATGATGAAGGTGCCCCGGGTCGAGAAGCCCTTCTGCTCGAGGAAGACCCCGTAGTCGCGCGAGACGCCCCCGTGCGGCCAGAAGTCGCTCAGCAGGGGGTAGTCGAGACCCTCGCGCTCGGCGAAGATCCGCAGCGACGCCACGGGGTCGCACGAGATGCCGTAGGTGACGACGTCGTCGTTCTGGAAGTCGGACTTCTCGTCGCGGATGCTGCACAGCTCGCCGGTGCAGGTGGGGGTGAAGGCGAAGGGGTAGAAGACCAGCACGACGTTCTTCTTGCCGCGCAGGGCGGAGAGCTTGTGGGTCTGGCCGAACTGGTCGCGCAGCTCGAAGTCAGGGGCCTGCTGGCCCACCTCGACCGCCATACGAGGGTCCTTTCTCGCTGCCTGGGCGTGGTCGTGCCCGGTGGTACCCGTCGGGGATGATGCGATCGTGTCACAGCTCCCGCCGGCCCTCGACCCGAGCCCCGACGAGCGAGGCGTGGCCACGGGCGACGTCGCCGGACTCGCCGCGACAACTCTGCGGGCGTGGGATCTGTTCCTCGCCGCAGCCGAGGCCGCCGACCTCGAGGCCCCGGCCCGGGCGCACGGCTGGACCGGGGTCGAGGTGGTGCTCATCCTGGGCGACTGGCCGGAGAACCGCACCCTGGGCGCGATCGTCCGGGACGCGCGGTCCGGGGTCGTGGGCGAGATCGACCAGGCGCAGGACGTGCGGCGGGTGCACGCGGCCCACGCGGGCGCGACGCCGAGCGAGGCGGTGGCGGCGGTGCGCCGCGGCCGGGACAGCCTCGCCGCCTGGTTCGCCGCACCGGCCGCTCCCGACGGCCCGGACGCGGTCGGCCTGCTGCCCACCCGGTCGTTGCTGGGCACGCTCCCCGTGCTCACCCTGCTGCACGCCACGACGTACCAGGTGGCGGTGAGCGCCCTGGACCTCGAGGCGTGCGGCGCCGTGGTGCCCGACGAACTGGTGACGACGGGCCTGCGGGCCCTCGTGGACACCACGGGGGCGCTGGCCGCCCGGGCGGGGGTGACCGCCTCGCTCGTCGCGCGCACGCCCTCGGTCTCCGTGGGGACTGCGGCGCGAGGCGCCGCGTGGCGTACGGCTGGCGTCGACCCGGACCTGGCCGGGCCGGCGATCGTCGCCGACGCGCGCACGATCATCGACGTCACCTCGGGCCGAGCCACGAACGTGCCGGGCCTCTACCGCTCCGGCCGCCTGCGCGTCGTCGACCTGCCCGGCCTGCTGGCTCTGGCGCCGGTGATCACCGACGTGCCTGGCATCCCCGGCGGGGCCGCGCTCAGTCGCGCCCTCAGCTTCATGAGCGGTGTCAGCTCGCTGCTCGGCCGGCTCCCCTTCGAGCGCCGGTAGCCCGAGCGGGCGGCGCCTACCCCTTCTTCGGCGGCACGATCACCGCGTGATCCATGCCGCCGCTGCCCTTGGCACGCTTGTCCGCGCGCTTCTCCTTGAGGGACTTGCCGGACTTCTTCGTCAGGTGCTGACGCGGTGACTTGTCGCCCATCACTGCTCCCGGTGCGGGGAGTCTGGTCGGCTCCGATCCCCCGAGAGTACGCCCGAATCGGCGTGCGCCGGCCCTATCGCTACTTGCGGGCCGAGCGGGGGGCCACCAGGCGAGTGCCCTGCCAGTCCTTGCCTGCGCTCACGGACGAGGTGGCCTGGAGGCCGGCCGTGGGAGCCGCATCGGAGATCTCCTCGGGCTCCACGTGGCCGTCCCGTCCCGGCTTGGGCGTGAACAGCCAGATCACGCCGTGGTCGGTCAGGAGTCCGATCGCGTCGACGAGGAGGTCGACGAGGTCGTCGTCCCCGTCGCGGAACCACAGCATCACGACGTCGACGACGTCGTCGTAGTTCTCGTCGACGATCGAACCGCCGATCGTGGCCTCCACGGCCGCGCGCAGCTCGGCGTCGCAGTCGTCGTCGAAGCCCATCTCCTGCACGACGTTCCCGGCCGAGAGCCCGAACTTGGCCACAGGTCCCCCTTCGGGCGCCTGCGCGGGGTGCGCGGTCACGACGAGCCTCCAGATCGCTGCGACGGGGCGACTCCCCGTCCGGCCCCTGAGCGGGCCTTGGGCCGTAGTCCACCGGACGCGGCCTCCGGACGCAACCACCACGGCGCCCCGGTTCTGGCGCGCCGCCACCCGGCACCTACCGGCCTCGCTACCCGCCGGTAGCCGACAGAATGTCCCCGTGACCCCAGGACGCGACCGTGACCCCCTGCTCGCCGGTGGCCTGCCCACCCAGTACGTCGACATCGACCCCGACGAGACGCAGGAGTGGATCGAGTCGCTCGACGGCGTCATCGACCCGCGCGGCGCCAAGCGGGCCCGGTACGTGATGCTGCGCTGCTGCGGCGGGCCCGCTGAGCGCCACGTCGGCGTGCCGCCGCTGACCACCACCGACTACATCAACACGATCCCGCCCGAGCGCGAGCCGTGGTTCCCGGGCGACGAGCACATCGAGCGGCGGATCCGGCGCTCCATCCGCTGGAACGCGGCGATCCTGGTGCACCGGGCCCAGCGCCCCGGCGTCGGCGTGGGCGGCCACATCTCCACCTACGCCAGCGCGGCGCTGTACGAGGTCGGCTTCAACCACTTCTTCCGGGGCAAGAACCACCCCGGCGGCGGCGACCAGGTCTTCTTCCAGGGCCACGCCTCCCCCGGCATGTACGCCCGCGCGTTCCTCGAGGGCCGGCTCAGCGAGAGCCAGCTCGACGGATTCCGCCAGGAGCTGTCGCACGCCGGCGGCGGGCTGCCGTCCTACCCGCACCCGCGGCTGATGCCGGACTTCTGGGAGTTCCCGACGGTCTCCATGGGCCTCGGCGGGCTCAACGCGATCTACCAGGCGCGGTTCAACCGGTACCTGCACCACCGCGGCATCAAGGACACCGTCCGACCAGCACGTCTGGGCCTTCCTCGGCGACGGCGAGATGGACGAGCCCGAGTCGATCGGCGCGATCGGCCTGGCCGCCCGCGAGGAGCTGGACAACCTCACCTTCGTGATCAACTGCAACCTGCAGCGGCTCGACGGCCCGGTGCGCGGCAACGGCAAGGTGATCCAGGAGCTGGAGGCGTTCTTCCGGGGCGCCGGCTGGAACGTCATCAAGGTGATCTGGGGCCGCGAGTGGGACCCGCTGCTGGCCGCCGACACCGACGGTGCGCTGGTCAACCTGATGAACGTCACGCCCGACGGCGACTACCAGACGTACAAGGCCGAGTCCGGCGCGTACGTCCGCGAGCACTTCTTCGGCCGCGACCCGCGCACCCGCAAGATGGTCGAGACCTGACCGACGACGAGATCTGGAACCTCAAGCGCGGCGGCCACGACTACCGCAAGCTCTACGCCGCGTACAAGGCGGCGCGGCACCACACGGGCCAGCCGACGGTGATCCTGGCCAAGACGATCAAGGGCTGGACGCTCGGCGCGCACTTCGAGGGGCGCAACGCCACCCACCAGATGAAGAAGCTGACCCTGGACGACCTCAAGGCCTTCCGGGACCGGCTGTACCTGGACATCCCGGACTCGGCGCTGGAGGCGACCCGTACCTCCCGCCGTACTACCACCCCGGCCGCGACCACGAGCGAGATCCAGTACATGCTCGAGCGGCGCGACGACCCTCGGCGGCTTCGTGCCGTCGCGGCGGACCACGGCGGCGCCGCTGCCGCATCCCGCCGGACCGAGTCGTTCGACGACGATGCAAGCGCGGCTCGGGCAAGCAGAAGGTCGCCACCACGATGGCCTTCGTCCGGCTGCTCAAGGACCTGATGAAGGACAAGGGTCTCGGCAAGCGCTGGGTACCGATCATCCCGGACGAGGCGCGCACCTTCGGGATGGACTCGCTGTTCCCGACCGCGAAGATCTACTCGCCGCACGGCCAGAACTACACGCCGGTCGACCGGGAGCTCTTCCTGTCCTACCGGGAGGCGACCACCGGGCAGATCCTGCACGAGGGCATCAACGAGGCCGGCTCGGTGGCCTCGTTCACCGCCGCCGGGACGTCGTACGCCACGCACGGCGAGCCGATGATCCCGCTCTACATCTTCTACTCGATGTTCGGCTTCCAGCGCACCGGCGACGGCTTCTGGGCGGCCGCCGACCAGATGGCACGCGGCTTCCTGCTCGGCGCCACGGCCGGGCGGACCACGCTCAACGGCGAGGGCCTGCAGCACGAGGACGGCCACTCGCCTGCTGATCGCGGCCACCAACCCGGCCGTGGTCGCCTACGACCCCGCGTTCGCCTTCGAGCTCGGCCACATCGTGCGCGACGGGCTGCGCCGGATGTACGGGGACTCGCCCGAGAACGTCTTCTACTACCTCACGGTCTACAACGAGCCCTACCCGCAGCCGGCCGAGCCCGCGGGCGTCGACGTCGACGGCATCCTGCGCGGCCTGTACCGGTATGCGCCGGCGCCGGGGACGGCGACAGGACCCCGGGTGCAGCTGCTGGCCTCCGGAATCGGGATGCAGTGGGCGCTCCGGGCCCAGCAGCTGCTGCGCGAGGACTGGGGCGTGGCCGCCGACGTCTGGTCGGCCACCTCGTGGACCGAGCTGCGCCGCGACGGCGTCGTCGCCGAGCAGCACAACCTGCTGCACTCCGAGGACGAGCCCGGAACGTGCCGTACGTGACACGGGCGCTCGAAGGCCGGCCCGGCCCGGTCGTGGCCGTGTCCGACTTCATGCGGGCGGTGCCGGACCTGATCCGCGGTGGGTCCCGCAGGACTACATCTCGCTCGGCACCGACGGGTTCGGCATGTCCGACACCCGCCACGCGCTGCGCCGGCACTTCCACGTCGACGCCGAGACGATCACGGTGGCCACGCTGGCCAGCTGGCGCGGCGGGGCGAGGTGCCTGGCGAGCGGGTCGTCGAGGCGCGCACGCGCTACCGGCTCGACGACCCCTCAGCCGCCGACGCGGGCAACACCGAGGGGGCCGGCTGAACGTCGGCGAGGTGCGCACCGCCCTGGTCACCGGCGGGAACCGCGGGCTGGGGTTCCAGACGTGCCTGCGGCTGCGCGACCTCGGCTACGACGTGGTGCTCACCGGCCGGACGTCCGCAGGAGCGCAGGCCGCGGCGGACTCGCTCGGCGTGCGCTGGGCCCACCTCGACTCGGCCGACCCCGAGAGCATCCGGCGCGCCTGCGCCGGCCTCGCCGAGCGCGGCACGCACGTGGACGTGCTGGTGAACAACGCCGCCGTCCTGATCGAGGACGGCCCGCTCGACATCTCCGAGCCCGACCTCGGCCGCACGTTCGCGACGAACGTGTTCGGGCCGCTGCTGCTGATGCGCGCCCTGCTGCCGACGATGGTCGAGCGCGGGTTCGGCCGCGTCGTGAACGTGTCGAGCGGAGCGGGCTCTTTCGGCGAGGGCGGTCCGACCCTCGGCACGTACGGGGTCACGAAGGCCGCGCTCGACGCGATCACCCGATCGGTGGCGGCGGACGTGCCGCGCGGCGTCGACGTCAAGATCAACGCGGTGTGCCCCGGCTGGGCGCGCACCCGGATGGGCGGCGCCGGGGCGCCGCGCTCGGAGGAGGACGGCGCCGAAGGCATCCTCTGGGCAGCCACCCTGCCCGCCGACGGCCCGCACGGCGGCTTCTTCCGCGACGGCCAGCCCATCCCCTGGTAACCCCCGCCCCGCCCGCCCCCTTCTCCCACCGCCAGGGGGGTGGCGGCCTCGGCCGTGACGCACCACGACGGAGGCGCCTGTCACATTCCTCCAACCGGCGGGGGGTGCCGTGCGGCAGGATGGCGGGCGTGACCGCCCGCGCCCGCGCCGCCACCGTGCTCCGCCTGGAGCAGGCGTCGGGGAGCCTGGCCACCGCGGCCGTGCAGCGGATGGAGGGCTACGGCTGGTTCACCAGGATGTCGGCCGACGACCGGGCGTGGGTCGGGCTCGTGGCCCAGGCCGGCATCGCCGCCTTCGTCGCCTGGTACCGGCGCCCCGACGACGGCCACACCATCACCGCCGACGTGTTCGGCACGGCACCGCCCGAGCTCGTGCGGGCGGTGAGCCTGCACCAAACCGTCGAGCTCGTCCGGACCACGATCGACGTGGTGGAGGAGCGCGTCGACGAACTCGCGGCGCCCGACGACGTGGCCGAGCTGCGCGAAGGGATCCTGCGCTACAGCAGGGAGATCGCGTTCGCCGCTGCGGCCGTGTACGCGCGCGCGGCCGAGCAGCGCGGCGCGTGGGACGCCAGGCTCGAGGCGCTGACCATGGAGGCGCTGCTGCGCGGCGACGAAGGTGACGAGATCACCGCCCGGGTCGCCGCTCTCGGGTGGACCAGCACCCGCGGCGTCGCCGTGCTCGTCGGGGCGGCCCCCACCGACGAGGCCGAAGCCGCTGGCGACGCCCTGCGCCAGGCGGCCAGGGCGCGACGCCTCGACGCCCTGGTGGGGGTTCACGGCGACCTGCTGGTCGCGGTCCTCGGCGGCAGCTCGGACCTGCTCGTCGACGCCGCTGCGGTGAGCGGCCACTTCGGGCCAGGGCCCGTCGTCGTCGGGCCGCCCGTGGCCGATCTCGGCCAGGCGGCCCGTTCCGCGGACGAGGCGCAGCGGGCCTATCGGGTCGCCCCGATGTGGCCGCAGGCCCCGCGCCCGGTCGCGTCCGACACGCTGCTGCCCGAGCGGGCGCTGTTCGGCGAGGCCGCCGCGCGGGTGCGGCTGGTGGCCGAGACGCACGGCGCCCTCGTCGCGCACGACCCCGCGCTGCTGGACACCGTCGAGACATTCCTCGAGCGGGCCGGGTCGATCGAGTCCGCCGCCCGGGCGCTCTTCGTGCATCCCAACACGGTGCGGTACCGCCTCCGCAAGGTGACCGACCTCACCGGACGGGCCCCCTCCGAGCCCCGGGACGCGTTCGCGCTCCGGCTCGGCCTCACCCTGGGACGGCTACCCCCGCCCGAGGTCGGGCTTGGACACGTTTTGTAGGAAACCTCCAAAGTGGCGGGGAGGACGTTGGTCCTGTCGCCACCGGTCCGGGACCGATTCGTCGGGGAGAGTGGAGTCGTGCTGGCCATCGTCGCGCCCGGTCAGGGCGCACAGCTCCCGGGTTCCTGACTCCCTGGTTGACCGAGCAGACCTTCGCCGACCGACTGGATCGGCTCTCATCGGTCACCGAGCTGGATCTGCGCCACTACGGCACCGAGGCCGACGCCGACACCATCCGCGACACCGCCGTGGCCCAGCCACTGCTCGTGGCCGCCGGTCTGCTGGCCGCTCGGCAGCTCCTGGAGGCGGCGGAGGCTGCAGCTCGGGGGACGGTGGCTCGGAAGCGGGTGGCATCGGTGGCGTCGCCGGTCACTCCGTCGGCGAGATCACCGCGGCGGCCCTCGTCGGTGCGCTGACCGACGACGAGTCCATGGTGTTCGTCCGGGAGCGGGGCCGCGCCATGGCGGCAGCCGCCGCGATCACCCCCACGTCGATGACCGCCGTGATCGGCGGCAAGCCCGACGAGGTGCTGGCCGCGATCGCGGCCCAGGGTCTGACCCCGGCCAACAACAACGGCAGCGGCCAGATCGTGGCCGCCGGGACGATCGACCAGCTGGCGGGCCTGGCGGAGAACCCGCCGCCGCGGGCGCGGCTGATCCCGCTCAGCGTCGCCGGGGCGTTCCACACCGTGCACATGGCCCCGGCGGTCGTCCGGTTGGCCGAGCTGGCCGACTCGTTCAGCCCGCACGACCCGAGCACCCGGCTGCTGTCCAACGCCGACGGGCAGGTAGTGGTCGACGGCGCCGACGTGCTGCGGCGCCTCGTGGGCCAGGTGAGCGCTCACCGGTCCGCTGGGACCTGTGTCTGCAGGCGATGGCCGATCTCGGGGTCACGGGGCTGCTCGAGCTGCCGCCGGCCGGCACCCTGACCGGGATCGCCAAGCGCGACCTGAAGGGCGTCGAGACTGCTTGCGGTCAGGACGCCCGACGACCTCGCTGCCGCCCTCGACTTCGTCGAGCGGCACGCCGTGCCCTCGGGGCTGAGCCACTCCCCTACCTGGCGCCTCATCGTGGCGCCGAGCAAGGGCACCGTGCGGCTCGCTGGCGACCTCGACGCCGGCGCGTCGGTGAACCCGGGTGCCAGCATCGCCACCGTCGTTAACCTGCGCGACGAGCAGTCGGTGCTCGCCCCGCACGGCGGCACGGTGGTCGAGTGGCTCGTCGAGGACGGCGACCCGGTCTCGCCCGGCCAGCCGCTGCTGCGCCTGCACCCCGTGGCGGCCCTGGCGTGACCGGGACCATCACGCCGCGCCCGTCGCGCTACTCCCGCGTCATGGGCGTCGGCACCTACCGTCCGCGCCGGGTGGTCACGAACGACGAGGTGTGCACCTGGATCGACTCCTCCGACGAGTGGATCCGCGACTCGCTCGGGCATCGGGAGCCGACACTTCGCGTCCGAGGACGAGTCGGTCGTCGACATGTCGGCCTCGGCGCCCGCAAGGCGCTCGGCGAACGCCGGGGTGACGATCGACCAGATCGACACCGTCATCGTGGCCACGGTCACGCACCTCTACCAGACCCCGTCAGCCGCCGCGACGATCGCCGACCGAGCTCGGCACCCACGGCGCCGCCTTCGACGTCTCCGCCGCGTGCGCGGGCTTCTGCTACGGCTCGACGCTGGCGGACTCGCTGGTCCGCACGGGCGCGTCCACGTACGCGCTGGTGATCGGGGTCGAGCGGTTGTCCGACATCACCGTCACGAGGACCGCACGAGCGCGTTCATCTTCGCCGACGGGGCCGGCGCTGCCGTCGTCGGTCCGAGCGCGGTGCCGGCCATCGGTCCCGTCGTCTGGGGCTCCGACGGTGAGCAGTCCGGTTTGATCACCCAGTCCGCATCGTGGGACCGGGCCATGGCGGCCGACCCCCGCCGTGGCCGGTGATGTGATGGACGGCAACCCCGTCTTCAAGTGGGCGGCGTTCACCATGGCCAAGGCCGCCGCCGAGCGTTCTCGACCGGGCCGGCGTCACCGCTGACGAGATCGAGGTGTTCGTCCCGCACCAGGCGAACATGCGGATCACCGACGCCATGCTGCGGGCGCTCAAGCTGCCCGAATCCGTCGTCGTCGGCCGCGACATCGAGTGGTACGGCAACACGTCGGCCGCCTCCATCCCGCTCGCCATCGATACCCTGCTCACCTCCGGCGAGGTCACAGTGGCCAGACCGCCTGGTCATCGGCTTCGGCGCGGGCCTGGTGTATGCCGGTCAGGTGTCGTGCTGCCATGATTCGGTCCCACCACAGATCCCTGGGCTGACCACTCCCGGTCCGTCCACCGTTCAACCCCCAAGGAGCCCTGAGCCCGATGCCCACCACCGAAGAGGTCCGCGCCGACCTGGCCGACATCGTCAACGAGGTCGCCGGTGTGCCGACCGACGACGTCCAGCTGGACAAGTCGTTCACCGACGACCTCGACGTCGACTCGCTGTCGATGGTCGAGATCGTCTACGCCGCTGAGGAGAAGTTCGGCGTGAGCATCCCCGACGACGAGGTCAAGAACCTCAAGACCGTCGGGGACGCGGTCGCGTACATCGAACGCGCCGCTTCCGGCCGGAGCCGACGCCCTCGGCGCAGGCAGCGTCCCCGCCGCCTCACCCTCGCCACCGGCGACCGCCGTCTCCGCCGCCGCTGCCCGCGACGCCCTCCACCCTGAACCCCTCCCGTCCCGTAGGAGCCCTCCATGACCCGACCCCCATCGTCGTCACCGGACTGGGCGCCACCACCCCACTCGGTGGTGACGTGGCCAGCACGTGGGAGGGACTGCTCGCCGGCCGCTCCGGCATCGCGGATCGAGGCCGACTGGGCCGCGGACCTGTCGGTCCAGATCGCGGCGTCGGCGGCCGTCGACCCCGCCACCGTGCTGGAGCGCGTCGAGGCCCGCCGCCTCGACCGCTCCGCCCAGCTCGGTGTGGTCGCGGCCCGGGAGGCCTGGCGTGATGCCGGCTACGGCCCCGGAGGAGAACTCGGTCGACCGACGCGCCTCGGCGCCGTCATCGCCACCGGTATCGGCGGCCTGCAGACGCTGCTCGGGCAGTGGGACGTGCAGAAGGAGAAGGGCCCCCGCCGGGTGTCTCCCCTGACCGTCCCGATGCTGATGCCCAACGGCACCGCGGCGAACGTGAGCCTCGAGATCGGCGCCCAGGCGGGCGTGCACGCGCCCGTATCCGCCTGCGCCTCGGGCAACGAGGCGATCGCGTACGGCAGTCGACATGATCCGTCGCGGTCGCGCCGACGTCGTCGTGGTCGGTGGCACCGAGGCGTCATCCACCCGCTGCCGATCGCCGCTTCGCCCAGATGCAGGCGATGAGCCGCCGCAACGACGAGCCCGAGCGCGCCTCGCGCCCGTGCGACAAGGGTCGTGACGGCTTCGTGCTCGGGCGAGGGCGCAGCCGTGATGGTGCTCGAGACCGTCGAGCACGCCGCAGGCGCGCGGCGCGCGCATCTACGCGCGAGCTCGCCGGGCTCGGCATCACCTCCGACGCCCACGACATCGTCCAGCCCGACCCGAGGGGAGTGGCCAGGCGCGCGCGATGACGCACGCGCTCCGGGAGGCCGGGCGTCGAGCCGGCCGACGATCGTCGCACGTCAACGCGCACGCCACGTCGACCCCGCTCGGCGACGTCGCGGAGGCCCTGTCCATCCGGATGGCGCTCGGCGAGCGACGACCAGTCGTGACCGTGTCGGGACGAAGTCGATGACCGGGCACCTGCTCGGCGGTGCGGGAGCGGTCGAGTCGGTCTGGTCACGGTGCTGGCCCTGTACCACCGGCCCGTGCCGCCGACAATCAACCTCGAGGATCCGGAGCCCGAGGTCGGCATCGACATCGTCGACCGGGTCGCCGCGGGCCCTGCCGGCGGGCGACATCGCCGCGCTCAACAACTCGTTCGGCTTCGGCGGCCACAACGTCGCCATCGTCTTCCGGAGCCTGTGATGACCACCGTGACCCCGTCCCCCACGACCGCCCCGGCGCTGCGGGTCGAGGAGGTCGCCGACCCGCGGTCGCCGCTGGTGCGCCTGGACGCCTTCTTCGACCAGGGCACGTGCGTGCCGATCACGCCGGTCGACGACCGCGGCGTCGTGGTGGCGGTGGGCCGCGTCGACGGCGCCGAGGTGGTGGCCTTCGCCACCGACCCGACCGTGCAGGGCGGCGCCATGGGGGTCGACGGCTGCCGCGCCATCGTCACGCGCGTACGACCGGGCGCTCGCCGACTCGAGCCCCGTCGTGGGCCTGTGGCAGTCCGGCGGCGCCCGGCTGCGCGAGGGGGTCGCGAGCCTCGACGCCGTGGGCCGTGTGTTCGCCGCCATGACGCGCGCCTCGGGCCGCGTGCCGCAGATCTCGGTCGTGCTCGGCCCGGCCGCCGGGGGCGCCGCGTACGGCCCCGCCCTCACCGACGTCGTCGTGCTGGCACCCGAGGGACGCATCTTCGTCACGGGTCCCGAGGTCGTCCGCTCGGTCACGGGCGAGGACGTGGACATGGCCCGCCTCGGGGGGCCGGAGCCCCACGGCCGACGCTCCGGCGTCGTGCACGTCGTCGCCGAGTCCGAGCCCGACGCGCTCGTGCAGGCGCGCCGGCTCGCCACGCTGCTGGGCCGGCAGGGCTCTCTCGACCTGGCCGGCATCGCCGACACCGACCTCGCCGCCCTGCTGCCCGAGGCGCGCAAGCGCGCGTACGACGTGCATCCGCTGCTCGACGGCCTGCTCGACGACGGCTCCGCGCTCGAGCTGCACCCGAAGTGGGCGCCGAACATCGTGACCACGCTCGGGCGCCTCGGCGGCCGCACCGTCGGCGTGGTCGCGAACAACCCGCTGCGCCTCGGCGGGTGCCTCGACTCGTCCAGCGCCGAGAAGGCCGCGCGGTTCGTGCGGATGTGCGACGCGTTCGCGTCCCGCTCGTCGTCGTCGTCGACGTGCCGGGCTACCTGCCCGGCGTCGGCCAGGAGTGGGACGGCGTCGTACGCCGCGGCGCCAAGCTGCTGCACGCCTTCGCCGAGTGCGTCGTCCCGCGCGTCACGGTCGTCACGCGCAAGGCGTACGGCGGCGCCTACGTCGCGATGAACTCCAGCTCGCTGGGCGCCACCCGCGTCCTGGCCTGGCCGGGTGCGGAGGTGGCGGTCATGGGCTCGGTGGCTGCCGTGCGGGTGCTGCACCGCCGCCGGCTCGCCGAGCTGCCCGACGACGCCCGCGCGCAGGTCGAGCTCGAGCTCGCCGCCGAGCACGAGGTGATCGCCGGGGGCATCGACCGCGCCGTGGAGATCGGCGTCGTCGACGAGGTCGTCGACCCGGCTCTCACCCGTCGCCGCGTCGCGCAGATCATCCTGGACACCCCCGGCGTGCGGGGCCTGCACGGCAACATCCCGCTCTAGCGCTGGCTGACAGATGGCCGGTTCGCGCTGGAGGTTCGACGGCGTCCACGTCGTGCCCGCCGACGAGCTCGACGACAACACCCCGCAGACCCCGGGCATGGCGCGCGCGGCCGCGCTCACGTACGACCGCGTCGGGGCCGAGGGCCTGTGGGCCGGCACCGTGGTGATCGAGCCGGCCGCCGCGACCGGGGCGCACCACCACGGCCCGGTCGAGAGCGTCATCTACGTGGTGAGCGGGCTCGCGCGCATGCGCTGGGGCGACGCCCTCGAGTTCGTCGCGGAGGCTGGTCCGGGCGACTTCATCCACGTGCCGCCGTACGTGCCGCACCAGGAGATCAACGCCGACGAGGCCGCACCCCTGAGCTGCGTGCTCGTGCGCACCGGTCGAGACCCGGTGGTCGTGAACCTCGACGACCTCCCCGCCGTCGATGCCCCCGAGCCGGTGCATTGGGACGAGGCCTTCCACCCGCGCGCCTGAAGGTCCGCCGCGGGGGCCGGTCCTCCCGCCGCTTCAGACGACTTGGTGCAGCCACCGCACGGGGGTGTCGGCTCCGGCCACGCGGAAAGGCTCGAGCTCGTCGTCCCACGGCCGGCCCAGCAGCCGGTCGATCTCCTCGGCCAGCCCGGTAGAACCTTGCGGCACGTCCTCGTCGACGGGACCCCCGTCGACCTCGATCCCCCACATCGTGCGGCCCAGCGCGGCTCGGAGGCGCTCCTCGGAGACCAGGATGTCGCCGTGCACGCCGATCGTGGCCCGGAAGATGCCGAGGTCAGGGGTGCTCGCGTACCGCTCGCCCTCGTGGCCGGGCGTCGGCTCCTCCGTGACCTCGAACCGCAGGTGCGGCCAGCCGCGGAGGGCCGATGCCAGCCGCGAGGCCGTACCGGACTCGCCGGCCCACGACAGCTCGGCGCGCACCATGTCGGGCGCGACCGGCTGGTCGATCCAGTCCAGAGTGACGCGGATGCCGAAGACCCCGGACAGGGCCCACTCCACGTGCGGGCAGACTGCCCGCGGGCAGCTGTGCACGTACACCACGCCGCGGGTCTGGGAGCGACCTGACGACGTGCGCTGACGGGTGTGCTCGGACACCACCGACCTCCTCGCTCGAGCGACGCCTTCCCCAGCGACTTCGAGCGGTCGGGAGCACCGGTGGGATGCAACCTGCGAGCAGGATAACCACATCGGTGTGGTTCGGGCTACCGCCACGCTCGTCGCCCCGGCGGCGTCGTCGGACTCACCCCTTTGGCCCACTCCCGCCTCCCCGTGCGTCGCAGACGCCAGCACGCTCAAGTCGCGGGTCACGCGATGCCGATGCCGGGGTTGTGCCGCATCCGTGCGGGTCGGTGCAGTCGCCCCGGGACAGCGGGACCGGACGAGTGCTGGAGGTGGTCCGTGAGCAGCCTGGAGGTAGTCGTCGCTGAGGCGTACGACGAGGGCGTGGTCACCGAGGTGATCCGGCCGGCTGCCATCCTTCCCGAGGAGGCCGCCCGCCTGGTGCTGGGCGAGCTCGCCGCGCGCGACGTGCATCTGGGCGGCCTGTGGGCCGCCGACCCGAGCCGGTGGGCGCGGTACGACGCGCCCTGGGTGCAGGAGGGCGACCCTGGCCACGCCGAGCTGCTCGGCACGATCCAGGTGGCCTACGGGACGCCGACCCGCTACGACATCACGGTCTACCGGGCCACCATCACGCGGGTGGGCACGGAGCGCGGCTGGACCGTCATCAAGCTCTGCGACGAGGCCCTCAACTTCGGGGGCCTGAACCTGGCCACCTGCCCCCGCGCGAGCCTTGCCCCGCCGCCCAAGCCGTTCCACTTCTAGCGGGTGGACCTCTCACGCCACTTCTAGCAGGTGGACGTCTCCCGACGCACGCGGCCCGGAACGGCGCTCCGTGGGGGTGTCGTCAGGCGTGGACGACCACGCGGGTGCCGACCGCGGCGTGGTCGAACAGCCACTTCGAGTCCGCGACCGGCCCGGCAGTGACGCAGCCGTAGGACGAGTTCTGGTAGCCCGCCTCGAGGAAGTACCGCGAGTTGTGGAACGCGATGCCGCCGTCGAACGGCATGAAGTAGTGCATCGGCGTGCCGTACAGCGACGACACCTTGAACCGCTCCTTGGACACGATGGTGAAGGAGCCGACGCGCGTGCTGCTGTAGCGGCCGTACTCCTTCTGACCCCGCTCGGGCCCGACGTTCACGTCGAACTGCTTCTCGAGCGTGCCGTCGACGTAGAAGCGCAGCACCTTCTCGGTCTTGTCCACGCAGATGGTGACGCCGGGCTGGTGGCAGCGCGGGTCGATGAGGCCGTTGGTCGACGTCGCGTTCGCCAGGGACCTGACGGTCGCCGCGTCCGCCCGGCCGGTGGCCGGCATGTTCCGCTTCTCCTGCCAGCGCCGCACCGACGCGGCGGTCGTCGCGCCGTACCCGCCGGTGGGCGGTGTGGTGATGCCAGCCCAGGTCAGCCGCGTCTGCAGGGCTACGACCCTCTCCGGCGCACTGCCCCGGCCGATCGGGCCGGTGCCCATCAGCGCCAGAGTTGGCTCGACGGGGGGCGCGGCCGGCGTCGTCGGAGCGGCGGGAACCGCCGCGTCCGACGGCCCGACGGGCACGACCTGCCCGACGACGCCGAACACCTGGGTGTCCCGCCCGGCGGCGAGCCGGATGTTCTCCTCGATGAGCGCCGTGGCAGTGGGGGCCACGCCGTCCCACGCCAGGTGAGCCGCAGCGCCGGGTCCCGACGATGCGGTCGAGGGTGCTGCGGACGAGCCGGAGGCGGTCGGCGCCGCAGCGGCCGCGATGCCGGGCGCTAGCAGCACCCCCGCCGCGACGGCGGCGGCGATGCCTGCGGGCAGCAGGGTGGTGGCGCGACGCGGGAGTCGTCGGGCATGCGGGCGCACGCGTTCGTCCTTCCGTGGGTGGCAGGTCCGGCCGGGACGCCGAAGCGCCCAGCGGCCAAGGGCCGATCTCAAGGGTGCGTCGTCCCCCCACGGCCCCCGCGCCACGCCCCCCGGGGCGTGTGAGCGCCCTCACCGGCAAAACGGGACATCTCGCCCACGGGCCACGCGTGGGTGGCACGATCCGGGCATGCGCCTTCTTCTGGTCGGTGGCACGCGGTTCGTCGGTCGGCACGTGGCCGAGGGGGCGATCGACCGCGGCCACGAGGTGACCGTGCTGCACCGGGGCGGCACCACCCCGTGCGACGTGCTCGTCGATGCCGAGCACCTGCACGCAGACCGGGACGGCGACCTCGGCGTCCTGTCCGGCCGGAGCTGGGACGCCACCATCGATGTCTGCGCCTACGTCCCGGGGCAGGTGCGCTCCCTGGCGGCGGCGCTGTCGGGACGAGGGGGACAGCACGCCTTCGTGTCCACGGTGTCCGTGTACGCCCCGCCACCTGGCCCCGGCATCACAGAGGACGCGGCATTGCTGCCGCCCGCGCCGGCGGGCACGGAGGCCATCACGAACGACACGTACGGCCCGCTGAAGGTGGCGTGCGAGCAGGAGGCGACAGCGGCGTACCCGCACCTGCTGACGATCCGGCCCACCTACGTCGTCGGCCCGTACGACCACACGATGCGGTTTCCCGCCTGGGTGGCGCGGGCGGCGCGTGGCGGCGAGGTGCTCGTGCCCGGCCCCACGACGAGCCCCGTGCAGGTGATCGACGCGCGCGACCAGGCCGCCTTCGTCCTCGACCTGCTCGAGCAGGGCCGGGGAGGCACCTTCCACACGGCGGGCCCTCCCCCGCCGTTCTCGTTCCCCGAGCTCATCGACGCTGTCGTCGCTGCGGTCGGGCCTGCGGGCACCACCGTGACCCTGGTGGACGACGCGGCCGTGGCAGCAGCCGGCCTCGGGAGGGACGACCTGCCGCTGTGGTCGGGTGCCGACGACGACGCCCAGGTGCTGGCTGCCGATCCCTCAGCAGCCCTCGGCGCGGGGCTGACCTATCGATCGCTGGCCGACACGACCCGCGACACCTGGGCCTGGATGCAGGCGACGGGCCAGGCAGCGGGGGCGAGCCCCGACCCGCGAGGGTGAGGCCGTGTCCCGGCCACGCCCCTGGGCCGTGCGTCCGGCCGCGAGCCCCCACCCGGCACGAGTGCACGAGAGGGCGCCGCGGTGCATCACGTGCACGATCGGTGCGCCTCATGCACCGCCGAGACCTCTGGTGCACGCGTCCGGCAGGTCACGCGCCACCGGAGATCGCGTGCGTCGGCCACGCCCCGCTTCTGTCGCGCAAGCGTTCGCAGGAACCCCCGCTACGCCCGAGCGAGCCCACCCGCGGAGCGTTTCTGAGAAGGGTCTACGGGCCCTCTCATGCCCCCTTCACCCCCGTTCGGCATGGTGTGCTGCACGGACGGAGTAGCACCCGAACGTGGCAGTACAAGACCGGGCCCCTAGACCGCTAAGGGGCCCTTAGCACGGCCCAGTCAGGCCTTTCGAGGACCGATGCTGGGAGCACCCGACCAGTTGGAGGAAACCCCATGCGACGCCAGCGACGCATTGTCGTCACCGCCGTCACCGCCACCGGAGCCCTCGGTGCAGCGGTGGTCACCGCCGCCGCCGTCGGTGGCACCGTGACCCCCGCGACCACCTCCGTGGCCGCGACCAAGACCTCCAGCGCGCAGGCGGTACAGCTGCGGCACGAGCTTGCCGGACTGCGCTCGAACCTCGACGGCCTCCGCGTGGACAGCCGTGCTGCGGCCAAGGAGCTGGCCAAGGCCAACGCCGCGCACGAGAAGGCCAAGGCCGCCGCCAAGGTGGCCGCCGAGAAGGCCGCGGCAGCGAAGGCCGCCGCCCAGCGCGCGCGGCAGCAGGCCGCCGCCCAGGCCGCGAAGGCCGCCGCGCGCGCGGCGAGCCAGTCCACGCGCGCCAGCCAGGTCACCTACCAATCGGCCCCCACCTCGCACGGCAGCACAGGAGCCAGCGGCTCCTCGACGGCCGCCGGTGGCGGGGAGCACGAGTCGGAGAGCAACGATGACTGACGTCACCAGCCGACGGGCGCGGTGGACCACCGCCGCCCTCGTCGCCCCGCTGAGCGCGGCGGCCTTCGCCGGCGCCACGGTGTGGACCCTGAACAACGACCCGTTCGCGGTCGGGGGGTCCACCAAGGCCACCGACACCGCCGCCGTCCCTGCGGCCGACCCGGAGATCACCGAGCTGCGCTCGGCCGTGAGCCGCAGCACCGCTGAGCTCGTCGTCCTGCAGAAGCAGGTCGGCACGATCAAGAAGCAGGCGGCCACGCTCCGAGTGAAGGCCGCGGCGCTGAGCAAGAATGCGGCGGCCCAGGCGGCGGCGGCCAAGGCCGTTGCCGCGGCCGCGGCCTCGTCCTCGTCCTCGTCCTCCAGCTCCTCCTCGTCCTCCAGCTCGGGCGGCTCCTCGTCCTCCGGCGGCGGCGGCAGCGTGTCGGTCACCCAGAACAGCGCCCCGTCGAGCAACGGCAGCACGGGCGCATCTGGAGCGAAGTGACGGGGGTCGACGTGACGGAGTCCCTGAGGCACGAGTTCCGGGCGATGGCCAGCGGTATCACGCTGACCCTGGTCGACCCGGTCACCGATGCCGCGGCAGGGATCGAGCTCGCCGAAGGCGTGTTCCGTCGCGTCGAAACCGCGTGCACCAGGTTCGACCCCCAGAGCGCCCTGATGCAGGCCAACGCCGACCCCCGGCACTGGCACCGCGTCCCCGTCGAGCTGTACGACGCGGTGGCCGCGGCCGCTGCCGCCCACGCCGATACCGATGGCCTCTTCGACCCGCGCGTGCTGCGCACCCTCGTGTCGTACGGCTACGACCGCACGCTCCCGTTCGAGACCGACGAGGTGTCGGTGGCCGCCACGGCGAAGGCCCCGACCAAGTCCCGCCGCCGATGGCGGCCGGGGCTCGACCCCGACGGGCGGCGCGTGCGGCTCGGCCGCGACCCCATCGACCTCGGCGGCATCGGCAAGGGCCTCGCCGTCCGCTGGGCCGGCCGGCCCATGCGCCAGGCCGCGAGCAGCTCGCTCATCGAGGCTGGCGGAGACTGCCTCGCGATCGGGCGCGGCCCCGAGGGCGACGGCTGGCGGATCGCGGTCGAGGACCCGTTCGGCGCCGACGAGCCCGTGGCCGTGCTACGCCTGACGAACAAGGGCGTGGCCACCTCGTCCACCCGCATCCGCCGCTGGCACGTCGACGGCAAGCCAGTGCACCACCTCATCGACCCGCGCACCGGGGCGCCGGCGGAGTCCGGCCTCGCGTCGGTCACCGTCGTGGACGCCGACCCCGCGCGGGCCGAGGTGTGGAGCAAGTCTCTGTTCGTGCTGGGCGTCGAGCGCCTCGCCGAGGAAGCCCGCACCCGCGGGCTGGCCGCCCTTTGGGTCACCGAGGACGGCAAGGTCGGGACGAGCCGGGCGATGCTCCCCATGGTCATGTGGCAGGTGCACCGTGTCGGCTGAAGGGATGCTGGAGAAGATGAGTTCGGTCCAGGAGCGCTCGGGGGGCGTCGTGCGCGGCGCGCTGCTCGTGATCGGAGTCTCGCTCAGTGCCGTCGTCACCGGCCTGCTCGTGGGCACGGCTGCACAGGCCGTGTCCGGCGAGAAGGCGGCCTCGTGGGTGGTCGGCCGCGCCGCGGGCATCACGTCGTACCTGCTGCTGCTCACGCTGGTGGCGATGGGCCTGGTGCTGTCGCACCCGTGGCGGGCTCGCATCACGTGGCCGAGTGCGCCTACGCGCCTGCGGCTGCACGTGAGCCTGGCCGTCTTCACTCTGGCGTTCATCGTGCTGCACGTCGTCGTGCTCGCCACCGACTCCTACGCCGGCGTCGGCTGGGGCGGCGCGCTGCTCCCGATGGGCGCCACGTACCGACCGGTAGCTGTGACGCTCGGGGTCATCGCGCTGTACGCGGGCCTGCTGGCAGGGATCACGGCCGCGCTGGCCGGCCGGTTCGCCGGGCGGTTGTGGTGGCCGATCCACAAGGTCGCGATCGTCACCCTCGCGCTGGTCTGGGCGCACAGCCTGCTCTCGGGCACCGACACCGGGCTGCTCAAGGCTCTCTACCTCGTCACGGCGATCGGCATCGTCGGCCTCGCGGTCAGCCGCTACACGGCCAAGACGCCCGCCGACCTGCGCGAGGAGTACCTGGCCGCCACGAGCGAGCCGGCGCGCCGCGCCCAGCTCGGGAGAAGCCGATGAGCGCCGCGAGCCTGCACGCCGCCCGGCCGGCCGACGAGCCGGTACCGGGTCCGGCCGCGTCCATGCTCGACGGGCCGGTCACGTTCACCCGTGAGTCCACCGAGCACTGCCTCGGCGGGCGGCGCGACGACCTGCGTGCGCACGAGGACCGCTACGGCGTGCGCCCGAGCGCCCTCGGCGCCGGTGGCGAGGCCCTGCTCGGGGCGCTGCACGCCGTCGCCCTTTCCGGCCGCGGCGGCGCGCACTTCCCCACGGCCCGCAAGTGGCGCGCCGCGCTCGACGACGGGCCGGTGAGCACCGTCGTCGTCAACGCCGCCGAGGGCGAACCGGCCGCCGCGAAGGACGCCGCCCTCGTCCAGCAGCGTCCGCACCTCGTGCTCGACGGGCTTGCCCTCGCGGCCGAGACGATGGGGACGAGCGACGCCGTGGTGTGGCTGCACGCCGGGGCGCACACGACCCGCGACTCCCTCGAGAACGCGCTCGCCGAGCGTCGTGCCGCGGGCCTTGCCGACCCGGACGTCCGCATCGTCGAGGCGCCCGACCGCTACCTGTCCGGCGAGGCGACCGCCGTCATGCGGGCCCTCGACGGCGGCCCGGCACTGCCGCACTTCGTCCGCGACCCCGCCCGCCCCTGGGGCGAGGGGCACGCGCCGGTGCTGCTGCAGAACGCCGAGACGATGGCGCGGGTGGCCCTCGTCGCACGCGACCCCCACGGGTACCGCGCGAGCGCCCTGGTCACCGTGCTCGGCCCCGACCGCCGCACGGTGCTCGAGGTGGGGCCCACCACCACGATCCGGGAGGTCGTCAGCGCCGCGTGGCCGGTTCCCGCTGCGCCGCAGGCGGTTCTGATGGGCGGCTACGGCGGCCAGTGGGTCCCCTGGAGCGTGGCCGCGCCCCTGCCCGTCGATGTCGAGGGGCTCCGCGCGGCGGGCCTTTCGCTTGGCGCGGGTGTGATCGTCCCCCTCCCCGCCGATACGTGCGGGCTCGCCGAGACGGCCCGGCTGCTGCACTACCTCGCAGACTCTGGCGCGCGCCAGTGCGGACCGTGTCTCATGGGGCTGCCGGCGCTAGCCGGTCTCATGGACGACCTCGTCGACGGGCGCATCCGGCGCGAAGGCGGCCGCCGCAGGCTCGACACCGTGTCGGCCGCCGTGCTCGGCCGTGGCGCGTGTCGCCACCCCGACGGCGCCGTGCGCGTGCTCGCGAGCGCGCTGCAGACTTTCGCCTCCGACGTCACCGCCCACCGGCGCGGGCGCTGTCAGCACCCGGGCACCGCGGCCGTGCTGCACCTGCCGCCGACCCCGGCCGCGGAGAGGTCCGCGTCCGGGGGGAGGAGCTGACATGCCCCTGCTCCGACGGCGCGAGGCCGCGCCGCTACCCGACCGGAGCGCGCGGCGACCCGCCACCCCGGGCGTCCCGTCGCTGCGCATCGACCCCGTCGCGTGCGAAGGTGTCGGCATCTGCGCGCACCTCGCCCCGGACGTGGTCAGCCTCGACCAATGGGGCTACCCCGTGATCGCCCCACTCGCGGACGAGCGCCAGGTGAGGCAGGCGGGCGCCGCGGCGCAGGGCTGCCCGCGACGCGCCCTCTTCGTCGAGTGACACCCTCTCCTCACAGCCGGATGCGCTCGTTACCGGGGTCGTACATCGGTCGCAGCGACGCGGTGGCGGGGTATCGGTTCTCGGCGATCTCCACCTCCCAGGCGGCGTCGGCCACCCACGACGGCTCCATCGGATGCCCGGCATCGACCATCGCGAGGCCGACGGCCCCGCCGAGGGTGAAGCCGTACGAGGCGGCCCGGACATAGCCGACGGCCACGCCGTCGCGCAGTACCGGCTCGGCGTGGAACATCAACGGCTCGGGGTCCGAGACGAGCACCTGCACGAGCCGCCTCGACGGCGGCCCTGCTGCCTTGAGCGCCGCCACCGCGTCGCGGCCCACGAAACCGCCGGGCTTGTCCAGCGCGACCGCGAAGCCCAGGCCGGCCTCCAGCACGGTGTCGGTGTTGTCGATGTCGTGCCCGTAGTCGCGGTACCCCTTCTCCATCCGCAGGCTGGACAGGCTCTTGAGACCCACGTGCCGCAGCCCGACGTCGGCGCCCGCCCACACGAGCTGGTCGTACGCGTGCACCGCCTGCTCGGCCGGCACGTACAGCTCGTAGCCGAGCTCACCGAGGTAGGTGATGCGGATGCACAGCGCCCGGGCGAACCCGAGGTCGATCTCGTGCGCCGCCCGGAACGGGAAGGCGTCGTTCGACACGTCCTCGGACGTCACCGCTGCGAGCAGCTCGCGCGAGCGGGGCCCTTGGATGTTCAGCTGCGCGTATGCGCCCGTGACGTCCGTGGCGAACGCGTGCCGCCCGGCCATGTGCCGCCGCATCCGAGTGAGCACGTGCCGGTGCGCGGTGTCGGAGGCCACCACCCAGAAGCTGCCGTCGTCGAGCTTGGTGACGGTGAGGTCGGCCTCGAGCCGGCCGCGGTCGTTGAGCCACTGGGTGTAGGTGATGGTTCCCGGCTCGCCGTCGACCCGGTTGGCCGACAGCTGCTCGAGCACCGCGCCCGCCTCGTCGCCCTGCACGTGGAACTTGGCCATGAACGACATGTCCATGAGGCCGACGCCCGTGCGCACGGCGTGGTGCTCGCTCTCCCAGTATGGGAACCAGTTCTGCCGCCCCCACGACATCCGGTCGATGACCGGCTCCACGCCCTCGGGCGCGTACCAGTCGGCGCCCTCCCAGCCGCTCACGTCCTTGAAGTGGGCGCGCGCGGCCGACAGCCGCTCGTGCACCGGCGAACGGCGGGCGCCGCGGGCGGTCTCGGGCGACTTGCCGGGGTAGTGGGCGGCGAACACCATGCCGAGGGACTCGACCGTGCGCGTGGCCCGGTACTGCGGGTTCGACTGGTAGCGGTGCAGCCGGTCGATGTTGATGCCGGTGACGTCGATGTCCGGCTCGCCGTCGATGATCCAGTGGGCCATCGCCCGGCCGAGTCCGCCCCCGGTGAGGATGCCGATGGAGTTCAGGCCCGCGGCGACGAAGTAGTTCCTCAGCTCCGGCGCCTCGCCCACCACTGGCGCGAGGTCGGGGGTGAACGACTCCGGGCCGCAGAAGAGGGTCTTGATCCCCACCTCGGACGAGATGGGGATGCGGCTCATCGTCTTCTCGATGTAGGGGCCCATGCGGTCCCAGTCGGCCGGGATCGTCCCGAAGGAGAAGCCCGACGGGACGCCGTCGAGGTGCCACGGCGCGCACACGGGCTCGAAGAGCCCGAGCATGAGGCCGCCGCCCTCCTCGCGGTAGTAGCCGTAGGACGACGGGTCCTCGATCACCGGCCACGAACGGTCGACACCCTCGAACGGTTCGGTGATGAGGTAGTAGTGCTCGGCCGCCTGCAGCGGGATGTTCACGCCGGACAGCTCGCCGAGCTGCCGGGCCCACATGCCCGCGCAGTTGACGACGAAGTCGCACTCGATCGTCCCGAACGGAGTGACCACCCCGGTGACGGCACCGCCCGCCGTGGTCACTCCTCGAGCGGGGGTCTCTTCCAGCACCGTCACGCCGAGCTGTTTGGCCCCCTTGGCCATCGACATGGTGACGTCGACCGGGTTGGCGCGGCCGTCCTCGGCGACGTAGAAGCCCGCGAGCACGTCGTCGGTGCGCGCGAGCGGGAACATCTGGGCCACCTGTCCCGGCGAGATCTCGTGCACGTCGACGCCGCAGAGCCGGTTGAACGCCGACACCCGCCGGTACTCCTCGAGCCGGTCGGCGTCGGTGGCCAGCTCGATGAATCCGACCGGGTTGAAGCCCGTGCTCAGGCCGGTCTCGGCCTCGAGCCGGGAGTAGAGGTCGCGGGTGTACGTCCGCATCGTGGTGGACGTCTCAGAGCTCGACCCGAAGCACACCATGAGGCCCGCGGCGTGCCACGTGGTGCCCGAGGTCAGCCGGTCACGCTCGAGGAGCACCGTGTCGGTCCACCCGGCGTGACCGAGGTGGTAGGCCACCGAGGCTCCGATGACGCCGCCCCCGATCACCACGACGCGGGCGCGGTCGGGCACCGTGCGGCTCGGGGTGGCGGGCTCGAGCGAGGGGACGGTCATGCCTGCTCCGTTCGGTCCTGCGGGCTCCGAGGCCGGGCCCGGCCCCATCCAACCCCACCGGTCACGGGGATGTGGACCTGGCCGTCGGACCAGCCAGACCGCCCGTGCCGGGTCTGCCTGCGGCTACGAGCGCGCGGCCGCCGCGCGGGCCTCGAGCCAGCGCGGGACCTCCTCGGCAGGCAGCGGCGGCGACCACAAGAAGCCTTGCGCGTAACGCGCGCCGAGGCCGCGCAGGGTGGCGAGCTGGGCGGGTGTCTCGACGCCCTCGGCCACGACGTCGAGCGCGAGCGCCCTGGCCATGCTGATGATGGCGTCGGCGATGGGCGGGTCGAACGGGTCGTCGCCACCGAGCCCGTCGACGAACGACCGGTCGATCTTCAGCGTGCTCACCGGGAGGCGCTTGAGGTGGCCCAGCGAGGAGTAGCCGGTGCCGAAGTCGTCGATCGCGAGGTGCACGCCGAGGGCGCGGAGCGCCGCCGCGGGGGGGATCGTCCCGTCGGGCTCGGCCATGGCCACCGACTCGGTGATCTCCAGCCGCACGCAGTCCGGTGGGATCCCTGACGCTTCGAGGGCTCTCCGTACGTCGCCGACGAGGCCGGGGTGGTCGAGCTGGCGACCCGAGATGTTGACCGATACCCACAGGTCGGCGGCGTCGGGCAACGTGCGTCGCCAGCGCTGCACCTGGGCGAGCGCGTCGCGCAGCACCCAGGCGCCGATGGGAACGATGAGCCCGGTCGTCTCTGCCACCGCGATGAAGTCCCCCGGCATGAGCAGGCCGCGCTGGGGGTGCTCCCACCGCAGCAGCGCCTCGACGCCCACGGGCGCGCCGTCGTCGATCCGCACGACCGGCTGGTAGTAGACCCGGAGCTCGCCACGCTCGACGGACGTGCGCAGCCCGGTCTCGAGGTCGAGCCGGTTCGCGGCCTCGAGGTGCATCTCCGCGTCGAACAGCACGGCGCGGTCTCGGCCGGCGTCCTTGGCCCGATACATGGCCGCATCGGCGTCGCGCAGCAAGGTCTCGGCGTCGGACTCCGGCGTGGAGAGCGCGATGCCGATGCTGGCGGTGACCGATACCGGCAGCCCGCCCAGAAGGAACGGCTCGCGCAGCGCGTCGGCCACGCGCGTGGCGACGTCGCCCACCCGGTCCTCGGGGATGTCCTCGCACACCACGACGAACTCGTCGCCGCCGAACCGAGCCAGCGTGTCGCCGGGGCGGACGACTGCCTGCAGCCGCGCGGCGACCTGCCCCAGCAGAGCATCTCCCATGGGGTGGCCGAGCCCGTCGTTGACCACCTTGAACTGATCGACGTCGAGGAAGAGCACGGCGACCGGCCCGGGCTGTCGCGCGCCGCGGGCGAGCGCCTGACCGATCCGGTCGGACAGCAGCGCCCGGTTGGGCAACCCCGTGAGCGGGTCGTGCAGCGCTTGGTGCTCCTTCTCCCGCGACATCTCGGCGGCCTTCTGCACGGCCAGCAGCGGCACCGCCAGCAGCGGCAGCAGCACCCACGAACCAGGGGTGGCGACGGCGACGAGCGCGACGAGGGGCGAGAGCGCGAGCACGGCCAGCGCCGCCACCGTGTAGAACCAGAACTCTTCCGTGTACGACTGCCAGAAGGTCTGCCCGCCGTCCTCGGCCAGTCCGGCAACGAAGGCCAGGTTGACGAGGTGGTACACCACCCACGACGCCACGATCCACCACAGGTCGTCGCCCGAGAGGCCGGCCATCCGCCCCTGCGGGGTCGGGTTCTCGCCGGCGGCCACCAAGACGAGCCACGCCGCCCCGAGGCTCAGGACGTACTGCCCCACGTTGAAGGTGAGCCGGTAGAGCGCCTTGCGCTGCAGCAGCTCGCCGACCGTCACCGCCGTGGCCAAGAGAAGGGCGGCAGGGAAGTAGCCCCACAGGTACATCGTGGCGAACACGAACGCCAGTGACATCGACACCGGGTTGCCGACGAGGCGGGTCATGACGATCGGACGGAGCTCGCCGACCACCACCATCGTGGCGAGCATGAGGAAGGGCGCCCCCATGGCAGAAACGGACGACGGGCTCAGGTGGATGACAGCCAGGGCGACAAGTGCCCAGCCGGCCCAGACGCAGAACTGCCAGGTGACCGCGAACAGACTCGGCCGCCACAGGGACGGCCGCACGTGTGGTGCGAGCTCCATGGGTGCCTCCCCCAGGCCAGACGATACCGGCGCGGGCCTGTGAATGACGGTCGAGCGGGGCCGAAGCGGTGCCGCCGTCACGCCGGTGCGGGCCGCCGGGTGGCCGACAGGCCCGCGTCCTCCAGCGCCGCCGCCACGAGGGCGTCGTGCCGGCCGGCGACCAGATCGCCCAGCGGGTCGGGGGTGTACTTCAGCAGCTGGGCGTACGGCAGCCCGAAGGCGGCCCGCATGGCCAGCAGCCGTCGGTGCTCCGGGTCGGCGGTGTCGTGGGCGACTGCAGCGGCCGCGGAGAGGCGCCGGACGAGCCGCACGCGGCGCGGCACCACGGCCACGAGCAGCACGAGCGTCGGCAGCACGAACACGGTCAGGCCCATCACCCGCGCCAGGGTGTGCACCGCCTCCTCCCCCTGGCGCCCGAGCGAGGCCACGTTGCCCCCCGTCGCGCCGCTGACCGAGCCGAACGCGTCCTGCAGCGGACCGCCCACCACGGGGATGCCGCCCACCGCGCTGCCCACCGACGAGAAGCCGTCCTCGACCGAGGTACCGGCGCTCGTCACGCCCTGCGCGATCGACGAGAGACCGTCGACGGCCTGGTAGGCCCGCACGCCGCACCAGGCGAAGAAGATGATCAGCCCAACCGCGATCAGGTCGCGCAGCAGGGTCGCGCGGCGCTGGGCGGGGGGTTCGGGATACAGCGTCAGCGCCATAGTGGCCTCCGGTCAGCCGACGGGGATCCAGACCAGCCGCAGGTCTGCGACCGTCACATTCGAACGCGCCAGGGCGATGCTGCGGGTCGTGATCGTGCCCGCCTTGGCCATCCAGGCGCCGTCGAGCTCGGCCACCTCCGCCGCGAGCTCGGCCTCGAGCTGGCCGACGGCGTCGGCCGCGCGCTGCGCCTTGGTCTGCGCGGTGCCGACCTTCGCGTTCGCGGTCGATTGCCGTCTGGCCTGGGCCGCCACGGACGACCTGCCCCGCCTGCCGCCGAACAGGCCGCCGAGCATGCCGACGACGGTGGCGCCCACGCCGAATTCCGCGTCGTACTGGGCCTGCGCGCTGTTCGCGTCGGCGGCGGCGTCCTGGGCCTTGGAGCGTACGGTCGACACCTTCGCCTCGTACTTCTGCTGCAGAGCCGCGGTGGCCTGGTCGGCCGCGGCATCCGCAGCGGCCGTGCACCGCGCCAGGAAGTCGGCCTGGCTCTCGCCGATCCGGCTAAACAGCTTGAGGTCGGTGTTGACGAACACCTCCGCGGTCTGCGTGCGCACGAGGGTGTCGGTGAGGGACCGCTTGAGGGTGGTCCACCAGGTCTTCGTGTCGATGCCGGCGTCGGTGAACCCGTACACGGCCGGCCCAGGCGGCGCGGACAGCAGGTCGCGGTCGTCGTAGTCGACCGAGACGAAGCCAGTGGCGTCGGGCTGCTGCGGCATCGGGAAGAGCACCGCCTCGTACTCCTCGTCGTGCAGCAGGTCGGCCTTGGCGTCCTTGTAGCGCAGATGGACCCGCGCGACTGCCCCCGCCCGGTAGTGGCCCGTGTTCGCCGCGCCGAGGCCGGCAGCCCACGCGGCGGCGGGATCCAGGTACGACACGGCGGTTCCGTCGGCCGCGGCGGGAGCCACCGGTGTCTCGTCCGGTCCGGCCACGGGCGGTGGTCCGGGCCACGGCGACTCGGCCCCCGCCGTGGGCGCCGCAGCCCCGGCCGGAGACTCGGGGGCCGAAGCCGCGGGGGGCGGCACCGGGCCCGCAGCGAGGGACACTACCGCCGGGGCGTCAGGGACGGGGACGGCCGTGGAGTCGGCCGGCTGCGCGGCTGCCGTGGGTACGGCGGCGGGCGGTGCCGAGGGGGCGGCCGGGGCCGCCGTGCGCGGCCCCTTGGCCAGCGAGGAGATCTGGTCGCGGGTGAGCGGCCCTCGCAGGTACGACATCGCCCACCTCGACGTCATCACGGTGGGGGCGTCCTTGCCCGAACGGCGCATCAGGAACTGGCGCTTGCCCAGTCCCGAGATCGCGGTGCTGACGGCGTTGACGTCGACGCCGCCAGTTGCCGAGCTCAGCCCGTCCATGAGCCGGTTCTTGTCCTGCTCGGTCTGCAGCCGGCCGACGAGCCAGGTGCCCGCGTTCGACAGCGCCTTGTAGTCGACGTCGACCGGGTTCTGCGTGGCCAGGACGACGCCGAGTCCGAAGGCGCGGGCCTGCTTGAGCAGCGTCATGATCGGCTTCTTCGTCGGGGGGTTCGCCGTCGGCGGAAGGTAGCCGGCCACCTCGTCCATGTAGAGCAGCGCGCGGAGGTCGCTCGTGCCCGACTGGCGGCGCATCCAGGTAACGAGCTTGGCCAGCAGCAGGGACGTGACCGATTGGCGGTCCTCGTCTGACAGGTGCGCCGTGGTGACGATTGCGCACCGTGGCCGGCCCTCCGGCGTGAACAGCATCGACGCAATGTCTACCGGGTCGCCCGCGAGCCAGGTCTGGAAGCCCGGTGAGGCCAGCAGTCCGTTGAGTCTCATCGCGAACGCCATCCGGTCGTTCGGCGGGAAGAACACGTCGAGCTCGAGCACCCCGAGCTTGCGCATGGGCGGCTGCTGCACCTGCGCGAGCACGGTGGGCAGATCGAGGTCGTGGCCCTGGGTCCACGCGTTGTTGATCAGGTTCGACAGCAGGATGTGCTCCCGGCTCGACAGCGGGTCGGCGGTGATGCCGAGCATGCCGAGCAGGGAGGTGACATATCCGTCGATCTCGTCCTGCATCACCTCGGGGTCGACGCCCTTCGGGGCCTGCAGGGAGCCCACGATGTTGATCGGCGTGCCGGCCGTGGAGCCCGGCGTGTAGATGCGGAAGTCGACCCTGGCACGCACGTCGGAGATCTGCTCGGGTCCGAGCGACCACCCGGCCAGGCCGTCGCGCCACGCCTGCGCCTGCGTGGCGGCGAAGTCCGGCACCGACTGTCCGGCCTTCTGGGCATCGCCGTCGTTCACCCACGGCTCGAAGTCGGCCGGTGCAAGCGCGGGGAACATGAGGCACAGATTCGTCAGGTCGCCCTTGGGGTCCACCAGCAGGGCCGGGACGCCCGCGCGCAGGCACTCCTCGATCAGGACCACGGCCAGGCCCGTCTTACCCGAGCCGGTCATGCCCACGATGACGCCGTGCGTGGTGAGCTCTGACGCGGGCAGGGTGGCGCTCTGGTCGGGGACGCGCTCGCCGGTGGCGGGGTCGACCGGGGCGCCGAGCATGAGGTCAGCCATGTCCCGGACCCTAGTGGGACCCCGCCGCCTCCACCCCCCATCCCGCGTCACTGCCGACGTGGTCGTGTCCCGGCCCCGGATACGACCACGTCGGCAGTGACGCGGGGTATTGGACGCGGCGCGCGGGGGCACGGGGTGGGCAGACCGGTCAGCGGCGCGAGGTCCAGCGGGACAGCTCGTCGGCGGGCATCGGCCGGGCCAGCAGGAAGCCCTGAGCCAGGCGGCAGCCCACGTCCGACAGCACCTCGAGCTGCGCGTCGGTCTCGACCCCTTCGGCCACGGCCTCGACCCCGAGGTCCGCGGCCAGCCTCGTCAGCGCCGTGACGATGACCCGGTCGTCCTCGTCGACCGGGGCGCCCTGCACGAAGGTGGTGGCGATCTTGAGCTGCTCGAGCCGGCGCAGCCGGCGGACCGCCAGGAGCGAGGAGTACCCGGTGCCGACGTCGTCGATGGCCAGGCCGACCCCGAGGTCGGCGAGGTCGTCGAGGTTGGCCAGCAGGGTGTCGTCGTCGTTCATCAGCGTCGTCTCGGTGACCTCGAGCCGTAGCCGACGTGCGGGCAGGCCGGAGCCGCCGAGGGCCGCGCCGACCTCGGCGGCGAACGACCGGTCGAGCAGCTGGCGGGACGAGACGTTCACCGAGACGGGCCGCCCGGTCGCTGCACCCCGCCAGGTGACGGCGTGCCCGCACGCGGCACGGAGGGACCACCGTCCGAGCGCCACGATCAGGCCGGCTTCCTCGGCCATCGGCACGAAGTCTGCGGCGACGAGGAGGCCTCGTCGCGGGTGGTGCCACCGCACCAGCGCCTCGGCGCTGTCGAACGCGCGGGTGGCCGCGTGCAGGATCGGTTGGAGGTGCAGGGTGAGCTCTCCGGTATCGAGCGCGCGGCGCAGGTCGTGCTCGAGCTCGACCCGCTTCCCCAGCCGCGCGCGCAGGGACTCGTCGAACACCTCAAGCCGGCTGCCGCCTCCCGTCTTGGCCCGGTACATCGCCGCGTCGGCGAACCGCAGTGCCTCTTCGGGCGGGGTGCCGGGGTGCTGGAACGCCAGACCTACCGAGCCGGTCGTCGCCAGCTCGACGCCCGTCAGCGCGAGCGGAACCTCGAGGGCAGCGAGGAGGCGGCGCCCCACGTCGACCGCCGTGCGGAAGTCCACGCCTTCGCACAGCACGACGAACTCGTCGCCGCCGAGTCGAGCCACGGTGTCCTGGCCGCGCACGCACGAAGCGAGCCGGGAGGCGCACTCGACGAGCAGGTCGTCGCCGGCCTGGTGGCCGTGGGTGTCGTTGACCTCCTTGAAGCGGTCCAGGTCCACGAGGAACACCGCCGCGGGCACGCCGCTACGGCGCGAGGCCCGCTCGGCCTGGCCGAGCCGGTCGAGCAGGAGCGTGCGGTTCGGCAGCCCGGTCAGTCCGTCGTGCAGCGACTGGTGCCGCAGGTGGTGTTCGACGCGGTGCTGCTCGGTCGCGTCGGCGGAGGTGACGAGCACGCCGTCGCCGTGTCGCTGCGCGGTGAGGTCGAGCCAGCGCACGTGCCGTCCGTCCGGCGGTGCCGGCACGTCCGCCCGGAAGGAGACCCCTTGCTCGACAACGATCGTGTAGTTCTCGAGCAGGTCGAGGTCCGAGTCCGAGGGATGGTCGCCGAGCAGGAGGCTACCGACCCGGGCACGCGGCGGGAATCCTTGGGCAGCCACAGCGACGTCGTTGAGGTAGTCGTAGCGGAAGTCGACGACGGTACCGGCGCCGTCGCGGACCGCCGACAGGAGCACGACGGCCTGCGGGAGGGTGCGCACCACCTCCTCCGCGTCGATCGTGGGTGCGGCCGCTGTGGGCAGGACGGGCGGCGGCCCGGTCACCGACCGGTCGTCGTCCCGCATGGGCTCAGCCTGACCGAACGGCGGCGACGTTGCACGTCCCCGCGCGGGCGGCGCTCACCCGATGACGCGTAGGTGAACGCTCCGGGCGGCGCTCAGCCCGAAGCGCGGGGGTACATCACGTCCATGCCGGCCTGCACCGTGGCGCGGGCCACCTGCCCAGGCGCCACCGGCACGGCGCGGTAGCTGAACACGGCGCCGAGGTCGATCGACAGGACGGGACGCCCGGCGCCGTCGGTCTCCGTCATCAGGCCGGTGCCGCCCCACGCCGTGACGAAGCCGCCCGAGGAGACCATGCGCGCGCTGCCGCAGCACGGCGAGAAGGTCTGTCGCGGATCCTGCACGACCTTCAGGACGATAGCCGTCCGGGCCACGGGGTCGATCGCGAGCTCGAGGGCCCGAGGGACCCGCAGGCCCTCGCTGCCGTTGTCGAAGACCGTGAGGTGCCCGTCCGGCAGCCGCCGCGCGTCATGCTGGGAGTTGAAGAAGGGGTAGCGGTCCGACCCGAGCACCGCCAGGCTTCGCGACGTCGGCGTGCCGCCGAGCTTCCAGTCGATCGAGCCGTCGGACTTCTTGATCCGGAAGACGGCGTCGAGGTGCCGCGAGGAGACGATGATCCCGTCGCCGTCGTCCTCCACCGAGTTGAGATGGACGATGTCCCAGTAGTCGTGGCCGCCGATGTCCTGGCGCGCCTGGTCGAGATGGGACGCTGGGACGAGGTCGGAGAACTCCGAGAAGGGGATGTGGTCGCGGGTGTCCCACGTCCACACGACCGTCCCCGACGCGTCGAGCTTGACCACTTCGCCGTCGATGATCGTCGCCGAGGACGAGCCGCCGAAGGCCGTCATGTCGGCGCAGTCGACGTTCGTGTCGACGCAGTTGCGGACCACGTAGCGGATCGCGTACCAGCCGCCGCCGGCCGCCGGGACCAGCTCGTGGTGGTCGAGTCCGAGACCCGCGCCGATGTCGCCCTGGGCGGAGCCGTCCCAGCCGACCTGGTGGTACACCGCGGCCAGCGAGTAGGCGAACCCCGCCTCGGCCCAGATCAGTCCGCCTCCGGGTGCGAGCTTGGCGTCGATCGGCCGGTAGGCGGTGGTCGACTTCCACCAGACGGGAGTGCCCCGGTTGTCCGCCACGACGACGTACAGGGGCTGTCCGGCCGGGGCGGCGCCGAGCCCGAGCGTCGGAGCGAGCACGTACCACTGGCTGGCCGGCGTGCCGGTACGCGTGGCCCGCCACGTCGGGAAGTCCGCCGGCAGGCACCGAGCCTGCTGCTGGACCGGGGGTCGACCGGGGATGTCGAGGGTCCAGCGCAGCGCCTGGCCCGGCGCGAGTGGCACCGCCACCGAAGCCGACGACCGGCGGGCGGGGTGCGCGTCGAGCCCGACCGCACCTCCGGCCCGCGCGGTGACCGTGGCCGTCACGGCTCCCCCCGGGCACGAGACGACGAAATCGGTCACGGCGGGATCGGGGCGCGGCGACATCGACGGGCCCAGGTCCAGCGAGGCCGCCGGGACGAGCCGCGCGTCCAGCACGAGGTATCCACCCAGGGACTGCCACCGGTAGAACGTCGGCAGGTAGGCTCGCCGAGCCGCATCGAAGGTCGATGCCGGAGCCCCCGCCGAGGCGAAGCGCGCCCGCACCCGCTGCGGCCTGCCTGCGAGGCACGTCGTCCGCCCGTCCGCCCCGAGCGTCCAGGCCGTGCACGTGTACCGCCATACGGTCGCGGCGGTCCCTGGCGCGGGCGCGGCGACCCGCAGCTTGCGCTGGTCGACCTCGAGCCGCTTGCGAACCGGGTTCCAGGTGTAGGCGATCGCCACCCATGTCCGCCTGGCAGCCGACCACGCGAACACCGTGCTGCCCGACAAGCGCACGGAGACCCCCACCAAGGTGCCGGCCCGGCACGTCGTCGTGGCCGGTGGGACGAACGACCACGACGCGCACCGCAGCATCGTGCGCCGCACCGTCGGGAGGGCGCCGGGCGAGACAGGGCGCGCAGCCACGAAGGCCGCGGGGAGAGGGGCGGCAGGGCGTTGCGCCGGCGGTGCGGCGGGGCGTTGCGCCGGCGGTACGGCGGACCGGGCGGCCGGCGGCGGCGACCCAGCGGCCGGCAGCGCCGACGCGGACACTGGACCGGGAGCCACCGAGGCGGCGAGCACCGTCAGGCCCGCCCCGCACCACATTGCACGACGCCTCATCGGACTCCCGCCCCCTGGTCTGCTCATGCGCACCCTAACCGTGGAGCAGCGGGCGGCGCCCTACGCCTGCTACCCGCCCGCGGGTCGCGGGTGCATCGCGTCCATGCCAGCCTCGAGCACCGCCCGCGCGAGGTGGCCGGGCAGCACCGGCACGGCCCGGTACGTGAACTGCTTGCCCGTATCGATCGTGAGCACGGCGGCCCCGGTCGGCGAGGTCTCGGTGACATAGGGGGTGCCGCCCCACGCCACGACGTAGCCGCCGCCGGGCAGGCGGCGGGCGCTGCCGCAGCACGTCGAGAACGGGACGCGGGGGTCGAGAACCTGCCGGACGACGACCGCGGTGCGCGCCACCGGGTCCACGGCGATCTCGGAGACGCGAGGGGGCCTGGCGTTCTCGGTCCCGTTGTCGAAGACCGAGATCCGCCCGTCTGGCAGGCGTCTCGCGTCGTGCTGGTTGTTCAGCAGCGGGTAGCGGTCTGCGTGCAGCACCGCGACACTCGTGGGGGTCGGCGTACCGCCGAGCTTCCAGTCGATCGAGCCGTCGGACTTCTTGATCCGGTACACCGCGTCGAGGTGCCGCGACGAGACGATGATCCCGTCACCGTCGTCGGCGACGGAATTCAAGTGCACGATGTCCCAGTAGTCGTGCCCGGCGCGGTCGAAATGGGCCAGCGGCGCCCGGTCGGCGGGGACCAGGTCGGTCCACTCGGACAGGGCAACGTGGTCGCGGGTTCGCCAACTCCACACGATCGTGCCGGCGGCATCGAACTCCACCACCTCGGCATCGATGATGGTCGCGGCGGCAGACCCGCCGTAGGACCTCATGTCGGCGCAGTCCGCCCCGCTGCCCACGCAGTCGCGCGGGCGGTACCGGATGGCGAGGGTGGTTCTCCGGTCAGTGGGCAGGATCTCGTGGTCGTCGAGGGCCAAGCCGGCGCCGAAGGTGCCCAGCGAGGTGCCGTCCCACGCCGTCCGGTGGTATAGCGCGTCCAGCGAGAAGCCGAACGCGGCCTCGGTCCACTGGAGCCCGCCGGACGCCTCCCGGACGTCGATGGGTGCCGCGACGGTGGTGCTCTGCCACCACACGGGCGTCCCCCACGCGTCTGCGACCACGACGTACCAGGGCGCGGCGCCACCGAGCGACGGCGAGAGCAGATACCACTGGCTGGCCGGCGTGCCCGTTCGCGTCGCGTGCCACGGGGGGAAGTCGGCCGGGAGGCAGCGGGCCTGCTGACTCACGGGGGCTCTGCCCGGCACGGTCAGCGTCCACCGCACCGCCTGACCGGGCGCGAGCGGCACCGACACGTTGCCCGACGCCGTGCGGGCGGCGTGGCCGTCGAGCCCGACGGAGCCGCCGGCGCGCGCGGAGACCTTCGCCATCACGGCACCTGCCGGGCAGGACACCACGAAGTCGCTGACCGCAGGATCGGGCCGCGGAGACATCGTCGGGCCCAGGTCGACCGACGCCTCGGGCACGAGCTTCGCGTCCAGCACCAGGAAGCCGCCGAGCCGCTGCCAGCGGTACGGCGAGGGCGCAAACGCGCGCCTCGCGGCGTCGTAGACGACCACCGGAGCCCCCGAGGCGGCGAACCGGGCCAGCACCCGTTGGGCCCGCCCGGCGGTGCACGCGGTGCGGCCGTCCTGGCCCAGCGTCCAGGACCGGCACGTGTAGCGCCAGACCGTCGCGGTCGCCCCAGGACCCGGCGGCGTCACCTGGAGCTTGCGCTGGTCGACCTCCAGCCTCTTGCGCGCCACGTTCCACGTGTACGCGATCGCCACCCAGGCCCGCCTGGCGGTCGACCAGGTCCACACGGTGCTGCCGGAGAGCCGCACCGACACTCCGACGAGCCGGCCCGCCCGGCACGTGGTCGCGGCCGGCGGGACGAACGTCCACGACGTGCACCGCTGCATCGTGCGACGCACCGTCGGAAGAGTGGCCGGCGAGACGCCCACCGGTGCCGGTAGGGCCGCCCGCGGGAGCACCCCCGATCCCGCGGCGCCGGCGGGCGGCAGCGGCAGGTCTGATGGCGCCGCCACGGTGGGGCCGACGACCGTCGACGCCAGCACGGCGGCGGCCAGCACCCCGACAACCCGCACGCTCGTCCCCCTCGCCGGTCCCTCCGTGCACGAAGGCCGCCACCCTAGCCGCACGTGCGTGGGCTGGGGCGAACCCGGACGATGGAATCACACGCGACAGCGCACCGGGTGGGCGAGGATGCTCGCGCGCATGGACCAGACGCCGAGACCCATGGTGACGCGGCCGCTGCGGTGGCACGGGCGGGTGCCCGAGCCGGACGACCTGCGGGCAGTGCAACGCGTGTACCGCGCATTCGAGACGGCGCGCATCGGCGGGCCCGACTCCGGAGACGCCGACCTCGCGGCGGCGCTGCAGATGCGCGACGTCGACCGCGACGAGACCAGCCTCGTCCTCGATGGCGACGACGTCGCCGGCTCGGTGTACGTCGCCGCCGAGGCCCGCACCAAGGACGTCTTCGTGGACCTCGCGGCCGTCCCCGGACCGGCCGAGCCCGCCGCGCTCGCCCTCGGCGTGCAGCACGGGGCCGCAGCGGCACGTCGCATCGTTGCGGGTCGCGGAGAGCCGGGATGGACTCTCCGGGTGGGCTGCTGGACGACCGATCCCGAGCTACCCGCGCTGCTCGGTGCGCAGGGGCTCGCCCCGGTCCGGCGCTTCTACCGGATGCGGATCGACTCGACCTCGCCCGCGATCCCTGCGTCGCCCCCGCCGCTCCCGCCTGGAGTCGACCTCGTCGTCCGAGACGACGAGGCCACCCGACAGGCGCTGTGGGAGGTCGACAACGGGGCGTTCCTCGACCACTGGAACTTCGCCCCCTCCTCGTACGACGAGTGGTGGGACGACTTCTCGGTGGGCGACACTCGCGACCCGGACGGGTGGTGGCTGCTCACCGTCGACGGCGCCCCCGCGGCGATCTGCCTGCTCGACGAGAGCCGGGCCGAGGTGGGCGACGGGTACGTGAGCGTCCTCGGGGTCCGTCGGCGGTTCCGCGGCCGCGGGCTGGCCACCCTGCTGCTGCAGCGCGCCTTCGTCCGCTACCGGGACCTCGGCCGCGCGGGTACACAGCTCGGGGTCGACGCCGAGAACACGACGGGCGCCGTCGCGCTCTACGAGCGGGTCGGGATGACCGCGCAGCGGGTGATCCAGAGCTGGGCGCGAGACCTGCCCTGAGCCATCCACCCATCCGCCCGCCCCTGACTCCGCACCGCCTCCAGGAAACCCCTGGGTGGCTGGAGTACACAGAAGGTGCCGCGCCCCTGCGGTCTCGCCCCCGGACGATCAATGCCCCCGCCCGGGGGCGTTCGCGTGCCATGAGGCAGCGGGGGCGCCTGGCGCGACCCGCGGGGGGACCACGGGGATCAGCATCGGGGACAGAGGTCGGGCAGAAAAGCGCCCCCGGTGGGGGGACCGGGGGCGCAGGGAGACCGGAGGCCCCCAGGGCGACCGGTCCCGCTAGGGACACACCCCGGACGCTAGCTCGCGCCCGCGACGTGCCACAGGGGCTTTGTGCCCGGGTCAACGCGCGGATCGGGACCAGCCCGCGACGCGAGAGGCGGGCCGCGCCGCGGGAGCGACGACGCCCGGCCGCCCCCTCTTCGGTTCGGCCGGGCGCCTCCTGCGAGTGTCTCGCCTTCAGCGCCCGGGATGCGCGCCAGCAGCGCCGCTCAGAGTGCGACCAAGTTCAAGGTGCGGAACTTCTACGTCAGCAACACCTGGTACCAACTCATCAAGTCGCTGGATCGCGACAAGGACGGCATCGCCTGCGAGAAGCGATAGCCGTTTGTATCTGGCCCGTGCCTACAGGTCGTGCGCTGTGGTGTGGCTCGCCTGGTAGAGGCCGAGTTCGGCCCCGCTTGGCAGACGGATCGCCGTCACGATCCCCCATCCTTCGTCGAGCGGTTCGCCGGTGAACTCGACTCCCCGTTCCGCCAACTGCGTGACCGTAGCCGGCAGGTCGTCGCACATCAGATACAGGACCGTCGATGGTGGGGAGTCGGTGGGATGGACGCCGAGTTCGGCGGGCGGCACCGTGAAGATGAGCCAGGGGTCCTCGGGGCCAGCCGCGTGCACGAAGGGCCAGCCCAACGCGTGACGCAGGAACTCTCGGTCGGCGTCGGCGTCCCGGCTGAAGAACATCAGATGTGCGGCCGTGATCACGCCGGCCAGAGGATGCCGTGCCATCCGCAGGAGTCCTGAGCGGAGCCGGTTCCCATGCGCTGGACGAGGTCGCGAGACGAGCCTGTCGAACGCCTCGCTCTCAGGCGGGGGGAGAGAGCAGGGCATGGACGAGGGCTGCAGCCGCCGTCACCGAGTGGAGCCTGCCGAGCGCGACGGAGGCGCGAACCGAATCGGTATCGGCGAGGACGCTCCAGTCGTCCTCGCTGCCGTGCCGGGCGCGCGGCTCCCACGCCTTGTGTCCTGCGCCGCTGGTCTCTCGCAGCGCGTCCGCCGCACCCACGAGCTCGCCGGCGGCATCCACGTCTCCACATTCCGCGGCCCAAACGGCGGCGGCGTCAAGCGCATGAGCGGTGCAGCCGAGATTGCCGAGGCCAGCGAGCGTATCGACCGCTTCCCGCAGGAAGGGCGCGGCCGCGGGGAGGTCGCCGGCCTCGAGCTCGATCAGGCCGCGTGCCTCGAGAGCGTGGGCACGCATCATGTCCGAACCGAGCTCGGCGAACCGCTGCTCGGACTCGGCCGCCAAGGAGGTCGCTGTCTGGCGGTCGGGTGCGCGTAGCGCGGCCGGCCACAGGGTGTGAGCGATCCCGAAGGCATCCTCGACGGCGCGGAATTCGGCCAGACAGGCGTCCACGAGGCGGTCGACCTCGGCGAGCTGGCCCATCCCCCAGCGACCGAATAGCTCCTTGTTCATCGCCCACGCAGCATGTCTGCGGTTCCCGAGCCCGACGAAACCCACTCGCGCCGACACGGCCAAAGGGACCACCGCGACCCAGTCACCCTGCTCGAGCGCGAGATCGGACAACGTCAGTCGAGCCTGCGCCACGACGTCGGGCGGGACGCCGTCTCCACCCTCGGCGAGCAGGGTCTCGATCAGGCCGCGGCGCTCACTGCTCAGGCCAAGAGGGACGGCTGTCACGAGCCGCAGGGCCGAGGTGAGGTCGCCCCGCTGGGTGGCCCACTCCACGGCGGCTCGCATGTTCGTCCGCTCAGGCATCACCCCTGCCAGGGCCGCATCCATACGGGGGGTGCGCATGTCGTGCTCGAGACGCTCGACCCGGCTCATGGCCCAGGCCAGCAGCGCGTCGCGCCGCCACTCCGCCTCATCGAGCTCGAGCAGCCGGTCCCGCCCGTACTGTCGAAGTGTCTCAAGCAACTGGTAACGGTCGTTCGCGGACCGGGCTTCGCCATGGACGACGAAGGACTTCTCGACCAACCGGCCGAGGATGTCGATCGCGTCGACCACGTCACTTCCCGCGACCATGGCCGCGGCTTCACGGGTGAAGCTGTCAGGGAATACGCTCACCGCCCGGAACAGCTCCCGCTCAGGGCCGGTCAGCAGACGGTAGCTCCAGTCGACGACGGCCGCCAGGGTGCGCTGACGGGACGGCGCGGTTCGGGTGCCGCCCGTGAGCAGGCGAAAGCGGTCGTCGAGCCGTGCGGCCAGCTCCTTCAAGGGCAGGGATCGCAGCCGGGCGACGGCCATCTCGATGGCCAGCGGCAGCCCGTCAAGGCGCCGGCATACCTGACGCACGAGCTCGTCGTCCTCCGATGCCGGGTCAAATCCCGGTACGAGGGCTCGGGCCCGCGTCAAGAACAGCTCGGGCGCCTCGCCGTCGAGGTCCAGCGGCGGTACACGCAGAGCCAGCTCTCCACGCACGCCCAGAAGCTCCTGGCTGGTCGCCAGAATCCGAACGGTCGGGTCGGAATGCAGCAGCACGTCGACGAAGGCTGCCACTTCCTCGATGAGGTGCTCGCAGTTGTCCAGGATGAGCAGCACCTCGTGACCGCCCAGCCACTCGACCAGAGTCTCCTGGACCGACTGGCCGGGGCGCTCGCCGAGGCCAAGCACCTGCGCGACCTGTCCAGGCAGCTCGGCGGCGGCAGACAGCGGTGCAAGCTCGACGAGCCAAGCCCCGTGGCGAAACGATCCTTGCAGTCCGTCAGCTGCCTCGAGGGCTAGCCGCGTCTTCCCGCTGCCTCCCGCACCGGTGAGCGTCACCAGCCGGTGCGAGGTCAGCCCATCCACCACTTCGGCCAGCTGGACAGCCCGACCAACGAACTCATCGGTGCTGGCTGGCAGGTTCGTCGGCGCCCATGTCAGGGAGCGCAGGGGTGGGAATGACTCGGCCAGTCCCGCACCCAGCAATTGCACGATGGGAACCGGCTCGCTCAGGTCCTTGAGCCGGTGCTCGCCCAGATCGCGTACGTCGCAACCCGGGACCAGAACCCGAGTGGCGCCGGTCAGCAGCACCTGACCCCCGTGACCCGCCGAGCAGACCCGCGCCGCCACGTGCAGAGACATGCCGTAATACCCGTTGCCGACCTGCCGGGCATCGCCGGTGTGGACCGCCATCCGCACGCGAACCCTCCCGTTTTCGGGCCACGGGTGAGCACTCAGGTGTCGCTGCGCGTCACGTGCGGCGGCCACCGCCTCCCCGGCTGCCGCGAAAACGGCGAACGCGGCGTCGCCCTCGGTCTCGAAGACCACGCCACCGTGCTGCTCGACCGACGCCCGCAAGACCAGGTGGTGGAGCTGCATGAGGTCGTCGAACTCGGGTCCAAGGGCCTCGAGCAACCGGGTCGACCCCTGCACGTCGGTGAACAGGAAGGTCACGGTGCCCGTCGGGAGCTCCACGTCACCCCGATGCGAGCCAGAGCTCAAGCTGGATTCCGTCGGGGTCGCGGAACACGATCACCGACCCCGAAGGCGTGTCGACGATCGGCGTGAAGGTGATGTCACCCCGACGCGTCAATTCCGCCTCCCACGCCTGCAGCTCTGCCCTGTCGGCCACCCCGAAGGCGAAGTGATCCAGGCCCGTTCGGAACTCGTCGAAGACGCCGTCCGGCCTGGTGTGGTACTGGCGCAGCCCGAGCACCCAACCGGACGGCGGGTGCGCCAGCACGCGGAAACTGACATGCGCATCGTCCCCACCTCCGACGTGCACGAGACCAAACAGGCCGCAGTACCAGGCGAGACTCCGCTCGACGTCTCTGACGGTGAAAGCTCCGTGGTGCGCTCCGGTGATCGCGGGCATGTCCGCAGGCTACGCTCGGCGACCCGGCAACCAGAGACCTTTTCGTGCTTGCCTCGACTGACGCCCTGACGCTCCCAGCCCCGATGTTCCCGCGAGGCGTGGTGATCCGCGACAACCGGCCGGGGTGAAGGAGGCCAGGGCGACGCGGCGCCGGCTACCACCCGGCCGGGTCGACCCTGCCTCCCTTCGGCTCTGGGAAGCTCTCGTGGCCACAGCGCTTGCAGACCAAGTACTTGGTGCCCTCGTCCGTAGCGGAGGTGCGGTAGTCGTGCAGCCGGAAGATGCAACGGATGTGCGCCATGGGGGCCTCCTCGCACGGGTCATCCAAGGTACGCCTTTCCCTGCGACGCGTCGAGTAGCTTGCGCGTCGCCAACCACGTCGCAGCGTCTCGAGCGTGCGTCCCTACTTCGTGCCGACGATGCAGCGGGCAACGCCGGGAATCCTCACGTCGCCGCCTTCTTCGTAGGTGCTGACGTTGGTGATGACGGCTCTAGCGATCCGCTCCCGCGCCGGCTCGTCGACCTGCTCAAGCGCCGCCGCTGCAAGCGAAACGTGCTCGCTGATCATCTCCCAATACTCCGTGGGCGATCGCGTCACCAGCTCGACGTCCACGTCCCACTCCGCGACCTCGCGCAGCCCTGCCGACTCGTACAGAGCACTGATATGGCCCGGGGCGGCGCACCGGTACATGGTCGGCCCGTCCGGGTCGGGCGGCACCAGCACCGACTCGGTGGCGATCGCCTGCATGACGATCGTCGTCCACGGGTTCTCCTCGGGCTTCACCCATACCGACGAGCAGAGACGTCCGCCCGGCCTGAGCACGCGCGCGAACTCGGCGGTCGCCCGGGCGAGGTCTGGAAGGAACATGTAGCCGAACCGGACCGAGACGCTGTCGAACATCGAGTCACGGAACGGCAGGTCGTCGGCGCTGCACACCTTGGTCTCGAAGTTGCTGATTCCCTGCGCGCTCGCGCGTCGCGTCGCGACGTCGAGCATCTCAGCCGCCAGGTCCGTCAGAACGACGTGCCCCTTCGGCGCGAGCCTGGCGACGGTCAGCCCCGGCTCGCCAGTCCCCGAGGCGATGTCGAGATGCTGCTGGTCATCGGCGATGCCGAGACGGTCGACCATCTCTCTCCCGACCGGGCCCAGCTGATCCATGATGACCGAGTCCCACTTCTCCCAGCCCGCAGAGAGCCCGGCCCACGTCGCCCGCTGAACGTCACGGATCTCAGCGCTGCCCGGCATCGCGCGCTCTCCGGTCCACTCAGCTCTTCGCGACGGTATGTGCGGCGAGCGCGGGCATGACGACGTCTCGGTAGGCCCGCAGCGTCTCTTCCTTCGCGTCGTGCTGGAGATACACGGCGAACTGGTCGACGCCGAGCTCTTTGAGCGCGATGAGCTTGTCGATGTGCGCCTGCGCCGGCCCGAGGACGCAGAACCGGTCCACGATGTCGTCGGGCACGAAGTCGGTGTGGGTGTTCCCCGCGCGGCCGTGCTCGTTGTAGTCGTAGTCCTGCCGGCCCCGGATGTAGTCGGTGAGCTCCTGGGGCACCGCGGCGCCGTCGGCGCCGTAGCGGGCCACGATGTCGGCGACGTGGTTCCCGACCATGCCGCCGAACCAGCGGCACTGCTCGCGCTGGTGCGCCAGGTCGTCACCGACATAGGCGGGTGCCGCCACACAGACCTTCACCTGGTCGGGATCGCGGCCGGCGGCGGCCGCCGCGGCGCGGACCGCACCGATGCTCCACTCCGCGATGGACACGTCGGCGAGCTGCAGGATGAAGCCGTCGCCCACCTCGCCCGCGAGCGCGAGCGCCTTGGGCCCGTACGCCGCCACGTACACGGGCAGCCGGCTCTGTTCGTTCCAGGGGAACCGCAGCCTGCTGCCCTTGTACTGGGTCTCTCGGCCGTTGGCCAGGTCGCGGATGACCCCGATCGCCTCGCGCAGCTCGGCCAGAGACACCGGCGAGCCGTTGATGACCCGCACCGCGGAGTCTCCACGCCCGATCCCGCAGACGGTGCGGTTGCCGAACATGTCGTTGAGCGTGGCGAAGGTCGAGGCCGTCACGGTCCAGTCCCGGGTTGCGGGGTTGGTGACCATGGGGCCGACGACGATCCGGTGCGTCTGGGCGAGGATCTGGCTGATAGATGACGTACGGCTCCTGCCACAGCAGGTGCGAGTCGAAGGTCCAGACGTAGCGGAACCCGGCCAGCTCGGCCGCCCGCGCGAGCTCGACCACCTGCCACGCCGGCGGGTTGCACTGCAGGACGACGCCGAAGTCCATCAGGTCTCCTTCCATCGGCTCGGCGTGATCAGACCAGCATGGACGACAGGCCGCGGCGCAGGAACTGGCCGTGGCCCTTGGTCCCGAGATACTCGCCGCGGTCGACGACGACCCGCCCCCGTGACAGCACCGTCTCCACGCCCCCGAGGATCTCGAACCCTTCCCAGGCGGAGTGGTCCATGTTCATGTGGTGCGTGTCGACCGAGATCCGGGTGCGGGCCCGGGGGTCGTACACGACGACGTCGGCGTCGGCGCCGGGGACGATCTCGCCCTTGCGCGGGTGCAAGCCGAACATCCGCGCCGGCGTCGTGCAGCACAGCTCCACCCACCGCGAGAGCGATATGCGCCCGTCGACGACCCCCTGGTACAGAAGGTCCATGCGGTGCTCGACGCTTCCGATGCCATTGGGGATCTTGGAGAAGTCGCCCAGCCCCAGCTCCTTCTGGTCCTTGAAGCAGAAGGGACAGTGGTCGGTGCTCACGACCGACAAGTCGCCGGTGCGCAGGTGGCGCCACAGCTCCTCCTGGTGGCCCTCCTCGTGCGAGCGCAGCGGCGTGGAGCACACCCACTTGGCGCCCTCGAAGCCAGGGGCCGAGAGCTGCTCCTCGAGCGAGAGGTAGAGGTACTGCGGGCAGGTTTCGCCGAACACGTTCCAGCCCTCGCCGCGAGCCTCAGCCAGGGTGCGCACGGCCTGCTTGGCCGACATGTGCACGACGTAGAGGGGAGCACCGGTGATGTGCGCGAGCATGATGGCCCGGTGGGTGGCCTCCTCCTCGGTCTCCCAGGGCCGCGTGAGCGAGTGGTAGCGGGGCTCTGTCTCGCCCCTGGCGAGCGCCTGTGCCACGAGCACGTCGATGGCGGTGCCGTTCTCGGCGTGCATCATGATCATCGAGCCGTTGCTCGCCGCGGTCTGCATGGCGCGCAGGATCTGTCCGTCGTCAGAGTAGAAGACGCCCGGGTAGGCCATGAAGAGCTTGAAGCTCGTGATGCCCTCGGACACGAGCTCGTCCATCGCCTTGAGCGACTCGTCGTCGACCCCTCCGATGATCTGGTGGAACCCGTAGTCGATGGCGCACTCGCCGGCCGCCTTCTCGTGCCAGGAGGCCAGGCCGTCCTGCACTCGCTCGCCGGTGCGCTGCACCGCGAAGTCGATGATCGTCGTCGTGCCGCCGTGGGCGGCCGCCCGCGTACCGGTCTCGAAGGTGTCCGACGCGAACGTGCCGCCGAAGGGCAGCTCCATGTGGGTGTGGCAGTCGACGCCACCCGGGACCACGTACTTGCCCGTCGCGTCCACGACGCGGTCGGCACCGGCGGCCAGGTCGGCGCCCAGAGACGTGTCGCCCGGGGCGACCAGCGCGGCCACGCGTTCGCCCTCGATGAGGACGTCCAACGGCTGCGCGCTCACCGGCCCCACGACGAGGCCGCCTCGGATGAGGGTGGTCACGGCTGGACCAGGTCGTCGTAGGCCTCGGGACGGCGGTCGCGGTAGAACGCCCACCGGTTCCTCACCTCGGTGAGCAGATCGAGGTCGAGGTCGCGCACGACGAGCTCGGGCGCGTGGGCGTCTCCGACGTCGCCGACGAACGCGCCCTGCGGGTCGACGAAGTACGAGGTGCCGTAGAAGTCGTCGTCGCCGAGGTCCTCGACGCCCACCCGGTTGATGGCCCCGATGAAGTACTCGTTGGCGACGGCGGCCGCGGGCTGCTCGAGCTTCCAGAGGTAGGAGCTCAGTCCGCGCGACGTCGCCGACGGGTTGAAGACGATCTCCGCGCCGTTGAGCCCGAGGGCCCGCCATCCCTCTGGGAAGTGGCGGTCGTAGCAGATGTAGACCCCGACCTTCCCGACGGCGGTGTCGAACACCGGGAAGCCGAGGTTGCCCGGCCGGAAGTAGAACTTCTCCCAGAAGCCGTTGACGTGCGGGATGTGGTGCTTGCGGTACTTGCCCAGGTACCGGCCATCGGCATCGACGACCGCGGCGGTGTTGTAGAGGAATCCGGGTTGCTCTTGCTCGTACACGGGCAGCACCATCACCATGCCAAGTTCGGCCGCGAGCGCCTGGAAGCGCTCCACCACCGGCCCCGGGACCGACTCGGCGTAGTCGTAGAAGGTAGCGTCCTGCACCTGGCAGAAGTAGGGGCCGTAGAAGAGCTCCTGGAAGCAGATGACCTGCGCCCCCCGCGCCTTGGCGTCGCGCGCGTACTGCTCGTGCCGGACGATCATCGACTCCTTGTCGCCGGTCCAGCTCGCCTGCACCAGGGCTGCACGTACCACCGTCACGTCTGCCTCCGAAGGCCGACGTCCAGTCCTCGACCGGACGAGCCTCCATCGTGGCTCGGCCTCGACCGCGGCGGCGGCACTTTCGCCGAACTCCGGCCCCGGCCGTCGCGACATGTTGGTCGCCGGGCTGCCGGGACGGCGGGACGGCGGGTCTGAAGTCGCGCTCTCGCCGCGCCTACCGCAGGGCCACCGCGCACGAGGCCTCGACGCGCGCACGCCACGAGGGGATCACGCTCGCTGTGGGAGTCATGTTGGTGTCAAGATCCGCCTGAGGTTCCGCCGCTGGTCGGTCACCGGCGCAGCGCCCCGCCACCGCGCGAACGGTGACGGGGCAGAGCCCCAACCTGGCGAGAGGTGTGGAACCCATGACGACAGTAGCCGTGCAACGAGCCGACGTACCGACCGAGTCGGTCTTCAGGTGCGCGGGTTACCTCGCGCGGGTGCTCGTACCCCACAGTGCTGGCCGGGACGAGAACGCTACGTGCGCCTGGGGGCTGATCACAACCGAGCAGATCGCCCGTGCGCTCGAAGCTCTCGGCGCGGCCTGACGGCGATTGGCCGGGCGAGCGCTATCGGCGCGTCGGAGCGGCGAGGGGGCCTCTTCGGGCATGCGGGGCGAGCACCATCGCTGGACGCTGGTGGGGCGGCTCACCGCGGCTGAGCTGGTGGGGCGCCGGACCACCGCTCAGCGAGCGGTCACGGAGAAGCGGTGGCCCAGCGCGCCCGTGTAGGAGTACCCGGCGGGGACGCTGACCCGGTAGGCCCAGGTACCGCGGGGCGGAGTCGCCAGCAGCCGGTAGCGGCCGCTCGGGAAGCTCACCAGGCCCGTGTCTACCTGGTGCCACGAGCCGCCGTGGAAGCGCTGCAGGACGACCTTGACCGATCCCGCCGCGGGGTCGGTCGCGGGGGCGACCACGCCGGTGATGGCCGACGAGTGCCCGAGGGCGAGGGTGTGCGTGCCGACGTGGGTCGTGACCGTGGCCCGGCTGAAGGCTCGGTGGACGGCCTTGTACTCCAGTGGCGGGAACAGCGAGCCTCTGCCCCAGAGGCCGCACCAGTCAGCGGCGACGACGCGGGTGCGAAGTGACCATGCCCCCGCCGCGTTCGTGCGGACGACCGAAGTGCGGCCGAACTCGAGCGGGCCGCAGATTCCCCAGCCGACGCGGACGAGCGCCCCCTTGACCGGCGTCCGGGTCGTGAGCAGTCGCACCGTGCCGCGGACGGTGAACAGCTGGCCGGCGCGCACGCTGCCCGCTGCGGGCAGCTGCAGGGACAGGATCGGCCAGTTGCGGCCCTTCAGGGTGACAGCGGTGCTGTCGGTGATCGCCTTGGGGAGCGGCACCAGCGTGTTGTAGAAGATGTCAGGCGGAGCGATGAGGTCGCCGGCGGTGATCTGTGTCGGCCGCCACGTACCGGTGTCGACGGCACCCATCCCGGCGGTTCCGGACCAGGTGCCGTCCTGGAGCGTGCCGCCGGGGTCCAGCGAGAGGTGGACGAGCTTGCCGCCGACGGCCTGGGTGGAGGCCGAGGCGCGGTTCCCGGAGGCGTCGAACGAGGTGAGGTAGAGACAGGGGCCCGGACCGTAGCCGCGGTCGGCGATCCCGCAGTCGGTCGGCGCCACTCCGTCGGGGTCGACGAGGTGCACGTGCACCGTGAGAGTGGCCGTCTGCGTGCCGGTGAGCGTGCCCGGGCTCAGCGTCATGGTGATGCCCGCGACCTGGGTGGTGGTACGTGCGAGGGCCGGGGTGGACGGCGTCGCGGCGCCGAGCGCGGCGGCCAGGAAGCACGTGGCTGTTCCCATCATCAGTGCAGTCTTGAGGCGCACGAGTGTCTCTCATCCCCGGAGGCTGGACGGCCCGATCCGAATGCCAACCTACCTGTCCACTCGCCTGAGCAACTCCACACTGACCCCTTCGGCAGCATCCGGCCGAGCAGGTCTCGACGCGCGGGGCGGGCGCGACCTCTTGGCACCTCTGTTGTCAAGATGCCCGTGGCGGCGCAATCTGTCGGTGGGGTCCGCGTTGTGGCTTGATCGAAGAGTCGACGGTCGGGGCTGGGTCGGCCGCGCTGATCTTCGTAGTCGCCCCATCTGCCGTCCCGGGCCTCGGTGGGCTGTCTGGGCGTCGGCGACGAGCTGGTGGTAGATCGCGTCCGTGATGCGGCGCTTGAGGCAGCGGCGTGCCTCCTTGGGTGTCTTGCCGTCGGCGATCTTGCGCAGGTAGTAGCGCCGGCCGCGTAAAGCCACAGCCGAAGCCCAACTGTCAGGCATCAACCGGGGCTCTACAGGCTTCCGGTGGGGACTTAGCAGAAAGGCAATCGCCCCAGGTGGCAGGGCCGCACAAGTCTGTCGCGTACAAGATCGTCACAGAATGCCCGTCCCGTTCTGCACACCCGGCCAGTTCCGCTGGAGGACCATCCCGCGCTGAGAGCGGCTGCGCGTTGCGCTGACCAACCTCACGGCGCAGAACTCGGTGTCAGGCAGCGTTTCGATGGCATCGGCGCCGAACGGGGCTCGGCCCGGCGCAGATGGGCTGAGTCCGCGGCGAATGGGTGAATGAGACCGGCAGCGCGCGGAATGTGCCCTCGGGGGCAATCCGCCTCGGGATACCGGGGGCGGCTCAGCGCAGGAGGGTGATGATGACCACGGCGTAGGTGGCCATGATGCCGACCCCCACGGCCCGGGTCAGGCCTCGGCGGAGCTAGGCGAGTGCGAGGACGGCGACGGTCATGAGGACGTACCAGGTCGCGAGGGTGGTTGAGCCGCTGGTCGCGGCGTCGCGGCGCCCCGACCGCGGCGGGCGAGGTGCACCGCTGCGACGACGTTGGGCAGGCTGGTCACGACGGCAAGGACGATCCCGCCCAGCACGACGTCCGAGATCCCCCACCGATCGGCCAGATCGGTCGCGACGCCCTCCAGCCCGGCCGA
>CAVZVV010000005.1:0-62551 GCA_963778785.1 uncultured Actinomycetes bacterium
CAAGATCGACGCGCTCAAGGGCGACACGTCCGGCTCCTGGGGGAACCAGATGCGCTCCTACGTGCTCCACCCCTACCAGATGGTCAAGGACCTGCGCACGGAGACCGAGACCGGCAACACCGCCGCGGTGCTTGACGGCGAGATCGACGAGTTCATCGAGTCCGGCATCCGCTGGCGCCGGACGTCGGCGGTGAGCTAGCCCCCGTCAGGCGTGCCCTCGTCCGTTCTGCGGATCGTGGCCGACCCATCGAGAACCTCGCCGCGCTGCGGTTCGAACCCTGGATGGTCCGCCCATGGATGGCCCTCGGGGAGCCCGTCCATGGTCGGTTCGTCCATGCCTTGGACGAAATGTCGGGGGGAATCGGAGCGACAGCGGGTCGGGACCTGCCTGAACACACCAGGAGGCCCCGGGAAGGGGGGGTTCCCGGGGCCTCCCACCTGGAGGGTTGCGTCGTTGGGGGGAACGACGCAGGAGAGTGATCTCCGTCGAGGTCCGACGCGCGGACCCCGCCTGCTCCGGGTGGTGCGTGGCCACTGCAGCGGGCGCAAGCAGTGACCGACAGGGTCCAGACTCCGTGCCTCGCTACCGCTATCGGCACGTCTTGCCGATCCCTTAACCCCTGGCTGGGCGCATCTTCATAACAAAGAGGTCACGGGACCCCGTTTGGCGGGTCCGCCGGCCCGCGGCCTCGCCCCGCCGCGTCCTGTCGGGAGCTCTCACGATCGGCACGTAGACTCGCTCCGCTACTACCGGCGGAGGGGTCAGCGCACCGTGATCCGATTCGAGCACGTCACCAAGGTCTACCGCGACCAGACGCGGCCTGCCCTCGACGACGTTTCGGTCGAGGTCGAGAAGGGCGAGTTCGTCTTCCTCGTCGGGACGTCCGGCTCGGGCAAGTCGACGTTCCTGCGTCTGGTGCTGCAAGGAGGAACGCCCACCACGGGCCAGGTCTACGTGCTCGGCAAGGACGCTCGCCGAGCTCTCGAACTGGAAGGTCCCGCGCTGCGCCGCCAGATCGGCACCGTGTTCCAGGACTTCCGGCTGCTGCCGAACAAGACCGTCGCCGAGAACGTCGCGTTCGCGCTCGAGGTCATCGGCAAGCCCCGTCCACGATCAAGCGCCGTCGTGCCCGAGGTGCTCGAGCTCGTCGGGCCTGGACGGCAAGGAGAGACCGCTTCCCCGACGAGCTCTCCGGTGGTGAGCAGCAGCGCGTGGCGATCGCCCGCGCGTTCGTCAACCGCCCGATGCTCCTGCATCGCCGACGAGCCCACCGGAAACCTCGACCCGCAGACCAGCGTCGGCATCATGAAGCTGCTCGACCGGATCAACCGCACCGGCACCACGGTGGTCATGGCCACCCACGACGCCGCGATCGTCGACCAGATGCGCAAGCGGGTCATCGAGCTCGAGGATGGGCACGTCGTGCGCGACCAGTCGCGCGGCGTCTACGGCTACGCCCGCTGACCGCGGCGCCGACGAGGAGACAGCAGCAGCATGCGATCCCAGTTCGTGCTCGGCGAGGTGGACATCGGCCTGCGCCGCAACCTCACGATGACCATCGCGGTCGATCATCACGGTGGCGGTGTCGCTGACTCTGTTCGGCGGCGGCCTGCTCGTCCGCCCGCAGGTCGACCAGATGAAGGACTACTGGTACGACAAGGTCGAGGTCTCGGTCTTCCTCTGCGGAGACGCGAGCGACGCTCCCGTCGTGCGCCGGCGGCGCGGTCACCCCGGCCCAGAAGGACCAGATCCAGGCCGACCTCGGCGCGCTCGCCGCAGGTCGCAGGAGGTCTACTACGAGTCGCAGCAGGAGGCGTTCGACCGCTTCCAGGAGCAGTTCAAGGACTCGGCGATCGTCAGAGAACGTCACGGCCGACCAGCTGCCGGAGTCGTTCCGGGTCAAGCTGAACGACCCGAAGAAGTACTCGGTGGTCGCCTCGCGCGTTCACCGGCCGACCCGGCGTCGAGCGAGGTGCAGGACCAGCGCGCAGCTGCTCGACCGTCTGTTCAAGGCTGCTCGACGGGCTGCAGGCGCTGGCGCTCGCGGCATCGCCGTGGCGATGCTGATCGTCACGATGCTGCTGATCGCCAACACCATGCAGGTCGCCGCGTTCAGCCGACGGCGCGAGACCGGCATCATGCGGCTCGTCGGCGCCTCGAACCTCTACATCCAGCTGCCGTTCGTGCTGGAGGCGCGCCCGGCGGCGGCGGTCGGCGGGCTGCTGGCCGGTCGGGGCGCTCGTGGCGGTGAAGTTCTTCTTCATCGACCGGGTGCTCGCCGAGACGTTCCGGTTCACGATCGTTCATCGGCTGGGACACCGTCTGGGCGCATCTGCGCTGATCCTCGTCCTGATCGGCGTCGCTGCTCGCCGTCCTGCACCTCGTTCGTCGCGCTGCGCCGGTACCTGCGGGTCTGACGCCGCACCGTACACTGCGGATCGGCACGGCCCGCTCGAGGCCGCCCGTACGGTGGCGCCCATGCCGTCGGACCGTCCCGGCCGCCACGCGACTGCGCGGCCGCGTGACGGCCGCGTGCGGCGTCGCGGTCGTCGGCGCGGTGCCGTCGCGGCGGCCGGACTCGTCGCCGCGCCGGCAGCCGGCCGCCCGCGGCCCTCCTCGGTCGGTGACCGGGCGTCGCTCGACGAGGCGGCCGCCAGATCGCGAGGCCGCGCCGGCACCCCGGTCGACCGCGCGGCGCTCGAGCGAGGCCGCGGTCGAGGGCATGCTCGCGCGCGCTCGGCGACCGCTGGTCCACCTACTACGCCACAGCCGACTACGCCTCGTTCAGCAGTCGCCTCGAGGGTCGCTACACCGGTGTCGGCCTCTGGCTCGGGCCGCGGGCAGCGGGCACGGCGAGGTCGTCGTCGGCGAGCGTCAGCCGGGCGTCGCCGGCGGCCCACGCCGGCGTCCACGCCGGGGACGACGTGCTCCTCGTCGGTGGTCGGCGACGTCGCACCGGCGCACGCGTCGCCGACGGTCGCCGCCCTGCTGCGGGGCCCGGCCCGGCACCGACCGTCGACGTCGCGCTGACGCGCGCGACGGAGCCAAGGTGCCGCTCACCCTCGACCCGCGTCCGACCGTGACCAGCCACGGACGTCACCGTCGACCGGCTGCGCGGCGGCATCGATGTCGTCCGGGTCGGCCGCCTTCACGCCGGGGCGTCGGCACGCGAGGTCCGCGACGCTGTCGGCCGCGTCCGGACGGCACGCCCCGGGCGTCGTGCTCGACCTGCGCGGCGACCCGGGCGGCCTGCTCACCGAGGCGGTCGAGGTGGCCTCCGCCTTCCTCGACGGCGGCCCGGTCGTCTCCTACGACAAGCGCGGCGGCCGGCACCCACACGCTCGACGCGCGTCGGTACGGCGACACCGACCACCCCGCTCGTCGTGCTCGTCGACGGCGGCACCGCCAGCGCCGCCGAGGTCGTCACCGCCGCGCTGCAGGACCGCGACCGCGCCGTGGTCGTCGGCTCGCGCACGTTCGGCAAGGGCTCGGTCCAGGAGCCGGCCCGGCTCTCCGACGGCTCGGCGATCGAGCTCACCGTCGGCCGCTACCTCACGCCCGAGCGGGCGCGCATCGACGGCGTCGGCATCGACCCCGACGTCCTGGTGGCGCCGGCCGCCTCCCCGGACCAGGCCGAGCACGCGCGCGCTCGAGGTGCTGCGCGGGCTGCGTCGTCGTCGGCCGGCGGCCGGGGCTGAGCGACATGCCACGGGAGAAGGGCCGCGCCGCTCGTCGCCCAGAACAAGAAGGCGCGCCACGACTACCACATCGAGGACACCTTCGAGGCCGGCCTCGTGCTCACCGGCACCGAGGTGAAGTCGCTGCGCGCCGGCCGCGCGTCGCTCGTCGACGGCTTCGCCACGATCGAGCGGCGGCGAGGCGTGGCTGCACGGCGTGCACATCCCCGAGTACACCCAGGGCACCTGGAACAACCACGAGCCCCGCCGCAGGTCCGCAAGCTGCTGCTGCACCACGACGAGATCGCCCGGCTCGCCTCGAAGACCCGGGAGTCCGGCCTGACGCTGGTGCCGCTGTCGCTCTACTTCAAGGACGGCTACGCCAAGGTCGAGATCGCGCTGGCACGCGGCAAGAAGTCCTACGACAAGCGCCAGACGATCGCCGAGCGCGACGCGACCCGCGAGACCGCGCGGGCGGTGGGCAGGCGCGCGAAGGGCCACGACGAGTGAGCCCGCAGGCGGCGCCGATCGCCCCGCCGACCTCCGACGACGACGTCCGACGGTGGATCGGTGAGCTGGGGCTCCCAGGTCTGGTCGACGTGCACGTTCACTTCCTCCCGCCCGAGGTGATGACCAAGGTGTGGGCGTTCTTCGACCGGGCCCACGACGAATACGGCCTGGCGTGGCCCATCGCGTATCGGGACGAGGAGGCACTGCGGCTCGCCACGCTGGCGCGGCTGGGCGTGCGGGCCTTCACCTCGCTCGTCTACGCGCACAAGCCCGGCATGGCGGCCTGGCTCAACGACTGGTCGCTCGATTTCGCCGGCCGCACGCCGGGATGCGTGCCCACGGCCACCTTCTACCCCGAGCTCGGGGTAGACGCCTACGTCGCCGAGGCGCTCGGGAGGGGTGCGCGCGTGGCCAAGGTGCACCTGCAGGTGGGCGGATTCGACCCGCGCGACCCGCTGCTGCGACCGGTGTGGGCGATGCTCGCCGAGGCGGGCGTGCCGGCTGTCGTCCACTGCGGATCGGGGCCGCTGCCCGGCCCCTTCACCGGCCCCGGGCCGATCGGCGGGGTACTCGCGTCGCACCCGCGGCTCAGGCTGGTCGTCGCGCACCTCGGCCTGCCCGAGACCGAGGACTTCGTGTCCCTGGTCGAGGCCTCCGAGAGCGCGGGGCTCGACACCACGATGGCGGGCACCGACTTCTTCGGCGGCGCCGCGGCCATCCCTCCGCGCGTGGTGCCGCGGCTCCGTGCGCTCGCGCGCGAGGGACGGGTCTACCTCGGTTCGGACTTCCCGAACATCCCGTACCCGTACGCCCACCAGATCGAGGCCCTCGCGCGGCTCGGGTTCGACGACGACGAGCTCCGCGCGATCTGCTGGCGGAACCCCGCGACCCTGCTCGGGCTCGCCCCGCCCTGAGGGTGCCGGTGTCAGCCCACGGACCCGCCCGGCGGGAGCGCCGCGTGCAGCGCTCTGCGGAGCTCGGCCACGCGGCGCCCAGAGTCCGCCAGCGCCTCGGGGGCGGCGCGGTCGTCCCCGTCGGCCCGCAGCCGCACGTCGTCGTCGAGCGCCTCGCGCAGCGCCTCGGTGGCCTCGGCCAGGACCTGCGCGCGGGCCTCTCGCTCGGAGTCGGGGGCGGTGTCGGCGAGGCGGTACAGCACCGTCTCGGTGCTCAGGACGGCCGCGACGTCGCTGCGCCAGCGGCCCTGCACGTCATGCACCGACCGCGCCCGGTCGACGACGGCCGGCACCAGGGAGTCGGCGAACCAACGGGCGTCGGGCACGTGCACGGCGAGCAGGCGGTCCCACTTCTCCACCCGGTCGCGGCGTCCGGTGAGCAGGAACACCACCAGGCCCACGACGCCTAGCAGCACGAGTGCGGCGGCGAGCACCGCGATCCACCACGGCTGCGGCTCGGCGGTCACGGGGGGCTCCAGGGTGCGGCGGCGTCGGTGCTGGCCCGAGCCTACGGCGGGGGTCGCGAACACCCGCGGCCGGTGGCCCGCGTCGTCCCGCGGGCCCGTAGCCTGTCGGCGTGAGCGACGACTACGAGCGCATGCTCGACGACCTGTACCCCTACCGGCGCACCACCCCCACGGTGAAGCGCATCCCAGCGACGGGACTCCCGCGCGAGCAGGTGCTCGCCGAGATCGCGGCCATGGCCACGCGGGAGGACGCGCAGGGGGACGAGGGAAGGGTGTCCGGGTCGCTGTACTCGGGCGACCACGAGCACTACGCCTTCCTTTCCGAGGTGTTCGGCCAGTTCGCGCACGCCAACGTGCTCCAGCGCGACATGTACCCGAGCGCGACGAAGTTCGAGGGCGAGATCGTCTCCATGGCCCTCGCCATGCTGCACGCGGACGAGGCCCGCGAGGCCACCCCGGGGGCGGACCCGTGCGGCGTGCTCACGTCCGGCGGCAGCGAGAGCCTCATCACGGCGCTGTACTCATACCGCGAGGACGCCCGCGAGACGCGCGGCGTCACGCGGCCGAACGTCGTGATGCCGGTCACCGCCCACGTCGCGCTGGACAAGGGCGCGCACTGGATGGGTATCGAGGTGCGCAAGGTGCCGATGGGGGCCGACTGGAAGGTGGACGTCGCCGCGGCCGCCGAGCTCGTCGACGACCAGACCATCGCGCTCGTCGGGAGCGCCGGGAACTACGGCCACGGCCTTGTCGACGACATTCCTGCGCTGTCCGACGTGGCCCTCGCTCACGGCATCGGACTGCACGTCGACGGCTGCCTCGGAGGCTTCCTGCTGCCGTGGGGCGAGAAGCTCGGCTACCCGGTGCCGCCCTGGGACTTCCGGGTGCCTGGGGTCACGTCGATCTCGGCCGACACGCACAAGTACGGCTATGCGCTCAAGGGCACCAGCACCCTGCTCTACCGCACCCGCGGGCTGCGCAAGCGGCAGTACTTCACCGCGCCCGACTGGCCCGGCGGCCTGTACCTCTCGCCGGGGCTGGCCGGCTCGCGCAGCGGCGGCCTGATCGCGTCGACGTGGGCGGCCCTGGTCACGACGGGGGAAGAGGGCTACCTGCGCGCGGCCGGAGACATCTTCGGCGCGGCCGCGACGATGACTGCGGGCATCCGCGAGCGGATCCCCGAGCTCGAGGTGATCGGCGACCCGCTGTTCCTGGTGGCCTTCAGGAGCGAGGTCGTCGACGTGTACCTCGTCAACGACGCGCTGCGCGAGCGCGGGTGGCGGATGAACACCCTTCAGCTGCCGCCCGCGCTGCACTTCTGCGTCACCCGGCCGAACACGAAGCCGGGCGTGGTCGAGCAGTACCTCGACGACCTCCGCGCTGCGGTCGACTATGCGCTCGAGCACGCCGGCGAGCCGGCGGCGTCGGGCGCGGTGTACGGCCTCGGGGGCAGTCCCGAGGGCTACGGAACCATCGACCAGCTCATGTCCGGCGTGCTCGACGCGATGTACGAGACGGCCCCGGAGATGCCCGCGTCAGCGGATCCCGCATGAGCGGCGACGCCTGGATCCTGGCGGTCGACCTGGGCAACGGCGGTCCCAAGGTGGCGGCCGTCACGCCCGGCGGCGAGGTGCTCGGCACGGCGATGGGTCCGGTGTCGGTCGAGATCGGCACCGACGGCACCGCCACGCAGAACGCCGACGAGTGGTGGACCCAGCTCGGCAGTGCGGTGCGCGAGGTGGTGGCCGGCACCGGGGTGGCGCCCGCGGGCCTGCACGCTGTGGGCATCACCGGGCAGTGGGGCTCGACGGTGCCCGTCGACGCGCAGGGCCGGCCCACCGGACCCGTGCTGCTGTGGGCCGACACCCGCGCGGCGAAGTACGCCAAGGAGATCGTCGGCGGTCCGTTGAGCGTGCAGGGGTTCGCGCCGCACAAGGTGCTGCCGTTCGTGCGGCTGACCGGCGGAGCGCCCTCCCCGAACGGGGCCGATCCCACCGGACACTCGCTGCTCCTGCAGCGCGAGCTCACCGACGTGTACGCGCGAACGGTGTGGCTGCTCGAGCCGGTGGACTACGTGGGCATGCGGCTGACCGGCCGGGCGGCCGCGACCCGAGCGTCGATGATCCTGTCCTGGCTCACCGACAACCACGTCGGCGCCACGGGTGGTTACGAGCCCTCGCTGGTCGCCCGGGCGCGCCGCGACCCGAGGCGCCTGCCCGAGCTGCTGCCCACGTCGTCGGTGCTCGGCCCGCTGCTGCCCGATGTCGCCGAGGAGCTGGGCCTGCGCGCGGGCGCGCCCGTGGTGTGCGGCATCCCCGACCTGCACGCGGCCGTGCTGGCGTCCGGCGCGGTGGCACCGTTCGAGTCGCACCTGGCGATCTCCACCACGGCCTGGCTCGGCGCGCGGGTGCCGTTCAAACGCACCGACGTGCTGCACTCGATGGCGACCGTTCCGGGGCTCGATCCCCACCACCCCATCGTGGCGAACAACCAGAACGTGGGCGCCTCGGCGCTCCAGTGGCTGCGCGAGCAGATCATCTCCCCACCCGACGGGCTGCTCGGCGGGGGATCCGGAGTCGGCGCCTCGGGGGCGGCGCCCGAGATGGTCGACCCGACGTTCGAGGAGATCGTGGCGCTTGCGGAGTCCGTACCAGCCGGCTCCGAGGGGCTCGTGTTCACGCCGTGGCTCAACGGCGAGCGCTCGCCGGTGGAGGACGACCGGCTGCGCGGTGCGTTCCTCAACCTCTCCCTGCGCAGCAACCGCTCCATGATGGTGCGCGCCGTGCTCGAGGGCGTGGCCCTGAACGTCAACTGGCTGCTGGGCTACTACGAGAAGTTCCTCAAGCGGCCCGTTCCGTGGCTGCGCATCATCGGCGGCGGCGCCCAGAGCGACCTGTGGTGCCAGATCCACGCCGATGTCCTCGACCGGCCCATCGAGCAGGTGCTCGACCCGCGGTCGGCGCAGCTGCGCGGCGTGGCCATGTGGGCCCGGGTCGTGCTCGGGGAGATCACCCTCGAGGACGTGCCCGCCCTCGTTCCGGTGGCTCGACGATTCGAGCCCGACGCGGCGAACCGCGCGGTGTACGCCACGATGGCCAAGGAGTACAAGGGTCTCGCCTCGCGGCTCTCGCCGGTCGGCAAGGCCCTCTCACCGAGGTAGTCCTGGGCCGCGGGGGAGGGGCCGGGGGCTCAGGCCGGGGCGACCGCGTGCTTGGCGTCGTGGAACTCCCGGAACGCGGAGAAGGCGCGCGGGCCGTAGATCGTGGCCGGGCCGCCGTTCATGAGGAACACGACGCCGATCGCCTCTGCCGCCTCTTGCGGGGAGGCGCCGTGTTCGACGGCGGCGTGGGCGTGGGCCGCGATGCACCCGTCGCACTCCTCGCTGGTGGCGATGGCCAGGGCGATGAGCTCCTTGACCTTGGTGCTCAGCGCGCCCTCGGTGAGCGCCGCGTCGTGCAGGGCGGCGAAGCCCTTGTACACGTCGGGGATCGCCCGGCGCAGCTCGCGCGCGTGGGGGCGGAGCTCTTCGCGGACTTCGGCGCCGTAGTGCGACATCGTTCCTCCTTGCGGCCGGCGCCACGTGGCGCTGCGGTCCGGGTGTCTGGGGTAGAGCCTCGAGCATACCCCATGGGGTATAGTTCCTGAACGGGAATGGTGGCTGCCCCCACGGCGTTGGCCATACCCGAAGGGGTATCCGGGCCTGCGGTCCGCCGTCCCTGCACCGCCCGCCGCCGTCGTCCGGGAAACGCCCCGGCAGCAAGGAGTTCGTATGTCCACCGTCGCGCTCACCGCCGCGTCGTTCGAGTCCACCGTCCTTGAGAACGACATCGTCTTGGTCGACTTCTGGGCCGAGTGGTGCGGTCCGTGCCGCCAGTTCGGCCCGGTCTTCGAAGCCGCATCCGAGCAGAACGCCGACATCGTGTTCGGCAAGGTCGACACCGAGGCCGAGCAGTCGCTCGCCGGCGCGGCCAGCATCACCTCGATCCCCACGCTCATGGCCTTCCGCGAGGGCATCCTCGTCTTCTCCCAGCCCGGCGCCCTACCCGCGCAGAGTCTGAACCAGGTGATCGACGCCGTCCGCGGCCTCGACATGGACACCATCCGGGCCGAGATCGACGCACAGAAGACCGGCCAGCAGGCGTGAGCGACGCCCTCGTCCGCCAGCCGACCGCCGACCTTCAGGAGTCACCGTGGAGCTGAACCAGAAGGACTGCACTCCCATCCTGAACCGACTCCGTCGCGCCCAGGGTCAGCTCGCCGGCGTCATCAAGATGCTCGAGGAGGGTCGCGAGTGCGAAGACGTCGTCACCCAGCTCGCGGCCGTGTCCAAGGCGCTCGACAAGGCCGGCTTCGCGATTGTCGCCAGCGGGCTCAAGCAGTGCGTGATCGATCCCGGCCCCCGGGGCGAGCCCGACCTTGCTGCCCTCGAGAAGCTCTTCCTGTCCCTCGCCTGACCGCATGAAGGGACCCCCGCGTCGAATTGGCCGACAGCAGGATCCCCAATCTTTCGAGTTCGACGTGCCTTGGACCTCTGCCGTACGATCGACCCAGAACTGAACAGAGGGGCCGAACGGTTTCGACCGTTGACGTTGATGCCGGAGAAGCGTGCCAAGAAGCCAGCGTGATCTTGTGAACCTTCGCTGGAAAACACAGTTGCCAACAGCAACCAGTCCGATCTCGCCCTCGCTGCCTAAGCGAGCGCGTAGATCCGTCAGCCCGAGAAGTCTCCGACTCGGAATCTGACGTCAGCTAGGAGACTCACCCACCACCCCGGTCACGGGGGTGGGCGGAACACCACACAGTGACTGGGCCGTGTCACCCGAAGTGCCGCACGAAGCGGGTGGGCCGAGAACACGACAGCGCGGCTGCGCACGGAGAAGTCCGTCTCCAGCCCATCGGGACCCGGGTTCGATTCCCGGCGGCTCCACGAAGGGGTCTTCGCAGAACGAGCGAGGATTCTTCGCAGAATCGAGTGGGCCCCCTCCTCCGGGAGGGGGCCTTCTGCATGTCCCGGATCTCGTCATGGCGGTGACCGTTGGCGGGCGGCGAATGGGGCCAAGAGGCCTGGAGTCACCCCTGCATCCGCGACTGCCCCCGACCAGGTCGCTCCGTTGCCACGGCACGAGTCGCTCCTCAGCAGCAGACTAGAGCCGTGACGGAACCGCAAGCCGGACCCAGCGTGGGGGAGCTGTGGGTTGCGGCGTTGGGCCCGCTGTACGACTCGGCCGACACCCCTGTGCCGGGTCCGCTGGCTCTGACCACTGGCTCTGGACGGGTCGTCGTGCCCGCCTTCCAGTTCGTGGCGGGCGGGGTGCTGCCTGGCCCACATCTAGGCGAGCGAGATCGGCACTTCTGCGCGCGGCGGATGTCCTCTAGCCGAGCGACGAGTACCGGGTACCTAGACGACCGTCTGCCTCGCGGACCTGCTCTTCGGCCGAGAAGGTGGCTTCCCATACGAGGCTCTTGGTCAGCCGGTCGAGCGGGTCCAGCGTGACCCACACCCGGCGGATTCCCATAGCCGAGTGCGCCTGACGGACGACTAGGGCGACACCGTGAGCGGCGGCACGGCGGGACGGGCCGTCGGGGCGGTTCCAGACCGCGCCCTCGGCGACGAACTCATCCGGGTCATGGAGGCGAAGGCTCACGACGCCCACCAGTTGGGTGCTGCCCGCAGGGAACACCCCGAACAGGTTGCCCTCACCCGTGCGACGCCAGTCCTCGTACCTGGCGATCAGCGCAGCAGCCGCAGTCGGCGAGTCCGGGACTGGCAGCGATCCGCGCACCCCTTCAACGTCTTTCGCGGTGTCGGCCAGCAAGCCAGCGTCGTCTGCGGTCAACTCACGAACGACGACGTCGTCGGAAACGAGCGGGGCATCCAGCGACATCCGGCCCATGCCCCGAACCTAGCAGTGACGCTGCCTCGAACGCCCGCCCCGAATGGGAAGCGTGATGACGGTTCCATTCAGGGTCAGCACCACATGAGCGGGGACGACTTCATCCGAGTGTCCGAAGACGACGCAGAACCCGACATGTACGTCTCGCGACACACCGAGAACGGACTCGTCCCGGCCTCGAGAGCTGACCAGGAATTCATCGCTCACGCTCGGCAGGACGTTCCCCGACTCGTCGTGGAGATCCGGCGCCTGCGCGGCAAGGCCAGTCCGTAACCCGCCCAGGTGCTTGATCGCTCCCGCTTCGAGGGGTCTAACGTTCCGTCATGCTCCACACCCGTCTCGGCCGCACCGATCTCACCGTGAGCCGCGTGGCGCTCGGGTGCATGAGCTACGGGGATCCGGCTGCGGGCCTGCATGCGTGGACGCGCGACGAGGAGGCGTCCCAACCGTTCTTCCGGCAGGCCGCCGAACTCGGCGTCACGTTCTGGGATACCGCGAACGTCTACCAGCAGGGCACGTCGGAGGAGTACGTCGGCCGCGCCGTCCGTCGGTACTCGCGCCGCGATGACGTCGTGATCGCCACGAAGGTGTCCGGCCGCATGCACGACGGACCCACCGGCGCGGGGCTTTCGAGGGCTGCGATCCACGAGCAGTGCGAGGCGTCGCTGCGCCGCCTCGGCACGGACTGGATCGACGTCTACTTCATCCACCGCTTCGACGACTCGGTGCCGGTCGAGGAGACGATGGAGGCTCTTCACGATCTGGTCGCGGCGGGGAAGGTACGACACCTCGGGGCCTCGTCGATGTGGGCGTGGCAGTTCGCGAAGCTGCAGAACGCCGCTGCCGTCAATGGGTGGACGCCGTTCGCGGCGATGCAGGACCAGTACAACCTGCTCAAGCGCGAAGAGGAGCGCGAGATGCTCCCGATGTGCGCCGACATGGGAGTGGGCGTGGTGCCGTACTCGCCGCAGGGCAAGGGGCGGCTCACCAGGCCCTGGGGCGAGCAGACCGCGCGGGCCGCCGTGGATGAGGTCGCCAAGACCTTCGACTCCCCAGCTGACCGGCCCATCGTCGAAGCGGTTGAAGCCGTCGCGGCCGAACGGGGCGTGACGATGTCGCAAGTGGCGCTTGCATGGGTGCTGAGCAAGCCGGTCGTGGCTGCCCCCATCGTGGGGGCCACCAAGCCGAATCACCTCGCTGACGCGGTGGCCGCACTGGACCTGCGCCTCACCGCCGATGACATCACCCGGTTGGAGACGCCGTACGTCCCGCAGGAGCCCTACTGGTGGTGACCCCGCCCTCGGGCCCCGGCCACGTCGGCGCTGTGCGGCTGCTGACGTCGGGACCGGACCCGGTCGACCTGCGCTCGGCGGCCGCGGCCAGCACGGTTCCGCTCCTGCTGATCGCGTCCGTGGGCGCTGGCGAGGTGCCCCAGTGACCACCTCGGCCGCTGCAGCGGGGCAGGTGCGGGCCGCGTCGGGGGCGACCTCGTCGTGGCGCTGGGTGCCGTGGGCGACGGGGCTTTCACGCTCGTGGCCCTCGTGGGGACCGCGGTTGGCTACGGCTGGCACCGGGACGAGCTGTACTTCGTCGTCGCCGGGAGGCACGCGGCGTGGGGATATCCGGACCAGCCCCCGCTCACCCCGCTCCTTGCCTGGGCGCTCGCGGGCCTCGGCGGCGAGCGCCCGTCGCTGCTGGCCGTGCGCGTCGGGGCGGCCGCGGCCGTGCTCGTCGTCCTCGCCGCGGCGGTGCTGACCTGCCGCGAGCTCGGGGGCTCGGCTAGGGCGCAGGGCGTCACGGCACTCGTGGTCGCCGCGGGCCCGCTCGTCCTCGTGAACGGCCATCTGCTCACCACCACCGCGGTCGACATCGCGCTCGAGGCCACCGTGACGTGGCTCGTCATCCGTGCCGTGCGGACCAGAGCGGACCGCTGATTCCTCGTCGCGGGTCTCTGCACCGGTCTGGGGATGCTCACCAAGACCTCCTTCGCCATCCTGCCGGCGGCGCTCGTCGTCGCGATGGCGGCCGTCGGGCCGCGGTCGCCGCCGCGGAGGCCGGCCCTGTGGGGAGCGGCGGTCATCGCGGGGGCCATGGCTGCACCGAACCTGCTCTGGCAATCCCAGCACGGCTGGCCGCAGCTCGAGATGGCCCGCGTCATCGCCGCGTCGGCCTCGCGGCTGGACTACGTGCTGCTGGTGTGGGCGTGCGCGGGGCTCCTGCTGGTGCCCGTCACGATCGCTGGGGTCTTCCGGCTGCTCAGGGGAACCCTGAGTCCGTACCGCTTCGTGGCCGTGGCCTGGATCGGCCTGGTCGTCGTCTACCTGCTCGCGCGGGGCAAGGGCTACTACACCGCCGGCCTGGTGCCGGCCCTGGCCGCCGCCGGCGGCATCTCCGTCGACGGTTGGCTGGACCGCGGGCGCGTCGTGCTGCGACACCTCCTCCTCGGGATCGGGTTGCTGACGCAGGCTGCGCTGAGCGCGCTTGTCGGCCTTCCGCTCGTCCCGCCGGCCGCGCTCGCGGCCACGCCGCTGCCTGCCGTCAGCGGCGAGATCGGATCGCAACTTGGCTGGCCCGCGCTCGTGGACGACGTTCGGGACGCCCTGAGCTCGGTCCCGCCCACCGAACGCGGGCGCGCGGTCGTCTTCACCGCGAACTACGGCGAGGCTGCCGCGCTCACCCTGCTCGGTGGCAGCGGGATGCCACCGGTCCACAGCGGCCACAACGGCTTCGCCACGTGGGGACCACCGGCCGACGACGCGGCGCCGGTCGTCCTCGTGGGCATCGGGGACGCTTACGCGGCAGAGCACTTCGTCGGATGTCGAGTCACGCGACCGGCAGACAACGGCGTCGGGGTCGACACGCAGGAGCAGGGCATCCCGGTGCGCGTCTGCGAGCGCCCCGCGCGGCCGTGGTCGCTGCTCTGGCCCGAGCTCGCGCACCTGTCGTAGCGGCTAGGGCCGCTCGCCGCTCCGTGCGTGCGTCAGCCAAGTCCACGAACTCGCAGCGACCACGTGGTCTAGTACCAGCCGGAGTGGCCGCCGGTGGCGCGGGCGCGCCAGACGTTCCACGCCCCGCAGGGGGTGCGGTAGGTCTCAGAGCGCTCGATGTAGGTCAGGCCCCAGTTGATCTGGGTGGTGGGGTTGATGATCCAGTCCGGACCCCCGCCGTCGGCGACGCTGGCCATCTTGCTGGCCGGGTACGCCTGGGGGATGCCCCACGTCTTGGACGGGTCGAAGGTGGGCCCCTGCGCGTGGTCGACGCTCATCGTGCTCCAGCCGGACTCGTGCCACCACAGGCGGTCCAGGCAGGCCCACTGCTCGAGCCCCCAGCCGTGCGCGGCCAGGGCGGTCACCGCGTACGCCCGCGGCGTGTGGGGCAGGACGGTGCGGTCGCTGGCCAGCCATTCGGCCATTCGGTCGTTCGCGTTGGGGCCCGCCGTCGGGTCGAACGGGCGGATGTCCTTGAGCACCGAGGCGCGCGCGAGCAGGGTCCCTGAGACGGGGATCTCGGCGGTGAGCCCATGTGCGGCCAGCAGTGCTGCCCCGAGTGCTTTGCCCAGTCCCGCGACCGCCTCGTTCGCGATCCTGACGGCTTGGTCGGCCTTGGCCTGCTGGGCTGCTGCCGCGACGGCCGAGGCGCCGGCCGCCTCGGCGAGGGCCTTGGCCCTGGTGGCCGCGTTCGCGGCGTTCTGGTGCGCGAGGGTGGCCCGGTCGAGCCTGACGTTGTTGTAGTCCGCCATCCGGTCGATCAGGTTGAGTGACTGCAGCAGGTCTTCGGGGCTGTCGGAGGTCAGGACTCTCCCGATGTCGACGAGGGGTCCCTGCCGGTAGGCGGCGCTGACCAGGTTGGTGACGGTCGCGGCGGCGTTGTCCGCGACGCGGGCGGCGGACTGGGCGTCGGTGAGCGCCGCTTCGGCACCTTCTGCCGCTCGTCCGGCTGCGGTCGAAGCGGCGAGTGCGGCCTTGCGGGCGGCTGCGGCCGTCCCGGCGAGCGCGGCCGCCCAAGACTTGGCGGCGGCGATGGCGGCGCGGACCTGCTCGGGGGTAGGGCCCGCGACGGCCAAGCCCGCCCCTCCTGCCATGGGCGAGGCTCCGGGCACGGGCCCGGCCCCGGGCACGGCACCGGGCGTGGCTCCGCCGGCACTGCCGGGCGAGGCTCCGGGCGCGACTCCTGGTGCGGGCACGGCTCCAGGTGCGGGCACGGGCACGGCCGGGCTTGTGCTGGGCACGGGTGCAGGGGGGGACGCCGCCGGGGAACCGCCCGCGCCCGTGGCGTCGGCGGGGGACCCAGCGAGGACCGTCATGACGGAGGCCAGGCTCACGCCCACGAGTGTGCGCAGGGTTCGCCTCATGAACGGCATCGTCCCTGCACGTCCTTGGAGTTGCCTCGGACTCCGTCGGCAGGGGCGCGGACGGTGCCCCAGGCGCCGGACGGGCCTCGGTCCGCGCCGGTGCCGGGGGAGGTCGGTCGGCGGGCGGCTCAGTCGGAGGAGGCGGCCAGGGCGAGCATCCGGCCGAACTCGGGGCCGTCGAACTCGACCACGGCGCGGTCGTACTTCTCCATGCCCCACGACCAGAAGTCGAAGTCGAGGTCGCTGGCACCGTCCTGGATCGACGCCCACAACGTCCATCCGTACTTGCTCATGAGGCCCCACAGCCAGGCCCGCGCTGTGAACGCTGCCGAGGTGCGGCCGACGTAGGCGGCGACGAGGCGCTCGAGGTCGTCGGGCGTTCCGGCGGCCTCGCTCCAGAGGTTGCCGACCTCGAAGAACGGGTCGTTGTTGCCTGAGTACTCGTAGTCGATGAGCCACAGCTTGTCGCCGGCATCGATGAAGTTGGCGGCGAGCAGGTCGTTGTTGCAGGGCACCGTGGGCACCTCGTTCGCGGCGAGGGCCCGCCCGATCGCCTCGACGTGGGAGCCGAACTCCAGGTAGCGGTTCGGGAGCCGGAAACCCCTCTCCCGGACGATCGAGAGGTAGTGCGGCTGGAGCGCCAGCATGTCGAAGTCGTTGACGAACCGTGGCCCGGCGTGCAGCTGGCGGCACGAGGCGGCGATGCGGGGCGAGTTGGCCGGCGCGAGGACGTCGGCCTCGGACCAGGTGCGGCCCTCGATGAACCTCACCACGAGCACGCTCGCCTCGGCGGAGTAGCCGAGCACGTCGGGGGCGGCGCCGGACCGCGCGGCGGCCATCGAGTTCAGGTGCTCGTTGCCGCGGTCGATGGCGAGCAGCGCGCTCTCGGGGGACGAGAGCCGCGCGACGGCGGCGCCGTCGGCGGTCAGCACCTTAAGGTTGCGGTTCGTCAGCCCGCCGGACAGGTCGGACACGCCCCTGCGCTCCCGGAGAGCCGGCACCGCGTCGAGCCGCGCGAGAAGACCCGGATCGAGGTCGTGCTCTGCCATGCCTGGTGGGTCCCTTCCCTCAGACGGGAATCCTCCGTGCGACGCCGTGGTGTCGAACAGTAGACGTCGCCGTGGGCGCTCGTCGGGCGGACGTCCGAGGCGCCCTCCGGCGCACCCTGGATAGGGTCCGAGCATGGCCTGCACGCGGCCGGCCAGCCCCGTCGTCCCGCCGAGGAGACCCCCGCCATGGCCAAGGATCTTCCCCTCCCGCGCCCGCGTCGTCATCGTCGGCGGCGGCATCATCGGGACGAGCGTCGCCTACCACCTCACGCACCTGGGCTGGACCGACGTCGTGGTCCTGGAGCAGGGCCAGCTGTCGGGCGGCACGACCTGGCACGCTGCCGGTCTGGTCGGGCAGCTGCGCGTCGACCGAGAACGGCACCCGGCTCGTGCAGTACTCCGCCGACGCTCTACAGCGCGCTCGAGGCCGAGACCGGGCTGGCCACGGGCTACAAGCGCTGTGGCGGCGTGACCGTGGCCCGTACCCCGGAGCGGATGGTGCAGCTGCGGCGCACGGCCGCGACGGCCGAGGCGTTCGACCTCGAGTGCGAGTCTGATCAGCCCGAGCGGGCCAAGGAGCTCTACCCGATGCTGGAGACCGAGGACCTGCTCGGGCGCCATCTGGCTGCCCGGCGACGGGACGGCCAACCCGACCGACGTCACCCAGTCGCTCGCCAGGGGCGCGCGCCAGCGCGGCGCGTCGGTCTTCGAGCGCACCCGGGTCACCGGGATCGCCCAGGAGCGGCGGGCCGTCACCGGCGTCCGCACCGACCAGGGCGACATCGAGGCCGAGGTCGTCGTCAACTGCGCCGGCCAGTGGGCCAAGGCGGTCGGCGCGATGGGCGGGGTCAACGTGCCGCTGCACTCGGCCGAGCACTTCTACGTCGTCACCGAGCAGATCGACGGCGTGCACCGGATCCTGCCGATCCTGCGCGACCCCGACGGCTACACGTACTTCAAGGAGGAGGTCGGCGGGCTCGTCGTCGGCGGCTTCGAGCCCGAGGCCAAGCCGTGGGTGGCGCCGGACCAGCTGCCCGTACCCGTTCGAGTTCCAGCTGCTGGACGAGGACTGGGACCACTTCTCGATCCTGATGGAGAGCGCGCTGCACCGGATCCCGGCGCTGCACCACACCGGCATCAAGAAGTTCTACAACGGCCCGGAGAGCTTCACCCCCGACAACCAGTTCATCCTCGGCGAGGCGCCCGAGCTGACGAACTTCTTCGTCGCGGCGGGCTTCAACTCGGTCGGCATCGCCTCGGCCGGCGGCGCCGGCCGCGCGCTGGCCGAGTGGATCGTCGGCGGCGAGCCGACCAGCGACCTTGTCGGCGTGGACATCCGCCGGTTCGCCGCCTTCAACGGCAACAACCAGTGGCTGCACGACCGGGTGGGCGAGATCCTCGGCCTGCACTACGCGGTGCCGTGGCCGAACCGGGAGCTCGAGACCGCCCGGCCGTTCCGGCGTTCGCCCGTCATCACGCGCTGACCGCGGCCCAGGGCGCCAGCTTCGGCTCGAAGATGGGCTGGGAGCGGGCCAACGTCTTCGCGCCCGCGGGCGTCGCGCCGGCGCTCGACTACACCTGGGGCAAGCCGAACTGGCTGGCGTGGTCCGCCGCCGAGCAGCGGGCGGCCCGGAAGCGGTCGCCCTGTTCGACCAGACGTCGTTCGGCAAGCTCGTGATCAACGGGCGGGACGCCGAGCGCGGTGCTGCAGTGGCTGTGCACGGCCGACGTCGCCGTCCAGGCCGGGCGAGCGGTCTACACCGGCCTGCTCAACGAGCGCGGCGGCTACGAGGCCGACGTCACGATCACCCGGCTCGCCCACGACGAGTTCCTGCTCGTCACGAGCGCGGCTTCGCCCGTGCGGGACCTGGACTGGATCAGCCGCCACATCGGGCCCGACCAGCACGTCAGCGTCGTCGACGTCACGTCGGCGTACGCGGTGCTCGGCGTGATGGGGCCCGCGTCGCGCCGTCTGCTGCAGAGCCTGACGCGGGCCGACCTGTCGAACGAGGCGTTCCCGTTCGCGACGAGCCGAGAGATCGACCTCGGCTACGCGACGGTGCGGGCCACCCGGATCACGTACGTCGGCGAACTCGGCTGGGAGCTCTACGTGCCAACGGAGTTCGCGGTCGGCGTGTACGAGCTGCTCATGTCGGCCGGTGCCGCGTTCGGAATCGAGCCGGCCGGCTACTACACGATCAACTCGCTGCGGCTGGAGAAGGGCTACCGGGCCTTCGGGTCCGACCTCACGCCCGACTACACGCCGGTCGAGGCCGGGCTGCTGTTCGCCTGCAAGCTCAAGACCGACATCGACTTCCTGGGTCGCGCGGCGGTCGAGCGGAGCCGGGCCGAGGGCGCGAGGCGCACGATGGTGTCGCTCGTCCTCGACGACCCCGACGTGATGATGTGGGGCGGCGAGCTCGTCCTGCGCGACGGGCTCGCCGTCGGCCAGGTCATGTCGGCCGCCTGGGGCGCCACGCTGGGCGCCGCCGTGGCGCTCGCCTACGTGTGGCGCCGCGACGGTGCCGCCGTGACCACCGAGGACCTGGCCCAGGGGTCGTACGAGATCAATGTCGGAGGTCGCGTCTGCCCCGCCACCGCGCACACCAAGCCGCCGTTCGACCCCGCCGGCGCGCGCATCAAGGTCTGAAGCCGGTTTAGCCTGCCACGCTGCCGACCACCGGGGTGCTGGAGGCCGCCGTGTAGTTGGTCTTGGGGTTGGCCTTGACGATCACCACGATGGAGTTGGTGCCGGTGTAGCTCGCTCCGACCGTGATGTTGGTCCCGCTCGCGCTGCACGTGGCGCTGGTGATCAGCGCACCTTGCACGGGGGTGGTGGTCCGGCCGGTGTTGACGTAGACCGAGCAGGTGTAGTTGTTGACCCCGGTGGTGGGGTTGGAGGCGCTGAAGGTCACCCGCGTGCTGCCGGACGTCGTCCCCGCGACGGCGGCGACGTTCGTGGGCGCCGCAACCTGCCGGTAGCTGACCACGATGGGGATGGAGACGGCTGGCGTCAGACCCGTCGCAGTGGCCGTCAGGGTGTAGGTGCCCGAACCGGTGATCTTGCAGCTGGAGAACGTGACCGACCCGGACGACGTGGTCTTCGGGTTGCTGCTGCAGCTGAACGTGCCACCCGAGGCGGTCAGCTTGACGGAGTAGGAGCCGCTGGTCACCGTGTTTCCGTAGGCGTCCTGGACTCCGACGATCGGTTGGGTACTGAACGAGGAGCCGCTGAACGCCGTCGCGGAGGGCTGCCGCGTGAAGGCCAGCTTGGCCGCCGCCCCGATGCTGATGGTGAACGCGGCCGACGTGGTGCTGGTCAGTCCGGCGCTCAGAGCATTGAGGGTGTAGCCGGTTCCGGCCTTGTCCAGCGCGACGTTGGAGAAGGTGGCGACGCCCGCGGTCACGGTCACCGGGCCGCCGCCGGCGATGGTCGCGCCGCCCGGGTTGGTGCCGATCGTCAGCGTGATGGTGGTGCTGCTGTCCGTCGTGGCAACGTGCCCGGCGGCGTCCTGGACGGCGACCTTGACCGCCGGGGAGATCGGGGCCATGGCGACGCTGTTGGACGGCTGCGTCGTGATGACGAGCTTGCTCGCCACGAAGCAGGTCCACGAGCTCGAGGCGCTGGTACCGACGTTGGCTCCCGTGTCGCTCGCCCTGGCGACGACGCTGTAGGAGTGGCTGCTGGTCAGGGCGGCGGCGGGCATCGCGTAGGTCCAGCCGGTGCTGCCTGTGGCGGCCAGGTACGTCTGCGTCGAGGCGGCGAACGCAGTGCCGTTCCACCAGAGTCCGGTGGTGGTGTCTTGGACGGCCACGCTGGTCGCCCCTGCGGCGATGCCGAAGCCCGCCGCGTTCGGCGTCGTGGTCCCGGAGATGGCCCCGCCCCAGGTGGCACCGTAGGTACTGGCGCTGACGGGGTAGGTGATGGTGACTGTCGGTGGGGTCGTGACGTACGTCCAGGGCACCGTGACCGAGTGCGTGTTGCTCAAGTTGTCCACGGCCGTCGCGACGGCGGAGTAGGAGTTGCCGGTGACGAGCTGGCTGGATGGGAGTGGGGACGTCCACGCCGTCGTGCCCGTGGCGGTCACGGTGGCGCTGGTCGGCTGCCACGAGGCGCCGTTCCAGTAGCTTCCATTCGTCGTGTTTCGCACGGTGAGGTTCACGCGGGTGACGGTCAGCCCACCGGTGGCGGTGGCGGTCCCGGTCACTGCCCCGGCCCAGTTGGCGCCGTAGGTGGCGCTGTTGGCTGGGTAGCCGACGGCGACGTTCACGCCGCTGGTCAAGTAGCCGAACGTGCTGGTGGTGGTTCCGCTGTTGCCCACGGAGTCGGTAGCCGTCGCCTTGATCGAGTAGTTGTGCTCGGTGGTCAGGGCGGTAGCCGGCAGGGCGTAGGACCAGGCGGTGGTCCCGGTGACCGGACGCGTGGTGGCTGTGGCCTGCCAGGTGGTGCCGTTCCACCAGCTGCCGGCTGTGGTGTCGCGGATCTCCGCCGACACGGCGGACAGGTCGCCCGACGGGTCGGCGGCGGTACCGGTGACGACGCCGGACCAGTTCGCGCCGTAGACGGTTCCGGAGGCCGGATAGGTGATCGCCACGGCGATGTTGGCGCTGAGGTCGACCGTGAACGTCACGGTGCTGCTGGTGCCCACGTTGCCGACGGTGTCAGTGGCGAAGGCGGTCACGGAGTAGGAGTGCTGGTCGCTGAGGCGGCTCACGGCGAACGGGTAGGTCCACGCAGCCGTGCCGGTTGCGGTCACGGCCGTGCTGGGTGCCTGCCAGGCGACTCCGTTCCAGTACTGGGACGTCGTGGTGTCCTGGATCCTGACGGTCACGCGGGTGATCGCGAGTGCCGGATCCGTAGCAGTGCCCGCGAGGGTTCCGGTCCAGTTGGGGCCGTACCGCTGCCCGCTGACCGGGTAGGTCACGGCGACCGTCGGGCCCGTGGTGTCGATGCTGAACGTCACCGTCGGGGTCGCCTGGGTGTTCCCCGCCGAATCGGTGACCGTCGCCACGAGGCTGTACGCATGCGCGTCGGTGAGGGCCGACAGGGCCAGGGGGTACGTCCACTGGGTCGTCCCGACGGCGTTCACGCGCGTGAGGCTGGTGGCGGCGAACGCTGTGCCGTTCCACCACCGGCTCGTGGTGGTGTCCTTGAGGGCCAGGGCGACGCCGGACAGGGTGACGTTCGGGCTGCTGGTGCCGGCCGTACCGGCGATGGTGCCGTCCCAGTTGGCGCCGTAGACCGAACCACTCACCGGGTTGGTGACCGCGACCGTCGGCACGGTGCTGTCGAAGGTCCACGCCACGAGGGGGCTGTTGAAGGGCACCGAAGCGCTGTCCGTCGCCGTGGCGAACACTGCGTAGTCGTCACCGCTGCTCAGGCGGCTGGCAGCGAGGGAGTACGTCCAGCTCACCGTCCCGGTCGCAGGGACCTGGGGCAGCGCAGCGGGGGTCGGGTCGGTGATCCAGTCGGCCCCAGTCCAGTAGGTGCCGTCCGTGGTGTCCTGGATGGTGAGGGTCACGCCCTTGAGGATCTTGCCGAACGCCGCGGCCGCGTTTCCGGAGATCGATCCCGTCCAGTTGGCGCCGTAGGCGTGCGAGTCGACAGGGTAGGTGACCTGGGCGGTTCCGAAGGTGGCCGACGTCCACGCGTTCCCCCCGTTCACGCTCTCGGCGGTGAACCGGCCGCTCGCGCCCTGGGGGGCCACCAACGTCGCCACGATGACGGCGAGCGCCACGGTCACCAGGGAGACGACCTTGACACCGGCCCACCAGCGCGGCACCGGCGGCACCGCGGCCTGGCGGCCAGCGTCTTGCTGGTCCCTACCAGGACCGGGCTGGGGTGCCGGGGCGGCCAGAGTCGGCAGCGCGAGGTCCTGCGGTGCAGCCGATGCCACCGGGCCCGTCGCGGTTCCCGCGGAGGCGTCCTGGCCCGGTTCCGTCGGACCTGGCTGGTCCTCCGGCTCGGACGGGTCCTCCGAACCCGGCCCGGCCGACGCGTCGCCCCGCCCCACGGAGGTGGCCACCACGTACAAGGCGACGAGGGTAAGCAGCAGCCACAGGGCGAACGCCCACCAGGTCCCGTTGGACAGCCACAGCAGCGGCAGTCCGACGAACCGGACCAGGATGCGGCCCTGGCCGCGCACGGCCTCGGCGGTCAGCGGCGTGCTGTCCTCGGCCCGGTTGGCGTCACCCTGCGTGACGTACGTGCCGTTCTTGTTGTCGGTGACCACGCGGTGCACCAGGAGCACGTCGTGCCCCGTGCCCGCGGTCCGGGTGGGATCCACGAAGACCATGACCCGGCCGACGGGGATCGCGTTCGCACGGTCGAACGGAGCGGCGACCACGACGTCGCCTGCCCGGATGCTGGGGGCCATCGAGTTGGACTGCACCACGTAGGAGTTCCACGGACCCAGGGCGGGCAGCACCGCCATCGTCGCGAGGGTCAGGAAGAACGCGATGTATGCGCGGGAAAGGACCACCACGATCAGGCCGACCCAGCCCGCGTAGCGGGCGCCACCTCGGCCGGAGGATCCCGATGCTCCTGGCGCCGTCTCGATCGCGTACGTGCTCATCGAGCCCCACCGGGCCCAGCGGTCACCAGGTCGACGGGAGTGGACCCGTCCGCGACGCGGCGGTGTGCCGCATCCCGGCGTGCGGTCCGCTCCATGGAGGTGGCCCTTCTCGTGCGGTGGGGAGCGGGTTGCCCCCCAGCGTGCTGGGGGGCAACCCGTCGGGACTACGCCGTCTGGATCTCCCACTCGAAGTCGAGCCCCACCGTGTCGCCCATCAGCGCGTTGATCTGCGCCTCGTTCAGCCCGGTGGTGTCGAACGTCCACTGGATCTGGTAGGTCTTCGACTCACCGCCGGTGTTCCCGGTGGTCACCCAGTCGCCCCGGCCGGCGCCGTAGGTGTTGTAGGTGGTGCCGAGGTACGCCAGAGACTTCGCGGCGACGATCGGCTGCGCCGGGCTGGAGTCGGCCACGAATCCCGTGCAGGTGCTGAAGTCGCCACCATCACCGGACGTGACGTTGACCTTGATGTAGTTCTCCAGGCCGGCCGGCACCGGCGCCGGGCTGGAGGGGATGGCGTTGAGGAAGTACATCTTCACGTGGCCGATCTCCGACGAGGTCGAGGTGACCTTGATGCACTTGGTCTGCGTGTCGCTGGGCAGCAGGTTGGTGGCGCTGAACCGCGCCGAGCCCCCGCCGTCGTTCGTCAGGAACACCGTGCCGCTGGACCAGCTGTTGCCGGCGTTGCGGGTCTCGGCCGTGAAGGCCGCGTACGACGACTGCCAGGTCATCGCCCCCGCGGCCAGAACGGCGATCGGGCCGGCAGCGACGACCGCCACGCGACGGAAGCGTGTATTCGGTGCATGCATGAGGAACTCCTGGAGAGCAAGGCGACGCGTGGCCGCCGCTTCGGCAGCGTGTCCCACTGCCGGGATGGAGCCGTACCGCGAACAGGGACGGATTCCTCGCAGGTGCCCGCGAAGGGGGCCGTCTCCGTATCCCCCGCTACGTCGATTCGTCACCCACATGGACCAAAGGGACTTTGGTCCCGACTTGGTCCGGGACGTTGGGTGCGGGTGGGACGCGGCTGCCGGCCGAGCACCTGGGCTGGGTACCGCCCCGGCGCTGTCCGAGGCCGCGGACGCCCTGCTGGAAACGCGGGGCAGGTGAGAGAGTGCGGCATGCGTTCGATCCTGATGAGCAGACGCGACCTCGAGTTCCTGCTGTACGAGTGGCTCGACGTCGAGCCGCTGACCGCGCGGCCGCGGTTCGCCGAGCACTCGCGCGAGACGTTCGACGCCGTGCTCGACCTGTGCGAGCAGGTCGCCACCGACCACTTCGCCCCGCACAACAAGCTCGGCGACGCCCAGGAGCCGACGTGGCGACGGCACGAGTGCGCCTGATCCCGGAGGTGAAGGCGGCGCTCGACGTCGTTCGCCGAGGCCGGGCTGATCGGCGGCCGCCCTCGACCCGTCGCGTCGGCGGGCTGCAGCTGCCGGCCACGTCGTGGCCGAGGCGGCCTTCTCGTGGTTCCAGGCCGCCAACGTCGCCACCTGGGCGTACCCGTTCCTGACGATCGGCCAACGCCAACCTGCTGGTCGCGCACGGCATCGCACGAGCAGGTCGACACGTACGTCGCGGCCGATGATCGAGGGCCGGTTCTTCGGCACGATGTGCCTGTCCGAGCCGCAGGCCGGGCTCGTCGCTCGCCGACATCACGACGCCGCGCCGAGCCCCAGGACGACGGCACCTACCGGCTGTTCGGCACCAAGATGTGGATCTCCGGCGGCGACCACGAGCTGGCCGAGAACATCGTCCACCTGGTGCTGGCGAAGATCCCGGGCGCGCCCGCCCGGGGTGCAAGGGCATCTCGCTGTTCGTCGTGCCGAAGTTCCTGGTCGACGACCGACGGGTCGCTCGGCGAGCGCAACGACGTCGTGCTCGCCGGGCTCAACCACAAGATGGGCTACCGCGGCACCGACGAACACGCTGCTCAACTTCGGCGAGGGCGCGTTCACGCCCGGCGGCGCGGCCGGGCGCCGTCGGCTACCTCGTGGGCGAGCCGAACCGCGGGCTCGCCGCCATGTTCCACATGATGAACGAGGCGCGCATCGGCGTCGGCGCTCGGCGCCGACGGCGCTCGGCTACACCGGCTACCTGCACGTCGCTCGAGTACGCGCGCACCCGCCCGCAGGGCCGTCCGCGCCGCGCGCAAGGACCCGGCTCGCGCCGCCGGTGCCGATCGTCGAGCACGCCGACGTGCGCCGGATGCTGCTCGCGCAGAAGGCCTACGTCGGAGGGCGGCGCTCGCGCTGGTCCTGTACTGCGCGCCGGCTGCGTCGACGAGCAGCGGACGGCGCCGACGCCGAGGACGCGCGCCGCGCGCGCGGCTGCTGCTCGACGTGCTCACGCCCGATCGCGAAGAGCTGGCCGTCGCAGTGGTGCCTGGCGGCCAACGACCTCGCGATCCAGGTGCACGGCGGCTACGGCTACACCCGCGAGTACGACGTCGAGCAGCTCTACCGCGACAACCGGCTCAACCCGATCCACGAGGGCACGCACGGCATCCAGGCGCTCGACCTGCTCGGCCGCAAGGTCGTCATGGACGGCGGCGCCGGGCTCCGGCTGCTGCTCGGCGACGATGGCGCGCCACCGTCGGATCGGGCCGACGCGGTCGGCGGCGAGGCCGGCGAGCTTGCCGCGGCCCTGCGGCCCGCCGTCGACGCGGGTGGGCGCCGTGACGCGTCGACGCTGTGGGCCGGCGGCGACGCCGAGGCGGCGCTGGCCAACGCGTCGGTCTACCTCGAGGCCGTCGGGCACGTCGTCGTCGCCTGGATCTGGCTCGAGCAGGTCCTCGCCGCCGGCGACCGCGAGGGCGCACTTCTACGACGGCAAGCGCCAGGCCGCCCGCTACTTCTTCCGGTTCGAGCTGCCCACGACCGGCGCCGCAGTTCGACCTGCTCGCGCGCCTCGACCGCACCACGCTCGAGATGCGCGACGAGTGGTTCGCTGCGTCGGGAGACTGACCCCGCGCCCGTGGTGCGCGAGGAGAATGGGACCGACCGCCCACCCGACGACGGACGAGGGGCTGCGATGACGTACGAGGGGCTCGGCGAGTGGCTGAGGACGGCGACGCTCCAGGAGAAGTGCGCCTTGCTCGCAGGTCGTGACTTCTGGTCGATGCGCGGCATCGACGACCTGGGCATCCCCGCGATCGTCCTGACCGACGGGCCGCACGGGGTCCGGCTGCAGACGAGCGGCGCCGAGAGCCTCGACGCCGGCACGAACGAGCCGGCCACGTGCTTCCCCACTGCGGCCGCGCTCGCCTCCAGCTGGGATCCCGCACTCCTCGAGCGGGTGGGAGTGGCGCTCGGGGTCGAGTCCCGGGCGCTCGGGGTCAGCGTGCTGCTCGGCCCGGGCGCGAACGTCAAGCGAACGCCCCTGTGCGGCCGCAACTTCGAGTACTTCTCCGAGGACCCGCTCGTGTCCTCGGCGATGGCCGGCGCCTGGATCCGGGGCCTGCAGTCCGAAGGGGTCGGCGCGTCGCTGAAGCACTTCGCGGTCAACAACCAGGAGACGCTGCGCTTCAGCGTCGACGCAGTGGTCGACGAGCGCGCCCTGCGAGAGATCTACCTGGCCAGCTTCGAGCGGGCCGTGGTGGACACGAAGCCGATGACGATGATGGCCGCCTACAACCGCGTCGGCGGCGAGTACGCCACGGAGAGCACCTTCCTGCTCCAGCAGGTGCTGCGCGACGAGTGGGGCTTCGACGGCGTCGTGATGTCGGACTGGGGCGCCACGAACGACCGCGTGGCCGGCCTGCGCGCCGGCCTCGACCTGCAGATGCCTGGGCAGGGCGACGCCGCGGAGCCGCTGGTCGCGGCCGTGCGCGAGGGGCGCCTCGACGTCGCGGTGGTCGACGGGGCCGTCCGCCGGCTCGTCGACCTGGTCCGACGCACGGAGGGCGCTCGCGTCCCCGCCGAGGTCGACACCGAGGCCCACCAGCGTCTCGCCGAGGAGGCCGCCGCGGCCGGCTCTGTGCTCCTGCTCAACGACGGCACGCTTCCCCTCACGCCCGGTGGCACGGTGGCTGTGATCGGCGACTTCGCGGCCGCACCGCGGTTCCAGGGGGCCGGCAGCTCGATCGTCAACGCGCGACGGGTGGTCGCCGCGCTCGACGGCATCCGCGAGCGCGCCACGGTCGACTTCGCGCGCGGTTACGGGCGGTACGCCGAGCAGACGGAACCTGCGCTGCTCGACGAGGCCGTGCGGCTCGCGCGCGGCGCCGACGTGGCGGTCGTGTTCGTCGGCCTGCCCGAGGTCTTCGAGACCGAGGGGGCCGACCGCACCCACCTACGGTTGCCCGCCGCGCACGACGCGCTCGTCGAGGCTGTCGCCGCGGCCAACCCGCGCACCGTCGTCGTCCTGAGCAACGGGGCCCCGGTCGAGATGCCGTGGGTCCGCCGGGTGGCCGCCGTCCTCGAGGGCTACCTCGGCGGCCAGGAGTCCGGCGGTGCCGTGGCCCGCATGCTCTTCGGCGAGCTCGAGCCCGGCGGTCGGCTGGCCGAGACGTTCCCGGCGCGGTGGACCGACCACCCCGTGCACGACCTGCCGATGGGCCCGCGCTTCTCCGAGTACCGCGAGAGCCTATTCGTGGGGTACCGCTGGTTCGACACCGTCGAGGCTGACGTGGCGTTCCCCTTCGGGTTCGGTCTCGGGTACACGTCCTTCGCATGGTCCGGCGCCGCGCTCGACCGCGCCACCGCGGGCGCCGATGACGAGGTCCGTGTGCGCGTCACCGTCGCCAACACCGGGGGGCGCGCGGCTCCGACGTCGTCCAGGTGTACGTGCGGCCGCTCGCGCCGTCGGTGTTCAGGCCCGCCCACGAGCTCAAGGGGTTCGCGAAGGTGCACCTCGGTCCGGGCGAGAGCAGCGTCGTCGAGCTGGCGCTCGGGCGCAGCGCGTTCTCGACCTGGCGGCCCGGGACGGGCTGGGTCGTCGACCCGGGGGAGTACGAGGTGCAGGTCGCGGCGTCGTCGCGCGACGTGCGCGCCACGCTGCGCGTGACGATCGAGGGTGAGCGTCCACCGGCAGACGGGGCGCCCGCCGTGTACTCCGCGCCCGCGCGCGGCCAGTGGTTCGACCGCGCCTCGTTCGAGGCGCTGCTGGGCCACGAGATCGGCGAGAACCGCGCTGACGTCAGGGGTGAGTTCGACGACAACACGCCGCTGCGGCACCTCGGGAAGAGCCGCGGCTCGGCCAAGATCCGCGACCTCATCGCGGCCAGGTTCGGCAGTCAGCTCGGAGACGACCTGGTGGCGCAGGTGATGATCCGCGCCACCCTCGATGACGCGCCGCTGCGGGTCCTGCGGATGTTCGGCGGGGGCAAGATCAGCCGCGCCATGACCGACGCATTCCTGCTCGCCGCCAACGGCAGGACTGCGGAGGCGGTCACCTCGCTCTGGTCGTCGCGACGCCCCTCAGGGGGATAGCGACTGGCCCGTCCACGCGCCGCACCGCGCCGTGCGGGTGAACGTTCGCCGACCCGGGTGGCACAGCGGGGCCACCAGCCGACAGGCTAGGAGCAGCAGAGCAGCCGTCAGGTCTGGGAGGTCTCCCATGCAGGTGCAGGTGCGTCACAACCCGTCGTTCGCCGTCGCGCGCTGCATGCTCGCGCCCGCCGAGCAGATGAAGGCGGAGTCCGGGGCGATGGCGATGCAGTCCTTCGGCGTCGAGGTCTCCTCGCAGATGCAGGGTGGTTTCATGGGCGCGCTCAAGCGTTCCGCGCTCGGCGGCGAGTCGTTCTTCGTTTCGACGTTCACCGCGCACGCGCAGTACCCCTCGTGGGTCGACGTGGCGGCCAGGCTCCCCGGCGACATCGTCGTGCTCGACGTGGACGCGAGCCGACCTCTCGTGCTCACGAAGGGATCGTGGCTCGCGAGCGACGTCGGCATCGCGCTCGACACCACGTGGGGCGGCTCGGCGTTGTTCTGGGGAGGGGAGGGGGGCTTCACCGTGCGGTGCTCGGGCCAGGGCAAGGTGGTCGTGGCGTCGTACGGCGCGCTCGACCAGCACGTGCTGGAGCAGGGCCAGGGGTTCTCGATCGACACCGGCCACCTCGTGGCCTACCAGGACGGTATGCAGGTGCAGGTGCGCAAGATCGCCAAGGGCTGGGTGCAGTCGGCGAAGTCCGGCGAGATGCTCGTCATGGACATCCAGGGGCCCGGGACGGTGTGGACCCAGTCCCGGAACCCGGGGGCCCTCGTCGACTGGCTCACCCAGGTGCTGCCCTTCACCCGCGCCTGACGGTGGTGGCCGCGCCGGGCGACTAGCCTGGCCGGGGGCGTCCGGGCTGGCCGGGCGCCGCGACGACGCGTGACGGGAGCACCGTGGCCGGCGACGACGCCGATCGACCCGGCGACCGCGCCGACGTCGGGCCGGCGCCGCCTCGGATCCACGTGCTCGTGCCCGCGTACGGGCGGGTGGGCTTTCTCCGGGGCACCGTCGCCTCCGTCGCAGCGGCTCGCGCCTCGGCCCCCGTCCCCCAGGCCGTCGAGATCACCGTCGTCGACGACGCGTCCCCGGACGACGACATCGCCGCGCTGCTGCGCGGCGCCGAGGTGTTCGCCGGGGTCGAGTACGTGCGCAACGAGACGAACCTGGGCCTCGTCGCGAACTTCAACCGGTGCGTGGCGCTTTCGCGCGGCGACTTCACCGTGATCATGGGCTCGGACGACCTCGTCGAGCGCGGCTACATCACCGGCCTGTACGACTGCCTCAGCCGCTTCCCGGCCGCCGACTTCGTGCAGCCCGCGGTAGCCGTGATCGACGAGGGCGGCGAGAGATGCCTACCGCTGGGCGACCGGGTCAAAGCGCTGCTGCGGCCGCGCACCCGCGGCGCGGGGGTGCTCTGGTCTCGGGCGAGCGCCTCGCCACGCGGCTGCTCGCCGGCAACTTCCTGTACTTCCCGTCGATCGCCTGGCGGACGTCCAGCCTGCGGGAGGTCCCGTTCGACCCCGCGGCGGGCGTCGCCACCGACCTGGACGTCGAGCTCAGGCTGGTCGCCCGCGGCTCGGCCCTCGCCGTCGCCGGCGGGCCGCCCACCTTCCTGTACCGCCGGCACGCCGAGAGCCTGTCGATGCAGGCCGGCACGGCGGGAACGCGCATCAGGGAGGAGACGCTCGTGCACCGGCGGGCCGCCGAGAGCGCCCGGGAGCACGGGTGGGGCGCGGCCCGGGTCATGGCATACGTGCAGCCGACCGCCCGCCTCAATCGGGCCCTCACGGTCGTGGCGGGTGCGGCGGCGACCAGGCGTATCCGGGCCTGAACTCGGCGGCTGCGCAGCACGTGCGTGCCGGAACCCGGGGCCGCGTCGAGGCGTCTCATTCGGGACGGCGCCTTTCACCCCGCACCGGTGATCCCCGGCTGGGAATCACCGGCTGGAGGGAGTAGAAAGGAATGCCCGCAGGGCACGGGGGGATCGGATGAACGAGCCAGCAGGGCCTGTGCGCCCACCGACCAGAGCGTCGGCGGTCGGTCACGCGGTGATCGAAGCCAGCGGCATCGACCTCACGGCGCTCCGCGAGGCGCAAGAGGCCCTGGCCCAGTCCGAGGCCCGCTACCGCTTCCTCGTGGAGGAGAGCAGCGACATCGTCGCCATCCACGAAGCGGGCGGCTCGCTGCGGTGGATCTCCCCGGTGGTCGAGCGAGTCCTGGGCTGGACCCCGGCCGAGCTCACGCGCGGCGGCGTCAACGTCGTACACCGCGACGACGTCGCCCGGGTAGTCGAGGCCCATGCCCGGATCCGAGCGGGAGCCGACGCGGCGACCCTTCGGCTGCGCGTGCGTGCGGCCGATGGCGACTACCGGTGGATGGACTCCACGGCTCGGGCCGTTCGGGGACCCGATGGCGAGATCACCGCTCTGCACGTCGTCACCCGCGACGTCGAGGACCGGGTGCGTGCGGATGCCGCGCTGGCCGAGTCCGAGCGCCGCTTCCGGCTGCTCGCCGAGAACGCCTCCGACGTCGTGTACCTGGTCCGCGCCGACGGCCTGCTCGACTGGGTCTCGCCGTCGATCGCGCAGAGCCTGGGCTGGCGGCCTGACGAGCTGGTCGGCACGAGCCCGTGGGGGCTCATCCACCCCCACGACGTCGAGCGTGCGCGGGCGTCGATGGCACGGGCGGTCGGAACCCGCGACCCGGACACCGCCTTCGAGTTCCGCCTGCGGGATCGCGACGGCTCCTACCGCTGGTACTCGGCATCGGGGCGGGCCGTCTACCGCGGCGGTGCGCTCGCGGGCTTCGTCGTCGGCCTGCACGACGTCCACGACCGGGTCATGGCCGACCAGGCGCGCGCGGCCAGCGAGGGCCAGGTAAGGCTGGCCATGTCGGTGGCACCGCAGGGGATCGCCCTGGTCAACCTCGACCGCAGGTTCGTCGAAGTGAACCCGGCTCTGTGCCGCATCCTCGGCCGCGATCGGGAGTGGCTCCTCTCGCACGCGATGGACGACGTGCTGGACGACGAGGGTGCCCGTGCCGACCTCGAGCTGCGCCAGACGCTCCTGGACGGCCAGCGCGACCGCGTCACCGTCGACCGCCTCGTGCACCGTGGCGACGGAGTCGAGGTGTGGGTGCAGCACGCGATCGGGCTCCTGCGCGGGCCCGCAGGCGAGCCCCTGTCGTACGTGTCGCAGTTCCAGGACGTCACCCGCGAGCGGCGCACGAAGGACAGGCTCGTGTACCAAGCCTCCCACGACCCGCTCACCGGCCTGCTCAGCCGGGACGAGATCACCACGCGGCTCTCCCGCGCCCTCGCGCTCGAGCCCACCGGCGACACGCGGCTGGCGGTGCTGTTCTGCGACGTCGACAATCTCAAGGCCGTCAACGACAGCATGGGTCACGCGGCCGGCGATGCCCTGCTCGTCGCCATCAGCGGCGCCATCCGCGGCACGGTGCGCCGCGGCGACACGGTGGGGCGTTTCGGCGGCGACGAGTTCGTCGTGCTGCTGCCCGGCGTGGCCGACGGCGCCGACGCCGAGCGCGTCGCGCGGCACGTGCTCGCCGCGGCGGCGGTTCCGATCGAGCACGCGGGGGTGACCCTGCGGCCGAGCCTGAGCGTGGGCCTGACCCTCGTCGACCCGGGTCAGGACGTGCAAGGAGTGCTGCACGACGCCGACGTGGCCCTGTACCAGGCGAAGGTGCAGGGGCGCGACCAGGTGGTCGCCTACACGCCCGGCCTCGAGCACCCCGTGCGGCCGTAGCGGGCCGGGCCCGCCTACTGCAGGGACGAGACGACCGAGGCGATCCGGCGCGCGCGGGTCTCGGGCTTCTTGGCGTCCACCACGCTGCGGACGTGCTCCTTGCGGTAGGTGAAAGCCAGAGCGCCGAATGCGTCAGCCACCCCAGCGGCAGTGAGGGCCGCGGCCAGGTCGTCCGGTACGTCGACCGTACGCTGACCGTCGTCACGGGCGACCTCGACCCGGTGGGTGCCGCCCGGGATGAGCCCGCCGTCGCGCATCTCGTGGTTCACCACCAGCATCCACTCGCCGCGGTACACCGACACGCTCGTGCGGAACTCCTGCCCGTGGTAGCGGATGACCAGCAGCACGCGCCCACGCCCCGGGCTTCCGCGAAGGGCATCGACCTGGTCCTGGGCGAGGATCACGGTGGCGGTGGTCTTGCCGGTCGCCACGACGGGGAGGTCCATCTGCATGCGCGCACCCTAGTCCGCCGCACGTCGCTCGGGGACCCTCGTGAGCGGCTAGCGGGTGGCGGTCAGCCAACCGAACTCGCTGGTGATCCTGAGCCCGATGCCGGGTCCCACCGCATCGGCGAAGGCGACGTTGAGTGCCTGTTTGAACTGCTCCTCGCCGATCAGTTCGACGGCCGGGAAGGAGGGACCTGCGGCGACGGCAGCCCGAGTGAACGTGTCCAGATCAGGGAACTCGTTCGTCACCTTCACGGCACCCCGGGATACCACCGTGAGCCCGGCCGACTCCACCAGCGCTTCTGCCACCCCGGGTCGTCCCGTCTGGCCCTGGTCCAGGGTCGCCTGGCCGTGCGACGGCGGACTGTTCTGAGCCACCGTCACGAAGTACGGAAGAAGTCCGAGGCGCTTGGGCGAGCCCCAGAAGGTCATGCCGAACATCCCGCCGGGCTTGAGAACCCGGGCCGCTTCGGCGGCGCCCTGCTCGCACCCGAACCAGATCGCGTTGAAGGCAGTGACCACGTCGAACGAGGCGTCGTCCCAGGGCAGCGCCTCCATGTCGCCTACCCGCAGGTCCGCGTCGGGGGTGCGGGCGCGAGCGACGTCGAGCAACGCAGCGGACGCGTCCAGCCCGGCCACGGTGGCGCCTCGGTCGGCCGCGAGCCGAAGAGCGAAGCCAGAACCGCACCCGACGTCCAACACCGCCGTCCCCGCGGCGACGCCGCACTCGTCGAAGACCGTTTGGTTCGCCGGGCGGGAGTATGGCTCGAACAGATACGCCCACTCGGCGGCGCGAGAACCCCACGCTGCTCCTGCCGTCTCCCAATCCATGTCGCTCTCCACTCCCGGCTACGCCCGATGGCCATAGGACGACCTGCAAGGCCTTCGCGTCCCGAACAGTGCACCCGAGCTCGGCGCGGCACAAGGTCTGCCGACGAGCCTCTGAGCCCTTCTGAGGTGCCTGACCTCGCCCTCGTGAGGGTGGCACCGGCTCTCGGAGCGCGTCGTGGGACACCCCCGGCTCAAGGTCGGCGCGAATCGGCCGACACCGCTAGTGAGGGTGGTGGACCGCGTACCAAGGGGTGGCCGGTGGCGCTGTCGCGCGTGGGACGAGTGGGGGTCGCCGCGGCCCTCGACGTCCTCATCCTGATCGCGGGGCTCACCGTGGCCGTGCCGTTCGTGCTGGCGTGGGCGCGTCGCGGGCCCGACCTCGACCCCATCGCCGTGACCGCCGTGGCGCTGGTCGTGGTCATGTCGCGCTTCCCGCTCGTGCTCACCCACCGCTCGGGTGACATCGTGATCGGGTTCGAGACCTGCGTGCTGGTGTTCCTCGTCCTCACGGTGCCGCCGGCGGAGGCGTTCGCGATCTGGGCCCTGGGCACGACGGCGGCGAACGCGACGGCGCGCAAGGCCTGGCGCTCGCGCATGTTCAACATCGGTCTCACGATCCTCGGCGGCGGCCTGTTCGTGCTCGTCGTCGGGGTGCTGGATCCTGGCCCGGACCAGCGCGCACTCCAGCTGGTCGCGGTCATGACCGGCTGCGCCATCTACTTCGCGTTCGACCTCGTGCTGACCGCATCCTCGCTCGCGATCGAGGATGGCTGCTCCCTGAGCACGGTGCTGCGCTGGGGCTCGGTGCCTCTGGGCCTGGCCTGCTTCGTCAGCGTCGACACCCTCGGCTACCTCGCTGCCCTGCTGCGCGAGAACCAGCCGGCCTGGACGCTCCTGCTCCTGCTCGTCCCGGTGGGCACGATCCTCGTCGCCGTGAGGTCGGTGAGCGACAACCGGCTCGCGCACCTGCGCCTCGTCGGGCTGCTCGAGGCGGCCACGCACGCCCCCGACTGGTCCGACGAGGAGCACATCGAACGTTCGCTCGTGGTGCAGGCCGAGCGCACGCTGAGGCACACCGTCGCGTCTCTGCGGGACGAGGCGCCGGGGCCCGGGGAGATGGGCGCCCCCGTCGAGGTGGCCGGCCGGCCCACCCGGCACCTCGTCGTGTCCCACCAGTCGTCCGGGCGCCAGTTCGATGCGCACGACCGGGCTGCGCTCGAGGCACTGATCGCCGTGGGCGTCTCGGCCTTCAACCGGCGCCGGCTGTCCGACGAGATGAGCTACCTGGCCCGGTACGACGCGCTCACCGGGCTGCACAACCGCGGCGTCTTCACCGATCGGCTCACCCACGCGCTCGCCCGGCGCGCGCCCGAGGGCTTCGTCGCGATCCTGTTCTGCGACCTCGACGGGTTCAAGGAGGTCAACGACCTTCTCGGGCACGGGGCCGGCGACCGGCTGCTCGTCATGGTCGCGAACCGGATCCTCGGCGCCCTGCGCGAGGGGGACACGGCCGCCCGCCTCGGCGGCGACGAGTTCGGCATCCTGCTCGACGACCTCACCGACGAGCACCAGGCCCAGCTCGTGGCCGACCGGGTGCTCATCGCCCTGGAGACGCCGTTCGACGCCGACGGCACGGAGCTGCGCGTGCGGGCCAGCGTGGGGATCGCGTTCAGCGGGCCGGAGCAGCTGACCGCCGAGGTGCTCATCAACAGCGCCGACACGGCGATGTACGCGGCCAAGGCACGGGGCAAGGGCCGGGCGGTGCAGTTCCACCCCCAGATGCGGGTCGCCGAGCTCGACCGGCTCGAGCTCGAGGCGGCCCTGCGCGAGGCGGTCCGCGACGACGACGTCGACGTCCACTACCAGCCGGTGGTCGACCTGGTCGGGGGCGCCATCCGCGGCTTCGAGGCCCTCGCACGCTGGACTCATCCGGTGCTGGGCAGCGTGCCCCCCGACCAGTTCATCCCGGCGGCCGAGCGGCTCGGCCTGATCCGCGAGCTCGGGCTTCAGATCCTGGCCAAGGCCCACGACGGCGGCCGGGCCCTGAGCGCGGAGGCGGGCCGGGCACTCTCCCTCGGGGTCAACCTCTCAGCTCTGCAGGTGACCGACCAGGAGCTGGCCGACCGGGTCGCCGCCCTCGCCGGCCGGCACGGCGAGGTGCGCCTCGTGCTCGAGCTCACCGAGGGGGTGCTGCTGGGCGACGACGCCCTCACGGTGGCGGCCCTGCACCGGCTCAAGGCCTGCGGCGTGCGGCTGGCCATCGACGACTTCGGCGTCGGCTACTCGTCCGTGGGCTACCTGCACCGGCTGCCCCTGGACCTGCTCAAGATCGACAAGGTCTTCGTCAACGAGCTGCACGACCCTCGGTCGCACGCGCTCGTGCAAGGCGTGGTGTCGATGGCACATGCGCTGGACCTGACGGTGATCATCGAGGGGGTCGAGGACTGGCACAGCGCGATGGCCGCTCGCGACCTCGGTTGCGAGCTCGCCCAGGGCTACGTCTTCAGCCGGCCGCTGCACCTCGACGCCGCGCTCGAGCTCGCCGGCCGCGGATCGGTCGACCTCGCCCCGCTGTCGCTCGTCCCGGGCCCTCGTCCCGGGCCGCCACGGTCGGCGGGCCCCAGCGGGCGCCGGCTGGCGGCGTCCGGCTCGCCGCGGCGGGCCTGGACGCCGTAGCGCCGCCGCCGCGGCTCCCGCCCGGCCAGCGGACGGCCTAGGCTCTCGTCATGGTCACGTCGGTGGCATGGACCTCCGAGGCGGGTGCCGCGGTGCTGGCCGCCCTGCCCGCGGGCGAGCGGCTGATCCTCCCGGCGCTCCAGGCGCTGCAGCGCTCGTTCGGCCACGTGCCCCCGGAGTCGGTCCGGCTCGTGGCCAGCTCCCTCAACGTCTCGGTCGCCGACGTTCACGGCGTGCTCACGTTCTACGCCGACCTGCGAACCGAGCCGCCCGCGCCGGTGCGGCTCTCGGTGTGCACGGCGGAGGCCTGCCAGGCGGTCGGGGCCCGGTCCCTCGTCGATGCCGTGGCCCGCACCCTCGCGCCAATGGGCTCGCGGACGCCGGACGGCACGGTGGAGGTGCACGAGGTGTTCTGCCTGGGGAACTGCGCGCTGGGGCCGTCGGCCTCGGTCGACGACCGGCTGGTCGGGCGCGCCACGGCCGAGGGGCTCGCCGCGTTGGTCGAGGCCGCGCGCGGCGTGCCGGTCCCGGTGGCGCCATGACCACCCGTGTGTACGTACCGCGCGACGCGGCCGCGCGGTCGGTCGGAGCCGACGCCGTGGCCGATGCGGTCACCCGCGAGTGCGCCACCCGGGGGCTCGACGTCGTCGTGGTGCGCACCGGCTCGCGCGGGCTGCTCTGGCTCGAGCCGCTCGTCGAGGTCGACACCCTCAACGGGCGCCTCGGATACGGCCCCGTGTCGCCGGACGACGTCCCGGGCCTCGTCGCCGGTGGCCTCGTCGACGCCGCGGCGCACGACCTGTCGGTCGGGCTGGTGGAGCAGCACCCGTACCTCGCGCCGCAGCACCGCCTGATCACCGCCCGCCTCGGAGTGGTCGACCCGCTCGACCTCGACGACCACGCCGCCCACGGCGGCTGGGCCGGGCTGCGCGCGGCGCTCGCCCTCGGGCCGTCGGCCGTGGTCGAGGCGGTGGCAGCCTCCGGCCTGCGCGGCCGCGGAGGCGCCGGCTTCCCCGCCGGCATCAAGTGGCGCACCGTGGCCGGTGCCGAGGCCGACCAGAAGTACGTGGTGTGCAACGCCGACGAGGGCGACAGCGGGTCGTTCGCCGACCGGATGCTCATGGAGGGCGACCCCTTCCTGCTCCTCGAGGGAATGGCGATCGCCGGGCTGGCCGTGGGCGCCACCGCGGGTCTGGTGTACGTGCGCTCGGAGTACCCCGACGCCGTCGACGTCCTGCGGGCGGCGATCGGCGTGGCCCGCCGGGCGGGGGTGATCGGCCCGGACGTGCTCGGCAGCGGTCACGCCTTCGACGTGTCGGTACGGGTGGGCGCCGGCTCGTACGTGTGCGGCGAGGAGACCGCCATGCTGGAGAGCCTCGAGGGGCTCCGCGGCGTGGTGCGCACCAAGCCGCCGGTGCCCGCGCTGCACGGACTGTTCGGCCGCCCCACCGTCGTGAACAACGTGCTCACCCTCGCGGCGGTGCCGGCGGTGCTGGCCGCCGGCGCGGGCGCGTACGAGGCGCTGGGCGAGGGCCGGTCGAGGGGCACCCAAGTGTTCCAGCTGGCCGGGAACGTGGCCCGCGGCGGACTTGTGGAGGTGCCGTTCGGGCTCACGCTCGACGCGCTCGTGAACGGCTTCGGCGGCGGGACCCGATCGGGACGGCCGGTCCGTGCCGTGCAGGTGGGAGGGCCGCTCGGCGCCTACCTGCCCGCGTCCGACCTCGGTGTGCACCTCGACTACGAGTCGATGGCCGCGGTCGGGGGGATGCTCGGGCACGGCGGCGTCGTGGTGTTCGACGACACCGTCGACATGGCCGCGCAGGCGAGGTTCGCGATGGAGTTCTGCGCCAAGGAGTCGTGCGGGCGCTGCACCCCGTGCCGCATCGGCTCGGTGCGAGGCGTCGAGGTCATCGACCGGGTGATCGCCGGCGCCGATCCCGAGCGCGACCTGGCCCTGCTGGACGACCTGTGCGACGTGATGGCATCGGGCTCGCTGTGCGCGATGGGCGGGCTCACCCCGAACCCGGTCCGCAGCGCGGTGCGCTCCTTCCCGGAGGACTTCCTGCGATGACGATCCAGCGCGAAACCGATCTCGGCACCCCCCGCAGCACCAGTTCCGACGTGGTGTCCCTCGTCGTCGACGGCCGGGCCGTGACCGTGCCCGGCGGCACGTCGGTGCTCCGTGCGGCGGCAGAGGCCGGCATCCCGATCCCGAAGCTGTGCGCCACCGAGTCGCTCGAGCCGTTCGGCTCGTGCCGGCTGTGCCTCGTCGAGGTCGACGGCCGGCCCGGCACACCGGCGTCCTGCACCACGCCGTGCGACGACGGCATGGTGGTGCGCACGCAGACCCCGCGGCTCGACACGCTCCGCCGCGGCGTCATGGAGCTCTACATCTCCGACCACCCGCTGGACTGCCTGACCTGCCCGGCCAACGGCGACTGCGAGCTGCAGGACATGGCGGGCGTGGTCGGGCTGCGCGAGGTGCGGTACGGCTTCGCCGGCGAGAACCACCTCGACGCCCCCACCGACGCGAGCAACCCGTACTTCTCGTTCGACGCGAGCAAGTGCATCGTGTGCAGCCGGTGCGTGCGGGCTTGCGCAGAGGTGCAGGGCACGTTCGCGCTCACGATCGAGGGCCGCGGGTTCGGCTCGGCGGTGAGTCCGGGCGGCACCGACTTCATGTCCAGCGAGTGCGTGTCGTGCGGCGCCTGCGTGCAGGCCTGCCCCACGTCCACGCTGCAGGAGAAGACGGTGATCGACCTCGGCACGCCCACGCGCCGGGTCGAGACGACCTGTGCGTACTGCGGCGTCGGGTGCTCGTTCGCCGCCGAGCTGCGCGGCGACGAGGTGGTGCGCATGCTGCCGCTGGCCTCGGGCGGCGCGAACGAGGGCCACTCATGCGTCAAGGGACGGTTCGCCTGGGGGTACGCCTCGCACGCAGACCGCGTCACCACCCCCATGGTCCGGGAGAGCACCGCCGCGCCCTGGCGCGTGGTGCCGTGGGACGAGGCGATCGCCTTCGCCGCGGACGGGTTCCGGCGTATCCAGGCCGAGTACGGCACCGACAGCATCGGCGGCATCACCTCCTCGCGCTGCACCAACGAGGAGGTGTACGTCGTGCAGAAGATGGTGCGCGCGGCGTTCGGCACGAACAACGTCGACACCTGCGCCCGCGTCTGCCACTCACCCACCGGCTACGGCCTCTCCCAGACGTTCGGCACGTCCGCCGGCACCCAGGACTTCGCCTCCGTGGACGACAGCGACGTCATCGTCGTCATCGGCGCGAACCCCACCGACGCGCACCCGGTGTTCGCCTCGAGGATGAAGCGGCGCCTGCGCGAGGGGGCGCAGCTCGTTGTCGTCGACCCCCGGCGCATCGACCTCGTCCGTTCGCCGCACGTGGAGGCCGCTCACCACCTCGCGCTGCGGCCGGGAACCAATGTGGCCGTCGTCAACGCCCTGGCGCACGTCGTGCTCACCGAGGGGCTCGCCGACCTGGACTTCGTCCGCGAGCGGTGCGACACCGCTGCATTCGACGAGTGGGCCGCGTTCATCTCCCTGCCCCGGCACTCGCCGGAGGCGATGGCAGAGATCACCGGTGTCCCCGCCGACGAGCTCCGCGCCGCCGCGCGGCTGTATGCGGGCGCCCGCAACGCCTCGATCTACTACGGCCTCGGCGTCACCGAGCACAGCCAGGGCTCCACGATGGTGATGGCGATGGCGAACCTCGCCATGGTCACCGGCAACATCGGCCGGCGCGGCGTGGGCGTGAACCCGCTGCGCGGGCAGAACAACGTTCAGGGCTCGTGCGACATGGGCTCGTTCCCGCACGAGTTCCCGGGCTACCGGCACGTGTCCGACGACACGGTGCGCGAGCAGTTCGAGGCAGTCTGGGGGCTGACGCTGCGCGGGCAGCCCGGGCTGCGCATCCCGAACATGCTGGACGCGGCCGTGGTCGGCGCCTTCCGCGGCCTCTACGTACAGGGCGAGGACATCGCGCAGTCCGACCCCAACACCGCGCACGTCAAGGCGGCGCTCGCGTCGATGGACCTCGTCGTCGTCCAGGACCTCTTCCTCAACGAGACGGCCTCCTTCGCGCACGTGTTCCTGCCCGGTACCTCGTTCCTGGAGAAGGACGGCACATTCACGAACGCCGAGCGCCGCATCAACCGAGTACGCCCGGTGATGGCAGCGCGCAGCGGGATGGCCGAGTGGGAGGTCACCTGCGCGCTGGCGACCGCCATGGGCTACCCGATGCACTACGACGCCGCGGCCGAGATCATGGACGAGATCGCCGGGCTCACGCCCACGTTCGCCGGTGTCTCGTTCGCGCGGCTCGACGAGCTCGGCAGCATCCAGTGGCCGTGCAACGTGGTGCACCCCGAGGGCACGCCGATCATGCACGTGGGCGAGTTCGTGCGCGGCAAGGGCAGGTTCGTCCCCACGCCCTACGTGGCCACCGACGAGCGGACCACCCGGCGCTTCCCCCTGCTGCTCACCACCGGACGCATCCTCACGCAGTACAACGTGGGGGCGCAGACCCGGCGCACGTCCAACGTCGTGTGGCACGGCGAGGACCTGCTCGAGATCCACGAGGCCGACGCAGGGCCCCGCGGCATCGACGACGGGTCGTGGGTCGAGGTGGCCAGCCGGGTGGGGCGTACGTCCATGCGCGCGCGCCTCACCGACCGGGTGCCACCGGGCGTCGTGTACACCACGTTCCACCACCCGGTGACCGGCGCCAACGTCGTCACCACCGACTACTCGGACTGGGCCACGAACTGCCCCGAGTACAAGGTGACGGCGGTCGAGGTACGGCCCACGGTCGTGCCCGGCGACGTCGCCTCGCCCGACCACCTCGGGCTCGAGGAACATGATCCCGCCGGCCACGACGCGCAGGCACTGGCGACCCTGCTGCGCATGGCCCACCAGGTGGAGGCGAACCACGCGCACCTGCAGGGCGCTGCGCAGGCCGATGCGGTCGGGGCCCACCTGCGGCGCTTCTGGACCGAGGCGATGCTCCACCGGCTGGCGGCCCAGGTCGCGGCCGAGCCGGGGTCGGTCTCGGCGGTCGTGCGCGACGGGCTGCGAGTCCCCACGCCCGGGTAGCCGGGCTGTGGGCGACGTCGTGGGCGCCGACGGCCCGGCGCCTTTACGGCGGCCAGCGCCGTGGGCCAGACTGCGCCGCAGCGCGCGTGCGCGACGGCCAACAGGAGGCACCCGGCATGGAGAGGCGCGACCGGTGGGAGGTCGTCGCGGGGGTCGCTCTCGTGGCGGCTGTCAACCAGACGGTGTGGCTCACGTTCGCCCCCGTCACCACGCCCGCCTCGGCGCACTACGGCGTCTCGGTGGAGGCGATCGGCTGGCTGTCGCAGCCGTTCGTGCTCCTCTACGTCGTCCTGGCCATCCCGGCCGGCCTGCTGCTCGACCGCCGGTTCTCGACCGGGCTCATGACCGGCGCGGTGCTCACGGCGATCGGCGCGGTCGTCCGGGTGCTCGGCGACTCCTACCCCTGGCTGCTGGCCGGGGCGCTGATCGCCGCCGTGGGCCAGCCGTTCGTGCTCAACGCCATGACCGGCACGGCCGCGGCCTACCTGCGCGAGGAGAAGCGGCCCGCGGGGATCGCGGCGATGTCGGCCGCGGCCTTCGGCGGGATGCTGCTGGCCTTCGGCCTCGGCGTGGCCTTCTCGCAGTCGGACGAGATGCCCACGCTCGTCGCGGTTCAGGCCGGCCTCGGCGTCGTCGCGCTGGTCTTCATGGCCGTCGCGTTGCGGGGTCCGGCGCCCTACCCGCCGGCGCACACGGCCCGCGGCATGGGCGCCTTCAGGGCCGCGTGGGGCAACCGCCTCATCCGACTGCTGTGCCTGTTCGCCGTGGTCCCCTCGGGCGTGTTCATCGCCCTGACCACCTGGAGCGAGGCGCTCCTCGAGCCTGCCGGCGTCACGTCCGAGCAGGTCGGCATCATCCTCATCGTCACCGTGCTGGCCGGGGTGATCGGCTCCGCGGTGCTGCCTGTGTGGGCAGCGCGTCGCCGCTACGAGATGCGGCTGGCGGCGGTGGCGCTGGTCACGGTCATGCTGGCCTGCCTCGTCATCGCCCTGTTCCCGGGGTTCGTCACCGCGCTCGTGTCGATGGCCGCGATCGGATTCCTGGCGCTGGCGATGCTGCCCGTGCTGCTCGAGCTCACCGAGCGCGAGGCGGAGGACGCCGAGGGCACCGCCGGCGGCCTCATCTGGATGTCCACCAACGTGGGCGGGCTCATCATGGCCTCGATCATCGGCTTCACCGTGGGGATGCCGGCGCTGTCGTACCTGATCCTCGCCGTCGGCACCGTGTCGGCCTGGGCCGTGCTCGTCCGGCTGAGGGCGCCGGTCGCGGCCCTGCCGCCGATCCCCGGGTCGGCCCCCGCCGCGGCGGGTTAGGGTCGCGCCCATGCCCGCGTCTCTCTCCGAGGTGGTCCTGGAGACCCCCGACCCGGTGGCCCTCGCCGCGTTCTACGGCGCCCTGCTCGGCTGGTCGGTGGTGCACGCCGACGACGACTGGGTGACCCTCGGCGAACCGGGCCGAGACCCGAGAAGCTACAGCCGGCTGGCCTTCCAGCTCGCCCCGGGATACGAACCGCCCGTGTGGCCGCACCCCGCGTCGCCGATGCAGGTGCACCTCGACCTCGCCGTCGGAGACCTCGACCAAGGGGAGGCAGAGGTGCTGCGCCTCGGCGGCCACCGGCTCGAGGGCGGGGGAGAGGGCTTCCGCGTCTACTCCGACCCCGACGGGCACCCCTTCTGCCTGGTCACGTCGCCGGCCCTCCCGTCGTGACGCTCATCGCGGGGGTCGACTCGTCCACGCAGTCCACGAAGGTCGTGATCCGCGAGGCCGAGACGGGGGAGTTTGTCCGCGCGGGGCGGGCGACGCATCCCGAGGGCACGTCGGTCGACCCGCGGGCATGGTGGCACGCGCTGGAGGCTGCCGCGGCCGACGCCGGCGGGCTGGAGGGCGTCGCGGCCCTCGCCGTCGGCGCGCAGCAGCACGGCATGGTCGCGCTCGACGAGCGCGGCGACGTGGTGCGCGACGCCCTGCTCTGGAACGACACGCGCTCGGCCGACGACGCCGAGGCGCTCGTCGAGGAGGGCGGGGGACCGCAGGCGTGGGCCGATGCCACGGGGTCGGTGCCGGTGGCCTCCTTCACGGTGACCAAGCTGCGCTGGCTGGCACGGTGCGAGCCCGAGAACGCCGCCCGCACCGCTGCCGTCGGGCTGCCGCACGACTGGCTCACCTGGTACCTGCGCGGTTCACCCGGTCTCGAGGCCCTCAGCACCGACCGCGGCGACGCCAGTGGCACCGGCTACTTCGCGCCGGTCTCGGGGCAGTACCGCAGGGAGCTGCTCCACCTCGCGCTGGGCCGCGACGATCTGGTCCTGCCGGTCGTGCTCGACCCGGCCGCCAGCGCGGGCGGCGCCGGGTCGGGCCTGCTACCGGGCCTGGCGGCGGGCACCCCCCTGGGCGCCGGCACCGGCGACAACATGGCGGCCGCCCTCGGCGTAGGGGCCGGTCCTGGCGACGTCGTCGTGAGCATCGGCACCTCCGGCACCGTGTTCGCCGTGGCGGACGCACCTGCCGCCGACCCGAGCGGGGCGGTCGCCGGCTTCGCCGACGCCACCGGCCGATTCCTGCCCCTGGTCTGCACGCTGAACGCCGCGCGCGTGCTCGACGCCGTCGCCCGGCTGCTCGGCGTCGACCACGCCGGTCTCGACGCCCTGGCGCTGGCCGCGCCCGCGGGTGCCGGCGGCCTCGTCCTGCTGCCGTTCCTGGAGGGGGAGCGCACCCCGAACCTGCCGGCGGCGCGGGCCAGCCTGCACGGTGCGACGCTCGACAACACCACGCCCGCCCACCTGGCCCGGGCGGCCGTCGAGGGTCTGGTCTGCGGCCTCGCAGCGGGCCTGGACGCCCTGGTGGAGCAGGGTCTCTCGCCCCGCCGGGTGCTCCTCGTGGGCGGCGGGGCGCGGTCGTCGGCGGTCCAGCAGGTCGGCGCCGCGCTGTTCGGCCTTCCTGTGGTCGTGCCCGCGCCCGGTGAGTACGTGGCCGACGGGGCCGCCCGCCAGGCCGCCTGGGTGCTCGCAGGGGGAGAGGCTCCGCCGGTGTGGGAGTCCGCGGGTACCACGGTGGTGGAGGCCGACCCGGCACCAGCGGTGCGCGCGCAGTACCACGACGCCCTCGTACGGGAGTTCGGCGAGCGGCTCGACCGCTGAGCCTGGTTCCGGGGGGCTGTGCGCTTGTCCCTGGCCCTAGGCCTCGGGCGTGAACGTCCAGCTCGCGGACGCCGTGCGCGGCGCGCCCGGGCGGGCCCGCGCCGCCGACGGGCCGAGCCCGTCGGGCGGCCCGGTCTGCGGCTCCAGGCAGACGAAGTCGTCGAGCTCGTCGAACAGCACGATCCAGGTGGCGCTCGACTCGACATCCAGGCGGCCGGCCCCCGGCCAACGCACCCTCGCCCGGCCGTCGGGCACGGCGAACGCGTCGTCGAAGGGTCCGACGGCCGTGGGCGGCAGGTGCCGGCCGGTGGGCAGGTGGTCGGGCCCGCGCTCGAGCATCGCCACGGCGTCGAACGACACCTGCGCGGCTCCGCCGGTCGCGAGGCGCTTGCGGTACCAGGGGTGCCAGCCCACTTCGGCGGGGAAGCCGTCCGGGCCGGCCGCCTCGTCGGCCACCACCTGCAGCCGGGACGTGAGCCGAGGGCCGTCGAGCCGCCACGTCAGCAGCACCGAACCCGGCCAGGGCCACGCGGGGCCGAGGGCGGCGCGCAACGAGCACGCGGCTTCGGATCGGGTGACGACCTCGAAGGCCGCGGACCACACGGTGCCGTGCATGGCCCACCCGTCGTAGCTCGGGGGGAGTTCGCGCGTGCCGTGATCGGTCGGCACCACGTTGCCGCGCACGCGGCCGGGCCACGGGGCCATCGGGTAGCAGCCGTGCTCCGCCGGGTGGTCCGAACGTCCGGACAGCAGCTCTGTACCGCCCACCGACCACGACGTGAGACGGCCACCTACCTCCGGGACGACACGGGCGTGGGAGCCGTCGCTGCGCAGCAGCAGGCCCTCGGGCCGCTGGCGCGGCGCTGCGCTCACCGTTCGCCCGCGGCGGCCAGCACGCCGAGCGGGTCGTCGAGCAGGGCCGCGAACGCGGCCTCAGCCGCGCCCACGAGGGCGGAGTCGCGGCCCAGCGCCGGCGGGACCACGCGCACCTGCTCGCGCGGCGCCGAGAGTGCAGCCGCCATCGCCGCCTGCACCTCGGGCTCGACGAGCGGGTAGATGTCGCTGAGCATGCCGCCCAGCACGACGATCTCGGGGTTGAACAGGTTGACGAGGTTGGCCAGCCCCAGCCCGAGCCAGCGTCCGACGCGGCGCAGCCCGCCGCGGGCCTCGCGGTCTCCGGCGTGCCACGCGGCGACCACGGCGGCGATGTCGTCGTGCTCGGGGTCGAGCCCGGCCGCCGCGATGACGGCGGGCTCGCCCACCTCGGTCTCCCAGCAGCCGCGGCTGCCGCAGTGGCAGGCATGGCCGCGGGGGTTGACCACCATGTGGCCGATCTCGCCGCCGTACCCGCCGGCGCCGGTCATCGGCCGGCCGTCGAGGATGACGCCTCCGCCGGTGCCCACCTCGCCGCTGACGTAGAGCACGTTGGGCACGCCACGCGCCGCGCCTCGGACGAACTCGGCCAGCGCACCGAAGTCGGCGTCGTTCCCGACGACGACGTGCGGCGCCCCGCTCCCTGCGGACAGGCGGGCGGCCACGGGCACGTCGACCCAGCCGAGGTTGGGGGCGATACGCACGACGCCGTCCTGGTGGCGTACGAGCCCGGGCACGGCCACGCCCACGCCGACGAGCCGCGCGCCTGGCGGTGCGGCTGCGACGAGCTCGGCGAGCAGCCGCTCGGCCTGCTTGAGGGTGCCGCCGAGGGCCCGCGGGCCGGTGCCGTGGCGCCGCTCGACACGGGTGAGCATGCCGCCGCCGAGGCTCACGGTGGCGGCCACCGTTCGCTCCACCCGCAGGTCGAGGGCGACGACGTACACGCTGGTGATGACCGGTTCCACGACGATCGAGGGCCGCCCGACCCCCCGGCCCGCCGGGACGGACTCGCGGACGAGTCCGGCCCCGGCGAGCTCGGTGGTGAGCGTGCCCACCGTGCTTCTGTTCAGCCCGGTCCTGGTGACCAGGGTGGACCGCGACGCGGGTCCCTCGCGGTGGAGCAGCCGCAGGATGCTGGCGAGGTTGTGCCTTCGGACCTCGTCCTGCGTAGCCCCGGCGAGGCTCGCCGCGGTTCCGTGGGCCGGCCGCGACGAGACCAGCGTCGTCACGCCCGTCCGGTGGCCTGCGCCCGGCGGCGCGACAGGGCGTCGACGCTCGCGGCCACGAGCAGGACCAGACCGGTGACGATGAACTGGATGCCGGCCTGGTCGGTGATGAGCGGCAGACCGTTGGCGATGACCGCCACGACCAGGCCGCCGAGCACGGCGTCGGAGATCTTGCCGCGCCCGCCGAACAGGCTGGTGCCGCCGATGACCGCCGCGCCCACCGCGTAGAGCAGGGTCGTGGAGCCACCGGTGGAGGGCGAGATCGATGCGTCGCGCGAGGCGAACAGGATGCCAGCAACCGCCGCGAGCGTGGAACAGGCGACGAAGCAGGCGATCTTGACGCTGCGCACGTTGATGCCCGCGCGGCGCGCGGCCTCGGCGTTGCCGCCGACGGCGTACACGTGCCGGCCGAACGTCGTGCGCGACAGGATGAACGTGAGCAGCACGAGCAGCACCAGGATCACCGGCACGATGTACGGCACGCCCTTGATCGAGGTGAGCTCGGGCCGGCGCGACCGTTCCTGGTTGAGGAAGAACGTGACGGCGCCGTACATGACGGCGAGGGCAGCCAGCTTGGCGCCCCACACCGACCACGACTCCGAGTGCAGGCCGGCCGCCTTGCGTCGGCTCAGCCGGAGCCCCGTGAGGCCGCCGTAGCCAAGGACGACCACGAGGAAAAGGATCCAGCCCGCCACCGGCGTGAGGTTGTTGTTCTGCAGCGACAGGATGAACTCGTCGCGGATCGCGATGGTGCCGCCCTCCCCGATGATCAGCAGCATGAGGCCCTGCAGGGCCAGGAACATCGCCAGCGTCACGACGAACGACGGGATGCCGAGCCGGGCAACGAGCAGGCCGATGAGCAGGCCGATCACGACGCCGGTCGCCAGGCAGGCGAGCAGCGCCAGGGGCAGCGGCCACTGCTTCTGGGTGAGCGTGACGCCCAGCACCGCGGCACACGTCCCGGCCGCGAAGCCGGCCGAGAGGTCGATCTCGCCGAGCAGCAGCACGAACACCAGGCCCATGGCCAGCACGATGATCATCGCGGCCTGGGTGATCAGGTTGGCGAAGTTGAAGGCGGAGAAGAACGTGCCGCCCTTCATCACGGTGAAGATGAGGATGAGGACGATCAGGCCGAGGACGGCCGGCAGCGACCCGAGGTCGCCGCCGCGCACGCGCGCGACGTAGTCGGAGACGGCTTCGCCGACGCTCGTGGCCTCGGCTGACTCGGAGTTCTCGACGGCAGGTGACGTCAGGGTGCTCATGCGACCGCTCCCGTGCTCGAGGGCTGCAGCCCGATGTCCCCGCTTCGTCCAGCGGTGATCAGCTCGACGATCTGTCCGTGGGTGACGTCCGAGGACCTCACCTGTGCGGCCATCTGGCCGAGGTAGAGGCACGCGATGTTGTCGGCCACCTGCAGCACGTCGTTCATGTTGTGCGAGATGAGCACGACGCCGAGGCCGTTGTCGGCCAGTCGGCGCACCAGGTTGAGGACCTGCTCGGTCTGCGCGACGCCGAGGGCGGCCGTCGGCTCGTCGAGGATGACCAGCTTGGAGTTCCACAGCACGGCGCGGGCGATGGCGACGGTCTGCCGCTGTCCGCCGGAGAGGCTGGCGACGGCTTGGCGCACCGACTTGAGAGTGCGTACCGAGAGGCCGTCGAGCGTCTTGCGCGCGCGCGTCTCCATCTCGTCCTCGTTGAGTACAAGACCCTTGGTCATCTCGCGCCCGAGGAACATGTTGTGCACGACGTCGAGGTTGTCGCACAGCGCGAGGTCCTGGTACACGACCTCGATGCCGAGGGCGTTCGCCGCCTTCGGGTCGTGCACCTCGACCGGCTTGCCCTCGAAGAGGTACTCGCCCTCGTCGAAGGAGTAGATGCCTGCGACCCCCTTGATCAGGGTCGACTTGCCGGCGCCGTTGTCACCGACGAGCGCGGTGACCTTGCCCGGCCAGACGTCGATGTCGACGCCCTTGAGCACGTCGACCGCGCCGAAGCTCTTCCTGATGCCCCGCAGTCTCAGGAGCGGCGCCTCGGGGTGCACCGGCCCGGAGGGGGCTGGGGGGGTTGGTGCCTGGGGGTCCTGCTCGCTCATGGGTCCGCCTCTGCCGCGAAGGGGGTCGACCGTGGAATGGAGCCAGGCCCCGGCGTCCGCGTCGGCGCAGGACGCCGGGGCCTGGTCAGGAGGGCCGCTGGGGACCGGGGTCCGGGGGCCGACCAGGTGGTGCCGCCGGCAGCGGCACCACCTGGTCTAGAGGTGGGACAGGTTCAGCTGACGCCGTACTTGGTGCACGCGGCCTTCAGCTCCGCGGTGGTGCACAGCTTGGCGGCGGTGGTGAAGCCGTCAGCCACGACGTCCTTGACGGTCTCGGGGTAGATGCCCACGGGGGTGAGCAGCACCGACGGGACGTCCTTGTTCGTCACGGAGTCCTTGACCGAGCCGGTGGCGTCGGTCGGGGTCTTGCCCTGCGCGAGCGCGATGGCAAGGGCGGCGGCCGCGTCGGCCTCCTTCTTGATGGCCTTGTAGACCGTCACGCACTGGGTGCCGAGCAGCACGCGCTGCAGGCCCTCGTCCGTGGCGTCCTGACCGGTGACCGGGATCTTGCCAGCGGGGATCTTGTTCTTCGCCAGCACGGCTGCCACTGCGCCGCCGAGGCCGTCGTTGGCCGCGTCGACCCCGACGAACTTGCCGCCGGTCGAGGTGTAGATCTGCTCGAAGATCGTGCCGGCCTTGGTGTTGTCCCAGTCAGGAACGGCCTGGTCGGCGGCGATGGTGTAGCCGGCGCCCGTGAGGGCGTCCTTGTAACCCTGCTTGAACAGGGTGGCGTTGTTGTCGGTGGGCGAGCCGTTGAGGAGCACGACCGCACCGGTCTTGTCGCCGTTGGCCTGCATGCACTTGATGAGGCCGTCGCCCTCAGCCTTGCCGACCGCCACGTTGTCGAACGACACGTAGTAGGAGGCGTCGCCACCGAGGGTAAGACGGTCGTAGTCGATCGTCTTGATGCCCTGCGCGGCGGCCTTCTTCTCGCACGCCGCACCGGTGTCGCTGTCGAGGTTGACGATCATGAGGACCGCCACGCCCTGGCTGATGAACTGGTCGCACAGGGTGGCGAACTTCGCCTTGTCGCCGTTCGCGTTCTGGATGTCAGCGGTGACGCCGGCGGTCGAGAAAGCCTCGGTCAGGTACTTCCGGTCGGCGGTCTCCCACCGGGCCGAGGACGCGCTGTCGGGCAGGATCACGCCGACGGAGCCGCCGGCCGGTGCCGACGGGGACGCCGACCCGGACGCGGAGGAGCCGCCCGACGACGAGGAGGAGCTGCTACACGCAGCAAGGGCGAGCGAGGCCGCGACGATGCCGACGGCGACGCCCAGGGTGCGCTTTGCCATGGGTGTCCTTCCAATGTTGGGCGGTCGCCCGCCTTTCGTTGCCGGCCCCAACATATGACCTGTGGCCTAGGGCGGGAAGGAGAACGTCACATGAATTTGTCCTACCGGGTAACAATCCGGTAACCCGCCGGGTGTAAGGGCTGACATCGGCCGGCTACGAGGGATTTCCTGCGGCATTCGGGGCCCGTGCCCAGCCGTTCGCGTGAGTTCGGGGGCCGGTGCCACGACCCGGCCACGGCCCGGCAACGACCCGGCCTCGGCACGGCCACGAGCCAGCCACGGCCTGGTCACGGGCCGGGCACGCAGCCCCAGGCAGTTCTGACGACGCGCGTCCGGGGGTCACGCGCCGACGAGAACTGGCCGTCCGCGTCGTCGCCGGGTTGGCGCGGCCCCACGCGTCGGACTTGGGTCATCGCAGGGTCACGCGGGCGAGGGTCGGACGAAGCAGAAGACCCTCACGCGTAGCCGCGTAGCGCCTCCGCGACCCGGGCGAGGTACGTGGCCACGGCGGCGCGCTCGTCGTCGTCGAGGCCGTTCTCGGCGGCCACCAGGTCGGCGACGAGGGGGGCTACCTCGCCCAGGACGGCCTCCACGCCCGCCGGCGTGGGGCGCAGCACCCGGCGGCGTCCGTCGGTGGCGTGGGCCTCGCGGTGCACGTGCCCGGCCGCCTCGAGCCGGTCGGCGAGCGCGGTGGCCGAGGCGGAGGTCATGTGCAGCCGACGGCCGAGCTCGTTGGTTCCGATCGGCTCGGACATGAGGTGCTGCATGGCGGCGAGTTCGATGAGGCTGCGCCCGAGCTTGGCGGCCATCGCTGCCCTGGCGTCGTCGTTGGCCGCGAGCACCTTCTCGAGCTGCAGGCTGACCTCGGTGACCTTCACCTCGGGGGGAAGGCCGTGCACGCCAGCGGCCCCGCGGGCTGGCGAGGTCTCCGGGTGCGGGGTGCGGGGTGTGGGGGTAGCGTCCATGCCACTAGACAATCTAGCGAATGACTGGGTAACCTGACTATTGCTAGGTAATCTAGTGACAAGTCGGTAGCCGCTGCATGCTGCCTACGCCGCGCTGCTGCCCGGCGACCACCAACCAGGTTCGACCCACGCTGCCATGGGCTTGATCGCCCGGCTGGAGACATCGTGCGCTTGCTCACCACCCCCCTTCGTTCGCGCTGGACGGCAGTGCTGACGATCCTGCTCGCCGTCGTCGCCATGGGCGCGCTCTTCGCCGTGGCTGCGCCCGACGTGGTGAAGAAGCAGGTGGCCTCCGGGCTGCCGGCGAGCTACCAGTCGGCGGAGGCCGAGCTCCGCCAGGACGCGCTGCCCGGCCCCGGCGTCGCGCCCGCCGTCGTCGTCTACAGCCGTGTCGACGGCTCGGCCCTCGACGGCGCTGATCGTGCCGCGCTCGACGCGCAGACCCCGTCGCTCGCTGCCCATGCCGAGGGCGGTCGTACGGCGCCGGCGCAGGTGTCGTCCGACGGCACCGTGGTGGTGGTCGCGGTACCCGTGTCCACCGTCGACCAGTCGGCCGTCGCAGCCACCGTCGGCGAGATCCGTGCGGCCGTGGCGGTCGGTCTGCCCGCAGGGGTCCAGGCGCAGGTGACCGGAGGGCCCGCCTTCACGACCGACCTCACCAAGGTCTTTGAAGGTGCAGACGTGCGGCTGCTGCTCGTCACGCTCGGGATCGTGGCGCTGCTGCTCATCCTCACGTACCGCAGCCCGTGGTTCTGGCTCGTGCCGCTCGTCGTCGTAGGCGGGGCCGAGCAGGCCACGACCCGCCTCGTCGCGCTGATCGCCCCGCACGCGGGGATCGTCGCCGACCCCGCCGCCGCTGGCATCACGAGCGTGCTGGTGTTCGGCGCCGCCACGGACTATGCCCTGCTGCTCATCGCGCGCTACCGCACTGCCCTTCGGGACGAGGAGCGCACGTTCGCCGCCATGCGCACGGCCGTGCGCCGCACGTTCGAGCCGATCGTGGCCTCGGCGGCCACGGTGGTGCTGAGCCTGCTCACGCTTCTGCTCGCCGACCAGGAGTACCTCCGCGCGATCGGCTTCTCCGGCGCGGTCGGCGTCATCGTGGCGATGGTGAGCAGCCTGATCGTGCTTCCGCCGGCGCTCGCGCTGTTCGGGCGGGGGCTGTTCTGGCCCTTCGTCCCCCGCGTCGGCGATCCCGTCCGCGAGGGGCGCGTCTGGGGCCGCATCGGTGCCGCCGTGGCGCAGCATCCGTACCGGGTCGCCGTCGGCGCGACCGCGATGCTCCTCGTCCTCGCGCTCGGCGGGGTCGGGCTGTCGGTGGGCCTGAGCCAGGACGAGCAGTTCAGGCTCAAGCCCGAGGCGGTCAGCGGCCAGGACACGCTCGCCCGCGCGTTCCCCGCCGGTGCCACCGAACCGGTCACCATCATGACGACGGCCGCTGCAGCAGGCGTCGTCACGGCTGCAGTCGCGGACGTGCCGGGAGTGGCCTCGGTGAGGCCGGGAAGGGCTCACGCCGGCACCGCCGAGGTCGAGGCGGTGCTCAACGCGGCGCCTGGAAGCGAGCAGTCGTACGACGTCGTTCGCGCGATCCGTGCCGCCATCGCCGAGGTGCCGGGGGCCGAGGCGGTCGTCGGTGGCCAGGTGGCGACGAGTCTGGACACGAAGGACGCCTCGGTCCGTGACGCCAAGGTGGTGATCCCGCTGGTTCTGCTCGTCGTCGTGCTTGTGCTCGTCCTGCTGCTGCGTTCGCTGCTCGCCCCGCTGGTGCTCGTCGCGACCGTGGTCGGCACGTTCTTCGCGGCCGTGGGCGCGGCCTGGTTCATCTGCGCGCACCTGCTCGGTTACCCGGCCTTCGACACCGGCGTGCTGCTGCTGGGCTTCCTCTTCCTGGTCGCGCTCGGCGTCGACTACAACATCTTCCTGGTGTCCCGGGCCAGGGAGGAGGCGCGGGCCGTGGGCACGCACGCGGGGATGCTCACGGCGCTGCGCAGTACGGGCGGAGTGATCACGAGCGCCGGCATCCTGCTCGCGGCGGTGTTCGCCGTGCTCGGCGTGCTCCCCCTGATCGCACTCGCGCAGGTCGGGCTCGTCGTGTGCATCGGTGTCCTGCTCGACACGCTCGTCGTGCGCACAGTGCTGGTGCCCAGCCTGGTGTTCATCGTGGGGGAGCGCTTCTGGTGGCCCGGCCACGTGCACCCGGACAGGCGCGGCGCTGTCCGGGCCGGGGGTGGTGCAGATCACGAACTCAGTCCTGGAGAGCCCGCGCCGGCCGCGTAGCCCCCGCGGGCCTGGACCGCGCCTCGCGTGGTGGGATGGGTGGTCCGACCCCTGCGGGTCCCGCCACCCCCGAGGAGAGCCCCGGTGCCCACCCCGCCGTCCCGTCGTGCGACCGCGGTCACCGTGTGCGGCGCCGTCGCCGTCGTTCTCGCGGGCTGCTCGTCGTCGAACTCCAGCGGCGGGGCCCTGACGTCGTCGACCTCGTCCGCTTCGTCGTCCCCGTCACCGTCGGGGTCGTCCTTCGGCACCCTGGCGGCGCAGGCCCTCGTGAGTGCAGCGCAGGTCGAGGCGATCGCGGGCTCCGGGTTCACCCCCTACCAGTCGGCCACGGTGGCAACGAACGCCGATCCGGTGGTGTGCCTCGAGCTGTTGCACATCGCCGACGGCACCCGCACCGGCCCGCCGTCCACGGTGTCGTCGGCCACGGAGTCGTTCGCGAACGGCTCCACCGGGTCGAGCGTCACCAACACGGTGCACGTGTTCGCGACTGCCGCCGACGCCCAGCAGACCCTCCACCGGCTCCGCTCCGAGGTGCCCACGTGCGCTTCGTTCTCGGTGGCGGTCGGCACCGCGATCCTGAAGGGCTCGATCGTGGCGACGCCTCCGGTCGGCGCCCCCACGGGTTCCCTCGGGCTGCGGGTGGTCATCACGTCCCCGACGCAGAAGGCTGACGTCACGTCGGCCGTCGCTCCGGCCGGCCGCAGCCTCGTGGTGGGCATGGCGGGCACCCCGGACGGCAAGGACGAGGCCGGCTACGCCGGTGCCGTGGCCACCCAGAGCGCGGCTCTGGCCACGGCCCGGATCGGCTGACGGCGCTTGCATGGTCGTCGGCGCGCCGAGGACCGTCCCGGTGGCCGCTCCAGGCCTGGCCGCCACCCGGGCCTGTGCCATTCGTCACAAACCTCCGTCGCGGGTCGCCCGACCCGTGCCGGGGGGATGACCGCGCGCGAAGATAAGGGCATCCTTGCCCCACCGGGTTGACGCCCGGGGGCCCGTTCCGCCGAGAGAAGAGACGTACGCCATGACCGTGCCCGGCCTCGCCGACGCCCCCACCAAGAACAAGAAGCTCCTGGAGTGGGTGCGAGCAGGTCGCCGAGCTCACGCAGCCCGACCGCGTCGAGTGGTGCGACGGCTCGCAGGAGGAGTGGGACCGCCTCACCCAGCTGCTGGTCGACAGCGGCACGTTCATCCGGCTCAACCCCGAGAAGCGGCCCGAACTCGTTCCTGGCCCGCTCGAACCCGTCGGACGTGGCCCGGGTCGAGGACCGCACCTTCATCTGCTCGATGGAGGAGAAGGACGCCGGTCCGACGAACAACTGGGCCGACCCCGTCGAGATGCGCGCCGACGCTCAAGGAGCTGTTCGCCGGGTCCATGAGGGGGCGCACGCTCTACGTGGTGCCGTTCTCGATGGGCCCGCTCGGCGGTCGCATCTCGCAGCTCGGCGTCGAGCTCACCGACTCCCCGTACGTCGTGGTGAACATGCGGATCATGACCCGCATGGGCCGCGAGGCCCTCGACCTCATCGGCGAGGATGGAGACTTCGTCCCCGCGCTGCACTCGGTGGGTTTCCCGCTCGACGCCGGCCGCGACGACGTGGTCTGGCCGTGCAGCGACACCAAGTACATCGTGCACTTCCCCGAGACCCGCGAGATCTGGTCGTACGGATCGGGCTACGGTGGCAACGCGCTGCTCGGCAAGAAGTGCTTCGCGCTGCGCATCGCCTCGGCGATGGCCCGCGACGAGGGCTGGCTCGCCGAGCACATGCTGATCCTCAAGCTCACCTCGCCCGACGGCGACGTGAAGTACATCAGCGCCGCCTTCCCGTCCGCATGCGGCAAGACGAACCTTGCGATGCTGCAGCCCACCGTTCCGGGCTGGAAGGTCGAGACCGTCGGCGACGACATCGCCTGGATGCGCTTCGGCGAGGACGGCCGCCTCTACGCGATCAACCCCGAGGCGGGCTTCTTCGGCGTGGCGCCCGGCACGGGCATGGACACCAACGCCAACGCCATCGAGTCCCTCGTGGCCAACAGCATCTTCACGAATGTCGCGCTTACCGACGACGGAGACGTGTGGTGGGAGGGCCTCACGGACGACAAGCCCGCCCACCTCACCGACTGGAAGGGACGGGACTGGACCCCCGAGTCCGACGAGCCGTCCTCCCACCCGAACTCGCGCTTCACCGCGCCCGCCTCGCAGTGCCCGTCGATCGCCCCGAACTGGGAAGACCCGGCCGGCGTGCCGATCTCCGCGATCCTGTTCGGAGGCCGCCGCGCCACCAACGTGCCGCTCGTCAACGAGTCGCGCGACTGGACCCACGGCGTGTTCATCGGTGCCACCGTCTCGTCCGAGATGACCGCCGCGGCTGTCGGTGGCATGGGCGCAGCTGCGCCGGGACCCGTTCGCGATGCTCCCGTTCTGCGGCTACAACATGGCCGACTACTGGGGCCACTGGCTCAAGGTCGGCGCCTCGGCCGACCCGGAGAAGCTGCCGCGCATCTACCAGGTGAACTGGTTCCGCAAGGACTCCGACGGCCGGTTCATCTGGCCCGGCTTCGGCGAGAACTCGCGGGTGCTCACGTGGATCGTCGAGCGGCTCGAGGGCAAGGCGGGCCTGGTGGACACCGCCATCGGCGGGCGTCCGGTGGATGGCGAGCTCGACGTCGAGGGCCTCGACGTGTCGGCCGAGGCGCTCGCCGAGCTCTTCGCGGTCGACCCGCAGTCCTGGATCGCCGAGTGCGACCTCACCGAGGAGTACTTCGACATGTTCGGCCCGTCGGTGCCGCAGGAGCTGCGCAAAGAGCTGGCCTCCTTGCGGTCCCGCCTGCAGGCCGCCTCGGCCTGACGGTCCGCCCTTGCGCCGCATGCCTGTCGTGCCCTTCTGTCCAGAAGGTGGACGGAGGGCACGACAGATGGCGTCTTCGTCCAGAAGGTGGACGATCGGATGGCTGGCAGTGGCGGCTGACACGTCGTCCGAGCGGGTCTCTCGGCCGTTCGATGCGGGCAGTGGCCGGTGATGGTGGGAACGGTCCTCTGCACCGCCGACACGCGGGTCGGGCCGTCGGCGCGCGCGTGGGCGGCCGCTCTGGCTGCCGGCCGCACGGCGGCGGCCGGTGGCCGGCACGTCTCCCGCGGCGGTGCGTGCGTACCGCGAGGTGTGCGAGAGTGCTTGGTCGGACGGCGAGGTGAGGCTGCACGCACTCTTCCGCCGGGCTCGTCTTGAGGGATGGGTGACGAACGCGCCCGTGGTCGATCGCGAAGGACTCATCGGTTACGGCGATGCCGTGTTCTCGGGGCATCGGCTCGTCGTGGAGGCCGACGGTCGCGCCTACCAGGACGATCCGGCCGCCTTCCAGCGCCATCGCGTGCGGCAGAACCGGATGGTGCTGGCCGGCTGGAACGTGCTGCGCTGCACCTGGCACGACATCGCCCGCCGCCCCGACCACGTCATCGCCACGGTCCGCGCTCACCTGACCGGCGTTTCCGGCGCGGGTTGACGGATTGTCCCGGCGAAGAGCGCCCGGACCCTCCAGAAGGTGGAGGACCCGGGCGCTGGAACCGCGGTCAGTCGCCGATGGTGGCGACCATGATCGCCTTGATCGTGTGCAGGCGGTTCTCGGCCTGGTCGAAGGCGATGTTGAGGTCGGACTCGAACACGTCGTTCGTGACCTCGAGGCCGTTGGTCATGCCGGTCTTGGCCGCGATGTCCTGGCCGACGACGGTGTTCGTGTCGTGGAACGCCGGCAGGCAGTGCATGAACTTCACCCGCGGGTTCTTGGTCGCCTTCATCGCCTTGAGCGTTCACCTGGTAGGGCGTGAGCAGCGTGATCCGCTCGTCCCAGACCTCCTTGGGCTCGCCCATCGAGACCCACACGTCGGTGTGCACGAAGTCGGCGCCGGGCAGGGCCTTGGCCGGGTCCTCGGTGAGGGTGATCCGGGCGCCGGACGTCCTCGGCGCGCGCCTTGCGCGGCGTCCTGCACCTCCTCGGACGGCCACAGGTGCTTGGGCGAGCAGATGCGCACGTCTGCGCCCATGATCGCGCCCATGACCAGCAGCGAGTTGCCCATGTTGGACCGGGCGTCGCCCATGTAGCAGTAGGTGATGTCGTGGAACGGCTTGTGCGCAGTGCTCGCTCATCGTGAGGAAGTCGGCGAGCATCTGGGTGGGGTGCCACTCGTCGGTGAGGCCGTTCCACACCGGCACGCCGGAGTACTGCGCGAGCTCCTCGACCTTGGTGTGCGCCGAACCCGCGGAACTCGATGCCGTCGTAGAAGCCGGACGAGCACGCGCGCGGTGTCGGCGATGGACTCCTTGTGGCCCATCTGCGAGCGACTGCGGGTCGAGGTACGTGACGTGGGCGCCCTGGTCGTACGCGCCGACCTCGAACGCGCACCGGGTGCGGGTCGAGGTCTTCTCGAAGATCAGGGCGACGTTCTTGCCCGTCATGCGCTGGCACCTCGGTGCCGGCGTACTTGGCCCGCTTGAGGTCGCGCGACAGGTCGAGCAGGTACTGCAGCTCGTCCGTGCTGAAGTCGAGCTCCTTGAGGAAGTCGCGGTGGTGAGGTTGAACGGCATGTGCGGGCCTCTCTGGGTTCGCGGGGGACGGGGTCAGGCGCGGGTCGCGCTCGATGGGGCAGCTCATGCACCGGGGGCCGCCGCGGCCGCGGCCGAGCTCGGAGCCCGACGATCGTGACGATCTCGATGCCCTCCTTGCGCAGGAAGGTGTTGGTCGTGGTGTTGCGCTCGTACCCGAAGATCACGCCCGGCGCGACGGCCAGGAAGTTGTTGCCGTCGTCCCACTGCTCGCGCTGGGCGCCCATGACGTCGATGGGCGTCTTGAGCACGCGGATCTGGTCGACATCGACCGCCTCGGCGACGGCCGGGAAGAGCTCGGGGTTCTCCTGCACGTCGTAGTCGCCGCCGGACCCGACGGGCGTCAGCGTGTACGACCGCAGGTGCGTCCGGCAGGTACGGGTAGCAGCGAGAAGGCGTCCTTGTCGATCATCGTCATGGCCGTGTCGAGGTGCATGAAGGCCCGGGTCTTGGGCAGCTCGACGGCGATGACCTTGGTGACCTGGCCGCTGCTTGAAGTACTCGCGGGCGAGGAACTCCACCCCCTGGGGCGTGGTGCGCTCGCCCATCCCGATCATGACGGCGCCGTTGCCGATGACGAGGACGTCGCCGCCCTCGACGGTGGCCGGCTCGTGCACCAGGTCGTCGTTGCCGTAGTAGTAGTGGATGCCCTGCGTCGCGGAACATCGGGTGGAAGTTGTAGATGATGCCGCGAGTGGAGCGTCTCGCGCTTGCGCGCCGGCTTCGCCATCGGGTTCACCGAGACGCCCGCGGTAGACCCACGCGCTGTTGTCGCGCTGGAACAGGTGGTTCGGCAGGGGCGTCAGCAGGAAGTCGTCGTCGTCGAGGTACGCCAGCAGCAGGCTGTTGCCCACGGGCAGGTCGATGTCGCGCTTGAGCACGCCGCCGATCAGGTACTCGGCGAGCTGCGGCCCCGGGGTGGCGTCGACGAGGTCGTCGAGCGGCTGGTCCAGCGCCGGGCCGTACTGCGTGGCGTTGGTGAGGCGATCCTTGAGGAACTCCTTCGCGCCGTCCGACTTCGAGCGCCTCGCCGAGCAGGTCGCCGAAGTAGAGGACTTCGACGCCCTTGTCGCGCAGCTTGGTCGCGAAGGCGTCGTGCTCCTCGCGGGCCCGCTGGGCCCACATGACGTCGTCGAAGAGCAGGTCGTGAACGTTCGGACGGCGTCAGCCGGGCGAGCTCCAGGCCCGGACGGTGCAGGATCGACCTTGCGTGAGCGGCCGACCTCGGAATCGACGTGGAAGGTCATCGGGCTGCTGCTCCCTTACGGGTTGGACGGAGTCAGGACGGTCTGTCGCTCATCCGACGGGTCGCGCGCGATGGCGTTCGTGAGGGCTCGCGGGTCCGCCGTGGGCGCGACCGAGCTCGGACCCGGTGATGGGGATGACCTCGATGCCTTCCCTCGACAGGTACCGGTTGGTGGCCGCATTGCGCTCGAAGCCGACGACGACCCCCGGCGCGAGGGCCAGGAAGTTGTTGCCGTCGTCCCACTGCTCGCGCTCGGCGCCGTGCCACGTCGATCGGCGTCCGGAGCACCCGCACCTTCGGCCACACCGAGGGCGTCGGCGACGACGGGGAACAGGTCGGAGTTCTCCGCGACGCGGTAGTCGCCGCCGTGCCCCTCGGGGCTCAGCGTGTACGACCGCAGCGGCACGGTCGAGGTACGGGTACACGGAGAACGCATCGACGTCGACCATCGTCATCACGGTGTCGAGGTACATGAACGCACGGGTGCGGGGGCAGTTCGACGGCGATCACGCGGTGACCTCGCCGGAGGCGAAGAAGGCGCGGGTGAGGAGCTCGACACCCTGGGGCGTGGTGCGCTGGCCCATCCCGACCATCACGGTGCCGTGCCCGATCACCAGGATGTCACCGCCGCCGACCGTCGCAGGCTCGTGCGCCACGTCGTCGTTGCCGTAGAAGAAGCTCGTCCCGGCGAACGTCGGGTGGAAGTTCCAGACGAGTCGAGCGTGCAGCGTCTCGCGCTTTCGTGCCGACTCCGACATCGGGTTGATCGACACCCCGCCGTACACGATCGACGCGCTGTCCCGCGGGAAGAGGGTGTTCGGTAGGGGCGCGATCAGGAAGTCGTTGGGGTCGAGGTACGACCACAGCAGGCTCGTCGCCGACGGTTCGGGAAGGTCGGCCTTGAGCACGCCGCCGACGAGCAGCTCGGCGAGCCGGGCCGCAGGGGTCTCGTCGATGAAGTCGTCGAGCGGGGCGTCGAGGGCGGGGCCGAACTGCGTCGCGGTCGTGAGCCGGTCCTGGAGGAACTCCCTGGCCCCGTCGACCTCGAGGGCCTGCGCGATGAGGTCTGCGAACAGAAGCACCTCGACGCCGCGGTCCCGCAGCTTGGCCGTGAAGGAGTCGTGCTCCTCGCGCGCTCGACCGGCCCACATGACGTCGTCGAACAGCAGCTCGTGCACGTTCGACGGTGTCAGCCGGGTCAACTCCAGGCCCGGGCGGTGAACGATGACCCGCCTGAGCCGGCCCACCTCGGAATCGACCCGGATCACCATGAGGTCCCTCCTCGCCGTTCTGGGCGGCCGACCCGTCCCACTCGCATCCTGGCCCGCGGGAGGCACGGCTGCCACCGGTACCGCTGGGATGTCTTGGCTCCCCGACGAACGTGGGTTGCCCTGCCCGTACCGGGCTCGCACACTCGACAGTCCCGGCCGCTCGGGGGCGGCCGAGACTGTCGTCGTGCTCAGTCCTTGAAGGCGGGTACTGGCTCCGGCGCGTCCATCCGGTCCTTCTGCGCGAGGTAGACCGGAATGCCGATCAGGAACGCGATCCCGCACATGATGAACGGCGAGTACTCCTTGAACACACTGACATCGTCACCCGTGATGCGAGAGAAGTAGATGAACAGCAGCGAGAACACCAGCGACACCGCCGCCACGATGACGTCGCGCGCGAAACGCTTCGTATGGATCTGCCGGTTGTCCGTGACGCGCCACTTGACCTGCGCCGCGGCTGAGAAGGCGTACGGGATGGCCGCGGTGATGCCGGACATGTACACGAGGGTGTTGAAGACGTCGTAGCCCGTGGAGCCGGCGTTGGCCGCGATCATGAACGCCGACGCGAGCAGGGTCGACGCCACGATGCCGAACGCCGGCACACCCTTTGACGACAGCACGCCGAAGCGCGCCGGGAAGAGCCCGTCCTTCGCCGCCGCGAGCGGCATCTCGGCACAGATCATGGTCCAGCCGTTGAGGGCGCCGAAGCCGGACACGATGACGCAGGCAGCCACGGCCCAGCCGGCCCAGGTGCCGCCGGCCATCACGTCGGCCGCGGTGGAGTACGGCGCCTTGGACTCGGCCAGGACCGAGCTCGGGGTCGAGCCGAACACGGCGATGAGGGACAGCAGGTAGACAGCGGCGGTCGCGAGCGTGCCGTAGATGGTCGACTTGGGCACGTTCACGTCTGGGTCACGGACCTTGGCGGCGGCGACCGACGCCGTCTCGACGCCGAGGTACGAGAACAGGCACAACGCCATCGCCTGCCCGATTGCGGTGAAGTTCGACTCGCCGCTGACGTTCATCGGGCTGAAGTTGGCCGACTTGATGAACAGCAGCCCGAGCGTCGACATCACCGCGAGGGGGATGAACTTGATGATCGAGGTCCACATCTGGACCGACCCCATGTTCTTGACGCCGCTGAGGTTGATCAGCGCGGGGAGCCAGAGGCCGACGAGGGCGAGCAGGATCGGCCAGACGGCGATGTCGATCTCCGTAACATACAGTCCGGTTGCTATTATATCTATATCATTATTAGTATTTAATTCTTTTAATAAATATTTAAATGGAACTAGCTTCATTTCAACTTTATTAATCCCAAGTCGTCTTGCAACTTCAGTTATAATATCTGCATCAATTCCAGTAAACTTATTTGTTTGAGGATCTATATAAGCAAATGGTTTATCATTTGCTGAAGCAACAGTTAATACTCCTTTTTCTTTTATTGCTTCTAATCTATCTTTTACAGTTGGATTATTTGATATTGTAGTACTGCTAATGCTTGCACCACATCCAGCCATAATTCCAATACAATTTGCAACAACAATAATTAAAACTAATAATTTTCCACATATTTTTTTCATATAAATTCTCCTTTTCATAATTAGACATTTCTATAGGTCGCATTATAAAACTCTATATGTTTTTAATTTAGAGTCGGCAGTAATGCCATAAAACATTCATATCATTTGATTTTATCCTAAAAAAATAGAAATGTAATTTATATTTACTTAACAGCTAATATGGGAACATGAATAAAGTTCATCCTAAAATAATAGATAGTCTATGTTTTGAGATGCAGAAACTTTATTACAACATATATAATAAGTTACCTCACTTGT
>CAVZVV010000006.1:0-101224 GCA_963778785.1 uncultured Actinomycetes bacterium
GCCCGCTCGCGGGCTTCTCGGACCAGCTGCCCTAGTGGCAGCGCGTCGTCGCGCGGGGTTCGCTGGCCCGGGGAGGATGGACCCACCCTGGCATCGTGCATCCGTGTGCGCCGGGGGCTCACGCGCGCCCTCGGGTGTGGACGAGGGAGGTCCACACGGGGGTGGGGACACGTCAATCCACCGTGGGTGTACCCCCGCACTCTCGCCCGCCCCGCAGGGTGTCCTCTCCGAGCCAGGTGCACGACAGGGTGCCTCGGTGCATGGGAGGCACCAGACGTGCCTCTGGTGCACGACGGCACCCTCTGGTGCACTCAGCGCGGCGGAAACCTCCTGCTTGACGACCCGACGCACCAGCCGATCCGCCCGAGTCCGCCGAGTCGACCCCCCTCAACACCCGGTCTCGTCCGTCACCTCCCCGTCACATCCATCCGGAACAGCCCTGTCCGCCGGTGGCGTTGCGGGGAGTACCGAGACCCCCCACCCTGGAGCCGTGATGAACCGCCTGTTCGGACCCTCCGCGAAGAGCCGCATGGTGACGCCCACCGAGGCGCTGCCCGGACGCGATGCCCCCACCTTCGCCGTGCCCTCGAGGCACGCGGTGCTGGGCACCCCGCTGCAAGGACCCTGGCCAGCCGGCGTCGAGTCGCTGTACCTCGGGATGGGCTGCTTCTGGGGCGCCGAGAAGCGGCTCTGGCGAATCCCCGGCGTGTACAGCACGGCGGTGGGTTACCAGGGCGGCTACTCGCCGCACCCGACGTACGAGCAGGTGTGTACCGGCCGCACAGGACACGCCGAGAACGTTCTCGTGGCGTACGACCCGTCGGTGGTGAGCACCTACGAGGTGCTGAAGGTGTTCTGGGAGAACCACGATCCGACCCAGGGCTACCGCCAGGGCAATGACGTCGGCACGCAGTACCGCAGCGCCGTCTACTGGACGACCGACGAGCAGCAGGACGTCATCGAGAGGACCCTTGAGTCCTACAGCGGCGAGCTCGCGCGGCGGGGCTTCGACCCGATCACCACGGAGATCGCACCGGTCGAGATCGACGGCGAGGTGCGACGGCCCTTCTTCTACGCCGAGGACTACCACCAGCAGTACCTGTACAAGGTGCCCCACGGCTACGACTGCCACGCCCACACCGGCGTCGACCTGCCCCCTCTGTGATCTCCGTCTGCGTCGCCGGGGCCACCGGCTGGACCGGCCGTCCGATCGCCGAAGCCATTCTCGCCTCGCCCGACCTCGAGCTGGGTCGGGCGGTGTCGCGTTCCGCGGCGGGCCTCGACCTCGGCGAAGCGTGGGGCGGCGACCCGCTCGGCCTCATCGTGGCAGCCGACCTCGGCGCGGCGCTCGAGGGCGTCGACGTGCAGGTCGACTACACGCAGCCGGACGCGGTGAAGGAGAACACGCTGGCCGCGATCGCCGCTGGGGTCCACGTGGTCATCGGCACGAGCGGCCTGTCCGCGGTCGACTACGACGAGATCGACGCCGCCGCGAGGGCGGCCGGCGTCGGGATCGTCGCGTCGGGCAACTTCTCGCTCACCGCGGCGATGGCCGCGGCGGCGGCCCTGCTCGTCGCGAGGTTCCTTCCGCAGCGCGAGATCATCGACTACGCCTCGGTCGCGAAGCCCGACTCCCCGAGCGGCACGGCACGGGAGCTGGCCGAGCGGCTCGCGGCCGTGTCGCTGCACCCGCTGGCCGTGCCCGTGACCGAAACGGTCGGCCACCGCGAGGCCCGCGGCGCCGACATCGCCGGCACGCAGGTGCACTCGCTGCGGCTGCCGAGCTTCGTCGTCTCCACCGAGGTCGTGTTCGCGGCGACGGACGAGCGTCTCTCGATCCGGCACGACGCGGGGAGCACGCCTGCGCCCTACGTCGGCGGCACCCTGCTCGCGGTGCGGGCGGTACCGAACCTCGTGGGTCTCGTGCGCGGTCTCGACACCCTGCTGGTGGGTGGCTGACGGGTCCACGGCCCTGGTGGGCGGCTGGACTACGGTCCACGACACCTACGCTCGTCAGCATGTCCGAGCTGCCACTGCTGCGGGCCGACTGCACCCACTGCGTCGCCCTGTGCTGCGTCGCGCCGGCCTTCTCCCGCTCGTCGGACTTCGCTGCCGACAAGCCGGCGGGGACGCGGTGCCAGCACCTGCGGGACGACCACCGTTGCCGCATCCACGAACGGCTGCGGCCCGAGGGCTATCCCGGCTGCATGGCCTACGACTGCCTCGGCGCTGGGCAGCGCCTCACCGCCGCCCTCGGCGGCGAGGCCGTGGCGGCGAGAGGACGACCCGAGACGGGCCGGTCCTTCACGGTGCTCAGGGGGCTGCACGAGCTGCTCTGGCTGCTGGACGAGGCCGCGGCGATGCCCGCCTGCACATCGCTCGGCCCCGACATCGCGTCCGGCACCGCGCGCGTGGGCGCCCTTTCCGCCGGACCCCCCGACGCGCTCGCGGCCGTCGACCTGGACCAGGAGCGCGCCACCGCCAACGGGGTCCTGCGCGCCTGCGGCGATCTGGCGCGGGCCGCGGCGCCCGGCCCAAGGTCCGACCTCCGCGGTGCGGACCTCACGGGGTCGGACCTGCGCACCACCGACCTGCGCGGAGCCTCGTTGCGCGGCGCGGTCCTCGTCGGCGCCGACCTGCGCGGAACCGACCTCACCGGTGCCGACCTCACGGGCGCCGACCTGCGCGGGGCCGACCTGCGCGGCGCACGGGTGGACGGCGCCCTCTTCCTCGGCTGGTGGCAGCTGGTTGCGGCGAGGACGGGTGCCGCCCCCGGTAGCCTCCCCGGGTGACCCTCCGCCTCGAGCCGCACGGCTCGGCCATGCACCTCGTGATCGACCGCACCGACAAGGCCAACGCGTTCACCCAGGCGATGTGGGACGCAGTGCCCGAGCTGGTGGCGCAGGCCGAGGATGCGCCTGGGGCGCGCGTCCTCGTCCTTCGGTCGGCCACCGAGAAGGTCTTCTCCGCGGGAGCCGACGTGGTCGAGTACCGCGCCAACGCGGGCGATCCCGCCTGGGGCCACGCCAACCACGTCCGCGTGAGCGCGGCCACCGCCGCCCTGCACGATGCTCGCCTGCCCACCGTCGCCGCCGTGGCCGGACCCTGCGCGGGGGCGGCGTCGGGCTCGTCGTCGCGTGCGACCTGCGGATCGGCACCGACGACGCCGCGTTCGCCGTGCCACCCGCCAAGCTCGGCCTGGTCTACCCGCAGGCCGACACCGCCCGCCTCGTCGACCTCGTCGGCCCCTCGGCCGCCAAGCTGCTGCTCCTGTCCGCCCGGCGGGTCGACGCCGCCTGGGCCCTGCGCAGCGGCCTGCTCGACGACGTGGTGCCGACCGGCACGCTCGACGTGGCCGTGTCGGCCCTGGTCGACGACCTGGCGGCCGGCGCGCCGGTGTCGCTGCGCGGGATGAAGCGCACCATCGACCTCGCGATGGCCGGCGTCAGGGACGAGAACGACGAGACCCGGGCGCTGCTGGACGAGGCTCTGCGTAGCCCCGACCACGTCGAGGGCGTCAGCGCGTTCCTCGAGCGCCGGCACCCGCAGTTCGGCTGACGTCAGTCGGACATGTCTGCCTTGGCGACCACGCGGGTGATCTCCAGCACGACGGCCCACTCGTCGGGGCCCCCGTTGCGGGTGCCGAACTCGGCGGCGCGGTCGGCTCCCATGTAGCGGCCCCCCGCACGGGTGGCCACGTCGCGGACCTGCGGCGGGTCGTCCACGAAGCTGACCGTGCCGTCGACCCGCACGAACGCGTACGGCGGCTCCTCGAGGTCGACGAGGAGGGACACGCGTGGCTCGGCCCGCAGGGCCTGCACCTTCGGGGTATCGGCCGCGGTCGTGAAGCGGATCCGGCCGTCGTCGTCCAGGACGAACCACACGGGCGTGACCGACGGGCGGCCGCTCGGCAGCATGATGGCCAGCTTGCCCGTACGCGTCCCCTCGCGGAGAAAGGCGGTCCACTCGTCCTCGGTCATGTCGCGCATGCGACCATCGTGCCCCCGAACCGCTCAGCCCGCGAGATAGCCGAGCAGGTCCTGCCGAGTGAGCACGCCCGCGGGCTTGCCGTCGACGACGACGATGGTGGCGTCGGCGGTCTCGAGCGCCGCGATCGCCGCGTGCACGTCCTCGCCCGCGCCGACCATGGGCAGCCCCGCCGACATGTGCTTCTCGACCGGGTCGGCCAGCGCGGCCCGGCCCGTGAACAGCGCGTCGAGCAGGTCGCGCTCGACGACCGACCCCACCACCTCCGCGGCCATCACGGGTGGCTCGGCCTTCACGACCGGCAGCTGCGAGACGGCGTACTCGCGCAGGATGTCGATGGCCTCGCGCACGGTCTCGGTGGGGTGGGTGTGCACGAACTCGGGCATCGCGCCGCCCACCTTCGCGCGCAGCACGTCGCCCACCGTGCGGTCCTGTCCCGTCGCCAGGAACCCGTAGTCGGCCAGCCACTCGTCGTTGAACACCTTGGACAGGTAGCCCCGGCCGGAGTCCGGCAGCAGCACGACGACGATGTCGTCGGGTCCGAGCCGCCTGGCCACCTGCAAGGCGGCTACGACGGCCATGCCGCAGGAGCCGCCCACGAGCATGCCCTCCTCGCGGGCGAGCCTGCGGGTCATCACGAACGAGTCCTTGTCGGTGACCGCGACGATCTCGTCGCACACCTTCGGGTCGTACGCCGTCGGCCAGAAGTCCTCGCCCACGCCCTCGACCAGGTAGGGCCGGCCCGTGCCGCCGGAGTAGACGGACCCTTCGGGGTCGGCCCCGACGACGCGCACCCCGCCCCCGCTGACGTCCTTGAGGTAGCGGCCGGCGCCGCTGATGGTGCCGCCCGTGCCCACCCCTGCGACGAAGCAGGTGACGCGGCCGTCGGTCTGGGCCCAGATCTCCGGACCCGTCGTCTCGTAGTGCGACTGGGGGTTGTTCGGGTTCGAGTACTGGTCGGGCTTCCACGCGCCGGGGATCTCACGGGCGAGCCGGTCGCTGACCGAGTAGTACGAACGCGGATCCTCCGGCTCGACCGCGGTGGGGCACACCTCGACCTGGGCGCCGTACGCGCGGAGCACGTTGATCTTGTCCGGCGACACCTTGTCCGGGCACACGAAGACGCAGTGGTAGCCCCGCTCCTGCGCCACCAGGGCGAGCCCCACGCCGGTGTTGCCGCTCGTGGGCTCGACGATGGTGCCGCCTGGGCGGAGGAGGCCCTCGTTCTCGGCGGCGTCGATCATGCGCACCGCGATGCGGTCCTTCACCGAGCCACCCGGGTTGAGGTACTCGATCTTCGCGAGCACGGTCGCGGAGATCCCCTCGGTGAGGTGTCGTAGGCGCACCAGCGGGGTGTTTCCGATCAGATCGGTCATCGACTCGTGGATCTGCACGGACCGACCCTAGCCTGGGCCGCCGCGCGGACCTCGCGTCGAAGCCCGGCCGGAGGCGGGCGGACCCGCCACGTACGCTCGAGGCGTGAGGGGTGGGGAGAGGTGACGCCGTCGGCAGACCCGAAGAAGGTCGCCGCGGTCGCCGGGGCTGCCGCCGGGGCTGCCGCGGGCGTCGGCGCGGCCGGCCTGGCCGTGCTCACCGCCCAGGCGATGCGGGCTAAGCGCGAGATCGGCCCGCGGCGCACGGTGCCCCCGTACGCCGACGGCCGCTACGGCCCACGGCAGGGCACGTCGATCCGGATCGCCATCCTGGGCGACTCGGCGGCGGCCAGCCTGGGCGCCGAGCGACCCGAGCAGACCGTCGGCGCCATCCTGGCCGCGGGCGTCTCCGAGGTCTCGGGCCGCGGCGTCGTGCTCGCGAACATGGCGGTGGTGGGCGCACGCAGCGACGGCCTCGCCGCGCAGGTCGACCGCGCCCTGGTCATCCGTCCGCACCTCGTCGTGATCATGATCGGCGGCAACGACGTCACGCACCTGCGCGGCTCGCGCCGTCCGGCATCCGAGCTCGCCGCCGCCGTGAGCAGGCTGCGGGCCGCGGGGTGCGAGGCGGTCGTGGGCACGTGCCCTGACCTCGGGACGGTGCGCCCGCTGAGCCCCCCGCTGCGCGATGTCGCCCGACGGCTCTCGCGCACCCTGGCGGCGGCCCAGACGGTCGCCGTGGTCGAGTCCGGCGGCAGGTCGGTGTCGCTGGCCAACCTGCTCGGGCCGGAGTTCGCCGCCCGCCCCGAGGCGCTGTTCGCGGCCGACCGCTTCCACCCCTCGGCGGAGGGCTACGCCGCCGTGGCCGACGCGCTTCTGCCCACGGCACTGGTCGCCCTCGGCCTCGGCCCGGCCGACGACGTGGTCGGCGAGGTGTCAGTGCGCGCCCTGCCGGCCGGTATCGCCGCGGCCAGGGCCACCGAGGTGCCGGGCACCGAGACGTCGCCCGACGTCCCGCCGGGCGACGTCGGAGCCGGGGTGCGGGGCAGGCTCGGATCGGTGGCCCAGCTGCGTCACCGGATCCGGCGGCCGCGCCCCACCGTGCACACGCCGGACGGGTCCGACGACGCCGACGAGCCGCAGCCCCCCGCTGCCCCGGCGGCTCTCGACGAGCCCGTCGGCGCCCGAGCCGCCGACGCGCCCGGCGGCGGCTCGTCACAGCAGCCGGCGTAGCCCCACGAGCTGCTCGAGCAGATCGGCGACCACGCTGGTGCCCGCGACGCCCCCGCGCACGGCGGCCGCCAGCAGATCGCCGGTGGTCACGGCGACCTGGTCGCCCACGAGGAGGTCACTGAGCCGCGGCAGGGGCCGGCGAGGCTGGCCCTCGAGGTCGGCCGAGGCGTCCGCGGCCCACACCGCGAGCGCGAACGCGGCGTCGGCGGGCGTACGGCCGTCGGCACCGGCCCGCGCCAGCCGCGGTCCGGGCAGCGAGCGAAGCCGGTCGACGACCCGACCTCGCTCGCGGGCGGCGAGGTCGAGCTGAGGCGCCGCAGACCCGTCGTCGATCACGCAACGAGGCTAGCCCCGCGGCCATCGCGGGGTCCTGCTCCGGACGGGCCGGGGGGCATAGCAAGCGACCAGTCCGACGGGCTACGGTGGTCCCCACCGACGAGGTAGAGGAGCTCCCGCGATGACCTTGCACCACTCCGAGGAGACCCACCAGCAGCTGGTCGACCGGATCCCCTCGGTCACCGGGCGCGAGCTGACCGAGTGGATCGTCATCCTGGACGACGGCCCCAGCTTCAGCCGGTTCGACGAGCGGGTCACGTGGCTTCGCGACGAGCACGACATCTCCCACGGCTACGCCACCGCGATCGTCCACGAGCGCGACAAGATGAAGGCCGCCCGCAAGCTGGCCTGAGCAGCAGCACGACGACGGCCCGCCACCCCCTCGAGGGTGACGGGCCGCTCTCGTGAAGTCGCGGCGCCGCTAGTTGCGCTGCAGGATCGCCAGCAGTCGCAGGATCTCCAGGTAGAGCCAGATCAGGGTGACCATGAGTCCGAAGGCCATCCGCCACGACTCGCGCTCGGGCATGCCGACCGCGATGCCCTTCTCGATCGAGTCGAAGTCGAGCGCAAGCGTGAAGGCTGCGAGCGCCACGCCGAAGGCGCACAGGGCAACGCCCAGGGCCCCACCGCCGTAGAAGCCCCAGCCGCCGTTCAGGCCGAACAGGGCGGCGACGAGGCTCACGAGCCCGATGAGCGCGTAGGAGATCAGCGCGACCATCATGACCTTCTTGAACGTGCCGTTCACCTTGATGATGCGGCTCTGGTAGAGGAACAGCATTACCCCGAACGCCACGAGCGTGCCCGTGACCGCCTGCAGCACCAAAGGCTGGCCCTTGGGGTTGATCGCCGGCGAGTACTGGTACCAGGCGCTGATGCCGCCGAGGAAGATCCCCTCGAAGAACGCGTAGGCCAGGACCAGCGGCGGGCTGACCTGCTTCTTAAAGATGTTGGCGAAGGCCAGCCCCATGCCCACGAGCAACGACACCCACAGCAGCCACGGCATGGACTGATAGGTGTTCCAGCCGATGACCGCGCCGACGAGCAGCACGACGAACATGAAGCCCGTCTTGGCGATGACGTCGGGCAGCTGCATCGCGGTCTCGCCGCGCGACGCCCGCGCGTACATGTTCTCGAGCTGAGCGGCCGAGGCTCCGGCCGCGGCCCCCGCACTGGCCTGGGCGTAGGCGGTGGTGCCCTCCTGGGCCAGCGCGCCGGCGCCGCCCTGCTCCTTCTCAGCGGTGTCGATCGCCGAGCGGAGCACCGGGTTCCTGCTGTCCATCGATGGATCCTTCGTGCTGGGGAAGGGTCGGCCGGACGGCCGAACCTGAGTTCCACGGTAGCCGAGTCCCGGCCCCAGGGCACCCGCGGCGCACAGTGAGGGGAATCGCCTCCTGCACGTCAACGGATGCCGCCGCGCGCTCGTTCCGGCTCGACGCGACGCCCATGGCCGGGCGTGAGCCGCTGGTCACACTCGGCTCGGTCAGGCGGGGCCGTGCGCCGGGGCCTCGTCCGTCATGGGCGCGGGCCTGGCGAAGTAGTAGCCCTGACCGAGGTGCCAGCCCAGCGAGCGCAGGATCTGCACCTGCTCGGCCGTTTCTACTCCCTCTGCGATTCCCACCAGACCGAGGCCAGCCACGAGTCCGGACAAGCCGGTCGCGAGCGCGTTGGCGGGGCTGTGGCCCTCGGTGAGGTCGGAGACGAACCGGCGGTCGAGCTTGAGGCCGGTGACCGGGACATCACGCAGCACGGAGATCGACGAAAACCCCGTGCCGAAGTCGTCGACATGGATCCCGACGCCCATGTCGCGCAGCTCGACGAGCCCCCGACGCGTCGAGTCGACGAGGCTGAGGACCGCCGTCTCCGTCACCTCGACGACGATCCGGTCCGGGGAGACACCGTGGCGCGCGAGCGTGCCGGTGAACCCCGCCAGCCAGGACGGCTGAGCCAGCTCGACGGCCGACACGTTCACGCTCACCGGGCCCGGCAGGGCCGGGTGCGCGACGATCGTGGCGCACACCTGGTCGAGGACCTGCGCCCCGATCTGGGTGATGAGGGCGGACTCCTCGGCCACGTCGAGGAAGGCGGCCGGTGCGAGCAGCCCGCGGACCGGATGCCGCCAGCGCACGAGCGCCTCGTGGGCCACCACGGCGCCGTCGGCCAGGGAGACGATCGGTTGGTAGACGACCACGAACTCCCGCCGTGCCAGGCCATCGCGCAGCTGGTCCTCGATCGTCAGTCTCTGTACCGCCTGAGCGTGCATGGCGGAGTCGAAGAACTGCCACTGCGCCCGGCCCGCGGCCTTGGCCCGGAACAGCGCGGAATCGGTGTCGCGCAGCAGACTCTCTGCGGTCGACACCGATGTCGACACCGCGATGCCGATCGACGCACTGGGGACGATCCGGTGCCCCTGCACCACGAGGTCGACCGAGATGGCCGAGGAGACCCGCTGCGCCACCAGCTCCAGCTCCTGGGTGTGCGCGACGTCGGGGACGACGACGACGAACTCGTCCCCGCCGAAACGCCCGACGCGGGCGCTGGCCCGCAGCGATGAGGAGATGCGGTCGGCGACCGTGGCGAGGACCTCGTCTCCGGCCAGGTGACCGAGGCTGTCGTTCACCACCTTGAAGTTGTCCAGGTCGACGAACAGCACACCGACCATGGTCCCGTGCCGCTTCGCGGCCGCGAGGTCGACGTTGAGGATGTCGAGGATCCAGGCCCGGTTGCGCAGGCCGGTGAGCGAGTCGTGGAAGGCCTGGAAGGCCAACGCCTCCGTAGCCTCGCGCTCGGCCGAGATGTCCTCCACCTGGAGCAGGATCATCTGCGGGGCGCCGAGCGCGTCGCGGATCAGCACCGCCGCGCGCCGCACCCACAGCGGCGCACCCGCTGCGGTGACCAGCCTCAGCTCGCTCACCACCGTGTCCGAACGACCGTGGCGAATCTGATCGCCGGCGGCCAGTGTCGTCGGCCGGTCGTCGGGGTGCACGACGTCGATCAGGGAGTGGGCCAGGAACCAGTCCTCGTCGTAGCCCAGCATGGTCCGCAGGGACGGGTTGGTGACCAGGAATCGACGGTCCAGGTCGGCGATGGCCATGCCGATCGCCGCGCACTGCATCGACGAGCGGAACAGCGCCTCAGACGCCCTGAGCGCCTCCCGCGCGGACACCTCGGAGTCGACGTCGCGCCACGCACCCACGCGCCCGACGACGACGCCGGTGTCGTCGACAAGCGGTCCGGCCGTGACCGCGAGCCAGAGTTGGCCTCCGTCGGCCGTGCGGAAGCGCGCCTCGTACCTGCCCTGGCCCCCGGCGTTCACCACGGCGGCGGCCTCGAGCATCCTCGGCAGGTCCTCCGGGGGGATGAACTCAGCGGCCGTATGGCCCACCATGTCGGCGGGCGACCAGCCCAGGACCTCGTGCACCCGCGGCGACACCCACTCCAGGACGTTGGCCGCGCTGGCCCGGAAGACGACGTCGGACCCGTTTTCGACCAGGAGCCGGTACTCCTCGGCGGAGTCCGACAGGGCACGAACCGCCCGGACCTCCGCGTCGATGCCGCGGACGCCGCCGACCCTTCCGACCAGTTGCCCGTCGGCGTCACGGACCGGGCGCATCGTGGTCTCGAACCACCGGTAGTCCCCGGCGTGGTCCCGCAGACGGTGGCGAGCAGTTCGGGCTTCCTCACCAGCGAGGAACTGCTCGGGCGGCACGGACGACGGCACGTCATCGGGGTGGGTGAGCTCGAGCGGGCTGTGCCCCACGAGGTCCTGGGGCGACCAGCCCAGCACGTCGGTCACAGACGGCGACACCCACGAGACCAGCCCGCCGGTGTCGGTGAGCCACACGACGTCCGACGAGTTCTCCGCGAGGAGCCGGAATCTCGCCTCGCTCGCCGCGAGCGCGGCCGCCGACTCCACCTGGTCGGTGACGTCGCGGATGATGCCCAGCCGCGCGAACCGGCCGTCTGGCCTCGGGAACGGTCGAGCGGTGGACTCGACCCAGCGCAACGCGCCGTCGCGGCGCACGATCCGGAAGAGGGACAGGTCGCGCTGGCCTGCGTCGCGGCGCCGCACGCTCTCCTGCACGACCTCGAGGTCGGGCCCGTACGCGAGGTCCATCGTGGGGGTTCCCACGAGTTCGTCGGCCGTCCAGCCGGTGAGCTCGACGACGTTGGGCGACAACCAGATGAAGCGTCCCTCCAGCGAGTAGGTGACCACGTCGAGAGTCGCCTCGACGAGAGAGGTGAACGTGAGCACGTCGTCCAGCTCGGACCCGTGGGGTTGTCGTTGGCCGCAGCTGAGGTCGCGGACGAGGGACACGACGTGCGTGGGCGCACGCGTGCCGTCGCGCACGAGCACCGACCTGAACGAGGCGGGCACCACGGCACCGTCGCCGCGTCGCACGCGCACCTCGGACGTGATGTCGTCGCCACCGAGCGCGAGGGCTTCAGGCGAGTGGAGATCAGCGTGGCAGTCGTCCCCGGCGTCGACCATGCGGAAGGCGGTCCCGACCACGGTGTCCAGCTTCCAGTGGAAGGTCGACTCGAGGCTCGGCGAGGCCCAGACCAAGATCGCGTCGACGTCGTAGAGCAAGACAGCCTGGTCGATCCGTTCCAGCGCGGCCATGGCGGCCGGCATCGGCACCCGCTGCTCGCGCAGGCGCTGCCGCGGGACACCGGGCACCGTACGAGACGGCTGGTGGCGCGCGCTCACCTACCACACGGTAGGCACCGGGTGGCGACGTGTCGCGCCGCACGCTGAGGAGCGTCCTCGGATCCCCGGGACGCTACGTCGTGCCCGGGGCGGGGATCGAACCCGCACGCCGCGAGGCAGGGTGTTTTAAGCACCCCGTGTCTGCCAGTTCCACCACCCGGGCCGGCCCGTGGTCGAGCGGCCATCGTACGGGGCACCAGCCCCCACGGGGCTCCCGACGCGGCCTCACCCGGTCGGCCGCTCGGACGCGCCTCGGCTGGCGCCGACTGGTACACCGGGGTTATGGCGTCGGTCGTCACGCTCGCCGTTCGCGGCGATGGAGCGGACCCCGCCGCGGTCGTCGCGGCGGCGTTCGTCCTGCGCCAGCGCGGCCACCGGGTGTGCGTCCTGGCCGATCCTGCGCTCGCGGGCAGCGCCCGGGCGGCCGGACTCGACGCCATCGACATCCCCGCCGCCCTTGCGCCGCCGGCGAACGCACGCACGGACGCGTACGCCATGCACGCGTGGTCTCAACGCCTGGCCGGCTGGGCCACGCCCCTGGTGCAGGTGCGCGGGGCCGCCGTCTTGCTCGCGAGCGGCCTGGCGACCCCCGTGGCCGCCATGACCGCGACGGCGGCGGCGGTCGGGTACGTGGTCGTCCACGGGTCCTATGTGGTCGGACCAGGCGCGCTTCGCCCGGTGGAGGACGACGTCGTCCCCGGTTCCGTGCAGGTCGTGCGCGACTACCTGGTGCCGCTGCTGGCCCACGCGCAGCTCGTCCTGCACGCCACCGACCCAGTGCTGGACCCAGTCCCGGCGCTGCCGCCGCGCACGGCCCAGGTCGGCCCGCTGCGCTGGGAGACGTGGCCCGCCCCCGCCCCGCCCTGGCTGGACACGCCGGGGGAGCCCTGGGTGCTCGTCGCGATGCCCGACGAGACCTCGCTGCAGGACGAGGACATCGCGGCGGCGGTCATCGGCGAGCTCGCCGGGCGGCCGGTGCGGGTCGTCATGACGGTGCCCGACGGGCGGTCCCTTCCCGCCGTGGGCTCCCTGCCGCCGAACGTCGCGGCCGTGCGGCCCTTCGCCCCCGGTGCCCTGCTGGCCCACGAGACGGCGCTCGTGATCGGTCCCGCCGACCACGGGCTCGTGTCGCTCGCCGTCCGCGCTGGGGTACCCGCCCTGGTAGTGCCCTGGCGGGGAGACCAGCCGGGTGCCGCGTGGCGGCTCTGCCGGCTCGGGGCCGGCATGGCAGTGCTGCCCGACGGCGACATGGCAGGCAGCGCCGCCGACGCGGTCGTCCGACTTCTCTCCGACGGGCGGTACGCGGCCGAGTCCCGCCGGGCCGCGGTCGTCGCGAACCGGATCGACCCGACGGTCGCCACCGGGATCTCGCTGGAGTCGCTGCTCGGACCAGCCCGGGCCGGCGCGATGGTGGGCGCCGCGACGACTGGATAGCCGCCATCCCGGCGCAGGCGCCCGAGCCGTCGGCGCTAGGCCGCGCCGTCGACGTGCGGCGCGGCTCGCGAGGTGCCCGGCGGCTCGCCGCCCGCGACGTCGTGGAACGCTCGGAACGGCTCGTGCATGCCCCACAGGCTCGTCACATCGCGCTGGAAGCACAGCGCCAGGGTCCAGTCCGCCACGACGGCGACCTTCCGCGCCAGGGTGGGCACGCGGCTCACGTGGTACGTGCGGTGCATGAACCACGCCGGGAAGCCGCGCACCTTGACCCCGTAGACCTGGGCCACGCCCTTGTACAGACCGAGTGAAGCCACCGAGCCGGAGTACCGGTGGGCGTAGTCCTCCAGAGGCCGGCCCCGTAGCGACCGCACGAGGTTGTCCGCCAGGTGGGTGGCCTGTCGCACCGCGTGCTGGGCCGACGGGGAGCACAGGCTGCCCGGGGTCGTCACATCGGGCACCGCCGTGCAGTCCCCGGCCCCCCAGGCGCCGTCGACGCCGTCGACGCGCAGGTCTGCCAGGCACCGCAGCCGCCGGCGCTCGTCCAGCGGCAGGTCGGTGCTCTCCAGCAACGGGTTCGGCTTCACCCCGGCGGTCCAGATCACGGTGTCCGAGAGCATCGTCGCGCCGTCGCTGAGCACCACCTGGCCCTGCACCGTGGACTCCAGCCGGGTGCCGAGCCGCACGTCGATGCCGCGCTCGCGGAGCTGCGCGAGAGCGTACCGGCCCATCTCCTGGCCCACCTCGGGCAGGATGCGGTCGCTCGCCTCCACGAGCACCCACCGCAGGTCGGTGGCCGACAGGTGCGGGTAGTAGCGGGTGGCATAGCGGGCCATGTCCTCGAGCTCGGCGAGGGCCTCGACGCCGGCGTAGCCGCCGCCCACGACGACGAAGGTGAGGTTGCGCTCCCGGACGTGCGGGTCGGTGGCCGACTCGGCGATGTCGAGGCTCTCGAGCACGCGGTTGCGCAGCTGGATCGCCTCTTCGACGTTCTTGAATCCGGTGGCCCACTCCGCGAGCCCCGGCACGGGAAGGGTGCGAGCCACCGACCCCACCGCCATGACGAGGATGTCGTACCCGAGCTCATACGGGTCGCCCTCGAGCGGCTGCACGGTCGCGGTCCGGCCGGCGTGGTCGATGCCGGTGACCCAGCCGCTGCGCACCTCGGCGCCGCGCAGGGTCTTGCGCAGTGGCACCACGGTGTGGCGGGGCTGGATCGACCCGGCCGCCGCCTCGGGCAGGAAGGGCTGGTAGGTCATGTACGAGCGTGGGTCGACGACGGTGACCGTCGCTTCACCGCGGCGCAGCCGGCGCAGCAGCCGCAGGGCCGTGTAGAGGCCGACGTAGCCACCGCCGACCACGAGGATGTGCGGCGGGGTGCGAGGGTCGGGTGCGGTAGCCATGCGTCCAGGTTAGGCAAGCCTCAGCGCGCGTCGACCGTCCCGCGTGGAGCGGGTCGGAGGGCTCACGCTCCGAGTCGGCTCGCGAACAGCTCCAGCGTGCGGCCCCAGGCCAGGGCGGACGCGTCGCCCTGATACACCTCGGGCCGCGCGTCGTTGAAGAACGCGTGCGAGGTGCCCGGGTAGTCGTAGGCCACGAGCTCACCACCCACGCGCTCGATCTGGGCCCGGATCCCGGCGATCCGCTCGGGCATGGCCGGGTCGTCGTGCTCGGCGAGGTGCACCAGCGCGGTCTTGCCGGCGTACCGACTCCAGTCCGGGTGGTAGTCCGGCCACGGGGTGGCCGGGTAGAAGGCGCTCGTGCAGACGATCCGCCGGTAGACCGTCGGGCCCAGCAGCGCGAGGCCGCCGCCCATGCAGAACCCGACGACGCCCACGCCGTCACCCGCGACGGAGTCGAGCGTGAGCAGGTACTCGGCCGCCCCAGCGATGTCCTCGCCGGCGCGCGCCACCTGCAGGCCGATCATCAGCTTGCCGGCCTCGTCGGGCTCGGTGGTGCGCACGCCGCGGTAGTGGTCGGGCGCAACGGCCACGTAGCCGGCCTCGGCGAGCCGGTCGCAGACCGACTCGATGTGCGGCACGAGGCCCCACCACTCCTGGATCACCACGACCCCGGGGCCGTGGCCCGACGCCGGCACCGCGAGGTAGCCCTGACACTGGCCGCCGAAGGACGCGAAGCGAACGATCTCACCCATGTCGCGACCCTAGCCGCCGGCCCTGGCGCGCGGGACCGGCACGGACGAACTCGCGGCCCGGCGGCTACTTGCAGACCGTGCTCGACGCGAGCACGGGCGTCTGCTCGGCTGAGATGTCGGTCGGGTCGGCCGTGGTGGTGGGCGCCGCGACGACGGGCGTAGAGGTCGTGCGGAAGGACGAGCCGACCGTGACCTCGAACACCTTGCCCTGGCCGTCGACCGGCACCACCTTCGCGCCCGGGAACGCCTGCCGGAGGGTCAGCAGCGACGTGTCGTAGACCGGGTCGTAGCGGATCACCGTGGTGCGGGACGCTGCGTCGGGCGACGACGCGGGCGGGTCGGCGATGACGAAGCCGAGGTCGGACAGCTCGGTGGAGGCCTTCTTGCCGAGGCCCACGACGCCCGATCCGTTGAAGACCCGCACCGTGATGTCGCCAGGCATCACGGTGGCGGCGGGGCCGGACGGCTTCGGGGTGGGCGAGGTGGTGGCCTTCTTCACGACGAGCGGCTTGTCGTTGATGATCGCGTCGAAGATGCGCTTGGACCCCGAGTCGCCCCAGGTGACGTAGCCGGCGCCGCCCGTCTCGGGGTTCGTCGCGTTGTCGTCGGCGATCGGCAGCCGGGCGAACTCGATCTGGTCGAGCTGCACGCTGGAGAGGCGCCGGGCCAGGGAGATGATCTCGTTCTTGTCGAGGCTGTCGTCGACCTGCAGGCTCTCGGCGGCGGCAGAGACGAAGGAGTCGAGGCGCACCGGGTTCGACACGATGCCGAGGCTCGTGGCCTTCTTCAGCAGGGACGCCATGAACTGCTGCTGGCGCTTCATCCGGCCGAAGTCGGTTCCGACGTGGCGGGCCCGGACGAAGGACAGCGCCATGCCGCCGCGGATCGTGGACCGGCCGGCGGGCAGGTCCAGCGACGTGTACTTCGGGTTGTCCTTGATCGGCGCGTCGAGGCAGACATCGACGCCGTCGACCGCGTCGACCATCGCCATGAAGCCCAGGAAGCTGACCCCGACGTAGTGGTCGATCTTGATGCCCGTGGCGTTCTCGACCGTCTTCACGGTGAGGGCCGGCCCGCCGAGCGTGAACGCGGCGTTGATCTTGTCCATGTGCGCGCCGTGCTGCGTGCCGTCGGCGTCGGTGTACCCGGGGATCTCGACGAGGGAGTCGCGGGGAAGCCCGACGACGGTGACATGCCCGGCGTCCTCGCCGATGTGCACGACCATGATGGTGTCGGTCTGGTTGCCGTAGTCGCCGTGGCCGAGGTGCCAGGCGGCCTCCTGCTCGCGGGTGAGTCCCTCGCGGTTGTCGATGCCGACGATCAGCACGTTCATCGCCGGAAGCGGTGCCTCGGGGGCCGGCTTGGGCCTGGCTTCCTTCTCGGCGGCCGTGAACACCTTGACCCGCTCGATCTTGGCGTCGTACCGCTCGGCGGCCGCGAAGCCCACGCTGCTCGCGAGCAGCACGGCCACAGCGGCCGAGCCCGCGAGGTATCGCAGCGCCGGTCGGCGCCGAGGAGGGGTGCGGGTCATAGTCGTTCGAGGTTACCCCGTGCGGTGGGCTCTCACTCCCGCCGCCGGTGGCGGGAGTGAGGATCCTTACGCAGTCCGCACGCTGGCGGCCAGCGACCAGGCGATGCCGTCGAGGATGTCGTGCTCGCTGACGACGAGCCGGGGGAGGCCGACACGATCGACGACGCCCCGCAGGACGAGGGCCCCGGCCGCGATCACGTCGACCCGACCGGGGTGCATGACCGGCCGGGCAGCCCGCTCGGCCCGGGTGTCGGCCAGGAGCCGGTCCGACCAGGCGCGCACGTCGTCCGCGCCGATCACGGACCCGTGGATGACGTCGGGCTGGTACCTCGCGAGCCCCATCGACAGGGCGGCCACCGTGGTGACCGACCCGGCCAGCCCCACGACGCAGGCGGCCCGCTCCAGCGGCACGGCTGCGCCGACCAGGTCGAGCGCGGCCGCGATGTCGGCCCGCGCGTCGGCGACCTGCTCGGGTCGGGGCGGGTCGTCGTGGAAGTGCCGCTCGGTGAGGCGTACGCACCCGACGTCGACGCTGCACGCGGCCTCGGGCACCTCCCCGCCGAGGACCACCTCGGTCGAGCCGCCACCGATGTCCACGACCAGGGCCGGCCGCGGCACGAGCGCCCGGGGCAGCCCCCGCACGGCACCGGCGAACGACAGGGCCGCCTCCTCGTCGCCGGTGACCACCTCGGGTGCGACACCGAACCGCTCGCGCACGCCGACGACGAAGTCGCCCCGGTTCTGCGCGTCGCGCGAGGCCGAGGTAGCCACGAACCGCACCCGCTCGACACCCGCGGCGCGCACGGCGGCCGCGTAGTCGTCGCAGGCTGCGAACGTGCGTGCGAGCGCGTCCGGGGCGAACCGTCCGGTGCGGTCGACGTCCTGGCCGAGGCGGACGATGCGCATCGTGCGCTGCACGTCGACGAGGGTGCCGGCCGAGGGGTCGACGTCGGCCACGAGCAGGCGGATGGAGTTCGTGCCGCAGTCGACGGCCGCCACGCGCACGGCGCTCATGGGCCCTCGTCCGGCTCGGCGCCGGGAACCACGCACGGCCCTGCGGCGCCCCACGGTGGCAGCGCGGCGAGGGCCTCGTCCCCGAAGGGGTTCACTCCGGGGCCGGCCGCGAGGGCGTGGGCGACCAGCACGTGCAGGCACTTGACCCGCGTGGGCATGCCTCCGCCGGAGAATCCCGCGACCTCCTGCACCCGCTCAGCGGCGTCGCGGGCCGCGAGGTACGCCTCGTGAGCGCTCCGGTAGGCCGCGGCGAGGTCGGGGTCGGCTCCCAGCCGGTCCTGCATCTCGCGCATGAGCCCGTCAGACTCGAGCGTGCTGACGGCCGCCGTGGCCCGCGGGCAGGTGAGGTAGTAGAGGGTCGGGAAGGGGGTGCCGTCGGGCAGCCGGGGCGAGGTCTCCACGACGTCCGGCAGGCCGCAGCCGCAGCGGTGGGCCACCGCCCGCACGCCGCGCGGCTCGCGGCCGAGCTGCGCTGCGACCGCCGCTAGGTCGCCAGGCGAAGGCGCGGAAGCGGCCGGCCCGGGTCTGGCGGTGGGAGGCGTCACGGGAGCACTGTGCCCGAGCGGGCCTCAGCGCGGGGCGTCGGCCCGCACCGAGGTCGAGGGCGAGGGCACGGGTGCCGCCGTGCTGCCGGCCGCCTGCACGCTCTGCCAGACCTTCGCGTACCACGGCGTCTCGGTGGGCGCCGCGGGGTCGGAGCCCGCGACCGCGTCACCGCCTGGCCCGGGGCCCCCGACGACCACGTACCCCACCTCGCCGGGCAGCACGAAGTGCAGCCGCTCGCGGGCCTGGGCCCGGACGAAGGACGGGTCGTTCCAGCGCTGCTGCGCCACCTGCAGCTCGGACACCCGGGCCGTGCTCTGCGCCGCCTGCTCGGCGAGCGCGTCGAGTGCCGCCCGCTGGGTCAGGAACTCGCGCACCGGCAGGACCAGGGACACGACGACCGCACCCACGACGACCGCGAGGATCACGGCCCGCCCGGTCAGCGACGGGCGGGACCCGTCGCCGTCGGGGTCGCCGGACTCAGACTGGGTGCCGGCGGGCGCGCTCGAGCGCCGCCTCGTGGCGGACCGCGATGAGCCGCCGGGGCGGCGACCCGTGGGGGAAGTGGTCGCCACCCCTCGATCGTGCCCTACTCAGGCCGAGAAACGTGGGAACGCCGCGGCCCCGGCGTACCGCGCCGCATCGTCGAGCTCTTCCTCGATGCGCAGCAGCTGGTTGTACTTGGCCACGCGCTCGGACCTGGCGGGGGCACCGGTCTTGATCTGGCCGCAGTCGGTGGCCACGGCGAGGTCGGCGATGGTGGTGTCCTCGGTCTCGCCGGAGCGGTGGCTCATCATGCAGCTGTAGCTGCTGCGGTGAGCGAGCGCTACCGCGTCGAGCGTCTCGGTGAGGGTGCCAATCTGGTTCACCTTCACGAGCAGCGCGTTCGCCGTGCCCTCGGCGATGCCGCGGGTGAGGCGCTCGGGGTTGGTGACGAACAGGTCGTCGCCCACGATCTGCACCCGGTCGCCGAGGGCGTCGGTGAGGTGCTTCCAGCCGGCCCAGTCGTCCTCGGACAGCGGGTCCTCGATGGACACGAGCGGGAAGTCCGCCACGAGGCTCTCGTAGTAGCCGGTGAGCCACTCGGCCGAGCGGTCGGCGTCCTCGAAGCGGTAGGAGCCGTCGGCGTGGAACTCGGTGGCGGCCACGTCGAGGGCCACGGCGACGTCGGTGCCGAACACGAGCCCGGTGCCGGCGACCGCTTCCGCGATGAGCTCGAGGGCGGCGCGGTTGCTCGGCAGGCTCGGGGCGAAGCCGCCCTCGTCGCCGAGTCCCGTGGCGTAGCCGGCCGTCTTCAGGACGGACTTGAGCGAGTGGTAGACCTCGGCTCCCTGCCGCAGCGCCTCGGCGAAGGTGGCCGCGCCGATCGGCGCCACCATGAACTCCTGGATGTCGACGTTGCTGTCGGCGTGCGCGCCGCCATTGAGGATGTTCATCATCGGCACCGGCAGGGTGTGCGCGTTCGGGCCGCCGAGGTAGCGGAACAGCGGCAGCTCGGCCGAGTCGGCCGCGGCCCGGGCCACGGCGAGCGAGACGCCCAGGATCGCGTTGGCGCCGAGGCGGGCCTTGTTGGGGGTGCCGTCCAGGTCGATCATCGCCTGGTCGACGAGGCGCTGGTCGGCGGCGTCGAAGCCGATCACCTCGTCGGCGATCTCGCCCTCGACGGCCTCGACGGCCAGCAGGACGCCCTTGCCGCCGTACCGGTCGCCGCCATCGCGCAGTTCCACCGCCTCGAAGGCGCCCGTGGAGGCACCCGAGGGAACAGCCGCGCGGGCGACGGTGCCGTCGCCCAGGGCGACCTCGACCTCGACCGTCGGATTTCCCCGGGAGTCCAAGATCTCGCGGGCGATGAGGACCTCGATCGTGGCCATGCGTGCTCCTTCGACAGCGGTGTTCCGTTCGGCGGTACCTCCACCCTAGTGGCCCCCCTTCGCGCGCAGGAGTTGGACACTGGACCCGTGCTGGGCTCGGGCAGCGACGCGGCGGGGCGGTCGTACGTCGACCACGCCCGCCGGCTCGGGGTGCGCGACGAGGCGGTGCTGGCAGCGCTGGCCGCGGTGCCGCGCGAGCGTTTCGTGCCGCCGGGGTCCGACGCCGGGCCCGACCGCCCCGTGGCGCTCCCTTACGGACAGACCACGAGCCAGCCGTCGCTCGTGGCGCTGATGGTCGACGCGCTCGGGATCGGCCCCAGCGCCCGCGTGCTCGAGATCGGCACCGGGTACGGCTACCAGGCCGCGATCCTGGGTCGGCTCGCCGGCGAGGTCTGGACCGTGGAGCGGTGGCCGGAGCTGGCCGAGGCGGCCCGCACGAACCTCGCGGCCGCCGGAGCGACGAACGTGCACGTCGTCGCCGGCGATGGCACCGACGGCCTGGCCGCGCACGCCCCCTTCGACGGGATCGTCGTGGCGGCAAGGGCCGAGGAAGTCTCCGCCGTGCTCGCCTCGCAGCTGGCGCCCGGCGGGCGCCTCGTCCTGCCGCTCGGACCGGCCGGCGCCGAGCGGGCCGTCGTGCTCGGCCGCACCCACGACGGCGCCCTTCGGGTCGAGCGCGACCTCGGCGAGGTGCGGTTCGTCCCTCTCGTCCCGGGCTCGCGCGCGCGTCCGGCGACCTAGCCGGGCAGCCGCCGCAGGACCCAGCGGGGCAGTGCGCGCACCACGAGCATCAGCGGACCGACGGCAGTGGGGGCGTACACCTGCCCCCGCCCGCGGCGCAGGGCCCGGGCCACGGCGTCTCCGACGTCTGCCGGCTCGACCGCGAACGGAGCCTCGGGCCGGCCGCGGGTCATCCGCGTGCGCACGAACCCGGGGCGCACGAGCAGCACCCGCGCGCCGCTGCCCCGCATCGCTTCGGCGAGCCCTCGGGCGAACGAGTCCACACCCGCCTTGGTGGAGGCGTAGACGTACTGCGACCGACGGGGTCGCAGGGCCGCTACCGACGACAGGACCACGAGCACGCCGTGGCCCTGCGCGGCGAGCAGCCGGCCCGCCGCCAGCCCGGTGCTGAGGGCGCCCACGTAGTTCACCCGGGCCAGCTCGACCGCCGCGAGCGGATCGTCCTCCATGGCCTGCTGGTCGCCGAGCGCACCGAAGGCCAGCACGACGACGTCGACGTCTCCCGCGGCGAAGAGCCCCTCGAGGAGGGGACCGTGGGACCCGGCGTCGAGGGCCTCGAACCGGACCGCCGACACGACGTCGCGGCCACCGAGGGCGGCGTCGAGCTCCGCCGCCGCCGACCCGAGCGCGACGAGGTCGCGCCCGGCCAGGACGACGCGGCGCAGCCGCTCCGGGGGCAGCGCGCGCACGACGGCCAGGGCGATCTCGGAGGTGCCGCCCAGGACGAGCACGTCCTGGGGCCGACCGAGGGCGTCGATCATGGCATCAGTCGCCTGGCCAGGTCGGAACGGAACACGTGCCCGGGATCCATCCGGTCGCGCACCGCGCGCCACTCCGCCAGTCGCGGGTAGCCGCGCCGCAGCGAGTCGGCTGACATGCGGGAGTCCTTGGCAAGGTAGCCGCGCCCTCCCGCGGCCACCACCAGCTCGTCCAGCGCGTCGAGGACCGCCGCGAGTCCCGGGGCGCCGGCGGGTAGGTCCAGGGCCACCGTCCATCCCGGCATCGGGAACGACAGCGGCGCGGGGTCGCACGGGCCGAAGCGCTTGAGGACAGCGAGCGGCGAGGCCACGCCCGCGCGACGCAGCCGGTCGAGCACCTCGCCCACGAGGCGGGCAGCGGCGTCCGGGACCACGACCTGGTACTGCACGAACCCTCGCGGCCCGTACGCGCGGTTCCACTCCCGCACCCCGTCGAGCGGGTGGAAGAAGGACCGCAGGTCGACGATCTCGCCCTGCCGCGACCGCGGCGCCCGCCGGAACCACGCCTCGTTGAGCGCCGCGGCGGACCACCGGTTGAGCAGGCCCGGTGGAAGGTGCCGCGGCACCACCAGGGCGTGCCCGGGCGCGACCGCGAGCGGGTCGGCACCGGCACGGGCCGGCAGCTCGTCCGGGTCGGCGTGGTCGCCCCGGCTGAGGACCCCCCTGCCGTTCGAGCGCCCGGAGGCGGCGGCGTCGATCCAGGCGACGGAGTACCGGTGCAGGTGGTCCTCGTGCGCCATGACGCCCATGAGATCGCCGAGCCGGTCGAAGCGTCGCGTCTGCACGCGCATCTGCGCCGTCGCGATGGGGATGAGGTCGAGGGTCACCGCGGTCAGGACGCCGGTGAGACCCATCCCGCCGACCGTGGCCCAGAACTCCTCCCGGACCAGCGGGTCCGGGTCGTCAGGACGCAGGGAACGGAGGCTGCCGTCGGCCGCGACGAGATCCAGGGCCCGCAGGTGGGGGCCGAGACTGCCGTCGCGGTGGTGGTTCTTGCCGTGCACGTCGGCGGCCACCATGCCGCCGAGCGTGACCTGGCTCGTGCCGGGGGTGACCGGCACGAAGAGCCCGCGGGGCACGAGCGCGCCGATGAGGGCGTCGAGGCGGACGCCGGCGCCCACCCGCGCCGTCCTGGCGGCCTCGTCGATGCTGATGTCGTCGAGGGCACCGAGCTCGAGCAGCACTCCGCCGCCGTTCTGCGCCCCGTCTCCGTACGTACGGCCGGACCCGCGTGCGAGCAGCCCGCGACCTCCGGTCCGGTCCGCCGCGGCCAGCACGGCCGCGCGCACCTCGTCGACCGAACGTGGCGATGCCACCTGGGCGACGCTCGGGGAGGTGTGCCCCCAGCCGCGCATCGGGCGTGCGGCAGCACCGGCCCACGACCCGCCCGGGGCGCCGATGCCGCGTTCGGGGTGGGTCATCCGGCGTGCGCCCCCGCCGCGACGCACCCCAACCAGAGCAGGCCGAGGGCGAGCAGCATCGGGTCCGCGAACACGACCGCCTCGGGCTGCTCGGCGGTGCCGCGGTCGATGTCTAGGGCGTAGCGCAGCACCCCGAGGACGAAGGGCAGCACGCTGAGCCCGGCCCACCACGCGCCCGGCCCGTCGGCCCTCACGTCGAACGCCCAGAGGCAGTAGCCGGTGACCGAGATGGTGGCCGCCAGGCCCCACACGAACCGCAGGTACCCGGCCGAGTATCCGACCAGGCTCCGCCGGGCGACGAGGTCGGCGTCCGCGCCGGGGCCCGCACTGAGCGAGGCGTCGACCCGGGCTCGCTCGGAGGCCCGTTTGCCCGCGGCCATGAACAGCGACCCGAAGGCGGCCACGAGCAGGAACCACGGCGACAGGGGGATGCCGCTCGAGGTGCCGCCCGCCACGGCCCGCAGCAGGAAGCCCATGGACAGCAGGGCCAGCTCGATCACCGGTTCGTGCTTGAGCCAGAGGCTGTACGCCATGGTCGTCACGACGTACAGGCCCACGGTGACCCCCAGCTGCCACCGCGTCGCGAAGGCCCCCACGACGCCGACGGCGATCAACGCTGCCGCGGCGGTGGCCGCGGCACCCGGCGAGAGCTCGCCCGCCGCCACCGGGCGGTGCCGGTTGACGGGGTGCTGGCGGTCGACCTCGGCGTCGACCACGTCGTTGACCAGGTAGCTCCCGCTCGCCGCCAGGCAGAACGCGACGAAGGCGGCCAGGGAGGCCACGAGCACCGAGCGGTCGCCGAGGGCCCCGGCGCCCAGCGGAGCCGCGAGCACGAGCAGGTTCTTGAGCCACTGGCGGGGCCGCATCCCACGCCAGAGCGCGTGCGCCTGGGCCATCTCAGAAACCCCCGGTCGGGGCGCCCTCGACCAGGCCCACCTCGCCCGCCGTGATGCAGACCGACAGGCCCGGGGCCGCGGACCTCAGCGAGATCGTCGAGCCGCCCCCGCCGAAACGGACGAACACCTGGCCCTCCCCCGCTGTCACGGGAACGGGCACCGAGGCTCCGCTGCCCACCTGCAGCGTCATCATGCCGTCGCGGGTGGCGCGGTAGGCAAGCCGGGTCGTCCAGGCGACGTCCAGCAGCGGGCCGTCCAGGACGACCTCGGTGGGGACGCCGCCGGAAACCTGGTAGCGGCAGGCCGCCGTCGGCGGGCGCACCACGCGACGCAGCACCTGCAGCGTCGTGGGCACCACCGCTCCGCGGTCGTCGATGACCTGCAGCGACGGCGTCGTGGCGCCGAACGGAGGCCGGTCGCGCAGGCCCGCGAAGACCTGCGCCGCCTGGTTGTTCGGGTAGGCGAGCCCGAACAGCACGCGGGCCGGGATGGCCTGGTCCAGCAGCGGCGTCGCCCGGTCGGCGCCCGCGAGCGACGACACCGCCTCGTCCAGGTACGGGCGGGTGAGACCGTCGGACCACGCCCGGGCGAACGCGGCGGTGGAGACGAGCGAGAGCACGACCAGCGCCGCCGTCGTCGCGAGCACCGCCGTGCGGACCGCCGGGCCCCGCAGCCACGCCACCGGGCGCGCGGTGTGGGTCCGGCGTCGGGCCCGCAGCACGAGGGCGACGGCGAGTGCCACCAGCACGGACCCGTCGGCCACGTACCGGAGCGTGAGCGCCAGGCCGGTACCACCGTCGCCAGGGCCGGCTCGCGCCACCACCATGACGCCGAGGTCGAGCAGCAGGTAGGCGGCCACGGCTGCCCACACCGCGGCGACCCGCTCGCGGGTGAGCACCGTGCCGACGACCACCGTGATGGCCGCGACGAGCGTGAGCCCGACCCACCACGGCGGCGGATCGGCGAACGGCATCACGAGGAAGGGGCCAGGGTCCGGGATCGTCTGCCACCGCAGCGGCCCGCCGCCCAGCGCGGGCAGGAACCCCTGCACCGCGCCGGCCCACACCAGCGGCGCCGACCCACCGGAACCGCGCGCCGGCGCCGGGTGGCCGTCGGCGACGACCGTGTAGAAGGCCACCCACGCGCCCAGGACGACCAGGGCACCGATCCACAGCGCCCCGGCCCGTCGGAACGCGTACGCCAGCGGCCGCGGGACACGCTCGACGTGGGCCAGCAGCGCGACGGCGGCGAACGCGACGAACGGCACCACCACCGACTTCTCGAAGAACGCCAGGCCGAGGGCGAGCACCACCGAGCCTGAGACGGCCCGCCGCCGGCGGCCGTCGCGGGCCAGCAGGATCGCCTCGCCCGCGACCCAGGCGAGGGCGGCCTGGAGCGGGAGGGCGTTGAGGGCGGCGGACCACCACGCGAACGACGGCAGGGTCAGCGCAGAGAAGAGGTACACGGCCAGCGGGACGAGCAGCGGGATGCGCCACCCGAGGACCGCGTGCAGGAGCCGGAGCACCGCCAGGGACGCCAGCGCCTGCATCACGACGAGCGTCAGGACCGGCAGCGCCCACACCATCGGGGCGAGGCGGGTGACGACCCCGGCGACGACGAAGGCGCCCGGCATGACGTGGCCGTCGTGGTCGTACAGGAGCAGGTCGCCCGACAGCAGCGGGAAGCTCGCGCCCCTGCCGACCAGGATGAGGTCGTCCCAGTAGAAGTAGCCCGACCACGCGACCCACGCCCGCACCACGAGCGCCGCAAGCACCAGCGCCACGGCGGCACGGCGCACCCGCCGCTCGGGTGTGTCCACCCTCACTCGGCCAGGTCGAGCAGTGCCCGCAGGTGGCGCGGGCCGGGCCCGCCGAACGAGAGCATCGCGTCGTGGCGCTCGCGCTCGGACCAGCCCGGACGGGCCGCAGCCAGGTCGGCCGCGAGCCGCGCCACCTCGGTGAAGCCCACGTAGTAGGTGGACAGCTGCGCGTGCGTCAGCAGGGCACGACGCCATTTGCCGGCGGCCTCGCCCTCCTCCTGGAAGCCGCGCTCCAGCATGAGCCGCATCGCGTCCGCCTCGTCGAGCCCCCGGGTGTGCACACGGACGTCGAGGACGGCGTTGATCGTGGTGCGCAGCAGCATCTTGGTGCGCTGCAGGGCCAGCGCGAGCGCACCGTGTGGGCCGCCCATGCCGTCGTACCCGTGGTCGATGACGACGCCTTCGGCGTACACCGCCCAGCCCTCGACGAACGGGCCGGACCACCAGGCCGTGCGCACCGGCGTGGCCGGGCGGCACCGGCGGGCGTGCGCGAGCTGCAGCACGTGCCCCGGGATCCCCTCGTGCACCGACAGGTTGTGCAGCAGGTGCCCGTTGTACTCCCGGTAGAAGGAGAGCACCCGGTCGGCGCTCCAGTCCGTCGGCGTCGGGGCCACGGCGAAGAACGTCGGGAGTGACGCCGTCTCGAGCGGCCCCGGCGGGTCGCAGTACGCGACGGCGACCCCGCGGTGGATCTCTGGCATCTCGACGATCTCGACCGGGTCGTCGAGCACCGTGACGATCCCCTCGTCGGCCGTGAAACCGGCCAGCCGGTCGAATGCGGACCGGCACAGGTCGAGCACCGTGGAGTCGGTGACGGGCGCCTCGTCGGCACACCGCGCCAGCGCGGCGCGCACCTCGTCCGGACCGGCGGAGGGTATGCCGAGGAACCGGGCGGCGAGCGACTCCATCGCCACCGTGGCCAGGTCGAGGTCGGCCTCGGCCCGCTCGAGCAGGTCGTCCGCGGCGAGCGGCTCGTCCATCGTGTGCCAGAGCGCGGCGGCGAAGACCTCGGGTCCCAGCCGCGGGTCGCGGTCGGCCGTCGCGAGCCGCTCGGACAGCCACGCCTGGTGCTCGCGTACGGCGGCCACGGCCGCGTCGCGGTCGCGGCGCACGGCGTCGGCGTCGACAGAGGCCCCGCCTTCGGCCAGCGCCGCGTCGACCTCGCCCTCCAGCAGGGCGACGGTTCCGTGCAACTGGCCCACTGCCGTCTCGACGTGCACCCGCGGCATGTCGCCGAGCGTCTCGCGCGCCGCCGCGAAGAACGCCGGCGCGCCGGCCATCCTGCCGCGCAGCGACTCGAGGCGCTCGGGCAGCGGAGCGAAGGGCCGCGCCAGGAGCAGGTAGCAGGCCGTGCCCGGGTTCCACAGGAGCGGGTCCCATGCCCGGCGGCGCAGGGTCTCAGCGCCGAACGCCAGAGCCGAGAGCCGTCCACGCAGGATCTCCAGGTCGACCGCGTTCTCGTGCCCGAGCGCCAGGTCGTCGATGGCGTCGAGGTCGGCGAGCAGCGCGTGGACGTCGGAGGCGAGCGCGGCGGCGCCCGAGTCGGACGGGTCGGGCAGCTGATCGTCGAACCGGTGGTCGCCCAGCGCGGTGGCCTCGTCGGGGTGGTGCGCTAACACCGCCTCCATCGCCCGCGCCGCGACGTCGGCGAACGCGAGGTCGGCCCGGCCGGCGGGGTCTGACCACAGCGGGTCGCGGTCCGCGCCGTCGTCGGACCCGTGGTCGGCTGCGTGCTCGTCCATGGCGCTGACCCTATGTCCGACGGCTACGCCGATATGTCCGACGGCTACGCCGATCCGGTCGTGTTGTAGGTCGGCAGCCCGAGGCGGTCGAGGTCGTCGCGCGCGGGGTGGTTGCGCCCCATCATGCCGGCCGCCATCGCGTGGAGCAGGTTCGTCGTGACCTGCCGGGCGAACCGCACCCCGGACGCGCCGATCCGATAGGTGGCGCTCACGCCGCGCAGGGCCCGCACCCAGTTCATCGTGCCGACGGCGAGCACGCCCGCTCCTGACGGGAACGTGGCGTACGTCATCGTCGACCAGGTGTGCGCCCCGGCCCCGCACCGGGTCGGCGAGAGCGCCGGTACCTGGAGGGGTCGCGGCGTCGTGGCGAGAGGGTAGGCCCGGTCCGACTCGATGCCGATGAGGCCGCGGAAGGTGCTGCCGGTTACGGCGCCGGTACCCGCGAACAGGAAGAACGCCGGGTCACGCACCACGAGATCGCCGTGTGCCGGGTAGCAGTCGTAACGCTGCCCGACGACGGTTTCCTCCGGCTGAGAGTGGGGCGCATCTCGCCACCTGGCGGTGGTGTTGGGCTCGCCGTGCACGGGGTCCTGCGCCGCAGACTTGTAGCCCACGACGAGCCGGCGCGGGCCGAGGGGGGACGGCTCGAGCCGCACCCGCCAATAGCCTGCGTTCGCGCCCAGGAACGCCAGGTCGATGCCGGCGTCTCTGGCCCGCAGCAGCGCCGATCGGTAGCCGCTCGTCCAGTACTCGTCATGGCCGTCGGACACCAGACCGAGCGCGCCGTCGACTGCCTGCGGCGCCGCGTCGAGGTCGAGGTTGGTGGTGTAGGCGAGCGGCACCCCCATCCGCTCCGCCTGCTGCGCCACGGGGGCATCGAACGAAGACGGCAGGCCGAACCCGTCACCGTCGTACGGCCGGTCGAACGACACGGCGTAGGAGCGGTCGTGGAACCGCCCGCTCGGGCCGTGGTAGAGGCTCCGCCCGCCCCACGCGTTGTACGCCGCCCAGGTGGTGACCGATGCCACCAGCACCACGGCCCCGACGAGCCGGGGACTGCGCACGACGAGCGGGACGAACCTGTGCCGGCCGTCGGCGAGGTCGAGGCGCAGCGCATACAGGCCCGGCGCCCAGCCGGTGGTGTCGAGCGACGTGGTGGCCCGCCACCTCGCCACGACCGCGCGGGTCGTCGCATCCGTGGTCGGATCTGGTTGCGCCGTCGCCGGCACGAGCCGCCCGCGCCACACGCGGGCCGCACCGGCGGATCCGTAGGCCCCGATCCGGAAGGCCGTCACGGCGAACGGTCCGATGGACCGGACGAACAACGTCACCCGCTCACCGGGGGCGACGGAGGTGCGGTCGGCGTACGCGGACAGCTCTTGGTCGCTGGCGACGCGGTCCGGGTGGCCCCGCCAGCCGACATCCGGCACCGCCGGCATCGGCGCGGTCGGCGACGCCGAGCCGGCCGGTGCCGGAGCTGTCGGCGACCTCGAGCCGGTCGACGTCGACATCGACGTCGCTGGCTCGGACGGCGAACCGGCGTAGGCGCTGGCCGACCCGCGCGCCGGCGCGGCCGGTCCCGAAGCGCAGCCGACGAGCAGGGCGGCGGCGGCGAGCACGAGGGCGGCGCGGGCGGCGGGGCCCGCGCTCACGACGGGAGGCCCTCGGCGGCGCGGATGGCGGCGCGGTGCTGGCGCACCGCCGCGCGCAGGGCGGCCTCCGGGTCGAGCCCGCGGGACCGCGACTCGGCCACGAGTGCGAGCAGGAGGTCGCCGAGGGCGTCGTCGCCCACCTCGTCGAGCGACCGGCTCGCCAGGTCGCGGGTCGTCGCGTCGGCGACGGCCACGGCGACCCCGCCGTGCTGGGCGCGGGTGAGGATCTTGGCCGCGAGCAGCAGCGCCGGCAGCGCCTCGGGCACGCCGTCGGTGACCGACTCGCGGCCCTTCTCGGCGTTCTTGCGCTCCTGCCACACGCTCTCGACCGCGGCCGACGAGTCGGCGCTCGCATCGCCGAACACGTGCGGGTGCCGGCGGACGAGCTTACTGACGATGCCGTCGGCGACGTCGTCGATGGTCCACGGGTCGTCAGGGTCTTCCTGCGCGAGCCGGGAGTGGAAGACCACCTGCAGGAGCAGGTCGCCGAGCTCTTCGCGCAGCGCGGCGCGGTCGTGCGACTCGATGGCCTCGACCGTCTCGTACGTCTCCTCGACGAGGTACTCGACGAGTGACTCGTGGGTCTGCTCGGCGTCCCAGGGGCAGCCGCCGGGCGACCGGAGCCGGTCCATCACGGCTACCAGGTCGAGCAGCCGCACGCCGCGCGCCGGCCCGTCCGCGGGCGGGTCGGCTGCGCCGGAGATCACTGCCCCGACGAGGGCGAGGCAGAGGCGCCCGGCACGCCCAGCGGTGCCTCGAGCGGCTTGGACAGGTCGGTGGGCGGAAGCCCGACACCGAGCTGCTGCGCCGACCACGAGCCGTAGCGGGGGGAGACCTCCGTACCGAGCTCGGTGGACAGCTTGCCGAGGTAGGTCGCGGCGGCCGTGTTGCCGGCGTTCTGGTCGCCCTTGCCGAGCTTGCTGATGAGGGCGTCGATCTGCAGCTTCGTCCGGACGAACGCGTCGAGGCCAGACGGGGGGATGCCCAGCGACTGGGCAAGGCCCTTCTCGAGAGCCGCGCGCCCCTTGGACTGCTCGATGGCGGTGGCCCGCAGGTCGTCGACCTGGCCGGCGGTGACCGTGATGCCCTCGCGCTGCGCCGCCACGTCGATCAGCTCGGACTGGACGAACGCGGAGATCACCCGGCGGTTGAGGTCGGCCTCGGTGGTCCCCTCCGGCAGCTTGCTGCCCATCGCCACGAGCGCGTCCTGGGTCTGCGTGGCGAGCTCGGCGTCGGTGAGGCGAGCCTCGCCGACCACGGCGGCCGAGCCGGCCTTGGGCGGCGTCGCGCAGCCGGCCAGGACGAGCACGGCGCCCGCGGCGAGAAGGACGGCAGCAGCGGCGCGGCGGGAAGTTCGGGACATCGGGTCCTTCTCGTGGTCGGCCTCGGTCGAGCCGGGCATGGTGCGGGTCGTGCGCGGTGCGGGGCGTTTTCTGGGCGGGCGTGCCATGGTGCCCGAGCCGGTCACGCCGACCCGGCCGCGGCGACGGCCTGCTCGGGCAGGACGGCCTCGACGAGCTCGCGGGCCCAGCCGAGCAGCTCGCGGTCCCGCAACGGCTGCCCGCCCACGCGTGCGGTCGTCGGGCGCGGTACCAGGATCGTACGGGTGGCGGGCTTCACGACCGTCCCCGGGTAGAGCCTCGTGAGCCGCAAGGAGCGGCTCTCGGGCAGGTCGACGGGCGAGAAGCGCACCGAGTTCCCCTGCAGCACGATCTCGGTCAGGCCGGCCCGGCGGGCCCGGACCCGAAGCCGCGCCACGTCGAGCAGGGTCTCGACCGGCGCGGGCAGCGGGCCCGTAGCGGTCGGCGAGCTCGTCGGCGGACCGCGTCGACGTCGCCCTCGGTCGTGGCCGAGGCCATCGCGCGGTAGGCCTCGAGCCGCAGCCGCTCGCCGGGCACGTAGTCGTGCGGGAGGTGGGCGTCGACCGGCAGCTCGACCTTGACCTCGGCGATCTCGGCCGCGCACCTCGCCCTTGAAGTCGGCGACTGCCTCGCCGACCAGCCGCACGTAGAGGTCGAAGCCGACGTCTGCGATGTGGCCGGACTGCTCGCCGCCGAGCAGGTTGCCGGCGCCGCGGATCTCGAGGTCCTTCATGGCCACAGCCATGCCCGAGCCCGAGCTCGGTGTGCTGGGCGATGGTGGCGAGCCGCTCGTGGGCGGTCTCGGTCAGCGGCTTCTCGGGCGGGATAGAGGAAGTACGCGTACGCCGCGCTCGCGGCCGCGGCCGACCCGGCCGCGCAGCTGGTGCAGCTGCGAGAGGCCGAAGCACGTCGGCGCGCTCGACGATGAGCGTGTTGGCGTTGGGGATGTCCAGGCCCGACTCGACGATGGTGGTGCAGACGAGCACGTCGAACGCGCTTCTCCCAGAAGTCGACGATGACCTGCTCGAGCACGTCCTCGTCCATCTGCCCGTGCGCCACGGCGATGCGGGCCTCGGGCACGAGCTCGCCGGAGCCTGGCCGCGACGCGGTCGATCGACTCGACCCGGTTGTGGACGTAGAAGACCTGGCCCTCGCGCAGCAGCTCGCGGCGGATCGCCGCGCCACCTGCTTGTCGTCGTACGCGCCGACGAAGGTCAGCACCGGGTGCCGCTCCTCCGGCGGCGTGGCGATCGTGGACATCTCGCGGATGCCGGTGATCGCCATCTCCAGCGTGCGCGGGATCGGGGTGGCCGACATCGTGAGCACGTCGACTTGCGTCCGCAGGGCCTTGAGGTGCTCCTTGTGCTCGACGCCGAATCGCTGCTCCTCGTCGACGACGACGAGCCCGAGGTCCTTGAACCGGACGGTCGCCTGGAGCAGTCGGTGGGTGCCGATCACGACGTCGACGGTGCCGTCGGCCGACGCCTTCGAGCACGGCTCCTCTGCCTCCTTGGCGGTCTGGAACCGCGACAGCTGCCGCACCTTGACCGGGAAGGCTGCATACCGTTCGGTGAACGTGGTGAAGTGCTGCTGGACGAGCAGGGTCGTCGGCACCAGGATGGCCACCTGCTTGCCGTCCTGCACGGCCTTGAACGCCGCGCGCACCGCGATCTCGGTCTTGCCGTAGCCGACGTCGCCACAGATCAGCCGATCCATCGGCACGCGGCTTCTCCATGTCGGCCTTGACCTCGTCGATGCACGCGCAGCTGGTCCGGCGTCTCGACGTAGGGGAAGGCGTCCTCGAGCTCGCGCTGCCAGGGGGTGTCCGGCCCGAAGGCGTGGCCCGTCGGCGTGCCATGGCGGGCCGCGTAGAGCTGGATGAGCTCGGCCGCGATCTCCCGGACCGCCTTGCGGGCACGACCCTTGGCCTTCTGCCAGTCCGATCCGCCCAGCGGTGCAGCGACCGGAGTCTCCCCGCCGACGTAGCGGGTGACCTGGTCGAGTGAGTCGGTCGGCACGTAGAGCCGGTCCGCCGGCTGGCCTCGCTTGCTCGGCGCGTACTCGATGACGAGGTACTCGCGGGTCGCGCCGGCGACGGTGCGCTGCACCATCTCGACGTAGCGGCCGACGCCGTGCTGCTCGTGCACGACGTAGTCGCCGGGGGCCAGCGTGAGCGGGTCGATGGCGCGCCTGCGTCGCGCGGGCATGCGCCCCATGTCCTTGGTGGCCGCACGCTGTCCGACCAGGTCGGTCTCGGTGAGGAGGGCCAGCCCGATGCCGGCGCGCGACGAACCCGCCAGGGAGAACCCCCGTGGTGACGTGCACGAGTCCGGGTTCGGGTACCGACGCGAGGTCCAGGTCGAGCCGCGCCGGAACGCCTGCGTCGGCCAGCTGCTCGACGAGGCGGGTGGCGGGACCGTGCCCCTCGGTGACGAGCACGACGCGCCCGCCGGTGGCCAGCCACGCGCGAGCGTCGACCATGGCCCGGTCGGTGTCGCCGTGGTACGGCTCGGCCGACCTCGCGTCGACCTTCAGCGCGTCGGGCGCCGCCCCCACATCCCGCGGGTCGGCCTGGAGGTCGACGAGCTCGGAGTCGGAGGCGAAGGGCGAGACCGACCACCAGGGCACGCCGAGCGCCCCTGCGTGCGCGCGCACCTCGGCGACGGTGCGGTACGCCGCGGCGCCGAGGTCGATGGGCGTGGCGTTGCCGGCAGCGGCGTTGTGCCACGACGCCGCGAGGAACTCTTGGCTGGTCGCGACGAGGTCGTGCGCGCGGGTGCGGATGCGCTCCGGGTCGCACGACACCACCAGCGTGCGGGGCGGCAGCAGGTCGATCAGCAGCTCGAGCCCCTCTGCGAGTACGGGCGCGAGTGCTTCCATGCCCTCGACGTAATGGCCCTCGGCGAGCCGGTCGAGCAGGTCGATCAGCTCGGGGTGGTCGGCCGCCAGGGCCCGGGCGCGGGCGCGCACCTCGTCGGTGAGCAGGAGCTCGCGGCACGGCGGCGCCCAGACGCCGTAGGGCGCCTCGCCGAGGGATCGCTGGTCGGCCACCTTGAACCAGCGCACCTCCTCGACGGTGTCGCCCCAGTACTCGACCCGAAGCGGGTGCTCCTCCGTGGGCGGGAAGACGTCGAGGATTCCGCCGCGGACGGCGAACTGGCCGCGCTTGTCGACCATGTCGACGCGCGCGTACCCGGCCGCAGCGAGCCCCCGCACCGCGTCGTCCATCGGCGCCTCGTCGCCCGAGCGAAGGCGCACGGGCTCGAGGTCGCCGAGGCCGGTGACGACCGGCTGCAGCACCGAGCGCACGGGTGCCACGAGCACGTGCACCGGACCCGCCGCCGGGTCGTCAGGGTCGGGGTGCGCCAAGCGACGCAGCACCGCCAGCCGCCGGCCCACGGTGTCGCTGCCGGGCGAGAGGCGCTCGTGCGGCAGCGTCTCCCAGGCGGGGAAGTCGGCCACAGACTCCGGCGGCAGCAGGCTGCGCAGGGCCTCGGCGAGGTCGTCGGCCTCGCGGGCGGTCGCCGTGATCGCGAGCACCGGCCGTCCGGACCGCCCGGCCGCGCCCCGCGCGAGCGCAGCAAGCAGCAGCGGACGCATCGCCGCCGGCGCGGTGAGGTCGACCGTGGTGGGCGCGTCGGCCGCGGCCAGCTCGAGGGCGGCCGCGACAGATGCCTCGCCCGCGACCAGATCGACCAGGCCCGCCAGGCTCACGTGCGCCCTCCTCGTCACGACCACGGCTGGGCCGCGGCTCGGTGCGCCCGTGGCGGAGCCCCGCTGCAGACAGCACGAACGCCCGCGAACCGCACGGTCCCGGGGGTCCCCAGGCTACCCGCGCCCTCCGACTCCCCCGTCCCTCCCGCCCCCGTCCCTCCCGCCCCTATCCCTCCGCCCCTGTCGTTTCGTCCAAGGCATGGACCAACCGACCACAGACACCACCCGCGACCGCCCCTCCATGGACCATTCATCCAAGGCATGGACCAACGGACCCAGACACCACCGGCGACCGCCCCTCCATGGACGATTCATCCAAGGCATGGACCAACGGCTGCTCAGCTGGGATGAGGCGGCCGCGGCGATACCTCGAGCGGCGCGCGGCGGATCAGGCGCTGCGCCGGTTCGTGGTGCTGCGCCGGCTCGTGGGTCGGCGCCGAGGCGCCGCCGGCTCCGACGCGGAGATCGCGGCGCCCTCGCGCACCGCGAGCTCGGCGAGCCGCTCCGCCGCGGGCAGCAGCGTCGCGCCGCGCGGCCGTGCCACGCTCACCTCGCGCGAGGGCAGCGGCGGGTCGGTGCGCACGACCCGAACCTGCGGGTCGGACTCGTCCACCGCGAGCAGCGGCATGAGTGCCGGGCCCATCCCTGCGGCCACCATCGCCTGCAGCGCGCCGTTGTCGTTGGTGCGGAACGCGTACGTGGGCCGCACCCCACGCGCGAGCAGGTGGGCCTCGATCGCGGCGAGCGCGTCGCACGCCTCGTGACCCACCATCGGCCGCTCCCCGATCGCGGCCATCGGGTAGCCCTTCGGGTGCGCCGCCAGCAGCGGGTCGTCGGGGCGCGTCACGACCACGTAGGGGTCGCGCAGGACCAGGTCGACAGCGAGCTCCGGGTGGTCGACGGGAATGTCGAGGAAGGCGACGTCGAGCTTGCCCTCGAGCAGGGCGGTGACGAGGTCTGAGCTGTACTCGGCCGGGACCACTGAGATGGACAGGTCCGGCGCCTCGTCGCGCAGGGTGCTGATGAGCGCGGGCAGCAAGCGCACCGACACGGACTGGAACGTCCCTACGGCAAGCCGGCCGCCGGTGCCCGCCCGCAGTGCGGCGAGCTCGCCCTCCGCGGTCGCCATCCGGGCGAGAACCTCGTCGGCGTGCTGGAGCAGCAGGCGGCCAGCCGGGGTGAGCCGCACCGGCCGCGGGCCGCCGGGCCGGTCGAACACGGGGGTGCCCACCGCCTTCTCCAAGCCTGCGATCTGCTGGCTCACGGCCGCCTGGCTGAAGCCGAGCGCCGTGGCGGCACGCCCGAACGTGCCCTCGCGTGCCACCGCCTGCAGGGCGGCCAGGTGCCGGATCTCCACATCGCGCAGGCCTGCCATGTCCATCACTCTAGCCGATGGTCATGATCAGAAGTCATCGCTTTTACTTATGGGCCCGAGCACCTACCGTGGAGCCAGCGCCGGACCCCCGGACGCGACGAGAGGAGCAGACGATGTCCACCACCGCCCTGACCACCAGCCCCGCCGCCCCCCCGGCCCCCGAGGTCGCCGCCACGCCCGCGCACTGCTCCGCGTGGACCACCGACGCCCTCGAGACCCTGGCCGCGGCAGTCGCGTCCGACGGCGTCTCGGCGCACCTCGCCGACGTGCTGTGCGCCGCGGTCGACCCCGCCGCGCACACGCTGTCGCCGGCCGTGCTCGCCGTCCTGAGCGACGCGAACGCCCCCGAGATCGCCCGCCAGCGGGCGTTCGGCCGGCTGCACGCGACTCTGCGCGCCGCCTGAGTCCGACCTCCCGGGGGGACCGCGACGAACTGACTGCGGGCCGTGCGGGGCGCTACGCGCCCAGTACGGCCCGCAGTGCCGATGCCACCGACGGCACGGCCATGGTGACCCCGGGTTCCCATGGGGGCATCTGGTTGAAGTCGAATCCGGAGCCGTCAGGCGCGGCGCACCAGAAGCCCCGGTGCAGCGCGACTCCGAGCGGCGCCGCGAGGTCCCACTCGTAGAAGCCGCTGTCGTGCACGTAGATCTCGGCCCGGCCCGCGAGCAGCTCGCCGGCCTTGGCCCCCACGGACCCCACCTCCACGACCTCGACTCCGCCGGCGAAGCCCCCCGCCGCGAGCCGCTCGGACAGCCCGGCCACGAGCTCGGCGAGCCGCTGCGGCGGGCGCGACCTCGACGCCACCACCCGCACCGGCCGGTGTCGCGGCAGGCCACGCGCCTCGGGCACGGGGTCGAGCGTCGAGTAGGCCACGTCCTGGGCCGGAAGGTCGACCGCCGCCGCACGCAGTGACCCGCCCACCACGGCGGGGTCGCCGCCCTCGGACGACGCCGTCCACAGGGCCACGTGCACCGCGAAGTCGGGCCGACCCTGGCCGTACTCCCAGGTGCCGTCTAGCGGGTCGACGATCCAGACGCGCGGGGCGCCGAGCCTGACCTCGTCGTCGACGCCCTCCTCCGAGAGGAGCGCGTCGTCCGGGCGCTCCTGCGCCAGGCGCCGCTCGAGCAGCAGGTGGCTCTCTCGGTCCGCCGTGTCGCGCAACGCTCGCAGGTTCTCGCGGTCGTCGGGGGCGATGGACCCGAACGACGCGCGTACCTGCAGCAGCAGGGCCCCGGCCTCACGGGCGAGGGTCAGCGACAGATGGGCGTCGTCGGCCGTCGGGTCCATCCCCGCGACGCTACCCCTCCGGGCGTCGCCGTCCGGTGGGGACGGCCGCCCGGAGCGGGAGCCGTCAATCGTTGAAGCGGTTCTGCGCGGCCTCGAGGCCGTCGCGCAGGAGCAGCTCGACGGCGTCGGCGGCGCGGTCCACCAGGAGCGGGAGCTCCTTGCGCTCGGTGCTCCCGAACGGCTTGAGCACGAAGTCGGCCGGATCCTGCCGGCCCGGCGGGCGGCCGATCCCGATCCGCACGCGGTAGAAATCGCCGGAGCCGAGCGAGCGTCGCAGCGACCTGAGCCCGTTGTGGCCGTTGTCGCCGCCGCCGAGCTTGAGCCGGAGCGCCTCGAAGGGCAGGTCGAGCTCGTCGTGCACCACGACGATCTGATCGAGCGGCACCTTGTAGAAGTCGAGGAGGGCCTTGACCGGCCCGCCGGACTCGTTCATGTACGACCGGGACCGCACGAGCACCGCACGGACTCCCTCGAGGCGTCCCTCGACCACGTCGGCGTGGGCGCGCCGGTGCCGCGAGAAGCCCGAGCGGACCCGATCGGCCAGCACGTCGAGAGCCATGGCGCCGACGTTGTGGCGGGTCGCGGCGTACTCGGGACCCGGGTTGCCCAGGCCGACGACGAGCCACGGGGTGTCGGACACCGGACGACGGCCGAACGTGATCCGCAGGCGGATCAGGCCTCGGCGGGGGCGGGCTCGGCGGGAGCCTCGTCAGTCTCGGCGCCCTCAGCCGCGGCGGACTCTTCGGCAGCTTCCTCGGCCGCCATGCTCGCCGCGGCGGCCGCGACCGCCTCGCGGACCTCGTCGACGGCCTGCTCGATGGCATCTTCGGGCGAGGCGCCCTCGGCGACGGCGGCGGCGGCGTGCTCGGCCACCGCCACCGGGTCGAGGCCGGCCTCAGCGGCGGCGGCTTCGGCAGCGGCGATAAGACGCGCCTCGACCTCACGCTCGCGGGCCTCGGCGGCGGAGATCATGACGAGGTCGACGTGCTCGACGTGGCGCTTGACCGGGTCGCGCTGGATCTGCCGTGGGGCCACGGACACGATCGGGTGCCGAGGTGGACCTCGAGAGCACCTTGGGCTTGTGCAGCGCGAGCTCGAGGGCGTGGGCCGGGAGCGACACGTGCTGCAGCTCGGTGCCGTGGCCGTAGATGACGGCCGGGACCTTGCCCGCGCGGCGCAGGCGGCGGGCCGCCCCTTGCCGAAGTCGCTACGGGGCTCGGCGTCGATACGGACCTGCACGGTGTACTCCTGTGGTCGTCGTCATGCGAATCGTGCGCCGAGATCAGAATCGTGCGACGCGGTGGTCGGGGGCGCCTCGGCGTGGGCGCGCTCGCGCGGCCACCGCGTCGATCACGGTGACCACGCCGGGCGTGGCCTCCCTCGCCGAAGGCCCGCCTCAGTCTAGCCGGGCCCCGCGGCCGGCCCAAACCGGCTCCCCGGCCCGACCAGTGACTCCGCTCTCCGTCGAACAGGCTGGTGACCGAGCCGTCGTCGAAGACCTCGCGGATCGCCGTGGCGAGCAGCGGCGCGATCGAGCAGCACGGTGAGCTTGTCGAACCGGCGGTCCTCCGGGGATCGGCAGGGTGTGGTCACGACGACCTCGCTGATCCGCGAGTTCTTCGAGCCGGTCGACCGCCGGCGGGCTGAAGATGCCGTGCGTCGCGGCGACGATGACGTCGGCCGCGCCCGTCGTCGAAGAGCGTCTCGGCGGCCTTGACGATCGTGCCGCCGGTGTCGATCATGTCGTCGACGAGGACGCAGACGCGGCCCTCGACGTCACCGACGACCTCGAGCGACCTTGACCTCGTTGGGCACGTTCGGGTCGCGGCGCTTGTGGATGATCGCCAGCGGGGCGCCGAGGACGTCGGTCCAGCGCTCGGCGACGCGCACCCGGCCGGCGTCGGGCGAGACGACCGTGAGCGATCGACGGTCGGTCGCGGCCTCGACGTGCTCGGCCAGCAGCGGCAGCGCGAACAGGTGGTCGACCGGCCCGTCGAAGAAGCCCTGGATCTGCGCGGTGTGCAGGTCGACGGTCATCAGCCGGTCGGCGCCGGCGGTCTTGAACAGGTCGGCCATCAGCCGCGCGGAGATCGGCTCGCGGCCGCGGTGCTTCTTGTCCTGCCGGGCGTAGCCGTAGAACGGCACGACCACGGTGATCCGCTTGGCCGACGCGCGCTTGAGCGCGTCGACCATGATCAGCTGCTCCATGATCCACTTGTTGATGGGCGTCGGTGTGGCTCTGCAGGACGAAGGCGTCGCAGCCGCGCACCGACTCCTCGAACCGGACGAAGATCTCGCCGTTGGCGAAGTCGTAGGCCGCGGTGGGAGTGAGGTCGACGCCGAGCTCCTCGGCGATCTCCGCCGCGAGCTCGGGGTGCGCCCGGCCCGCGAAGAGCATCAGCGTCTTCTCGTGGCTTGACTTGATGCCGGTCACCTGGGGCCTGCCCTGTCGTCGGCGCCGCCGTCCGCGGCCAGTGCTCGCTGGTCTGCGCCCGGCTCATTGTGCCCGGAGTCGCCAGCGGCAGCGGCGGCGGTGCCTGCGGCAGCAGCGGCTGCGGCTGCGGCACTGCCGGGCCGCTTGCGCTCCACCCAGCCCTCGACGTTGCGCTGCCGCGCCCGGGCCACGGCCATCGCGCCCGGCGGGCACGTCCTCGGTGATCACCGAGCCGGCGGCGGTGTAGGCGCCGTCGCCGATCGTCACCGGCGCGACGAGCATGGTGTCGCTGCCGATGCGCACGTGGTCGCCGACGACGGTGCGGTGCTTGGCGACGCCGTCGTAGTTCACGAAGACCGTGGCCGCGCCGATGTTGGTGCCCTCGCCGATCGTCGGCGTCGCCGACGTAGGACAGGTGCGGCACCTTGGAGCCGGCGCCGACGACGGCGTTCTTCATCTCGACGTACGCGCCGGCCTTGGCCCGCTCGCCCGAGCCGGGTGCCGGGGCGCAGGTAGGTGAACGGGCCGACCGTCGCGCCGGCGCCGATCACGGCGACTGTCGCACGTGGCTGCGCAGCACCGACGCGCCCCGCGCCGACCTCGGTGTCGACGAGCGTGGTGTCCGGCCCGACGTCGGCGCCGCTCGGCGACGGTGGTCGCGGCCGTGCAGCTGCGAGTCCGGGCAGCAGCGTCGACGTCGCGGCTCGAGCTCGACGTCGACGTCGATCCAGGTCGTGGCCGGGTCGACGATCGTGACGCCCGGCGCGCATCCACCGCTCGTTGACGCGGTCGCGGAGCACGGCTGCGGCGGTCGGCGAGCTGCACCCGGTCGTTGACGCCGAGGACCTCGCGCGGGTCGCGGCGGCTCACGGCGCCGACCGACGGCGCCGTCTGCGCGCGAGCAGGCCGACCACGTCGGTGAGGTACTCCTCGCCCTGGGCGTTGTCGGTGGTGAGCCGCGCGAGCGCGCTCGCGCAGAGTCGACTCGGCGTCGAAGGCGTAGATGCCCGATGTTGATCTCGGCGACGGCGAGCTGGTCGGCGGTCGCGTCGCCGTGCTCGACGATGCGCGGTGACCGCGCCCGTCCGGTCGCGCACCACCCGGCCGTAGCCCGTCGGGTCGTCGAGCACGGCCGGTCAGCACGGTGGCGGCCGCCCCGGCGCTGCCTGGTGCTCGACCAGCGCCGGCGAGGGTGCCGCCGGTCAGCAGCGGGGTGTCGCCGGGAGCACGACGACGGGCCCGTCGAGGCCCGCGACGTCGATGCCCTGCTCCGCGAGCGGGCGAGGCGACCCGCACCGCGTGCCCGGTGCCGCGCTGCTCGTCCTGCACCGCGGTCGGCCTCCGGGTGCGATCGCCGCCAGGTGGTCGGCGACCTCGTCGCGCCCGTGGCCGACCACGACGACGACGTGCTGCGGCGACGACGGGCCGCACCGCGGCGAGGACGTGGCCGAGGAGCGGACGGCCGGCGACCTCGTGCAGCACCTTGGGGGTCGCGACTTCATCCGGGTGCCCTCGCCGGCGGCGAGGACGATCACGAGCGGACGGGGCGAGCCACGGCACGCGAGGCGTCATCGGGCGCGCTGGAGTGGCGTCGGCCGCCGCGGCGTGACACCGGCGCCGCCGGGCTCCCCGCCGAGGATTCGAACCTCGCCTGACGACTCCAAAGGTCGCGTGCTGCCTGGTTACACCAGCGGGGACCGGCCGCACCCCGGCGCGGCGGTGCGCGTCGGCGATCCTGCCACGCGATCCGCGCCGGCCCCAGACGTGGCGGGCTACGCTTGCGTAGGTTACGCTTCCGTAGCCAACGTCCAGGAGGACCCTGCATGACCGCCACCCCCGCCGGAAGCCCGCCAGCCGGCCTCGCCGAGGTCACCCCCGAGGAGGCGTCCCTCGACCGGGCACGCCTACGCCGCGGCCCGCCCCGACGCGAGCGCGCCCGGCGGCCCCCTGCTCGAGGACCGCACGTCGCCACCGAGCAGGTGCTGCTCGCCCTCTTCGTCGTCGTCCCGTTGCTCGCGGTCCTGGCCGCCGTGCCGGTGGCCTGGGGCTGGGGCCTCGGCTGGACCGACGTCGCTGCTCGCCGTGGCGTTCTACGTCAGTCTCCGGCCTCGGCATCACCGTCGGCTTCCACCGCTACTTCACCCACGGCTCCTTCAAGGCCAACGCGGCCGCTGCGCATCGCGCTCGCCGTCGCCGGGTCGATGGCCATCGAGGGCCCGGTCATCCGCTGGGTCGCCGACCACCGCCGGCACCACGCGTTCAGCGACCGCGAGGGCGACCCGCACTCGCCGTGGCGCTACGGCGCAGGGTCCGCGGGCGCTGGCGCAAGGGGCTGTGGTACGCGCACATCGGCTGGCTGTTCGACGTCGAGCAGACCCCGCAGCACAAGTACGCACCCGACCTGCTCAAGGACGACGACATCGCAACGGGTATCCCGCGCGTTCCCGTGGATCGTGGCCGCCTCGCTCCTGCTGCCCGGCGGTGCTCGGCGGACTGCTCACCTGGTCGTGGTGGGGCGCGCTCACGGCGTTCTTCTGGGCCGGGCTCGTGCGCGTCGCGCTGCTGCACCACGTCACCTGGTCGATCAACTCGGTCTGCCACGTGTCGGGGAACACACCCGTTCGACACGCGCGACCACTCGGGCAACGTCTGGTGGCTCGGCGGTGCTGTCGGCTTCGGCGAGTCCTGGCACAACCTGCACCACGCCGACCCGACCTGCGCGCGCCACGGCGTGCTGCGCGGCCAGATCGACACGAGCGCCCGCGTGATCGAGCTGTTCGAGAAGCTCGGGTGGGCCGACGACGTGCGCTGGCCCCGCGAGGCGCGGCTGCGGGCCCGTGCCGTGTCCCCGTCGTCCCTGCGCCTGCACGGCAAGCGGCTCCCCTGACGACGCCCGCGCGCCCGGCTGGCAGGATGCCGCCCGTGAGCGCGCCCGAGGAGACGTCAGGGACGGCCGAGGGCCGGGCCGAGGCCGAGGCCCTGACGACCGACGACGGCGCCCGCGGGCGCGTCGCGCGCCGTGAACGCGTGCGGATGACGGGTAAGGAACGACGCGAGCAGCTCATCGTCGTCGGCCGCACCCTCTTCGCCGACAAGGGCTTCGACGCGGTGACGGTCGAGGAGATCGCCGCCAAGGCTGGCGTGTCGAAGCCGGTCGTGTACGAGCACTTCGGCGACAAGGACCGGCCTGTACGAGGTGATCGTCGACCGCGAGATCACCCGGCTCGTCGCCATGGTGAACTCGGCGCTCGACGAGGCGGTGCACCCGCGCGAGCTGCTCGAGCAGGCCGGCATGGCCCTGTTCGACTACATCGAGGGGAATCGCGACGGGTTCCAGGTGCTCGTCGCGCCCCCGGGGCGTGCACGCCCCCGGCGGCTTCGCGTCGATCATCAAGGACGTCGCCGACACGCTGTCCGTGCGGCTCGCGCCGGAGTTCGAGTTGCGCGGATTCAGCAAGAAGCTCGCGCCGATGTACTCCCAGATGCTCGTGGGCATGGTGGCGCTCACCGGCCAGTGGTGGGTCGACGTTCGCAAGCCGAAGAAGGACGAGGTCGTCGCCCACGTCGTGAACCTCGCGTGGAACGGGCTCACCCACCTCGAGCCCAAGCCCACCCTCCGCACCACCCGCACCCCCTAAACGCGCGGTCCCCGAGCGGCGTCGCCGGGCCGCCCGCTCCACTGGACTGCCGCCGCGTCACGGGCCTGCCCCCGCGGACACGTGCACGTGGGCGGGGGACGCGGGTTCGTGGGCGGATGGGTCTCTTGATATCGAGATTCTCGACGTAGACTGACCGGGTGGAGCAGGACGAGGTCGACCGCCTGGTGGCCGCTTGGGCGCGCGAGCGCCCCGACGTGGACGTGGCCCCCCTCGAGGTGCTCTCGCGCGTGAGCCGGCTGGCCCGTCACCTCGACCGGGCCCGCGGCACCGCGTTCGAGCAGCACGGCCTGGATCCGTGGGAGTTCGACGTGCTCGCGGCGCTGCGCCGCGCGGGCAAGCCGTACGCGCTCTCCCCGGGCGAGCTCATGCGCGCCACGCTCGTCACGAGCGGCACGATGACGAACCGCATCGACCGGCTGGAGAGGCGAGCCCTCGTGCGGCGCGAGCCGCACGAGCACGACCGTCGCGGGGTGCAGGTGGTGCTCACCCCCGAGGGCCGTCGCGTCGTCGACTCGGCCCTCGACGACCTGCTGGAACACGAGCGGGCCATCCTCGCGGCGCTCACCGCCGCGCAGCGCACGACGCTCGCCGACCTGCTGCGCCACGTCGTCGCACCCTTCGACAAGGCGTGACCGACCGGTCCGGCCGGCCTCCCGGGCCGTGCCGAGGCGGTCAGGCGTCGAGCGCGCCGAACCCGGCGGGATACTCGGCCCGACCCGACGGTGTCGCGGTCGGGTCGCCGAGGGCGATCGCCGCGAACGCGTCGCCCGCGTTGACGAACGGGCCGGTGATGCCCATCGTGCGGGCCGGGACGAAGCCGAACCTCACGTAGTAGCCGGGGTCCCCGACCACCACGACGAGACTCTCCCCCCGCCGCCCGGCGACGTTCAGGGCCGTGCGCACGAGCGCCGAACCGATCCCCTCGCCCTGCCGATCGGGCGCCACGGCGACCGGGGCGAGCGCGAGGGCCGGGGCGCCGCCGACGGCGATCCGGGTGAGCAGGGCGTGCCCCACGACCCGCGGGCCGGCCGAGGCCACGAACGACAGCTCGGGGATCCAGGCGGGGTCGACCCGCAGCGCGTCAATGAGGTCGGCCTCGTCGACGCGGCCGAACGCCGCCACCTCGACCTCCCGCACGCCGCTGAGGTCGTCCGGCCCCTCGGGCCGCACGAGCCACGCGTCGTGAACGCCTCCGCTCGTCACGGCGCCAGCCTGCCCGACCCGTGCCGGGCGCGGGGCCGAATCGGCGACGACGACCGCCTACGCCTCCAGCCGCTCGGAGACGTCGAGCCATCGCTGCTCGAGTGACTCCCGCCGGCTGGCCAGCTCGCGCAGCTTCAGGTCGAGCTCGCGGACGCGTTCGTGGTCCGTGGCGTGCCGGGCCAGCTCGTCGTGGAGCGCACGCTCCGAGGACTCCACCCGCTCGAGCTGCCGCTCGAGCCGGCCGAGCTCCTTGCGGGCGTCCCTGACCTCTGCGTGCGTGAGCCCGGCGTTGTCCGTGCGGGCGGCGGCCGCGGGCAGCCCGCCCGCTGGAGTTGCCGCCGAGCCTGCCGCTGACGCTGCCGTCGACCCTGGAGACGAACCCGTCGACGACGCCGAGGAGGATGCCTGACCCGCCTGCGCCGAGGCGCGACGGCGCAGGTACTCGTCGACGCCGCCGGGCAGGTGACGCAGGGTGCGGTCGCCCAGCAGCGCATACACCGCATCGGTCGTGCGCTCGAGGAAGTAGCGGTCGTGAGACACCACCACGACGGTGCCAGGCCACGAGTCGAGCAGATCCTCCAGGACGGTCAGCGTCTCCACGTCGAGGTCGTTCGTCGGCTCGTCGAGCAGCAGCACGTTGGGCCCGTCGAGCAGCAGCCGCAGCACCTGCAGCCGCCGAAGCTCGCCGCCGGAAAGGTCACCGAGCCGCGCCTGCAGCCGGTCCCCGGTGAAGCCGAACCGCTCGAGCAGCGACTGGGCCGACACGGTCCGGCCCTTGTCGAGCTCGATCCGGCGCGCGCACCCGCTCGCACGCTCGGCAGCACCCGGTCGGCGGGGTCGACCTCGGCGAGCGCCTGCGAGAGGTGCGCCGCGCGACGGTGCGACCACCTGCACCGTGCCGTGCGCGAGCTCGACGCCGCCGGTGTCGGCATGCCGGCCCGGACGGCCGCCGGCACGCAGCAACCGCAGCAGCGTGGTCTTGCCCGCGCCGTTGGCGCCGAGCGACGCCGATCCGGTCGCCCGGACCGAGACGCCAGGTCAGGCGCTCGAGCAGGGGGCCACGCCCGCGGCAGCGCCAGGGCGACGTCCTCGAGGTCGTACACCTGGCGGCCGAGCCGCGCCGTGGCGAACCGGGCCAGCTCGAGCCGGTCGCGCGGCGGCGGCTCGTCGGCGATGAGCGCCTCGGCGGCGTCGATGCGGAAGCGCGGCTTGCTCGTGCGCGCGGGCGGCCCACGACGCAGCCAGGCCAGCTCCTTGCGCAGCAGGTTGTCGCGCTTCTCCGACGCGACCGCGGTGGTGCGCGCCCGCTCGGCACGGGCCAGGACGAACGCCGCGTACCCGCCCTCGTAGCGGTGGACGGCACCGTCGACGACCTCCCACGTCGTCGGTGCACGCGGCATCGAGGAACCACCGGTCGTGCGTGACCACGACGAGGGCGCCGCGCCTCCGGCGAGATGGGGCTGCGAGCCAGTCGATCGCCTCGACGTCGAGGTGGTTGGTCGGTTCGTCGAGCACGAGCAGCGCCGGGTCGTCGACGAGGAGCGCGGCCAGCGCGACCCGCCGGCGCTCGCCGCCGGTCATCGTGCCGACCAGGGTGCCGAAGCCCAGGCGGTACGAGGCCGCGTCCAGTCCGCCGAGCAGGCCACTCGACGACATCGCGCATCCGAGGGTCGGAGGCCCACTCGTGGTCGGTCGGCGGTCGCCGAGCACGACGTCGGCCAGCGTCGCCCCGGGATCGAGGTCGTCGCCCTGGCCCAACAGGCCGATGGTGGTGTCCCCGGCGCGGACCACCCGCCCCGACTCGCGGCTCGCGTTCGCCCGCGAGCACGCGCACGAGCGTGGTCTTGCCGCCGCCGTTGCGCCCCACGACACCGACGCGCGCGCCCTCGACCACCCCGACGGTCACGTCGTCGAGCAGCGTGCGCGTGCCGTAGGCGATCGTGACCCCCTCGAGGGTGGCCACGGTAGCGGTCGACGCGGAGGCCATTCAGCCGGCTGCGCCGGGTCGACGACACGGGCGCCGGGGACGGGTCCCGCCGCGGTGCGCACGCTTCTGCACGTACCCGACGACGACAACGCGACCGCGAGGTCGAGGCGTGGTCGGTGTCGCGGGCCAGGAACGCGCACGTGGGTCCGCTGCCCGACACGATGCTGCCGAGTGCACCGTAGTCGTGGCCGGTCTCGAGCACCTGGCGCAGCGAAGGCCGCAGCGCGAGCGCCGCCGGCTGGAGGTCGTTCACGAGGACGGCGCCGACCGAGGCCGCGTCGCCGCTGCGCAGCGCGGCCATCAGGTCCTCGGGCACCTCGGGCGCCGGAATGTCGGCGCCGCCGCCGCGGAGCAGGTCGCACTCGCGGTAGACCTCGGGCGTGGACAAGCCGCCGGCCGCGACCGCGAACACCCACGAGTACCGACCGCGGGCCAGCACGGACGTGAGCCGGTCACCGCGGCCGGTGCCGAGCGCGGTACCGCCGTGGTAGGCGAAGGGGACGTCGCTCCCAAGGGCGGCAGCGAGGGCGAGGAAGTCCTCGCGGGCCAGGCCGCCGGACCAGAGGGCGTCGCAGGCGACGAGCGCAGCCGCCCCGTCGGCGCTGCCGCCGGCCATCCCGCCGGCGACCGGGATGGCCTTGCGCAGGTGCAGCGCGACGTCGGGCTGGACCCCCGGCGCTTCGGCCACGAGGTCAGCGGCCTGCCAGGCGAGGTTCGACTCGTCGTCCGGCACGACCCCGGCACCCTCGCCCTCGACGGTGATACGGATGCCGAACCCGGCGCGCCCGCGGTGACGACGACCTCGTCGCAGAGGTCGACGGCGTGGAAGACGGTGGCGAGGTCGTGGAACCCGTCGTCGCGCAGCGGACCGACGCACAGCGCCAGGTTCACCTTCGCCGGGGCGCGCGCGACGACCGTCGTGCCCTCCGCCGCCGCTGCCATGATCTGCAATCTAGGGGGTGAGGCGGGGGCGCGCTCAGGTCCTGAGCGCACGCGCGGCCGATGCGATGCGAGCGAAGTCGGCGACCTCGAGCCGCTCGCCGCGCACCGACGGGTCCACGCCCGCCGCGCGCAGGATCTCCTCGGCCTGCGCCGGCGACCCGGCCCAGGTGGCGAGGGCCGCCCGCAGTGTCTTGCGCCGCTGCGCGAACGCGGCGTCGACCACGGCGAAGACCTCCTCGCGGCTCGCGTCGGTGTCGGGCGGCTCGCGCCGCGCTAGCGACACCAGGCCTGAGTCCACGTTCGGCACCGGCCAGAAGACAGTGCGGCCGACCGAGCCGACCCGCGCGACGTCTCCGTACCAGCGCGCCTTCACGCTCGGCACGCCGTACACCCTCGACCCCGGTGGCGACGCGAGCCGGTCGGCCACCTCGGCCTGCACCATGACGAGTCCGCGCTCGAGCGTGCCGAACGTGGCGAACAGGTGAAGAAGGACGGGGACGGAGACGTTGTAGGGCAGGTTCGCGACGAGCGCCGTGGGAGCGGCGGGCAGGTCGTCCGGCTCGAGCGCGAGCGCGTCGGCAGCGACGACGTCGAGGCGGCCGGCCAGCTCGGGCAGTCGCTCGCCGACGGTGAACGGCAGAGCGGCGGCGAGCACCGGGTCGATCTCCACGGCCACCACGCGCGCGACGTGCGGTAGGAGGGCGAGGGTGAGGCTGCCGAGACCGGGACCTACCTCGACGACCACGTCCTGCAAGCCGACGCCGGCGGTACGCACGATGCGCCGCACCGTGTTGCCGTCCACGACGAAGTTCTGCCCTAGCGCCTTGGTGGGACGGACCCCGAGACGCTCGGCCAGTGCACGAACGTCGGCCGCGCCCAGGAGTCCGTCGGCGGTCACGCCTGCGACGCTACCGGAGGCCCGTCCGGTGTCGGAGACGCCGACGCCCCCGTCCGTCCGGTGGGGACGGCGGGGGCGTCGGGAGGTCGTGCGCTGCGGTTGTCAGGCCACGCCGGTGATGCGCGCGCAGGTCCAGGGGGACCAGCCCGAGCTCTTCCAGAGCCGCCAGGCCACGTAGTCCTGGGCCCACCGGGGGGCGCGGTCGGCGCGCGATCCCCACTTGCCGCCACCCATGCCGAGCCAGGTGGAGGTGAGGAACTGGTACGCGCCGTAGTACGGGGCGTCCTGACTGGCGTAGTTGCCGCCGGACTCGCACGCCTTGACCTTACGCACGTCGCTGCTATTCGCCCATGCCTGCGAGGCGGCGAGGCTGGCCGCCGAGATGCCCGTGGCCGTGCGGCTCATCGAGCGGGACGCGGCCGACTTGGCGCCGACGTGGATCACGCGCGGGTGCGCCTTGTTCACGGTCTTCACGGAGCGGATCTTGCGGGCCACCGCCTTGCCGTCGCGGTACGTGTAGGTCCAGGTCAGCTTCAGCTTGCCGTAGGACCCCGTACGGATGACCTTCGTCCGGCCGGAGGCGAGCGCGTAGTCAGTGACCTTCCGGACCGGGATGGCCGTCCGCTTGTACGTGACGACGGTGCGGGTGGTGGTCACTGACGTCGGAACGACGGCGTGGGCTGCGTCCAGCACAGTGGCGGGAGCGGCGATCGGCGCGGTCGCGGCCTCGGCGAACTGCATCATCCCCAGCGCGAGTGCGCCGGAGACGGCGACGGCGCCTGCACCGACAGCGGTGCGGCGCACGGTGGTGCTGGACATGGAACTCCCCAAGTGGTGCTCCCCGGGCGACGGCGGCGGCGGGTCGGTGCGCTCCCGTAGGACCGCACCTCTTGCGACACAAAGCGGTGCGCGACGATGCCGCGCACCACGGGCCGTTCCCGGCTGGACTGAGATGACGGTGCCAGCGTCGCCAGTCTCGAGCCACCCGTGGATCCCGGATATCGGACGCCCGATGACCGACATGTCCCTTTCTGGCTGCGGATGCCTACCCAAAGCTGTGGCCGCCGTCACCGTGCCAATTCCCAGCATGCGGGAGGCGTCGTGCCCGTCCCCACGTCCCTACAGCGGCCCGAACACCCGCTCGGAGGCGGTCCACAGGTCGGCGCACACCTCGTGGAGGGCGCGCCCTTGCACCTCGGCGACCGCTGCCACGGTGAGCGGCACGAGGTAGGAGGCGTTCGGCCGGCCGCGGTACGGCATCGGGGTGAGGTACGGCGCGTCGGTCTCGACGAGCAGCTGCTCGGGCGGCACCTCCGCCACCGCCTCGCGGAGCGCGGCGGCATTCTTGAAGGTCACGACGCCCGCAACCGAGACGTACCAGCCGTTCTCCGCGCAGGTGCGGGCCATCGCGGTGTCGCCGCTGAAGCAGTGAAACACGACCGCCTCGGGCAGCTCCTCGTCGGCGAGAACGCGCAGGACGTCCTCGTGCGCGTCGCGGTCGTGGATGACCAGCGGCTTCCCAAGCCGCCGCGCCAGCCGGATGTGCTGTCGGAACGCGTGCTCTTGCACCTCGCGGCCCTCGAGTCCGGTGCGGAAAAAGTCGAGACCGGTCTCCCCCACACCACGGACTCGCGGATCCTCTGCGAGAGAGGCGATCTCGGCCATCGCGTCGTCGAGCGCGGCGCTGCCACCCTCGGCTTGCAGGCGCGGCGCCTCGTTCGGGTGCAGCGCGACGGTGGCCACCACGGTGTCGACCTCGCGCGCGAACGCCACCGACCAGCGGGCGCTGGGCAGGTCGCATCCCACCTGGACGATCCGCGTGACATTGACCGCGGCGGCCGCATCGACCGCAACGCGCGCCCCGAAGCCGTCGTCGTCTCCGTCGCGGATGTCGAGGTGGCAGTGCGAGTCGACCACGGGCAGCGGCAGCGGCGGCGGCGCCTCTGGCCGGGCGAGGTCGCGCGAGCGCCCCGCGTCGTGGCGGCTACGGGTGAGCCCGTCGGTCACGACGCGTCGGCCTCGGCGAGCCGCGGGAAGAGCGACTCGCCCTTGGTCACCAGGGCGCCCGGCCCCAGTTGGCCCCAGGCGCCCGCGTCCTGCACCCGCTGGTCGCCGATCGGCCCGAGCTGCTCGCCGGCCCCGAGCTGGCTCCAGAGCGACGCCGTCGCCCTCGGCATGACGGCGTGGTGCAGCACGGCGATCCCGCGCAGCGCCTCGCACGTCGTGTAGAGGACGGTTCGAAGCCGTGCCTCGTCGTCGGGGTCCTTCGCGAGACGCCACGGCTCCTGCTCGGTCACGTACATGTTGACCGCGTCGACGTACTCCTTCACCGCGCCGATTCCGGCGGCGAAGTCGAGTCGCAGGTACGCCTCGTCGGCGGCGGCCGCCGTCGTGGTGAGACGGTCAGCCAGGACCTGGTCGTCGTCGGTGAGGTCGTCCGGCGCCGGCAGCAGGCCGTCGTAGTACTTCCCGACCATGGCCGTGGCGCGCGCAGCGAGGTTTCCGAGGCCGTTGGCGAGCTCGGACGTGTACCGAGCACTCATGTCCTCCCACGAGAAGGAGCCGTCCTGGCCGAACGCTATGGCACGCAGGAAGTAGTAGCGGAATGCGTCGGAGCCGAAGTCGTCGATGATCTGGCTCGGCGCAATGCCGTTCAGCTTCGTCTTGCTCATCTTCTCGCCCGAGACCAGGAGCCACCCGTGCGCGAAGACCTTCCGGGGCAGCGGCAACTCCGCCGCCATGAGCATGCCGGGCCAGATGATCGCGTGGAAGCGCAGGATGTCCTTGGCGATGAGGTGGACGTCGGCCGGCCACGTCGCGGCGAACTGCTCGGCGCCGGCGCTGCCTGGCTCGTCGCCGAGCCCGACCGCCGTGGCGTAGTTGAGCAGCGCGTCGAACCAGACGTAGACGACCTGCGACGGGTCCCACGGCACCGGGATTCCCCAGTCGAACGTGGACCGGGAGATCGAGAGGTCCTGCAGGCCGCCCCGCAGGAAGGCCATCACCTCGTTGTACGCCGAGGGCGGCTGGACCGCGTCGGGGTGCTCCTCGTAGTGGGCGATCAGGCGCTCGCCGTACGCGGAGAGCCGGAAGAACCAGTTCGTCTCGCTGACCGTCTCGACCGGGCGGCCGTGGATAGGGCACACCTTCTGGCCCGCGAACTCGCCCTCGCCGTCGACGAGGTCGCCCGGAAGCTTGAACTCCTCGCAGCCCACGCAGTACGGCCCGTCGTACGAGCCCTCGTAGATCTCGCCGCGGTCCTTGAGCCCGGTGAGGAAGCGCTGCACGCGCTCGGTGTGCCTGGGGTCGGTGGTACGGATGAAGTCGTCGTTGGCCGCGTCGATGGTGGCGAGCACGGGGAGCCAGGCCTGCTCGACGAGGCGGTCGGCCCAGACCTGCGGCGGCACGCCGTTGGCCTCGGCCGTGCGCATCACCTTCTGGCCGTGCTCGTCGACACCGGTGAGGAACCAGACCTGCTCGCCGCGCTGCCGGTGCCACCGGGTGAGCACGTCGCCGGCGGTGGTCGTGTACGCATGCCCGATGTGCGGGGCGTCGTTGACGTAGTAGATCGGCGTCGTCAGGTAGAACGCCTTGCCGTCCACCGAGTCAGAGGTCATGCGCAGATCCTACGGAGCCCGCGGCGGCAGCCCCGCACGAGTTCCCCACCCTCGCTGTGCCCTGTCCCGCGTTCTCGACGTGTGCGCGCCGTCCGCCGTGTCACTGGCGGTGCCGGGGTCCTGGCGGCGGACGTGACCCCGACGCCGCCAGTGACGTGGGCTTGGCGGCGACGACGGCGTCGAAGACGACGCGCTTGGGCACCGCCGATGCGGCCGCCACGGCGGCGATCGCCTCCTTGCGGTCCTGGCCCGCTTCGATGCGGGCGGCCACCGCGGCCGCGAGGGCAGTTGGATCGTCCTGCCCGGACCGCTGCGCCGGGTCGGCGCCGGCGACGACGAGGGTGACCTCGCCCCGCACGTCGTGCTGCGCCCACACCACGAGGTCGGCCAGCGGGCCGCGGACGACCTCCTCGTGGGTCTTGGTGAGCTCGCGGCACACGGCGCCCCGCCGCTGCGGGCCGAACGCCTCGGAGAGCGCCGCCAGCGTCGCCGCGGTGCGGTGCGGGGCCTCGAAGAACACCATCGTGCGCGGCTCGGCCGCGAGGCCCGCGAGCCGGGAGGCGCGCTCCGCGGCCTTGCGCGGCAGAAACCCCTCGAAGCAGAACCGGTCAACCGGAAGGCCGCTCACGGCCAGCGCGGCCGTCACCGCTGACGGCCCCGGCACGGTGGTGACCCGGATGCCGAGCCCCGCGGCGGCAGCCGCGAGCCGGTACCCGGGGTCGCTCACCGACGGCATCCCCGCGTCGGTGACGAGCACCACGGTGCCTCCGGACTCGAGCACCTCGAGCAGCTGGGGCAGCCGCACGCGCTCGACGGCGTCGTAGTACGACACGACCCGAGCCCCTGCCTCGACGCCGAGGGAGGCCGCGAGCCGCCGGTACCGACGGGTGTCCTCGGCGGCCACGACGTCGGCGGTGGCAAGCACGTCGCGCAGCCTCGCGGGGGCGTCGGAGACGTCACCGATCGGCGTCGCCGCCAACACGAGCAGACCGGTCACCGACCTATCCTGGCGCACCCCCCTACGATGACGCCGTGGTCGCCCTCGACACCGCGCCTGCCGGTCCTCCCATCCCGCCCCCCGGCGCGGCCGAGGACGAGCCCCCGGCGCCCACCCCCGCGCAGCTGCTGCGGGCCCGGCTGGCGCCTGCGATGCCCACGGACCGGCTGCTGGGATGGGTGTCCGCGCTGCTCGTGGCCGCGGTGGGCGGGGTGCTGCGGTTCTGGCAGCTCGGCCGCCCAAACGCCGTCGTGTTCGACGAGACGTACTACATGAAGGACGCGCTCTCCCTGCTGCGCTTCGGCTACGAGCGCGCCGCCATCGACGGCGCCGACGCGAAGATCCTCGCGGGCAACACCGACGTCTTCAAGAACGACCCGTCGTTCGTCGTGCACCCTCCGGTCGGCAAGTGGGTCATCGCCGCGGGCGAGCAGGTGTTCGGCGTCACGCCGTTCGGCTGGCGCTTCGGCGTCGCGGTGATCGGCACCCTCGCGGTGCTCCTGGTGGCCCGGATCGCGCGACGTCTCACCCGCTCGACGCTCATCGGCACCACCGCCGGGCTGCTCATGGCCGTCGACGGGATGGCGATCGTCCACAGCCGCACCGCCCTGCTCGACCAGACCCTCATGTTCTTCGCCACCGCCGCGTTCGGTGCCCTGCTGATCGACCGCGACCGGTCGCGGCGGCACCTGGCCACCCTCGCCGAGGAGCGCGGCCTCGGCGTCGAGGGCATCGGGCGCGGCTTCGGCCCGTGGCTGCTGTGGCGGCCGTGGCGCCTCGTCGCAGCCGTGTGCCTCGGCCTGGCCATCGGGACGAAATGGTCCGGCCTGTGGTTCCTCGCCGCGTTCGGGCTCATGACCGTCGTGTGGGACGTCGGCGCCCGTCGACTCGTCGGCGTGCACCGGCCGTGGGCAGCGATGCTGGTGCGCGACGCGCTCCCCGCTGCGGTCCAGATGGTCGGCATCGCCCTCGTCGTCTACCTCGCGAGCTGGACGGGTTGGCTCCTGTCGGACAACGGCTGGGGCCGCCAGTGGGCGCAGTCCCACCCGGACGAGGGTCTGACCTGGCTGCCCGCGTCGTTGCGCAGCCTGTGGCAGTACCACGTGCAGGCGTGGCAGTTCCACGTCGGGCTCACCTCGCCGCACTCCTACCAGTCGAACCCGTGGTCGTGGCCGCTGCAGGCGCGGCCCACGTCCTTCTTCTACGAGTCGTACAAGAACGGAGAGAAGGGCTGCACCGTCGACCAGTGCTCCGCCGAGGTGATCGCGCTCGGCAACCCGATCGTGTGGTGGGCCGGTACCCTCGCCCTGGTGCACCAGGCCTGGCGCTGGCTCGCACACCGCGACTGGCGCAGCGGCGCGGTGCTCGTAGGCTTCCTGGCCGGGTGGCTGCCGTGGCTGCTGTTCCAGAGCCGCACCATCTTCACGTTCTACGCGATCGCCTTCCTGCCGTTCCTCGTCATGGCCCTAGCGATGACGCTCGGCACGGTCCTCGGCCCGGCCGACGCCAGCCCGAACCGACGGATGTGGGGGGCCATCGCAGCCGGCAGTGTGGTGCTCGGGGCGGTGGCGCTGTGCTGGTTCTTCTACCCGATCTGGTCGGGCGAGACGATCCCCTACGACCTGTGGCAGAAGCGGATGTGGTTCCCCTCCTGGGTGTAGCCGCGGCGGGGTGGCCGGAAGCGCGAACCCTGGATCGTCCGACCACGCAGAGGCGTGTCACGACCCCTTCCGTGGTTTTTTGGTCCACGCCATGGATCAACGGACGAGGAGGGGGTAAGGGCGCGAAAGCCGGGAAGGGACCCGGGGGATGACCCCCTGGGTCCCTTGCCACGGTGGAGCTGAGGGGACTCGAACCCCTGACCCCCTCGATGCGAACGAGGTGCGCTACCAGCTGCGCCACAGCCCCGTGGTGCCCGGAAAGAATAGCAAAGGCCGGTGGGGGTCCCGACCGCGCCGAACAGAGGCGCACGCCCCAGCCCCGGCGGGTCAGCCGTTGACGGCCCGGCGGTGCTCCACCGCGTGCGGAGCGGCGGCCTGCTCGTCCATCTGGTCGAAGAAGGCGTGTTCGTCGTCCAGGCCGAGCACCACGTCGTCGTCGACGAATCGATCCGAGAAGGAACCGCCGGGTACCGGGTCGGCCTGGTCGAAGAGCGGCTCGGAGGCTGGCGCCGCCGAGGCCCGGGCACGTTGCACCTCCTCGACCATCGCCGCACCGGTCCAGTGGCCGGGATGGGTGAGATCGATGACGCGCGGCACCCGGCTCGCCGCGGGGGCGGTGACGTACGTGGGCAGGGGCGCGCTGACCGCGTCCCAGGAGTCGTTCCGCCGGGTCCCCTGCGCGCGGGCTCGGACGGGCTCGGGCTCGACCACCCGGCCGCCCGGACGCACCTCGTGGGCGCGGCGTCGCCGGCCGCTGGCATCGGTCTCGGCCTGCTCGGCCCGCGCCCGCAGCGAGGCCCCCCGCGCCAGCCTGCGGTCGAGCGACGACTGCGCCTGCACCTGGCGGCGGACCGCGAGGCCGAAGGCACCGAGCAGTGCCACGGGGACCAGCACGGCCCACGCGGGTGCACGGTGCACGAGGGCGAGGACGACGACCGCCACGAGCAGCACGAGCAGGCCGCCGAGCACCCGGCGTCGGCGGGCCGCGGCGCGGGAGCGCGCCGCGAGCACCGACGCGGACGGGCGGCCGGGCGACTCAGCGCGTCGGGCGCCGGTGACGACCACGTCGACGCTGCGCGAGCGCGCGGGCATGAGGATCTCGCGCGACGAGGCCGCGGAGCTGCGTCCGGAGAGCGACCGCATGGCGCCCTTGTAGCGGTCGATGGAGCGGCTCTGGTTGGCCTCGTCGTGCCGGCGCAGCCACATCGGGATCAGCACCAGCGCCCACAGCGCGACGATCGCCGCGTAGATGGCCCCAGATCCCACGGGTGCACGGTATCTGTCGGCGGTGCGGCCACCTCGGACCTCGGACCTCGCGATCGCGGCGTGTCGCGCGGCACGCGCACCGGGGCACCAGCGGTCAGGGCTCCCCGACGCGCACGTCGTGCCACCGCGCGAGCAGGCCGCCTGGCACCTCGTCGGCGGTGAGCGCGTACGACACGTGGTCGCGCCAGGCGCCGTCGATGTGCAGGTATGCCGGCCGAAGCCCTTCGTCGCGGAATCCCAGCTTCTCGACGACGCGGCGGCTGGCCACGTTCTCCGGCCGGATGTTGACCTCGATGCGATGCAGCTTCATCGCGAACCACGCGTGGTCGCAGACGAGGGCGACGGCCGTGGGCATGACTCCGCGGCCGGCCACCTGCTGGTCGATCCAGTAGCCGACGTAGCCGCTGCGCAGCGATCCCCAGGTGATGTTGCCGAGGGTCACCTGGCCGACGAGCCGGCCGTCGTAGGTGACGACGAACGGGAGCGTGCGGCCGGCGCGCGCGTCGGTCCGCAGCCGACGCACCATCGACCCGAACGTCGGAGGCGCCTCCGCGGTGGGATCCGGGACGGAGGCCTCCCAGGGCCGCAGCCACTCGCTGTTGCGGCGGCGCACTTCGCGCCACGACGTGGCGTCCGACCGCCGCAGCGGGCGCAGGCCCACGCGGCCGTCGGAGAGGCGCACCGGCCAGGTGCTGCTCACACCGCGCCCCCGGGCGGCTCCTCGCGGCGCCACGTGCCCGAACGTCCGCCGGTCTTCTCCTGCACGGCGATGTCGGTGATGACGGCGGCCCTGTCGACGGCCTTGACCATGTCGACGAGGGCGAGACCGGCGATCGCCACCGCGGTGAGAGCCTCCATCTCGACGCCGGTGCGGTCAGCCGTGCGCACCGTTGCGGTGATCGCGACGCGGTCGTCGAGAACCTCGAGGTCGACGGACACCGCGTGGATCGCCAGGGGGTGGCACAGCGGCACGAGGTCGGGCGTGCGCTTGGCGCCGGCGATGCCGGCGATACGCGCCACGGCCAGCGCGTCCCCCTTGGGTACTCCCCCCGAGCGCAGCAGCGCGACGACGTCCGACGAGACCAGCACGGCGCCGGTGGCGGTCGCCGTGCGCACGGTGACGTCCTTTCCGGACACGTCGACCATGCGGGCCGCGCCGGAGTCGTCGAGGTGGGTGAACCCGTCGCTCATACGGCGTCCCGGGTGAGGTCGACCACGAGCACCTGCTCGCCCGCGGCCACGCCGGTGCTGGCCGGGGGGACGACGATGAGGGCGTTCGAGCGGGCCAACCCACCGAGCATGTGCGAGGCCTGGCCCTCCACCGGCGTCACGACATACCGCCCGTTGGACACGTCGAGCACTCCGCGGGCGAACTGCATCTTGCCCGGAGGGGAGGGCAGAGCGGCAGCGAGCGTCGCGCGCACCGTGGGCCGGTAGAGCTCGGTGTGCCCGGCCATCCGGCGGATCACGGGACGCACGAACACCTCGAACGACACGTACGACGACACCGGGTTGCCCGGAAGCGTGATGATCGGAGTTCGGTCGTCGCCAAGCACCCCGAAGCCCTGCGGCATGCCCGGCTGCATCGCCACTTTGACGAACTCGACCGTGCCCACGGTGGAAAGCACGGCCTTGACGGTGTCGTAGGCGCCGGCGCTGACGCCACCGCTGGTGATGACGAGGTCGGCGCGCACGAGCTGGTCCTCGAGCAGCGAGAGGAACACGTCGGCATCGTCGGGCACTGGTCCGACGCGGTACACGACGGCACCGGCGTCCTGCGCGGCCGCCGCGAGCGTGTACGAGTTCGAGTCGGGGATCAGCCCCGGCACGAGCGTGGCCCCCGGCTCGACGAGCTCCGAGCCGGTGGAGAGCACGACGACGCGCGGCCGCGGCGCGACGACGACGCGGCCGCGACCCACGGCGGCGAGCAGGCCGATCTCCCGTGGGCCGAGCACGGTTCCCACCGAGAGGACCCGCTCCCCGAGAGACACGTCGCCGCCGCGCGTGCGCACGTACTGCCCGGCGGGTGCCGAGGCGCGGACCTCCACCTGGGTGGTGCCGGCGTCGGTCTCCTCCACCGGCACGACCGCGTCGGCTCCGTTCGGCATGGGTGCGCCGGTCATGATGCGGATGGCCTGGCCGGGCCCCACGGGAACCGTGGCGCGGAAGCCGGCCGGCACATCGTCGACGACGACGAGCCGCACCGGTGACCGGGCGCCGGCACGGGCGACGTCGTCGGACCGCACGGCGTAGCCGTCCATGGCCGCGTTGTCGAACGGTGGCAGCGGCCACGGGGCCATCACCTCTTCGGCGAGCACGCAGCCGCGCGCGTCCAGCAGCTGCACGTCGAACGGAGTGAGGGGCCGCGCCGCCTCGAGCAGCTTGTGTAGGTGCTCCTCGACGCTCCTCACGGTGCACCCGTGCCGAGGTCGAAGCCGCGGGCCGCGAGGTCGGTGAGCCACGCGCGCAGCGGCGGCCCGAGATCGTCACGCTCCACCGCGAGGCGCACGACGGCCTTCAGGTACGAGAGCTTGTCCCCGGTGTCGTACCGGCGGCCCCGGAACACGACGCCGTGCACCCCACCACCAGGCGCGCCGGGCTCTAGCGCCAGCGCGCGCAGCGCGTCCGTGAGCTGGATCTCGCCGCCCCTGCCGGGAACGGTTCGCTGGAGCACATCGAAGACGGAGGCGTCCAGGACGTACCTGCCGATCACCGCGAAGGTGCTGGGTGCGTCGTGCGGGTCGGGCTTCTCGACCAGGTCGGTGACGCGGACGACGTCCGGGTCGTCGGTGGCTTCGACCGCGGCACATCCGTAGAGACCGATCTGCTCGCGCGGCACCTCCATGAGGCACAGCACGCTCCCGCTGCGCTGGACCCGCACCTCGAGCATGCGGGGCAGGACCGGGTCGCGGGCATCGATGAGATCGTCGCCGAGGAGCACGGCGAATGCCTCGGCGCCCACGTGCTGCTCGGCCATCAGCACCGCGTGGCCGAGTCCCAGCGGCTCGCCCTGACGCACGTAGTGGATGCGCGCCAGGCTCGTGGCTCGCTCGACGAGAGCGAGCCGCTCGACGTCGCCCTTGGCGGCGAGGGCGTCCTCGAGCTCGCCGGCCCGGTCGAAATGGTCCTCGAGGCTGGTCTTGTTCCGGCCGGTGACGAACAGCACGTCGTCCAGGCCGGCGGCCACGGCCTCTTCCACCACGTACTGGATGGCCGGGGTGTCGACGACCGGGAGCATCTCCTTCGGGGTGGCCTTGGTGGCCGGCAGGAAGCGCGTCCCGAGCCCTGCCGCGGGCACGACCGCCTTGCGCACGCCCGACGTGGTCATGGACCGAACCCTACGCACCCGCCCGTGCGTTCGTCCCCGTGACGGCGCCCCCGCGGGTCGGACATGATGCCGGCGTGACCGCAGACGACGAGGGTGACGGTGCGCGCCGCAAGCGCGGGCTGCGCCGGGACATACGCGCGGCCCGCGCGGCGCGCCGGGCGGCCGCGGACGAGCCCGCCTGGCGGCGCACCGCCTCGCTGCTCGCCGGTGCCGTCCTCGCCGATCCCGAGGTGCGCCGCTCGTGCGACGACGGTGCCGCCGTGGCGGCCTACGCGTCGTTCGGCGACGAGCCACCCACGTACGCACTCCTCGACGCGCTCGAGGCAGCAGGCGCCCGGGTGCTCCTCCCGGTCGTCAGGCCGCACCGCCAGCTCGCCTGGGCGGGGTACGCGGGCCCGGACTCACTGGCTCCGGACGCATACGGCATCCCGACGCCGACCGGCGAGCCGGTCGGCACTGGCGCGACGACCCTGGTGGAGGCGGGTGTGCGCGTGATGCTCGTGCCCGCCACGGCCGTGACGCCGGACGGGTTGCGGCTCGGCCAGGGCGGCGGCTTCTACGACGTCCTGCTCCGCGACCTCCCACCGGCGTCGAGAGGTGGGCCGGTACGGCTCGCGATCGTCTTCGAAGGGGAGGTCCTCGACGAGCTCCCGGCCGAGCCCCACGACGCCCGCATCGACCGCGCCATCGCCATCGCCATCGCCGACACCGACGCCGGCTGACCGCCGGTTCACGCCCCACCCCGGGGGTGCCCCGGCGTGCGCCGCCGGTCCTCCGATCACCCCGGTGCGACGCTCAGCCGTTGTCGACCGAGACCGGGTCGAATCCGCCGATCATGCGTCGCACGCTCGTGCGCCGGTCGAACGAGTAGATCCGGTAGTCGACCGAGCTCGCGGGCTGCAGGATCAGCGTCCTGGCGTCAGCGGTGCAGCCGATGACCCGCAACCCACTGGGGATACGTTCCGACAAGTTCCTCACCCGGCCAGCGGACGTGATGGAGACGAGCCCTCGGTCTCTCGTGCGGGATCCGACCCGCTGCTCCTTCGTGGCGATCAGGGTGCCCGTCCAGGTGACGCAGCTCAGTCGGTACTGGTAGCCGGTGGGTGCCACCGCGAGCACGCGTTGGCGCCCGGTCGGGAGGGTGATGGCCACCACCCGGTCCCGCGTCGCCGTCGGAGGTCTGGTCGGGAGGTCGGCGCCTGTGGAGGTCCACGCGAACAGGGTGCGGGAGTCGTGGCTGACGAGACCTCCAGCGAGGTAGCGCACCGTGGCCACGGCCCGCGGCGCCCGGGTCGTCGAGTACGCGCGCACCACCGCGCGGGCGCCACCCTGGGCCGCAACAAACGAGGTCGCGCTCAGCGGCACGCACAGCACCCGCCAGCCCGTCGGCACGTCGGGAGCGGTGCACGACTGGACACTGCGCAGGATGGTGGAGCGGAGCCGCCCCTGGAGGTCCCAGATCTGCATGTTCCATCCGGCCGACTCTCCTCGGGCGAGCCGCAGGCCGCCGTGCACTCCTGTCGAGGCGGTGGGGCGGAAGCTGCCGACGCTGGTAGGGGCCGGGTAGTTGCCCGCGCATCCAGCACTCGTGGGCAGAGACGCGATTCCTGCCGACGTCACATGCACCACGTCCTGGCAACCCGGGCTGCCCGGGCCTTCCACGATCGCCAGGCCGATCAGATCGGCGCCGCGCGCCGTCGCCGTGCGGGCCGTAGCCGCGCCAGCCACGGAGGGCGCCTCGGAGTGTCCGCTGGTGGACCCCGCCGCCGCGCGTGCGCCCCCGGAGCCCGAAAGCCCGGCGACGAGGATCAGGCACGCCACCACCGGTGACACGACGAAGGCTGCACGGTGCGCTGTCACAGTTACCCCCCAGTTGGTGGCACGGTAGCAGTCGGGAAGCACGCCACCAGGATGGCCACCGCGCACCTCACGGCAGAGTTCGGTTAGCTGGTGGGCGCGAGGGTGAGGGTGTCGACGGCTGCGGCCTCGACCGCGGCCCGGGTCCACGGCCACGCGGCGGTCTTGTCCTGCGCCCAGAGGGCGAAGAACTGGTCGTCGTAGTGCGGGCCGTACGCGTGGCCGCTCGCGCCCGTGAGGTGCATCCAGGACGACTGGTCGAGGTCCGACCAGTCGATCACCATGCGGTAGCTGGGGATCCAGTCGACCTCGTAGCCCTCGGACGCGTTCCACCCGGTGGCCTGCACGATGCTCTCGCCACCGCCGATCTGCACCGGCCCGCGGTTGAACAGCGCTTCGATGGGCTTGATGCCCGAGTCGCCGAGGCTGGGGTTCTTCACGAGCAGGGTGTGCAGTGCCCCCCACGTCCACGTGGCCGGGTTGTCACCGAGACGGTCGCGCATCTCGTCCGCGCCTGCGGTGAGGGCGTGTCCGACGGCCACGTCGCGGGTCTCCACTGCCGGGGTGCCCTTGTCGTCCCACCACGGGTCGTTCGGCTTGTCCCAGAGCGTGCGGAAGAACTCGAACCAGCGGCTCCCGCCGTCGGCCGCGGCGTCAGACGTCAGCTGCGTGTCGACCGTGCTCTTCAGCAGGTGCGACCAGAAGGCGTTGAAGTAGGCCGCGGGCGCCGAGTCTTTCGGCTGGGTGAAATCCCAGCCGGCGAACAGCGCGGCGGCCTGCGCGGTGAAGCCCTCGGTGGGAATGCCGGCGATCTTCGGCACCATGAACGCGGCCATCTCGTTCCAGGTGTCGAGCTGGATCTGGCGCATCTCCAACGGCGTCATCTTCTTGCCGCCGTCGGTGGCCGCCTTGATGCGGTCCATGATCCGCTGGCTGCGGAAGCCATAGTTCCAGTCGCTCGTGAGCCACACCGGGTAGCGCTCCGGGTTGATGACGGCCTGGTTCGCCGTGACGATCCAGCCCTCCGGCGGGTTCTGCACGAACGGCAGCGACGCGAACGGCACGTAGCCGGTCCAGCGGTAGCGCGAGTCCCACCCGGGGACGGGCCACTGGCCGTTGTAGCCGGCCCGCACGGGGATCTTCCCGGGGGACTGGTACGCGATGTTGCCGTCGGAGTCGGCCACCAGGAGGTTCTGCGCCGGCACGTCGAAGTGCGAGGCCGCGGCGCGGAACTGCTCGATCGACTGCGCGAGCATGAAGCCGACGACGGCGTTCACGGTGGTGCCGGGGGTGAGTGCGGTCCACTCCAGCGCGACGGCGTAGCCGTCGCCGCGTGGTGGGGTCGCCCCGCGGGTGGCGGGGGTCCCCGGCGGCGGCACCGGCGCGTCCTTGCCGACGGTGCGCAGCTCCTCGGACACCGGAGACATCAGCGGACCGTGCTCCGTGGTGCGCACCGTGAGGTTCACCGGGTCGCCGCCGGCGACCTTGATGACCTCTTCGCGGGTCGTGAACGGCTTGACCTTCCCGTCGACGACGTAGCCGTCGCCGCGCACCTGCTCGAGGACCAGGTCGGTGACGTCCGGGCCCAGGTTCGTGACGCCCCACGAGATCCTGTCGTTGTGCCCGGTGAGCACCCCGGGAAGCCCGGGGAAGCCGAAGCCGGCCACGTTGTAGGCGCACGACGAGCCGACGGACCGGCAGTGCAGCCCTTGCTGGTACCAGACGCTCGGCATCTGCGGCCCGAGGTGCGGGTCGTTCGCGAGCAGCGCCTTGCCCGTCGATGTCTTCGATCCGGCCACGGCCCACGAGTTCGAGCCGATGCCGGTACCGCTCGGCCCGATGAGCGCATCGACGGCCTTCGCCCCGCTGCGCAGCGACGTGAGCGCGGCGACGAGCCCAGGAGTCCTGCGTGCCACCGCCGCGGCCTGCTGCACGCCGCCGCTGGCGTTCTGGTCGAACGTCACCCCGACGAGACCGCCCTGGTCGACGATCGGGCGGTGCCGGGCGTACGGGTACGCGGGGAACAGCTGCTCGGCCCGCGCCACCCCGACGGTGGAGGCGCTGAGCACGCGGGCGATCTCGTCGTCCATGTTGCCGCGCAGGTCCCACGCGATGGCCTTGCCCCACGCGAGCGAGTCGACGGCCGACCACGGCTCGATCGTGTAGTCCTTGTTCTGCAGACCTAGCACCGCGTACTCGAGGCTCGCGGTCGCGCCGGAGTGGTCGGCGAGGTACGCGTTGACGCCCGCGCTGTACGAGTCGAGCGCCAGCGTGGCCTGCGGCGTGAGCAGCGCGACCTCCTTCTCCGCCACGTGCCGCCAGCCCATCGTGCGCAGGTACGTGTCGGTGTCGATCTGGCTCTTGCCGAACATCTCGGAGAGGCGCCCGGCGGTGATGTGCCGGTTGAAGTCCATCTGCCACATGCGGTCCTGGGCCTGCACGTAGCCCTGCCCGAAGAAGAGGTCGTCGGCGCTGTCGGCGTAGATCTGCGGCACTCCCCACGCGTCACGCATCACCTCGACCGGCGCCTTGAGCCCCGCCAGCGTGATGGTGCCTGTGGTCTGCGGGAACGAGCGGCGCACGGTCCAGACGCCGAAGGCCACGGCGGACGTGGCGACGACCAGCACGAGGGCCACGAGGACGGCCAGGATCTTGCCGAAGGTCCGCATGCCGTCACGCTAGTAGACCGGGGACCGGGCGCGTGGGTCGCGCCGCGCCGCTGGTATTCGCGCCGTCCCACACCCGGCTGCGGACGTCAGGCGTCGCGCTTCTCGAAGACCACCACGGCGGCGGCGACCAGGGCCACGACCCAGCCGCCGTACACGAGGGCCGATCGGGGCAAGTCCTCGCCGGTGGCCATCGCCGACCCGTTGACGAACGGCAGCACGTCAGCGAGCCACGAGATGCGCAGGCCGAGCAGCGAGATCGCCAGGGCCTCGAAGATCGCGGCCCACACCAGCGGGATGACCACACCGAGCGCGAGGTTGCGGGTGAGAGCGGTGACGGCGAACGCGATGAGGCAGAAGCCAACGACCAGTAGCCAGGCCCGGCCGACGGCACCGAGCACGTCGACGAGTGGCTGGTGCTCGACCTTGCTGCCAGCCAGCAGCGCGATCGTCCACGACAGCAAGACGGACACCGCGAACGCCTTCGTGACCCACAGGACGAGCATCGCCGCCTTGGCCGCGAACACCCGGCCGCGGGAGGGGAACGCCGTGAGGGTCAGGCGCACCATCCCGTACCGGTACTCGTGCCCGAACGCCTGCGCCGCGACCGTGAGCACGAAGACCGTGGACAGGAAGTTGGCCCCGAGCGTGACCACCGACGACAGCGGCACGGTCGTGGGGATCCCCGGCGCGCCCTGCGACTCGAACGCACCCGGCAGGACCACGGCGGTGAGGTACGCCAAAGCGCCCACGCTCAGCACGTAGAGCCCGAGGAGCACCCAGGTGGACCGGATCGTCGTGATGCGGCGCCACTCGTACCGAAGGAGGGGCGCCATCACGAGCCGTCGTCCTGCGGCGCCGACGGCGGCCCCGGCTGCCCGCCCGACCCGTCGGCACCGAGGGGGCCCCCCACGGCGAACTCCTGCTGGCTGCTGGTGAGCTCCAGGAATGCCTCCTCGAGGCTCGCCTGCCGGGCGACGAGCTCGCGCACCGCCACGCCGTGGGCGAACGCGATCTCGCCGATCCGGTCGGTGGTCAGTCCCGTCACGGCCAGGCCGTCGGAGCCCTCGTCCAGCACCTCGCCGCCCGCCTCCCGCAGGGCCACGCCGACGCGGTCGCGGTCGCCGAGCCGCACCAGCACGTCGTTCTTGGTGCTCCGCGCGACGAAGGCGCCGATGCTCTCGTCGGCGACCAGGTGGCCCTTCGCGACAACAACCAGTCGGTCGGCCATCAGCGCCATCTCGCTGAGCAGGTGGCTCGAGACGAAGACAGCGTTGCCCTCCCCGGCGTAGTAGCGCAGGAAGTCGCGCAGCCAGTGGATCGACTGGGGGTCGAGGCCGTTGGCCGGCTCGTCGAGCAGGAGCACCCGGGGCTGAGCGAGGATCGCGGTGCCCAGACCGAGCCGCTGCCCCATGCCCAACGAGAACCCACCGGGCCGCTTGCGCGCGACGCCCGAGAGCCCCATGAGGTCGATCACCTCGTCGACCCGCCCGTCCGCGATGTCGGCCTCCGCGGCCATCATCCGCAGATGGTTCCGGGCGGTGCGGTTCGGGTGGAAGAACTTCGCATCCAGGTGGGCGCCGACGACCCGCGACACCGGCCGGTGCGCGCCGAGGAGCCGACCGTCGAACAGCGTGCGTCCCTCCCCCCGGTCAAGGCCGAGCATGAGCCGCATCGTGGTCGACTTGCCCGCTCCGTTCGGGCCGAGGAAGCCCGTCACGTATCCCGGCTCGGCCGTGAACGACAGGTCGTCCACCGCACGGACGGGTCCGTACGACTTGCTCAGGCCTACGGCCTCGACGGTCACGGCCCCTCCCTCGGTCGGCTCCTTTCTACCGGGGAGGCCGGCGCGTCGCCCGCCCGCCCGGCCGTGATCGTCGGGACGTGGCGAGACGGCGGAATGGACGGAGGCGGGGGTTCTGTTGCACCATTGGCACTCAGCAGTGCCGAGTGCCAGCCCCGGCAGGCCACCGACGCAGGAGTCGAACCGTGCCCACGTACCAGTACGTCTGCACCTCGTGCGACGAGCCGCACGAGGCGGTCCAGTCGTTTACCGACTCCCCGCTCACCGACTGCCCGTCCTGCGACGACGGCCGCCTGCGCAAGGTCTTCGGCTCCGTCGGTGTCGTCTTCAAGGGGTCTGGCTTCTACCGAACCGACTCGCGGAAGGCCTCGTCCTCGAGCGCCCCCGCGGGCTCGTCCTCCGGCTCGTCCTCGTCGTCCGGGTCGTCCTCGTCCTCCGGCTCGTCCTCGACGTCCGGGTCGTCCTCGACGTCCGGCTCGTCTTCGACGAATGGCTCGTCCGGGTCGTCCTCGACGTCCGGGTCGTCCTCGTCGTCTGCACCCTCGACGAGCAGCTCGACGTCGTCCTCCTAGCCACCGGGCCTGCGCCTGCCTCGCTCTCGCCGGATCGGTCGTCGCGTGGCACTCGCGTCGTCCGTGACTGGCCGGGAGGGAACACGGCCGCCCTCGCCCCGGTTCCATCGGCGGGCGGTGCCGCCCACCGGGCCGAGAGGACCTTCGCATGAGCGTGTTCACCGATGACGAGCTCGTCTACCTGGAATCGCAGCGGATGGCCCGCATCGCCACGGCCTCGTCGTCGGCGCAGCCCGACGTCGCCGCCGTCGGGTTCGGGCTCGATGGCGACACGGTCGTCACCGGCGGCTTCGACATCACCAAGACGGTCCGCTACCGGAACCTGCTGGCGAATCCCCGCGCCACGATCGTCGTCGACGACCTGGTCTCGGTCGATCCGTGGCGTCCGCGCGGGGTGAAGGTGCGTGGCGCGGCGACGATCGATGAGCACGCGGGCGGGCTCCGCATCCGCATCACGCCCGAGGTGATCTGGAGCTGGGGCATCAACCAGGGTGCCGAGACACGGTTCCGCGGCGTCGAGCGCCGCGAGGTCGTCGCAGGCTGAGCGCCCGAGCGCCTGTGGACGAGGGCAGCGGCCCGCGGGCCCGTTCGTCTACCGTCCGCACGTCCGCACATCGCGGCAGATCCGCGAGCGTCGGGGGGCATCTGTGGCCAGGTCCCGCCGTTTGGCGGACCGCCGCGCTGCGGCGGGTCTCCCCGGCGACGCGGCGGCCTCCGCCCGTGAGTGGGTGCAGCGCCGTCGCCGACCGCTGGCCGCGGCGAGCGCGGCCGCGGCCGCCCTGATGCTCGCGGTCCGGGCCGCGCCGCCGGAGGTCCCCACCGTGGAGGTGATCGCCGCAGCCCGAGACCTGCCCGCAGGCGCCCTCCTGCAGGCAGACGACCTCGCCCGCGCATCCGTGCCCGGCGCGAGCCCAGGCGATGCCGTCGCCGCGCCGAGCCAGGCCGTGGGGCGAGTGCTGGCGGTCCCCCTCGCCGCCGGACAGCCGCTGGCGCCCACCGACCTCGTCGGCCCGGGGGCGCTCTCCGTCCAGGCCCGGGCGGCGGGCCACTCCCTCGTCGCGGTACCGGTGCGGCTCGCCGACGCCGGCGTCGCCGCTCTGCTGCAGCCCGGCGACACGGTCGACGTGTGGGCCACCCCCAGCGGCGCGCTGGCAGTCGGCGAAGACGCCTCCGGGATCCGGGAGGCGCAGCGCGTCGGCGAGGCGCTGCAGGTGCTGGCCGTGCCACGACCCGCCCGTGGCGGCGGGCTGCTGGCCGGATCCGACCCCGCGGCCCCTACCGGCGGTCTGGTGGTGCTGGCCGTGCCCACCGCCTCGGTGGCCCGGCTCGTCCGCGCCGCCGCCGACCGGCTCGCGGTGGCGGTCCGCCCGGATGCGGTGGTGAACGCCTCCCGCGCGCCCTCCTAGGCTGCGGGTGAGACCAGGCGACCTCGCGCCGCCGCGAACCGCAGGGAGAGACAGTGCTCAAGGGGTTCCGCGACTTCATCTCCAAGGGAAACGTGCTCGACCTCGCGGTCGCCGTCGTCCTCGGCGCTGCTTTCACCGCCGTCATCAACGCGGTCGTGAAGGGCCTCATCGACCCGTTCATCGCCGCGATCTTCGGCAAACCGAACCTGGACGACGTCGGCGCCTTCACCATCCACAAGGCCGACTTCAGCATCGGCCTGGTGCTGACGGCCGCGCTGAACTTCGTGCTGGTCGCGGCCGCCGTGTACTTCCTCGTGATCGTGCCGTACAACAAGATGCGCTCGAGGTACGGCAGCGACGAGGCGATCGACGGCCGTACACCCGAGCTCAAGGTGCTCGAAGAGATCCGCGACACGCTGCAGGGCCGCGCGTCGTCCTAGGTCCTCCTCGCGCAGGGCTCATCCCTCGTCGCCGCGGGCGCGTCTTCAGCACCATCGTCGCGGCATCCTTGTCGCGGCATCCTTGTCGCGGCACCCTTGTCGCGGCACCCTCGTCGCGGCACCCTCGTCGCGGCACCCTCGCCGCCGCCGCTGCCCTGGACCTGCCTCCGCCTTCGTCTGGGCGTGCCACCTCGCCGCCGCTGCGAAGGTCGTGGCGACGGCTCAAGCGCGGTGGTGCGGCGGCACGTCGCGCAGGTAGTGCTCGTCGTCGAACCCGCCGCGTGGCTCGCCCCACGCGGCGTCGGTGTCGTCCGAGGTCGACTCTGGCAGCAGCGGACCCACGTCCGCCGGCGATGTCGCCCCCTCGGTCTCGGGGGGCGCGCCCTGGTCGCCCGACTGGCCGTCGCGTTCCGTCATCGTGCACCTGCCTCGTCTCCGGGAAGCTTCGACGACCCGCTCGACGGTACCCCCGCGCGCGGGGGCGCCCGCGTCGCAGGGGGTACGGCAGGATGGGCCGGGCCCGACTGCCCACCGCCGAACCGCTGGGAGCATCGATGGCCCTTGCCCCCAAGGCACCAGAGGAGCGACGCCGCCGCATCCTCGCCGCCGCCGCCGCCGTGCTCAAGGAGAAGGGCTTTGCCGGCGCCCGCATCGCCGACATCGCGGCCGAGGCCGGAACGTCGCCCGCCCTGGTCGTGTACCACTTCACGTCGCTCGACGGCGCTCTCGCCGAGGCATTGACCACGCTCGAGGACGACTTCTACGACCGGCTCACGATCGCGCTGCCCCAGCAGACCGACGCCCGCGAGCGCCTTCGACTGGTCGCCACGCTCGGTACCGAATCGGGGCCGGCGGTCGGCCACTGGGCCCTCTGGATGGAGGTGTGGGTGCGGGCCCTGCGCGACACCCAGGCCCGTGCGCTGCGGCGCGTGCTCGACTCCCGCTGGCGCTCCACCCTGCGGGGCGTGATCGAGCAGGGCGCCGCCGAAGACGCCTGGACGTGCGTAGACCCCGCCGCGTCGGCCCTGCGCCTCGCGTCGCTCATGGACGGCCTCGCCGTACAGGTAGCCCTCGATGACCCGGACGTTCCCGAGGAGCGGATGGCCGACCTCTGGCTCGCCGGGGCCAGCGCCGAACTCGGGATCGACCCGCCGCTGAGCGCCACCGGGGAGCCAGGTCCCCGCCGTCGGCGCGCCCGCCACGCCTGACCCGCACCTCGCCACCAGCCGTCTCCCTTCGCCCCCGCGGCCTGTCTTCGCCCCCGCGACCCGTTGCCAACCCTGGCTCAAACGACCATGGACGACCCCCCGCAGGCCCTCTCCATGGTCGCTTGATCCATGCCATGGACGAACGGGCGCGTAGGCGAACGGGCGCATGGACGAACGGGCGCGGGGGCGAACGGGCGCGGGGGCGAACCGACGCGGGGGCGAACCGACGCGGGGGGCGCGCGATTGACAGCGGACCCGGGCCCGGGGGTACGCTCACCGAAATCCTGAACAGTCGTTCAGGTCCACCTGATGACCTCAGGTCCGGCGACGGATGCGAGAGATGGCATGACCGCCACGCACACCACCGGCACCCCGGCCACGGTCCAGCAGGACCTCCGGGACCACCTGCTCCTGAACTTCACTGACTACGGCTTCTTCAAGGACCGGGAGATCCCGGTCTTCGTCAAGGGCGAGGGCTGCTACGTCACCGACGTGCACGGCCGTACCTTCATCGATGGGCTCTCGGGGCTGTTCTGTACCAACCTCGGGCACTCCTACGGGGCCGAGGTCGGCCAGGCCGCCGCGCGCCAGCTCGCCGAGCTCGTGTACACGCCCACGTGGGTCGTGGCGCACCCCGGCGCCATCCGGGTGGCCGAGCGCATCGCGGGTCACGCGCCCGAGGGCATGGAGCACGTCTACTTCGTGAACTCTGGCAGCGAGGCGGTCGAGAGCGCCTGGAAGATCGCGCGCCAGTACCACGCCGCCAACGGCCAGCCCGAGCGGCGCAAGGCCATCGCCCGCCGGTACGCCTACCACGGCACGACGTTGGGGGCACTGTCGTTCACCGGCTACCCCGAGGCGCGCAACGCGTTCGAGCCGCTGGGGGTGCCCACCCATCACGTGTCGAACACGAACGCCTTCCGGCACCCGCTCGCCGACGACGAAGCGGCGTTCTGCGCGGCGCTGCTCGCCGAGGTGGAGGAGACGATCGTCTGGGAGGGTCCATCGACCGTCGCCATGATGATCGCCGAGCCCGTGCAGAACAGCGGCGGCGCGTACGTGCCGCCGGCCGGCTACTGGGCCGGCCTTCGCGAGATCTGCGACCGCTACGGCGTCCTGCTCGTGGCGGACGAGGTGATCACCGGATTCGGGCGCGTGGGCCACTGGTTCGCGAGCGAGCGGTTCGGCGTCGTGCCCGACATGCTCACGTTCGCCAAGGGAGTCACCGGCGGACACGCTCCGCTCGGGGGCGTCGTCCTGCACGGGCGGGTCGCCGAGACGTTCACGTCCGGACGGGCGGTGTTCGCTCACGGCGCCACCTGGAGCGGGCACCCGCTCTCGATGGCCGTTGCCGATGCGGTGCTCGACATCTACGAGCGCGAGGACATCCCGACGCGAGTGCGCGGCAACGAGGACGCGGTGCGACGCATCGTCGACACGCTGCGGCCGCTGCCCTTCGTCGGCGACGTGCGCGGCGCCGGCTACTTCTTCGCCCTCGAGCTGGTCAAGGACAAGGCGTCGGCCGAGTCCTTCAGCGCGTCCGAGGCAAACGTCCTGCTCAAGAAGGTGCTCAGCGACAAGTTCCTCGAGCGCGGCCTGCTGTGCCGGCTGGACGACCGCGACCAGCCGGTGATCCAGCTGTCGCCGCCACTGGTGGGCGACCTGGACCTCTGGCGCCGGATCGTCGGCATCATCGGGGACTCGCTCGTCGAGGCATCCGACGAGGTCGAGCGGGACGGGCTGCTGAGGCGCTGAGCCAGCGCGTCAGGCGGTGGGCGCTGCTGGCGGGTCGAGCCGGACGAGCGCCGCCCGAACCCACCAGTAGCGCCACTGCCCGGACGCCACGCGCAGCATCTCTACGCCGTCGATGGTGGCGCGCCGGTCGATCGTGAGCTGCAGCGCTGGGCCGGCCGCGACCTCGGCGTGCCGCACGACACGGCCACTCGCAGCCAGCAGCACGAAGGAACCCTTGGTGCCGGCGGGCGCGACGGCGGCCCGCGGGGTGCGGTAGCGCAGCCGCACGAGCGCGCCGGGTCGGTACTGGTACCCGGCCTGCTCGCGCACCCAGGCACCAGCGAGCGGACCGGACACCATGTGCCACCAGAGGCCGGCGCGCCGGTGCAGCCGCGCTCGGAGGTCGACCCGTACCCATGCGGTGCGGGCCAGCGAGACCGACGCCGTGCCCACCTGTCGGTCGGCTGCGTCGACCTTGATCGCCTGGTGGCGACCAGCCGCGAGCACGATCGAGCCGGGCGCCTCGGGCACGGGGTAGTCGGACTCGAGCAGGTCGGCCCAGCGAGCGAACCGCGGGTCGCCAGTCATCTGGTGGAACCACAGCAGCTGGCCCACGTGCGTGGCGTGGTAGTGCGCGCTGAGGATCTCGGGGTGCGACCGGCAGTAGTGGCTGATCCAGCCCTTGTTCCGCACCGTGGGGAGCCGGTCGAGCGTCGAGGTGAGCGCGCCGTCGAGCAGGGCCGCGGCGCGGGCGTCGTGGGTGAGGGCCCAGTAGTCGTACAGGCCCGCCGCGGAGAAGTTGTGCCCGTTGAAGGTGCGGTCGGGGCGCGGGCGCCCGGTGGGGGCGGCCCACTCCTCCAGCCACAGGTGACCGTCGAGATCGCGGTCGACCGCCCACGGCCGGCCGTAGCGCCGCGGCTGCAGGAACGACGCGAACACGTGGTTGGCCGCGGCCCTCCACTCCCTGGAGCCGGTCAGCTCGGCGAGGCGGCTGAACAGGGTGAGCACCTTGCCCTGCGCCATGGCCGAGTAGAACGGCGTCGGCATCCGCGTGGTGGGGTACCGGTGCAGCGAGAACGGGTAGCGGTGCGGCAGGAACCACGCACCCTCGGCGACGACTGTGCGGTCGACCACCTTCGTCGCGACGAGGCGTCGTGCGTTCGCCAGCGCGACCGCCAGGTAGCGGCGTTGGTGGGTGATGCGGTACCCGTCGAGCATCTCGATGCCGCGAGACGCCTGGCCCACGGGGTAGTCGAAGGTGCGGCCGCCCACGACGAGCACGCGGACGCCCGCGGCCGTGTGGGCCCGGTCGTCGGTGAACGATGCCGCGGTGGCAGCGGCGTACGCGCGGGCGCCGAGCGGGACCTCGACGAAGTCGAACCCGCTGCGGCGGAAGGAGTACGGCAGCGGCGCGGTAGCGAAGGGGGCCGCGGCCCGGACCGCCACCGGCACCGGCGCGCCCGCAGCCGACACAGAGGGTCCGGACGCCAGGGCGGCCCCCGACGGAATCGCACCGGCGGCCGCGGCCGCGAGGGCCACCGACACTGCCCCCCGCACGAATGGACGACGACGCACCTCGGGCCCCCCTCCGGCCGCTCGCCAGCGACGTCGACAGCGACGATACGTCGCGACGACGGTCAGCCGTCGGCCAGGTCGGGTCCGGTGGCGGCCCGGACCTGCTCGGGGGTGACGCCGGGGGCGCACTCGCGCAGGACGAGGCCGTCGGGCGTGATGTCGATGACCGCCAGGTCGGTGATGATCCGGTCCACCACACCCCGGCCCGTCAGCGGCAGGCTGCAGTCCGCGACGATCTTGTGGGAGCCGTCCTTGGCGGTGTGCTCCATCATCACCAGGACGCGCTTGGCGCCGTGCACGAGGTCCATGGCACCGCCCATGCCCTTGACCATCTTGCCCGGGATCATCCAGTTGGCCAGGTCGCCGGTGGCCGACACCTGCATCGCGCCGAGGATGGCCGCGTCGATGTGCCCGCCCCGGATCATCCCGAAACTGGCGGCCGAGTCGAAGAACGAGGCGCCGGCCAGGATGGTGACGGTCTCCTTGCCGGCGTTGATCAGGTCGGGGTCGACCTGATCGTCGGCGGGGTAGGGGCCCGTCCCCAGGATGCCGTTCTCGGACTGCAGCACCACGTGCACGCCCTCGGGCAGGTGGTTGGGCACCAGGGTGGGCAGCCCGATGCCCAGGTTCACGTATTCGCCGTCGTGGAGCTCGAGGGCCACGCGGGCCGCGAGCTCGTCGCGGGACAGCGCCATGTCAGGCCTCCTTGGCGGCGGACACGGTGCGCCGCTCGATGCGCTTGTCGGCGGCCTGGGCGGGGTTCAGCGCGACCACACGCTGGACGAACACCCCGGGGGTGTGGACCGTCTGGGGGTCGATCTCACCGGGCTCGACGAGGTGCTCGACCTCGGCGACGGTGATGCGTCCGGCGGTGGCCACCAGCGGGTTGAAGTTGCGGGTGGACTTGTCGAACACCAGGTTCCCGTGCCGGTCGCCGACCGACGCGCGCACGAGTGCGAAGTCGGTGACGATGCCGAGCTCGAGGACATACTCGCGCTCGACGCCGCCCAGGGAGAACGCGCTGGTCTGCTTCGGCGGCGAGGCCTGTGCCACCGACCCGTCCGGGCCGTAGCGCCAGGGCATGCCGCCCTCGGCGACCTGCGTGCCCACCCCGGCGGGGGTGAAGAACGCCGGGATGCCCGCGCCACCCGCGCGCAGCCGCTCGGCCAGGGTGCCCTGAGGCGTCAGTTCCACCTCGAGCTCGCCGGAGAGGAACTGTCGCTCGAACTCCTTGTTCTCACCGACGTAGGACGACACGGTGCGCGCGATCCGGCCTGCGCTGAGAAGCACGCCGAGACCCCAGCCGTCGACCCCGCAGTTGTTCGACACCGTGTGCAGACCGGTGGCGCCCTGCTCGTACAGCGCCTCGATCAGCACGCTCGGGACGCCGCACAGGCCGAAGCCCCCCACCGCCAGCGACGCACCGTCGCCGATGTCGGCTACCGCCTCGGCCGCCGACGCCACCACCTTGTCCATGTGCACGCCTCCTTCGCCTGCTCAGGCATCCTGCCACGACGGCGGGTGCGTGCGGGCGGCCGTAGGCTGACCGCCATGAGCGACTCTCACCGCGTCGTGCTCTTCGGCGCCTCCGGCTATACGGGAACCCTCACAGCGGTGGCCCTCGCCGAGGCCGGGCTGCGGCCCGTCCTGGCTGGCCGCTCGCGCGAGCGGCTCGAGGAGGTCGTCGGGCAGGTGCTCCGCAAGGGCCGGGTCGTCGGGGGCATCGAGATCGCCGACGTCGACGAGCCGGCATCCGTGGCGGCCCTTCTCCGGCGCGGCGACGTCCTCGTGTCGACCGTCGGCCCGTTCACCCGGTGGGGCGACCCAGCGGTGGAGGCGGCTATCGGCGCCCGGGCCGCGGCGTACATCGACTCGACCGGCGAGCCGCCCTTCATCAAGCGCATCTTCACGGAGTGGGGCCCGCGGGCCGAGGCGGCCGGCGTGCCGCTGCTCACCGCCTTCGGCTACGACTACGTCCCCGGCAACCTCGCCGGAGCGCTCGCCGTGCGCGATGCGCTCGAGGCGGGCACCCCGCCGGCGCGGGTCGACGTCGGCTACTTCATCCGCACCCGCGAGGGTGCGGGCTCTCCTGGGCTGAGCGGCGGTACCGCAGCGAGCGCCTCGGCGATGATGCTCGAGCCCTCCATCGCGTGGTCGCGCGGTGCCCTCCGGGCCGAGCGCGGCGGCCGCGCCACCCGCACGTTCGAGGTCCGCGAGAAGAGCTACGACGGGCTCACCGTCGGGGGGTCGGAGCACCTCGCGCTTCCCCGCCTGTCGCCGTCGATCACGGACGTGAACGTCTACCTCGGGTGGGCCGGGTCGCGCACGAGCATCGTCTCGAAGGGCGGGGCCGTCCTTGGCGCCGCGCTGAAGATCCCCGGCGCGAGGTCGGGTCTGGGTGCTGTGCTCGCGCGCACGGTGAAGGGGTCGAGCGGCGGGCCCGACGAGCAGCAGCGCGCCGGGTCGCGCTCGCTCGCGGTGGCCGAGAGCTTCGACCCGGTCGGGCGTCTGCTCTCGCGCGCCGTCGTCGACGGGCCGTCGCCGTACGACCTCACAGCATCGCTGCTCACGTGGGCGGCACGCACGGCGCTCGAGGGACGCATCGCTTTGACCGGCGCTCTTGGTCCCACCGACGTCGTCGGACTCGACGGTCTCGTCGACGCCTGCGCCGGATTCGGGCTCGTCCGGGTCGAGTAGCGGTCGGTGGGGGGTGACGAAGCGCGTCTCGGCGACCGGGCAGGCGACGCCGTTCGTCGTCGAGGTGCTCGGGCCCGACGAGTGGGGCGCCCGGGAGCGTTCGCACCAGGCCAGGGTCGAGCCGTGGGTGGCTCCACGGCTGGCCCGGCGGGCCCGCGGCGAGAAGCACCCGGTCGACGACTTCCTCTTCGAGTACTACGCATACCGGCCGGGCCAACTGCGCGCGTGGCACCCCGGCGCGGGCGTGGCGCTCACCGGCCCGGGTGCGAGCGCCTGGCTGGCGCACCGCGGCTACGTCGAGGTGGACGAGGGCGTGGTCGCCCATCCGGCGTCCGTCGGGCCGCGCGCGGCCGCGCTGGCCCGGATCGTCGACCTGCTCGACGCGACCGCCTCCCGCGAGGGCCGGTTCGGCTGCTTCGGCCTGCACGAGTGGGCGATGGTCTACCGGCTCGACCATGAGCAGGTGCGGCACGCGGCGTGGCCGATCCGGCTGCCCGCGCGCGAGGTCGACGCGGTGGTCGAGGCGGCACCGCTGCGATGCACGCACTGGGACGCCTTCCGCTTCTTCACCCCCGCGGCCCGCCCCCACAACGAGCAGCAGCTCTCGCGCGACAGCCCGCTGCGGCTCGAGCAGCCGGGCTGCCTGCACGCCACGATGGACCTGTACCGGTGGGCCATGGAGGCGGCGCCCTACGTCCCCGCCGAGCTGACCGCCGACTGCTTCGAGCTCGCCCGCGACGTCCGAACCGTCGACATGCAGGCCGCCCCTTACGACCTGCGGGGCCTGGGACTGGACCCGATCCGGGTGGAGTCCGCCGAGGGCCGGGCCGAGTTCGTGGCCCACCAGCGTGGGTTCGCCGCGCGGGGCGCGGCGCTGCGGGCCCGGCTCGTCGCCGAGCTCGCACCCTTGGCGCGGCAGGAGGGGTAGCGTCGCCCGCGTCGAGGCCGCAGCAGCCGACAAGGGAGGACCATGCGCAGGACGGGGGTCGCGGCGGCTTCGCTCGCCTTGGCCGCCCTCTGCCTCTCGGGGGCTGGAGCAGCCGCCGGAACCCCGGTGGAGGCCCCGGCCGCCGACCCGGCCCGGACTCCGGCGCTCGCAGCGGCCGATGACGCGGCGCCCTGGCCGACGATGCGGCACGACCGGCGCAACACCGGCGCCTCGCCACTGCCCGGAGGCTACGCCGGTGATCAGCCGTGGTCGTTCAGCACCGCACGCGGGATCTTCGCCACCGCCGGGGTCGGCGCCGACGGAACCGTCTACATCGGCTCCGCCGACAACACCCTCTACGCCCTCGGTCCCTCGGGCGCCCCCCGCTGGCAGTACCGCACAGGCGGGATCATCGACAGCGCGCCGGCCTTGCTCGCGGCCGACGGGTCGACCCCGCCCAGCGTCGTCATCGGGAGCGGCGACGAGAGGCTGTACCGCCTGCGCACGGGTACCGGCCTCGCGCCGGACGCCCGCGTCGTGTGGACGTTCCGCCCCACGCTCGCCACCGCCGGCAACCAGCTGGTGAGCTGGTGGGAGGGCTCGCCGAACGTCGGGGCCGACGGCACCGTGTTCGACGGCAACACCGGCGGCGGCGCCTATGCGATCAACCCCGACGGCTCGCAGAAGTGGGCCGTCCCGGTGGGCAACTCCGTCTGGACCGTCCCGGCCATCGGACCTGACGGCACCACGTACTGGGGATCGCTCGACCTCGCGGTGCGCGGGGTGTCCGCCGACGGCACGGTGCTCTGGAAGAGGACGACGCTCGGCTTCGTGACGTCGTCGCCGGCGCTGGCGAACGACGGAACGCTGTTCATCGGATCGTTCGACGGTCGCCTCTACGCGCTGGACTCGGCCACCGGGTCGGTGAAGTGGTCGTACGCCACGGGCGACCACATCTACGCGTCTCCGGCCCTCCTGGAGAACGCCGACGGGAGCGTGCGCTCGGTCGTCGTCGGGAGCACCGACGGCACGATCGTCGCCCTCGGCCCGGCAGGCGACCTGCAGTGGTCGTACGACACGGGTGCGCCGGTGCGCTCGTCGCCCGTCATCGGAGCGAGCCCCGGCGGCGACGGGCACGTCGTGTACGCCGGGTCGTCCAACGGCCGGCTCGTCGCCGTCGATGCGGCCACCGGGGCGCTGAGGTGGTCGTTCGACACCACCTCGAAGGACCCCTACCTCGCCGTGCGCAACCAGCTCAACAGCTCGCCGGCGCTGGGTCGCACCGGAATCTACATCGGCGGGCAGGACGGCGTGTTCTGGTACGTGCCGTACGACTGGTGCCTGCAGGGCCGGGCCGCCGATCCCCGGTGCGACAAGGGTGTCGGCTTCCCGGACGACGGCGTGCGCGTGTACCCCGTCGACGTCGGCGGGGCTCCCGTGACCTCGGGCCGGCTCGACGTGGCCGACACCTCGATCGTGGTCGCACGCCTGGTGGTGCGGCAAGACCGGCGCACCGTGCCCGCGGCGATGGTGCCGGTGCCCGATGCGGCCTCGCTCGTGCGGCTGGACCCGCCCGTGCCCTTCACGGCAGAGCTGTCGGGCGACGGCCGGTACGTGTTCATCAGGCCGGACCACGCGCTGGCATCCTCGACCACGTACACCGTCACGGTCCGGGGTATCTACTCCACAGGTGGGCTGCGGGTGTCGAACGTGCAGGTCGGCGCACCCGATCCCGTGCCGTTCGAGGGCTCCTTCGTGGTGCGCACCGCAGCGCGCTCACGGCCGCCGGCGCTGCAGGTGGACGCCGACCGGGTGAGCGCCGTGCAGCTCTCCCGGATGGCGGTGCCGCTGCCGCCGATGATGACCAGCCTGAACCAGATCGGTTTCGACTTCTACGACTGGGTGGCCGGCACCGTGCGCTCGGCCGGCGGCCGGGTGGTGCTGTGGGTGATCGGCGCCAAGCCCGGGCCGCAGGGGCTCGTGGCCGACCCGAAGGCTGGCTTCTCCTACCCGCTCTCCGGGCCGCTCGACGACCAGGGCTTCCGGTGGGACTCCCCCGGCGTCACCCTCACGTTCACGTTCGGCGACGTGCCGCTGCAGAACTTCACCCTGCGCGGCCGGTTCCTGCCCGACGGCCAAGTGGCCCCCGACGCGCAGTTCGACGCCCAGGCCGTGTGCTCGCAGGTGCCCGGCTACGGCGCGCTGCTGCCCCTCACCGGGATGTGCAACGCCCGGGGCCTGCTCCCGAGCAGCGGAACCGTTCTCGGCCGCACCACCGTGTCGCCTGCAGCCTCGCGCCCCGCCGGCGTCTCGGCGGCGGCCCCCGCCGTCGCCGGGCCCACCTCGTCTGCCGACGGTTCGGTGTCGACGACGGTGACCGTGGCGGGGCACTACCCCGCCGCCGACCACGTGATGGGGCTGCTCTTGCTGGACGCCGCGAGCGGCGACCCCGTGCCGCTCGACTACCGCGGGCTCACGACGGTCACCTCTGACGCCGCCGGCGACGTGCACGGCGTCGCGCTGCGGATCCCCGCCGGGACGAGCCTGCCGCCCCGCGTCGAAGCCGTGGTCATGTCCGACGTCTTCCCGCTCGCGCGCAGCACGTCCGACGTGTCGGGCGCGGGTGGCTCCGCGTGGTGGCGGTGGGTGCTGGTGCTGTCGGGAGCCGTCGTGCTCATCCTGGCCGCGGCGTGGTGGGCCCGACGGCGTCGGACGTCGGCGCCCCGGCCCGCTTGAGACGCCGCGGCCGACCCGCGAGCCACGAGCCGAGGCCGGCCAGCGCCGCGCCCGCCACGACGGCGGCCCACCACGGCACCGCCACGAGGATGGCGCCGCCGAGCCCCTCGGGCATGCTGCCGTGCGCCCCCGCGACCAGCGACAGCGCGAGGCCGACGCCCGCCCCCCATGCGGCCGCCGGACCCACGGCCGCGGCCGCACCGCGGCGGCGCCGGCGCCGCGCGGCGCCGGCCGCCGCGACGACGAGCAGGGCCAGAGCGAACGCACCCAGCGCCGTGACCACGCCGATCGCCGGGGTCCACACGGTCGTGACCCCGTCGGTGATCCGCGGGACCGCGAACTGCATGGGTGCGCCGACGAGCATGAGCAGCAGCTGCGACCCGACCAGCGGCAGCACGACCGCCACCGCCGCGGCCAGCGACGGGCTCGAGGTGAGATAGACCAGGCCGGCCCCCGCGAGCAGCGTGAGCACGAGCGGCGACCACACCAGCACGGCGAGCGCATCCCGCCGTCCCTCGGCCCACGGCCCCGTGCGCGGGAGCCGCAGCAGCGCGACCGCGGCGGCCGCGAGCAGGGCCGTACCCAGCGCTGTGGCGAGCCTCCGCGGCCCCGTCGTCGTCTCCACCGACCCGACCTCGCTGGCCGTGGTGACGACCGTGGTGCCCACCGCGACGACGGCGGTGGACGCGAGCGCCGCGGCCACGGCAGCCGCGGCCGCCACCACCACCGTGCTGCCCGCGCGCCGGGCGACGAGGGCCACCACCAGCATGAACGTGGCAGTGACCAGGACGGGGGCGAGCCGCAGCTGCACGTCCCAGCCGGCCGCGACAGTGCTGGTCACGCGCTGCTGCCACTCGCCGAGCAGCCCCAGCGAGGTGAGCTCGGCGCCGAGCTCGGGCAACGGTGTGGCGCTCAGGCCCGCGGCGCCGCCCGCCGCTGCGAGCCCGAACCCCACCAGCGAGGCGGCGGCCACGCCCAGGAGCCCGGCGAGGGCGCCCACCAACGCGTGGCGGCCGGCGGTGTCAAACCTTGTGGCAGGCGGCACGGCCGTCGTGGCGGACACGGCTCGACCCTAGCCGCCGCCCGGCGCCTCGGGAGCCCGATGACGGGCTCGAGGTGGCGCCAAGTCACGGGACCTTGGTCCTCGCATCTGGGGACGAGCAGCACTCTCGGAACCTGCAGGACCTGCATAGCGTGGAGGACATGCAGCGGATGCAGGACGTGCAGGCAGCGCAGGCGGCTGTCGCGGTCGAGGCACCCGCCACCGCATCCGCCAGCCCCGCCGCGACGGCCCCCGCCGCGCTGCTCACGGCCACGGCCGTCGGCCGGCTTTTCGGCGTCGACCCGACGACCATCTACCGGATGGCCGCCGACGGTCGGCTCGCGGCGGTGAAGGTCGGGAAGCAGTGGAGGTTTCGCGCCCAGGACGTCGCCGCCGCCTTCCCCGGCGCCTCCGTCCTGCTCGCCGAAGCCGCCGAGACGCCCGGGGCGGCTGCAGCCGGCCACCCCCCCGCCTCCGCGACCCGGGCCGGCGCACCCGAGAGCCCGACCCCCACCGCCGTCTCCCTCGACCTGGCCACCTCCCTGCTGGAGGTCACCGCCGCCAACCTCGGCGTGATGATGGTCGTCACCGACATGGCCGGACGGCCGCTCACCGAAGTGGCCAACCCCTGCGGCTGGTACCAACGCCACAGCAGCGACGAGGGCGTGGTGCAGGCCTGCGTGGCCGAGTGGGCGCACGCTCGCCGACGACCACGACCTCTCACCGCGGTTCGTCACCGGCCCGCTCGGCTTCGACTGCGCCCGTGCCTTCGTGCGACGCGACCACGAACTCGTGGCGATGGTGCTCGCCGGGGGTGTGGCGCCCCCGACCGCCGCCAGCGGCAACGGCCTCGCCACCGACCTGTTCCTGCTCGACGAGCCGGGCCGGGCGGCCGTGCTCGACGCCCTCCCCCGCATGGCAGCCGTGCTCGCGCGCGCCGCCGACCCCCGCTGAAAGGAAGCACCATGAAGCAGCTGCTCGTCCTCGGCGCCGGCACCGCCGGCACGATGGTCGTCAACAAGCTGCGGCCGCGCTTGTCCCGCGACGAGTGGGCCATCACGGTCGTCGACCCGGACGACAAGCACTACTACCAGCCCGGCTACCTCTTCGTCCCGTTCGGCACGTACGAGCCCGACGAGATCGTGCGGCTGAAGGCGAAGTACATCCCCGAGGGCGTGACCCTCGTCAAGGGCGAGATCGACCGCGTGGTGGCGGACGAGAGCAAGGTCGTGCTGGTCGACGGCACGGAGATGGCGTACGACTAGCTCGTCATCGCCACCGGAACCACGCCCAGGCCGGACCAGACCGAAGGCATGCTCGGCGCCGAGTGGCGCAAGAGCATCCACGAGTTCTACACGCACGAGGGCGCGACGGCGCTCGGCGAGACCCTGAAGACCTGGGAGGGTGGCCGGCTCGTCGTCCAGATCGTCGAGATGCCCATCAAGTGCCCGGTGGCCCCGCTGGAGTTCACGTTCCTGGCCGACTCGTTCTTCGCCGAGCAGGGCCTGCGCGACCAGGTCGAGATCACCTACGTCACGCCGCTGGACGGCGCGTTCACCAAGCCGGTGGCCTCCAAGCATCTCGGCAGCATGCTCGACGAGCGCAAGGTCGCTCTCGAGGCCGACTTCATGCTGGAGCGCATCGATACAGACGGTGAGGAGAAGAAGCTCGTCTCGTACGACGAGCGCGAGATCCCGTTCGACCTGCTCGTCACGATCCCGGTGAACATGGGTGCCGACTTCGTGGCCCGCTCGGGCCTCGGCGACGAGTTCAACTACGTCAGGGTCGACAAGGACACGTTGCAGTCGACGCAGTACGAGAACGTCTTCGCCGTCGGCGACGCCTCCGACATCCCGGCGTCCAAGGCCGGGTCGGTGGCCCACTTCGCCATGGACCTGTTCACCGAGAACTTCGTCCGGCACGTTCAGGGCCTCGAGATGCTCGAGCAGTTCGACGGTCACGCCAACTGCTTCATCGAGAGCGGCCACGGCAAGGGCATGCTCATCGACTTCAACTACGACACCGAGCCGCTGCCCGGCAAGTACCCGCTGCCCGATCGTCGGCCCCTTCAGCCTGCTGAAGGAGACCGAGATGAACCACTGGGGCAAGATGATGTTCCGCTGGATGTACTGGAACGTCCTGCTCCCCGGCAAGGAGCTTCCGCTCCCCGCGCTCATGTCGATGGCCGGCAAGGAGATGGAGGACGCGTGATGACCACCACCACCGCCTCCCCGACCGTCGACGAGCAGCTCGACCTCCTCATGGCGCAGGTCGCGGCCATGTCCGAGCAGCTCGCCCGCGAGCGGGCCGCCCGCGAGCAGTGGGCCGACCTGACCTCCGAGCTGATGCCCGTCGCCAGCGGCGCGATGGCGATCGCGACCCGCGAACTGGAGGACCTCAGCGCAGACGTCACGAGCGAGGACCTCGCCCGGTTCGCCCGCACCATGGCGCGATCGCTGCCCACGGTCGAGCGGCTCGTGTCGCAGCTCGACGCGGTCACCGATCTCGCCGAGACTGTCACCTCGCTGGGCGGTCCGGCCATGGCGAGGCTGACCGAGCATCCTCCAGACGATGGACGAGAAGGGCTACTTCGCGTTCGCCCGAGGGGGCGCCCAGATCGCCGACCGCGTCGTCACCTCATTCACCGAGGACGACGTGCAGGCGCTCGGCGACAACGTCGTGCTGATCCTCAACACCGTCAAGCAGATGACCCAGCCCGAGATCATGGCAATGCTGCGCCGCACCATGGCCACGTGCGCCAGGAGGCAGAAGACCACCACGGCGAGCCGCCCTCGACCTTCGCGCTGATCAAGTCCATGCGCGACCCGGAGACGCCGCCGGGGCCTGGCGCGACTCCTGTCGATGCTGCACTCCATGGGCGAGGAATCCCGCCGCCCTACGAACTCGACGACCCTGCCGCGCTTCCCGCGCGGATGACACCACCGAGTAAGGAAGGCGCGACATGCCCGTCACCACCATGAACGGCCGCGAGGTCCACGTCAACGACGAGGGCTTCCTCACCGAGTACGACGAGTGGGACGAGGACCTCGCCAAGGTGCTCGCCGCCAACATCGGCATCGACATGACCGACGAGCACTGGAAGGTCATCCGGTTCCTGCGCGCCGACTTCAAGGCCCAGGGCGAGACCGCCACCACCCGCCGGGTGGACACGGTCGGCGGCATCCCGACCAAGGAGCAGTTCGTGCTGTTCCCGAAGAAGCCGGCCAAGAAGATGGCCTACATCGCCGGCCTGCCCAAGCCGCACGGCTGCGTCTGAGCCACGGATCGGAGATCCAGATCATGAGCACCGACACCTCCCCCGCGATCGTCCCCAACTTCGGCGACGACGAGGAGAGCGACCGCAAGATCGCGATCATCTGCTCCAAGGGCAACCTCGACATGGCCTACCCGGGACTGATCCTCGCCAACGCCGCACTCGGCGAGGGCGTGGAGACCCACCTGTTCTTCACCTTCTGGGGCTTCGACATGATCATCAAGTCCCGGATGAACGACCTGAAGTTCAGTCCCGCCGGCAACACGGCGATGCACATGCCGGTCGGCGACGTGCGCATCCCGCAGGCGCTCGCCCCTCTGCCCGGCATGCAGCCGATGGCGACCAAGATGCTCAAGAAGCAGATCGCCGACCTCGGCGTGCCCGAGGTGCCCGACTTCCTCGACCAGATCGTGGCCGCCGGCGGCCACCTGTGGGCCTGCCGCATGTCAGCCGACATGAACAAGGTCGACGAGACCGACCTGCGCGACGACGTCGAAGGCATCATCAACGCCGCGCACTTCATCGAGATGACCGACGGCGCCCAGATCATCTTCATCTGAGCTTGGCCCACCGTCGCGCGGACGAGGAGTCGTGCCGTGGGACCACCCTGGTCAAGGGCGTGGCTGTCGGCGAGGCCGGTCAGGTAGACCTACTCACATAGGGAACGTGCGTGGGGATGCGTGGTACTGGATCCATCGCGTGGGCCTCAGCCTTCGTGGCCTGCGGCACGCTCTGCGTGGCCTGTTCGCTACCAGAGCATCCGGCCCGGGACTCACCGGCCACCCCCAACCCGGGGTCGGTGTCAAGGACGAGCGCCCCAGCCGAGTTGCCGCTACCCGACGGGGTACGGCTGCCGGGTGGCGTCACGCTGGTTGGCCCTGCGCCCCACCGCATCCGGCGGGGCGACTTCGTGGAGTGGAAAGCCACCTACGCGCTGGGGGTCGCGCCTGAATCCGACGTGCTGGACACGGTCGCACGCAGCCTCACGATCCTGGGCTGGACCGTGATGCGAGGTCGCCGCGACGACTTCGCGACGCGGTGCGGGGCAGGCCGCTGCGAGTTGCTCAGCGCAAGGCTCCTGCCGATGGGATCCGGGAGCACGTCGCGAACGAAGGTGCTCGTGATGTACGCCTCCCGACCAGCCTGATCATTCTCCGCAGCGGACCGCCTCGCTGGATCTTCCTCGGGTGCAGAAAGTGCTGCGCCACAGCGGTTTCAACGCGTGCGCGGTCTTGCCGGGTGTCGGACCTCCGAGGTAATATTCGCACATGTGTTCGAGTCATGGTGGGGCTGCGGCGCAGGTCCTCGACTCCGCTGATCGCGGTGCTCGACCCGTTCGCCTCCCGCGTCACCACGACGTGGACGGGCGGAAGCCCGTGCGCGATCCCCGGAATCTAGGGGTTCGGATCAGGCTGGTCCGGGATGCCTCCGTCACGAGCACTCTCGGCCGCGATGCGCTCGCGGATCCCATCGGCAGCCTTGCCGATGAACGCTGCCCCTCCGCGCGATACCGTGTCGTGACGCCCCACCACGTGGGGGTCAGCGGTGCAGGACACTGTGCCCACGGGGCCGGACCCGCACTCACCGTCAGTCGTGCGGGCTGTCAGGCCCGCTTCAGCAGAGGGAATCCGTGGCCGCAGGCAGCACGACCCGCGCCCGTGGCGCGTTCGCGCGCGCCGCGGGCCTGCCGCGCGACGTCGGGCCCCCAGCGCAGCAGCACCAGGCTGCCCGGGTGGGCGGAATCCTGGTGGCCGTGGCTGGCACCGTGGCGCTGGTGGCAGCGCTGGCCCCGCCGCTGTCCCCGTGGCCGATGGTGCTCGCGTCCGCGGCGGAGTTGACGATCGGGCTGGTCATCGCCCTGGTCCTGCCCGGCCGGCTGTCTCCGGCGGCGCTTCTGGGCGGGGTGTACCTCCTGCTGGCCGGTCTCGTCCTGGCCTACATCGGGTCGGGCCGCCTGGAGAGCACCCGGGTCACGTTCTTCATCTGGATGATCCCGTACGTGGCGTTCTACTTCGGCCGGGCCGCGACGTGGCGGATCACCGCCGTCACCGCGACCGCGCTCGCAGTGGCTGTCGCTGTGCTTGCTGACACCCCCGGGGCCGCTGCGCTGGCGTGGCTGTCCACGATGGTCGCGGTGACCACGGTCGCCGTGTTCGTGTTGTGGGCCACCGCCAGGATGCGCGAGTCCGAGACCGCCGCGCGATCTGCGGCACTGCACGACCCGCTGACAGGGCTGGCGAACCGGGTGCTGTGGGCCGATGCGCTGGAACAGGCGCTGACCGACCTTGCCGACCTGGGAGGGCACCTGGTGGTGGTCCTGGTCGACCTGGACGAGTTCAAGGGCGTCAACGACACGTTCGGGCACCCAGCCGGGGATGCCCTGCTGACCCAGGTGGCACCGCGACTGGCCACGGTGATGCGGGCGCAGGACACGATCGCGCGCCTGGGCGGGGACGAGTTCGCCCTGCTGGCCCACGACCGCACCGGCACGTTGGACGCCGACGCACTGGCGGCACGCGTCCTGACGGTGCTGGCCAAGCCCTACACCCTGCCCGGCGGAGCCCAGGCCTACGCACCTGCCTCGCTCGGGGTGGTCGTCACGGCTCGACCGCGCCCGGCAGCGGACCTGTTGCGCGACGCGGACGTGGCCATGTACGAGGCCAAGGACGCCGGGCGCAATCGGGCCGTGCGCTTCGGGACCCAGATGGCGGCGCGGGCGGCTCAGCGCCACGAGCTGCTGACCGCCTTGCGCACCGCGCTGGCCCTGGACCAGTGCACCGTGGCGTACCAGCCGGTGTACACCCTCACGAGCCCCGCACCGGTGGGTGCGGAGGCGTTGCTGCGCTGGGACCATCCCGAGCTCGGATCGATCCCGCCCACCAGGTTCATCCCGATGGCCGTGGCCGCCGGGCTCATGGAGGAGCTCACCGGGTTCGTCCTGGCCGAAGCCATCAGCCAGCTGGCCGCCTGGCGCGACAGTGGCCGGGTCGGCGCGGACTTCGCGGTCAGCGTCAACCTCGCCGTGCCAGACCTGCACCCCGGCCTGGCAGCCAACGTGCTGGCCCTCACCGGAGCGCACCGCGTCCCGCCGTCGAACCTGATCGTCGAGGTGACCGAGGCCGCGCTGCTGGCCGCCGCCGTGGGCACCGGCGAGCTCGAGGCGCTGCGCGCTGCCGGGGTGCAGGTCTGGCTGGACGACTTCGGCTCGGGCTACTCCTCCCTGGCCCACCTCGAGCGGCTGCCGCTGGACGGGATCAAGCTCGACCCGACGTTCATGCCGCCCGGCGACGACCCGCGACGGTGGGCGCTGGTCGGCGCCATCTTCGACATGGCTCACGCCCTGGGTCTGACAGTGGTCGCAGAGGGAGTGGAGACCGCCGAGCAGGCCCACATGCTTCATGCCCTGGGCTGCCAGCAGGCTCAGGGCTTCCTGTACGCAGGGCCCGCCGGCCCGGACGATCTCGGACCGGCAGGCGACGCCGCCCCGGTCTTCGCCGCCCCACCCCGCGCGGGCACCTGACGGGTGCCACCTACTACCGCGCGGTGTTCGCCGACGTGCTCTCACAGGTGCGGCGCCGACACGACCTCCGTGACGTCCGTGTTCCCCGGACTCGTCGGGGCGACTCTGGGCATCACCGCGCCCTGACGACGCTCAGCCCAGGCGCCGCAGGCCGGGCACGAAGCGCGGGGTCCGCGCGGCGTAGGCAGGGTAGCCCTCGAACGCCTCAGCGAGCCGCCGCTCCTCCCAGGCGGCCTTGGCGTTCAGCAGGACGAGCAGAACGACGAACGACATCAGCACCCACCCGCTCGCCGCGGTCACCGCGCGCGCCGCGGCGGCCAGGAGCAGCCCCGCGTAGATGGGATGCCGTACGAACCGGTACGCGCCGTCGGTGCGAAGCCGGGCGTGCTCGTTCGGCAGCGGCAGCGCGGTGAGACCGGGCCCGAGCCTGATCGCGCCGACCACCATCACGGCGAGCCCGGCGACCATGACGGCCAGACCCAGGATCGAGAGCCACCGCGGGACCGGCCACAGGGTCCCGGCGGGCAGCAGCACGAGCAGCACGATGAGGACGAACTGGGCCACCACGAACAGCACCGCGGTGCGCTGCCGCGCCGGAGAGTCGGCCACGGTCAGACGATCGCGGGGGAAGGGCCGGCACCCTCGAGGGGCCCGCCCGCCGCGACCCAGGCCTGCATGCCACCGGCCACGTTGAGAGCGTCGTAGCCCTGGCTGAGCAGGAACGCAGTGGCGCTGAGCGACCGGTGTCCGCTTCGGCACACGACGAGCACCCGCCGTCCGTGCGGTACCTCGTCGGGCGCCGTGGCGAAGCGGCTCAGCGGGAGGAGGACGGCTTGCGGCGCGTGGCCGGCCTCCCACTCCTGGGCCTCGCGGCAGTCGAGCAGCAGGGCGCCGCCGTCGGCCAGAGCGAGGGCGGTCGCGGCGTCGACGGAGGGGACGGAGGCAAACGGGTCCACGAGGCGATCCTGGCATCATCCCGCTCGCCTGCGCCCTGCGCCCGCCCGACCGGCGGCACGGCGGGGGCGAGACGGCCGACGGACCACGTCTGCGGTGCCCCGGATGGCTCAACCAGCGACCGTGGCCACGAGCTCGACGAGCAGGTCGTCGAGCGGCCGGCCCGGACCCCACCGCACCCAGGCGAGACCGTCACCGGCACGCTCGCGGAGTCGGGTGTCGAGACCCGCCCCGGTGTCGTCGCCGTCGACGAGGGCGACGAGCACGCGGTCGGAGCTCCACCGCATCACCACGTCGCGATGACCCAGACCCGCCCTGATGTGGTCGGCCACGGCACGTGGGCTCGACGCAGCGCCAGCCACGGGCGATCCGTCGAGACCGACCAGCGCGAGCGCGAGGTCGTGGCCCGCTGCGTGCGCGGCTGCGGCCTCCTGCTGGAGCAACCACATACCTTCGCCCGCCGACAGGGCGCCCGTCGCGGCGTCGAAGGCGGCCGGCGGCGGGGCGATCGCGGCCGCGGTGCGGTCCTGCACGGCCGCGAGGCGGTCCATGGCCGACTGAAGCCGGTCGACGGTCGCCAGCTGGCGGTCTGTGGTCGCCTCAGAGGCGAGCAGCTCCACCGGCACCGCCGTACCGTGGGAGGCGAGCGATCGGGCGTGCCGCTCGCGCTCGAGGGCCAGCTGGTCGCGGAACACGGCTGCGACGTCGCGGCTCGCCGCGGCGCGGTCGCGCTCAGCGGCCGCGCGGTCGCGCAGTTCGGCCAACATGTCGGCGCTTTCGTCCCTGAGGTCTCGAGCGTCGGCGTTGCGGTCGCGCTCCATGGCCTGCCGCTCGCGCTGCCCCGCGAGCTCGTCGCGGCGGGCCGCGGCATCATCGCGCAGCTTCGCCGCGAGGTCACGCCGCCGACCCGCCTCGCGCCACTGCCCGTCGCTGCGCTCGTGGACGAGCGGAGCGAGTGCGTCGATGTCTCGCCGCGACTCCTGGCGGTCGAAGGAGGCGAAGTCGCGGTCGAGGGCGGCCAGGAGACGGTCCTGCTCGGCGGCGAGCCGGTCGGCAGCCGCGTCGATGCGGTCCGAGCGTGAGTCGGCACGCTTCGTGCTGGCACTGGTGCGCTGGTCCGCTGCCTGGTCGCGCTCGACGGCAGCCGCGTCGCGGTCGGACGCCGCTGCGTCGCGGTCGGACGCGGCCTGGTCACGGATACCGGGGAAAGACTCCCCTGGGAGCTCCGCTGAGGCCGGAGGATCGTCCACGACACCGGCCATTCTTCGACCATACGCCCGCCCGGCGCGCCGATGGGTCCCGCACCCCTCGAGCCGTTCGCTCGATGGACAGCCTGCGCGGCACGAGGGACGATGCGAGCGGTGCCGCGTCGTTCGGTGCCTTAGAGGCGGCGCCGTCATGGACCCCCAGGCACTCGCGCACGAGGTGCGCGATCGAGCCACGCTCGTAGCAGTGATGGCCATCGGCGCGGGAATTTCGCAGTCGGTGACCGACCTTCCCGCGCTGCTCGACTACGTCGCCACCCAGGTCGGTGAGCTGCTCGAGGGCCATGTCGCCATCTGGCTCGGCGACGCTGACGCCCTCGTCCTGGCCGCCACGACTCGGGACGAGCCCAGAATCGGTGCCGTCGAACCGGACGAGGCGGTGCGCCGCACGGCCCGTGCCGGCGTGCTGCGGACAGTGCCGGGTCGTGGCGGAATAGGCGAGGTACTGATCCCCCTCGTCGATCCGGGCGGGTGCCTCGGCGTCATGACCGTCACCGCGGCCGCCCGACGTGTGCCCCTCGACATGGCCGACGTCACGGCGGCAGCGAGCGTCGCCGATCGGCTCGCGGCCGCAGTATCGACCGGGCGGCTGATCGAGACCCTCGCCTACCGCTCCGACCACGACGGGCTGACGAACCTGCCGAACCGCGAGGCGGTGCGCCGAGACCTCGGTGCCGTGCTCGAGGAACGCAGGCGGCGCGAGCCGGGCGACGTCGCGCTCGTGTTCCTCGACATCGACCGGTTCAAGGCGATCAACGACGGCCTCGGACACTCCGTCGGTGACGAGGTGCTGCGGGCCGTGGGCGCCCGGCTCAGCGCGGTGGTGCGCTCGTCGGACGTGGTCGGCCGTTTCGGCGGTGACGAGTTCGCCGTGGTGCTGAGGGACCCCGGCAGCAGCGAGCACCTCGCGCATCTGGTCGATCGCCTGACGGCCCCCGTGGCGACGGGCGTCATCGCGGCGGGGCAGCAGCTCGTGGTCTCGCTGAGCGCCGGCGTGGCGGTGGCCGAGCCCAGCGACGACGCCGAGACGCTGCTGCGGCATGCCGATGCCGCGATGTACCTGGCCAAGAAGTCCCGCGGCGGGAGCTGGCGCAGCTTTGGGCGCCAGATGATCGAGGAGGCGTCCGAGGCCGTCCGGCGCGAGAACGAGCTGCGGGTCGCCATCGAGCAGGGCCAGCTCTTCTGCGAGTACCAGCCCATCCTCGACACGACCACCGGCATCGTGGTGGCGTTCGAGGCGCTCCTGCGCTGGCAGCACCCGCAGCACGGCAGGGTGGCGCCCGCTTCCTTCGTCCCGCTCGGCGAGGCCACCGGGCTCATCCATGCGCTGGGGCAGCAAGTGCTGGACCTGGCCCTGGCGAGCGCGGCCGGGTGGGAACCCCCCGCGAGCGTGTCGGTGAACGTCTCGCCGGTCCAGCTCACCGCTCCCGACTTCGGCGCCAGGGTGCGCTCGTCGCTGCTTCGCCACGGCGTCGCGCCGACGCGCTTGATCCTGGAGATCACGGAGACCGAGGCCATCTCCGACCTGCCGTCGTCTCTGGCCACGCTGCAGCTGCTGCACGAGGACGGCGTCCGCATCGCCGTCGACGACTTCGGCACGGGGCTCACGTCCATCGCCTACTTCGACCGGATGCCCATCGACATCATGAAGATCGACGGCCGGTTCGTCACCGGCTGCACCACCGACGAAGGCCGCTCGCTGCTCGGCGCCCTGGTGCACCTCGCCCACGCCCTCGATGTCGAGGCGGTCGTCGAGGGCGTGGAGACGCTCGAGATGTGCGAAGCCGCGATCGAGCAGGGCGCCACCCTGTTGCAGGGCTACGCCGTCGGCCGACCCGGGCCGGCCCCGGTCTGCGCCGACCTCACCGCTGGGGCTGGCCTGCCGGGCTGAGCACCGGTCGGAGGGCGTCGAGCACACCGACGTCCTCGATGGTCGAGGGGATCGTCGGGTCGGCGCCGTCGGCGATCTCCCGCATCGTCTTGCGCAGGATCTTGCCGCTGCGCGTCTTGGGCAGGGCGCTGACGACGTCGACGGCGCTGAGCGCCGCGATCGGTCCGATCTCGGCGCGCACCAGGTCGCCGAGCTCCTTGGCCAGCGTCGCGGGGTCGACGTCAGCCCCGGCCTTGGTGACCACCAAGGCGCGCGGCACCTGGCCCTTGAGCGTGTCGTGCACGCCCACCACCGCGCACTCGGCGACGGCCGGGTGCCCGGCGAGCACGCCCTCGATCGCACCGGTGGCGAGCCGGTGGCCAGCGACGTTGATGACGTCGTCCGTGCGTCCCATCACGTACAGGTACCCGTCGGAGTCCTTGAACCCACCGTCACCGGTCAGGTAGTAGCCCGGGAAGGCCGACAGGTAGCCGCCGATGTACCGCTCGTCGTCGCCCCACAGCGTCGGCAGGGTGCCGGGCGGCATGGGCAGCTTGATGCAGATGGCGCCCTCGCCATCGGCGGGGAGCGGCGCGCCGTGCTCGTCGAGGATCTGCACGTCGTAGCCGGGCACGGGTACCGAGGGCGACCCCGGCTTGAGCGGCAGTTCCTCGAGCCCGCGGGGGGAGGCGCAGATGGGCCATCCCGTCTCGGTCTGCCACCAGTTGTCGACCACGGGCACGCCCACGGTGGACGTGGCCCACTCGTACGTGTCGGGGTCGAGCCGCTCGCCGGCCATGAACAGGGTGCGCAGCGACGAGATGTCGTACCGCGCCAGCAGGGCGCCGTCGGGGTCGTCGCGCTTGATCGCGCGGAAGGCCGTGGGCGCGGCGAACATCGCCGTCACGCGGTGCTCCGAGATCACCCGCCAGAAGGCACCGGCGTCGGGTGTCCCCACCGGCTTGCCCTCGTACAGCACCGACGTGGCCCCGGCGAGGAGCGGGGCGTAGACGATGTACGAGTGCCCCACTACCCAGCCGACGTCCGATGCCGCCCAGAACACCTCGCCCGGCCGAACCCCGTACACGTTCCACATGGACCACGCGAGGGCGACGGCGTGGCCGCCGTTGTCGCGGACGATGCCTTTGGGTCGGCCGGTCGTGCCGGACGTGTACAGGATGTAGAGCGGGTCGGTGGCCTTCACCGTCACCGGTTCCACGGGTCTCCCGGCCGCGAGCACGGTGGCGTAGTCGACGTCGCGACCCTCGACGAGTTCGGCCGTGCGCTGCTCACGCTGCACGATGACGCACGAGCTGACCTGGTGCTTGGCGTAGTCGAGCGCCTCGTCGAGGTACGGCTTGTACGGGACGATGCGGTTCGGCTCGATGCCGCAGGACGCGGTGATGATGGCCACCGGTGTGGCGTCGTCGATGCGCGCGGCGAGCTCGTGCGGGGCGAACCCGCCGAACACGACCGAGTGCACGGCCCCCAGGCGCGCGCACGCCAGCATCGCGACGACCGCCTCGGGGATCATCGGCAGGTAGATCACCACGCGGTCGCCGGCGCCCACGCCGAGGTCGCGCAGTCCGCCGGCGAACCGGCTCACCTCGTCGAGCAGCGCCGCGTAGGTGAACGTGCGCTTCGAGTCCGTGACGGGCGAGTCGTACACGAGGGCGAGCCGATCTCCGTGCCCGGCCGCGACGTGCCGGTCCAGCGCGTTGGCGCACGTGTTGAGCGTCGCGTCCGGGAACCATCGGTACAGCGGTGCCGCCGAGTCGTCCAGGATCCGCTGCGGTGGGTCGACCCAGTCGACTCCCGCCGCCGCGTCGCGCCAGAACCCCTCGGGGTCCTGCAGGCTCCGGTCGTACGCCTCCTGGTACGCGCCCATGCGCCCTCCTCGTTGCCTCGCGGTCGCGGCCGGCCGGGCCGTCCCTGCCCCGCAGGCTAGGGCGCGCGGGGCGGCCGTGCAGGGGTCGGGCGGGTTCCGTCGCCCAGCGGCCCGTCCCGCGAGACGAGCGGTCAGACCTGCACGGAACCCGGCAGGGCCAGCAGGCCCGCAGTCCCACGCTTGATGATCTCGTTGGCGATGACCAGGCGCTGCACCTCGGACGTGCCCTCCCAGATCCGGTCGACGCGCAGCTCGCGGTAGAGGCGCTCGACGGGGTAGTCGCGGTGTAGCCGCGGCCGCCGAAGATCTGCACGCAGCGGTCGATCACGCGGCCGGACGCCTCGGACGCGGCGAGCTTCACGAGCGACGCCTTGGCGTGCAGGGTCTTGCGGTCGGCCGACCGCTGATCGATCTCCCACGCCACCTGGTGGAAGAACGCGCGGTTGGTCGCGATGTCGACGGCGCAGTCGGCGAGCATGCGCCTGGATCAGCTGGAGGGTGGCGATCGGGCGCCGCCCTGCACGCGCGTCGAGCGCCCAGTCGCGGGCCAGCTCGAGGGCGCGCTCGGCGGCACCGATCGTGCGGGCGCCGATCATCAGCCGCTCCTCGGTGAACCAGTCCCGGGTGAGCTCGTAGCCCTCGCCGATCGCGACCGAGCACGGCGTCGTCACCGACGCGGACGTCGGTCGAAGACGAACTCAGGGTGCTCGTAGACGAAGGTGTGCATGAAGCGCGGCGACCTGGTGATCGACACGCCGGGGGTGTCCTTGTCGACGAGGAACATCGTCGGCGCGCGCTCCGTCCCCGCGCAGCGCGAGCACGATGAGGAAGTCGGCGACGTCGCCGACGGTCACGAACCACTTCTCGCCGTTGATGACCCAGCCGTCACCGTCCGTCGCGCGGTGGTGGCGAGCCCGGGGGTCGGAGCCGGCGCGCGCTCGGTGATCGCTACGCATCGCGCGACTCGCCGCGGATCACCGGCTCGAGGTAGCGCTCGCGCTGCTCGGGCGTGCAGAAACGCACGGCGTTCGCCGGGCGCCACACGGTGTCCCACAGCGCGTTGGTGAGGCGCCCCAGCTCTTCCTGGACGACGACCTGCTCCAGGAGGGTCAGACCGGCGCCGCCCCACTCGGCGGGCATGTTGATCGCCTGCAGCCCGGAGTCGATCACCGCCTGCACGATGGCCGCGTGGTCTGCAGCGGCGAGCCCGTTGTCCTCCTCGCACCGGTCCTCGTACACCGAAAGGGTCTCGTAGAGGTCGTGCGCTCGGGCCTTGAGCTCGACGAGGCGGGGGGTGTACGCGAAGTCCATCGGGCGGTCCGTCCGTGAGTCTGGGGCAGGTCGGTCGGGGCGTGTGGTGCGGGTGACTGGCGCAGGTGGTGGGCTCCGGGTCGGTGGGGGCCGCGTCGGTCGGATCGTGGTGGCCGCGTTACGCGGACGCGTGCGGGAGGGACAGGAAGCCGGTACCGCGCTTGATGAGCTCGTTGGCGATCACGAGCCGCTGGATCTCGGAGGTGCCCTCCCAGATCCGGTCGACGCGGACCTCGCGGTACAGGCGCTCGACCGGGTACGAGCGGTCGTAGCCGCGGCCCCCGAAGATCTGCACGCAACGGTCTATCACCCGGCCCGCGGCCTCGGAGGCCGACGAGCTTGGCCATCGACGCCTTGGCGTGCGACGCGCTTCTTGTCCGCGCCGTGGTCGGCCTCCCACGCCACCTGGTGCGTGAAGGCCCGGTTCACCGCGATGTCGACGGCACAGTCGGCGAGCATCGCCTGGATCATCTGGAACGAGGCGATCGGGGCGCCGAACTGCTCACGCTCGAGCGCCCAGTCGCGGGCCAGACCGAGCGCCCGCTCGGCGGCGCCGACCGTGCGGGCGGCGATCATCAGCCGCTCGTCGGTGAACCACTCCTTGGTGAGCTCGAAGCCCTGCCCGACGTCACCGAGCACGTTCGCGTCCGGGGAGAAGGCGCGGTCGAACACCATCTCGGGGTGCCCGTAGAGCGAGTAGGACATGAACACGGGCGTGCGCGTGATCTGCACCCCCGGCTGGTCCTTGTCGACGATGAAGAGGGTGGGCTCGCGATCGGGACCGGCAAGTGCCTGCACGATGAGGTAGTCGGCGACGTCGCCGCAGGTGACGAACCACTTCTCGCCGCTGATCTCCCACCCTCCGTCCACCTTGGTGGCCGCTGTCTGCACCGAGGCCCCGTCGGACCCCGCGTTCGGCTCGGTGGTGGCGAACGCGTCGAACCTCTCGCCGCGCAGCGTCGGCCGCAGGTAGGCCTCGATCTGGTGCTCGGTTCCGTACGCGAGCACGTTCGCGGGGCGCCAGGGGATGTCCCAGAGGTAGTTGGTGACCTTGCCGAACTCCTCCTGCACGATCACCTGGTCGACGAGGGTCAGGCCCTGGCCTCCCCATTCGCGTCGGCATCGAGATGCCGTAGAGCCCCGCGTCGATCGCCGCCTGGCGGAGCATCGCGACCGTCGTGTCAGGCAACGGACCCCGATTCGTCTCCGCCTCGTCCTCGTACTGCTGCATGAGGGAGGCGTAGGCCTCGGCCCGCGCCTTGAGCGCCGCCTGCTCGGGGGTGTATGCGAAGTCCATGGTGCGCCTCTCGGGTGTCGGTGCGGATCTGGCCGAGCGTTGGCGCCGGGGCTCCGTTCAGGACCCGGCGGGCGCGTCACTGGCTGCGTCGGGGTGAATCGGGCCCGGACGTCCCCATGCGGCCAGTGACACGGGGCCGGTAGGGCTCGGCGCGGAGGGGGCGGCGCGGACGGCGCGGGCGTCGAGCGCCAGCGCGGTCTCGGGCAGGGCGAGCACGGGGTTGACCTCCAGCTCGTCGAGCTCGGGGTGGGCGGCACCGACGTGCGACACGACTGCGACGACCTCGGCGAGGGCGTCGAGGTCGACTGCGGCGCTTCCGCGCGCGCCGCGCAGCAGGGGGGCGCCGCGCAGCGACAGCAGCAGCCGGCGGGCGGTGGCCGGGTTCACGGGCGCGAGGGCGAACGCGACGTCGTCCAGCACCTCGGTGAACACGCCGCCGAGGCCCACCATGGTCACCGGGCCGAAGCGGGGGTCGTGCCGCACGCCGACGATCACCTCGACGCCGCCCACGAGGTCGGCCATCGCCTCCACGGTGACGGCCGGCGGCGCGAGCCGGGCGACGAGGCTGCGGTACGCGGCGACCAGAGCCGGCTCGTCCTCGATCCTCAGCACGACGCCACCGGCGTCGGACTTGTGCAGCACGCCCAGGGCCTTGAGGACAACGGGGTAGCGGAGTGCGCCGGAACTCAGGGCCACGAGCAACTCGTCCTCGGTGCGGGCGACCGCGAGGGCCGGGAACGGCACTCCCGCCGCCACCAGCAGGTCCCTCGCCGCCAGGTAGCCGGCGTCGACCAGCGGGGCCGCCGGCGCCGGCACCGCCACGACGTCGACCACGTCGTCACCCACCTCGCATAGCCCGGCGAGCACGCGTGCTGCCTCGGCGAACCCGCGGAACACCGGGACACCGGCCTCGGCGAGCAGCCGCACGCTCGGGCTCGCCGGGAAGATCGACTGCACGACCACGGGCTTGCCTTGGGCCGCGATCACCGCGGCGGCCGTGCGCGCGGCGGCGACCTCGCGCGGACCGAGTGAACCAGGCTGCAGGGCGTACCCGCCGAAGTAGCCCACCCACAGCACGGCGTCGACCTCGTCGGAGGCGAGCAGCGTCGCGACGCCGCGTACGTATGCGTGGGGGTCCTGCTCACCGACGCCGGCGAGGTCGACCGGGTTGGTGGTGGTGCTGTGGTCCCACAGCCCCTCGCGCAGCGCGGCGCCGAGCCCGTCGGAGAGCAGGGGTACCTCGAGGTCCTGCGCCGCGACGCAGTCCGCCGCGACGGCGCCGTGCCCGCCCCCGTCGGTGAGGATGGCCACCCGTGGCCCACGCGCCCGCCTGCCGCCGACGAACCCGTGCAGCAGGTCGGCCATCTCCGCCGGGGTGTCGACGCGGTGCACGCCGGCGGCCCGGCAGGCCGCGTCGACGACCCGCGTGGGGCTGGTGAGCGACCCGGTGTGCGAGGCCGCGCCGCGCGTGGCGGCGGCGGTGCGCCCGGGGGCCAGCAGGACGACCGGTTTGCCGGCCGCGCGCATGGCTCGCGCGGCCGCGACGAAGCTGCGGCCGTCCCGCACGTCCTCCGAGTACACCGCCGCCGCATTGGTCCCCTCGTGCTCCACGAGCGCGTGCAGAATCTCGGCCATCGTCACGTCGGCCTGGTTGCCGAGCGACACGAACCGCGAGATGCCCAGCCCCCGGCTGGCGAACAGGTCGTCGAGATCGATGACCAGGTTCCCGCTCTGGGAGAGCACCGCCACCGACCCCGGGGCGAACGGCTCGGAGGTGAGGAACAGGTCGGTGGTGGTGTCGACGATGCCCAGGCAGTTGGGCCCGACCAGCAGGGTGCCCGCGGCGCGCACGCGGCGCAGCACCTCCCGCTCGAGCGCGGCCCCCTCCTCGGAAGCCTCCGACATGCCGGCGGTGATGGCGACGACGGCTTTGGCCCCCGCCGCCAGAGCGTCGTCGAGGGCGCCCAGGAACCCCCCGACCGGGACCGTGATCGCGACGAGGTCGACGGGGTGCTCCACCTCGGCCAGGCTCGTCACCACCGGGAGCCCCAGCACCGTTCCGCCGCGCCGGTTCACCAGGTGCACCACGCGATCGGCGGGCGCCTTGAGCACCTCGCGCGCAAGGTGGTGGCCCCACTTCGCGGTGTCGTCGCTCGCCCCGACGATCGCCACCGAGCGGGGGTCGAAGAGCGCGCGCAGGTCGCGGGGCGCTCGCGACACCCACGTCTCCTGAGTCATGACGGCTCCCGGCCCGACCTGGCCGCAGCGGCTTGCCACGGACACTGACTAACTGTTTAGTTAGTCTGGCACAGGAGTCGTCGGCAGACGGAAGGGGGCTTCATGAGGTCGGTGAAAGCGGCGGACACCCGCACGCGGATCCTCGAGGCAGCCACCGACGTCATCGTCGAGCAGGGGTACGCGTCAGCCCGCACGGCGGGCATCGCCCGGGCCGCGGGGGTCTCCACCGCGCTCCTGCACTACCACTTCGACACCAAGGAGCGGCTCGTCGAAGAGGTGCTGCGCCACTCGTACGAGTCGACGACGGTGCTCGACCTCTCGGCGCTTCGGGCTGCCGGGCAGACCCCCGCGCAGCAGCTCGCCGCCTACCTGGACCGCTGCCTGCCGAGCACCCCGGAGCTCGAGCGGGCCACGCTGCTGTGGTCCGAGCTCGACCTCGTGAGCCTGCGGAACCCGGACCTGGCCGTCGTGCGTGTCGACCTCGCCGAGCAGGACCGGCTCAGGGTCGCGGCGATCGTCACGGAGGGATCGGCCGACGCCACGTTCGCCCACGGCGACGCCGCCCTCGTCGCGGTGGCCGCCGTGGCCATGTGCGACGGTCTCGGCGCGCGCCTCGTCCTACACGACCCCCGGGTGTCGCTGACGTCGGCTCGGCGCACGGTGGCGACGGCCGTCGGCGCGCTCGTCGGGTATGACGGCCCGCTCCCCCTGCCCGGCGTGCGCCGACGACGACGGTAGGGCCGCCCCGCGGCTCAGGTGGTGGCAGGATCGTCGACGAGCTGGGCGATCCACAGCGGCGCGCCCTGCGGGTCGACGATGGCCGCCATCCGGCCGAACGGGGTGTCGAAGCCGGGCATCATCACGGTGCCTCCGGCCCGCCCCACGTACTCGACCGCCTCGTCGACGTTCGGCACCGTGAGGTAGACGAGCCAGTGCGACTCGTGGCCCGGGATGCCCATCATCCCGCCGATGCCGCCGAGGGGTCCGCCGCCAGCCATGGAGAAGGTCGCGTAGTCAGGCCCGGCCATCTCCAGCGGCTGGTACTCCCAGCCGAACACGGCGGCGTAGAAAGCGCGGGCGGCGTCGGGGTCGCTCGAGCGCAGGTCGAACCAGCAGGGCGAGCCCTGCTCGGCGAAGATGCCCCAGCCGGCGTGCTCGCCGGCCTGCCAGACGGTGAACACCGCGCCCGAGGGGTCTCGTGCCACCAGCGAGCGTCCGAACGGCCCGTTCTGCCAAGGCTCATGGACGACCGTGCCGCCCGCGGCGGCGATCGCGGCGGCCGTCGCGTCGACGTCCTCGGACGCGAGGTACAGGTTCCACTGCGCTGCTTCTCCCTCGCGGGCCAGGGCGATGCCCGACCCCGGCGCACCGTCGGCCTTGTTGACGCAGTAGCCGCCGTGTTCCGGCGCGCCGACGAAGTACGTCCACCCCGTGATGGGCTGGTAGAAGGCGCGGGCCGCGTCGGGGTCCGGCACGGTGAGGTCGGACCAGCAGGGCGCGCCAGCGGGCCACGGCTCGGATCGTCTCGTCATCCCGCCACCCCACCCCTCCTCGAACTTCCTGTCCACCCCTTCCGGCACATCCCTTGCGGGCGCCCCGACGATGGCCGCGGGATGGGTCCGAGGTCCCGGGTGGCCGGAGGTGGGGATGGCTAGCGTGAAGGGATGCCGCGGAGCGCCCAGCTGGTGACGGGTGCCGTCCTGCTCGCCGCGGGGGCAGCGCTGGTGCTGCTCGGCGCCTGGCGGGTCCACGACCAGGGCGCCGCGGTGCCCACCCCCACCGTCGAGGCGACCGTGACCGACAAGCAGGAGGTCCAGGGAGCCGGCCAGGGCGGCAGCACGGGCTACGGGGTGCGCTACCGGTTCACCCTCGGCGGGCGCGAGTTCACCAGCGGCGACGGCACCGCGCGCACCGACGTGCTCGCGGCGGTGACCCTCGAGCAGTTCGACGACCTCAAGGTCGGCGGCGAGATCACGGTCGTCTACGACCGCGCCTCCCCCGGGAACAACCGGCCCGCCCCGGTGCCCTCGGGAGTCGCCGACGGCGTAGCTGCCGTGGCCGCCGGACTCCTCGCGACCGGATGCGGCGCCCTGACCCTGCTCGCCGCGCGGCGCCCGCGGCGGACCAGCCGCGCGCACTAGTCGCCGGCCCGCACCTGCGGGCACCGACCGCCTCGTGCGCGTCGTCCACGCGGCGAGGTCGTCGGCCGTTCGGTCGGAGGTGTCGCCCGTTCGGCGGCACGTGCTGGGATCCCCCATCTGGCCCTGCGGGCGTTGCCTCGGCGTGCCGAGGGGCGTACGACGGAGGTGAGTTCCAGCGCGGGCCGCCGGAAGCGGGCGCCGACGCCGCCCCGTGGCGGAGCTCGACGAGGAGCCCGGCATGGGCGCCACGGCCACGCGCCGGTTCGGCAGTGCGGCGGCAGCCGCGGCAGCCACGGTGCTGCTGCTGGGCATCGGCCTGACCGCGGCTGGCGCGGCACCGCGCACCGATCCGTGCCACCCCTCGTCCGACGGGGTGCAGGGCGGCGCCGCCGTCGCAGCCCTTGGTGCGAAGCTCCCCGAAGCGGCCGCGCGGGCCGGCATGAGCGCGGCCGACTTCGAGCGCACCCTGCGCACCGACCCCTCGCTCCGCGTCGACCGTTGCGACCGCCCCTTCTTCGTCGACGCGGCCCTCGCCGCGACCCCGTGGGCGGCGTCGACCAGGTCCGGCGTCGCCGCCGTCGCCTCAGGCAACGTCTTCGCGCTGCACAGCCGAGCCGGCTCGAAACGCACGATCTTCCTGGACTTCGACGGGGCCACCATCTCGGGCACCGCGTGGAACGCCACCTACTCGGGCGGCACCGACATCGTCGCCCCCGCCTTCAGCCTCGATATCGATGCCGCCACCTTCACAGCGGCCGAGGCCGACGTGGTGCAGGAGACGTGGGCGCGGGTGGCCGAGGACTTCGCGCCGTTCGACGTCGACGTCACGACGCAGGACCCAGGCAAGGCCGCCATCGACCGAAGCTCGGCCGCGGACGACGTGTACGGCACCGCGGCGCTGATCACGAACGCCAACGTCGTGTTCGCCGCGTGCTCGTGCGGAGGCATCGCCTACGTCGGCAGCTACGACGCGGTGGCGGCCCATCAGCTCTACCAACCCGCGTGGGTCTTCCAGCGCGGGCTCGGAGGTGCCGGGGCCACCGCGAAGAACCTCGCCGAAGCGGTGGCGCACGAGGTCGGCCACACGTTCGGGCTCAGCCACGACGGCACCCTGGCCCACGGCACCGTCTCCGCCGCGGGGTACTTCGCCGGGCAGGGTGCGTGGGCCCCGATCATGGGCGTCGGGTACTACAAGCCCGTGACCCAGTGGTCGGGGGGCGACTACCCGTACGCGAACCAGAAGCAGGACGACCTCGCGATCATCGCCATGCACGGCGGCACCTTCCTGACCGACGACCACGGCAACTCGAAGGGCACCGCGACACCCCTGACAGCCGCGTCCACCGTCAGCGGCATCATCACGACCCGCACCGACGCGGACTGGTTCTCGTTCACCGCCTCGGGTCCGACGACGGTCACCGTCACCCCGCAGGCCGTGGGTGGGGACCTCGACGTGAAGCTCGACCTCCTGACTGCCGCCGGTGCGCTGGTGGCCTCGGCCGATCCCGCCGTCGCCCTCACGAGTGTGGGCGTCGCGACCGGGCTCAACGCCACCCTGACCACCTCGCTCGCCGCGGGATCGTACGTCGCGAAGGTCGACGGGGTCGGCTCCGGCGACGTCCTCGGCACTGGCTACTCCGACTACGCGAGCCTCGGCCGCTACGTGATATCGCTGCGCACGACGCCGGCGTCCGTCTCGCCGTCGATCACGACGACCGCGCTGCCCTCCGGCCGCACGAGGACGACCTACCGGACGGCGCTCGCGGCGACCGGGGGCACCGGGGCGTACACGTGGGCCAGGTCCGCCGGATCCCTTCCGGCGGGACTGGCTCTGGCTGCGACACACTCGCGGACG
>CAVZVV010000007.1:0-33376 GCA_963778785.1 uncultured Actinomycetes bacterium
GAAGTCGACCGGGCGCGAGGGCACGGTGGCGGGGTGGGTCATCGCACTGCTCCTTCGAAGGGGCGGCTGGGACTGTCGCTGCTCGCTTCCGCGCCGAGCGTCGCGAGGACGGAGTCGGCGGTGCGGCGCGCCTGCGCCACGCAGCCGGCGAGGCCGGCGCCGCGGTACGCCGCGCCGGAGAGGGTGAGACCCGGGTGCGGGGCGAGGGCGGCGTCGAGGCGCCCGAGCCGGGCGGCGTGGCCGACCACGTACTGAGGCATCGCCGCGGGCCAGCGCTGCACGAGCACGTCGATGGGCTCGGCCCGCAGGCCCATCGCCCGGCCGAGCGCCTCCCGCACGGCGGCCACCAGCGCCTCGTCGTCGAGGTCGACCCAGCGGCGGTCGCCCGCGCGCCCGACGAGGGAGCGCAGCAGCACCACGTCGTCGTTGACCAGGTGCGGCCACTTGCTCGTGAGCCACGTGCAGCCGACGAGCAGCTCGCCCTCGACCGGCGGGACGAGGAACCCGGTGCCGACCAGCGACACGTCGTGCAGGTCGCTGCGCCGCAGGGCGAGCGTGACGTTGGCGACGTCGACGTACGGGATGGCCCGCAGCTCCTCGGCCGCCGCTGGCGACCACCCGCCGACGAGGTCCGCGGCGACGTACGCGGGCACGGCCAGCACGACCTCGCGGGCGAGGAAGCACTCGGCGCCGGTCTCGACTCGCCAGCCGCCCTCGGTGGGGGCCAGCGCGGTGACAGGCGCTCCCGTGCGCACGCGCTGCGGGCCGATCGAGGCGACGAGCGCGTCGACGAGCCGCTCCATGCCGCCGGACAGGGACACCAGCGGCGGCGCGGGCGGACCGGCCTGCGCCGGCGCCGCCTTGGCCATCGTCCTGCGGCGCTTGCGCATCGTCAGGACGAGGCTGCGCCCCGAGCGAGCCATGGCGACGACCTCAGGCACGGTGCTGGTGGCGCTGAGCAGGTCGGCGCTCCCGGCGTGAACGCCCCCGAGCAGCGGCTCGACCAGACGGTCGAACACCTCGCCACCGAGGCGCGGGCGCACGACCTCTCCGACCGACGGGTCGTCCGGCAGAGGGGTGCGCAGCCGCACGAAGTCGACGCCGGCACGCAGCATGCCCGCGGGCGAGAGCAGGCGCGACCGCACCAGCGGCATGACCCGGTCGGGGATGCCGAAGAAGCCGCCCGCCGGCAGCGTGCGCAGGTGTCCGCGCGACCAGACGTAGGCGCCGGACGCCGCGGGTCCCTGCACGGCACCGCTGAGGCCGAGGTGGGCGATGAGCGCCTTGAGCTCGGGCGCACGCGAGAGGAAGGCATCCGGGCCGGTGTCGACGGGCAGCCCCCCGACGGTCTGGGTGAACACCTTGCCGCCGGCACGTTCGGTCGACTCGAGCACCACGACGGACGCGTCGGCACCGAGCCCCTCGACGAGCCAGGCCGCCGTGGCCAAACCGCTCACGCCGCCGCCGACCACCAGGGCGTCGACCGAGGTGAGAGGCCGGGCCGGCGTGCTGCCGTCGGCGGGTGGCGTCATCCCCGTCACAGCCCGAACAGGGCGCGGGCCGCGCGGTCGAGGTCGCCGGTGGGGTCGATCCTGATCGCGGTGCGCGGGCCGTGCAGGATGCCGGCGACGAGCCGGTGGGTCATCTGCTCGATGAGCTCGCGCTCGTGCGCGTCGAGGTCGGGCAGGCGACGCATGAGGCGGTCGAGCTCTGCCCGGCGGCGGGCCTCCACCGTGTCGGACATGTCCTGCAGGGTCGGCTGCGCGCCGCGCGAGCGGAGCCACCGGCAGTAGTCGGTACCCGACTCGCGCACGACCTCCTCGAGCTGGTCGTGCAGCCCCTCGGGCAGCCGGCCGTCGGCCGCCCAGGCCAGGTCGTCGACGCCCACGAACCGGTGGCCGAGTGCGTCGGCGAGGGCCGCGGGCGTGGCCGGCGGCGAGGAGAGGTCGACCACGGAGGCCCCGCCGGACACCAGCGATGCTGCATCGGTCCGGGTGGGGTCCCACACCCCTCCGAGCGCGACGATAACGCCCACCACGCCGGAGTCGACCGCGTCCGAGCCCCAGGGCACCGCGCGTCCGAAGGAGTCAGCGGCGAGCGCCTCGGCCTTGGCGTCGGTGCGGTTGGCCACGACGACCTTCGCCCCTCGGCGGATGGCACCGCGGGCGGCCAGGGTGCCCATGCTGCCAGCGCCGACGACGAGCACCTCGCGACCCTCGACGGCGCCGCTGCGGGCCTCGATCTCGTCGAGCGCCATGTCCGCGAGCGACCGGCGCTCGGGTCCGAACAGGCCGTGGGCGCGTCGACCGGCGCGCAGGGCCACCTGCACGAGGCGGTCCAACGTGGGGTCGAGAGGTCCGGCGGCGCGGCGGTCGGCGTGCGCCTCGCGGATCTGGTGCATCACCTGGTCCTCGCCGAGCACGGCGCTCTGCAGCCCGCACGCGACGCTGATGAGGTGCCGGGCCGCGTCCGCGTCGGCGAGGGACCGGGCCCCCGCGGGAGCGGGAGGCAGCTCGACGCCGTCACCGCCGCGCAGCGCAACGTAGACCTCCACGCGGTGGCAGGTCCGAACGACGAGCACCTGCTCGTGCCCGGCCACGCCGGCAAGCGCGTCGCCGAACTCCTCGCGGGCCGGGCTCGTGACTCGGCGTGCGTGCGCGACGACCGCGTGCAGCGTGCGCGGCGGCGCGAGCGACTCCACGGTCTCGTCGTCGAGCATGTCGGTGACGTCGACGGGGGACGTGCCGAACAGCGTCGTCACCTCGCACCTGCCTTCCGGGTGGCGGTCTGCTGGGATTCGTCGTAGTAGGCGCCCACGAGGCCCACGAGCACCTCGTCGAGCGCGGACGTGGCTGCGGCCATGAGGTCGGCCGTGGCGGCGCCGTCGAGGCTGCGGCGCCGCGACAGCGCGCCGATGTGCTCGAGGAACGGCATCCGGAAGCGGAGGAAGGCTCCCACCGCGTCGGCCGGGCAGGCCCCGCGTCGGGCGGCCACGCGGCCGAAGTCCTGGCCGACCTCGACCGCTGCGCCTACTGCCCGGCGCCGGGCGGCGGTGGTACGGGCGTCGAGAGCGTCGACGAGCGCGGCGGTGAGGCGCTGTCCTTGGCGGCGCAGCGGCTCGCGCTCGACGTCGTCGAGGTCGCGCAGCCACAGCGTGCGGGAGGACACCATCGGGGCGCGGCGCCGGTAGGCGCGCGCCACCCCCTCGGCCGTGGCCGCGACGGGCGTGCGGTCATCGGCCCGGACCAGCCCGAGGATGGCCGAGCGCTGGTACCGGCGGTGCCCGCCGGGGGTCGTGAACGACGGCACGTCGCCGGAGGCGCTCCAGCGCCGGAGGGTGGCGGGCGAGACGCCCATGAGCGCGCAGGCCTGGGTGGCCGAGAGCACGTCGTCGGTACCGGAGCCGGCGGACGCCGCGGGGCGCCCTTGGTTCTCGATGACCTCACCGTGCTGCCGCTCCATCACCCTCGCGACCCTTTCCGGCCGGCCGTCGTGGTGCTCCGCCATGGAGCCGAATCGGCCGTACAGGTCCAGTGTCGATTTGAGCGGTTTGGCGCACCATCCGTCGGAGGGCACCTCTTGGGTACAAGCAAGGACCCCCCGGTACAGGCCCTAGGTCCCGGGCCTGGTGGGCCGGCCCGCCCCTGTGGCCGGGGATCGGGTGTCGCAGCATCCCGCCACGGCGAGGCGTGGTAGTGGTCCTCAGCCCTGACCGCGGCCCTCGCGGTCGGTGTCGCGCGAGGGCTGCACGCGCTTGGGCTCCCCCGCCATCTTGGGGTAGTCCGGGGGGTACGGCAGGTCGCCGAGGCCGGCGTCGCGCTCGTCGCGGTCGAACCAGTCGAGCAGCGGCGCGAGGTCGTAGGCCTGGTCGTCGAGCCTCGCCCACGGGTCATCGACCGCAGCCACGCGCGCGGGCACCGTGCGCACGGTCAGGTCGCGGGGGTCGAGGCCGTCGAGCTCGTCCCACCGAAGCGGGGTGGACACAGGCGCGTGCGGCTTGGACCGGATCGAGTAGGCCGACGCGATCGTGCGGTCGCGCGCGTTCTGGTTGTAGTCGACGAACACCGAGCCGGGCGGCCGCTCCTCCTTCCACCAGTTCACCGTGACGCGGCCGGGCATGCGGCGCTCGAGCTCGCGGCCCGCGGCGATGGCCGCGTGGCGCAGGTGGACGAAGTCCCAGCGCGGCTCGACCCGCACGTACACGTGCACGCCGCGGCCGCCGCTGGTCTTCGGGTAGCCCACCATGCCGGCCTCGCCGAGCACCGCCCGCAGCTCGTGCGCGACCTCGACGGCGTCGGCGAAGTCGCTGCCCGGCTGCGGGTCGAGGTCGATGCGCAGCTCGTCCGGGTGCTCGACGTCGGGCGCTCGCACGGGCCACGGGTGGAACGTGATGGTGCCCAGCTGGGCGGCCCAGACGAACACCGCTTCCTCCGTCGGGCGCACCTCGTCGGCCGAGCGGCCGGAGGGGAACGTGATGCGTGCCGTCTGCACCCACGGGGGCGCGCCGGCGGGGAGCCGCTTCTGGTAGAACGCCTCGCCCTTCGTCCCGTCGCGCTGCGTCAGGGTCACGCCCTCGACCACGCCCGACGGCCAGCGCTCGAGCGTGGTAGGTCGGTCGCGCAGAAGGCGCAGCATGGGCCCGGCGACGGCCGCGTAGTAGTCGACGACGTCGAGCTTGGTGAGACCGACCGCCGGGAAGTAGGGCTTGAGCGGGTTCGACACCCGCACGGTGCGACCCGCCACCTCCCGCTCGACCGGGTCGCCGAACTCGCCCTTCGCCATGCGCGGACCCTAACCCCGAGGGGCCGGCTTCTACGGCGGGTCGGGCAGAACGTCGTCAACCCCGCGCAGCCGGGTTCCCCAGGGGTCGGCAGAAGGTCGTCGCGCCGGGCGGGCGGGCCGTGGCAGAGTCCCCGCATGACCGGCGCGCTTCTGTCCGGCCTGCTCGTCGGCGCCCTCGCCGCCGCCAACGTGGGCCCCATCTGGCTGCTGTGCGCCCGCACGTCGGCCCGGTTCGGGTTTCTGCCGGGGGCCGGCATCGGCTCGGGCGCCGCCGCCATCGACCTCTCGTACGCCGTCCTCGGTGCGCTGGGCGCCGCAGCGCTGCTGCGGGCCGACGCCCTGCGTCTGGCCCTCGGCCTGGTGGGCGCGGGCGTGCTCGTGTGGCTGGGGCTGCGGACGCTGCAGGCCGCGTTCCGAATCCGGCTCGGCGCCGAGTCCGATGTCGAGGTGGTGCGGCCCCAGGCGGCGTTCCGCACCGGCTTGGTGGCTACGGCGTCGAACCCCCTCACGATCCTCACCTGGGGTGCCGTCTTCTCCGGCGCCGCGGTGGCGGACGTGGCCGCCGGCCCTGCCGCCGCCACCGCGTTCGTGGTCGGCATCGGCATCGGCTCGCTCGCGTTCCACCTCGCCCTCGCCGCAGTGATGTCGCTCCTGGGCCCCCGGCTGGGCACGAGGGGCCTGCAGGCCGTCGACGCGGTGGCGGGCCTGGGTCTCATGGCGTTCGGCGGGGTCCTGGCGTGGCGCACCGTCACGGACCGGTAAGGCGTTGATCGTCCTCGCGCGGTGGTGGCGTCACGTGCTCGCACGTACCGTCGGACGCATGAGCCACGGACCGATGCCTGACACCCGCCCAGACGGCCTGCCCTACGAGGTCGTGCGCAGCGACGACGACTGGCGCGCGACCCTGACCCCCGGGGAGTACCACGTGCTGCGGGAGGCCGGTACCGAGCCGCCGTTCGTCGGCGAGTACACCGACACCAAGACCGAGGGCGTGTACTCCTGCCGCGCGTGCGGAGCCGAGTTGTTCCGCAGCGACACGAAGTTCGACTCGCACTGCGGCTGGCCGTCGTTCTGGTCGCCGCTGGCGGGTGGGGCCGTCGTCGAGATCGAAGACCGTTCGATGGGCGTACGCCGCGTCGAGGTGCGGTGCGCGACCTGCGGATCGCACCTCGGCCACGTCTTCGAGGGCGAGGGCTACGGCACCCCGACCGACCAGCGGTACTGCATCAACTCGATCAGCGTCAGCCTCGCCCCCACCGACGGATAGCGCCCGCGTCCCCCTCGCGTCACTGCCGCGGTGGTTGTGACCCGGCCCCGGACACGACCACCGCGGCAGTGACGCGGCCCAGCTGGAGGGCCCGAGCGGGGCTGGGGTCTAGGCGAGCGCCGTGACGATCTCGGCGAGGGTGCGCCGGCGGCCGGTGTAGAAGGGGATCTCCTCGCGCACGTGCAGGCGGGCCCGCGACGCGCGCAGGTGGCGCATCAGGTCCACGATGCGGTGCAGCTCGTCGGCCTCGAAGGCGAGGATCCACTCGTAGTCGCCCAGCGCGAACGAGGCCACGGTGTTGGCCCGCACGTCGGGGTAGTCACGGCCCATCTGGCCGTGCTCGACGAGCAGCTCGCGCCGCTCCTCGTCCGGCAGCAGGTACCACTCGTACGAGCGGACGAACGGGTAGACGCACAGGTAGTCGCGCGGGACCTCGTCGGCGAGGAACGCCGGCACGTGCCTCTTGTTGAACTCGGCCGGCCGGTGCAGCGCCATCTGGGACCACACCGGCTCGAGCGAGCGGCCCAGCGCCGTGCGCCGCCACGCGTGGTACGCCTCCTGCAGCGCGTCGGACGTGGCCGCGTGCCACCAGACCATGACGTCGGCGTCGGCCCGCAGGCCGGCGACGTCGTACAGCCCGCGAACGACGACGTCGTCGGCAGCGGACTTCTGGATCCACTCCTCGACCTCGACCGCAGCTGCACCGCGGTCGTCGGCCAGGGTGCCCGGGTGGAGCCGGAAGACCGACCAGCTGGTGTAGCGGATCGTGTCGTTGATGTCCTTGGCGGCCTTGCCCTGGTGGGGGCGCTTGCCGGAGGGAGTGGGGTCAGGCATGGCCCCATTGTCGGCGCTGGTCGAGCCAGCGGCCAATCCGGCCCGCCGCGTGAGTGGCAGCCCCGAGGCACGCCGCGACGCCGACCCCGTCGTACGCGGCGCCGCAGACGGCGAGGCCCGGCAGCTCGGTCACCGCCTCGCGGATCCGGCTCACCCGCGCCCGGTGCCCCACCGCGTACTGCGGCAGGGACCCGCCCCACCGCGTGACGACGGCGCCGACCGGACCGGCCGACGCACCCACGCCGTCGGCGATCTCCGCCTGTGCGATCCGGATGAGCTCGTCGTCGTCGGCCTGGAGCGTGACCTCCTCGCCGTGGCGGCCCAGCGAGGCCCGCACGACCACGAGAGGGTCGCGGCTGCGGCCGGCCCGGCCGGCCTTACCCACCCAGTCCCACTTCTGCGAGGAGAAGGTGGCCGCCTTGATCGCGCGGCCGTCGACGGGGGGCACGAGGAAGCCGGAGCCGGTCAGCGGACCGAGGTCACGCTGGCGGTAGGCCATCGTCACGACGGCGACCGACGCGTACTCGATGGTGGAGAGCTCGGCTGCCGCCGTCGGCGACACGTCGCGCAGCAGCTTGGCCGCGGGGGCGGCCGGGACGGCGAGGATCACGGCGTCGGCGTCGATGACCTCAGGGCTGCGGGCCGGGCCCAGCACGAGGCGCCAGCGGTCCGGGCGCCGGCGCAGCTCGCGGACGGTGGCCGACGTGCGGATGTCGACGCCGCGCTTCTCCAGCGCCGCCGCCATCGCCACGGGCAGCCGGCCCACCCCGCCGCGCACGCCGGCGAACACGGGTCCGCGGCGTCCGCCGGCGCGCCCGGCGCCGGTGCGCCGCACCTCGCGCGCGGCGGTGAGCAGCGACTTCTCCCCCTGCACCGCGCGGAAGAGCGCTGGCACGGTGGCATCGAATGACAGCAGGTCGGCGTGCCCCGCGTACACCCCGCCTAGCAGCGGCTCGACGAGCCGGTCGACCACCTCGCGGCCGAGCCGGGCGGCCACGAACGCGCCGATCGACACGTCGTGGCCGGCCGCCGTGCGCGGCAGGACGTGGTCGAGCGGGATGCGCAGCAACGACGGCCACGCGATCACCTCGGCGGCGCTCAGCGCGCGCAGGTCGGTGGGCACGCCCATGACGAGCCCGCGGGGCAGGTCGCGCATCACCCCGCGGTTCCAGAGCAGGGCCGAGGTGGTGGCCGGGTGGACGAGGTCGCGGGTGAGGCCTACCTCGCGGAGCGCGGTGAGTGCCTCCGGCCGCGTGGCGAGCATGGACTCGGCCCCGAGGTCAAGCTGCATGCCCTCGAGCTCGCCGAGCCGCAGCTTGCCGCCGATGGCCGGCGAGCCTTCCAGCACCGTCACCCGCGGCGCCACCGGCCAGCCGGCGGCGGCGTGGTCGCGGACAAGCGCCCAGGCGGTGCCCAGTCCGGCGATGCCGCCCCCGACGATCACCACGTGCGGGCGGGCGTCGCCGGAGCCGGTGAGGGGGAGGGCGTCGACATCGTCGGCCACACGGAGAGGACGGGGCTCCATACCCTCAGCCTGCCACGGCGGGGGCCGCGCAGGGTGCGCCCGTCCCGCGTCCCGTTGGGGCGTTCGTCACGCCGTCGTGCCGCGGTGCACGTGCGCGACCACCTCGGTGAGGACGTCGGGGTCGGTGCTCGGCAGGACGCCATGGCCCAGGTTGAAGATGTGGCCCGGAAGGCCGGCGGCCGAGGCGAGCACCTGGTCGACCTGCGCGCGCACCACGTCGAGCGGGGCGAACAGCGTGGCGGGGTCGAGGTTGCCCTGCAGGGCGAAGCCTGGGCCCACCCTCCGGGCGGCCTCGTCGAGGGGTACCCGGAAGTCGACGCCGACCACGTCGACGCCGGCCTGGGACATCGACCCGAGCAGCTCCCCGGTACCGACGCCGAAGTGGATGCGGGGCACGCAGCGCCCCTCGGCGTCGACGAGGTCCGCCACCTGGGCCAGCGCGGTCTGCGAGTGCGGCAGCACGTACTCCGCGTAGTCGGCCCGGGACAACGCCCCGGCCCACGAGTCGAACAGCTGCACCGCGCTCACGCCGGCCTCCACCTGCATCCGCAGGAAGGAGCCCGCCACCGCTGCGACCCGGTCGAGCAGCGCGTGCCAGAGCTCGGGGTCGCCGTACATCAGGGCCTTGGTCTTGGCGTGCTCGCGGCTCGGGCCGCCCTCGACCAGGTACGAGGCGATCGTGAAGGGGGCGCCCGCGAACCCGATGAGCGGGCGTGCCCCCGAGCTGGGCCGTCAGCTCGCGCACGGCGGCGATGACCGGAGCCACGTCGTCGGGCTGCAGGTCCACCAGTCGGTCCAGGTCGGCCCGAGTGCGAAAGGGCTCCGCCACGACCGGCCCGACGCCCGGCTTGATGTCGAGGTCGACGCCCACGGCCTTCACTGGGACGACGATGTCGCTGAAGAAGATGGCGGCGTCGACGCCGTGACGACGCACCGGCTGCAGCGTGATCTCCACGATCATGTCCGGGTCGAAGCAGGCGTCGAGCATCGGGACGCCCTCGCGCAGGGCGCGGTACTCGGGCAGCGACCGACCGGCCTGCCGCATGAACCACACGGGAGTGTGCGGCACCGGCTCGCGCCGCGCGGTGCGCACGAGCGGCGCTCCCGACGTGGCTCCGGTGAGCAGCGGGTGGTCGGCAGGCAGGGTCGCGTCGGTCACGCCCCGCATCGTCGCACGGCGGAGGCGCAGCACCTGCGGGACACTGGTCCCTCGGTCAGTGCCCTCCGGCACTGATGAGAGCCACGCCGGCCAGAGCCACCGCGACGCCGGCGTACTGCACCGCGCGCATCCGTTCGTGCAAGAAGACTGCGGCGAGCAGCACCGTGAACACCGGGTAGAGCGAGCCGAGGACCGACACGACCGCCAGCAGCCCCAGCGTCGTCGCCAGGCCGTACGTGAGGTTGGCGAGAACGTCGAGGGAGCCGGTGGCGACCAGGAGCGGCAGATCGGCGGCCGTGAGGCCGCCCAGAGACCGCGTGGTCAGGGCGAGCCCGAGGGCGATGAGCGTGCTCGTGGCGCGCATGCCCGTCATCGTCATGATGACGCTCGAGCGGCTCCCTGCGGCGATGAAGGTGAGCGCCGCCCCGAACATCACGGCGGCGCCCAGGGCCATGAGCACCGGGCGGGCGCTGGCCGCGCCGGACAGCTCAGGACCGCTGGCCAGCACGATGCCGACCACGGCCAGGACGATGCCGACGAGCTGCAGCGGGGCGGGCACGTCGCCTGCCAACAGCCCGACGGCCAACGGCACCAGCACGCCGAGGGCCGCGACCGGCGAGACGATCCCCATCGTTCCGGCAGCCAGGGCCGAGTAGAACAGGACGAGCCCGGAGAAGCCGGCCAGGCTGGCCCCAACCGACCAGAGGACCCAGCCCGAGGGGTCACGGTAGGCGCCCACGGCCACGGCGACGAGCACGACGACGACGAAGCCGGCCACCTGGGAGGCGCTCACGACGGCCAGCGCCGGCCGCCGCCGCGTCAAGGTGCCGCCGAGGAAGTCACCGGTCCCCCACATCAACGAGGACATCACGGCGAGCAGCGCAGGCACCCCGGCAGCCTAGGGCGCCCGATCGGCCCCGCTGGCGGCGCGTCGCAGCATCCCGGCGGCGGACCTGCGGCTTAGCCTGCGAGGGTGAGCTCCCCGACGGACCAGGCCGACGACGCCTGGAACCAGGCCGTCGCCTCGCTCCGCGACGCCCGCCACCGCCCCGAGGTCATCGTCGACGAGGTGCCGGCACCTCAGCGGCTCGCGCCGCATGCGCTGGCCCTCACCGCCGAGGTGCTCGACGACGACGGGGAGGAGACCGCCAGCGGCCGCTTCGTCCTGCTGCACGACCCGCAAGGCCAAGAGGCCTGGGACGGCAGCTTCCGCGTGGTGGCGTTCGCGAAGGCGCGGCTCGAGCCCGAGATGGCCGCCGACCCGATGCTCACGGAGGTCGGCTGGGCATGGCTCGAGGAGTGCCTCGAAGCACACGGCGCCGTGTACCGGGCTCCGTCCGGCACGGTCACGCGCACCGCCTCACAGGCGTTCGGCGCGCTCGAGGACCGCCCCATGGAGGGCACCGTCGAGGTGCGGGCCTCCTGGACCCCCGTCACCACCGACCTGGCACGTCACTCGCGGGCGTGGACCGACCTCGTGTGCGCCGTCGCGGGCCTTCCGCCGCTGCCACCCGGCGTGGTGCCGCTGCCGGCACCCCGGCGCGGCGTGCGCTAGCCCGCACCCTCGTCCCCTTCCGCGTTTCATCCGGTTGCCGGAGCCCACGGGCGCTTAGCCGCCTCGGAGCGTCCGTAAACGCCCGCATCATCCGGTTCCCGGATCAAACGGGAACAAGGGGAATCGGGGTCGCCACTGCTCCATGTGGGTGTCCGTCGCCCTTTCGGGTGAGCCCGGAATGGTCAAGACCCCCCCGGGTCGGGCCGATACCCCGTCTGGAGCAGCAGGACGACAAGGTCGTGCTGGCCGAGGTGAGACAGGGAGACAGTCGTGGTGGCCATCGTCGAGCGAGTGGGCGCACCCGTCGTCCCGCTGCCGCGCGCGCGCTTCGGCGCGATGGTCGTAGCGGCGTCGTCGACCCGCCGCACCGCGCTGGTGCACCGCCTCCGCTCGCTCGGTGCTCGGGACGTGATCGAGGCCGCCAGCGCGTCCGAGGCACGCGTCCGGGCGCACGTCGAGGGTCCGCACGACATCGTCGTCGTCGACGCGGCGCTGCCCGACTCCCCCGCCCTGTCCCTGCTGGCCGATCTGCGCCGGGCCGGCTGGCGCCGCGTCGTCCTCCTGACCCACCGGGACGACCCATACGCCGTGCGCGCCGCGATGGCGGCGGGCGTGCGCGGGTACGTCGTGGTTCCCGAGGCCGTCGACACCGGCGCACCGCCGGCACCGCTTCCGCGTCCGCGCGGGCGAGGTGCCCCCGACGAGCTCTCGGCCCGTGAGGTCGAGGTGCTGCAGCTGGTGGCCGAGGGCCGCTCGAACAAGGAGATCGGCGACGCGCTCGGCCTGTCCGCCCTCACCGTGAAGAGCCATCTGGCCCGCATCGCGCGCAAACTCGGCACGGGGGACCGCGCCGAGATGGTGGCGATGTCCATGCGCGCCGGCTACGTCCGCTGACACCTCGGGCCCGCACGTCCCCGGGTTCGGCGACCCGACCGCGTAGGTTGGCGCTATGAGCGACGCGACCGCCCCGTCCGGCGGCGGTCGTCCGGGCCGGGAGGATGTCCCGCCAGACGTCGGGGCCGGGGTGGTCCAGGAGCCCGCCACCCCCCAGATTCCGGTGCTCTCCGAGCCGCGCGACGGCACTCCCCCCGTGGTCGACACCCCGGCTGCCCTGGCCCGCACCGCCGAGGCGCTCGCTGCCGGTTGGGGCTCCGTGGCCATCGACGCCGAGCGCGCCGGCGGCTACCGCTACTCGCAGCGGGCCTACCTCGTCCAGTTCCGGCGCGAGGGCTCGGGCACCCACCTCGTCGACCCGATCCCCTTCGGCACGCTGGCGGTGCTCCAGGACGCGGTGGGCGACGCGGAGTGGGTGCTGCACGCGGCCAGCCAGGACCTTCCGTGCCTGCGCGAGCTCGACCTCGAGCCGACCAACCTGTTCGACACCGAGCTGGCCGGACGGCTTCTCGGGTACCCGCGGGTGGGGCTCGCGCTGCTGCTCGAGCGGGTGATGGGACTCTCGCTGGCCAAGGAGCACTCGGCAGCCGACTGGAGCACCCGGCCGCTGCCCGAGCCGTGGCTGCGCTACGCCGCCCTCGACGTCGAGGTGCTGCTCGAGCTTCGCGAGGCCCTCGGCGAGGACCTCGTGCGTACCGGCAAGCTCGCGTGGGCCGAGCAGGAGTTCGCCGCCGTGCTCGCAGCCCCGGGACCGGTCCGCCGGGTCGACCCGTGGCGGCGTACGTCGGGACTGCACCGGGTGCGGCCCCGACGTTCCCTGGCGGTCGTCGAGGCGATGTGGTGGGCCCGCGACGACGTCGCCCGCCGGCGCGACTCGGCGCCTGGGCGGGTCCTGCCCGACACCGCCATCATCGAGGCCGCGCTGGCGATGCCTTCGAGCGCCGACGAGCTCGCAGCCGTGAAGGGCTTCGCCGGGCGCGGCGCGCGCCGGTCGCTGCCGCAGTGGTGGGCGGCAGTGCACAAGGGCCGCACCCTGCCCGACGACGAGCTGCCGCTGCCGTCGCTGCCCTCGGACGGCCCCCCTCCGGCGCGCGCTTGGCCCGACCGCGACCCCGCGGCGGCTGCCCGGCTCGCGGCGGCCCGCGCCACGATGGGCGCCCTGGCCGCGGAGCACGACCTTCCGGTCGAGAACCTGCTCAGCCCGGACACCCTGCGTCGGCTCTGCTGGACCCCGCCCGACCCCCCGGACGAGGCCGCAGTCGCCACCTTCTTCGCCGCCGCCGGCGCCCGGCGCTGGCAGGTCGAGCTCGCGGCAGCACCGGTGGCAGAGGCGCTCGCCGCTCTACGCTCGGGCACGTCGGGCTGAGCCGCAGCGGTTTGACCGCTTCGCGGACGCTCCGTTAGGTTAGGTGAGCCTAACTTGGACCAGCGGGGAGCGACGAGTGCTGCAGAACTACCTGATCGGCCTGCGCGAGGGCCTCGAAGCCTCCCTCGTGGTCGGCATCCTGATCGCGTACCTCGTGCGCACCGGGCACCGCGAGAAGGTGCGGTGGGTGTGGGTCGGCGTCGTCGCCGCCGTGGGGTTGTCGCTCGGCTTCGGGGCACTCCTCACGTTCTCCTCGGCGCACCTGCCGGAGACGGCCGAGCCCCTTTTCGCCGGCCTGATGTCGCTCGTCGCGGTGGCGTTTGTCACGGCGATGGTCTTCTGGATGAAGCGCGCGGCGCGCGACATCAAGGGCGAGCTGCACGGGCGGTTGGAGCAGGCGCTCGACGTGGGTGCCTGGGCGCTCGCCGCCGTGGCGTTCGTCGCCGTGGCCCGCGAGGGCCTCGAGACCGCGCTGTTCCTGTGGGCGTCCATCTCGGGCAGTGAGGAGACGCAGCCCTCGTTCGCGGGTGCGGCCCTGGGGCTCGCCACCGCGGTCCTGCTGGGATGGCTGCTCTACCGGGGGGCCCTGCGGCTCAACCTGGCCACCTTCTTCCGGTGGACGGGAGCCGCGCTCATCGTCGTCGCCGCGGGTGTGCTGGCCTATGCCGTGCACGACCTGCAGGAAGCCGGGGCGCTGCCCGGAGAGGACAACCTGGCGTTCGACATCTCTGCGTCCGTGCCCGAGGACTCGTTCCTGGGCACCCTGGTCAAGGGCATCTTCAACATCGCGCCGGCGATGACCGTGCTGTCGGTCATCGCATGGTTCGCCTACCTGGTGCCGACCATGTGGCTGTACCTGCGCCCGGCCCGGGGCTCCGTGCCGTCCGCAGCCGCGACGGCTACGGTGCCCACCGAGGTCCCCTAGGCCCGCAGCGATGTCAGGCGTGAGCGGCCCACCCTGCAGGTCGGAGCCACGGAGCGCGACGGGTGGTAACGCAGGGTCACCCGCCTCACCCGCCGGGACCTGCCTGAGCGCCCTGACAGCCCCTAACGTGGGTCTGTGGACCAGGCGGACCCAGTCCGGGCGCGGCGCGCGCTCCTGGCCCTGTCCGTCCTCGACGACGTCGACGTCCACCCCGTGGAAGCCGGCTGGCGCGTGGTCGCCCCCGACGCCATCCTCACGGTGACCCACCGCGAGGTCGCGCACGCGGTGGACGGGCTCGACCCCGACGGCGCCGAGGCGGTCGTGGCGGTGCGCAGGTGGGTGGCGTGGCGGCGCTGCTGCGCTCGGCCCACGGGCGCCTCGATCACGGCCCGGGCCCGACCCGTGGCCCTGCCGCCGGGCCACGTCCTGCACCCGGGACCCGACTGGGTCGTGCAGCCGGTCCTCGGCGGCGCGCTCGACGTGGGCCTCGGGCTGCGTGGCACGCCGGACGACCCCGAGGGCGTCGGCGTCCTCGATCCCGTGCTGGCCGCGGCTTGCGGCGGCCAGCGGGGGGCGATGGCCCGGCACGCGCTGCGCTACCTGTACGACATGGCCGTGCTCGCGGCCGAGCGGTTCCACCGCGACCCGATCGCCCCGCTGCGTCCCCTCGGGGACTGCGACGTGATCACGCTGCTGGCGTCCGACGTGTTCCGCGCCGCCGTGGTGGCCGCCGACCCGCACGGTATGCGCACGGCCGCGGTGCCCATGCGCACGCGGGGTTGGCTCGACCTCGGCCGCATCGACCCGGCGTTCGCGCTCGCCGCGGCAGCGGCCACCGACCCCGACCTGCGCGGCTTCGAACGCCCGGTGATGCTCACCCGCGACGAGGTCGTGCTCGCCCGCGAAGGGGGCGGGACAGTGTCGTTCGGCCTGCTCGACGGGGTCAGCCGCGACCGGCGCGGCCCGAATCGCGAGCTGCGGGCGTAGCGACCGATCGCGGGCGATCCGTGCGACGGGCTGCGCCCACGGCGGGTGAGCTCAGCGCTCGGGGTGCACCTGGTGGCTCAGGCCGGCGCGCGCGGCGTCGGCCTCGTCGAGGCGCGCCACCAGGCCGGCCACGTCGCGCGCGACGTCCTGCGCGGTGAGGCCGACGCGGGCCATCACCTCGGCGCGTTTGCCGTGGTCGAGGAATTCTGCGGGGATGCCCACATCGTGCTGGGGCACGAAGACGCCGCGGTCGCGGAGGAGCTGTGAGACCGCCGAGGCGACGCCGCCGACGCGCGAGTTGTCCTCGACCACGACCACGAGACGGGCGCGTGCCGCCAGCGGGACGAGAGCGTCGTCGAGCGGCTTCACCCAGCGGGGGTCGACCACGGTGACGCCGATCCCCTGCTGCTGCAGTCGGGCGGACACGTCCAGGCACATCGGCGCGAGGGCCCCGACGCTGACGAGCAGGACGTCGTCGCCGGAGCGGCCCAGCACGTCGAGGCCGCCCGCGCGCTCGAGGGCCGGCACCCGCTCGCCGAGCCCCCCCTTGGGGAACCGCAGGACGGTGGGCGCGTCGGACACGTCGACGGCCTCGTCGAGAAGCGCGGCGAGCTCGACGCCGTCGCGCGGCGCCGCGAGCCGCAGTCCCGGCACCACCTGCAGGATCGACATGTCCCACATGCCGTTGTGACTCGCACCGTCGTCGCCGGTGACGCCGGCGCGGTCGAGCACGAAGGTGACGCCGGCGCGGTGCAGCGCGCAGTCCATCAGCACCTGGTCGAACGCCCGGTTGAGGAACGTGGCGTACACCGCGACGACGGGATGCAGCCCCCCGAAGGCCAGGCCGGCCGCGGAGGTGGCCGCGTGTTGCTCGGCGATCCCGACGTCGTACGTACGGGTGGGGTACGCGAGCGCGAACTTCTCCAGGCCCGTCGGACCCATCATCGCCGCCGTGATCGCGACGACGTCGTGCCGCCGGGCGCCCACGGCGACGAGGGCGTCGGCGAACGCGCCGGTCCAGGTGGGGCCCCCCGAGGTGAGCGGCTTGCCCGTGTCCGGGTCCACGATGCCCACGGCGTGGAACCGCTCGGCGTCGTCCTGGACAGCAGGCAGGTAGCCGTGCCCCTTCTCGGTCAGGACGTGCACGAGCACGGGTCCGCCGTACGCCTTCGCGCGCAGCAGCGCGTGCTCGACGGCGAAGATGTCGTGGCCGTCGACGGGGCCGACGTACTTGAGCCCGAGATCCTCGAACATCCCCTGCGGGGCGACGACGTCCTTGATGCCCTTCTTCATGCCGTGCAGGGCCTCGTACATCGGAGGACCCACCACAGGAGTTCTCCCGAGCGTGCGCTTGCCCCACTCCAGGAACCGCTCGTAGCCCTTGGTCGTGCGCAGGGTGGCGAGGTGGTGCGCCATGCCGCCGATCGTGGGCGAGTACGAACGCTCGTTGTCGTTGACCACGATGACGACGGGACGGTCGGGGGCACCTGCGATGTTGTTCAGCGCCTCCCAGGCCATGCCGCCCGTGAGGGCGCCGTCACCGACGACCGCGACGACGTGACGGCTGTGCGCCGATCCCGTCACGCCGAACGCCTTCGCGATGCCGTCGGCGTAGGAGAGCACCGTGCTCGCATGGCTGTTCTCGATGACGTCGTGCGGGCTCTCGGCCCGGCTCGGGTAGCCGGACAGGCCGCCGGCCTGGCGCAGGTGGTCGAACCCCGCCTGCCGGCCGGTCAGGATCTTGTGCACGTACGCCTGGTGCCCGGTGTCGAACAGGATCACGTCGCGCGGGGAGTCGAACGTGCGGTGCAGCGCCATGGTCAGCTCGACGACGCCGAGGTTGGGGCCGAGATGCCCGCCGGTCTTGGTGACCTTGTCGACGAGGAACGTGCGGACCTGGGCCGCGAGGTCGGCGAGCTCGTCCTCCGGGACGGCGCGCAGGTCGGCGGGAGAGCCGATCGACGAGAGCTGCGCCACCTGTCCTCCTGCCTCTGGATGCGGCACGGCGCCGCACCATCAGAGTCTAGGGGCGCCCCGCCGCGCCGCACGTGGGCGTCGAGGTCGTAGGCAGCACGCAGGTGCTCTCTGTCGACCCCGGAACCCTGTGGCACATGTGTTCGAGGCGGCAGCCCAGACGCGTTCACCAGCCTCACCGCGGTGCGCACCCACCGCACGGCCCGCGCCATCGAGCCCCACCGCACGGCCCGCGCCATCGAGCCGTGCCACACCGGCGCGACGACGTCAGGCCAGGTCGCTCGGTCGGATCACGGCCGGCCCCGACGCCCTCTCGGTCCGGATCTCGACGACGCCGTCGTGGCCGGGTGCGGCCTCGACGGACGGCAGGTCTGCGCCGAGCCACACGCGCAGGCGACCGGGGTCACCCGCGACGGTGAGACCCACCAGCCGGGTTGGTCCGGCCGGATGGGCGACCGGGGTGGCGCCCGGGTGTGACGTTCCCTCGCCCCACTGGATGAAGAAGGGGAGGTAGCCCGCGCTCGCCGCGGCCTCCACGCCGGCGAGTCGCCAGGTGACCACCCGCCCGTCCGACCCGGTGCGCGCTCCCTTAGCGACCTCCCAGTCGTGCGCGGACGCGATGCCCTCGAGGTCGTCGGTGCGAACGACCCACCCCCAGCCGGCGCCGGACAGCGCCATGGCGCCCACCCAGCGCCCGAACAGGGATGCCGCAGCCTCCACCGGGTCGACCACCGCGACGAGCTCGAGGTACGCCTCTCCCAGCGGGACGACCCGGTTCGCCGTGCCCCAGCCCCGGTGCCGGCCGCCACCGACGGCGGCCAGGCCGAACCGCTCGCCCAGCTGGTGCGCCGCCTCGTCCAGGTCGCGCACCCCCATGACAACGTGGTCGACCCGGGGCTCGCTCACGGCGGGTCTTCGCCCGTGAGCCCGTCGACCGACTCGCGGATGAGGTCGGCGTGGCCCACGTGGCGGGCGTACTCCTCGATGAGGTCGACGAGCGTGCGACGCAGGCTCGGCGTGCGGCCGTCGGGCCACGCGCGCGAGAGCGGCTGGTCGAGACCGCCGCGGGTCAGGGCCTCCGCGACCGCAGCGCGCGAGCCCGCCACCGACTCCTCCCACAGGGAGAAGAGCTCCGCGGGGCTGTCGTCGGCTGCGGTCCGCCACTCCCACTCGGGGTCGGCGTCGAAGTCCACCGCGGCGAACGCGCTCGCCGGCTCGCGCCCGAGCAGCCGCACGCTGAAGTAGTGGTCCTCGACCAGGGCGAGGTGCTTGAGCAGACCGCCCAAGGTCATGGACGAAGCCCCGACGGTAGCGGCGAGCCCCTGCGCGTCGAGGCCGCCGCACTTCCACCCGAACGTGGCGCGCTGACGGTCCAACGAGCCCAGCAGGGTGACGATCTCGTCGCCAGCCACCGGGGGGCCCGGGCGGCCTCGCTCGTCCTGGTAGGTCATCGACGAAGCGTAGTGGCGCTGCCGGAGACCCGCCCTAGCGGCGCCGGGCCCGCGAGAGCGTCACTCGGGACGTCGAGCACGTCGGCCAGCCGGTCGACGATCTCGTCGGCCATCGCGTCGTCGATGACGAGCGGGGGCGCGATGACGAGCCAGTCGCCGAACCGCCCGCCGTTCTGGCGGCGCGAGTACAGCAGCAGGCCGCGGTCGAGGCCGCGGGCCACCAGGACGGCGCCGGGGTCGGAGTCAGCGGGGAACCGTGCCAGTGTCTCGGGGTCGTGCACGATCTCGACCGCCAGCAGCGCGCCCTGGCCGCGTACGTCGGCGACGAGCGGAGACGCGGCGGCCAGGGCGTCCAGCCCTGCGCGGAGCCGTACCCCGAGGGCTGCGCCCCGCGAGAGCAGGTCGCGGTCGACGATCTCATCGAGCACGGCGGCGCCCGCCGCGCACGCGATCGGCGCGGCGTCGTACGAATGGGACACGGCGAAACCGGTGGAGTCCGCGAGCTCGTCGGCGAACTGAGCCGAGACGAGCACCGCACCGAGCGGGGCATATCCGGCACCGAGTCCCTTCGCCAACGTCACCGCGTCGGGCCGCGCGTCGGGGTGGTGGTGGGCCACGAGCGTCGCCCCGGTCCTGAAGGCCGTGACGATCTCGTCGAAGACCAGGGCGATGCCGTGGTCGGTGCAGCGGCGCCGGAGCCCCACCAGGAAGGACGGGTCGGGCACATTCACCCCCGAGGCCTGCCCGCCGACGGGCTCGACCACCACGGCGAGCACGCGCTCGGGCCCCAGGGCTGCCACGGCCTGGTCGAGGGCTTCCAGGCTCACTGCCGCCGCGTCGGCCGCGCTTGCCGCCCGGAACGTGAGCGGCGCGGGGATGCGCACCGCGGGGAGGGTGAGCGGGTCCCAGAGCGGTCCGGCGGCCAGGTCGCCGTTGAGTCCGAGCGTCGCCACGGTGGCACCGTGGTAGCCGGGCATCAGCGTGATGACGCGGGTTCTGGCCGCCTCGCCCTGGGCCACGGCCCTCGTGCGGAGCATCTTGAGGGCCATCTCGTTGGCCTCCGAACCGCCGGAGGTGAGGTGCACGCGCTCCAGGCCCGGCCCGGCCAGGTGGGCCAGCCGGCCGGAGAGGGCGGCGTTCGCCTCGTGGCGCGTGGTCTTCGAGTAGGTGTAGGTGAGGCGCCTCGCCTGCTCGGCCATCCGGCCGATCACGCGCTCGTTGCCCTGGCCGAGCAGCGCGAGGAACGGACCCGAGCACACGTCGATGAGGCGTCGTCCGCGGTCGTCCGTGAGGACCGCCCCTTGACCGGACACGATCGTGGGCAGCGCGGCTGCGTGGTCGCGCCGGGCGAACGCATCCTGGGTGTTGCCACGGGGGTCCACTCGGTCTCCTTCCGGTACGCGGACGCTACGCCCGCAGGCGCGGCCGACGGCGGACCACCCCGTGCGGCGCCGGCCGGTGCCGCACGATGGGGGCCGCGCCGACCAAGGTGACGTCGTCGTCCGACTGTCCGGTAGACGACTCTACCGATATTTCGTCGCCGAACTACTTGTCTCCGAACCAAAACACTTCTAGTCTCCTGCTCGAGGCGCCCGCCTCCCCCACCTGCAAGGGAGCACACCAATGAGCGCAACCCTGGTCGTCCGTCACTCGGTCAACGACTACGCCACCTGGCGGCCCGTGTACGACGAGCTCGAATCGCTGCGGGTCGAGCACGGCTGCACCGCCAAAGAGGTCTACGCGGCGCCGGGCGACGCGAACGACTTGTTGGTCACCCACTCCTTCCCCACCGTCGAACAGGCCAACGCGTTCGCTCACGACCCTGCGCTTCGTAGCGGCATGGAGCGCGCCGGCGTCGCTGGCGCCCCGCGGATCGAGATCTTCGAGAGTGTCTGATCGACCCACGAGGCCGCGGCCGGGAAGGGGCGCACCGCGCGCCTCCCCGGCCGCCCTCGGCGTCGTGCGGGTAGGCGCCGACTTCACGAACGAGTTCCCGGACGGGGACACGACCAGCACGGAGGCCTACGCCACGCTCGTCCGCTCTGGCACCGCGCTGCTGCAGGAGCTCGGCCGCAGCATCGAGGCCACGTTCGACGTGCCGCACGCGGCCGCCACCGCCCTGGCCGTCATCGAGGGGGCCGGCGCACCGCTGACCCCGTCCGACATCAGCGAGAGGGTCCTCGTCGCGTCCGCCACGATGACCGCCACCCTCGACCTGCTCGAGGGCCGTGGCTGGGTGCGGCGCCGTCCGAACCCGGCCGACCGGCGCAGCCTGCTGGTCGAGATCACCGACGAGGGCAGGGCCGCCACCGACCAGCTGCTGCCCGGAATCCGCGCGGTTGAGCGCACCGTGATGTCAGGGCTGTCCGAGCGCGAGCGGTCGCAGCTGCTGCGGCTGCTGGCCAAGGTGCTGGCGCGGGCCGCGGACGTGGCCAACGAGCCCCCGGCGCCGCTCCAGGGCCGGCGCCGACGTCCAGCCCGCACGCCCGGTGCTGACTGAGGGCCGCACGCGTCGCACCCGCACCGCGTGAGATCCCCGTGCCAGCGGCATCTCGGGCCGCCACCTTCGCTCGGCTCCGGCCGCCTCCCTCAGAGCCGCTCGACCCATCGATGACCGCGGAGAGCGTCCTCGACGAGTCCGACCTCCCGGTCCAGTGCCGCGAGTCGGGCTCCCTCGTTCTCGAGGGCGACCAGGGCCGCGGAGACGACCTCTGGGTCGGCCACGTCGGCGAGCTCGCGCCGTGCTCCCGCGTACGCGGCCCGGGCACCGGCCAGCATGGCCGCCACATGGTGCGCGGCGAAGCGCGCGAGCACGACGGGGTGCCGGCGCAGCACCTCGTGCGCGCGGTAGTCCGGGGGGCACGCGTCCAGGAGCCACCCGGGCACCGCAGCGTCGAACTCCGGGGTACCCGGAGGCGGGAGTCCCGCGGGCCAGCCCGGCGGGGCGTAGACCGGCACGAGCCCTAGAGCAGCGACCGCAGCACGTACTGCAAGATGCCGCCGTTGCGGTAGTAGTCGGCCTCGCCGGGCGTGTCGATGCGGAGCACGGCCGTGAACGCCGTGACCGAGCCGTCCTCCTTGACCGCCTCGACCGACACCTGCCGCGGCACCTGCCCGTCGTTGAGCGCCGTGACGCCGGCGATCGAGAAGGTCTCCTCGCCCGTGAGCCCGAGCGTGGCGGCGTCCTGGCCCTCGGCGTACTGCAGGGGAAGCACACCCATACCGATGAGGTTCGAGCGGTGGATCCGCTCGTACGACTCGGCGATCACGGCCTTGACGCCCAGCAGCGCTGTGCCCTTCGCGGCCCAGTCGCGCGACGAGCCCGATCCGTACTCCTGGCCGGCGAGGATCACGAGCGGCACTCCCGCGGCCTGGTACGTCTGCGCCGCGTCGTAGATCGTGGTCTGCGGCTTCGCCGGGTCGAGCAGGTCGACGGTGAAGCCGCCCTCGACGTCGTCGAGCAGCTGGTTGCGCAGCCGGATGTTCGCGAACGTGCCGCGGATCATCACCTCGTGGTTGCCGCGCCGCGAGCCGTACGAGTTGAAGTCGGCCTTCGCGACGCCATGTTCGCTGAGGTACCGGCCCGCGGGCGAGTCCGCCTTGATCGAGCCGGCCGGTGAGATGTGGTCGGTCGTGACGGAGTCGCCGAGCATCGCGAGCACGCGGGCGCCAGCGATGTCGGCGACGGGAGAAGGAGTGCGGGACATGCCCTCGAAGTACGGGGGCTTGCGCACGTACGTGGAGTCGACGTCCCAGTCGAAGGTGTTGCCCGTGGGCGTGGGCAGCCCCTGCCACCGCTCGTCCCCGGCGAACACGTCGGCGTAGCGCGAGGTGAACATGTCGGCGTCGATGGCGCCGTCGATCGCTGCCTGCACCTCGGCGGGGGTCGGCCAGATGTCGGCGAGCAGCACCGGGTTGCCGTCGTGGTCGGTGCCGAGCGGCTCTCGGCTGATGTCGAGGTCCATCCGCCCGGCGATGGCGTACGCGACGACCAAGGGCGGCGACGCGAGGTAGTTCATTTTCACGTCGGGGTTGATCCGGCCCTCGAAGTTCCGGTTGCCCGACAGCACCGACACCGCGGCGAGATCGGCCTCGTTCACTGCGGCGCTCACCTCGGCGGGCAGCGGGCCGCTGTTGCCGATGCAGGTGGTGCAGCCGTAGCCGACCAGGTCGAAGCCCAGCGTGTTGAGCGACTCGGTGACGCCCGCCCGCTCGAGGTAGTCGGTGACGACCTTGGAACCGGGCGCCAGCGTCGTCTTCACCCACGGCTTGCGCGTCAGGCCCAGCGCGGTGGCCTTCTTGGCCAGCAGGCCCGCCGCCATCATGACCGACGGGTTCGAGGTGTTCGTGCACGACGTGATGGCCGCGATCACGACGGCGCCGTGGCCGATCTCGACCGCCTCACCGTCGAGCTCGAACGCGATGGTGCGGGCTGCATCAGAGGTGTACGCGGGCAGTGCCACGGCGAAGTCGGCGGCTGCGGTGGCCAGCTCGACCCGGTCCTGCGGTCGCTTGGGGCCGGCGATCGACGGCGTGACGTCGCCGAGGTCGAGCTCGAGGTACTCGGAGTAGACGGGCTCGACCGACGGGTCGTGCCAGAGGCCCTGCTCCTTGGCGTACGCCTCGACCAGGGCGACCTGCTCGTCGGGCCGGCCGGTGAGGCGCAGGTAGCGGAGCGTCTCGTCGTCGATCGGGAAGATGGCTGCGGTGGAGCCGTACTCGGGGCTCATGTTGCCGATGGTGGCGCGGTTCGCGAGCGGCACGGCCGCGACGCCCAGCCCGTAGAACTCGACGAACTTGCCGACGACGCCGTGCTTGCGGAGCATCTCGGTGATGCGCAGCACGAGGTCGGTGGCGGTGCAGCCCTCGGGCAGCGTGCCGTACAGCTTGAACCCGACGACGCGCGGGATGAGCATCGACACGGGCTGGCCCAGCATGGCCGCCTCGGCCTCGATGCCTCCCACGCCCCAGCCGAGCACGCCGAGCCCGTTGACCATCGTCGTGTGCGAGTCGGTGCCCACGCAGGTGTCGGGGTAGGCCTGGCCGTTGCGTGCCATGACCACCCGGGCCAGCGCCTCGATGTTCACCTGGTGCACGATGCCGGTGCCCGGCGGCACCACCTTGAACTCGTCGAACGCCGTCTGGCCCCAGCGCAGGAACTTGTAGCGCTCGCCGTTTCGCTCGTACTCGAGCTCGACGTTGCGCACCGCGGCGTCCGGGCGGCCGAAGAAGTCGGCGATGACGGAGTGGTCGATGACCAACTCGGCGGGGGTGAGCGGATTGATCTTCGCCGCGTCGCCACCGAGCTCCACGACGGCCTCGCGCATGGTGGCCAGGTCGACGACGCAGGGCACCCCCGTGAAGTCCTGCATCACGACGCGCGCCGGCGAGAACTGGATCTCCTCGCTCGGTTCGGCCGCCGGGTTCCACGAGCCGAGGGCCCGAATCTGCTCGGCCGTGACGTTTGCGCCGTCCTCGGTGCGCAGCAGGTTCTCGAGCAGCACCTTGTGCGTGTAGGGCAGGCCCGCGGATCCCTCCACGGCACCGACCCGGAAGACCTCGTAGGTGGTCCCGCCGACCTGCAGCTCGCCCCGTGCCCCGAAGGAGTTCACGCTCGCCATGTGCCGCCGCCCTCTCGTCCGCCGATATGTATCTTGACGTCAAGATACCCTGGAAAGTATCTCGACATCAAGATATCTTCGCGGAGCCTACACCGGGACGGCCCGTCGCGGGAGCCCGGGTTGCAGGGTCAGGCCCGAAGGTCAGACGACGGACGGGCGCCGACAGGTGGGCTGGTCAGCCGGCCGCGGCGGTCTCGGCGCGACCAGCGCCGGCGGGCTCGAACAGTGCAAGGCACTCGACGTGCTGCGTCATCGGGAACAGGTCGAACGCCCGCAGCGACACCAGGGTGTAGCCGAGGCCGGCCAGCACCTTCACGTCGCGTCCCAGAGACGCGGGGCCGCACGAGACGTAGGCGATGCGCCGCGGGCCGAGCCGCACCAGCCGGGCCAGCACCTTGTGCCCCGCGCCGGACTCGGGCGGGTCGAGCACGACCACGTCGCAGCGTTTCGGCGCCGCCTGCGCGAGCCAGCGGTCGACCCGCGACTCGTGCACGTGCACCGTCGGCGTCGCATGCACCGTGCGTCGAGCCGACGAGCACCCGCGAGGGTCGGACTCGACCGCGTCGACCCGCCCCCATGTAAGTCTCGCGATCGTCCTTAAGGGCGATCACCGCAGTGTCGAGGCGATAGTCCTCGCTCCCGTGCACACGCACGAAATCCTGTGCACCGGGTTTGCGTACAGGTATCGTCGTGAGCAACTTCTTGACGGCTCGCCGGGCCCCTCCGCTGAAGGATTCGTTGTACGCCAGCGCCTGCAAGATCCAGAAAAGGACGCGGCCTGCAGACTCGGTGAACTCATCCCGCTTCAACTGCTCCTCATTTCATAATTTGAACTTCGAGAAGATGAACACTTCTCGCTGATTGGGAGGCGTTGGCTCGTTCAATTCAGTACGGGACTTCGTTATCGAAGCCGCCGCCGCCTGACTTGGCCGCTGCCTTTTTTATCGGCTTCGTCGGCGCACGGACGCGAATGCAATCGACCGTCTTGCCAGCCATTTGCGTTTTGCTGGGATAGAGCTCGATCTGGCAGCCAGACCAATCGTCCGTATCGCCACCACAAATGTCGGCGACCGCGTCGAAATTCGTCACATTGAGCGGCAACGACTTCTTTGCTCCCGCAAAATAGAGGACGATTTTGTCCTGCGTCTTGCCCTCGGGCGATTTCAGCATCTCGAGCACGGCGCGCTCGATGGCCGCCGTCGTCGGCTTGCCTTTGAAGGTCGGTGTGCTTCAGATACTTGGACGGGAACACATCATCTTTTCGCATTTGCAGATCCTTTATGTTGCAGGGCGTTTGCCGGCGGGAGAGCGCCGGCGGCTCGTCCGTCTTCGAGACGAATTTCGTTTTCGGGCGCTTTGCGGGCAGCTCGCGTACTTCGATCGCGCGCATGCCGGGTGTCGACGCCATGCAGTTTTCAGCAGCGCGCGCAGTTCGTGCACACTGTCGCGACCGCGCGCGGGTCGCCAGCGCCAACAAATAAATCGGCCGCGATTGTGCGGGCTGAGGGCTCATCAATCCGCTCCCGCATCGTCGCCCCGAATGACGATAGGCACTGTCGGTCGGCCAAATCGGTTGATTTTTTCGGTGAGAAATTTGAGCGTAGCGTGCGAGACCCAGCCGCGGTGCGTGTCACATTCTGCACAATGCAACGACGCAATATGCGGACCCTTGCCCTCGCCGATCACCGCGAGCTCGCAGCCACAGCGGCACGGCGGCGGCGGCCGCACTACGAGCCCCATACGGGCGATCGCGCGCGGCGATGGTGGTCCGGCGGCTGACGAAATAGATCGAGCTGGCGGGTGGTGCTTGGTCATGACGCACATTCCGCGATCAGATCGAGCGCGACGCCGAGCGGGCCGGAAGCATTACCGCGGCCGTCACGGCACAGCGCTTTGCGGATGGTTTCAATGTCGGCGCCGAACTGCAGCGCAATCGAGCATGCGATCGCAGCATCGCGTGCCGCGGTGTCGGCGTGGCTGCCACCCTTGTGATTGCTCAGGAAGATTTCGCCGATACGGCCGTCGGCAAAGCGCGAGACCGTTGCGGTGTATTTGAGGCCGGCGCATTCCAACGCGAAGGTTTCGCTGGGCCGCCGGTTCGGAAGGCGATGGCGCTCGATCATGGCGCCGCCGCCTTGCGCACTAACGCCGCGCGTTTCAGATCAGCCAACCCGAGCCGCGGGGGTGTGGTAGTGATCGGCTTCGCTGCAATCGGCTTCGCAGCCGACTTGTGCCGCCGCCATGCAACAATCTTGGCGGCATAGGCCGCCTCGGCTGCAGTGACCGTGCCGGCCGGCTGGCCGTTGAGAGCGACACGCTCAACGCCCTCGCGGCACGCAAGCAGATAGCCAAGGTTGCCCGCGTAAAGGCGCAAAGCGGATTTCACTTCGGCCGACGTCACGGCACCGCCGAGCGCGGCGAGAATGTCAAAGTGAATGCCTATCTTAATCGGCCGGCGGCGCTGCTCGAAAATCTGGAAACACGCGGGCCATTTCTCAGCCAATAGCGCGAGCACCGCTGCGGGAGTTCGATGATCAGGGCTGACGCCCGGATCGGCAGTCGGCGTACTGAAGCCGACCGTTAGATCGCAGTGGTGGGGCATATAGGGCATGAGCGGTCCTCCCGTCGGGAGACCGCACGGCCTTGCACTAAAGGACCAAGAAAACTATAAGGCGGGTGTCATTAGTTCCGCCTCGTCTGTATCTCATGAACCCGGTCGTGCAAATGCTGCGCGGCCGGGTTTTCTACGCGACCTTGCCTTCAGATGTGGCCGCCTGTTAAAGTGTCCGGATGATCTCAATTCGCGGCGGGATTTTTGTCTGTCGGCGACGCCGGCTCTCAATAAACTCGAGAACCGGCCCTCAAGCCGCACCCTTACTTCCGCGCTTTCACTGTTTTGATTGTGCATCGAAGCACCTCATGTCTTACGGCATCTTGTGCGGTAAACATGAGGTGCGCTCTACCGCTTACGAGGCGTTTTCGAGCTCTATTTTGGGGTCGAAAGCGCTTTTTTCCGCGCCCGCAAAGCGTATTGGCTGGGCACTTCGCGCCCGAAGATCACCGGCACGAATTTGCGGATCTCCGCTATGTGCGGTTTGCCGGTAAGTCGGCACACTTCTTTCTTGAGATGCCTGATAGCCGCAATATTTCCCGCGTCCTCATGGCGCTTTTTGCGCGTCACTCGCCACTCCCTCATGACAGCTTCACCAATATGCCGTCGCTTCTTTATCGTTTCAGCAATCAAATCGAGCCCGCGCATCATCGCCCCAAACTCCTCCGGGAGATCAATAGTCCGGCGCAAACTCCACGACGGGGGGAAATCAGTCTGGGGCGAACCAGTCTGTGGCACTATCTGGGGCGAACCAGTCATTTGGTTCTTAACAAACAAGCGCAAGTCGCGGACTGCTTCGTCGTGCCGTCTCAGCCGCGCTGACATGTCTTGTTCAGAAGAAATGCGCTTCGGAAACATGCGGGCCAATTCTGCGGTAAAAATGCACAGCATGACAAAGTCGCGCCCGCGCCCGTCCTTCAACTTCAGCCGCTCGAAAGCTTCGGCAGCCTCGTTACTGTTGGCTAGGCGCTCGAGCAATTCGAGCGCCCATTTGTCCAGTTTGCCGTAGTGCTTGGCCTCGGCGCGATAGGCGTTAACCGCTTTGCACAGCGTAGCCTTGGGTCGGCGTTCGTACGCTGCCGTCACTGCGGTTTGTGTTATATGTCGGCTGCTCATTCCGGCGGCTCCAACGTCGGTTTCGAGAAGTGAGGGCCGGGTAGTCAGATATCCGGCCCTTGCGCTTAGATATGCCTAGACCGCCATTGATGCTCGCATTTGCCTGGCATTGTGCTCGCGAGAACCCGAAATTCTACGACAATACCCACACGTCGCCGTCGAACGTCGGCTGCGACGCCTGCCAGTATCGCTGGTGAGTCCCCCGCAACGAGGTGGCCGAAGTACCGCCTCGCCCGGAAAGTCGAACGGGCGGGCTCCACGCGGCGGCGCCGACGCCTATCCTGCGGGCGTCGGCCACTCTCGGCGACCGGCAACCCAGCCCCGCCACTCGCCCGGGTGAAAACGAACCTCCTTGTCGGTCATGTGGCCAGGCAGCGCCCAGATCCAGTACCCGCCAGGTCCGAAGCCGCGGCGCATCGCTTTTACCCTTAGCGCCTGACGGGCCTTGAACAGCACCCTCGGCGGCCACCCATGCTGCTCCCGCGCCACGCGCTCGACAGCCTTTGCCGGCTGTGGCCCATCCAGCAGTGCCGAGAACAAAAACTCCTGGGGGTCAGCGCCGGCATGGCAACCGCCTCGTTAGTGATGCGAATCACTCTAGAACAAGGGCGTGCTTTCGGTTGTCTATGGACCACGATCTAAAATTCCGGAGAAACGACTGCCCGAGCAATAAACTGCCCTTGGGGGAGCCAATACTACCTCTAACGTTTTTCAACAACATGACCCCCGATCTTCAAAGATCGTATGACAAAGACGGCTGATGGGGCTTCTGTGCCATCCGCTAAAATGTAGGTCTGTTGTCCAATAAAATCGGACGGTCGAATAGGTGTTCTGATCAGAGTACTAACAACGTCGGCCGGCACACTGACGTCAGAAGCACCACTATCGATTATGAAATCCAGCGTGATGGCTCCATTAATCTCGACGGGAACTGTAAGAACTCCGCCGTCCGAGTTAAGTTGCACTTCAATTCGACCTGATGGAATCGAGCCGCCAGTTGGAGGTGACGCTCGGGTTTCAGACTTCGATCCTCCGATTGACGACCTTATCTGTTGCAATTTGCTATGCGGCGTTGCTTGCCGGTGCCACTTTTAGACCGATGCGCTACGGCAACGTGTTTTAGGCTTATCGAAAACGAGATCCTCCATCACGCATCAACTGACAAAACGGCGGTCTGGCGTGCTCAGGGCGCCTTAGCCACTGCTCGGCACTCTTTTGGCATGGCCGCGAGGCTGAAATTGTGCTTTGGCGTCGCGCCAGTCGCCGGAGGATGCACTCGGGACTCCTTAAGCCAGGAGTCGAGCTCGTGGCCGCATCCGTCACCTGAGCCCGCTGGTGGTTGCGGCTTGCATTGGGGGCTATCGGACGGACACGCGATACGCACATGAAAATGCTCGTCATGTCCCCACCATGGGCGGACCTTGGATAGCCAAAAACGATCCGACCCGGCCTCATGACACATAGCCTTCTTGATTGCCGGATTGACGAACACACGGGCGACGACTGGATCTTGCGCAGCTGCGCGGACAAGTGCCGTGCGTTCATATGTCCACACTTTTGGATCGACGGCGGGGCGATCTTTTGCAACCATGTTTAATGCCATGTTGAACTCTCGTTCCTCTGGTGACAGTTCGTGATCCGGCATGGGCGTGAACCAGATATCGACATCGAGCCCTATCTGATGACTCGAATGGCCGTTGAGCATCGGCCCTCCACGCGGTTGTGACATGTCGCCTATCAGGAGCCCGCTCCATCCGACTCTCTTCCCGCTATCAGCGAGCCGCTCAATAAAGGCCACGAGGCTCGGATTTCCCCAATAGCGATTGCGTGATACGCGCATGACTTGCCAGAACGATCCCGTGATTGGTAGTGCAATCGCGCCGGCAAGACAGCCATCGGCATACGACCCAATCGATTGCGGAGGGCCGGGCAGCGGCGTCGTTTTACGGGCGAACAGCTCTTTCGCCGGGATCTTCGGTGAATTGGGATCCTGAAGCGGCGGCAACGGCTCTGGGGATTCAGTGTGCCTGGATCTTGGGCGTCCGCCGGCGCAATCCCGAGGACGAGCAGGAAAAGAAATGTTCTCCAAGCCGCAGCCATTGCCTAACTCCCGCCCCTCACTCGGCCGCCCGCGGCAGTGGCAACTTGGCGCGATCCAGATCTCGGCTCACCAGGTTCATGACTAGCGCGGACGCATCCCCAATCAGCGCACGGTAATGCGCCGTCGAGCGCGCCAGCACGTTATAGATCATGACGGCCGGGATGGCGGCGACGAGGCCGAGCGCAGTCGCTAGCAGCGCTTCCGCGATGCCAGGCGCAACCACCGCGAGATTTGTGGTGTGCGCCTTCGAGATGCCGATGAAGCTATCCATGATGCCCCAGACCGTGCCGAACAGGCCGACGAAGGGGGCCGTGGCGCCAATCGTGGCGAGGATGCCGGTTCCGCGCGAAATCTTTCGCCCGGCCGCCATTTCGATCCGTTCCGACTGCCAGCCAATGCGTTCCTTCAAGCCGTCGCCGCGCAAATTGGCGGAGAGCCGTATCTCGTTTGCCGCCGCCTGCATGAGTTGCGCCACCGGACCTTTACTGCTGCGCAGCTTTTCATGGGCCTGGGCGATTGTTGCGGAGCCGGCGAGTATGCGTAGCCCGCGCCGAACCGCAGCGCGTGCCCCGAAAAGCTCGATGCTTTTTGCGACCCAGACAGTCCAGGTTACGAGCGAAGCCACTGCAAGGCCGATCATGACCGCCTTCACGATGGTATCGGCATGTAGAAACATGCCCCAGGGGGAGAGGTCCTGCGGCAAGGCCGCGATGGCGACGGAACTTTCGCCGGCCTGCGCGAATGCCCTACTCGGCAATCCACCGCAGGGCAAACCCGCCGCGATCGCTCGCATGAGGATTAACAATTGCTGCACGCGACTATTCGCAACGCGAACCTTACTCGCGCTCGCTGGCGTATTGTCGCGACGGCATCTACCACGCCGACAGCTATTCCAGCAAAGACAGCGAGACGACGAGGCTCGTGTTTGTCGCATATTATTCTCCTTTCGCCGCTCAGAATCGCGCCAATTATCACCAGCCGCCTAACTTGTAGTTGACCGCTCCAGTGACCATCGAAATGTTGCGATTGCTGAACGTGATAACGTCGCCGCCGAAAGTCGGCGTCCCCGGCGTTACCGTAAAGCTCTGGCTGGGCAACCCGATGTAGGCGTACTCGGCGCGCACCGACCAATTGCCGGAAAAAGCCCATTCGACGCCGAACCCGGCTGTGTAACCCGAACTCGTACTGTTACTGATGCTGGTAAAGCTCGAGGGTGAGCCTGCGACTGATATCGCAGGACTGTTCGTTGCGACCCATGCACCGCCGCCCTTGGCGTAAAGCAGCACGCGGTCCCAGGCATAGCCGAGCCGACCGCTCACTGTTGTCAACCAACGAGCATTCGCTGTCCCGATGTTGGCTGCAACGGCACCGGTGGGATCAGTTGCTGTGATGATGGCGTTTTGGCTGTTTGAAAGCCAATCGAACATGGCCTCGGCACCGATGACGACGCCGTTCGAGAACTGGTAGTTGGCGCCGACTTGCCCGCCGCCGAGAAACTGAACATTTGTCGGCGCCGTGAAGGAGCTGCCAAGCGTGTCGGAAAAGTTTGTGCTGCTGAGCCCGCTCCAACCAGCGCCAATATTACCGCCGATGTAGAAGCCGGTCCAATTGTAGATCGGGGCCGCGTAGACCGGCGGCGGAATTAGATCGGCCGCAAGGGCAGCGGACGTGGCAGCAAAGAGCAGAGCGAACGCAAGCGTCGCGGATTCGGCGGCCCAAAGGGCCGCTACGCTCTTTTTGCTATCGCCGTTCAGTGTACGCCGCATATTTGTGTCCCCTTCTGCTGCTGTTCCGGTCGTCTTCAAATGCTGGCCAATTCACCTTGTGCGGCGCACGTTCGTTCGTTGGACCTGCTCACATGATGCGCGCGCGTTCCGTTAGTCCTGGTGTAGAATTCCCACCGCTTGTCGCAGTGACAATTCCAGCGCTCCTTTGGATGGACACGGCATTTGCACGGCACTTTTTCGGTCGGAACTGGCGGATCAAACTTTTTGTACTCGTGATAGTTTGTCGCGCCGCAGTTTCGAGAAAGGCTCACAGCAAAAACGACTAAGAACAACGCGAGAGTTAGGTTCGACATGTGTTCCTCCAAGCCTTTCAACCTGCATTGGAATATTCACAGCGTCTGATGGTCCGGCATTCTCTGTGGGCTCCTAAAACTTCTTCGATAAGCCAAGGAAATAGCCGCGCCGCGGCCCGTATTGCGGGGCGAAGACGCCGATGCCACTGCCGTTGCGGATGAAGTAGATCGTGTCGAACAGATTGACGACGTCGAAGCGCACCGTTATCGGCTTTGGATCCAACGGCCACAGGAACTCGCGCGCCATTCCGATATTGAACTGGGTGTACGGCGGCACGGTGCTGATATTGGCGTCGCCGTCGCGCAAGCCGCTGCCATAGATCATATCGCCCGAAAACCTGACGCCGCACGCGTCGGCGCTCGATGCCGACATCCACTCGTCCGGGCGCGCCGGTCTGCCGCAGAACTGGTAGGTCGCTCCGGCGGATGCGGTCACCCATTGCGAGTGGTCGGTATAAACCCAGTGCGTTTGCAGGTACTGAAACTCGGTGAGCCCGCCGAGACTGGGGAGCGGCGTGGTATTGTCGAACAAGAATTGGTTCGAGATTGGATCGGTCGCGATCTGCCGCGCCACCGCGATATTGCCGTAAGCCTGGAAAGGGCCGTTCTTGTATTTGGTAGAAAGCTCGACGCCGAAATTCTCGCCCTGGGCGTAGTTGAACGCGGTGAGCACGAAAGCCTGCCCGAATTGGCCGTCGTCGATGAGATTGGTTGCGTGCTTGTAGTAGGCATCGATGCTGGCTTCCAATCCGGGGAGCACCTGCTGCACGACGCCGACGTCGTAGATGTCCGCGCGCTCCGCACGCACCGGACTGTCCAAGTTCACGCTCGGCTGTTCGGTGGTGTTCTGGAACAAGGCCAGATTGGTCGGCGCGGCCAGCACCTGCTCGGGCGGCGTGAACGTGCGGGCGTACCCGATGTGGAAGGTGGTGCTCTCGAACGGCTTCCAGGTGAGGCTGACGCGCGGGCTGAACTGATATTCGCTGATAAATTCCCAGTACTGATCGAAACGGATGCCCGCGTTCAGCGTGAGGCTATTGGTCAGCCGCCATTCGTCCTGCAGATAAAGGCCGGCCGTGTAGCCAACCAGACTGCTCGGATCGACGACCGTGAACGGCGCATCGATTG
>CAVZVV010000008.1:0-15964 GCA_963778785.1 uncultured Actinomycetes bacterium
TTCCTCATGGGGTTCAACCGCGATGTGGTGCACCGCCGGCGCGACGAGATGAACGAGCTCGGTGTGCGGGTGCGCTGGGCCGGCCGCCGCCCCCGGCTGTGGCCGAGCGTCATCGACGAGCTCGAGTACGCCGAACGGCTCACCCGCGACAACCGCACGCTGACGCTCACCATGTGCGTCAACTACGGCGGCCGGGCCGAGATCGCCGACGCGGCCGCCGCGCTCGCCCGCGAGGTGGCTGCGGGCAGGGTCAAGCCCGACAAGGTCGACGAGAAGGTGTTCGCCCGATACCTCGACGAGCCCGACATGCCCGACGTCGACCTCTTCGTGCGTACGTCGGGTGAGCAGCGCACCAGCAACTTCCTGCTCTGGCAGTCCGCGTACGCCGAGATGGTGTTCATCCCTACCCTGTGGCCCGACGTCGACCGCCGGCACCTGTGGCACGCCTGCGAGGTGTACGCCTCGCGCGACCGCCGGTACGGAGGCGCGGTTCCGAACGAGGTACCCCGCGGGGCCCATGCAGGGGACGTGCGGTGACCACCTCCGCACCCGCACCGGCACCCGCCGACCGTCGGTGGCGCCCCGGCTCGCTCGAGCTGCTCACCGCGTTGCTGCTGCTGCTCATCGTCGGTCAACGCTGGCTCGTCGGGCTGTTCGACTCTCCTGCGGCGCAAGCGTTCGCCACGATCTTCGTGGCCATCGTGGTGCAGGCGCTGCCGTTCCTCGTGCTCGGCGTGCTGCTGTCCGGGGCCATCGCCGCGTTCGTCCCGGTGGCCTTCTGGCAGCGTGCCCTGCCGAAGCGCCAGTCGCTCGCCGTCCCGGTGGCCGGCTGTGCAGGGGTCATCCTGCCGGGCTGCGAGTGCGCGTCGGTGCCGGTGGCAGGCAGCCTCATGGCGCGCGGGGTGGCGCCCTCGGCGGCACTTGCGTTCCTGCTGTCGGCGCCGGCCATCAACCCGATCGTCATCGTCTCCACGTACGTGGCGTTCCCGGCCAACCACGTGATGGCGCTCGCCCGATTCGTCGCGTCGCTGGTCACCGCGGTGGTGGTGGGGTGGATCTGGCTGCGGCTAGGCCGCGACGACCTCATTCGGATGCCTCGGCGCGATCACCTCGTGGGGCACAGCAACTGGGAGACCTTCAGGCTCACGGCCACGCACGACTTCCTGCACGCCGGGGGCTTCCTCGTGCTCGGCGGCCTCACCGCGGCCGCGCTCAACGTCATCGTCCCCCGTGCGTGGCTCGACGCCGTAGCGAGTCACGCGCTGATCAGCGTCGTGGCGCTGGCAGGTCTGGCCGTGCTGCTGTCGATCTGCTCGGAGGCAGACGCGTTCGTGGCCGCGAGCCTCACGGAGTTCTCCCTCACCGCGAGGCTGGCGTTCCTCGTGGTCGGGCCGATGGTCGACATCAAGCTCATCGCCCTGCAGACCGGCACGTTCGGGCGGGCGTTCTCCTCGCGGTTCGCCCCGCTCACGTTCGTCGTCGCGGTGCTCATCAGCATCCTCGTCGGGTGGTGGCTGCTGTGAGGCGCGACGTCCAGGCCGTGCTGCTGGTGCTGCTCGGGGGGGCGGTGCTGCGCATCAGCACGGGCGACGTCTACCTGCGCTACGTCAAGGAGCCGATGCGCCCTTGGCTGCTGCTGACCGGCGCCATCCTGCTGGTGCTCGGCGTCCTGCTGCTCGTCGACGTCGTCCGCTCGGCTCGGCACGCGCACGATCTCGACGCCGAGGAGGCGCGCACGGACGCCGCCGATCCTGTCGCCGTACCGGTACTAGCGTCGACGCTCCAGGGCCACGACGAGGTCGTCGACCCGGGCCACGTGCTGGCGCCAGACGTCTCCGACGTCGCGCCGTTCGACGACGGGCACGGTCACCACCACGGCGGTCGGGGTCCGCGTTCGGCGTGGATGCTGCTGCTGCCCGTGCTGGCGATCTTCCTCGTCGCCCCCCCGGCTCTCGGGGCGTACACGGCCGAGCGCGAAGCCTCGAGCGTGGCGCCTCCGGCCCAGCCGCAGGCCCCGCCGCTGCCCGCCGGAGACCCGGTCCCGCTCGCGCTCAACGACTACGCGGCGCGCGCCGTGTGGGACGACGGGCGCACCCTGGTGGGTCGCACGATCCGGATGACCGGGTTCGCGTCGGCGGCGCCCGGTGGCCAGTGGTACCTCACCCGGCTGCAGCTCACCTGCTGTGCGGCGGATGCCATCCCGACCAAGATCCTGCCGAAGGACGCGCCCGCCGTGACCACAAACACGTGGGTGACGGTGACGGGCACCTGGGTGCCCGGCGGCGGCACCCAGCGCGAGGACGCTATCCCGTGGTTCAAGGTGCAGGAGCTCGAGAAGGTGCCACCGCCGAAGAACGCGTACGAGTAACGGCGCGGCTCCCGCGGCACCCAGCGAGGCTCGTGTGATGTGCCGCGTAAGCACGCGTTCCATCCGGTTGCCGGATGGAACGGGCGGTTAGACCCCCGCGAGCGCGCCTAAGCACGCGATCGATCCGGTTGCCGGATGGTGCGGGCGGTTAGACCCCCGTGAGCGCGCCTAAGCACGCGTTCGATCCGGTTGCGGGATGGTGCGGGCGGTTGGAGCCCGCGCGCGACGGCCTGGCACCGAGCCCAGGAAGCAGGCGATCGATCCGGTTGCGGATGGTGTGGGCAGTTGGGTCCGCGTGGGGGCCCGCAACTGCCCGAATGATCCGGCGGCCGGATGGTGCGGGGGGTCAGGCACGCGCGCAGTCGCTGCAGAGCCCGAAGATCTCCAGCGTGTGGGTGGGCTCGGCGAATCCGTGGGCTGCTGCGACCGACTCTGCCCACGCCTCGACCGTCGGGCCCGCGACTTCCACCGTGAGGCCGCACCCGCGGCACACGAGGTGGTGGTGGTGCTCGCCGCTGCAGCGCCGGTATCGAGCTTCCCCGTCGTCGCCGGTGATCACGTCGACCTCGCCCGCGGCGGCCATCGAGCCGAGCGTTCGGTACACGGTGGTGAGGCCTACCGGCTCGCCGCGCCCCCGCAGCAGCGCGTGCAGCGACTGCGCCGAGCAGAAGCCGTCGAGCTCCTCCAGCGCCGCGGAGACCGCGGCGCGCTGCCGGGTACGGCGCAGGCCGCCGGACGACGAGGCGTCGCTGGCCGTCATGACACGTTCACCACGACGAACATGATGGCCACTCCCACTACGGTGCTCACCAGCGTGAGGCGCGAGGGGTGATCGGCGTGCGCTTCGGGGAGGATGTGCGACGTCGCGAGGTACACCAGGAAGCCGGCGAACGCGGCGAGGTAAAGGCCGAGGACGTCCTGGGGCACGGTGATCAGCGTGCCCACGATGGCCCCTGCGACCGGCGCGAGCGCGTCCGCGACGAGCATGAGGCGCGCCCGCTGGCGGTCGTGGCCGCTGCGCAGGAGGAGCGTGACCGTGTTCAGCCCGTCGGCGAAGTCGTGCGCGAGCACCGCGATGGCGACGATCCAGCCCGCGCCGGCGCTGAGCTGGAACGCCAGTCCGATCGCGAGGCCGTCGAGGAACGAGTGCCCCACGAGCCCGATGGCGCCGACGAGGCCCACGGTCCGGTGGTGGTGATGGTGCTCGCCGTAGTCGGAGTCGGCCGGGTCGTGGGTGCCCGTGGCGCGCTCGATCACGTGCAGCAGCAGGAAGGCCAGCACGAAGGCGACCATGACGGCCGGTACCTTGCCGACCTGCAGGTCGGTGAGGGCGAAGACCTCAGGAAGCAGGTCGAACGCGACCAGCCCGAGCAGGAGCCCCGCTGAAAGCCCCAGGACGAGGTGCATCCGGTCGCGGGGGGCGCGCAGGGCCACGAAGCCCCCGAGCATCGTCGCCACGACGGTGAGCAGCGAGACGAGGATGGCCACGGGATCACCCTGATGAACATGACAACGATTGTCAACTAGGCCGCCTGCGAGGTCGGCCGCCGAGCGCCGGTCAGCCGAAGCGGCCGGTGAACCGTCCGTAGGCGATGAGCGCGATGCCCACCACGACGAGCAGCCGGAGGACGCGCTGTGGTGTGCCGAGCAGCGGCCACGACAGGGCCAGCAGCCAGCCGAGGGCGACGACAAGCAGCACGAGCAGGAGCCCGCCGACGAGGGTCGAGGGCACTAGCATCCCGGCGAGCAGGAGCAGGCCCATCCCGACCGGGAAGACCCACCTCGGTAGCCGGTTCAGGAACAGGATCACGGGGGCAGAGGCTCGCTCGAATCGTGCCCGGGCGGGGGAGGTGGCCGCTCCCGCGGCGGGGCCGCTGCCGGTGGGCTTCCTACCGGCCCGGTCCGGCCCTGCGCCGGCCCCTTTGCCGGCCCCTTTGCCGGGCCCGCTGCCGGCGCCTTTGCCCGACCCCGTCCCCCGGTCGGGGATGGGTTCGGCTCCGCTGCGCTGAGCGGCGGCCCGCGCCGGGTTGCCCGAGACGCCCCGCTGCTGCTTCTTGCTCATGGTCGGCCATGGTGGCATGCCCGAGCGCGGGGGAGTGCGGGGGTGCGGGGGGATGCGTGGGTGCGGGAGGATCGGGCCGTGCTCGTCGTCACCCGCCACCGTGTCCCGGTCGTCGAAGCGGACGGATTCCAGCGGCGGGCCGAGGTGGCCCTCGCGGCGTTGGCCGGCCGGCCCGGGTTCGTGCGGGGCACGCTGGGTCGCGCGGTGGACGACGGCGACCTGTGGGTGCTCGCGAGCGAGTGGGAGTCAGTGGGCGCCTACCGCCGCGCCCTGTCCTCCTACGAGGTGAAGGTCGACGCGGTGCCGCTGCTGCTCACCGCGCAGGACGAGCCGTCCGCCTTCGAGCCGCTCGTGCGGCACGAGGGTGGCCAGGTCCTGCGGTGGACGCCCGACCGCGCGCCCGATGCCGACGAGGCCGCCCCGACGCGCTCCCGCCCCGGTCCGGCGGTCCGCTGATGGCCGGTGGGTGGTCCGGGTCTGGGCGGTTCGCATCGCTGGACGAAGGGGGCCAGGCGCTCGCCGCTGTCCTCCCCGCCACGCGCATGGGCTGGCCGGACGCCGCATCCGTGGTGGTACTCGCCGTGCTGCCCAACGGGGTGCCTGCGGCCGTGCACGCCGCAGCCGCACTCGGGGCTCGGCTCATGGGCGTCGAGGTCGTCCGCACCGAGCAGGGGATCGAGGTGGTGGGCCTAGCCCTGCCAGCGGCCGACGTGGTGGTCGTGGCCGACGACGCGGTGGAGACGGGCACGGCGGCCGCAGCCATTGCCGCGGCCGTACGCGCCGCATCGTCCGCGCGCGGAGATGACCGGCCCCGGCTCGTCCTGGCGGTGCCGGTGTGCCCGCGCGAGTCCGAATCGGCCCTGTCCGGGCTGTACGACGAGGTCGTAGCCCCCGTCCGGCCGCTGGGCCGGCGCGACCTGCGTTGGCACTACCCCGACTTCGCGCCGCTCGACCCGGACGACGCCCACGCGCGGGTAGCCGCTTACGAGGCCGGCAGAACTGCTCGCTGACCGCGGCCGCCGCCGGGATACCCTGGGCCTTCGCCAGCGGCCGACCGGCCGCCATGCGCCCGCCGACAGCCAGCCGGATGGAGACCCCCGTGGCCGTCGACCGCGTCGAGTCCGTCGTCAACCTCAGCAAGCGCCGAGGGTTCGTCTTCCCCTCGCCGCGAGATCTACGGCGGCACCCGCTCCGCCTGGGACTACGGCCCGCTCGGCGTCGAGCTCAAGGAGAACATCCGGCGGCAGTGGTGGAAGTCGGTGGTGCGCGGCCGCGACGACGTCGTCGGCCTCGACTCGTCGGTCATCCTCGCGCCGCAGGTGTGGGAGGCGTCGGGGCACGTGAACGCGTTCGTCGACCCGCTCACCGAGTGCCGCTCGTGCCACAAGCGGTTCCGGGCCGACCAGCTGGTCGAGGCGTTCGAGGAGCAAGCACGGCCGCGCGCCCGAGGACGGCCTAGCGGACATCGTGTGCCCGAACTGCGGCACCAGGGCGAGTGGACCGAGCCGCGCGAGTTCAACGGCCTGCTGCGCACGCATGGTCGGCCCGGTCGAGGACGCCGGCGCCGTGCACTACCTGCGGCCCGAGACCGCGCAGGGCATCTTCGTCAACTACCTGAACGTGATGAACGCCGCGCGCAAGAAGCCGCCGTTCGGCATCGGCCAGACCGGCAAGTCGTTCCGCAACGAGATCACGCCGGGCAACTTCATCTTCCGCACCCGCGAGTTCGAGCAGATGGAGATGGAGTTCTTCGTCAAGCCGGGCACCGACGAGGAGTGGCACGAGTACTGGCTCAAGGCGCGCTGGGACTGGTACGTCGACCTCGGCATGAACCCCGAGAACCTGCGGTTCTTCGAGCACCCGCCAGGAGAAGCTGTCGCACTACTCCAAGCGCACCGTCGACATCGAGTACCGGTTCCGCTTCGGCGGCTCGGAGTGGGCCGAGCTCGAGGGCATCGCGAACCGCACCGACTTCGACCTGACGCACGCACTCGGAGCACTCGGGCACCGACCTGTCGTACTTCGACCAGGAGACCGACGAGCGCTGGACGCCGTACGTGATCGAGCCGGCAGCGGGCCTCACGCGCTGCGTCCTCGCGTTCCTGCTCGACGCGTACGACGAGGACGAGGCACCGAACACCAAGGGCGGCGTCGACAAGCGCACGGTGCTGCGGCTCGACCCGCGGCTCGCGCCGGTGAAGGCTCGCGGTGCTGCCCGCTGTCGCGCAACGCCGACCTGTCGCCGATGGCCCGCGACCTCGCCGCCTCGCTGCGGCGCACTGGAACGTCGACTTCGACGACGCCGGGGCGATCGGCCGCCGGTACCGCCGACAGGACGAGATCGGAACGCCGTTCTGCGTCACCGTCGACTTCGACACCCTCGAGGACCACGCGGTCACCGTGCGCGAGCGCGACACGATGACCCAGGAGCGCATCGGCCTCGCCGCCCTCGCCGCCTGGCTCGCTCCCCGCCTCCCCCCCACCTGACCCCCGCCCGCCCCAGCGCCCCCCTCCCGCATGAAGGGCACCCTGCGTCGAATAGGCCGACGCTAGCCGCCCCAGCCGGAAGGCTCCCGTCCGCCCAAGGCTGCCGCCTTCTTCAGCATGCGCACGGCGGGCCGCGGGCGTGAGGCCGCCGCACGGTACGCCCGCTCGATGCTCAGGGCGACGTCGACGGGCGAGCGGCGAAGCTCGGCGGGGGTGACCGGCAGTACCGCCACGCCCGCCTCGGCGTACCGGCGCTGCCGGCCGAGCGTCCGTTCCCAGTCGTGGCCATCGGCATGGTGCTCGCGGCTGTCGACCTCGAGCGCGAGACCGACCTCGTCGAACCACGCGTCTGGGATGGCGACGAACATCCCCTGGCGCGTGAGGAGCGTGATGTTCCAGCGCGGCTCTGGCAGACCCGTGGTCAGGACGATGTTCCGCAGGTCCCCCTCGGCGGACGACCACACGCCCGCGACCACGTGGTCGAGGGCTGCCCGCAGGTAGGCGCTGCCGCGCACGGGGCCGTCACCGACCTCCGCGCGCAGGCCTGAGACGCTCACGAGACCCCGCCGGACGGATTCGGTGACGAGGGCCGTCACGTCTGCCTCCCGGCGCAGCCTGCGGCTCGCGTCTGCCAGCGCGCGGGCGGCTGGCGCGAGTGGCAGGCCGGCGCCGGACATCTCGTCCGACTCGGGCATCCGTCGCGTCCGTTCGATGCGGACGAAGGACGTCGAGGCGCGGCGCTGAGCGTGCGGGATCAGGACGAAGACGGGCTCGGGCTGCTCCCGGTCGTCGCCCGATTCCTGGAGCCTCGCGGAGCGGAGCCCCAGATGCCGGAGCGTCGTCAGACCCGTCAGGACCGCGGCGGTTCCGCCGTAGAGCAGAGCCGCCAGCTCGCGTTGATCCCGGTCGGGCGTGCCGCCGGAGACCAGATGGATGCCGGGTAGGAGGCGCGACCACATGCCGCCGGGTCGGGAGCGGTACGCGACGGTTCCAGGCGGGATCCGCAGGTCGCGGAGCTGGGCTGCGGTCACGAGGCCGCGTTGCGCCTCGGACACCGTCCGGAGGGCGAGGTCTGCGCTGGCACGACGGGGCATCCTGGAACCTTGGTGCCGCCGACGGGCGCCCGGGGGCGCGCCGTGACGTGCTGTGGATAGCGTGGGGAGCCGCAAGCCGGCCTATTCGACCAAGGGGTCCCTTGATGGGGGTTCATGACCATCGCGTGTTCAGCCGGGTCTACGGCGTCATCGCCGCGCTGGGCGAGCACACGGGCCTGGGGGAGGCTCGCGCTCGGGTGCTCGCGAGCGCGTCCGGCCGCTTGCTGATCGTCGGGCTCGGACCCGGGCACGACCTCGACCACGTTCCGGCCGCTGTCACGTCTGTCGTCGCGGTCGAGCCCAGCGCGCCGATGCGGTCGTCGGCCGCGCACCGCGTCGTCGCGTCGCGCGCGCGGGGGCTCGAGGTCGACGTCGTCGATGCCGTGGCCGAGTCGCTGCCGATGCCGGACGCGAGCGTGGATGCGGTGCTCTTCGCGTACGTGCTGTGCTCCGTCGACGACCTCGCAGCCTCGCTCGACGAGGCCTTCCGAGTGCTGCGTCCCGGCGGAACGTTGCACGTCATCGAGCACGTCGCCGCGCCGTCCGGCTCGTTGACCGCGCGGCTCCAGAGGATCAGCGCGCCGGTGTGGCCGCACCTGACCGGTGGGTGCCACGCCGACCGGGATACGCGGTCCGCCATCGACGCCGCCGGATTCGACACCGCGGGCCTCCGGGACACCACGCAGGCCGGGGTGCCCGTGGTATCGCCGACCCTCGTCGGCGTGGCGACAAGGCGCTGACGCCGTCGGGCCATCCGGCTGGCCCCCCCGCAGGGTTCACGGGGACGAAACGTGTGTCACACCGTCGCGACACCTGTGCGGCGCAGGGTCGTGACATGGACATACCGATGTCGCCCATGTCGTGGTTCCGCCGGCCGAGGCTTCACGTGGTGGCCGACGAGCCTGCGCCGTCGTGGCAACGCACGATCGAGCTCTGGGACTCGATGCGCGAACAGGCCTCCACGGAGCGAGAACGGGAGGAGATCGACTCGGTCTTCTCGCGGCACGTGCCCTGACGCCTGGGGCTCGCAGCGTCGGCCTATTCGACGCGGGGTGCCCTTGATGGGGATGGGGGTGGCGGGGGCGGCGTGGGGGACACTGGGGCGGTGACCACGACGACGAGGCCTGCCGCGGGGGTGGCGCCGCTGCGTGCTGGCCCCTTCGTCGTCGACCCGCCCGTGGTGCTCGCTCCGATGGCGGGCATCACGAACCGGGCCTTCCGGCGGCTGTGCCGCGAGTCCGGCGCAGGCCTGTACGTCAGCGAGATGATCACCTCGCGCGCGCTCGTCGAGCGCGAGCCCGATGACGCTGCGAGATGGTGGCGTTCGACGCCGACGAGTCGCCGCGGTCGATCCAGCTGTACGGAGTCGATCCGCGTCATCGTCGGCGACGCGGTGCGCATGGTCGTCGACGAGGACCTGCGCCGACCACGTCGACCTCAACTTCGGCTGCCCGGTGCCCAAGGTCACCCGCAAGGGGGGCGGGAGCGCGCTGCCCTGGAAGCGCCGACCTCTTCCGCGCCGATCGTCCGTGCGGCCGTGCGAGCCGCCGCCGGCCGGGTGCCCGTCACGGTGAAGATGCGCAAGGGCATCGACGACGACCACGCTCACGTACCTCGACGCGGGGCTCGCGGCGTCGCAGGAGGGCGCCGCCTGGGTGGCGCTGCACGCCCGCACCGCGGCGCAGCTGTACGGCGGGCAGGCCGACTGAGGCGCGATCGCGCGGCTGGTCGAGCTGCTGGGGCCGCTCGGCACGCCGGTGCTGGGAAACGGCGACATCTGGACCGCCCCGGACGCGCTCGACATGGTGGCCGAGACGGGCTGCGCGGGCGTGGTCGTCGGGCGCGGGTGCCTGGGGCGGCCCTGGCTGTTCGGCGAGCTCGCCGCTGCCTTCGCGGGGCAGCCCGTCCCCGGCGAGCCCGACTTCGCCGAGCGTCGCCGCGATCGATGCGGCGGCACGCGAGCCTGCTGGCCGAGGCGTCGTACGGCGACGAGGCAAGGGCGTGCGCGACTTCCGCAAGCACGTCGCCTGGTACACCAAGGGATTCGCCGTCGGCGGAGACACCCGGCGCGCCCTCGCGATGGTGGGCGACCCTGGACGAGCTCGACGACCTGCTCGCGACGATCGACCCCCGACCAGCCGTACCCCACCGAAGTGGCGGCAGGGCCGCGCGGCCGCACCAGCGGCGAGCGCCGCCCGACCCTGCCGGACGGCTGGCTGGACTCGCGCGAGCTCGCCGCGGGCGCCGACCTGTCGTCGGCCGAGCTCGGCGTCAGCGGCGGCTGAGCGCCAGCCGCGCGGGCCGGTCCCGGCGCCGACCAGCCTCACGGGTACGGCCGCCGGGCCTCCCAGACGGTGTAGCGGCGGACCGTGCCCTTGAGCTCTTCGTCGACGGGGGGCTGCTCGAGCCGCACGTATCCTGCGGCCGCCACGACCCGCAGCGAGGCGAGGTTCTCCTCCTCGACCTCGGCCTGCAGTCGGCCGAGGCCGCCCTCGCCGAGCGCCCAGGCCGTCGCGAGGCGCAGGGCGCGGCTCGTGGCACCGCGCCCGCGGCCCCACGCCGCCGTCCAGTAGCCGGCGCCGGCCTCCCCGGTGGCGTGGTCGGCGTCCATCACCCCCATGACCCCCAGCAGGTCGCCCGCCGCGGCGTCGGTCACTGCGAAGTTCGCGGTCAGGCCCGCCGTCCACGCCTCGGCGCAGTGCTCGACGAACCAGTCGGCGTGCTCGCGCAGGTAGGGCACCGGGACCCGGGTGTAGTGCGCGATGTCGGGGTCCTGGCAGGCTCGGTAGACCGCATCGACGTCGGTGGCGCGCACCGCCCGCAGGCGCACGACGCCGTCGGCCAGCTCGGGCTGGCCGGCCGGCCAGGGGCCAGGCGGCGTCACGAGGGGTCCGGGGCGCCGGGGAGTCCGCCACGCGCCCCCGGTGGTCGGTGATCGGCCGGCAGCCGCCGGGCGGCCCCCGCACCGGGGCCGTCCGGGACCCTGGGTCGGGCGGATCCGGCGGGCCCGGGAGGTTCCGGGGAGGTCGTCATGGGTCCATCCTGGGGTGAGCTCTCGCCGCGGCGGGGTCGTCCGGGGGCACATTCTCGCCCGAGGCGGGGACATGGGACCCGGCCCGGTGGGTCGCAGGGCCCTCGCGGGGCCACCGGATCGCAGGTTGGATGGCAGCCATGACCGTCTACGTGTACGACTTCGCCGAGGGCGACATGAGACCAGAAGGATCTCCTCGGCGGCAAGGGCGCCAACCTCGCCGAGATGACCCGGCTGGGGCTGCCGGTGCCGCCGGGCTTCACCGTCACCACCGAGGCCTGCCGCTACTACCTGTCCCACGGCGAGGAGCCCGCAGCAGCTGCAGCCTCAGGTCACCGAGCACCTCCGTTCGCTCGAGACGGCCATGGGCCGGCGCCTCGGCGACCCCGACGACCCGCTGCTCGTCTCGCGTGCGCTCCGGCGCGAAGTTCTCGATGCCCGGCATGATGGAGACGGTCCTCAACATCGGCCTCAACGACGCGAGCGTGGACGGCCTGGCCTCTGCGAGCGGCGACAGCCCGCTTCGCCTGGGACTCGTACCGCCGCCTCGTCCAGATGTTCGGCAAGACCGTCCTGGACATCGACGGCGAGCGGTTCGAGCACGCCCTGCGAGGAGGCCAAGGACGCGCAGGGCGCCACGAGCGACCTCGACCTCGACGCCGACGACCTCGAGAAGCTCGTCGACACCTTCAAGGCGATCGTGCGCGAGGAGACCGGCCGCGAGTTCCCGCAGGACCCGCGCGAGCAGCTCGACCTCGCCGTCCGCGCGGTCTTCGACTCGTGGAACACCGACCGCGCCCGCCTGTACCGGCGCCAGGAGCGCATCCCGCACGACCTCGGCACGGCGGTCAACGTGCAGACGATGGTGTTCGGCAACCTCGGCGAGGACTCGGGCACGGGCGTGGCGTTCACCCGCGACCCGGGCACCGGCACCTCCGGCGTCTACGGCGACTACCTGCCCGACGCCCAGGGCGAGGACGTCGTCGCGGGCATTCGCAACACGCTGCTCGCTCGAGGAGCTCGGCGACCTCGACCCCGCGAGCTACGACGCAGCTCATCGACATCATGCACACGCTCGAGACGCACTACCGCGACCTGTGCGACATCGAGTTCACCGATCGAGCGCGGCAAGCTCTGGATGCTGCAGACCCGGGTCGGCAAGCGCACCGCAGGCGCCGCGTTCCGCATCGCCGTCCAGCTGGTCGACGAGGGCGTCATCGACGTCGACGAGGCGCTCACGCGGGTCACCGGCGCGCAGCTCAGCCAGCTGATGTTCCCGCGGTTCGACGACACCGGCGCCCACACGCTGCTGGCGCAAGGGCATGAACGCCTCGCCCGGCGCGGCCGTCGGCAAGGTCGTCTTCGACTCCGACACCGCCGTCGAAGTGGGCGAACAGCGGCGAGAAGGTCATCCTCGTGCGCCGCGAGACCAACCCCGACGACCTCGACGGCATGATCGCGGCCGGGGCATCCTCACCTCGCCGCGGCGGCAAGACCTCGCACGCGGCCGTCGTCGCGCGCGGCATGGGCAAGACCGTGCGTGTGCGGCGCCGAGGCGCTCGAGGTCGACACGAAGGCCCGCCGGATGACGGCCCCCGGCGGCGTGGTCGTCGAGGAGGGCGACGTGCTCTCGATCGACGGCTCCACCGGCGAGGTGTTCCTCGGCGAGGTCGCCGTCGTGCCCTCGCCCGTCGTGCAGTACTTCGAGGAGGGCCTGGACGCCGTCATCGCCGAGGCCGACGAGGAGACCGCCGATCTCGTCGCGCCGTCGACCGGCTGATGACCCACGCCGACGCGGTTCGGCGGCTGCGCGTGCGCGCCAACGCCGACACCCCCGACGACGCCTCGCGCGGCCGCCGGATGGGCGCCCAGGGCATCGGCCTGTGCCGCACCGAGCACATGTTCCTCGGCGAGCGCAAGCAGTTCGTCGAGCGGCTGATCCTCGCCGACTCCGACGAGGAGAAGGCCGAGGCGCTCGACGCGCTGCTGCCCGATGCAGCGCAAGGACTTCGTCGCGCATCTTCGAGGCGATGGACGGGCTGCCGGTCACCATCCGCCTGCTCGACCCGCCGCTGCACGAGTTCCTCCCCGACCTCACCGAGCTCTCCGTGCGCGTGGCGGTCGCCGAGGCGAACGGACGCGCGGACGAGGCCGACCTGCGGCTGCTGCAGGCCGTGCGCGGCTGCACGAGCAGAACCCGATGCTCGGCCTGCGCGGCGTGCGGCTCGGCCTGGTCGATCCCGGGCCTGTTCGCGCTGCAGGTGCGCGCGATCGCCGAGGCGGCCGCTTCCGCCAGCGGCTGGGCGGCGACCCGCGCGCCGGAGATCATGATCCCGCTCGTCGGCACCGTGCAGGAGCTCGAGCTCATCCGCGACGAGGCGCAGCGCGGTCGCTCGAGGAGGTGGCCGCGGTCAACGGCTGCACGCTGAAGTTCCCGATCGGCACGATGATCGAGCTGCCGCGCGCGGCGCTCACCGCCGGCCAGATCGCCGAGGCGGCCGAGTTCTTCTCGTTCGGCACCAACGACCTCACCCAGACGACGTGGGGCTTCAGCCGCGACGACGTCGAGGCCGGCTTCTTCTCCGACTACCTGGAGAAGGGCGTCTTCGGGGTCTCGCCGTTCGAGTCGCTCGACCGCGACGGCGTCGGCCGGCTGGTGCGGATCGCGTCGGAGGAGGGCCGCAAGACCCGGCCCGACCTGAAGCTCGGCGTCTGCGGCGAGCACGGCGGCGACCCCGACTCGGTCCACTTCTTCCACGAGGTCGGGCTCGACTACGTCTCGTGCTCGCCGTTCCGCGTGCCGGTGGCCCGGCTCGAGGCCGGCCGCGCCGCCATCAGCACGGGAAGCTCCGACACCCGCTGACCCCGGTGGTGGCCCCCCGGGGCCGCCCGCCCGGACGAGCCGGCACCTGCTGCCGGCCCCCGGCCCGCACCCCCCGCCACGGGTGCGGGCCGGTTCTCGTCCGGATTTCGGAGCCCGCTGACGGCCGTGCCGGCGACGGCCCGTGCGCGGCGTATGTGACGGTCGTGTACGGGCGAGGTGAGAGTTTGTTCAGACGCCTTTGACCCGCCTTCGAAAGGTCCTCGAGGGCGTGTGAAAGCGCTGTCGCTGGCCCACAGTGGTGCCATGGCACTCGACCAGCGCTCCACCGGCACCCGCCCCCGGACGATCCCGACGACCGCCCCGGCGGCCGGTCGCGGCACGCCCGCGGTGGCCCGTCCCGGTACCCCGCTCGCCCTGCCCGGTGCCCCTCGCGCCGACGCGGTCGACCTCGGACTCGGGGTGGCCTTCGTGGTCCTCGTCACCCTCGGCATGTGGGCCCGCCACGGCGGCCTCACCGCTCTGCTGGCCGGGGGGTCGGGCGCGCTGCTGTCGTTGGCTGACGTCTCGGGTCTGTTCGCGGCCCTGGCCGCGCTAGCGGGCGTCGTCATGGTGGCCCGGCCGGTCTGGATCGAGCGCCGCTACGGCCTGGACCGGATCTGGGGTTGGCACCGCTGGGTGGGAACGGCGGCCGTGGTCGGCGTCGCCGCGCACACGGTGCTGTCGGTGCTCGCGTACGCGGCACCCACACACGCGGGACTCGTGTCGACGGCGGTGGGCCTGCTGACCGCGCCGTGGATGGTGTCGGCGTACGTCGCCGGCGCGATCTTCGTGACGATCGGGCTGACGTCCTGGCGCCGGATCCGCACCCGGATCTCGTACGAGTCGTGGTACTTCGTCCACCTCACCGCCTACCTCGCGGTCGTGCTCGGCTTCGGCCACCAGCTCGTGTCAGGCAAGGACTTCGTGTCCGACCCGATCGCCCGGTGGTGGTGGATCGCCCTGATCGTCCTCACCGGCGTCGTCGTCGTCCTCGACCGGGTCGGCGGCCTCGTCCGCTCGCTGCTACGCCCGATGCGCATCGTCGAGGTCCGCCCCGAGGCCGACGGAATCGCCAGCATCACGCTCGCCGGCCGGGGGTTGTCCCGGCTGCGCGCCGATGCCGGCCAGTTCTTCATGCTGCGCTTCGGCACCAAGGACCTGTGGTGGCAGGCCCACCCGGTGTCGCTGTCCTCCGCGCCGACGACGGCCGGCCTCCGCTTCACCGTGAAGGCCCTCGGCGACGGCAGCACCGCGATGGGCCGGCTCCGGCGCGGCACCCTGGCGTGGGTCGAGGGCCCGTACGGGCACATGCGCCCGTCCGCGTCCCAGGGCCGCCCGGTGCTGATGATCGCCGGCGGCGTGGGCATCGCCCCCCTGCGCGCCATCCTCGAGCGCCTCTCGCAGGACCAGCGGCCGGTCGTGGCCGTGCGGGTGCGGCACGAGTCCGAGCTGCCGCACCGCGACGAGCTCGAGCGCCTCTGCGCCCAGCGCGGCGGCCGGCTGCACGTGCTCGCCGGCCCCCGATCCTGGTTCGCCGGCGGCGACCCCTTCGGCCCCGACGCGCTCCGCGCGGCGGTGCCCGACCTGGCCGGACGCAGCGTCTACGTCTGCGGGCCGCCGGCCATGCAGTCGGCGGCGGCGCGTTCCCTGCGCGCGGCCGGCGTCTCGAACTCGCACGTCCATTACGAACGCTTCGGAGTGTGATCCACGATGTCCACGAACTCCTTCTTCCGCTCGGTGGCCCCCGCCGCCGTCCTGACCCTGGGTGCCGTCGGCGTCGTGCGCGCGTTCGACCCTGGCGCCGCCTCCTTGCTCGAGGGCACGGCGGCAGCGGCGACGAAGTCCACCACGGGCAGCACCACTCAGTCGGCGCCGAAGTCCGGTACGTCCAGCGGCACCTCTTCGAGCGGCTCGTCCGGCAGCGCCGCGAGCTGCAGCACCGCCACCGAGACGACGGGCCCGGTCGTGCAGACCCGGTGGGGGCCGGTCCAGGTGGCCGCCACGATCGCCAACGGCAAGGTGTGCGCGGCGCACGCGGTCGTGTACCCCAACGGCGATG
>CAVZVV010000009.1:0-22881 GCA_963778785.1 uncultured Actinomycetes bacterium
CGCGCTCTGGACGCTCTCGGACCGCCCTGGGCCGTGGCGCGCGTTCCCCCGCCGAACACCTCCGCGGGGGTGGCGTAGTCCAGCGACTGGTGCGGGCGATCGGGTTGTAGTGGGCCACCCACTCGTCGAGCTCGCCCTGCGCGGCGGCCAGCGACGCGAACACCCGGGCGGTGTCGAACTCCAGGCGCAGCGTCCGGTGGAAACGCTCGATCTTGCCCGTGGTCGTCGGCGAGCGCGGCGCGGTCAGCAGGTGCTCCACGCCGTTCTCCCGGCAGATCCGGTCGAACAGCACCTCGACCGGCGGGGCGTGGAACCGGCCGGTGAACACCTTGCCGTTGTCGGTCAGGATCTGCTCGGGGACCCCGTGGGTGCGCATCGCCGCGGCGAGCCCGTCGCAGACCGCCTGGGTGCGCTCCCGGGCCATCAGCCGGGCGCGACACGCAGAACCGCGAGTGGTCATCGACCCCGGTCAGCGCCTTGGCGCTCGGTCCCGTCCGCGAGGTGGAACCCGCCCACCACGTCCATCTGCCACAGCTCCATCGGCGCGGCCCGTTCCCACCGCCGAACGCCTCGGCTCCGCCGCTGGCGGCGCACCGGTCGATCACCCCGGCCCGGACCAAGGCCCGGTAGACCGCCGACTCGCTCGGCAACGGCGATCGAACCTTGCCCCGGCGACAGCTCGGCCACGATCCGCCGCGGCCCCCAGAACGGGTGCGCCCGCCGCATCTCCAGCACCCGCGCCTCGACCACGCGCCGGCATCTGATGCGGACACCCCACCGGCCGATGCGAACGGTCGCTCAGACCCTCCAGGCCCGCCGACCTCGTAGTGGGCCAGCCACGCATGCAAGCGTCTGCCGGGACACCTTCCACTGCGCGGCCACCTCAGTGACCGTGCGGCCCTCGGCGATCACCGCCAGGACAGCCTGATACCGCTGCTCAGCCACACTCATCTCCCTCATGCCAGGGAGTGTCAAGAATCAGCCGAAGTAGCTGTCAACCATCAGCCGAAGACATGTAAAGCCTCAGCCGAAGCCCAACTGTCAGGCATCAACCGAGGCAATACAGCGCCGGTGGGCCGCCTGGGGACTCGAACCCACGAACCTGCGGATTATGAGTCCGCCGCTCTGACCAGCTGAGCTACCGCCCCACGGCCGGCAGGCCGCAGGCCGCAGCCTAACGGCAGCGCCGCAGAGCGCGGATCAGACCAGTCCCTTGATCCCGCCCCACAGCAGCACCGCGGCGAACACGAAGCAGATGCCGGCGTTGATCTGGCGCTGGTGCGCAGTGGTGAACGCGTTCAGCCGGGCCAGCCTCGGGTCGGCTCGGCGCCCCATGACGGTGACCAGGAGCACCGGGACGAGGCCGGGCAGCAGCATCATCAGGACCAGGAAGGCGCACACCAACGCCTTCGCCGCGGTGTCCGCCGAAGAGACCGACACCATGTGCAGCGCCGGGATGAACAGCACGATGCTCGAGAAGTTGAACAGCATCGTGAGCGCTCCGATGCCGACGAAGACGCCGAGTCCTGCGTTCGCCATCCGCTTCGCCCGTGCAGCGCTGGCGGCCCGCTGCCTCTCCCCCGGCGTTCGAGCCGGTCGCAGCTCGCGCAGCCCGAGCAGGAGCAGGGCGGTGCCAGCGGCGACCTTCCCCCAGTCCTGCGCCGCCGACTCATGGCCGCTCGCATGGTCTGGGAGCCGGCCCAGGAAGAGGAGCCCCACAGCCATCAGGACGAGCACAACGAGCAGCAGCCCTACCACGAACGCCCACGCGCGCGGCACCGGGTGGTGCCTGCCGCTGAGGATCAGCACCACGAGCGTCAGCACCGCGGGGCTGACGGCCATGCCGAGCGCCAGCGGGAGCACCTGGGCGAACAGGGAGGCCACGCGCCCGACGCTAGCCCGCGGGCACCGGCGTGGCGCGGCGCCGTACGCCGCGGCGGTCCCCGCCCGGGACTTGTGGCCCTGGCGAAGGTCCCGGCTGTGGAGTGGCCTGGAGGTGTACCGCGGGGTCGCGCGCGCCCGGGCGGTGGGCCCGGGGCGAGCGACCGGGGAGGGAGCCCGCCATGACACGTCGACGTCATCTCCGCTGGCCCGCGCTGGCTGCGGGGGTGCTGCTCTGGGGCGGGGGCACGGTCGCACCGGCCCTCGCAGCCGACGCTTCCGGATGCTCTGGCTCCGCCGTCTCGATCGACAGCGGCGGCCATCCCGTGGACAAGGTGACTGCCCCAGGCGCCGGGGGCACGCGGGACCAGCCGTTCGTCGTCGACCTCAACGGGAGCATCGCCTGGAAGGGCAGCACGCCCGTCGCCCTCAAGGACGGCAGCTGGTCGGTGACCCTCGGCGGCCTGCCCGTGCGGTCCGGCGACGTGTCCGAGGACCAGTCCGTGACGACGAAGTCGGGCACCACGGACCTGTCGGAGATCCCGGCGTTCGCGTCGGCGTTCCTCGACGGCAAGACGGTGGTGCCCGTCGTCGTCGACATCAACGCTGCGAACGGAACCTGCTCCGCGACGGTGTACGTGAGCACGGCAACCTCGCCGACCTTCACGCCGCTGTGGATCACCGGGACGGTGATGCTGATCATCGGTGTGATGCTGCTGATCTTCCTGCTGGTGCGGATCCTCGCCACCCCCACCGAGGCCGGGTACATCAAGACCGTCAAGGACCTCGACGAGATGCCGTCCGTCGGCGGAGGGAGCGCGTCATGACCACGACGACGGCACCGGAGGCGCTGAAGGTCCGCCGCCACCGGGTGCTCGCCTTCGGCGCCGGCCTGCTCGTCGGCCTCGGTGCGGCGCTGCTGCTGTGCGTCTACGGGGTGATCGTGCTCACGTGGGTGCCCCTGGTCGTGGCGGCCGTAGCCGGGGGGCTGCTGGGCGTGCTGCTCGTGTCGGTGGTACCGGCCCGCGGGCGCTGACGCGACCACGGGTGCCTGGAGCGCCGCGGGCTCAACCCGCGGCGCTCCAGGACGGGACGCCGCCCTGGGCTACATCGCGCAGGTAGCCTGCGCGCCCTCACGGCGTTGGGTGTCGATCTGCACCCACGGCAGGTTCTGGGCGTAGATGGCGTAGCGACCCGTCAGGCACCCCCAGACCGTCCCGTTCGGGATCCAGTGCCAGGTGCCGCCCCCGTCGACCCAGTACGCCACCCCGCCGGTCGCGCTGATCACCTTGCCCTTGATCCTGTTCGGCGACAGGCAGCGCGGCATCCAGGACCCCTCGGGCAGCCCGTTAACCTCGTTCTGCGAGATGCCCGAGATCACCGCCCTGCCCTCGACGTAGCAGTCCCAGCTGTACGGGTCCTGGATCCATCGCCGGGTGTTGCCGGCCATGAAGTAGCCCGCGCCCGACGTGGCTGCCATGAGCCGGTTGTCCATCGAGCAGCCCCACGCTGCGGCCTCGGGCAATGACGCCGCCTGGTCGGCGTCGGCCCAGCGGCGCACCTGCCAGCCGTTCACCCAGCGCCAGCACACGTTGTCGCCGTACGTCGGGATCCAGTGCCGCACCCCGCCGCCATCCACGGCCCAGCACACGCCGTCGCCGTTGCGGCACAGGATCGAGCTGCGCAGAGGCAGGTAGTCCAGCAGCCGCGGCCGGTTGGAGCCCGCCGGGAAGTTGGCCACCTCGCCGGCGGGCCACGGACCCACGACGGCATATGACCTCGCGAGAACCGTGTACGTCTCGGGGTCCGGGATCCAGTGCCTCGTGTTGGCGGTGTCGACGAGGTAGGCGGCTCCGTCGGACGAGCGGACGATGCGGTTCCCCACCACGCAGGGCCAGGCCTCCCGCTCGACGAGCGCCGCCGCCTGCGTCGGGGACAGGCCGGACGCCACCACCGAGTAGCCCCGCAGCAGGCGCCAGCAACTGTCGTCCCGCGAGAACGGGATGTGGTGCCGCACGCGGTCGGGGCCGACGACCCACGACACCCCGTCGGCGCGCCTGATGATGGTGTTCGGCCGGATCGCCGCCGGGTCGAGGCGCTGCGGCTCGGTGCCGCCCGAGGCGAGGCTTCGGATCAGCGCGTCGTCGTGCGCCTGCACGACGGGCAAGCGCCGCGCCCAGTAGTCGTACGTCCACACGTCCGGGATCCAGGTGCGGCGACCGTTGCGGATGACGTACGACGGATGGGGTGCAGCTCTGTCGACGCTCGTCACGACCCTGTTGTTCAAGTCGCAGCTCCACGGACCGCCCTCCGGGATGGAGGCCGCGACGCCCGCGGCAAGCCGGGTCCGGCCCACGGCTCGCTGCTGGACGGCGCGGGCGCACACGTCGGACGAGTAGTCGGGGAGGTGGCGGCGTAGGCCTCCCGAGACGACCCACGAGACGCCGTCGGAGCGCCGGATGATCGTGCCCTCCACCCGGCGCGGGCTCAGGCAGTTGGGGTACGCGGGCCCGGCCGCGACGCCCGCCACCTGCGCGTCGCTGACGTTCATCACCGGGGCGCCCTTGTCGACGAGGCAGTACCACGTGTCGGTCGTGGTGATCGCGTGGCGCACCGTCGCCGCGTCGACGTAGAAGGCGGCGCCCCCGGGCGTCCGGACGATCTTGCCGCGCGCCGCGGCGGCAGCGCACGACGCGGGAACGGGCGATTCTCCGAGCGAGCGTACGTGCGCCCAGGTCAGGTCGCCGATGACCGGCTTGCCCGCCCAGTCCACGAGGCAGTGCAGGGTGCGGCTGTCAGGCACGTGGTGGCGCCGTCCGACGGTGTCCACCCAGTACGTGATCCACGGGCTGGCCTGAGTGGACCGCAGCCGCAGCACCGCGTTGCGCGCCTGCCGGGGCCCGAGGCAGGCTGCCCCCGTGCGCACCGGGAAGGCGTGCGCGACTTCGGCCACCGAGATGTCGGTGAGGGGATACCCGACCTTGTCGCGCCAGCAGCCCACCGTCGTCTCGTCGGGCGCGCGGTACGCCGTCCTGTTCGTCGCGCCGATGAAGTAGCCGCCGGGGCCAGGCGGATCGATGACCCGGCCGTAGACCTCGCGCCCGAGGCACCAGGGCATCGCGCTGACCCCGCTGATGCGCAGGTAGTCGAACACCTTGCCCTGGGTGATGGTGACGCCGGTGGCCCCTCGCGCCGCCAGGCACCGCCACGTGCCGGTCGTGGGCACGGCCCGCGCCAGCAGGTCGTTCGCGCAAGCAGTCTCGGCCCGGGTGCCGCGCACGGCGCGGCAGGTAGCCCGCTCTTCGAGCTTGTACCGCTGGCCGTCGATCGTGACCAGGTGTTCGGCGAGCGCCCGCAGATCGCACTGGGGACGACTGAGCGCCCGGGCCCGCCAGCCCGCGACCTTGGGCGTGAGTGTGGCCACCGCGTCGACGACGGCGCGCTCCTCGTAGCAGTCGTACATCGTGCCGTGGAAGTGGGGTCCGCCGAACGCGGGGTTCACCGCGTTGCAGACCTTGTCGCCCGGGTAGCAGTACGACCGCACCCGCCCGGCGAGGGCCTTCGGCATCGGCGGGCGGGGCGCCCCGAGGGCCAGCCCCCGACCGGCGTGGTCCCCCGGGTAGTAGGTGACGCTCGGGTCTCCCGGTCGGTAGGTGGCGTCGGAGAAGAGCAGCGCCGCCGCCAGGCTGGTCCACACGCCGCCGCGCGCCTGCAGCGCGTCGCCGATCACCTGAGCTCCCTGCGAGTAGCCGAACAGCACGACCGGCCGCGTCCCGCACCCGGCCCCGCGGATGCTGGCCAGGACCGAGGCCACGTCGGCGACGCCCTTGCGCTCGCTGTCCGCGTACGTCGCCGGCAGCGACGCCACGTCGACGGCCGGGTAGGTAGCGTGAATCGGAACCGGCCGCAGGTGCGAGGCGGGGATGCCCAGGTTCTGTAGCATCGCCGCGTACACCTCGTGCCCCCGGTTGCCGAGTCCGTCGCCGTAGTGGAACGTGTCCGGCAGGTTCTGGCCCGAGCCGCGCGCGGACACGAAGAAGGCCTTCGGGCACAGCGATGACGTGCGGCCGAAGCCAATCGTCTGCCGGGACAGGTTCATCGCGTAGACGGTGAAGCTCTCGAGCCCGTTCGTCCCGGCGTACCAGGGGCCCTCGGCGATGACGGCGCTCGTGGTCGGCGCGCCCACCTCCACGTAGTCCTCGCCCTTGCTGTGGTCGATCTTGGGGGCGGGGAGCCATCCGCTCATGTCACGCCACACGACGTACGACGCCGCCCCGGCCACCGGCGTCCACGAGATCGCAAAGCCACCGGCGGGCCTGATCTGCGCCGTGACCGTGATCGGAGCGGTCGCGGCGGCACGCACGAGGCCAGGAAGCGTCGTCGGGGCAGCCTCACCCGCGGCCAGGGCCACCGGCGGCGCTGCGGCCGCCGCGGCGGGCGCGCCGACCAGCCCGGCTACCAGGGCGAGGCCGAGCACTAGCGCACTGCCTGCACCCCCGAGATGCTGCCGTGCCCGTTCGTGACGTCGTCGCACTGCGATCAGCCCCCCAAGGCCTCGGCACCGAGTCCCCCACGGGACCACCGGCTCGGACCGTAGCAGCGAAGCCCGATCCACACCCCCGAACCGGCCAGAAGCAACCCGGACGTGGCACCGTGCGAGGCACGGTCCGGGTGGTGCGCGACTCCGGGCGGGCGAACGGCTACCTCTGCTCGCGCCACTCGCGCTCGAAAGGGAGCCGCCACGCGTGCGGGGCGACGAGCTGGTGGATGGCGTTGGGACCCCAGGTGCCGGGCGGGTACGCCTTGACCGGCGGCGGGTCCTCGAGCAGCTGCTCGGAACGCGCCCACAGACTCTCGATACCGTCAGACGTCGTGAACAGCGTGTGGTCGCCGCGCATCGCGTCGAGGATGAGCCGCTCGTAGGCCTCGAGGACGTCCTTGGCCCGGTCGGTGTCCTGCGTGGAGAACTGCATGGAGAGCTTCTCCAGCTGCATTCCTGGTCCCGGCCGCTTGCCGTAGAAGGACAACGAGACCTTGGACGCGTCCGCGAGATCGAACGTGAGGTGGTCCGGACCCGCCGAGCCGACGCCGGAGTTGGCCGCGAACATCGTGCGCGGGGCCTCCTTGAACGCGATGGAGATGATGCGGGCGCCGTGGGCCATCTGCTTGCCGGTGCGCAGGTAGAACGGGACGCCGGCCCAGCGCCAGTTGTCGATGTCGCACCGCAACGCCACGAAGGTCTCGGTGTCCGAGTCGGACGCCACCCCTGCTGGTCCCGGTAGCCCGCGACCTGCCCGCGCACGACGTTGGACGGTTCGACGGGCAGCAGCGACCGGAAGACCTTGTTCTTCTCCTCGCTGATCGCGCGGGGCTCCAGCGCGGTCGGGGGCTCCATGGCGACGAACGCCAGCACCTGGAACAGGTGCGTGACCACCATGTCCTTGTAGGCCCCGGTCGACTCGTAGAACCCGGCCCGGCTGCCCAGGCCGAGCGTCTCGGGGATGTCGATCTGGACGTGGTCGATGAAGTTGCGGTTCCAGATCGGTTCGAACAAGCCGTTGGCGAATCGGAACGCCAGGATGTTCTGTGCCGCCTCCTTGCCCAGGAAGTGATCGATCCGAAAGATCTGGCTCTCGTGGAACGTCTGGTGCAGGTTGTCGTTGAGGGCGAGTGCGCTGTCGAGATTGGTGCCGAACGGCTTCTCCATGATCACGCGCGTTCCTTCGACGAGCCCCGCGTCGCGCAGCATCCCGATCACCTCGAAGGCCGACCGGGGCGGGACGCTGAGGTAGTGCAGCACCTGCGCCCCTTCGTCCAGCTGGGCCCGAGCGGCGTCGACCGCGGAGCGCAGAGCGTCGGCGCCGGCACCCGTGGGCACATAGCTGAGCGACGACGCGAACGAAGCCCATTGATCAGAGCTCAGGTCGTGGTTGGCGAACTCGTCGAGCGCCTGTCGGGCGAACTCGGTGAAGGACTCGTCGTCGTAGTCCTCCAGCGACGTGCCGACGATGCGCAGCTCGGGCGCCAGACCGGACGCAGAGATGTGCGCCAGACCAGGGAGCAGCTTGCGGCGTGCGAGGTCCCCCGTGGCGCCGAAGAGCACGATCACGTACGGCGGAGTCCGTTCGGCCGCTGCCCGGTACGGACGGCTACCAGGTGCGGGATAGGCGATGGTCTGAGCCGTGTGGCTGGTCACCCGCACCATCATGGCCGAGGCGCTCCTGCGTGAGGCCGCTTTCGCCGATCGCTGCGGGAAGCCGCCATCGAGCTGGCCTTGGGACGACGTCAGCCCCCGGCCTAGCGGCCGGGGGCTGACGTGGGTGGGGCGAGTTCGGCGCGCCCATCACCGTGCCGCGGACGGCACCTGCTGGGAGAACACCGACCCGCCGTTGGCGTACGCCGACGTCCACGACGCGCCCGAGACCGGCACCTGCTCGGCGTAGGTGGTGCTTCCGGGTCCGAAGGACGTGCTCCACGGCAGGGCCGCCGACGGCACCTGCTCGCGGTAGGTCGAGCCGGAAGGTCCGTAGGAGGTGGTCCAGTCGAACGGTGCGGTGGGCACCTGCTCGGAGTACACCGAACTCCCGGGGGCGTAGCCGGAGAGGTCCTGGCTGACCGTCGCCTGCGTGGCCGTGTGGGGGCGGTTCCAGGCCACGGCGCCCACGACCGTGGCGACGGCCAGGCAGCCCACGAGACCGGCCAGGAGCACCGTGGTGCGGCGCTGCGGGGCGGTGGACTGCTGGCTCGGCGTGATGCGGGTCGGCGAACCGGACAGGGTGACCGAGGACGTCGTGACCGAGGTGGCGTGGCGGTGGCTGGTGATGGACACGGGGCCCTCCAGGGGCTCTTGGCCCCCGGGGTGGGAGCCGATGCCTCCACCGTGAGATCCCGCGGTATCACGACCGGGCAGCGTGCGGTATCGCACGGGTATCGCGACGCGTCAGGGGCTGGTCGGGCCGTTGGACAGCCCTGCGTTGACCGTGCTGACCGGGCACGCGGGCGCGTAAGGCCGGCCCGGGAGGTAGCGCGACCACTCGTCCTGGGAGAGGGGTCGGCCCGCGAACCGACAGGCCGGCACCGACCAGTTCGACGGGTCGAGGTCGAACCGCACGAGGCTCGTCTGGGTCCCGACGAACAGGTGGCCGTCGGTGGTCGTGGCGAGCGACAGCGCGTCGCCGGTACCGTCCGCGGGCACGGGCAGGCGCGACAGGACGAGCCGGTGGCTCGAGCCGTCCCACACGGAGAGCCCCGCCGCACTGCTTGCGAAGAGCCAGCGCCCGTCCGCGCTGGGTGCGAGGCGCCCGGCACCGGTCGGCAGTACGAATGTCTCCATGACGCGCCGGTGGTGGGGCTCGAAACTTGTGACGGTGCCGGAGTCCCCGATGCTCAGAAGTTCGACCCCGTCGGCCGAGAAGGCCATACCCGGCCCGCCGACGACCTGCTCGGGGATGGGCGCGAGGTGGCCGGTCGCAACGTCGTAGAGCGCGGTTCGGCCGGAGAACTGGGCGGCCAGCAGGGACGAGTCCGGGGAGAACGCGATCGCCCTCGGCTTGGGCGTCGACACCGAGCCGATCTCGTCGGCGAACGGGTCGGCGAACACGACCGCGTGGGTCTCGATGTCGTACACCGTGATCGACGTCGAGAGAGCCTCCCCGTCGGGGTGGTGCGCCTGGGACGGCGCTTCCACGGGTCGGTAGCCGGCGGTCGCGAGCAGGTGGCCGTTCGGGGACACGGCCAGGAACGACGTCGGCGCATCGTCACGCGACCACAACGGCCGGCCGCCGGCGGACGACCAGACGCGCAGGTGGCCGACCCGGTCTCCGGCGACCACCTCGGATCCGTCCGGCGTCACGGCCAGGGCAGAGACCCGCCGGTGGTAGGCGGGTTCCAGCGTGGCGTCTGGGCCCGCGTACGGGCCGAGCCAGAACTGGCGGATGGGGTTGAGGGTCCTCTGGTCGTACAGCGCCACCCGACCGTCGTCGCCGCCCACCGCGACGAAGGTACCTGGCGGCCCGGGTGCGAGGGCGCTCGTCCGGCCGGTGGCCACGACACCGGCGATGGCGCTCGCGCCAAGCAGCGACCGGCTCGTGATGGTGCCCGACTGGTCCAGACTCAGCACCCGGTGCCCGTCGCTGGGGAGCGCGACGGCGTCCACTTGAGTCCCGCCGGAGGCGAACCGCTGCACCTGGTCAGGGTCGTGGGTGCTGTACACGGCGATGGCTCCGGATGCGTCGGCCACCGCGACCTGCCCGTGCCGTGCCGACCAGCCGAAGGCGGTGACGCGGGTGTCGCCTGCGACGCGGCGCAGTGCCGGCGCGCCACCGCCCACCCGCGCGATCTCGAAGGACCCGTCGGCATGGCCGATCGCTACCAACGAACCGTCCGGCGAGATGGACACGGCCGACGGTCCGGTACCTCCCGACACGGGCGGGACGAAGGGAGCGACCACCCGAGGCTGGCGGGTGTCCACCACCAGGCCCACCGCCTGCTCGCCGGAGAAGGGTGGTCCGTCCACCAGGATCCGGAGGGCCGCACGGCGACCCGTCGTCGCTGAAGCGCACGCTCGAGGTGAGGTCATGGTCGGAGATCGACGTGGGCATCCGCGGGAGGGTGATCTCGCTGGGGCCGCGCCACCCCCTGCCCACGAGGTGCCAGACCCGTACCTTGCGACCCGAGACCGACAGCACAGTCCGGCCGTCCGGGGAGATCCGCATCCGGTCCTGCCGGTAGTAGCCGCCCGTGACGGCACCGGGCATCTCGACGGCGGCACCGATCTCCCGTCCGGTGCGGGCGTCGAAGGTGTGCAGCTCCCGGTTCGCGGCGGGGTCCAGGTGCGCGTCGGTCATCACGACGACCTGATGACCGCCGTCGATGAAACCCGCCGGGTAGGGGTGTGGAGGTCGTCCATCGTATACGGGTCGACCAAGGGCGCGTCAGTCAGGACGTGGCCGGTCGCGGGATCGAGCAGGTAGATGCCGTCGATGGTCGAGCCGTCGGGGTAGGCGTCGACGAGGGCACGGGTGCCGTCCGGGCTGAACGCGTTGTCGGCAAACGTCGGGTTGTACCGCAACGGGGTTGTCGCCATCGAGAGCACGCTCTGCCGCCGAGGGCGCCGAGCAGGCTGCCCTGGTTGCCGGGGTGTCGGCCAGCGCCACCGACTGCCGGGCCAGGAGGAGCGACACGTCGGTCCGAGGCTCGGCCAGGGCCGCGGCGGCCAGCCGCGCAGCGTCGGCGTCGGTGGCTGACGCGAGCGCTGCCGGCCGCCGCTCGCGGCGTGGGAGTCCTGCGCGCGCCGCCCGTTGACGGCCGCGAGCGTGCCCGCGACGAGCGCCAGGACGAGCAGTCCGGCCACTCCGCCGAGCGAGTAGCGCAGCTGCCGGTTGCGCCGCTTCTGCTCCTCGAGCTCGGCCGACCGTCGCCGCTCCTCCGCCTGCTCGTGGTCGCTCGACGCGGCGAGGAAGTCGACTCCGCTTCGGCGAGAACGGGATGCGACCGGTCCCGCCACTCGAGGGCGGTGTGCAGCCGCGCGCCGCGGTAGAGCTCGTCGTCGGGCGGCCGTCGGCGTCCCAGCCGTCGGCCGCCACCTGCAGGTGCGGAGGATCCGCTGGCCCTCGACGTCCTCGTCGAGCCAGAACCGCAGCCGCGGCCAGGCGCGCACGAGCGACTCGTGCGCGATCGTCACCGAGTCCGACGAGGTCGTGACGAGCCGCGCGCGCACCAGCAGGTCGAGCAGCCGGGGAGCGTCCTCGGTGCCGTCGAAGACGCGGGTCGGGACGCGCGCGGCGACCGGGTCCCCCTCGGGCATCGGGGACACGAGTCGATGGAGGACCGCGCGCAGCCCGGCCCGGTCCGAGGTCGACAGCGACTCGTAGAGCCGCTCGGCGGACTGCGCGACGGCGCCCCGGATCCCGCCGGTGCGGGTGTAGCCCTCGACGGTGAGCACGTTGCCGTCGCGGCGCGCCCACGTCTCGGCGAGGGCGTGCGACATGAGCGGCAGCCCGCCGGCCTCGTCCAGGACGTCGCGCACGAGCAGGTCGACGAGGCCCGGCTCGAGCAGCAGGCCGCTGCGTCGCGCCGGCTCCTCGATGGCGCGCCGCAGCTCGCTCTCGGTCATCGGGTGTCAGCAGCACGAGTCCGCGCTCCGCCAGCCGCGCGAAGGCGGGGTGCGCGGACAGGCCCGCGAGGTGGTCCGCCCGCAGCGTCGCGACCACCCGCACGCCCTCGTCCACGAGGGCCGCGAGGCGGCCCGAGGAAGGGTGCGACCTCGGCGGGATGGGCCGAGGCGAACAGCTCCTCGAGCTGGTCGACGACGACCACGTCGACGGGCGTCCGGTGCTGTGAGCGCCGTGGTGAGCGTGGCTGCCGGCGACGTCCCGGGCGTGATCACGGTGACCGGTGCTGCCGGCTCGCACCAGCGCCGGGACGAGCCCGGCCCGCACGATCGAGGACTTCCCCGACCCGGACGCTCCGACCACGACGAGGAGCGGGAACTCCGCGAGCCGCGGGCGCGCACGACGCGAGCATCGTCCTCGCGACCGACGAACGAGCTCGGACTGGTCGGCGTCGTAGGGCCGCAGCCCGGGATAGGGACAGACGTTCGACATCGCGACCGGAGCGGCGGGCACCTCGAGCAGACTCGGGTCCTGCTGCAGGATCCGCTGCTCGAGGCCGGTCAGCTCGGGCCCCGGATCGAGGCCGAGCTCGTCGAGCAGGGTGGTGCGCGGCGCGGCGCAGGGCGTCGAGCGCCTCGCGCTGGCGGCCCGATGCGGTACAGCGCGAGGGCCAGCAGCGCCCAGCGGTGCTCGCGGAACGGCTCGCGCGTGACGAGGTGCCGGGCATCGGCGACGGCGTCGGCATCGCGCCCGCACTGCCATCCGGCCTCGACGAGCTCCTCCTCGGCCGAGCGGCGTATCTCGACGAGCCGCGCGGCCTCGGCCCGCGCCGGGTCCCACTCCTGCAGCTCGGGCAGCGGGCGCTCCGCGCCACAGCGACAGCGCCTGCCGGTACGCCGCTGCCGCCCGTTCCGGCTCGTGCACGGCGGCGAGCTCGCGGGCCCGGGCCGACGAGGCGCTCGAAGGCGTGCGTGTCGACCGCGTCGCCGTCGAGCCGCAGCCGGTAGCCGTCCCCGGTGGTCTCGATCGAGTCGGGGCCGAGCACGCGGCGCAGCCGCATGACCGAGCCCTGGATCACCTTGGCCGCCGACTTCGGCGGCTCGTCGCCCCACAGCGCGTCCGCGAGCTGCTCAGTGGTGAGCGGCTCGTCGCCGCTGCACGCAGAGCGCGCCGAGCACGACGCGGTCGCGCCGGGTCACGAGGCCGACTCCCCTCGGTACTTCGTCGCGCCGAGCAACGTGACGCGCATGCTGCGAGTGTCGAGTCACGCGATACCGCCGTCAATGGACCCGATACCCGCGCGATACCCGTGCCGGGCCTTCCGGAGGTGGATCGACGAGGAGGACGCCAAGCACAAGCAGGGGGTCGACCCGCACGCCGCCGAGCCGGTGGTCACGGAGTTCCAGGCGACCAAGGTGACGAAGAACCCGTGGCGCGGACTCCGGGTTCCGACGACGTCGCGAAGACCAAGAGCCTCCAGAGCGAGGCCTACGCCAAGGCCATGGCGGAGGCAGCGGTCGACGCCCACGCGTGAGCCGACGCCCGCCTCGCCGCCTCAGCCAGCGGGCTCTAGCGCCGGAGCCCGGGTCAGCGGCCTCGCCCTCCGGCCGGTTCCCACCTTCTCTCATCCGTTGATCCATGCCTTGGATCCACCGACCATGGAGGGCTCGTCTGCAGGCCCCCCAATGGATCGTTCGTCCATGCCTTGGATCAACGGACGAGAGGACGTGAGGGCGGAGCGGGGCGGAGCGCGGGGGACGGGCGGGATTGACCGGGGGGCGGCGCGGTGCTCGGATGGAGGCGAGCGGGCTTCGCCTACCACGGGGGTCGTCATGGGTCGCAGGCTTCGTCCGTTGCTCGTCCTGTCCGCGGCGGCGCCGCTCGTGCTCGCGGGGCTGGTCGGGCTCGCCCCGGCTCAGGCCGGCGCAGCCAACGAGATCGTGTACGCCTTCTCACCGGCGCCGCCGTTCCAGTACAACCCCTCGCTGCACGTGCTCGACGAGTCGACGCACGCCGACACCGAGCTGCCCGGCACGTACAACGCCGCGACGAACTTCTACGACGTGACGGTCTCGCCCGACGGGACGAAGGTGGCGTTCGTCGACGACGGGCCCGGCGGCCTGACCAGCATGGTCCGCGTGTACGACCGCGGCACGCACGCGATCCGCACGCTCTTCACGGTCGTCGACCTGGGTATCGGCGCGCCCGTCTGGACCCCGGACAGCGCCGCGCTCCTCCTGTGGACGCCAACGGCCGACGGGGCGATCGGGCCACTGCGGTTCGTGCGGCTCAGCGGCGGCACCACGACCGTGCCGAACACCGGCGGGGCCAACGACGCCGATCTGTCCCCGAGCGGCACGCAGATCGTGTTCAGTCGCCGGGTGGCCGACGTGCCCCGGCTCTTCATGGTGAACGCCGACGGCACGGGTCTGACCTCCCTCGGCGTGGCCGGCCGGGGCCCCCGGTGGTCGCACGACGGCTCGCGGATCCTGGCCGTCGTCGACCTGCTCGGGCCCGACCGCTCGGCCATGGGCTCTGTGGTGGTCACCGTCGCGCCCCGCGGCACGGGCCGCCGGGTGCTGGGATCCACCTACCACCCGACGAGGATCGAGTCGGCCACCTGGTCGCCGGACGGGACGCGGATCATGACGCAGGGCGCGTACGGGGCCGACGTCACGGCGGCGGCCGGGACGGGGGGCCTCACCCTCGTCGTCCCGCCGGCCGACGGGGGGGCATCGGCGTCGTTCGCCGGCCCCTGGACGCGCACGGACCTCACAGCGCCAACCCTCGCCTTCCCACCCACCGTCACCCTCGGACCCACGAACGTCACGTTCAGCTGGGGTCCCAACACGGCACCGTCGGTCGACACGGTGGGCCTACGGATCGCTGTGTCGCCGGGCATGACCCCGCCGCCGTCGTACGCCGCCGGGTGGAAGCGATCCACCACCTTCGGCCGTTCCTTGTCGACCTCGTTCACGGGCCTCGTCGCGGGGGCCACGTACTCGTACTCCGCCTGGGCCTTCGACGGCTCGGGCAACGTCTCGCCGCCGGCCACGGCCCACTTCCGGCTCGTCGCCCCGCCGGTGATCTCCGCGCCCGCGATCGCCTCGACGAGCTCGACGGGCGGGTCGTTCCCGGTCACCTACCGCGCACTCGGTGCCGGGGCGGCAGGGGCTCGGCTCGCCTACGGCTTCTACCTGGCCGAAGGCGGTGGCTCCTTCGGGCTCGGAGGTGCGCTGCTGCTGCCCCGCTCGGGCACCGTCGCGTTCGGCCGAGGCGGCGTGCCGGTGGCGCTGGCCCCCGGGGCGACCTACTTCTTGCGCGGCGGGTCGGCGGACGCGTGGGGCAACATCCGCTGGGCCACCACGGCAGTCGTGACCCAGGTCCCGTACGACGACCGGGCCACCGCGCTTCACTACACGGGCGCCTGGACCCGCAGCGCGTCGCCGGGCAGCTGGCAGGGCACCGTCTCCTCGACGCGCACCGGAGGTGCGGTCAAGGTCACAGTGTTCGAGCGTGGGATTTGGGCCCGGCATCTCTCCGTGGTCGCCACCACCTCACCAGGTGGCGGCAAGATCAGGGTCTACCTCGACGGCCGCTACCTGCGGACGATCAGCACGGCCTCGAGCACCACGCGAGTCCGGCGGACGGTATGGACCTCGGGGTCGTTGGCCTCGCGCACCCACGCGCTGCGCCTGGTCCAGGTGCCCGGGTCCGGCACGTTCCGCCTCGATGCCGTGGCGGTGGCCGTCGTGACACCGGCGCAGGGGCTGGCGCTGCTGAGCTGAAACCGCAGCGTGCGGCGCGCATGGGCTCGGCCAAGACGTGAGGGCACCCCCGGTCCGGCGAGGATGGAGGGGCCTGGGGCTCCCGCGAGTGGACTCGAACCACTAACCGCCCGATTAACAGTCGGGAGCTCTGCCAATTGAGCTACGCGGGAATGAGGCGCCGGGGGCACCACGGGGAGAGAGGTTACCAGCCGGTCCGGGTCGCGCCGAAATCGCCCTCTACAGTCCCAGGGACCCGCGCAGATCATCCAGCGCCGCCACCGCGGCGGCCTTCACGAGCGGGTCGGCGCCGTCGGTGCCGGGATCGAACCGCACGGACCAGCGCAGCTCGTCCGAGCCCGAAACCCGCCGGGCCGCCACCACCACACCGCCGCCGACGCCGTCGAGGTCGAGGTGCTGCTGGACCACCACGCTGGCCGTGACCCGGGCCTGCACGACCTCGGGGAGGTCGCGGACGTCGTCGAGCCGGATCACGCTGCGCCGCAGCTTCGCGCCGGGCTCGGGCCGCGTGCGCAGGTCGAGCACGCCGGAGTCCCAGGACGCGCGCTGGACGAGGTCCCACGGCACCCGCTCGTAGCCTTCGGCGCGCGGGAGGTACAGCGCGAGGTCGGTGGCCACGACGGCGTCGTCCGGGGCGTCGGCGCACGGCGCCCAGGCCTGCACCCGCTCGCCCGCGGGCACGCTCACGGTCGACCGCAGGCCGTCGGGGAGCCCGCCGCGCGAGAAGAGGCCCACGGCTCAGCCCTCGCCCGAGGCCTGCTCGCGCAGCTCGCGGCGGTACCGCTCCAAGGCGAGCAGGTCGCGGAAGACGGACTCGGCACCCGCGGGATCGGCTACGGAGTCGAGTCGTGTGAGCCGGCCGCGTAGGTCGTCGATGCGTCGGGCGGCGTCGAGCTCGAGCAGCCGGGCCACGATGCCGATCGCATAGCGGTCCTCGGCCTCGCCGACGGACTCGCCCTCGTCGACCCGCATCGGCTCGACGACCAGGGAGGTGACCAGGCCGCGCGTGGGGTCGTCGGGGCAGGCGGCGAGCACGGTGTCGACCCATCGCTGCGGTTCGAGACCGGCGCCCGTCGCCGTGCCGCCGGCGGCCACCACGGCGCCGTGGACCGTGGCGTAGGGCCCGAACGTGAAGGCGGGTGCCTCGACGACGTCGAACCAGTCGACCACCGCCGCGGGGCGCTGCAGCGCCGCCTTGAGCGCCTCCCGCTCGACGTGGTGGGCCAGGCTCCGCGGGTCGGGCCGGACGACGGGCACCGGACGCGCGGCCTCGGCCCCGCCGCCGGGCCGCTCTCCCGGGACCGACGAGCCCTGGCGGGGCGCAGACCGGTCGGGCCTGCCGCCCGGGGCACCGCCGCGCTCGGCCCGCGAGACGGCCTCGCGCACGGGCTTGAGGTCCATCCCCAGCCACCCAGCGAGCATGCGGGTGTACTCCGGGCGCAGGGCGTGGTCGCGGATGCGGGCGACGACCGGCGCCGAGTCGCGCAGCGCCGCCACGCGGCCCTCGGCCGTGTCGAGATCGTGCGTCGCCAGGGTGGAGCGGATGGCGAACTCGAACATCGGCACCCGGTGCGACACCAGGGATCGCACTGCCTCGTCGCCCTGCTGCAGCCGAAGGTCGCACGGGTCCAGCCCGTGGGGCTCGACGGCCACGAAGGTGGCCGCGACGAACCGCTGGTCGTCGTCGAAGGCGCGAAGCGCGGCCTTCTGACCGGCCGCGTCGCCGTCGAACGTGAAGACGACCTCGCCGGTGAACGTGTCGTCGTCCATGAGCAGCCGGCGCAGCACCTTGATGTGGTCGGTGCCGAAGGCGGTGCCGCACGTGGCGACGGCGGTGCCGACGCCGGCGAGGTGGCACGCCATCACGTCCGTGTACCCCTCGACCACGACGGCCTGCTGCTGCGAGCCGATCGCCTTGCGCGCGAGGTCGATCCCGTAGAGCACCTGGGACTTCTTGTACAGCAGGCTCTCGGGGGTGTTCAGGTACTTTGGTCCGTCGTCATCGTCGAACAGCTTGCGGGCGCCGAATCCGATCGTGTCGCCGGACAGATCGCGGATCGGCCACACGAGCCGACCTCGGAACCGGTCGTACACGCCGCGCTGGCCGCGCGAGACGAGGCCGCCGGCCAGCAGCTCGTCGTCACTGAAACCCTTCGCCCGCAGGTGCGAGGTGAGCGAGTCCCAGCCGCGGGGGGCGAACCCGACGCCGAAGTGCTCGGCGGCCGTGGGGTCGAACCCGCGGCCGGAGAGGAAGTCGCGGCCAGCCAGAGCGTCGGGCCGCGCGAGCTGCTCGACGTAGAAGGAGGCCGCGACACGGTGCGCCTCGACCAGGCGGGTGCGCTGACCCTGCTGCCGGTTCGGGGCCGCCCCCCCTCCTCGTACCGCAGCTGCACGCCGTAGCGGCCGGCCAGCTTCTCGACCGCCTCGGCGAAGGACAGGTGGTCGATCTTGCGCAGGAAGCCGACGACGTCGCCGCCCTCGCCGCAGCCGAAGCAGTACCAGAACCCCTTGCTCGGGGTGACGTGGAACGACGGGCTGCGCTCCTCGTGGAAGGGGCACAGGCCCTTGAGGCTGCCGCCGCCGGCGCTCTTGAGGCCCACGTACTCGCGCACGACCTCGTCGATGCGGGCCCGCTCACGGACCAGGACGATGTCCTCGTCCCGGATGCGTGCCATGCCGGGCATCCTACGGTCGCGCGCCCACCCCTCCCCCGGCGCTGCCCGGCATGGTTGGCTCGGGGGCATGCCCGACCAGATCCGCGACCTCGCGCTCGAGATAGACCGCCTCCGCGACGACACCCCGGGGTGCTTCGAGGTCGTCCACCTGAACAACGCCGGCTCGGCCCTGCCGCCGCAGGTGGTCACCGAGACGGTCGTGTCCCACGTGCGCCGCGAGGCGCAGATCGGGGGGTACGAGGCGCACGCGGAGGCCGAAGAGCGGGTCGCCGCGGGCAAGGAGTCGGTGGCGCGGCTGCTGGGTGCCCGCGTCGACCGCGTGGCCCTGTGCGAGTCGGCGACCGAGGGTTGGTCCCGCGCGTACGCGGCCCTGGCCCACTCGGGCGAGCTCCCTGCCGGCTCGCGCATCCTCACCACCTCGGCGGAGTACGCGAGCAACGTCATCCCGATGCTGCAGTCCGTCCGCGCCGCCGGCGTGTCGGTCGAGATCATGCCGTCGGCGCCCGACGGATCCGTCGACGTCGGCGCGCTCCCGCACCTGCTGGACGAGAGGGTGGCTCTCGTGGCCCTCACCTGGGCGCCCAGCCAGGACGGCCTGCTGCACGACGCCGTGGGGATCGGCCGCGCCTTGCGCGCGTCCGGCTCCGAGGCCTGGTACCTCGTCGACGGCTGCCAGGCCGTGGGCCAGGTGCCTGTTGACGTGGGGGCCATCGGCTGCGACTTCCTCGCGGGCACGGGGCGCAAGTTCCTGCGGGGCCCGCGCGGCACCGGCTTCCTCTACGCCGGCGACCGCGCGGTGACGGCGCTCGAACCCTTCCCGCTCGACCTGAACTCGGCCAGCTGGACCTCGCTGGACGCCTACGAGGTGCAGCCGGGCGCGCGACGGTACGAGTACTGGGAGACCTCCTACGCGGGCGTGCTCGGCCTCGGGGCGGCGGTCGACTACGCACTCGAGCTCGGGCTCGAGGCGATCGCCGCGCGGCTCGCCTCGCTGGCGGGCCTGGCCCGGCTCTCCCTGGCCGACGTGCCCGGCGTGCAGATCCGCGACCACGGCGAGGTGCAGGGCGCGATCGTCACCTTCACGCTCGACGGCGTCGACCCGTCGGACGTCCAGGCGGGCCTGCGCACCGCCGGCATCAACGTGAGTCTCGGCACCCCGGATTACGCCCTGCGCGACTACCTCGCGCAGGGCGTCGCCGGCAAGGTCCGCGTCAGCCCGCACGTGTACAACACCGAGGACGACATCGAGGCCCTCGTCGCCGTGGTCCGCGGCCTCGCGACGTCCTGACGTCCGGCACCCTGCGCGGCCCCCGCCCCCGCGTCACTGCCGTCGTGGTCGCTTCCGGGCACGGGAAACGACCACTACGGCAGTGACGCGCAGTGGTGGCGGTGCCATTCGACGACGCTGACGTCGGTGAGGCTCGCCACCTGGTCGACGACGACCCGGAGCAGCTCGTCGTCCGAGCCGGCGGCCTCTGCGGACGGGCGCAGCCAGGGCTCGATGTCGGCCGGCCCCGCTGCGACGAGCGCGGCCACCAGCTCCTGCAGGAGGTCCCGCTGGCCCTGGTAGACCTCCGCCACGCCCTCGCGCTCCATCACGTAGCGGGCCGCGACCGCCTTGAGCACCGCCACCTCTTCGCGGACGCCGTCGGGCACGACCAGGTCGGCGGCGTAACGGGTGAGTGCGTCGGCGCCGTGCGACTCCCGGGTGGCCCGCTCGGCCGCCGAGCAGAACCGCCCGATGAGGCTGCTGGTGAGGTTCTTCAGGGCTGCGAGGGCACGCTGGGAACCGTCGTACGCGTGGGGGACGAGCCCGAGCCCGAGCAGCCGGCGCAGGGCGTCGGCCAGCGCGTCGGGCGACGTGCCGATCGCGTAACGCCCAGCCGCGAGGGCGGCGAGCGCCTCCTGCTCGTCCCGGTCGCGCAGCGCGGCGAGATCGAGCAGGCCGCCGTGCACCGCGTCCTCGACGTCATGCACGGAGTAGGCGACGTCGTCGGCCCAGTCCATCACCTGGGCCTCGAAGCAGCGCCGACCCGCGGGCCGGTCAGCCCGCACCCACAGTGCGACGTCGGCGTCGTCGCCGTACCAGCCGAACTTCGCGCTGCCGGGGCGCCTGGGCCACGGATACTTCATCGACGCATCCAGGGCCGCCCGCGTGAGGTTGAGCCCCACGCTGCGACCCCGTCCGACGCGGCCGTCGGGTCCGAAGGTCTTGCTCTCGAGCCGGCTGAGCACGCGCAGGGTCTGCGCGTTGCCCTCGAAGCCACCCGTGGACGTGGACACCTCGTCCAGGGCCTGCTCGCCGTTGTGTCCGAACGGCGGGTGACCCAGGTCGTGCGCGAGGCACGCCACCTCGACCAGGTCGGCATCGCAGCCGAGCGCGTCGCCGAGCTCGCGGCCGATCTGCGCCACCTCGAGGGTGTGGGTGAGCCGGGTGCGCGGGAAGTCGAGCACGCCGGCCCGCACCACCTGCGTGGTGGCCGCCAGCCGGCGCAGCGCCGACGAGTGCAGCACGCGGGCCCGGTCGCGGGCGAACGGGGACCGAGCGCTCCGCTTGGGCGGCTCGACCACCCAGCGCTCCTGGTCCGCGTGGTCGTAGCCGGGCCCGGGCGCGGCGCCCTCGGACGGCCCGCCAGGCTCCTGGGTGCTCATCGCCGCCAGGCTATCGGCGGGCGGGTCAGCCGCCGAGGACCGGACGCAGCGCCCACTGCTCCACGGCCCAGAACCGCAACAGCCCGCCGGCCTCACGCGCGAGGTACTCCGCCGTGACGTTGGAGCCGTCGCCGCGCTGCGTGGGCGAGGTGCGGGCGTCGATGCCCAGCCGACGGGCGATCGCGAGCGAGCGGGCCTCGTGCGCCGGGTCGGTGACGAGGGTGGCGGTGCTCCAGCCGTGCTCGGCCATGGAGCGGGCGGCCGCCTCGAGGGAGGCCACGGTGTCGGATCCCTCCCCCACGGAGACCAGCGCCGTGGCAGGCAGCCCGCGCTCGGCGAGGTAGCGCCGGCCGGCCTCGGCCTCGGTGAAGCGGTCGCCGCGCTGCTTGCCCCCGACGGTGATCACCCGCGGGGCCACGCCCTCGCGAAGCAGGGAGGCCGCGTGGTCGAGCCGCGCGGCGAGCACCGGCGACGGCCGGCCGTCGAACTGCGAGGCGCCGAGCACGATCACCGCGTCGGACCGCGTGAGGTCGTCGGCGCCCGCGACCTTCCACACGTACAGCAGGACCGAGACCGGGACGAGGACGAGAAGCGCGAGAACCCCGACGGCAGCGCACACGCCGAGCCGGCCGGCGCGGCCCACGTGCGCCGACGACTCGGCCGCCGCGTCGGGAGCGACGGTGCCGCCCGGGCCTGGCCCGCTTGCGGGGCCCTCACCGGGGCGCACATCGGCGGGCGCGGACATGCCCACCAGTGTCGCATCCGGCCGGGACGCCGCACCCACCTTGCCCGCGCTGGGGGCGACCGACGTCACGCGCCGGGCAGGGGGGTGAGCAGGTCGAGGAAGCCCGGCGTGCACGGGCGGGTCCCGTCGGCCATGACGGCCATGGCGTGCCAGCCGCGCGCCTCGCACCAGTCCAGCCCCGCCCGGCCACCGAGGGCGTATCCGGCGGTGGCTGCGCTGTCGGCCTCAGCGAGCGTGGGACCCACCACCGTGAAGGACCTCGTCGCGTGCCTCTCGCCGAGCAGTTCGGGGCCGAGCCACAGGTGGTCGCCGCGTTCGTACCTTCCGGACGTGGCCACGCCGGCGGCACCGGCCGCGGGGTCGAGGTCGAGCACGGCAGCGGGCCCCTCCCCCCGCTGCGGGCTGCGCACCGCGATCCGCCATGGTCGGCCGTCTCCGGCGTGCCCGGAGCAGACGAGGTCGCCGCCAATCTCGAGCAGGAAGTCCTCGACGCCGTGGGCCCGGACCAGCCGGGCGGCCCGATCGGCCGCCCATCCCTTCACGTAGCCGGCGACGTCCAGGACGCCGTCGGGCCGCACGGCGCGGAACGCGCCGCCGGAGTCCTGCGTCCACGCCGCGCACTCGTCGAGCACCTCCCGCAGCAGCCGGCTGACCGTGTCCTCGGCGATCTCGCCGCGGGCGTACCGGCTCACCTCGCTGCCCGGGCGGAACGAGGAGAAGCGGTCCTCGAGCGCGTCGAGCTCGACGAGCGCGGCGGCGGCCGCGCGGCGGCGCGCGGTCTCGTCTCCCGAGCGCAGGTCGAGCCGGACCACCGTGCCCATGACCGGCGCCACGACCGGCGGGGGCGGCGACGTCACAAGGGGTGCCGGTGCCGATCTCACTTGAGCGAGTCCAGCAGGGCCTGCAACGACTGCCGGTAGCCCTCCGAGGTGTAGGTGGCACCGCTGATGCCGTCGAAGGAGACGCCCTGGGACGAGGCGCGTTGGTCGAGCACCGGGATGACCTGGGCGCTGATCTCGGCCGAGTGC
>CAVZVV010000010.1:0-85674 GCA_963778785.1 uncultured Actinomycetes bacterium
AACCGCCCCTCGGCACTCGAGGCATAGCTGATCCCGGGCGCTCGGCCAGCCGCAGCCCGAGTAGGAGCGCGCCTCACGGATGCTGGCCTTCGCCTGGTCGTGCTCTCCGTGTTCGCAGAGCAGGGACGCGTAGATGTCCAGCGCGACGGCGAGCACGCCAAGCTGACCGCCGAAGCGGGCGAGCACGACGCGCGTGTTCGAGTATGGGCAATGCCTCGCCCGTGAGCCCCAGGGTTTGCAGGGAGGCACCGGCGGCGATGGCTGGACCGGCGGCGGCATCCTCGAGTCCGTGCTCGCGTGCCATTTCGGCCGCCAGCCGCGCGAGTCGGGCTTGCGTCGTGGGGTCCGTGAGCTGGCCGGCGATGAGGGAGCGGTAGGCGTAACCGGTTGACGCCACCAGCCACAGTTCGCCGGCTTCGGCCAGGCTTGTGGCTTCGACGAACCAGGTGTCAGCCTCCGCGAGCTCGCCGCGGAGCAGAAGGTTGAGGCCCATCGCCCAGCAGACGACGGGACGCCAGGGAGAGGCCGACCCCTCGAGCTCGACTGCACGTCGCGCCTGGGAGTAGCCCAGGTCTCGGTCCCCCCAGGAGAAGACCGCCTGCATGGTGGCAAGACTCGCCCTGCCGCAGCTGAAGCCGTCCGGTAGCGGCTCGGTGTCGGTCGCGCTCAGGCGTTCTTCGAGGAGCCCGATGGTGACAGCCGCCTCTCGCTTGCGCCGCGACAGGCACTCGGTCCAGCCCTGAACCAGCTGAAGCCGCACGTCCCCTCGTGCCATCGCGTGGGGGAGTCGATGCACCCAGGACAGGACCGTGTCGTACATCCCGACGTTGGTCCAGTGGAACCAGGACGTGGCGATGATGTCGCTCGCCTCGGCGAACATGCGCGCGTCGATCGCGTACCCGATCGCGTCCGCGGTGTTCCCATGAGCCCGGTGCCAGGTGTAGGCGCGGCGCCGCAGCTCGATCGCCAGGTTAGGGTCAAGGCGGCCCAGTTCCACTCGCATGAGCTGGGCGAACACCGGGTGTAGGCGGTACGCGTCGCTGTCGTCGTCCAACGGGACGACGAAGAGGTTTGTGCGCGCAAGCCGTCTCAGCGCTTCGTCGGAGTTCTGTCGATCGAGGAGTGCGTCGCAGATCGGTCCGGTGATCCGGTCGAGGACGGAACATCGAATCATCAGCTCGAGGTCGGCCGGGTCGTGAGCGGCGAGGACCTCGGCCTCGAGGTAGTCGATCACGTGCCGGTTGGACGCCGTGAACCTGGCCACCTGGCGGTGGCGGTCCTGTACGGGGCGAAGGCTCAGCGCAGCGAGGTACAGGCCGGCCGGCCAGCCCGCCGTGCGCTCCACGAGCAGGGCGACGTCCTGAGCCGTCAGCCCGAGCTGCTGGCGCCGGTTCAGGAACTCGTCTGCCTCGTCGAGAGTGAACCGGAGGTCGTCTGCCCTCAGCTCGTCCAGCTCACCCCGTGCCCGCATCGTCGACAGAGGCAGGTCAGGTTCCTTCCTGGTCGACAACACGATGCGAACGTTTCGGGGAGCGTGGCCGATGAGCCGGGTGACGCTGTCGCGCGCCGGGCCGTCGGTGAGCTCGTGGAAGTCGTCGAGGATCAGCGTCATGGGGGGCTGCTTGGCGAGTGCGTTCACCAGCCGTGGCAGCAACACGTCCACGATCATCGGCGCGACGACGGCGGCACCCAAGATCGACTCATCCATGGTCGGGCAGGCCCTGCGCAGGGCCTCCAGCAGGTAGGACCAGAGCACGACAGGGTCATTGTCCGCCTTGTCCAGCGTCAGCCACGTCGCCGGACGTCGCGCGGCCTCATCTTCGTACCACGACGCGAGCAGGCTCGACTTCCCGAAGCCCGCCGGGCAGGCGACGAGCGTCAGTGGGCGGCTCGAGGTTGCGTCCAGCCGCCGCAGGAGCCGGTCCCGGCGCACCGCCTCGTCGCGGACTCGGGGTGCGGCCAACTTGGTTTCCATTAGGACGTGGGGTTCGTCCCTTGGCTGCGGCAGGCGGGGTGCTCTCGTTTGCACGACGCGAGGACCGGCGTCGTGTGCGGGAGGCCGTGGCGCTGCAATCAGATCGGACCGTGTGCTCACCGAGTCCCGTCGGGAAGCCATGGTGATCCTCCCGACCTCGTGCATGGCAGACCCCGTTCTGGGGTGTCAGGCGTCAGGCTAGCCTTCACGGGCGCGTGAGTGACCTTCGGACGCAGGATCCAACTCCTGCCAGCGGCGCGCTTTGGCGTCTGGAGGGTCACGAGGAGGCTTCGCGAACGTCCGCCGCGGATCGCGGATCCACCCCCGGCGTGAGCTTGTTTCGGCCACGGGGAACTTGGCTCGGGCGTGCCTCAGCTGCGTCCGCCTGGCTGGGCGCTTCGGCGGAGTACCAGCGGTGGTAGCGCGCGATCAAGGGCACTGAGGTCAGCCCATGGACGAACACGCTGATTCCCACGGTGATTACCACGGTCGACAGCAACGTATCCGCGTCGGGCACGCCCCGTTCGAGTGCGAGCAGTCCGAAGACAACTGAGGCAAGCCCGCGCGGCCCGAACCAGCCCATGAACGTGACTGTCTGCCATCGCGCACCGGTGCCTGACATCGCCAGGGCCACCGGAAGCATCCGGACCACGGTCAAGCTGATCAGCGCGTAGGCCACCACTCGCCACGTCACCGCCGGCCAGGCCGCGCTGATCGCCAGGGCCCCGAAGCCCATCCAGGTCACCGCCGCCAGCAGACTGCCGACCTGCTCGGTGAGGTACGTCGCGGCGAGCCCGTGCTCGCGCGACACCGCACCGAACGCCAGACCAGCGACGAAGGCGGCGATGAAGCCACTACCCCCGAGCGCGCCCGCGACGGCGTAGGCAGTAAGCGCGACCGCGAATGTGAATACCTGCCGCCACTCGTCGGGCATCCAGCCCCGCGCGCCCGACCAGCGGCGAACGAACCCGCCCAGTATGCCGGCGCCGACACCCGCCAGAACTCCCCAACCGATCTGTTCTGCCGCATTGGTGAGGATCTCCGCGGGGACGCTGGTGGTGAGAGTTGCCAACGAGATGTCCATCGCGACGAGGAAGAACGGGACGGCCAGGCCGTCGTTGAGACCGCTTTCCACGTCGAGGGCCTGGCGAACGCGAGCCGGGACGGATGGGTCGTCGACGACCCGCTGCCCCAGCGCGGCGTCGGTGGAGCACAGCATCGTCGACAGGAGGAAGGCGCTCGCGACCGCCATCCCGGGGAAGACGAGGAGGCCACCACCGAGACCGAGCAGGATCGTGAGGGGGAGCCCCATGATCAGCAGACGGCTCGGCCAGCTCAGCTGGCGTCGCAGCGAACCCAGATCGAGCCGCATCGAGTCGCTGAACAGGAGGAACACCAGAGCCAGCTCCGTGATTCGCTCCGCAACCGTGCTCTCCAGGGACACGTCAATCAGGCCCAGACCACGCGCACCCACGAGGAAGCCCACCGTGACGAAGACCATCGCCGAGGTCACCCCGCGACGATCGAGCGGCGCAGCGACGGCCGCGTACGCGATCAGGACCAGGCACACGGTCAGAACGGCAATCACGTCTGATCCCCTCGCGTCGGTCGAGGCAGAGTATCCGTCAGCCGGTTGCTCGCAGCGCGCTGCGCCTCGTGACCTGGGTCGCCCGAACGCGAGCTGCGATTCGACGTTCGACGCCACCACCCGGCGGTCTCGGCCCGACGTAGACCTGGTGACCCACAGGACGTGACGTGCCGTGCCGTGCCGCGTTTCGGCGCGACGGAACGACCGGACGGGCACGCCCTTCGCCCTGCCGAGACCAGGCTGGACCGACTCGCCGACTCGGCCATTGCTGCGACTCCTTCAGGCTGGCGGTCCCGGTTGGAGCAGGATGAGGGTCACAGCGCCCATCAGCAGCAGACACCCGACGCCGAGGAGGGCGTAGCGCACACCGGGCAGGCTGAATGTGCTGCCGATTCCGATCAGGAAGAGCACGCCGGCGAGGACCACTGTGATCCGCACGTAGTTGTCCCCGATAGATCCGGCCGCCTCTCCCTGGTGAGTGTGGGCGTCCGCAGTGGCGTCGAGAGAGACCGACTTGTCGCTGTCCGCGAGGTGGTACTGCGGCATGTAGGACGGTCCCGGGGGAGAGAGAGGATTCGTCACCGGGTTGGTCGCCATCCACGCGTCGAAGGCGATCTTGAACTCGGGTCGGAATCGCCGTTCAGCGATGCTCATCTTCTCCGCGTTGCCCAGCGTGTAGGCGAGGAACCAGGCATTGAACGTCGTGGCGTCGAAGTTGCGCGTCGTTTCGGCGGTGAAGAATGCGCGGTTGGCCTCTGTGCGGGCCGAGGATGCGGCGGCCAACTGCAACCGTGACTCGGTCCCCCACTTGGCGGCCGCGAAGCCCGACCAAGCGGCAGTCAGGGTCACGAGGGCGAGCACCACCGCTTCACTGACTTGCAGCACGCGCCCTCGGCGCCCGGGTATGGACGTCGCGTGACGGTCGTGATGCTGGGCTTCCTTCTGCGCTTCTAGTGCTGACAGGCCCTCTGGCACATCCCTCATCCCCGCTTCACGGTCCGTCGCCCACCAGTTCCGCGTCCGACACCGAAATGACTGCCCGCTGCCGCGGAATCGCCCGCTGGCTACGAGCGGCGGTCGTCGCGCCGTGCGCTCCTACGGCGGTGGCGGCGCATGACGCCCAGTCCGAACCACACGAGTGCGCCGAAGGCGGCCGCGAGGATGGTGTAGAGCCACAGCGGCCAGGTGAACGTCAGGAACAGGAAACGGAACTGGACCTGCTCGGTGTTCTGGATCACGAAGACCAGGAGGACACCCAGGCCTGTCAGCGTGGCGATCGCACCGCCACCGATCTTGCGGTTCTCGCTTGTTGGTGTGCTCTGCTCGCTCATCTCACTCCGATCCGTTCCGCGTCTCGTTGCCGCCTGCTGGATCCTGAACGCTGCCGACCGAGACCAGGTCCAGGCCGAGTTCCTGGGCTCGCTCGAGGATGCCGGCCAGGTGTGCTTGATCCATCACAGTCCCGGTGAGAACCGTGTTGCCGTCGACCCGTGTCAGTCTCATGCCGTCGAACAGGGTCTCGAAGCGATCTCCCAGCTCACCGGCGAGCACCACCTGGTACGTACTCCGGGGACCCGAATCGGTGCTCATGGGAACAGGGTCGCCCTGCCCCGCGTGCATCGACAGCCCATGCACCGGATCTCCCCTAGGTGAGATCGGCAGCGGGCGGGTGCTTGTCACCACGACGGGTGCGAGGCTGGGGACGCCCCCGCGGTTGGCCCGATGGTGACGACGAGGCCGACCGGGCGCGGACCGCAAATCACGGTTCGCCGAGCCGAAAGGACTCTCGACATGACCGAACGACCGATCCTCGACACCCTGGCCGACATGACCACGGCCTCGCTCTCCCGCGCCAACTTGCCGGACCGGGAGCTGATGCTGGTCCGTCTCGCCGGGCTGATCGCCGTGGATGCGCCGCCGTCGTCCTACTTCCTCAACATGGGGCCGGCGATGGACAGCGGACTGACCCTCGAGGACGCCCAGTCGGTGCTCGTCGTGCTCGCCCCCATCATCGGAGCCCCGCGAACCCTGGACGCGGCCGCGAACGTCGCTGCGGGCCTCGGCCTCGCCCTCGACATCGCTGACGCAGTCGACGCCGACGACGTCTGACCGGTACCCACGAACACCTCACGAAGGAGCAGTGATGGAAGGCCTGGACACTTTCGCCGCGTTCGCAGCGACGTACGACTCACTCGATGACGCCGAAGCCGACTACGAGGCGATCAAGGCGCTGTACTACGACGACGGGATCGTCGACACCTTCGACGCCGCGGTGGTGTCGAAGAACGAGCACGGCAAGGTCAAGATCGTCAAGAAGCACGAGCAGCCGCTGCGTCAGGGTGCCTGGGTCGGCGGCGGGCTGGGTCTCGCGACGGGCCTGTGCGTCGCCCTGTTCCCGGCGGTGACGCTCGGGGCCGGCCTCGTGTGGGGTACCGGCATCGGCGCCGGTCTCGGCGCGCTGGCAGGGCACGCCGCGGCCGGGATGAGCCGGTCCGACCTCAAGGACCTCGGCGAGACCCTCGATGCCGGGCAGTGCGCCGTCGTGGCGGTCGCTGCGACAGCGATGGCGGACCGCGTCTCGGCGGGGCTCGCCCACGCGGCGAAGGTCGAGCGCAAGGAGCTCAAGGCCGACCCAGCGCAGGTGAAGGCGGACGTGGCCGCCGCCGAGCCCAGCAGCTGACAGAAGTGCCTTCGGCGGGCGTCGGACCCACGGCGCCCGCCGGGCATCCCGTCGCGATCGTCGAACATCCGGTCCGGTTCACAGACGGATAGCTCGATGGCCAGCGGGGAGCCCCGGGTCAGGGTGCAGGCGAGTGCGCAGCATCGCCATGGCGCCGACATAGCCCGACAAGTCGTCCCGACGAGGAGAACCCCATGACCATCCCTGCCGCCGACCACCCTGACGCCCTAGCACCAGACCTGGCGCAGACGATCGCCGCTCCTCCGGGCCCTGAAGCCGACACCGGCATCAAGTTCGATCCAGGGTCGGTCCGGCGCGCCGGTGTCATCATCATGTCCCTGGTCGCAGCCCTGCTGCTGGCGCTGTGGCTGTTCTCCGTCACGCGCCATTTCCTCTTCCTGATACTCCTGGCCTGGCTGTTCTCGGTCGCCCTCGAGCCGGGAATACGAACGCTGATCGCGCGCGGTCGATCGCGCGGTCTCGCGGCTCTGCTCGTCGGCGGCGGTGCGGTGCTCGTCGCGCTGCTGCTGGGCCTCGTGTTCGGGAAGCTGTTCTTCGACCAGGCCTCTGCCTTGGTCACCGGTCTCCCCGACCTTGCGACAACAGTGGTCAACAAGCTCAACGACACCTTCGGCACGACCCTTGACCCCACCAAGGTGAGCTCGTCACTGAGTCTGACCCCCACGAACATCCAATCCTGGGCCGGGAACCTCTCCGGAGGTGCCCTGACCGTGGCCGGGTCGTTGGCGTCGGTGATGTTCGACCTGCTGACCGTCATCGTGTTCGCGTTCTACCTAGCCGCAGACGGGCCCAACTTCTTCCGCACGGTCGCGAGTGCGATGAACCCCAGGCATCAGAAGGTGTTCGTCAACGTCGTCGACATCACGACCGCGAAGACCGGCGGCTACGTGGTGTCGAAGATCATCCTCGCGGGGCTCTCGTCGCTGTTCCACGGGATCTTCTTCTTCATCATCGGGGTCCCGCACTGGCTCCCGTTCGCGCTGCTCGTCGGCATCACCGCTCAGTTCATCCCGATGATCGGAACCTACATCGGCATCATCCTGCCGGTCCTCGCCGTCCTGTTCGACAGCCCGTGGAAGGCCGTCGCGATCATCGCCTTCGCGACCGTCTACCAACAGGTCGAGAGCTACTTCTTCACCCCGCGGGTGAGCTCCAAGACGATGGACGTCAACCCGGCCATCGCCCTTGCCGCGGTCTTCGTCGGTGCTGCAATCTGGGGTCCCCTCGGGGCCCTGATCGGCATCCCACTCGCAGCAGCAGGAGTGGCCATCATGGGGACCTACAAGACGGACTACGACCTGGTCCCAGAAGCCGCCCAACACGCGGGGATCACGGCAGACACGACACCGACGGCGAGCGCCTAGCCCGAGCCAGGACCGAGTCCCAAGCGACGCCGAACGCCCGGTACTCCGGGCCGGACTCACAGCTGCCAGGGTGGTGGCGGAAGGATGCCGACGATGACCGACGCGACACCGCAGGCGGCGACGCGCACCGGGTGGGGCGTCGTCAGCCTGCTCGCGTCCGCTCAGTTCATCATGGTGCTCGACACGACCGTGATGAACGTGTCCATCTCCCAGGTCGTGGCGGACCTGAACACCACCATCGTCGGGCTCCAGACCGCGATCACGTTGTACACCCTCGTCATGGCGTCGTTCATGCTGATCGGCGGGAAGTTCGGCGATCGTTGGGGGGCCAAGCAGGCGTTCTGGATCGGGCTCCTGGTCTACGGGACCGGCTCCTTCCTCACGGCGGTGGCGCCGAACCTGGCTGTGCTCCTCGTCGGCTGGTCGCTGATCGAGGGGCTCGGAGCGGTCCTGGTGATCCCCGCCATCGCCGCGCTGACGGCCGCGACCTACCAAGGGCACCAGCGTGCGGTCGCCTACGGCATCCTCGGCGGGGTCAGCGGGGCGTCGATGGCCGCCGGCCCGCTCATCGGAGGGTGGGTGTCGGCCAACTTCTCCTGGCGCTACGTCTTCGCGTCCGAGTCCGTCGTCGTGCTCATCATCCTGCTCTTCCTCCGGATCATCCCCGCGGTCAAGGGACGCAAGAACAAGCTGGACACCGGTGGGGCGGTGCTCTCTGCGGTCGGTCTGGGGTCCATCGTGCTGGGCATCCTGCGCTCCAGCCAATGGGGATGGATCACGCCGAGCCCGAACGTCCCCGAGATCAACGGAACCCCCGTGGCACCGCTCGGGCTCTCGCCGACGCTGTGGCTCATCGTCATCGGGTCGGTCGTGCTGGTCGCGTTCGGGCGCCGTGAACGCAGCGTCAAGGATCGTGGAGACGAGCCACTGCTCGACCTCGCCCTGCTGCACATCCCACGCATGCGCGCGGGACTGGTCGTGCAGTGGTGCCAGGCGTTCATCATCCAGGCTACCTTCTTCGTGCTGCCGCTCTACCTGCAGACCGTCCTCGGCTTCGACTCATTGAAGACCGGGGTCACGATCCTGCCCATGTCGGTCGGTATGTTCGTCTTCGCCCTCGGGGGAGCGGCGCTCACTGGTCGATTCTCACCGAAGCTCATCGTCCAACGCGGGATCGCCGCGATGCTGGTCGGTGAACTCGTGCTGCTGTACTTCCTCGACCCGCAACTCAGCGGCTGGGGGTTCGGCGCCGGTCTGGCGCTGCTCGGAGCGGGCCTGGGGCTGCTGGCATCCCAGGTCGGCAACGTGATCATGTCCTCGGTCGAACCGAATCGGGGCGGCGAGGCCGGCGGGCTGCAGGGGACCTCGCTGAACCTCGGCGCCTCCCTCGGCGTCGCTCTGGTCGGCTCGATCCTCCTCGCCGCACTCGCAGCCAACTTCACCCAAGGCATCCAAGCCAGCTCCTCGCTGCCCGAGTCGGTGAAGCAGCAGGTGACAGCGGCCGCCGAGACGAGCGTCAACTTCGCCTCCACCACCCAGGTCGAACAGGCAGCGCAGCAGGCCGGCCTGCCGGCCGCGCAGACCGCCGAGCTGGTCGCGACCTACGCCGACGCGCAGCTCACCGCGCTCCGAGCCGCCCTCGCCTTCTTGGCTCTGTTCGCACTGCTGGCCCTGGCGTGGGTACGCCGCCTCCCGACATCACCCCACGCCGACGACCCGGCAAAGACCCCGGTCCCAGCGACCTAGTCACGGCACAGCAGTGCCGCTGACCGGGCCGTCGACCAGAAGCAGACAACCGTGGAAGCACTCAAACGGACCGAGGAGACGACAATGACTGAATCCGGTCGCGTGTTCATCCAGCTCAACGCCTATGCCGACGAGGTGGCTGCCGAAGCCGACCAACGCACGGTGAGAGACCTGCACTCGTCCGACATGGTGGGCCGGTTCGAGACGACGGTCGTCTCGCGGGACGAACAGGGCCAGGTGCACGTCGTCAAAGGGGAATCCACGGCACGGCGCTGGGCATCGCGCGGGCTTGTGGTCGGTGCCGTCCTGGGCGTGATGTTCCCGCCATCGATCCTCCTCGCGGCCGGTGCGGGTGCCGTGGTCGGCGGGTTCGGCGCCAAGGACAACGGACTGCTGCTCAAGGCGATCCCCGACGCCGATCTCGACGCGCTCGGCGGAACCATCGATCCGGGCCAGGCCGCGCTCATCGTCGTGGGTGAGGACTCTGTCCGGCAAGCCATCGAGCTCGCCAGACTTGCACCGCTCCGGACGAGCATCAAGATCGGGCAAGGAACGTACGCAGACCTCGAGGGCGAGGTCAGGACCGCGCTCGAGGTGAGGACCGACGAAACGCCCTCAACCTGACGGGTGTCCGTATCAGTCAGGGGCACAAGGCGTCGCCGGCGCGACCGCTCAGGCGACGTCCTCGGGCGCACTCAACACCTCGATGATGGAGCGGATCTCCGCCTCCTGAGCGGACTGGGTCGCTGCCAGCCTGTCCAGGCGAGCGATGAGCGCCGCGCGAGAGTCGTCCACCACGGGTGGCGTGTCGACCTCGGACGCCGAGCCGGCCGCGCTCGCCGAGTCTGGCGCTCCACCGCCGTCCCGTGTCACGAACCACGCCGCGACGGTGGCGCTGACGGTTCCGATCAGCCCGATGCCCAGGATCATGAGGAGGATGGCAATCGAGCGCCCGACTGGGGTTATCGGGGTGTAGTCCCCGTAGCCGACCGTCGTCGTCGTCACGACCGCCCACCAGACGGCCCGGCGGAACGAGATGATCGTCGCACCCTGCGCGGTGCCCTCCACCCGCCACATCAAGAACGCGCTGCCGAGCACGACGACGATCACGATGCTCACGATCGAGCCCGCGATCTTGTCCGTACTCACCTCCGCCAGCGCGTGACGCAGCACGAGGAACACACGCAGCAGGCGCAGCATCGGCAGCAGGACCATCAACAAGTCCAGCTTGTGCGTTCGGAGGTACTCCATCCGGTCCGTGGACAGCACCATCCGCGCGACGTAGTCGATCGCAAAGCACGCCCAGACGATCCACGAGACCAAGTCGAGCAGCCGCAGCACTCCGGTCGGCGCGTCCGGGAAGCTCCACAGAAGGACGATGTCGACCAAGAACACGACAGCGAGCACGTCGAGCGGGCGGGTCGCCCGCTCGACCCACCGTCGGCCAGCCGGGGTCAGCAAGACACTCTCGGTCGTCGACACAGTCAGCAGTGTCCAACCGAGCGCTACCGCGCCGCCGCTGCCACGCCGACGACCAGGCAGCGACGGTCCGTGCGTGTCGCACACATGGACATCGAGGGGCGAGGTGTCGCAACCGTCCAGCCCATCGCGCAGCCGTCGCATGGGACAGACTGACCTCAGGGTGGTCGGACGTGACCGACCCGCTCGATCTCGATCCATCACCACGAGAAGGGGACCGTTCGCGTTGACTCCCACATCCACGGGCGGCTCCTTCAGCAAGTCCCGGCTCGAGGCGTTCAGCGACGGCGTGTTCGCGATCGCCATCACGCTGCTGGTCCTCGACATCGCCATCAAACCCGGTGGGTCGCCATGGGACGAGTTCCTGTCCGCGTGGCCCACCTACGTCGGATACGTCATCAGCTTCATCACCATCGGCGTCGCGTGGATCGGACACTCCGCCATCACCGAGGAACTGACGAAAGTTGACGCGGTCTTCCTCCGGTTGAACCTGTTGCTCCTGCTCTTCGTCGTCTTCCTCCCGTTCCCAACCAAGTTGGTCACGGACGCTTTCGGAGAATCCGAGGCCGAACGAGTCGCGGTCACCGTCTTCGGGTTCACCCTCCTTCTCATCCGGCTACTGAGCGTGGCCCTGGACAAATACGCCCGCGCCGAGAGCCTGTATTCCAGCGACGGCACGGACGAGGAGCTCGCACAGACACGAAGCAAGTCCCTCAGCGGTCTGGTCCTCTACGCCGTCGCGATCGTGATCGGCCTTCTGCTCCCGCGAGCCGCGGTCGCGCTGTACTTCGGCATCGCGCTGTACTTGGCGATCCCGTGGCGTCACGTGGTCGCGCTGATCGGTCATCGCGGCGCGCCATAGCCGTAGTCGTGAATCAGGCTGGTCTCGGCCTGCCCCGGTGTTGGACATCTTGTTGACGCTTCTGCGCGCATCGGTCGCGCTCAAGCGTCACGAGCCGAGCGCGAATGACACGACCACGCGCGGTGCGTCTGAATCGCTAATCCGAAGGTCGCGATGACGATCGGCCTTTGTAATCGTCGGGGCCTTGTCGGGCGGCGATCCGCCTGTCGCGCAGCGGGACCTCAACGTCCGCGGCGGCGTGATGCAGGCGCTGCGCAATGCGTCTGGGCGTGCCGCATGATCGCCCCCGTCGATGCGGAGGGTGTCGAAATGCCTGGTCGCGCCGATCTAGGATCGAGGCGGCGAACGTGGCTGGTCTGCCTGCAACCCGTGGTCGGACCCTAGGCGTGGCGAAGGTTGATGATGTTCAACGACAATGGTCATTTCCTGCTCGGGCTCCTCGAGCTCTTCTTGTTCTTCGCGTGGTTCATGTGCCTGTTCTGGGTCTTCGGCGACATCTTCCGCAGCCACGACATCGGGGGCGGCATGAAGACGTTCTGGGTCTTCTTCGTGATCCTGATCCCGTGGCTGGGGATCCTGGTGTACCTGCTGGCCCGCGGTGGCGGGATGCAGGAGCGCGCGCTGGAGTCGGCCAAGGCGGCCCAGGCCCAGCAGGTCGAGTACGCCAAGACGCTGGTGGGCACCCAGGGCGGCACCGCGGCGACCGACCAGATCGCCTCGGCCAAGGCCATGCTCGACGCCGGCACGATCACCCAGGTCGAGTTCGACCAGCTCAAGGCCAAGGCACTGAGCTAGCACCGCCAGTTAGCGCCTCCGCGTGCGCTGGCCAGGACGAGATCCCGCCAGGCCGGCGGCGTTCGGCAGGGGGTGCTAGCCGCCGAGCTCGGTGACGGCGGTGGTCGCTTCGCTGCCCGTGGCGCTTTCGTGCGCGGCCATGTCGCCGCGGGCGATGGCGCTGGTGAAGGCGCCGAAGTCGACGTCGACCTGGTCGGCGTAGCTGGTGGCGAACGCCGCGATGGCCTTGTCGAAGGTGCGGCCCCCGCCCAGGTACGCCCCGATCGCGATGGCATCGCCCGAGCGCGCATGGGCCCGCGCCAGCGTGTGCCCGCACAGGGCGGCGAACCTCGGCAGCCGCTCGGCCGTGAGGGTCGCCGGGTCCGGCGACCACTTCATGTCGCGCAGCTGGCGCACGTAGAAGCTGCGCCCGCCCGGCCCGTCGATCCAGCCCAGGAAGGAGTCGCTGGCCGCCTGCATCAGCCGCTGGCCGGCCACCACCCGGTGCCCGTGCTTGCTGAACGCCGACTTCTTCGTGTACGCCTCGAGCACCGAGGCCTGGGCCTGCTTGACCTGCAGCACCAGCAGGTCGTCCTCGTCCCGTCCGCGCATGAGCAGGACGAACGCGAGCAGGCCGACGCTGCCCACGCCGACGACCTTGTGCCCGAAGTCCACGATCTCGTAGCGCTTGAGCAGCTCCTGCCGATCGTCCTGCAGGGTCCCGCGGTACTCGCGGAACAGGGCGTTGAGCATCGAGGCGGCCTCGGCGTCGACGTCCAGACGGCTCAGCAGCGGCGGCTGGTCCAGGAACCGCCGGTGCCCGTCTACGACCTCGGTGATCTTGGCGATGGCCGACCACGCGTCCCGCGTGCGCGCCTTGGCCACCGCCTGGTCAACGGTCTGCTTGGCTGCCTTCTGGTCCTGGCGTCGGAGTACCTTCGACCCCGCGCTGAGCTCGCGCACCGAGGCCTCCAGCCCCGCGGCGTCCACCCGGTCGTACCAGATCGCCAGCTCAGGCTTGAGGGCGAAGTTCCTGATCGACTCGCGGTAGGCGGCCGCCGCTGTCTCCGCGCCCTGGCGGGCGACCTTGTCCGGCAGGCCGTTGTCGCGGGCGGCGAGCACGAACGAGGCGGCCAGGCGCTTGACATCCCACTCGAAGGGCCCGGGGTGGGTCTCGTCGAAGTCGTTGACGTCGAAGATCACCGTCCGGTCCGGTGCGGCGAACAGCCCGAAGTTCGACAGGTGAGCGTCGCCGCACAGCTGCGCATCCAAACCCGAACGCGAGCCCACCGACAGGTCCGATGCCATCACCAGCGCCGAACCCCGGTAGAAGGTGAAGGCGCTCACAGCCATCCGCGCGTGCCGCACCGGCACGAGCTCCTGCACCCGCGAAGCCTCCTGCCCCTCAAGCAGGCCCACCGGGTCGGCCCTGTCCGCGGGCGGGGTCCAGTCCGCCAGGCCTTCGCGCGGCGCCCGCTCCCGAGCCGCCCGCCCCTTCTCCTCCCGCTCGGCGACGCTCGGGTGCGCCACCTTCGCCCGCGCCGCCGTCCCGGAGCCGCGCTTGCGCGCTCGTGCCTTCCCCGCCGCCACGCCAGAGGTCAGTACCTCCGAGATGCTCGCTGCCGAGATGCTTTCGCCCGTCGTTTCGTCGGTGGCCATGGGCGCACCGTACTCGGGCAGGCGGTCTCGCTCGGGGCGGAGAGCTTCATCGGTGATGGGCACCCACGTCCCGGCGTCCGATCGGCCGGGTCCCTGAACCCACGGATCGGCGCCTCTGAAATTCGATCGGACGCGAAGGGTTCAGGCCTGCGACGACGCTGCCGACCATGGACGCGAACGCTTCAGGCCGTCGCCCCTATCGAGGTGGGCTTCGGCCTCCCGGGCATCGGCCGGTGAGGCCCCCTCCGTCTCACAACGATCTCACGAACGCCCCACCACGAGACGTCACGATCAGGCACCTCACGGCCGCTGCGCCCACCCAGGCGTGAGGGAACGACACCAGGCAGCACCCGACGACACCCCGTTGGCTATTCTGGAAATCGGAAGGTCGGCGGTTCGACCCCGCCCCTGGCCACCACGTTTGCGCAGGTCACAGGCCCCGCAGACGCAAACCGCCGTCGTCGAGAACCCCTCGTAGCCGCCCCAGTCGGGCAGGCTCCTGCCGATGAAGAGCACTTCGGCCGTTGCGGCTGGTGCGGGCAGCAGCGTCGGCGCCGTGAACTGCCCGACACGCGCGTGACCGGCACTCCACGTGACCGATACGGCGGAAGGTCCCGCAGAACCACCCGTGCCTCCTCCCCTTCGGGGGCTCCGCGAGGGCCGCCCGCGGCGAGATCTGGGACTGAGGTGTCGCGGGCGGTGTCGCGACGACCCGGCGAGAGCCGCCCGCGCGTGACCCCCTGGTACGTTCTTCCTCGCCTCGTGGCACCTGACCGGGTGACACAGGCGGGACCGAACTGACGGTCGGAAAGTCGCAGGTTCGGCTCCCATGCCACGACGAGCACAGGCCCACCAGCTGCCGAGGGCGTGGAGCCTCGTTTCGTCCAGGGCGCCTCGGGGCGCCGTCCAAGCGTCGTGCGGGAGGGTCCGATGGCCGGTGGGGGCCCGTCGTGCCGCACGGCCCGCAGGGGTCTTGCCGCCTTCCTCCTGCTGCCCGTGCTCACCATGTCCGCCTGCGGGCGGGAGGACGAGATCGCCGCCGCCGCCTCGCGGTCGGCCGAGGCGAGCGCCACGGCGCTCGGGCTCAGCACCATCGCCCCTGCCGACCGCGCGGCCCTGCCCCCGGTCCTCGGAGCCACCCTCGACGGCTCATCCCTGGACGTCGCCTCCCTGCGCGGCAAGGTCGTGGTGCTGAACAACTGGGCCTCGTGGTGCGGACCCTGCCAGGACGAGCTCCCCGTGCTGTCGGCGCTCGCGAGCACGGCAGGAAGGGGAGCCGCGTTCGTGGGGCTCGACGTCAAGGACACCGACGAGGCCGCCCGCGCGATGGTCTCGAAGGTGGGCGTGCCCTACCCGAGCATCGTCGACCGTGATGGCCGCACGCTCGCCACGCTGCCCGGCGTGCCCCCCGCGGCCCTGCCCAGCACGCTCGTGATCGACCGCCAGGGGCGCGTCGCCGCGCGCGTCGTCGGCGCCGTGCAGGCCGGGCAGCTCGAGCCGGTGCTCGCCGAGCTCCAGCGCGAGGTGGGCTAGTCCGCGCCGCCACCTGCGCGCGCGGGGTCGGGCGGTGCTCCCGCCCAGATGGCACACTGACCCCACCGAAGAGGGGAGAGATCGTGCCCGCGACCGCCGGGACTCGGCACACGTACGCCGCGCTTCGGGCCGGCGTGCTCGCCGGAGCATGGAGCGTGGGTGGCTCGTTCGCTCGCGGCCTGATCCCCCGCAGCACTACCGACCAGGCCCTGGCCACGGGCGCGATCGCGGCGTTCCATCTCGGCGCGGGCACGGTGGCGCACCAGGCCGGTGAAAACGTCGCCGACGACCTCGTCGAATGGGTGGGCCGCGGCTCGCCCGAGGCGGCAGTGCTCGCCGCCACCGGCATCGTCGGCGGCGCGTCGATGATCATCACGCGCGTGCTGCCCGCGACGCACGAGGGCCCCCTCGCCATGCACATCGCCCGCTCGGCCGCGCAGAAGCTCGCGCAGGGCTCGGCTGCCAGCGCCACCGTGCTCGGCTACGACATCGCTACCCGCCGCCTCGGCGTACGGACGAACCCCGCCCTCAACCTCGCTGCGGCCGCAGCCATCGGCAGCGCCGTCGCAGCGTTCACCGTGTACCTGCGCGACCGGAGGGCCGACGCCCTCGGACTCCAGGACGACGAGCGCCTCACCGTCGTCGCAGCCGGTGGCGCCGCCGGCGTCGCGAAGGCGGCCGGGATGGGGCTCGCCGCCGGTGCCGGGCTGCTCGGCATCGCCGTCGGCGAGCTGCTCGTCGCCGAGGGCGCCACCCGTGGCGTCTCCTGGGTGCTCGGCCGCAACGACAACCCCGTCACTCCGCTCGTGGGCCACGCCATCGCCCTGGGCGGGCTGACGGTCGCAGGCGGCTACGCGCTCGACCAGGTCCGCCGCCGGGTGCAGCACCAGGACGACGTCGTCGAGCCCGCGTACCCCCACGCGCCCGTGTCAGACCACGTCACCGCCGGCCCGCGCAGCGAGGTTCCCTTCGACACCATCGGCAAGGAGGGGCGCCGCTTCGTCACAATGGTGACCACGCCGGAGGCCATCACCGACGTCATGGGCGAGCCTTCGGTGCATCCGGTGCGCGTCGTCGCGGGCTACGAGACGACCAAGGACGTCACCGCGCGCGCCCGCATCGCGGTCGACGAGCTCGGGCGGCTCGGGGGGTTCGACCGTTCGGCCATCCTCGTGGCCGCACCCACGGGCGTCGGCTACGTGAACTACGTGGTCATCGAGGCGCTCGAGTACCTCACCCGTGGCGACGTGGCCACAGTCGTGCCGCAGTACGCGCTCGTACCGTCGGCGCTCGCCCTCGACACCACCCCCGACGCGGTGATCCTGCAGACCCTCGTCCTGGAGGGCATCCGCGACCGCATCGCCACCATCCCCGAGGCCTCGCGTCCGCAGCTGTGGCAGTTCGGCGAGAGCCTCGGCGCGCAGGTGGCCCTCGACGTCATCGGCGACGGCACCACCGTGGCCCTGGAGCGGCTCGGCGTCGACAGCGGGCTGTACCTCGGCGTCCCGTTCCGTACCCGAGCGTGGGCGCGCTGGTTCGACGAGCCGACGGCTGTCGACCCACGCGGCCTGCTCACGCTGGTGTCGCAGCCCGACGAGGCCCGGCAGCTCACCGATCCCGTGAGGCACCTCATGGTGGTGCACCATGACGACCCCGTGAACAAGTTCGCGTACGACGCCGCCGTGCGCCCTCCGTGGTGGCTGGGGCCGCCCGAGACCCGCCCGCCGGGCGTGCCGCGCGAGACGAAGTACCGACCCTTCTCGACGTTCGTGCTCATGCTCGTCGACCTCAAGAACGGGATGAACTCGAAGCCGGGCACGTTCGTGCGCCAGGGCCACGACTACCGGATCGACGCGCGCGAGGCGCTGCAGGTGGCCTTCGGCCTGGACTGCACCGCCGAGCAGGCCGACCGGATCGAGGACGCCATCCGGCGCAGCGAGCAGGAGTGGGCCGCGCGGCGCATGGTGGCGCGCAAGTTCGAGCGGGCTCGGTCCTCGGTGGTCGCCCAGCTCAAGCAGTGGGGCGTGAACCCCGCCGACCTCGACCTCGACGAGGCCAGCGCCGGCGAGCTGGCCACCGGCAACCTGTCCACGCTGAACCGCATCCTCGGTTCGTCCGGTACCAGCTGACGCCAGGCCTCGCCCCGCCCGCGTCGCCCTCGCCACAGCTCCGCCCCGTTCGCGGCGCCTCCTCCCCCACCGCCTGGTCCGGGGGCCGGGGGGGCTGACCGGTGCGAGCGAGGGCACTTGCTGGACCGATCACTTGACGGCGCTAACTTGGCATGGGTAACTTATCGGGGTCAGCAGAGACGCCCCGCTCCCCTGGAGGACACCATGCTCGAACGACTCGGGACGACCGTGGTGCGGTACCGCGTCCTCGTCCTCGCCCTCACCGTGGCCGCCATCGGCGCCGCCTTCGTCCTCGGCGTCGGGGTGTTCTCCCGCCTCTCGTCGGGTGGCTTCGACGACCCGGGGGCGCAGGCGGCCAAGGCCGCCGCCGTCCTCCAGGACCGCTTCGGGGTGGCCGCCCCCGATCTCGTCGTGCTCGCCAAGGCCCCCGCCGGCAGCACCGTGGACGACCCGGCCGCGGCCACCGCGGGGAAGGCCCTGGCCGCCCGGCTGGCCGCCGAGTCGGGGGTCAGCGACGTCACGTCGTACTGGACGACCGGGGCGCCCGGTCTGCGCGGCACCGACGGCGCCGCGGCCATGATCACCGCGCGCGTCACCGCAGCCGACCCGAGCGCCGCTCAGGAACGCGCCGGTGAGCTCGCCCGCGAGTACTCCGGGGCCGACGGGCCACTCGCCGTAGGCGTCGCCGGCACGGGGCCTGTGTTCGACACCGTGAGCACCACCATCGAGCACGACCTGGCCAAGGCCGAGTCGATCGCCGTCCCCTTGACGATCGTCCTGCTCGTGCTCGTGTTCGGGACGATGGTGGCGTCGGGCCTGCCGATGGTCATCGCCCTCGTGTCGGTGGCCGGCTCGTTCCTCACGCTGTTCCTGCTCACGCTCGTCACCGACGTGTCGGTCTTCTCGATCAACCTCGTCACGAGCCTGGCCCTCGGGCTCGGCATCGACTACTCGCTGTTCATCGTCACTCGCTACCGCGAGGAGATGCGCAGGGGATGGACCCCGCACGAGGCGGTGGTGCGAAGCGTGCAGACGGCCGGGCGCACCGTGCTCTTCTCGGGACTCACGGTGGCGGCGGCCCTGTCCGCCCTGCTGGTCTTCCCCCAGTTCTTCCTCCGGTCGTTCGCGTACGCCGGAATCGCCACCACGTCGCTGGCCGTCGTCTCGGCAGTGGTCGCCCTGCCGGCGCTGCTCGCAGTGCTCGGCACCCGCGTCGATTCGTTCACGGTGCTCCGACGCTCGGTCGTGCCGGCTGAGCACGGCTTCTGGTACCGGCTCTCGCAGTCGGTCATGCGACGGCCGTGGCCGTACCTGCTCGGCGCCGTGACGTTCCTGGCCGTGCTGGGTCTGCCCTTCTTCCGGGCCGAGTTCTCCCAGACCGACGACCGCGTGCTGCCGGCCGCAGCTCCCGTCGCCGTGGCGTCGAACGACCTGCGGGCGCTGTTCGACGACCGCGCCGCCCTGCAGGTAGTGGCACCCGACGCGCCGGCCGGAACGGCGGGCTCCGAGCTCGCCGGTTACGCGCAGGCCTTGTCGCGGGTCGCGGGCGTGGTACGCGTCGACTCCGCGGCAGGCGCCTTCGCGGGGGGGCGGCTCGTGTCGCCGCCCGGTGCGGCCGAGGCCAGGTTCGCCGCCGCCGACCGCGGCCGCGGTACGTGGCTCGAGGTGCAGGGCGACGTCGAGCCGTACTCGGCGCGCGGCCAGGAGTTTGTCCACGACGTGCGAGCGGTGCCCAGCCCCTACCCGGGCACGGTCGTCGGCGGCGCGACCGCCGTGTTCGCCGACTCGCAGCAGGCGTTGCGGGACCGGCTGCCGTGGGCCCTCGGCATCATCGTGCTCTCCACCTTCGTCCTGTTGTTCCTCTTCACCGGCAGCGTCGTCATCCCGGTGAAGGCCCTCCTCCTGAACCTGCTGAGCCTCTCGGCCACGTTCGGCGCCCTCGTCTGGATCTTCCAGGAGGGACACCTGCAGTGGCTCGTCGGCGACTTCCAGGTGACCGGCGCCCTCGACACCGCGATGCCGATCCTGATGTTCTGCATCGCTTTCGGATTGTCGATGGATTACGAGGTGTTCCTGCTGTCGCGGATCAAGGAGGAGTACGACCGCACCGGCGACAACACGGCCGCCGTGGCCACCGGCCTGCAGCGCACGGGGCGCCTCGTCACGGCTGCGGCCGCGCTGCTCGCGATCGTCTTCCTCGCCTTCGCCACCAGCGGCGTAACGATCATCAAGATGATGGGCATCGGCGTCGCGCTGGCGGTCATCGTCGACGCCACGGTGGTGCGAGGGCTGCTGGTGCCGGCGTTCATGCGGCTCGCGGGCGACTGGAACTGGTGGGCACCGCGCCCGCTGCGCCAGCTGCACGCCCGCGTGGGGCTGCGCGAGCAGGCGCTCGCGCACGAGTACCCGGCCGGGCTGGCGGCCGAGCCCGACCCGGCGGTCGTACCCTGACGGGCATGGCCACCGGCAGCACCGCTCGCCCTCGTCGCCGCAACCGCCGCGGCGAGGGCGAGCTGCTGCGCGCCGAGATCCTGGCCGCGGCCAAGGCGCTGCTCGCCGAGACCGGCGACGAGGATGCGGTGTCGGTGCGCGCCGTGGCCGAGCGCGTGGGCGTGACCACCCCCTCGATCTACCTGCACTATGCCGACAAGCAAGCGCTCATCTCCGCGGTGTGCGGCGAGGTCTTCGCCGACCTCGACCGGGTGATGAACGAGGCGGCGACCGGCATCGACGACCCGTTCGACGCGCTGCGGGCCCGCGGCCTCGCCTACGCCGAGTTCGCGCTGGCCAACCCCGAGCACTACCGGATCGTGATGATGACGCCGCGGCCGTCGTCGGCGGACGACTTCGACTTCGACAACGCGATGGCGAGCACCACGTTCGCGAACCTCGTCGCCGCCGTCGCGGCCTGCCAGGAGGTCGGCTTCTTCTCGCCCGATGCCCACGTCGAGCAACTCGCGATCGCGCTGTGGGCCGCGGCCCACGGGGCCGTCTCGCTCGTCATCGCCAAGCAGCACTTCACCGTCGCCGACGGGATGGCGCTGTGCGACTCGGTCATCTCGTCGTCGGGTCTCGGGCTCGCCCTGATGTCCCACGTGCCTCCGGGCGAGGACAAGCCGCACGGGGCGGCCGTGATCGCGGCGATGCAGGCGGCCGCGCGGACCACCTGACCCGGCTACGGGCGCGGAGGCTCGGGTCGCGCCGGGGCGGGAGCCGGCGGGGTGGCATCGGGCTCGGCGTCGTCGCCGCCGGGCTGGCGGGGCTGCGGCACGCCGGCCAGCAGCGCCTCGACCTCGGTGGCTCGGTACCGACGATGCCCGCCCAGGGTGCGGATGCTCGTGAGCTTGCCCGCCTTGGCCCACCGCGTGACGGTCTTGGGATCGACCCGGAACATGGCGGCCACCTCGGCCGGCGTCAACAGCCGGTCGTGGTCGGTCGGTCGTGCGGCCATCGGGTCCCTCCCAGGGAAGCGGGGCAAGGCGCCGCTGCGCTCCACCTTGTCCGGTTTGGCCCGGTCGGAGTCTGCCACGTCGGCGCCCGCCGAGGCGCGACTTGGCCACATTCGTCCCGCGGGTACCGGGCGTAGGGTCGGGGCCCGTGAACCACTCTGCCCCAGGCCCCTGGGCCGTCCCCGGACTCCCTCGTCACGAGCAGGTGGTCGTCGCCACCGACGCGGGCTCCGGCCTGCGGGCGGTCGTCGCCCTGCACTCCACCGCCCTGGGCCCGGGGCTCGGCGGCACCCGGATGTATCCCTATCCGGACGATGCCGCGGCGCTGGCCGACGCGCTGCGGCTGAGCCGGGCGATGTCGTACAAGAACGCCTTGGCAGGTTTGCCGTACGGCGGCGGCAAGGGCGTCATCGTGGGTGATCAGGTCGCCAAGACCCGCGAGCTGCTGCTGGCGTACGGACGGCTCGTAGCGTCGCTGCAAGGTCGCTACGTCACGGCCTGCGACGTAGGCACGTACGTCGAGGACATGGACGTCGTGGCCGAGGTGTGCCCCTACACGACGGGACGCTCGACGGCCCACGGCGGGGCGGGCGACTCGGGGATCCTCACGGCGGTCGGCGTCTTCGCGGGCATGCGGGCGTGCGCGGAGCAGGTCTGGGGCCACCCCACGCTCGAGGGCCGCACGGTGGGCATCAGCGGGGCGGGGAAAGTGGGCCGCCGGCTGGCGCGGCACCTGGCCGACGACGGCGCTCGCGTCGTCGTCGCCGACGTCTCCGACGAGGCACTGGACCGGCTGCGGGACGAGGTACCGGAAGCCCGGATCATCGCGCCCGGGGCGCTGCTCGGCGAACCCCTCGACGTGTGGAGCCCGTGCGCCATGGGCGCGGCGATCACCGCGGAGATCGCCTCGACGCTCGGGGCGGCGGTGGTCTGCGGAGGGGCGAACAACCAGCTGGCCGACCCGGAGCTGGCCGACGTGCTCGCGGCCCGCGGCGTGCTCTACGCGCCCGACTTCCTGGTGAACTGCGGCGGTGTCATCCAGGTGGCCGACGAGCGTGCGGGCTTCGACGAGCACCGCGCAGGCGCCAAGGTCGAACAGGTGTTCGCCACCACCGCCGAGGTGCTCGAGCGCGCCGCCAGGGAGGGCGTGACCCCCGAGGCGGCGGCGGAGTCCATCGCCGAGGCCCGCATCGCCGCCGGGTACGCCGACCCGGCCTGGACGCCGTTCGCACCTCTCGGGTAGGTGGTCCCGGCAAGGCCTCGGTCGGGGCCGCCGCTTCGGCGGCGGCCCCACAGTCAGGTGTTCTCACGGATCCGCTCCGGCGCGGTCGCGAGCAGGCTGGCGGTGGGAAGTGGAACCGGCGGCCGGCCAAGCGAAGGGGCCAGACCGTCGCTCCTGACCACGGGGGGCCGCCAGGCCCAGGAGGTGCACGATGCGAAGGACCCTGATTCCGATCGTGGGGCTCGCCGTCGTGGCGATGCTCGGGACGGGTGCGCCCGCCGCGACCGCGACGGTCGATCCAGCCACGTTCTCGCACGCCCGGGTAGTGACGACCTTCGACGCGGGTCCCGCCGGGGCCTTCGCCGAGAGCCTCGCGCCGGACGGTCGCGGCGGACTCGTCGCGAGCGTCACGCAGTGGGGGCCGCTGATCTCCGGTGACCCCGCCGACCCGTCCGCCGTCTGGGGCTCCAACATCGGCCAGCTCTGGCGGGTCAAGCCCGACGGCACCCGCACGACGTTTGGCCCCGCCATCGACCTGTCGCCGTCGGCGATGCTCCTCGGCGTCACGACCGACACGCGGGGCAACGCCTACGTGGTCGTCTACCGGTTCCTCGGCGCGCCTCCGACGACGATGCCCTCGGGGATCCTGCGGGTCTCGAGGTCCGGGCACCTCTCGCGGCTCGTCACGCTGCCCGACGGGACCGGTCCGAACGGCGTGGCCATCTACCGCGGCCACCTGTTCATCGCCGATTCGTTCGGCGCCATCTGGCGTGCGCCCCTCGACCGTGCCTCGACTCTGACGAAGCCCTGGCTCACCTCGCCGCTGCTGCTGCCGGTGGACGACCCCAACCTGCCGCCGATCGGCGCCAACGGCATCGCCTTCCGTGACGGCGCCGCGTTCGTCACCTCGTGGGCGAAGGGTCTCGTGCTGAGGATCCCCGTGCGCCACAACGGCACGGCGGGCACCCTGCGGGTCTTCGCCGAGGGCGACGCCCTCGTGGAGGCCGACGGCATCTCGTTCGACGCGCACGGCACGGCATGGATCGCCGTGAACAAGGGCGACGGCAGCCTGGTGACCGTGAGTCGCACGGGTCGGGTCAGCCCCGTCGCGGTGCCCGCTGGGTCGCTCGACTACCCCACCGCGGTGGTCCTCGGCTCCGGGGGCACCCTCTTCGTGGCCAACGGGGGGTACTTCAGCGGCACCCCGGGCCTCGTGGCGCTGCATCGGTAGGGCGCATCGGACGGCGCCCTCCGGGGACCGTGCGCTCGGACGGGGACGGCAACAGGGGAGCCGTCCCCGTCCGCTCAGGGTGGTGCGGGCCACGCCGCCCCCGCGGCCGCGCGTGGCCCCCCGCCTGAGTTATCCTGGCCACCACGTCATCGCGACCCCGCCGCTGCGGCGGGGCCACAGCCACGTCGGTACCAGCCGGGGACCGTTCCCCCGGGTGAGGGGGTCGAGCCATGGGGCGCGGCCGGGCCAAGGCCAAGCAGACGAAGGTCGCGCGCGAGCTGAAGTACGGCGGACCCGACACCGACCTGAGCCGCCTGCAGGCGGAGCTGGCGGGGTCCACCCCGAAGCCCGCGAGCGCGGCACCCGTCGTCGCCGAGGACGAGGACGACGACTACGAAGACCTCTACTCGAAGTACCTCGACGAGGACGACGAGTAGCGGTCGACCTGATCCGCACGAGAGGGGCACCCCCAAGGGGCGCCCCTCTCGTCGTCCGGCGCGCGATCGGCCCGGCTGTCGGTACGGGGCCGTGTGCGGTCAGGCCGGGGCGTAGTCGCCCACGAGCGTGACGGCCCCACCCGCGCCGCCCTTGGCCTCCGCGTCGCCGGACTCCCCAGGTTGCCGCCCACGGACGCTGCCGCAGACCCAGGCGTCGACGCCACGGGCGCCGAGCCGCGCGAGCGCCGCGGCTGCCGAGCCGGCCGCGACGACGGCGATCATCCCGATCCCCATGTTGAACGTGCGCTCGAGTTCGGCCCGCTCGACCCGCCCCAGCTCTGCCACGAGCGAGCACACGGCTGGAGGGCTCCAGGAGCTTCGGTCGAGGTCGACGGCGGCAGAGGCGGGCAGCACCCGAGCCAGGTTGGCGGCGATGCCGCCGCCGGTCACGTGGCTCATCGAGTGCACGTCGACGTCGTCGGCCCGGGCCAGGTCGAGCACGTCGAGCGCGTAGATGCGCGTGGGCTCGAGCAGCTCCTCGCCGAGGGTGCGCCCGAGGGCGTCGACGTGCAGGTCGAGCCCGAGGCCAGCCTGGGTGAGCAGGACGTGGCGGGCCAGCGAGTACCCGTTGGAGTGCAGCCCGCTGGAGCGCATCGCGATGACGGTGTCGCCGACGCCCACCCGGTGCGCGCCGAGCAGGTCGTCCGCCTCGACCACGCCGGTGCCGGCGCCGGCCACGTCGTACTCGTCCGGAGCCAGCAGGCCGGGGTGCTCGGCTGTCTCGCCACCGACGAGGGCGCAGCCGGACTGGCGGCAGCCCTCGGCGATGCCCGACACGATGGCCGCGATGCGCGCCGGGACCACCTTGCCGGTAGCGATGTAGTCGGTCATGAACAGCGGTTCGGCGCCGCAGACGACGAGGTCGTCGACCACCATCGCCACGAGGTCGATGCCGATGGTGTGGTGCACGTTCATCCGCTGCGCGACGGCGACCTTCGTCCCCACGCCGTCGGTGGACGTGGCCAGCAGCGGACGCCGGTAGCCGCGCAGGGCCGAGGCGTCGAAGAGCCCCGCGAAGCCGCCGAAGCCGCCCACTACCTCGGCGCGCCACGTGTGGGCGATGGAGTCCTTCATCAGCGCCACCGCCCGTTCGCCCGCGTCGACGTCGACGCCGGCGGCAGCGTACGACGCACCCGGTCCGGCCGCTCCTGGGAGCACGGCGCCGGCGGGCTCGACGACGTCGCTCACGGGCGGCTCAGTGCGTCTGCGGCGCCGCCGCCGCCCAGGAGCGTGTCGATGCCCTCGGGGTCGCCGGCGACCCGCTTCTCGATGCCCTCGAGCAGGTGCTTGCCGAGCAGCTCGGGCTCGGGCAGGTCGACCGGGTACACGCCGTCGAAGCAGGCTCGGCAGAGCTGGTCGGCCGGCTGCTCGGTGGCTTCGATGAGCTCCTCGAGCGACACGTAGGCGAGCGAGTCAGCCCCGATCGACCGGCAGATCTCGTCGGTGCTCAGGCCGCTGGCGATCAGCTCTGCGCGGGTGGCGAAGTCGATGCCGTAGAAGCACGGCCAGGTGACCGGCGGGCTGGCGATGCGCACGTGGACCTCGGCGGCACCGGCCTCGCGCAGCATGCGGATCAGCGCCCGCTGGGTGTTGCCCCGCACGATCGAGTCGTCGACGACGACGAGTCGCTTGCCCGCGATCACCTCGCGAAGGGGGTTGAGCTTGAGCCGGATGCCGAGCTGCCGGATCGTCTGCGAGGGCTGGATGAACGTGCGGCCGACGTAGGCGTTCTTGACGAGGCCCTCGCCGAACGGGATGCCCGCCTCTTGCGCGTACCCGATGGCCGCGTACCGGCCCGACTCCGGTACCGGGATCACGAGGTCGGCCTCGACCGGAGTGTCGTGCGCGAGCCGCCTGCCGATGTCGACCCTGGCGGCCTGCACCGACCGCCCCGCGATCGAGGTATCGGGGCGGGCGAGGTAGACGTACTCGAAGATGCAACCCTTGGGAGCCTTCTCGGCGAACCGCTGCGAGCGCAGACCGTGCTCGTCGACGGCGATGAGCTCGCCGGGCTCGATCTCGCGGACATAGGAGGCGCCGACGATGTCGAGCGCCGCGGTCTCGCTCGCCACGACCCAGCCCCGCTCGAGCCGGCCGAGCACGAGGGGGCGGATGCCCTGCGGATCGCGTGCAGCGTAGAGCGTGGTGTCGTCCATGAACACGAGGCTGAAGGCCCCGCGAAGGCGCGGCAGCTCCTCCATCGCGGCGGCCTCGACGCTCAGGTCGGGGTGGGCCGCGAGCAGGGCCGTGAGCAGGTCAGTGTCGGACGTCGCGACGACGTTCGTCCGGGACGACATCGTGCCCAGCGGCAGCTCGCCGTTGAGCTCGGACTGCTCGGCCACGCGGCGGGCGAGCTCGTGCGTGTTCGTGAGGTTGCCGTTGTGGCCCAACGCGAGGTGGCCGGTGGCCGTGGCCCGGAAGGTGGGCTGGGCGTTCTCCCACACGCTCGAGCCGGTGGTGGAGTAGCGGCAGTGCCCGACGCTCAGGTGGCCGGCCAGCGACTCCAGCGCGGCCTCGGTGAACACCTGCGAGACGAGGCCCATGTCCTTGTACACGAGGATGTGGTTGCCGTCGCTGACCGCGATCCCGGCGGACTCCTGGCCCCGGTGCTGCAAGGCGTAGAGGCCGAAGTAGGTGAGCTTGGCGACCTCCTCGCCGGGCGCCCACACCCCGAAGACGCCGCAGGCGTCCTGCGGCCCCTTCTCGTCCGGCATGAGGTCGTGCGAGAGCCTGCCATCGCCACGCTGCACCGGGTCAGTCTACGGGGCGGGGGGCAGGCCCTAGGTCACGCGGTCTCGCGCGTCGGGCAGGGCTTCATGCTCCCGGGCGGTCACGAGGTCGCGCAGCCGGGTCATCCCCTCGTGCACGTCGGCGAAGGAGGTGGCCAGCGGCACGGGGGCGAGCCGGAGCAGGTCGGGGGGCCGCACGTCGCCGACGACGCCACGGGCAGTGAGGGCGCGCCCGATCCGGTAGGCGTCAGGATGGGCGAGCACGACGTGGCCGCCGCGGGCTGACGGGTCCCGCGGGGAGGCCAGCACGAAGCCGAGGGGCGAGAGCCAGGCGTCGGTCAGCTCGACGAGGTACTCGGTGAGGGCCATCGAGGCCGCGCGCAGGACAGCGATGCCGACCTCGGCGAGCTGCGCGACCCCCTCGTCCACGGCGGCCAGGCCGAGCACCGACGGCGATCCGGTGAGGAACCGGGCCGCTCCGTGGGCCGGCCGGTACGGCTGGTCCATCGCGAACAGGTCTTCGGTGCCCCACCACCCGGGCACGGGGTTCGTCAGAGCATCGGCGTGCCGCGCCGCCACGTACAGGAAGCCCGGCGCCCCCGGCCCGGCGTTGAGGTACTTGTACGTACACCCGACGGCAAGGTCTGCCCCGCTGCGGTCGAGGTCGACCGGGACCGACCCCGCCGCATGGGCCAGCTGCCACAGGACGAGGGCGCCGGCGTCGTGCGCCGCCGCGGTGACGGCCGCCAGATCGAGCAGGGCGGCCGACCGGTAGTCGACGTGCTGCAGGGAGACGAGCGCGACGTCGCCGGGCGCGAGCGCCGCGGCGAGGGCCTCGGGCTGCACGCCCCGCACGGGGTCGGGCACGACCCAGCGCACCGCTCCGCCGTGCGCCCTGGCCACCGACTCGAGGACGAATCGGTCGGACGGGAAGTTGCCCGCGTCGGTGACGACCACGCGCCGCGCGGGCTCGTCGGCGATGACGTGCGCGAGGGCGGCCCCGGCCAGCTTGTGCAGGTTGACGCTGATGGAGTCGCAGACCACGACCTGCCCGGGCGCCGCGCCCAGCAGCGCCGTACCCAGCCGGTCGCCGACGGCCGTGGGCAGGTCGACCCAGTGCTGCCAGCCGCGGACGAGCTCGCCGCCCCACTCGTCCTCGACGACCCTGCGCAGCCGCGCCGCCGTCGTCGTCGGCAGCATGCCGAGCGAGTTGCCGTCGAGGTAGACGAGGTGTGGGTCGTGGCGGACCGACGAGCCGCGCAGCCGCCCGAGCGGATTCGCAGCGTCGCGCGCCGCCGGATCGAGGTGGCGCGTGGCCGGGTCGGGCTCGCGCGCCGCCGGGTCGGGCTCGCGCGCCGCCGGGTCGGGCTCGCGCAGCGTCACCCGGCCATCCCACCAGAGCCGCTCCGCCGCCGCACCCGAACGGGTGTCAACGGGACCTCAGCCGAGCCGCCCTCCCGCTCGTGCCGCCCTCCGACTCGTCCCGCCCCTCCCCGCTCGTCCCGCCGCGCCCGGCTCGTCCGCCCCGACTCGTCCCCCTCCCCGCCCGTCACCCTCTCCCGTTTCATCCGGCAACCGGTTCGCACAGGCACTTAGGGCCCCCTCAAACGGGCTAACTGCCCACACCATCCGGTAGCCGGATCAAACGGGAGCTGACAGCCGGCGCTCGGGGCCCCTCAAACGGGCTAACTGCCCACACCATCCGGTAGCCGGATCAAACGGGAGCTGACAGCCGGCGCTCGGGGCCCGCGCGGTGGGCTAACTGCCCACACCATCCGGTAGCCGGATCAAACGGTCGAAAGGGATGGACGCGACGGCGGCGGGGGCGTGGTCGGTGCGACGACACGACCCGGACGGGGGTTACCAGCGGTTGTGGACCTCCTCGGCCCAACCGTGCAGGGCCGCGACGGGCATCTGCTCGCCGTCGTCCAGCACGACGGTGCCGGTCCAGTGGCCGAAGCACTGGTGGGTGCGGTTGCCCAGGACGCCGAGCTCGGTGCGGTCGACTCGGTCGTGGTACGGCTCGAGGACGAGGTCGACCCGGCCCGTGCGCAGTGCGGTGACGTGCCACGGCGCGAGCCAGTCGGACGAGTCGTACGCCCAGCGCAGCTCTTCGCCGACCTTATGCAGCCGGCCGTCAACCACGATCGCGTTCTCGGTGGAGCCCGTACCGTCGGTCCACTGCCCGCCGACCTGGATGCCCACGACGCGGCCGTCTGGCAGCCGCCCCGATCCGGCGCCCCAGTTCCACGTCATCCGGTACGGCCACAGGCCACGGCCGTGGTCGAGCACCGCCCACGACTCATCCTCGGCCAGCTCGTGCCGGCGCCCGTCCACCACGACGTGGCCGGAGGCCGGCAGGGCCACGTCCTTCACCGTGTACTGGAAGCGCGAATCGCTCCACGGCACGACGACGCCGACGGACTCGTGCCCGGTCGGGCGCGAGGCGCGCACGTCCACCTCCACCCGATCGGTGCGCGCCCGAAGCCGCACGCCCGCGTCGTCCGGCTCGAGGTCGATCGTGAGGGCCCCCGTCACGACGCGAACGGGTCCCCCGCCGCTCGTGTCCGGGAACACCACCCCGCGCGCGAGGGGGACGAGGGCGCTGGCGACCGTCTCGGTCCCGGGCTGCTCGAGCACGTAGACCGCGTGGACCCCGGCGTAGTCGAGGCTGCTTGCGGTGATCCCCACCGCCACGTCGGGCGACACGATTCCCCAGTATTCCCAGCGCTTCTGCCGTCCCCAACGGCCGAGACCACCGGTGAGGTTCGCGCGGTGCAGAGGGGCCCGGCTCCACCCGACGGCAGCACGGTTGAGTCGTCCGTCCGGAAGGCACAGGTCGACCGGCGCGGTGATCTCGCGCTCGTGGGTGAGGGTGGGAGGCGTCACGCCCCCATCTCACCACGTGGCAGCCGGTGCCGAAGGGCGCGGGCGCCGGGTCATCTGCAGCCGGTACCGAAGTGCGCGCGCCGGGTCAGATGCGGCCGCCGCCGTGCGCGGGGTCGCCCGAGATCCGCTGCGCGATGTAGATCGGCACGATCGACAGGATCACGAGCGCGGCCGCCACGACGTTGACCACCGGGGCCTCGGTCGGCCGGAAGAGGTTGTTGAAGATCCACAGTGGCAGCGTCTGGATGCCCGGGCCCGCGGTGAAGCGGGTCACGATGATCTCGTCGAAGGACAGGCCGAATGCGAGCATCGCGCCGGCGATCAACGCCGGACGCATGAGCGGGAACGTCACGTGCCGGAAGGTGGTGAAACCCGAGGCCCCGAGATCCTGCGACGCCTCGACGATCGTTGCCGCCCATCCGGCGCAGCCGTGCGCCGGCGTTGTTGAACACCACGACGATGCAGAACGTGGCGTGCGCGACGACGAGCGTCATGAACGTGAGGCCGCCGAGGAACGAGGTGAACAGGTTCGACAGCGCGATGACCGGTGACGATGCCGGGCAGCGCGATCGGCAGCACGACCAGCAGCGAGATCGTGTCGCGGCCGAAGAACGAGTAGCGGGTGACCGCGGCCGCCGCCAGCGTGCCGAGCAGGAGGGCGACCAGCGTGGCCAGCACGGCCACCACGACCGACGTGAGCGAACGCCGAGCGCACCCGGTCGTTCCGACAGCGCGTCGGACCACCACTGCAGGGTGAAGCCCGGACGGCGGCCACTCGAAGGTCACGCTGGTGTTGAACGAGTTGACCACGACGATCGCAGCGGCACGTAGATGAAGGCGAGCAGGACCGCGACAGAACCCACCAAGCACCCACCGCGCGGGCCTGGACAGCGTCATGACCGGCCCCGCGTCACAGGTTCTCGAGTGCGCCGGTGCGCCGCACGGCAGCAGGTAGACGACCATGATGATCACCGGAGCACGGCGACGCTCGCGGCGAACGGCAGGTCGGTGCCGAACGTGTCGTAGACGACGTTGCCGAGCATCTGCGCCTTCCCACCGACGAGCTGGACGGTGATGTAGTCCCCGAGGCTCAGCGAGAACGTGAAGATCGAGCCCGCCGCGAGGGAGGGCACGATCGTCGGCATCACGACGGTGCGGAACGTGCGGCCCGACCCGGCCCCGAGGTCGGCGGAGGCGTCCAGCAGGGACGACGGGATGTTCTGCATGCCCGACGTAGACCGGCAGGATCATGTACGGCAGCCACAGGTAGGTCAGCACCAGCACCACCGACGGCCAGCCGTACCCCGGGGTGGTCCCGAGGACCGACTCGATGAAGCCGCCCTGGGGCGACAGCATGGTGCGCCAGGCGTAGACCTTCACCAGGTATGAGGCCCACAGCGGCGTGATGACCAGGGCCACGAGGAGCGGCTGCCAGGTGGCCGGGACCACCCGGGCCATGAAGAACGCGGCCGGCAGTGCCAGCGCGGCGCACAGCACCGTGACGGCGACCGCGACTCCGAGGGTGCGCAGGGCCACCATGAGGTACGGGTTCGTCGGGTCGAACACGGCCTTGAGGTTGTCGGTGGAGAAGCCGCGGATGGTCTTGCCGGTGAACCCGTCGGTCGTCCAGAACGCGGTGACGAACAGCAGCGCGAGCGGCACCAGGTAGAGCAGGACGATCCACGCCATGGGCAGGGCGAGCAGCGCGGTGAGGCGCAACCACACGTTCCGGTGAAGAACCCGCCCACGCCGCCGGACGACCGGGCGGGCGCGCCGGTCGGGGCGGGGGTGCGGGCGTCGAGGCCACGGTCACCGGGGTCTCCTGCACGGTGAGATGCGGATGCGGCGGCCCGGGTGGGGAACCGTTGCACGGCCCCCACCCGGGCGGAGATCAGCTGCTGCGCAGCTTGGTCCACGCGGCCACCCAGTCCTCGTACGGGCACGCACGTGGTGTCGGTGCGGCCGTCGAGGCAGTTCTCGGTGGGCGTCGTCCAGTACCAGACGTCGTTCCAGTACGCGGTCGTCCGCGGCGTGGAACTGCGCGCAGTGGTCCTTGTTCGCGGTGAGCGCGCAGGACTTCTCGTTCGACGGCGCCTCGCCGAAGTACTCGGCGACCTGCGGCGTTGACCTGCGGCGAGACGATGTAGTTCAGCCACTTGTACGCGCAGTTGATGTTCGTGGTGTCCTTGGCGATCATCCAGGTGTCCGACCAGCCGGTGGAGCCTTCGGTCGGCTTGGTGGAGCCCACCTTCTCGCCGTTCGTGTTGGCGAGGTTGGCGGTCAGCTGCCAGCCCTGGCCCTGCGCGACGGTGCCGGACGCGAGGGCCTGGCCTGCTTGATGTAGTCGGCCCAGTACTCGGCTGACGAGCGGCTTCTGCTGGTTGAGCAGCGCGACGGCGGCGTCGAACTGCTTCTGGTCGAGCGCGTACGGGTTCTTGATGCCCAGGTCGGGCTGGGTCGCCATCAGGTAGACCGCGGCGTCGGCGAATGTCATCGAGTCGTCGTAGGGGCTGATCTTGCCCTTGGCCGGCGAGTTGGCGTCCCACATGTCCTTCCACGACGTCGGCGTGGTGGGGTTGGCCGCCTTGTTGTACAGCAGCAGGTTGGCGCCGCGGCCGTGCGGGATGCCGTAGGTGACACCGTCGACGCGAGTTCCAGGGCTTGTCCTTCAGGTCCGGGAAGATGTCGGCGTAGTTGGGCACCAGCGCGGTGTTGATCGGCTGCACGTGGTCGCCGTAGACCAGCCGCAGCGAGGCGTCGCCCGAGGCGGAGACCACGTCGTAGTCGCCCGGTGGCGAACAGCTGGACGGCCTCGGCCGAGGTGCGCGAACGTCTTGACGTTGACCTTGCAGCCGGTCTCCTGCTCGAACGGCGTCGACCCAGTCGATCTTCGGGTCGGTGGAGCCGTTCTCGGCGTAGCCGGGCCAGGCCAGCACCGACGAGCTGTGCCCTCGCCCGCGCCGACCGGCCCGGCGTAGGCGCGCCGCCGGGCGCGCGCGGCCCGTGGCCCCACCGCTGCGAGGACGACGCCGCTGCTGCAGGCCGCCGCACGCGGCCGAGGCCGCGAGGCCGACCGCACCCTGACGCACGACGACTGGTGCACCGAGATCCTCCGGGATCCGAAGCACGCGGACGGTTCTGCCTGGTGCGTCCTAGCGCTGTGCCGTTCTGCCGTGCCGATCGCCGCTGAGTGCCTGCTCAGTCGCGCGACTGGAACTCGTGCTCGCGTCGCCAGATCAGCCGCACCCGGTGGCCGCGCGTCTCGGGCACGTCGGAGGACGACGGCTCTGGTTCTGCTGGAGCGCGACGAGCGTGCCCCCGACGTCGAGGTCGACGACGAACCGCGTGCCGCGGCCCGGCGTAGACGACCTCGCGCACCGTCCCGACTGCGACGTCGTCGCCCGCGCCGGGCGGCGTCGACCGGATCCGACGACCCGGATCTTCTCGGGCCGGACGCTGAGACGCCGTCGTGCCCGAGCACCGTCATCGCGGCCTCGCCGCGCAGGAGGTTCGACGTGCCGACGAAGCCCGGCGACGAACGCGCTGGCCGGGCTGCTCGTACACCTCGGCGGGCGCGCCCGACCTGCTCGATCCGGCCCGCGGTGAACACGACGATCCGGTCGGACATCGTCAGCGCCTCCTCCTGGTCGTGGGTGACGAAGACGAAGGTGATGCCGACCTCGCGCTGGATCGCGCTTGAGCTCGACCTGCATCTGCTCGCGCAGCTTGAGGTCGAGCGCGCCGAGCGGCTCGTCGAGCAGGAGGACGCGGGGCCGGTTCACCAGGGCGCGGGCCAGGGCCACCCGCTGCCGCTGCCCGCCCGAGAGCTGCGGTCGGCGGCGCGTTCGCCGTACTCGCCGAGCCGCACCGCGGCGAGCGCCGCCTGGGCGCGCGGCCCGGCGCTCGGCCCTGGACACCTTCTTGACCCGCAGCCCGTACTCGACGTTCTCGCGCACGCGTCAGGTGCGGGAACAGCGCGTAGTCCTGGAAGACCGTGTTGACGTCGCGGGCGAACGGCGGCAGCGCCGATGACGTCCTGGCCGCCGAGCGTCGATCGTGCCCGCGGTCGGGCGCTCGAAGCCGGCGATCATGCGCAGCACGGTGGTCTTGCCCGAGCCCGACGGGCCGAGCAGGGTGACGAACTCGCCGTCGTCCACGTCGAGGTCGACCGCGTCGACCGCCACCACCTCGCCGAAGGTCTTGCGCAGCTCGCGCATGCGGATGGCGACCGGGGCGTCGAGCGTGGTGGGCGCTGCCTCGGCGTTCGGTGCGGTCATCGGCGCTGGTCCCTCTCGGAGCCGCGGAGCGGCGTCGGTGCCCGGGTGGGCGGTCGGCGGGTGGGCTGCAGAGCGGCCGAAGCCGTGGTGCCAAGGGTTCGGAACTGGGCGGCCGCGACGTCCGCTTTCCCGGGTGACCGTCGTCCGTCCGCCTCACCCGGACGCCGGAAGCCGAGTGCGGCCGCGCAGCGCGGTCGGAAGAATACATACGGATCCGTCGCTCCGACTACCAGGGACGGCGGATTTCGTCGCGATTGTGACCTAACCGTGCGGATCCGGTGGGGTCGTCGACAGTGCCAGGGCCGCGATCAGGGATCCGGACGGTGCTCGTCGTCGACGGCGGCGAGGGGGAGGTACCGCGACAGGTCGCTGCGCTCTCCGGAGGCCCGCACCCGGCCGTCCGCCACCGCGTCGGCCCAGCCGATCCTGCCGTCGGCGAGGGCCAGCCAGGTCTCCGCGTCGGTCTCGACAAGGGCGGGGGGCGTACCGCGGCGGTGGGTGGTGCCCCCCACGGCCTGGACAGCGCCGAACGGCGGCACCCGCACCTCCACGCTCCGACCAGGAGCCACCTGCGCGAGTCGGGCGAGCGAGGCCTTCACCTGCTCCCTGGTCGCCTGCCAGGCCGGATCGCGCGCCATCAGGATCCCGCCGGTCAGCGGACCGCGCTGAAGCGCAGCGGGCCGAGCGGCGGAGTGCCCGGCGGCACGGCGACGTCCACCCAGTCGAGCAGCGTGCCGAGCGCACGGTCCCAGCCCGCGTCGAGCATGAGGTCGTGGCCGATGCCCGCGAGCCACACCGGGTCGACGCCGTACATCTCGGCAGTTCGCTGGACGTCGACCTGCCGCACCACTTTGTCGTCGACCAGGCCGACGACCAGCACCGGCGCGCGGAAAGGGCCGATTCGGCGGTGCCGGAACAGCTCGTACTGAACGAGCGGCGACTCCTTGCCGACCCGGTCGGCGTAGCGCTCCGCCGTGTCCCGGTCCAGACCCTCGAACAGAACCTCCGCCGGAAGCGGGAGCGTGCCGCCCACGCCGACCCTCAGCGCGTCGAGCGGACGGTCCTTCGCCAGGGCGGCGAGGATGCCGGTCGCGCCGGTGGCCGGCGCGGGCGCGAGCAGGACGAGACCGCGCAGCGGGTAGCGCTCCGCGACGAGCTGCGCCAGCAGCCCGCCCATCGAGTGCCCGACGAGCACAGGCGGCGTGGGCAGCTCGACGATCGCCTGCAGGATGTCGTGCACGTAGTCGCGCATCAGGGTGCGGCGCAGGCGCAACGAGCCACCGGACCCGCCGTGCCCGCGCAACGACACGGCGGACGAGCTGTAGCCGCGGGCGGCGGCGGCCCCGAGCCAGTGCTCCTCGAAGCACCAGGCGCCGTGCCCGAGCCCGTGCACGAAGAGCAGCGGGGGGCGATCCTCGTCGGCCGCCGGAAGAACGGTGAGGATCTCGCGGTGCGGAAGCGACGGTGACGGCATGGCCCAGTCCCACCGTCGCATCACGCGGGTCTGCGTACGCCGCGGCCGGCTCTCGGTACTCATGCCGCCGCCTCCAGCTCGTGCAGGACGACTTCGAGAGCGCGAAGGTAGTCCTGGTGGCCGATCTCGTAGTAGTGCCGGGTGGAGTCCTTGTAGTCGACACCGGCGCTGAAGCGGCGATCTGCCTCCGCGGTGATCTCGCCGTAGACGCGGTCGGCGACGCCCGGCCGATCGGCGCGCGCCTCGACATAGCGCGCGATGAGCACGGCCTGCCAGTGCGCGAGGGTCCACTGCCCGCTGTCGGGCTGCAGCAGGCCAGAGACGACGAGAGTCGGGGAGGCCGGCGTGAACATCTGAAGGCCCAGCACGGGGTGGTCCCCGCGGAAGTTCAGCAGGGTCGCGCCGTCGTCCAGGAAGGGGAAGCGCACGAGGTAGCCCGTGCAGAAGACCACGAGGTCGACGTCGGCCCGGCTACCGTCCAGGAAGACGGCGCCGTCGGCGTCGAAGTGGTCGATGTCGTCGACGGGGGCGATGTCGCCGTGGCCGACGTAGTACACGAGCTGCTGGTTGATGACGGGATGCGTCTCGAAGAACTTGTGGTCGGGCTTCCTGAGTCCGTACCGAGTGAAGTCGCCCACGGTGACGCGCAGCGCGCCCTTGACGATCTGCCGACGCACGGCCAGCGGCAGCCTCAGCGCGAGCAGCAGGTCGCCGACCTGGTCGGAGGGACGGCCCATCGCGTACTTCGGGTTGTAGTAGTAGCCGCGCCGGGTGGAGTGCCACGTTCGCTCGGCGTTCTGCGCGCTCTCGACGGCGATGTCGCAGCCCGTGTTGCCCGCACCCACCACCAGAACCCGCCGGCCGCGCACGACCTCGGCGTCCTTGTAGTCGGCCGAGTGGAGGATCTCGCCGGCGAACTCGTCCTGGCCGGGGTAGGTGGGCATCTTCGGGTTCCAGTTGTGGCCGTTGGCGATCACCACGCCCGCGTACTCGGTCTCGGCACGGGTTCCGGTGCGGCGGTCGATCGTGGACACGGTCCAACGGGTCGTCCCCGCGACGGGCACGACGCCGACGACGTCGGTGTTGAAGGCGATCCGGTCGAGGAGGCCGAAGTGCCGGGCGTAGGAGTCCATGTACTCCTTGGCCTGGTAGTGGCTCGGGTAGTCGGGGAAGCGGTCGGGCCAGGGGAAGTCGGGAAACTGGGTGAAGGGCCCGCTCGAGATCAGGTGGGTCGAGCGGTAGACGCGGCTGTTCTCGGCACCGAAGTTCCAGGTGCCACCCACCTCGTGCTCGCGCTCATAGCCATCGGCGTCAATTCCGTTCTGCAGCAGCGCCTTCAGCGCGCTGAGCCCGTGCGCCCCAGCCCCGATGACCGCGTACGCCCCGCGTCGATCTCGCACCGCTCCGCCTCTCCGTCGTGCCACTCGCTCCGTGCTGCCCACATCGCCCCTCGGGTACTTCCCGACCCACCTACTCGGGCCGGGGCTCCCCGACCTCGAGCGCGTCATAGGGGGCCGAGGGGGGGCCGTAGGCCGCGCGCAGGGGGGCTGTGAGTCGCGCGATCGTCTCGTCCAGGGCTGCCGGCGGGGCCTGGTACATGCCGTACACCGGGTCGAGCCCTTCGATCCACGGCGCGAGGGCGAGGTGCGGCGCGACGAGGAGCAGGTAGGCAGTCATCGTCGCGAGATCGGCTCCGGCCCGGATGTCGCCGCGCTCGAGCCCGCGCGACACGAGCGGCGCGAGACCCTCGAGGTAGTGCCGGCTCACGACGTTGCGGACCGCGGCGCGGACCTCGCCGTCGATCTCGAGGTTGACGGCAGCGGTGATGCCGCGGTCGACGGGTTCGGTCTCGAAGTAGCGCACCCAGTGGCGCAGCACGGCCTCGACGCAGTCGAAGAACGACAGATCGGGGTCCGCGTCGAGCAGGCGATCGATCTCGACCTCCACGTCGACCCGGACGCGCTCGCTGGTGACCTCGCAGACGTACGTGTAGAGGTCGAGCTTGTCACCGAAGTACTGGAACAGGCTGCCCTTGGCCACCTCGGCCACTCGCGCGACGGTGTTGAGCGAGCCCTGACTGAAGCCGCGCGCGGCGAACTCCCCGCGGGCGGCGTCGAGCACGCGCTGACGTCGCTGCGGATCGAGGTGGTCCCACGTATCGGTCGGCACTCGCACCCCTAACTCGGAGGGCTGACCACTCGGTCATATGACCCAGCGGTCACAGTCTTGCGCCGATTCCCCTGCGGCACAAGGCGAATCGATCGAGTAAGAATTGGCCAAGGTCTTGCCAACATACGGCCCACGTCGCGTACCGTAACGGACCTCGGCCGTCGGGGGCGTCGGCCGTTCGGATCCCAGGGGGGACCCATGACAGTTCAGCACAGCCCGGCGCGGGGTTCCGGGCTCGACGAAGCAGGCCCGGGCACCGTGAGGGTCCTCGTCGTCGACGACCACATGGTGTTTGCCGAGCTGCTCTCCATGGCACTGGACGGGGAGGCAGATCTCACCTGTGTCGGGCATGCGCAGACCGTCTCAGAGGCGCTGCGGCTCGCCGACCTGCTGCAGCCCGACCTCGTCACGATGGATCTCCATCTGCCCGACGGCGATGGCATCGCGGCCACGGTGGCGCTGCTCGAGCGCCAGCCCGACCTGCGCGTGATCGTCCTCACCGCGCACGCCGATCCGGGCCTCGTGAGCCGCACGGCCGACGCGGGCGCCGTGGCGCTGCTGCCCAAGGACGGCTCGGTGGCCGACATCCTCTCGGCCGTGCGCACGGCCCGGATGGGCTCGCTCATCGTCCCGCCGGGCCTCGTGCCGCGGATGCTCCCCCACGGCGCCGTGCCCCAGCAGCCTGGCGCGCGCCTCACCCCGCGCGAGCGCGAGGTGCTCGAGCTGCTGGCCCGCGGGCAGGACCCTCGCGCGATCTCGCGCCAGATGGGCATCACCCTGAACACCTCCCGGGGGCACGTGAAGAGCCTGCTGGCGAAGCTGCAGGTGCATTCCCAGCTGGAGGCGGTCGTGGTGGCGAGCCAGGCAGGGCTCATCACCATGGGCGACACAGCATGACCCAGGGCGCCGCCGGTCCCCAGGCGGCGCCCAGCCTGGTCCGCCAGGCCTTGGTTCGTTACGTCCTCGCCAGCGGCGTCATCCTGCTCGTCGTGTGCCTCGGCATGCTCGCCCTCAGTGCGCTCCTCGCGCGCGAGGAGGCGATGAGCAACGCCGAGCGGGGGGCGCGCGCGATCGCCGACGGCATCGTGGCCCCGCTCGCCGACGCGACCCTGCGCGAGCCGGGGAGCGCCGGGCTCGCGCGGCTCGACCGCGCACTGCGGGCCCGGGTGCAGGACGGCTCCATCGTCCGGGTCAAGGTGTGGGCGCCTGCTGGACCGCAGGCCGGCCTGGTGCTGTACTCCGACGACCCCCGGGTCGTGGGCCGCACGTTCGACCTCGAGCCGGACGAGAGCGCCCTGTTCGGGACCACGAGCACCCGTACCCAGATCTCGACGCTGGACAAGCCGGAAAACCAGTTCGAACGTAGCCTGGGAACTCTCGTGGAGGTGTACGCCGGCTTCTTCGACGCCAGCGGGCACCCGCTGCTGTTCGAGGCCTACTTCCCGACCGCGCGGCTGACGGAGGACGCCTGGACGATCGGCCGCTCGTTGCTGCCCATCACCCTGGGCGGGCTGCTCGCGCTGGAGCTCGCGACGTTGCCGCTGGCGTTCCTGCTCGCCCGGCGTATCGCCCGGCTCGAGGCCGAGCGGCGCGACGCGCTGCTTCGGGCCCAGGACGCCTCCGACGACGAACGCCGGCGCATCGCCCAGGACCTCCACGACGGCGTGGTGCAGGACCTCGCCGGCGTGGGGCTCGCCCTCGACACCGTCGGGCGCCAGCTCACCCGCGCCGGCGCTGCCGACGGGACGACGACAACGGTGCAGCGTGCCGGCGACATCGTGCGGCGCGACGTCCTGAGCCTGCGCACCCTGATCACCGACATCTACCCCGCCGACATCGGCGACGAGCATCTCGTCGCCGCCATTCGCGAGCTCCCGCCGCAGCTCGACCTGCGCGACACCGTGGTAGCGATCGACGCGCCCGACACCCTCGTCGTGAGCGAAGCGTCGGCCACGATCGCGTACCGCGTCGTGCGCGAGTCGCTCCGCAACGTCGCCCAGCACTCCGGCGCCCGCCACGTGAACGTCTCGGTGGGTCGCGACGGCGGCACGCTGTCGGTGCGCGTCCACGACGACGGAGTGGGCTTCGACCCCTCGACCGACGCCCGGTCGGGCCACTTCGGGCTGCGCATGCTGCGGGAGGCCGTGCACGACGCGGGCGGCTCGCTGGCGCTCTCGTCGGCGCCGGGAGTGGGAACCACCGTCGAGGCCCGGCTGCCCGCGTAGGGGGTAGCGAGCAACCCCAACATTGGGGGTGCTGGTGTATCCAATGGTGGCTTCCGCGCCTTGACGTCCGCGCCCGATCCTGATCACGCGAGGCCAGCCGTTGGGGGCAATGGCCAAAAAGGTCCGGTGGGGTGACCGAGATGATCTCGATCAAACTGTTCGGCGAGACCCGGGTGGTCGCCGACGGCGAGGTGTTGGGGCCGCGCGACCTGGGTGGGGTCAAGCCCCGCCAGGTGCTCGAGGTGCTTGCTCTGCAGGTCGGGCGACCTGTGACGAAGGACCGCCTCATCGACTGCCTCTGGGGGACGGAGGCGCCCAACGGGGCGCTGCCCACGCTCGAGGCCTACGTGTCGGTGCTGCGGCGTCGGATCGAGCCCGGCGTGCCGGCCCGCTCGTCCGTGATCCGCACCACGCCCGGTGGCTACCTGCTCGACGCCGACCGCGTGACGGTCGACGTGCACGAGTTCCGCGAGTCCGTCAACCGGGCCCGGCAGGCCGCCCCCTCGGCCGTCTCTCGGCAGGTCGACGAAGCGCTGGCCCTGGCCGAGTTCGGCCTTCTCGACAGCGAGCCCGACGCCCCCTGGGCCGAGCGCGCCCGAGTGTCCGTCACGGGCGACCTGGTGTCGGCGTGCACCGAGGCCGGCACCCGGGCGCTCACGCACGGCCGGTGGGACGAGGCTGCGCACCGGGCCCGGCGGGCGCTCGACGTCGACCCGCTGGCCGAGGCCTGCGGACGGATCCTCATCGAGTCGCTCTGGCGCGACGGTCGACGGGCCGAGGCGCTGCGCGAGTACGAGACGCTGCGGCGCACCCTGAGCGAAGAGCTCGGCAGCGACCCCGACCTGGCCACGCAGCGGCTTCACCTCGCCGTGCTGCGCGACCTCGGCACCGACCGCCTCGAGTCGCTCCCGGGCGGGCGTTCCACGGGTCGTGGTCGCTCGCAGACGACCGGCCACGACGAGGACGAGGTGCTCGAGCGACTCGTCGGGATGCTGGTGCAGGCGCTCACCGGCAACCCCCGCGCCCGCGTCGAGCGCACCCACCGGGCCGTGGCCAGGCTCGCCGCCGAGCTTGCGTCGGCGTGAGGCGTACGTACCGCGAGCACCGGAAGGGCGCGCCATGCTCCAGGTAGGGATGGCATCGGTCCGGGAGACCGCCACCGACATCACGCGCGTGCTCGTCGTCGACGACCACCGCACGTTCGGCGAGCTGCTGTCGTTGGCTCTCGAGGACGAGCCTGACCTGGTGTGCGTCGGCCACGCCCTGACGGCCGCCGAGGGCCTGGCCGCCACCCGCAGGCTGCGCCCCGACATCGTGCTCATGGACCTGCAGCTGCCCGACGGCGACGGGATCACGACCGCCGCGACGATCTGCGCCGAGGACCCCGACGTGCGGGTGCTCATCCTCACGGCGCACCCCAGCCCCGCAGAGATCACCCGCGCCAACGCCGCCGGTGCCTGCGCGTTCCTGGCCAAGGACGGATCTCTGAGTGAAGTCCTCGGCTCGGTGCGCACCGCGACGCGCGGGCGGCTCGTCCTGCTGCCGTCGCTGGTGGCGTCGTTCGAGGCGGCCCGTTCGCGCGGGCCCCAGCACGAGGTCGCTACCGACACGAACCTCACGCCGCGCGAGCTCGACGTGCTGCGGCTGCTCGGGCAGGGCCGCGACCCGCGCACCATCGCCCGCGAGCTCGGCATGAGCCTGAACACCTGCCGCGGCCACGTGAAGGGCTTGCAGCGCAAGCTCGGCGTGCACTCGCAGCTCGAAGCGGTCGTCGCCGGCAGCAGCGCCGGGCTGATCCGCCTCGGCGACGGGCGGCATCCCACGGCACTGCCGACCTGAGCGCCGCCGCTCCCGCAGCCCGGACCACCGGTGCTCCCACGGCGCCAGTCGTCGGTCGCCACCAGGACGGACGGCGGGCGAGGCCCCTGGCCGAGCCGACACGGCGTCAGCCGGACATCGGTGTCGGCCCCGGCCAGAGGGGGGGATATGGCCGGGGCCGACGTAGCCGCCGAACGAGGGGGTGCGGGTCGGCTCGGGATGCCGCGCGAGCAGCGCTACGTGCCGGTGCCCTTCGGCTGTGCGCTGCGCAGCGGCCCGATCATCGTCGCGTCTCCTTTCCGGTGCCCCGTGGGTCGAACCCTGTCGGTGGGCCGCGCGGCGAGGGATGTGCCCTCGCCGCCCCGCCGGCCCGCCGTCACCCCAGGGCATCAGTGAGCCACGGCACGACGGCTCGTGGAACACCCAAAGGGGGTGAGGGGTCCCCCGGCTGGGGGACCCCCCGCAGGACGATCCTCCCGCTGCCCTAGGAAACCCCAAGGTCGGCTGCGCCACGGCCGGCCGAGGGCCGGTATCCGGGCTCCCCGTGCGAGCCGTGGGGGCTCCGGTCGAGGGCACCGGCCGACCTCGCCGGCGGCGACTCGCCGGACGTCAGGTCGGCGAGCGTCAGCCGGCGTACAGCGATTCGATGACGTCGCCGTACGCACGGGTGACGCCGCGACGCTTGAGCTTCATCGTGGCCGTGAGCTGCTCGGAGTCCGGCTGCCACTCCTGTCCGACGAGGGCGAACTTCTTGATCTGCTCGACCCGCGAGAAGGAGCCGTTGGCCTCGTCGACGGCCTCCTGCACGGCCGCCCGGACCCGGTCGTCCTCGGCGAGCGCGGGCAGGTCGGCACCGTCGATGCCTTGGGCGGCGGCCCACACCGGCGCTGCGTCGGGGTCGAGCACGAGGATCGCGACAAGGTACGGGCGGTTGTCGCCGATCACGGCGGCCTGGCCGACCAGCGGGATCATCTTGAGCCGCGCCTCGATGTTCGCCGGCGACACATTCTTGCCGCCCGCGGTGATGATGAGCTCCTTCTTCCGGTCGACGATGGTGAGATCGCCTGCCTCATCGAACACGCCGATGTCGCCGGTGTGCAGCCACCCGTCGGCGTCGAACGTGTCGGCCGTGCGCTCGGGGTCGTCGAGGTAGCCCCGGGCCACGATGCCTCCGCGGCACAGCACCTCGCCGTCGTCGGCGAGGCGCACGTCGGCCCCCGGCCAGGGCTGGCCCACCGTGCCCGGCACTGCCGCGAACGGCGACCAGGTCATGCCACCGGTGTTCTCGCTCATGCCGTACACCTCGGAGAAGGGCACGCCCAGCGCGCGGAAGAACTCGGCGACCTCCTTGGGGAGCGGCGCCGCGCCGGAGAATGCGATGACCGCGGCGTCGAGGCCCACCCGCTCCCTGAGCGGCTGGTAGGCCAGGGGGCCGAAGAACTCGTGCTGCGCAGCCAGCTCCGCCGGCACCTCCTGCCCCGCACGGGCGAGCTCGTCGACCTGATGGCCCACGCCGAGCGCCATCGCGAAGCCGGCCTCGCGCTCGGGCCCGGCCGCCGCGACCGCGGCGAGGATGCCGGCGCGCAGCTTCTCCCACACGCGCGGCGGGCCGAAGATCGTGTGCGGCCGGGTCGCGACGAGGAACTCGCCGAGGCGGGTCGGGTCCGGACAGCAGGTGACGGTGGAGCGTAGGAACATCCACGAGTAGTGCGTGACCATGCGCTCGGCGATGTGCGCCATCGGCAGGTAGGACAGGTTGCGGGTGCCCACCGGGTACTCGCCGACGATCGGCAGGGCGGCCTGGGGGAGGTCGGCCAGCGTGTCCAGTCGGTCTCGGGCGTCCCGGACCCGCACGGCGTACCCACCCACCTGCCAGGCGACGTTGGCGTGGTCGAGCATCACTCCCTTCGGGTTCCCCGTCGTGCCGCTGGTGTAGATGACCGTGACGAGGTCGTCCTGCCGCTGCTGCCCGTGCAGCGAAGCCAGATCCGCCGGCTCGGCCGTCCCGAGCTGGGCCCAGGGGATCACGTCGGCGCCCTCAGGCAGGCCCGTGGGCTCGACCACCACCACGTGCCGCAGGTCCGGCAGCCCCCCGCGCACCTGCAGCAGCCGCCCGGCGAACTCCGCGTCGTCGAGCACCGCCACGACCGCCCGGCTGTGGCCCGCGAGGTAGGCCAGCTGCTCGGGCGCGGACGAGTTGTAGACGCTGACCGGCACGGCGCGCAGGAAGAGGCAGGCCAGGTCTGCGACGTGGAACTCCGGCCGGTTCCGCAGCATCAGCATCACCCGGTCTCCGGGGCCGACACCGAGCGCGGCCAGCGCCGCGGCGGTGCGGGCCACGCGGTCGGCGACCTGCGCCCAGGTGTCGATGTGCTCGACCGCAACGACGCCCTCGCCCGCCTGCCCCGGGACCAACCGGCGCAGCGCGGGGGCGCCAGGGTTCTCGGCTACGGCGGAGAGGAACCAGTCGGTCACCAGCGCTTCGTCGGCAAAGGCCTGCATCGGACCGAGGGGGCTCGCGGGCGTCGTCATGCGCAGACGGTAGCCACCTGCGGCAACCGCTACCCCCGATTCGGGCCACCCGGCCCCGGTCACCCTCGTGCACTGACAGGGCCCACACCAGGTCCCCCATGGTCCTTTCGTGCATGGCATGGACGAACGGACGGGGGGGACGAACGGAGGCCTGGGCGAACGGGCGGGTGCCGGGACGGGACGGGACGGCGGGAGGGGACGGGGGATGGGACGGGGGGCGGCGGGGATCAGCCGAAGAGGGCCGGCAGCGTTCCCTCGTGCGCGGTGCGCACCTCATCCAGCGGCAGGACGACAGACGCGCCGTAGGCGCCGTCGAGGATGAGGGCCTGCCCGCCGGCGGCCAGCCCGTGCTCGGCACCGATGCCGGAGTCGACGACGCCGATGCGGGTGCAGGGGAAGCCGCGGGCGGCGCACATCTCGGTGAACCGCAGCTCCTCCGAACGCGGCACGACAACCAGGGCCCGGGTCGCGGACTCGGAGAAGAGGTGCACGAACGGGTCGGTGCCGTCGGGCACCCACGTCCGCGCGCCCACACCCGAGCGCAGAGCCATCTCGACGAGGGCCTGACCCACGCCGCCGTCTGCCACGTCGTGGGCCGCGGTGAACATGCCGTCGCGGGAGCCTGCCACGAGGATCTCGGCGAGCTGCTTCTCGGCGGCGAGGTCGACGATCGGAGGTAGTCCGCCGAGATGTCCGTGCACCTCGTGCGCCCACTCGCCGCCGGCCAGCTCGTCGCGGGTCTGGCCGAGGAGATACACCTGCTCGCCGTCGGGTCCCCATGCCATGGGCGTGCGCCTCTCGACATCGTCGATGACGCCGAGAACGCCCACCACCGGCGTGGGGAGGATGGCCGTGGTGCCGGTCTGGTTGTAGAACGACACGTTGCCGCCGGTGACGGGGGTGCCGAGCTCGAGGCAGCCGTCGGCCAGGCCGCGCACCGCCTCGGCGAACTGCCACATGACCTCGGGGTCCTCGGGCGAGCCGAAGTTGAGGCAGTCGGTCACGGCCAGCGGCACGGCGCCGGTGGCGGCGACGTTGCGGTAAGCCTCCGCCAGTGCGAGCTGCGCGCCGACGTACGGGTCGAGCTTGGCGAACCGGCCGTTGCAGTCGGTGGAGAGGGCCACGCCACGACCGGTCTCCTCGTCGACCCGCACCATGCCGGAGTCCTCGGGCTGGGCGAGCACCGTGTTCCCGAGCACGTAACGGTCGTACTGGGAGGTGACCCAGGACTTGGACGCCAGGTTCGGCGAGCCGGACAGCCGCAGCCACGTGGCGAGCAGCTCCCCGGCGTCGGTCGGGCGGGCGAGCCGCTCGGGGGTGGGCGCGTCGGCCTGCAGGTCGTCGAGCCAACCGGGTCGCGCCAGAGGACGCTCGTACACCGGACCGTCGTGGGCCACCGACCGCGGCGGTACGTCGACGATGGTCTCGCCGTGCCAGCTGATGACAAGCCGGCCGCCCTCGGCCACCTCGCCGATGACGGTGGCGGTGACGTCCCACCGGCGGCAGATCTCGAGGAACGCGTCGATCTTCTCGGGCGTGACGACGGCGCACATGCGCTCCTGCGACTCGCTCATGAGGATCTCCTCGGGAGTGAGCGAGGCGTCGCGCAGCGGCACCCGGTCGAGGTCGACGCGCATGCCGCCTTCGCCGTTGCTGGCGAGCTCGGACGTGGCGCACGAGATGCCCGCGCCGCCGAGGTCCTGGATGCCTTCGACCAGGCCCGCGTGCAGCACCTCGAGGGTGCACTCGATGAGCAGCTTCTCCATGAAGGGGTCGCCCACCTGCACGGCCGGACGCTTCGTCGGACCGCCCTCGTCGAACGTCTCCGAGGCGAGCACCGAGACCCCGCCGATGCCGTCGCCGCCGGTCTTCGCGCCGTAGAGCACCACGAGGTTACCGACGCCCTTGGCCGAAGCCAGGTGGATGTCCTCGTGCTTCATCGTGCCGACGCAGAGGGCGTTGACGAGCGGGTTGCCGAGGTACGTGGGGTCGAAGACGATCTCGCCGCCGATGTTCGGCAGGCCCAGGCAGTTCCCGTAGCCGCCGATGCCCGCCACGACGCCGGGCAGGACGCGCCGGGTGTCGGGGGCGTCGGCGGGGCCGAACCTCAGGGGGTCCATGACCGCCACCGGGCGGGCACCCATCGAGAGGATGTCGCGCACGATGCCGCCGATGCCGGTGGCCGCGCCCTGGTACGGCTCCACGTAGGACGGGTGGTTGTGCGACTCGATCTTGAACGTGACCGCCCACCCGCCGCCGATGTCGACCACGCCGGCGTTCTCCCCGATGCCCACGAGCATCGCGTCGGTCGGCGGCTTCTTCTCGCCGAACTGGCGCAGGTGCACCTTGGAGGACTTGTAGGAGCAGTGCTCGCTCCACATGACGCTGTACATCGCGAGCTCGGCGCTCGTGGGTCGGCGGCCGAGGATCTCACGGATGCGCGCGTACTCGTCCGGCTTGAGACCGAGCTCGGCGTACGGCTGATCGGTGTCGGGCGTGGTGGCGGCGTGGTCGACGGTGTCCGTCTGGCGGGTCATGCGCTGATGCGTCCCTCGGAGGCGAGCGTGCTGAGCAGGGAGGTGAAGAAGGGCAGCCCGTCGGCGGTGGGTCCGGTGAGCTCCTCCACGGCGTGCTCGGGGTGCGGCATGAGGCCCACGACGTTGCCGGCGTCGTTGGCGATGCCGGCGATCGCGCGCAGGCTGCCGTTCGGGTTGGGCCCGGCGTAGCGGGCCACCACGCGGTTCTCGGCCTCGAGCGCGTCGAGCGTGCGCTCGTCAGCCATGTAGGCGCCCTCGCCGTTCTTGAGCGGGATGACGATGTGGTCGCCGTGGAAGAAGTCGCGGGTCCAGGCGGTGGCGGTGGACTCGATCACGAGCGGCTGGTCGCGGCAGACGAAGTGGAGGTGGTGGTTGCGGGTGAGCGCGCCGGGCAGCAGGTGGGTCTCGCACAAGATCTGGAACCCGTTGCAGATGCCGAGCACGGGCAGCCCTCCGCGCGCGGCGTCGACGAGCCGTTCCATCAGCGGCGCGAACCGGGCGATGGCGCCGCAGCGCAGGTAGTCGCCGTAGGAGAATCCGCCCGGCAGCACCACCGCGTCGACGTCCTGCAGGTCGTCGTCGCCGTGCCAGAGGGCCACCGCCTCGGCGCCGGCGGCGCGGACCGCACGGGCCGCGTCGCGGTCGTCGAGCGAGCCAGGGAACGTCACCACCCCGATCCGCGCGGTCACGAGGGCACGACCTGCAGGGCGTAGTCCTCGATCACGGGGTTCGACAGCAGCGACTCGGCGAGGCGGTGCAGGTCGGCCAGACGGGCTTCGTCGACCTCGCCCTCCAGGTCGAGCACGAACCGCTTGCCCTGGCGCACCGAGGTGACGCCGTCGAGGCCGAGGCGGCCGAGGGCCCCCTGCACGGCCTGCCCCTGCGGGTCGAGGATCTCTGGCTTGAGCATGACGTCGACGACGACGCGGGCCACGGGCGCTCCTGACGAGGCGGCGGGTCGGGAAGTGGGGCCAGTCTACGGGGCCGCGCGGGTGCTCCTGACCTCTCCGAAGCGGGTCGAGGCGGTCGGCGCGGCGCCCGCGAGGCGCACGCCGACGTCAACCTCACCGGACGTTACCGTCCGATATTCGTGGTTCCCACCCGAACGAGTGAGATCCCCTCGCGGTCCCCCCGGGAACCCGATGGGCATGAACAGCACCGCACCGACTCCCGACCATCACACGCCTCCCGCCGCCACTCCCGGATCCGCCCGCGACCCCGGGGGAACCCCATCGGCACTCCCGCCGCCCCTGGCCGACCGCCCCTTCACCGCCGCCGAGGCCCTCACCGCCGGGATCACCGCCCGGACGCTCGCAGGCCGCCGGTTCGTCCGCCTCTTCCGCGACGTGTACGCGACCCGCGCGGTTGCGGCGATGCCGTGGGCCCGCCCGGCCGGTGCCCTGCTCGTCGCGCCGCACGCGGTGCTCGGGCACGCCAGCGCCGCCTCCCTGTGGGGGCTCCCCCTCCCTGCCCACCTGACCGGGGCCGCGGAGCCCGTGCACCTCATCGTGCCGCCCGGCGGACGCATCCCGAGGCGAGCAGGTATCTGCGTGCACGAGGTCGCCGTTCCCGCCACCGACATCGCCCCCCTCGGCCCGTTGGCCGGGACGCCCCTACCGCTCCGGGTCGCGGTGCCCGCCCGCGTCCTGCTCGACGTCTCCGACGGCTGGACGGTCGCGGACGTCGTGGCCCTGGCCGACGCGGCCGTCGCCCGCCACCTGCTGGACATCCAAGAGATCTACGAGCGAGTGGCCGCGGCGGCCGGCCGTCGCGGGGTGACTACCCTGCGCCGGGCCGTGCCGCTCGTGGACGCCTCGTCGCCCAACGCCGTGTCGTCCCGCGTCCGCGTCCTGCTGATGGCTGCCGGTCTCCCGCGGCCGCGGCACCTGGACGGCGCCCACCTGTGCTGGTCGACCTACGGCGTCGTCGTGGACGTCGATGCGTGGGCCCTCGTCTCGCGGCCCGAGCGGATCGTGCTGCGGGCGTGGGACCAGCTGCGCGACGCCGGCTGGTCGCCGGGCTCCCAGCGGCCCGCGGTGCAGGCCGCGCTCGCCGCCGTGGGCGCCTTCCGGGCGGCGCGATGGGGGCTCGGCGAGCCGGCCTGATCTGCGCCCTCGTCGCCGGTTCGCGCCCGTCAGCCCGGGGGCGGGAAGGCTTGCCAGGCCGACCAGGCCGAGGCCACGGACTCCGCGATGTGGCGGGTGGGGGCCCAGCCGAGCTCGTGGCGGATGCGATCGGCCGAGGCGACCAGGGCGGCGGGGTCGCCGGGCCGGCGCGGCACCACCTCGGGCACGAGGTCGGTACCGGTGACCGAGCAGACGACGTCGAGCACCTCGCGCACCGACGTGCCTGAGCCTGTTCCGACGTTGTAGACGGCGCCGATCTTCCCCGTCTCGACGGCCGCCGCGGCGACCACGTGCGCGTCGGCGAGGTCGGCCACGTCGATGTAGTCGCGGACGCACGTGCCGTCAGGGGTCGGGTAGTCGTCGCCGTAGATCTGCGGCGGGCGCCCCGATGTGATCGCCCCGAGAGCGAGCGGGACGAGGTTGTGCAGCCCGGTGTCGCCGAGCTCGTCGGATCCGGCGCCCACGACGTTGAAGTAGCGCAGCGCCACCCACGACAGGCCATGCGCAGCAGCCGCGTCGCGCAGGAGCCATTCGCCAGCGACCTTCGTCTGGCCGTAGGGCGACGCGGGCCGCAGCGGCGCGTCCTCGCCGATGACCGCGACGTCCTGCTCGCCGTAGACCGCGGCCGATGACGAGTAGACGATGTCGCGGACCCCGACGTCGACCATCGCCTCGAGCAGAGCGAGCATGCCGTCGACGTTCTCGCGGAAGTAGTACAGCGGGAGGGCGACGGACTCGCCCACGGCCTTCTTCGCCGCGAGGTGCACCACCCCGGTGACCCCATGCGCCCGCATGGCCTGGGCCACAGCCTCGCGGTCGGTGACCGCCGCCTGCACGAGTGCGACGCCCTCGGGCACCTTTCGCCGCTCGCCGGTGCTCAGGTCGTCGAGCACGACGACGTCGCGGCCGGAGCGGGCCAGCGCGCGCAACGCGTGCGCGCCGATGTAGCCGGCACCGCCGGTGACCATCCAGGTCATCCGAAGGTCCTTCCCGTGAGCCGCTCGTACGCCTCGACGTAGCTTGGCCCGCGTCCGCTCGACGACGTCGTCGGGCAGCGGGGGCGGAGGCGTGCCGCCGTGGCGGTCCCACCCGGATGCGGGCGACGTCAGCCAGTCGCGCACGTACTGCTTGTCGAACGACGGCTGCGCGTCGGCCCGGCTCCCACGCGTCCAGCGGCCAGAAGCGCGACGAGTCGGGGGTGAGCACCTCGTCGGCGAGGACGAGGTGCCGTCGTGGCGACGCCACGCCGCGGCCGAACTCGAGCTTGGTGTCGGCGAGCAGGACCCCGCGATCACGGGCGATGCGCTCCGCGGCGGCGTACACCTCGAGCGTGAGCCGGCGCAGCTCGGCGGCCGTCTCGGCGCCGACCGGGCCCACGACGTGCGCGAAGTCGACGTTCTCGTCGTGCTCGCCGAGGTCGGCCTTGGTCGCCGGAGTGAAGATCGGCGCGGCCAGCCGCGAGCCGTCGACGAGGCCCGTCGGGCAGCGAGACGCCGCACACGGCGACCGGTGGCCCGGTAGTCGAGGAGCCCGGAGCCGGCGAGGTAGCCCCGCGCCACGCACTCGACCGGGAACATCTCGAGCCGCTCGCACACCATGGCGCGGCCCGTCGACCTCGGCCGGGACGTCGAGGGAGATCAGGTGGTTGGGCACGAGGTCGCGCGAGCCGCTCGAACCACCACAGGCTCAGGGCCGTGAGGATGCGGCCCTTGTCGGGGATCGGGGTCGGCAGGACGAAGTCGTACGCGCTGATGCGGTCGGACGCGACGAACAGGAGCGTGCCGTCGGGCGAGGCGTACAGGTCGCGGACCTTGCCGGAGTAGACGTGCTCGTACCCGGCCGGGAGGTCGTACGACGACGGCGTGATCTGCACGGTCCGACCCTAGCCGCGCTCCAGCCCGCGCAGATCCCTCGCCGGCGAACCGCCAGCCAACCCTGCGCGGCAGCCTCGTCCTCCCCGGCCCCCCTGCCCCTCCCCCCGCGCGGGCGACGGGGAGCTAGAGGATCGCGGCCGGGGTGTAGCCGGCTGCTTCGGGGTGCGCGGCCACCACGGCACCGACCGCCTCGACGACCGTGCGGACCTGGGCCCGCGCCGCGCCGGTGAAGTCGATCGGGTCGGCGACCAGCGCGTCGAGGTCCGCGCGGCTCAGCCCGAGGCGCTGGTCCGCGCGCCAGCCGGTCGAGCAGGTCGTTCTCGGCGTCCCCCTTCTCGCGCATCTCGAGGGCCACCGCGACCGCGTGCTCCTTGATGACCTCGTGCGCGGTCTCGCGGCCGACGCCGTGGCGCACCGCCGCGATGAGCACCTTCGTCGTGGCGAGGAACGGCAGGTAGCGGTCGAGCTCGCGGGCGATCACGGCCGGGAAGGCGCCGAACTCGTCGAGCACGGTCAGGAACGTCTCGAGCAGGCCGTCGATCGCGAAGAAGGCGTCGGGCAGGGCGACGCGGCGTACGACCGAGCAGGAGACGTCGCCCTCGTTCCACTGGTCGCCGGCGAGCTCGCCCATCATGGACAGTAGCCGCGCAGGATCACCGCGAAGCCGTTGACCCGCTCGCACGAGCGCGTGTTCATCTTGTGCGGCATCGCGGAGGAGCCCGACCTGGCCCGGCTGGAAACCCTCGGTGACGAGCTCGAGCCCGGCCATCAGCCGGATCGTCGTCGCCAGGCTCGACGGGGCTGCGGCCGCCTGCGACGAGGGCCGCGACGACGTCGACGTCGAGGCGACCGCGGGATAGACCTGGCCGACGCTCGTGAGCACCCGGGCGAACCCGAGGTGCTCGGCCACGCGCTGCTCGAGCGCGGCGAGTCGCACCTCGTCGCCGTCGAGCAGGTCGAGCATGTCCTGGGCGGTGCCGACCGGTCCCTTGATGCCGCGCAGCGGGTAGCGCGCGAGCAGCTCGTCGAGGCGGTCGTACGCGACCAGCAGCTCGTCCGCGGCGCTCGCGAACCGCTTGCCGAGCGTGGTCGTCTGGGCTGCGACGTTGTGGGAGCGCCCGGTCAGCGGCAGGTCGGTGTACTGCACGGCGAGGGCGGCGAGCCGGGCGAGCAGCGCGACCAGCTTGTCGCGGACGATGAGCAGCGAGTCGCGCACCTGGAGCTGCTCGACGTTCTCGGTGAGGTCGCGGCTCGTCATGCCCTTGTGGATCTGCTCGTGCCCGGCGAGGGCGTTGAACTCCTCGATCCGCGCCTTCACGTCGTGACGGGTGACTCGTTCGCGCGCCGCGATGCTGTCGAGGTCGACGTCGTCGAGGTGGGCGCTCGTAGGCCGTCTACCGCGTCGGCCGGGACGTCGACGCCGAGGTCGCGCTGCGCCTCGAGGACGGCGAGCCACAGACGTCGCTCCAGACGACCTTGTGCTCGGGCGACCACAGACCGGCCATCGCCGCGGAGGCGTACCGGTTGGCGAGGACGTCGGGGATCTGCGCAGCGCTCACCCGGCCATCCTCCCGCATCGCCGCAGGCCCCGGACCCTCCCTCGCGCCCCCCGCGCGTCCCAACGCGCCCGCAAGGCGCCCCCACCGGCCCGCCCTCCGCCAGAACCTCGTCCGTTGGTCCATGCCATGGACCAAGATGCCACTGAGGGTCCGGTACAGGGCTCCTCTACGGACCGCTGATCCAACCCATGGACCAACGGACGAGGGGGAGCGGGGGCGGTCAGGGCAGGTGGATCTCGCCGGCCTCGGCGGCGCGGGCGATGTCGCTTCGGTGCTGCCCCCCGGGCAGGCGGATCAGGGCGACGCCCTCGTAGGCCCGGGCGCGCGCGGAGGCGAGGTCGTCGCCCACGGCAGTCACGGCGAGCACCCGACCCCCCGACGAGCGCACGGTGCCGTCGGGATCTGCGGTGGTGCCCGCGTGCAGCACATCGACGCGGTCGAGGGCACCGGCCGCGTCGATGCCGCCGATGGCGTCGCCGGTGCGCGGCGCCCCCGGGTAACCCTCGGCCGCAACCACGACCGTGACGGCGGAGCCGAGGCGCCATACCGGGTCGGGTTCCTCGTCGAGCCGGCCGCGCGCGGCCGCGCGCAGCAGGGTGCCGAGGCCGGACTCCAGCAGGGCCAGCACCGCCTCGGTCTCGGGGTCGCCGAAGCGGGCGTTGAACTCGACCACCCGCATTCCCCGGCTGGTGAGTGCGAGCCCCACGTAGAGCAACCCGGAGAAAGGGGTGCCCCGCCTGGACATCTCGGTGAGGACGGGCTCAGCGACCCGCGCGACCACGTCGTCCGCGAGTCCTGCGGGTGCCCACGGCAGCGGTGCGTACGCGCCCATGCCACCGGTGTTCGGGCCCAGGTCGCCGTCGCCGATCCGTTTGAAGTCCTGTGCCGGCAGCAGCGGCACGGCCGAGATCCCGTCGCACACGACGAACAGGGAGACCTCCGGCCCGTCGAGGAACTCCTCGATGACGACGGCGCCGTCGGGCCGCTCGAGGCAGGCCGCTGCGTGGTCGGCGGCGGTCGTGCGGTCGTCGGTGACGACGACACCCTTCCCCGCGGCGAGCCCGTCGTCCTTGACGACGTAGGGGGCGCCGAACGCGTCGAGCGCCGCGGCCACCTCGTCCTGGGTCGTGCACACGTGCGCCATGGCGGTCGGCACCTGGGCGGCAGCCATGACCTCCTTGGCGAAGGCCTTGCTCCCTTCGAGCCGAGCAGCCTCTGCCGAGGGGCCGAAGCAGTCGATGCCAGCCGCGCGCACGTCGTCCGCGACGCCGAGGACGAGGGGCGCCTCTGCGCCGACGACGACTAGGTCGACGCCGAGGTCGCGCGCCAGGGCCGCGACCGCCCGCCCGTCGGAGGGGTCGACCGCCATCGTCGTCACGTCGTGGGCCATGCCGGCGTTGCCGGGCGCGGCGACCACGGACGCGACCGCCTGGTCGGCCATCACGGCGCGCACCAGGGCATGCTCGCGGGCCCCGGAGCCGAGGACCAGAACCTTCATGCCGGGCAGGCTATCCCGGGACCGCTATCCGCCCGGGCGTGGCGTGCCCGGCCGTCCAGCTCAGTCCTGCACATCGAGTTCGGCGATCTGGGCAGCCACGAGCTCCCGGTCCTCGGCCTCCTCGATCTCGGCCAGGGCCGCGGTCGCGCGGTCGCGCCACTCTCGCGCGGCCGACCGGTCGCCGTCGGCCAGGAGCGCCCGTGCCATGCCCTCGGCGGTGGAGGCGGCCAGCCAGTCGGGTGCCTGCGGATAGGCGTCGCACCCAGCCGAGGCCAACCGGGCGTAGTGCACGGCGGGCCCACCGCGCCCGGCGGCGGCGTAGGCGCGGGCCAGCAGCCAGTCGCCCACGATCTTCTGCTCTGGGCCGCCGATCACTCCCCAGTGCCACCGCGAGGCGTGCGCCGCGTGCACCAGTGCCTCGTCCTGGAGCGGCGAGCGGCCCGGAGTCTCGAGCAGGTCCCACACATGGTTGTACAGGGCCGCGGCGACGCGGCGCTCGGTCTCGGGGTCCAGGACGGTCACGGGTGCGGGCTCGGCCATGGCGGGCAGGCTAGCGGGCCGCCCACCCGGACGTCCGCACGTCAGTGGCCGTCCCCCCGCCGGAGGACGAGCCGCTGGCCCAGCGGGATGAGGCTCAGCCCTCGTAGCAGGAACCAATCGCGGCGAAGGCCTCGTCGAGGGCTGCGAGACCCTCCTTGGCCTCCTCGGCCGACACCGTGCACGGCGGGACGACGTGCAGACGGTTGAAGTTCATGAACGGCATCACGCCGCGCTTCTTGAGCTCGGCTCCGAGCTGCGCCATGGCGGGGGAGGAGCCGCCGTACGGCGCGAGCCCCTCGCGCGTCTCCCGGTTGCGCACGAGGTCCAGCGCCCAGAAGACTCCGAGGCCTCGCACTTCGCCGATCACCTGGTGCCGCTCGGCCAGATCGCGCAGCCCAGGCCCGAGCACGTCCTCACCGATCCGCGCGGCGTTCTCGACAATCCCCTCGGCCTTGAACGCGTCGATGCTGCCGACGATCGACGCGCACGCGAGGGGGTGCCCGCTGTAGGTGAGGCCGCCGGGGAAGACCCGGTCGTCGAAGGTGGCCGCGATCGGGTCGGAGATGATGACGCCGCCGACGGGAACGTAGCCGGAGTTCGAGCCCTTGGCGAACGTGATGAGATCCGGCACCACGTCGAAGTGCTCGAACGCGAACCACCTCCCCGTGCGGCCGAATCCCGCCATCACCTCGTCCAGGATGAGGACGATGCCGAACTCGTCGCACAGCGCGCGCACCCCGGGCAGGTAGCCGGCCGGCGGGATCAGCACGCCCGCGGTGCCGACGATGGTCTCGAGCAGGATCGTCGCGATCGTGTCGGGGCCCTCGAACGTGATGACGTCGCGCAGGTGGGCCAGCGCGCGCTCGGTCTCCTCCTCGTCCGTCTGCGCCCAGAAATGGGTGCGGTACAGGTACGGCCCGAAGAAGTGCACGTGGCCGTCCGCGTACTCGTTCGGCCAGCGGCGCGGGTCGCCGGTGGAGACGATCGCCGCTCCGGTGTTCCCGTGGTACGAGCGGTAGGTGCTCAGCACCTTGCGGCGCCCCGTGTGCAGGCGGGCCATCCGGATCGCGTTCTCGTTGGCGTCCGCGCCGCCGTTGGTGAAGAAGATCTTGTTCATGCCCTCGGGTGCGAGCTCGGCGATCCGGTGCGCGGCCTCGCCCCGCACGTCGTTGGCGTGCTGCGGCGCCACGGTGGCGAGCCTGCCGGCCTGCTCCTGGATCGCCTTCACGACGGCTGGGTGCTGGTGGCCGATGTTGGTGTTGACCAGCTGCGAGGAGAAGTCGAGGTAGCGGTTGCCGTCGTAGTCCCAGACGTAGGAGCCCTCGGCGGCCGCGATGGCCATCGGCGCCAGCGCGCCCTGAGCGCTCCACGAGTGGAAGACGTGGGCGCGGTCGAGGTCCAGCACGTGACGGCCCGCATCGGGGTTGGCGTCGTAGCTCATGGGTCGGGCTCCTGCGGGTGAGGCGGGACGGCGCCCCACCGCGGGAAGCGGGTGGACGCGCGCCGGCCGGGCGGACGGCGAGCACGGGGCCGCGCGGGCCCGGTCCCCCGAGAGTACGCAGCGACGGGATCCTCCGCGGCTCCGCACCCTGTCAGCCCATGCACTGCCACCCCGACACCCTGTCAGCCTCCCGGTGGCAACCGGATCCTGCCCGCTGACTCGCTCGAGGCCAAGCGGGCCAGCAGCGCCGCCTGGACGGCGGGCCACTCCTCGGCTGTGGTCGAGAAGATCACGGTGTCCCGAACGGACCCGTCGGCCCGGCGCTGGTACCTCCGCAGCACCCCCTCGTAGCGGGCCCCGAGGCGCGCGATCGCCTGCTGGCTCCGGTGGTTGCGCACATCGGTCTTGAGCTGCATCCGTCCGAACCCGGCCTGCTCGAACGCGTACGCGAGCAGCAGCAGCTTGCACTCGGGGTTCACACGGGTGCCCCACACGCCGGTGGCATACGTCGTGGATCCGATCTCGCCGCGCGCGTCGACTGGTGCCACCTCGAGGTAGGACGTGGTCCCGACGATGTCGCCGGCGGCCCAACCGCCGACGGGCTCCAGCAGGCGAACGGTCCACGGCCACCAGGACGGCTGGTCGCGCTTCCACCGGACGAGTGCGGCCATGTCCTCGGCCGTCGAAGGGCGCCCGGCGACGTGCGCCCACACCCGCGGGTCGTCCAGCGCGGCGAACAGGCCAGCGGCGTCGGCATCCGGGTCGCTCGTCGTGAGCTCCACGGTGCGCCCGCGGAGCACCGTGCCCGGCGCCGGCGGCCAGCCGGCTTGCGGCCATGGGACGTCGTCCGGGCGGGCATCGGTCCGCGGCCTGAAGGCCACCGTCGTCGTCGTCCTCGACATCAGCACGTGGTCGTCGTGCCTGCCGTCGACGGCGAACCCGATGGCGGTGTGGAAGGCGACCGACCGCTCGTTGACGACATGGGTGATGCACCGCACCGTGGGGCGTCCGTCGCCAGCCATCTCGGCAGCGAACCGGTCGTGCAGCTCGCGCCCCAGCCCACTGCCGCGCAGGTCGGGGCGCACTCCGACGAAGTGCACGTACGCCTCTCCCGGGCGCGCCGGTGAGGCGAAGCCGACGAGGAACCCGCCGAGGCCCGCGTCGTCCTCGGCCACGAGGCTCGTCGGTGCGAAGTGCTCGAGGAAGAGCGGCTGGAGCAGGGCGCGCATCTCGCGGCCGCCCCACCACTCGTCGACGACAGCCCCGATGAGGTCGTCGTCGTCAGGGCGGGCCGGTCGGATGCGGAGAGTCACCCGCGACATCTTCGCCCAGCCTGGGGCGGCTCGCGTCGACCTATTCGACGCGGGGGCACCTTGATGCGGGTTGGGGGGTTAGGAGAGCAGGTCGCGTACGGCGATGACGGCGTCGCGGGAGGCGCCGACCCCGATCACGGAGATCGGGGCCCCGCTGCGCTCCTCGAGGAAGTCGACGTACTGGCGGGCCGCGGGCGGCAGATCGCCGAGGGACCGCGCGCCGGAGATGTCCTCGGACCAGCCGGGCAGGTACTCGTACACGGGCCGAGCGTGGTGGAAGCCGGTCTGGGTCATCGGCAGTTCCTGCGTGCGCTCGCCGTCGACGTCGTACGCCACGCACACGGGCACTCGCTCGAAGCCGGTGAGCACGTCGAGCTTGGTGAGGACGAAGTCCGTGACGCCGTTGACGCGGGCCGCGTAGCGCGCGATCGGCAGGTCGTACCAGCCGCACCGGCGCGGGCGCCCCGTCGTGGTGCCGAACTCGTGCCCCACCTCCCGCAGCCGGTCGCCGTCGGCGTCGAACAGCTCGGTGGGGAACGGGCCTTCGCCCACGCGCGTGGCGTACGCCTTCGCCACGGCGATGACCCGGGTGATCCTCGTCGGTGGCGATGCCCGAGCCGGTGCACGCGCCGCCGGCCGTGGCGCTCGACGAGGTGACGAACGGGTAGGTGCCGTGGTCGACGTCCAGCAGGGTGGCCTGGCCGGCCTCGAGCAGGACGGTGTCGCCCTCGTCGAGCGCCTTCGTCAGCACGAGCGACGAGTCGACGACCATCGGCGCGAGCCGGTCGGCGTACGCGAGCAGCTCCCGGACGACCTCGTCGGCGTCGACGGCGCGCCGGTTGTACACCTTGACGAGCATCTGGTTCTTGCCGTGCAGAGCGCCCTCGACCTTCTGGCGCAGGATCTTCTCGTCGAACAGGTCCTGCACGCGGATGCCGATGCGGCTCATCTTGTCGGCGTACGTGGGGCCGATGCCGCGGCCGGTGGTGCCGATCCGGGCCTTGCCGAGGAACCGCTCGGTGACCTTGTCGATGGTGACGTTGTACGACGGGATCACGTGCGCGTTCGCGCTGACGAGCAGCCGGCGACACGTCGACACCGCGCGCGGTCGAGCGCGTCGATCTCGCCGAACAGGACGCCGAGGTCGATGACGACGCCGTTGCCGATGACGGGCGTGACGCCAGGGGTGAGGATGCCGGACGGCAGCAGGTGCAGGGCGTACTTCTCGTCCGCCGATGACGACGGTGTGCCCGGCGTTGTTGCCGCCGTTGAACTTCACGACGTAGTCGACCCGACCGCCGAGCAGGTCGGTGGCCTTGCCCTTGCCCTCGTCGCCCCACTGGGCGCCGACGCAGCACGATCGCGGGCATGCCTGCTCCCTCGGTGCGGGCGCCCGCGCGGTACGGAGGCCTCGTGGTCGTTCGCACCGGGAACCCCGTCGGTGCGCCCAGAGAGTACCGGCCCGGCGGGGCCGGGTGTCACCCGCGCGGGCGTCGAGCCCTCGAGCTCCGCAGCGGCCGCGGGCGAGGAGTCGCGCAGGAACTGCGCGCAGCGCTCGGCCTCGTCCTGTTCGCCGATCGCGTCGGCGGCGCGCGCCGAGCGCGTGCAGGCAGCGCAGGAAGCCGCGGTTCGGCTCGTGCTCCCACGGCACCGGTCCGTGGCCCTTCCAGCCGCTGCGGCGCAGGGCGTCGAGGCCGCGGTGGTAGCCGGTGCGGGCGAAGGCGTACGACCCGATGATGTCGTCCTCGTTCCAGGACAGATCCGCGAGCGTGGCCCAGGCCAGGCTGCTGGCCGGGAACTCCGCGCACACCACGGCGGGCGGCTCGCCGGCCGCGAGCGCCTCGCGCGGGCCCGGGTCGTCGGGGAGCAGGGTGGGCGGAGGGCCGCCGAGGAGGTCCTGGTGGAGGGTCATGCGTCCATCCTGCACCGCGGCGGGCGACAGGGGGTCAGGAGGCGCCGGGAGGGAGGCGGTGGGAACGCCGTGCGAGGGTCAGCGCGAAGTCGCCGGCAGCGTCGGTGTAGACCCGGTCGACGTCGAAGCCCGCCGCGCACAGCTCGGCGCCGACGCCAGGCAGCAGGAACTTCGTGGAGATCTCCACGCGGATCTCCTCGCCCTCGACCAGGTCGAGCTCGAGGTCGGCGCCGCGCACGTGCACCCGGTGCGAGCGCTGCGCCCGCAACCTAAGGTCCATCCGATGCTCGCGGGGGTCCCACCACGCCACGTACGCGAAGTCGTCGGTGTCGAAGTCGGCGTCGAGCTCGCGGTCGAGCACGTTCAGGCTGTTGAGGATGAAGCGCTCGGTGACGCCGCCGGGGTCGTCGTAGGCGGCGATGAGGCGGTCGGCGGACTTGACCAGGTCGGTACCCAGGAGCAGCCACTCACCGGGTTCCATGCCGTCGGGCGAGGTCGGCGAGGAAGGCGGCCCGGTCGTCCGGGTCGAAGTTCCCGATGGTGCCGCCCAGGAACGCGACGAGCCGCCGCCCGGGCCGCGGCAGCCGGTCGAGGTGCTCGGTGAAGTCGGCGACGACGGCCTCGACCCGCAAGCCGGGGTACCGCTCGGCGATATCGGCGGCCGCCACCCGCAGGGTGCTCTCGGAGACGTCGACAGGCACGAACCAGCCGAGCTGGCCGGTGGCGGTGAGAGAGTCGAGCAGCGTGCGGGTCTTGTCGGACGTGCCGCTGCCGAGCTCGACGAGGGCCGTGGCGCCCGTGCGGGCGGCGATGGCGTCGCTCTCGCGCCGCAGGATCTCGCGCTCCCGCTCGGTGGGGTAGTACTCCGGCAGCCGGGTGATCTCCTCGAACAGGGCCGAGCCCACGTCGTCGTAGAGCCAGTGCGGGGTGATCCACCGCGGCTGCGAGCCGAGGCCCGCGCGCACGTCGCTGAGCACGCGCGTGGCTGCCCAGGCCGGATCCAGGAGCACCCGGACGAGCGGGGCGACGACGGCCGGCTCCTCGGCCCGCGCGGCGCTGCTCATCGGACGTCGCCGCCGGGTCCGCCGGCGGCGGCGAGCCGCACGCCGGACATCGCCCAGCGCGCCGCGTGCGGGAAGAAGTTGCGGTACGTGGCCCGCGCATGCTGGCTCGGCGTGAGTGACGCACGCGCCCCCACGCAGCACCATCTGGTTCGGACATGAACTTGCCGTTGTACTCCCCGACGGCGCCCGGCAGCGGCGCGGAATCCCGGATAGGGGTGGTACGCCGACGAGGTCCACTCCCAGCAGTCGCCGTACGCCTGGCGCAGCGCCGCCGGTGGGCGGCCCGGCGCGGACGTGGGTGGAAGGTCTGCTCGTCCTCGAGGTCGCGCCTCGACCGGTCGCCCGGCCACAGCGTGCTCCCACTCGGCCTCGGTGGGAAGCCGCTTGCCCGCCCAGCTGGCGAAGGCCTCGGCCTCGTAGAAGCTCACGTGGCACACGGGCGTCGCGGGGTCGACCGTCCGCGGTGCCGTGCAGCGTGTGCTCGACCCAGCTGTCGCCGTCGCGGCTCCAGTACAGCGGCGCGCACCAGCCCTCGGCCTTCACCGCTGGCCCACCCGTCGGACAGCCACAGCTCGGAGCGCCGGTACCCGTCGTCGGCGATGAAGTCCATCCACTCGCCGTTCGTGACCAGCCGGTCGGCGAGGCGGAACGGCTCGAGCGCACGTGCGGTGCCGGGGCGACTCGTTGTCGAAGGCGAACGACGCGAGCGGATCGGCGCCGGCGACGCGGTCGAGGCCCACCTCGACGAGGCCGCCGTCGAAGTCGACCCAGCCCATGGCCGTAGGGATCACGTCGGCAGACGTGGTGCCGGCGTACGCGGGCCGGAGCGGGTTGATGCTCAGCACGTGCTTGATGTCCATGAGCAGGAGCTCCTGGTGCTGCTGCTCGTGGTGCAGGCCCAGCTCGACGGTGTCGGCACTGTCCTCGAGCGCCACGGCCCCGCCACTGGCGAGCACCGCCCTCATCCGGGCGTCGACGTTGGCGCGGTACGCAGCCACCTCCGCGATGCCGGGGCGCGACACGAGCCCTCGGTGTGGCCGGCTGAAGCGCGGCCCGAGGGTCTCGTAGTAGCTGTTGAACAGGAACCAGAAGCGCTCGTCGTACGCCGAGAACGCAGGCTCGAGGCGCGCGAGCAGGAACGTCTCGAAGAACCACGTGACGTGGGCCCGGTGCCACTTCGTGGGCGACACGTCGGGCATCGACTGCACCGTCTGGTCTTCTGCCGACAGCCGCGCGGCGAGCGCCTCGGTGTGCGCCCGGACCTCGTCGTACCGTGCGGCGAGCCGCACCCTGAGCGCGTTCTCCTCCCCCGGTGTTCCGCCCGCGGTCCCCTGGCGGTGCGTGGCGTCGAGCGTGGACGACATGGGATCACCTCCCGGCCGGGCCAGGTTAACCCGCCCCACCGACGGTTGCACCGTCCTCGACGGGACGGGCCCCCGCCTCGGCGCAGGCCACGGCCGGCGCACCCTGAGGCGCCCAGCCCGCGGCCGGGGCGGTGCGTCGCAACAGCCGCGGGGCCGTGAGGATCAGGGTCGCCGCGCACGCGGCGGCGGACGCGAAGAACACCCCGCGCGCCCCGAGGATCCCGACGAGGAGCCCCCCGAGGACGAGGGCGCCGACGCAGGCGGCCTGGTACGCGCCGCCCAGGGCCGCGAAGACCCGCCCGCGCACCTCGTCCGGCGAGCGGCGCACGGTGATCACCTGGCCGCTCACGCTCAGCACCCCGTTGCCCACGCCCACGACCGCGGACGCGGCGCCGGCGACGGCCACCGACGGGGCCGCACCCACCAGGGCGATCGCTGCGGTGAGCACGGCGGCACCCACGACGAGGAGCCGCGCCTGGGTGGCCTCGCGGACGGCCCGTCCGGCGAGCTGGTTGCCCGCCAGCATGCCGAGAGCGAACACGGCGCCGACCACGCCGTACACCGTGGGCGACGCCCCCAGCGCGACTGTGAGCAGCAGCACCTCGACCACGTTGACCGCCCCGAGCGCGAGGACGAACAGCACGAGCATGACCACGACGGCCCCGAGCACCGGGTCGCTGCCGATCACCCGGAACCCCTCCCACGCCGACGGCTTCTCGGTCTGCCCGCGCGGTGCCGGCACGCGGGGGTGGCGCAGGAGCAGTGCCGCGACCACGACCACCAGGAACGACCACGCGTCGAGCAGGAGGGGCCACGCCGCGCCCAGCGTCCCCACCAGGAACCCGGCCATCGCGGGCGCCACCACGAGCGACGCCGTCATCGCCGACTGCACGGCCCCGACCGCCCGCGGCACCTCGTCCGGCGGGACCAGGGTGGGGACCAGGGCCGACCAGGCCGGCCCGGCCAGCGCCTGGGCGCAGGAGATGGCCGCGACGAGCACAAGAAGCGCGCCGAGGGGCGCGCCGACGACGAGGGCGCCGGCGAGCGCTGCCGCCGCGGCGGCTTGCACGAGACCGGTCCCGACCAGCGCCGTGCGGGTGGGGAGGCGGTCGGCGAGCAGGCCCGCCCAGGGGGCGAGGACGAGCAGGGGCACCGCGCCGGCCATGAGCGCCGCGGCCACGCCGCGCCCGTCGGCGGTGCGCGCGAGGTGGAGGAGCAGCGCAACGATTGCCATCTCGTCCCCCGCGGCCGACACCGCCCGGGCGAGCGCGGCGAGCCGCACGTCCCGTGGTAGCCGCGCAGACGTGAAGGTCATGCTTCGAAACTAGCCCTTCACATCTGGCGGGTCAACCCTCTAGGGTCGACACGTGGCCCGTCGACGCCCTCCGCTGCCCGACATCGTCCTCACCGACCCGCGGTCGATCCGCGCCCTGGCCCACCCCGCCCGCGTCGTCGCCATTGACGCCCTCTACGGCGGGGCGACGCTGACCGCCACGGAGTGCGCCGAGCTCGCCGGGTTGAGCCCGAGCGCGATGAGCTACCACCTGCGGGCGCTGGAGCGGGCCGGGGTGGTGCGCCGCGCCGACCCCCCCGGCGACGGGCGGCAGCGGCCGTGGGAGGCCGCAGGGCGGGCCCTCATGGTGGACGCCACCCTGGGGGGCGCCACGGCCAGCCCGGCGACGCGCGCCGCGGAGGGCGCCACCCTGTCGGCCCTGATGGACCTCGATCGCGAGGCCGCGCTGCGGTGGCTCGTCGACCCCGACCGGGACTGGTCGGACAACGCCGTCTACCAGCGCAGCCGGCTCGTCCTAACGGAGCAGGAGGCCGTCGACCTCGAGGCCGCGATCAACGCGCTCGTCACTCCCTACCGCCGCGGCGCCCGGACCGCACCCGCCGCGCCCTCCGGCGCGACCCGCGAAGTCCGTCTAGCCGTCCTGCTGGTCCCCACCCGCACCTGACTGCCAGGTCCCGCCGGTAACACCGCACTCCACTGCCCGGTGGAGGCCGCGGCGGTGGCGCGCATCGGGCGGGCGCACGGACCACACTTGGCCGCATGGCCGGGGCCCACCGCGGTTGGGGTGTCGCCATCGCGATCGGGGCGCTGGCGTCGGCAGTGCTCGGCCCGCTGCCGGCCCTGGCCGTAGGCGCGCAGGACGACGTACGGCTGTGCCCCGGGTCCTTCTCCGACCTGCCGCTCGACACGTCTCGCACGTATGCGCGCACCACCGGGAACGGCCACCTTGCCGTGTGCTTCTACGGGACCGCAGAAGACGGCATCAAGCTCGACCTGCACTGGACGGCGCCCGACCCCGGTGGCGCCGGCGCGGTGTGCCTGCGCGACACCACCACCCCGTACCAGCTCTCCTCGCGCGATCGCGCGGCGTCCGTGTCCTGGCGGTTCCTGCCCGAGCCGCCGTACCAGCCGTTCGGCCCCGAGCGACGCAAGGCCGCGGCGGCCTCGGTGTTGGCATCGATCGAGCCGCTGGCCGCGTCGTGCGGCGGGTCGTTGCCCACCCCGATGCCGACCGCGACCGGCAGCACGTCACCGGGGCCCAGCACCGCGCCCCTGTGCGTCGAGGCCCGCGCGCTGCTGGAGGGGTTCTCGCAGGAGACCCTCGAGCGCGCCGGGTTGGGCGACGCCTCGGCAGGCACGGGGCTGCAGGCCGACCTGCCCACGCTTCGCGACGACATGCTCGCCGCGCTCGACGGCTACGACGCGGATCACCCCGACGCCACGAGCTATGTCACCGACGGCCCGCCCTATCTGCGCGAGGTCGCGGTCGTGAACTGGCTCAGCGCCGAGGGCGGCGCGTTCGGCGGCACGCGGACCTCGCTCGTCACCGGGCAGGAGGCCCCCCTCGAGCACGCGATCCGTGCCGAGGTGGCGCGCCGCGCGGGCGGCGCCAGCGCGCCGGAGTCGCGGCTGAGCCCCGGCGACGTGCTGCGGCTCGCGCTCGACCTCACCGGCGGTGACGTCAACGCCGCCGTCCTCACCGCGCACAACCTGATGCGGTTCGAGGCGCGCGGCATCGAGCAGGACGCGCCCGGTCTGGGCGACTTGCGCGACCGCACGTTCATGGACCAGAACCTGCGGCCGCTGCGGCGCGACGACAACACCGGCGCGTGGTACCACCTGTTCGGCACGGCGTACTACGAGATGACCGCGCGCGGCGACTGGGGGCCGGCCATCACGGTGGGTGCGACCGGGCTCGCGCTGGCCGCCGGGGTCGTCTCGCTCCCCGCGGCGCTGCTCACGCGCGGCGCGCTGGCGCTCGCCGGCGTGGCAGGGGTTGGGCTGTGGCGCAGCGAGGACCGCGCGTCAGGCGTCCGCGTGGCCAGCCGCGTCGCCCAGACGTTCGAGCAGGGCGTGCGGCGCCTCAAGGGCCGGGACCCCGACCCGGAGGAGTTCTGCGTCAACCTCTGGGGCGCTCAGATCGGCGCCGCGCTGTACCGCGGCCGCCCGTACCGCGCCACGCGCGCGCTGCGGGCGCTGTTCTCCTCGCTGCCCGCGCCTTCGCCGCGGACGCTGCCCGCGTCCGGCCCGATGATCGCGCCGGCGCCCGAGGGCCGCACGGTGACGTTCGTCGGGTCGCCGTACGCGGTGTGGTTCGACGCGGGCGACCAGCAGCTGCTCGTCGACCAGGGGCGGGACCCCGCGCAGGCGGGGATCGAGGGCGGCATCGACGGCCTCGCGGTGCAGCTCGTGCCGGAAGAGTCCAGCTGGGGGCTGGCCTACGTCGGAGCCGACGACCGGCTGCAGCGCGTCGTGCTGGAGCCCGTGCGCGACCGCGCGCCGCTCACCGTGCTGCGCCTCAACCTCGCCACAGGCGCAGTCCTGGCGTACCACGGCACGACGTCGCGCGGGCAGCAGGTCGTGATGGAGTCCGTGGGCGGACGCTCCGAGCCGACGGTCGTCACGTCGGACGGCACGGTGTGGACCCCCGTGCGGACGACCGTGACGGTGCCGTCGACAGAAGCCGCGCTCGCCCAGCTCGGCTACCTCGACCGCGCGACGTCGCCGTCCCCGTCGCCCCCGTCGTCGACCTCGGGCGCATCGGCAAGCGGGTCGCCGGGAACGAGCGGGTCGTCGGGGCCCGCGGGCGACGGCGACGGGCCGCCGGCGTTGGTGCTCGTGGGCGCCACCGCACTCGTCGTCCTGTCACTCGTCCTCGCCGTCTGGCTCCTCGCCCGCCTCACCCCCCGCCCACCCGCCGCGTAACTGCCGAGGGGGTCGCGTTCGGGCGCCGAATCCCGACCAGACGGGCAGTTACGCGGCGGCAGGCGGGGAGAGCCGCCACGTGGGCGCCGCTCGCGCGAGGCGGTCGATGACCGGCCCCACGGCTTCGTCGGACGCCCAGCGGATCACGCGCCAGCCGGCCGCCTCGAGGTCATGCTGCCGCGCCCGCTCACGTCGCAGCCGCTCGCGGAAGTCCGCGGGCCGCTCGCCGTACTTGCTCCACCCGTCGACCTCGGCCAGAAGGTTGACCTCGGGCCACGCGAGATCGGAGAAGTACCACCGCCCGCGGGCCCCTTGGACGTGGAAGCCGACGACCGGCAGCGGCAGGCCCGCGACTAGCAGACTGCCGCGCCACCACGACTCCGACGCCGACTCGCTGCCGGGGTCGACCAGCGGGACGGCCCGGCCGAGCACACGCGAGCCCGGCCACCCCCACACCGTGCGGTGCCCGGCGGCGAGCCGCGACCGGACCCACCCGACGCTCGCCGGGTGGGGTGCCACCTTCCGGACGGCGGAGGCGCGATCCCCCACTCGGTCCTGCAGCAACCGTCTGGCCGCGGCGTCGAGCGGCACCAGGGCCTGCGGCAGGGTGTGGCCCCTCGCGACGTCGACGGCAGTCCGCACGACGTCCGTCACGCGGAGTCCGTCGACGTCGACGATGTGCTCGGCGGGCGCGGACACCCCCCGGACCACAACGCCGCCGTCGCGCCGGTTGGCCTCTCCGGGCACCAGCAAGCTCACGTGCGTCGGCGGCCGACCCGGGATGGCGAGCCCATGCACGACCGCCGCGGACTCGTGGGACACCACGGCGTCGGAACGGATGCCTGCGAGCGCCGCTCGGATGCGCGCGACGTGCTCGTCGCGGCCGCCGCCGCGGGGCGCCAACCCGGCGATCGCGACCACCCCCTGCCGCACGACCACGGCCGCACCACTGGCGACCATGGACCGCACCTGCGACCGGGTCAGCCCGATCCCGGCGAGGTCGCGCACCCGGTAGGGCCCGGGCCCCAGGGCGGCGCGGATCTCGTGCGCCCGCCGTCGTTGGACGTCGCCCACCCCCATCCGCGGCATCCTGCCGCGGCGCCGCCACACGGCGCCGCCGCCGTCCACACCCCCGTCACGTCACTGCCCGAGTGATCGCGTTCCAACCGGATTTCGCGACCATTCGGGCAGTTACACGCGTGAGGCGGTGAGGTCACGCGATCTTCGTGCCGGCGGAGCGGAGGTCTTCGCAGGCGCGGACGACGCGGGCGGCCATGCCGGCCTCGGCCGCCTTGCCCCAGGCGCGCGGGTCGTACTGCTTCTTGTTTCCGACCTCGCCGTCGACCTTCAGCACCCCGTCGTAGTTCTTCATCATGTGGTCGACCACGGGACGGGTGTACGCGTACTGCGTGTCGGTGTCGACGTTCATCTTCACGACGCCGTAGTCGAGCGCCTCGCGGATCTCCGACAGCAGCGAGCCCGAGCCGCCGTGGAACACCAGGTCGAACGGCTTGTCCTTGCCATACTTCGCGCCGACGGCGTCCTGGATGTCCTTGAGGATCGAGGGCTTGAGCACCACGTTGCCCGGCTTGTAGACGCCGTGCACGTTGCCGAAGGTGGCGGCCACCATGTAACGGCCGCGCTCACCGAGGCCGAGCTTCTCCGCGGTGGCCAGGCCGTCCTCAGGGGTGGAGTAGAGCTTCGCGTCGTGCTTGGCCTCGACGCCGTCCTCCTCGCCGCCGACGACGCCGATCTCGAGCTCCATGATGATGTGGGCCGCGTGGCACAGGTCGAGCATCTCCGAGGCGACGTCGAGGTTCTCGCCGAGCTCGACTGCCGAGCCGTCCCACATGTGCGACTGGAACAGCGGCAGCTCGCCGGCCTTGACCCGCTCGACCGAGAGCTCGACGAGCGGTCGCATGAAACCGTCGAGCTTGTCCTTGGGGCAGTGGTCGGTGTGCAGGGCGATGTTGACGTCGTACTTCGCCGCCACGACGTGCGCGAACTCCGCGAGCGCCACGGCACCCACGACCATGTCCTTGACGGCCTGGCCCGACGCATACGCCGCGCCGCCCCACGAGACCTGCACGATGCCGTCGCTGCCGGAGTCCGCGAAGCCCTGGATCGCGGCGTTCACGGTGGACGACGACGTGCAGTTGATCGCCGGGTAGGCGAAGGCGCCGGCCTTGGCGCGGTCCAGCATCTCGGCGTAGACCTCGGGGGTGGCGATGGGCATGTGCGGTCAGCTCCCTGGATCGTGGGCAGTGTGCGCGTCCGGGCCGCGGTAGCGACGCTGGACCTGCCTCCCATCCTGGCAGAGAGCACCCCGGCTCTCCCAGGGCCCTTCGCTACCCGGCGATAGCCCCCGACGCGGCAAACGCCACGAGCCCCGCCGTGTCGGCGGGGCTCGTGGAACGTGCTGCGGGCGCGAGGCCCGCGGGGTCAGGACGCGAGCGCCTTGGCCTTGAGCGCGTCGAACTCCGCCTGCGAGATGGCGCCGGACTGCAGCAGGTCGTGCGCCTTGGCGATGTCCGCGGTGGCCGACGACGTGACGGCGGCGTCCTGGGCCACGATCTGCTTGGCGTACTCGACCTGGGCGGCCTGCATGTTCTTGGCCTGTGCCTGCGCCCGCTCGGCCATGCCGCTGCCGCGCACGACCAGGTAGATCAGGGGGCCCAAGAACGGCAGGACGAAGATGAACAGGATCCAGAGGGCCTTGACCCACCCGTTCGTGCCGTGGTCGCGGAACAGGTCGCTGAAGATGTTCAGGATGATCATGAAATAGATGACCATGAAGAAGATGACGACGAGCGTCCACAGGAAGTCGGTCAGAGTCATGCCGTGCGTCTCCTTGAGAGGGGTGTCAGGGCGGCGCCCAGGTTGATCCCCGGCGCCTAGGCCTCGTGGCTCCACCCTAGGGCCTTCGGCCCACTCCGACGTCATCCCGCCGGGAGTGGCTCAAGCGCCCGGACGCCGCGGACCTGCGGGTCGAGCAGGCCCAGCACGATCGGCACGGCCGCCAGGACGAAGCATGCCCACAGCGCCGTGCCGACGCCGACGGCGTCGGCGAGCGGTCCCGCCACGGCCAGCCCGAGCGGGGCCAGCAGCGACGAGCCCATCCAGTCGTAGGACGAGACGCGCGAGAGCGACTCGGGCGGAACGTGCTGCTGCAGGGCCGTGTCCCACAGGACTCCGAACACGTCGCCGGCGATGCCCGCCACCAGAGCCACCGCCGCGATCGTCCACACCGGGGTCGGCACGGCGAGCAGCGCGATCGGCACGCAGAAGACGAGGGCGCCGAGCATGCACAGGTACATCGGCCGCTTCGGGTGCAGCCGCAGCGCGATGAGCACGCCCAGCACCGTGCCCACGCTCTCCATCGCCAGGATCGCCGCCCACGGCCCGGGACCGCCGAGCGACTCGGTGGCCTGCACCGGGCCCAGCACGCCCATCGTGGCGGAGAACGCCATGTTCACCACGCTGAACACGAGCACAATGACCCACACCCAGCGCCTCGAGACGAACTCGTGCCAGCCTTCGCGCAGGTCCTCGAAGACGCGGCTGCTGCCCGGCCCTTCCGGCGTGTTTCCCCGCACCCGCGACGCGAGCAGCGACGCGATGCAGAAGAACCCCCCGGCCAGGACGAGGGTCCAGCCCGATCCGACGAGCGCGACCAGCACGCCCCCGAGCGCCGTGCCCAGGATGCGCGCCACGTTGGTCGTCAGCCGCAGCAGCGCGTTGGCCGACTGCAGCTGGTCCGCTGGCGATATCTCCGGGACGATGCCGGTGAGCGCCGGCATGAGCAGCGCGATGGCCGACCCGCCGATCGCAGCGGCCACTGCCAGCAGCGGGACGGTGGCGTGGCCGGTGAGGAAGAGCAGGCCGGCCGCGATCTCCGCGACGGCGCCGAGCGCCTCGGCCCACATGACGACGCGGGCCCGGCGTACGCGGTCGGCCAGCACCCCGCCGAGGAGCGTGAGCAGCACGGGCGGCAGCGCCGCCGCCACCATCACGATGCTCAGGCTGGCGGCGCTCGACCCCGGTAGCGCGAGCACGCCGAATGCGAGGGCGATCGGGGCCAGCGCGCCCCCGAAGACGGAGAAGGTGCGCGAGACGAACAGCCGCCTGAAGTCGCGGCCGCGCAGGAGATCGAAGTCGCGGCGCACGGCCCGACGCTCTCACCCCGGACGAGGGCGTGTCACGCCGATATGTCCGCGGTCAGCGCGGCCGCTGGTTGAACACGTGGCGGCGCACCCACGCGTGCATCGCGATCGCCGCGGCTGCACCGACGTTGACCGAACGGGTCGACCCGAACTGCGCGATCGCGAGCACCTCGTCGCACACCGAGAGACCCTCCGACGAGATGCCCGTGCCCTCCTGGCCCAGCAGGAGCAGGCAGGCGCGAGGCAGCTCATAGGTCTCCAGCGGCACCGCTCCGGGGGCGTTGTCGACGCCCAGCACGGCAAGGCCCTCGGCGCCCGCCCACTCGGCGAGGCCCGCGGCCGTGTCGTGGTGGTGCACGTGCAGGTACCGGTCCGTGACCATCGCGCCGCGCCGGTTCCACCGCCGCCGCCCGACCACGTGCACGCCGGCGACATTCATGGCGTTCGCGGTGCGCACCACCGAGCCGATGTTGAGGTCGTGCTTCAGGTTCTCGATCGCCACGTGCAGCGGCTGGCGCCGGAGGTCGAGGTCGGCCACCACGGCCTCGACGGTCCAGTAGCGGTAACGATCAGCCACGTTCCGACGGTCGCCGTCGCGCATCAGCAGCGGGTCGAGGTGATCGTCGTCAGGCCACGGTGGCGGGAGCGGCCCCACCCCGACCTCGCGGGCGGATATCTCGTCCCGTCTCGGCTGCACGCCCCGCACTATGCCGCGGACCCTAGGCTCGCCGCGTGTCTCCCCCCGCCTCGCTGCTCGACCCGGCGCTCGGCGAGCTGTCCGCGTGGGCCGTCTACGCCGTGGTGTGGGGCTTCGTGTTCGTCGAGTCGGGCCTGCTCGTGGGCTTCTTCCTCCCCGGCGACACGATCCTCTTCGGGGCCGGCCTGCTGGCCGGGGCCCCCGGCTCGCCGCTGAGCGTGCCGCTGCTGGCCGCGGGGGCCTTCGTCGCGGCGGTGGCCGGCGACCAGCTCGGGTACGTGCTCGGCGGCCGGCTGGGGCGCCCGTGGCTCGACCGGCGCGCCCGGCCGTCGTGGCGGCCGCACGTCCGGCGCACCGAGGACTTCTACCACCGGTACGGGCCGTTCGCGGTCGTGGCAGCCCGGTTCGTCCCGTGGGTGCGTACGTTCACCCCGTTCGTCGCCGGTGGTGCCCGGATGCGCTACCTGCCCTTCCTCGCGGCGAACGTCGTGGGGGCGGCCTGCTGGGCCGTCGGGCTCACGCTCGTGGGCGCGTGGGCCGCCACGGTGCCCGCGGTGCGGGACGTCGCCTACGGGGTCGCTGGACTCGTCATCACCGCCTCCGTGATGCTCACCGCTGCTGGCTGGTGGCGCCGACGACGGGCCGACGCCACCGCCGGCACCGCGGGCGCCGACGGCGCGGGTGGCGAGCAGCCGGGCACGACCGACGCCGGCCCGGCCAGGTAGCCTCGCGGGGTGCCGCTGCCCTCGATCGTCGCTGTGCCCGCGCTGCTCCCCGACTGGCTGAACCCTCTGCTGATCGTCGAGAAGTTCGGTACCGCCGCGTTCCTCGTCGTCCTCATGATCATCTTCGCCGAGTGCGGCATCTTCCTGGGCTTCTTCCTGCCAGGTGACTCGCTGCTGTTCGCCACGGGACTCTTCATCGCGCAGGGCGCGATGGGGGTGAACCTTGGCGTGGCTTGCGTGCTGATCTCGGCCGCAGCCGTGCTCGGGAACCTGGTCGGCTACTGGATCGGCTATGCGGTCGGACCGGCCCTGTTCCACCGGCCCGACTCCAAGCTCTTCCGGCAGGAGCACGTGCAGCGGGCGCATGCCTTCTTCGAGCGCTACGGAGCCCCGGCGATCATCCTGGCCCGCTTCGTCCCGATCGTGCGCACCTTCATCACCGCCATCGCGGGCATCGCCCGGATGGACTTCAGGACCTACTTCCTGTACTCGGCCATCGGCGGCGTGCTCTGGGGCACGGGGGTGACCCTCGCGGGCTACTACCTCGGCTCGGTCGAGGCCGTGAAGAACAACATCGAGATCATCCTGGTGCTCATCGTGCTGGTCTCCGTCGTACCGATCGCGTTCGAGTGGTACCGGCACCGCAACGACCCGCCGCTGGTTCCCGAGCCCGCGGGAGACGCCTCGCCTCCCGCCTGATCCCCCGCCCCGCCGAGCCGGGAGCCCACCCCGCCGAGCCGGGAGCCGGCTCCTCGAGCCGGGAGGCTGATCGGTTCGTTTCTGGGCCCGCGGGAGTCCCAACCGCGCGTTTCCCCAGCGAGAACGCGCCGTTTCCCCTCCTGATGCGCGTGCCTAGAGCCCCAGGTCCGCGAGCGAGTAGGCGGTCAGGTAGTCCAGCCCGGCGTCTTTCACCCGGTCCCCCGCGCCCCGGTCCACGATGACCGCCACCGCGACGACCTCGGCGCCCGCGTCGCGAAGCGCCTCCACGGCCGTGAGCACGGACCCGCCCGTGGTCGAGGTGTCCTCGACGGCGAGTACCCGACGCCCCGTGACGTCCGGACCCTCGATCCGGCGCTGCAGCCCGTGCGCCTTCTCGCTCTTACGCACGACGAACGCGTCGAGGTGGCGTCCGCGTCTCGCCGCGGCATGGAGCATCGCCGTGGACACCGGGTCGGCCCCGAGCGTGAGGCCACCGACGGCGTCGAAGGTGAGGCCCGCGGTGAGATCGAGCATGACGTCGCCGACGAGGGGGGCAGCCACCCCGTCGAGCGTGACACGGCGAAGGTCGACGTAGTAGTCGGCCTCGCGACCGCTCGAGAGCACGACCTTCCCGTGCACGACGGCCTTGGCCAGGATCTGCTCACGCAGCGCGGACTTGGAGAGCTCGGCGTTGGTCGTCATGGGACGAGCGTAGGTGCGGCTGCCTTGGCCGATGTGCCCGGGTGGGGGATGGTGTGGCCATGCCTGCCGCCTCCGTGGTGCTCTGCCCGCCGGCCCCCGGGAGGGCCGCGGACGAGGTGCTCGACGACGTGGCCGCCGCGGTCACGGCCGCCGCCGTGCCGGTGTGCCGGCCGGACGTACCGCCCGACGGCGACGACGAGGCGCCCAAGGCCCGCGCCGCACACTGGATCGCGTACACGGCGATCGGCGTAGGCACCTCAGGCGTGCCGGCGCCGGTCCTGCTCGTGTCGGCGGGCGACGCCAACACGCTGCTGCCCGCGCTGTCCTTCGCGCAGCGGGCGGCCCGGCGCCCGGTGGCCGGCTACGTCTGCGTGGGGGGCCCGGCGCCCGACCCGGCCGGCGCGCCCGACTGGCCCGACGCGCCCGTCGTGTACGTGCTGCCGGACGACGCCGACGAGACCGAGCGAGCGGCGGCTCTCACCGCCCGGCTGCGGGGCTGGGAGGTCGTCCACCACGACGCCGTGGGCGCCGTGCTGGGCCTCCTCGGGATCGGCTGAGCCCCACGCCGGGCCTTGAGCCACCTAGACAGGCGGTGCCGACGTTCGATCGCCGCGGGGCGCACATCGAGACCCAGCATCAGGTCGTCGGGGTCTGCGGGTACCGGCGGTGCTACGCCTCGCTCCTGCTGCGGTTCCTGTTGCGCTCGTTGGGACGCACGCCGCTCGCGCGTCGGACGAGTGGGCGCGGGAGGTAGCGGGCGAGCGTGGATGCGACCTTGTACTGCGCACCGGGCACGACGAGCGGCCGCCCCTTGCGGGCCGCGGCGAGCGCGCCGTCAACCACGGCATCGACGTCGAGCCACATCCACTCGCGCATCCCGCTCATGTCCATCGCCGCTCGGTCGTGGAACTCCGTGTGCGTGAAGCCGGGCGCGACGCAGGTGACGTGCACGCCGGAGCCGTGCAGCTCGCGTGCCAGCGACTCGCTGAACACGGTGATCCACGACTTCGCCGCCGAATACGTGCCGCCCGCGATGAACGCCGCCACGCTTCCGACGTTCACGACGGCGCCGTGGCTCCGGTCGACCATGCCGGGGACCACCGCGTGCGTCAGCCGCATCGGAGCGACCACGAGGATGTCGAGGAGCCGCTGCTCGTCCGCGACGTCGCTGTCGGTGAAACCGACGTTGAGCCCGAATCCGGCGTTGTTCACCAGCAGGTCGACCGGCCGGGCCGGGTCGGCCAGCCGGGCCTCGACCGCCGCCATACCGTCGACCGTGGTGAGGTCCGCCGGCAGCACCTCGACGTCGACGCGGTGGACCGCGCGCAGCTCGTCGGCCAGGGCGCCGAGCCGCCGCGCGTCTCGGGCCACGAGCACGAGGTCGCTGCCGTCGGCGGCCAGGCGGCGGACGAAGCCCAGGCCGATGCCGGCGGTGGCTCCGGTGATGACGGCGGTGCTCATAGGTCCTCCGACGGTCTGCGTGTGATGGGTGCGGCGAGCGGTCGGGCAGTCGGGCGGCAGGTCGGCGTGCGGCCTGCTGGCGTGCAGCGGTGCGGGTCGTGCGGTCAGGGCCGGCTGACGAGGGCGGCGGCCGCCTCTCCGACGGCACGGTAGTGGGCGATCGCCGCGGCCCGGCCGGCGGCCGTCTGTGCCTGCACCTGCTGGAAGAGCGCCTCGCGGGCCCAGCGCTGGGCTGGGTCGCCCAGGCGCATCGCCCCTCCGGCCCTGGCCGCGACGAGGGCCGACGACGCGCGCACCGCGAGCTCGAGGGACGCCGCGCGCAGCTCTTCGCGACGGCCGAGCTCCTGATCCGCGGGCACCTCGTCGACCAGGGAGTACGCCTCCCGCCGCAGGGTTCGGGCCTGCTCGGCCAGCTCGCCCGCGAGCGCCACGGCGGCGGGCATCCCCCGCTGCTCGCCGGTATGGGCGAGCTCGCGGCTGACGGCCCGCAGCAGGCCGAACGTGTGGGGAGAGGCGTTGGCCCGCTGCAGCGCGTCGGCTGCGAGCCACGTGGCGCGGTCGACGACGTCGACCACGTCCTCATCGGGGACCGGGGCGCCGGAGAGCCGCACCGGGCAGGTCCAGGTTCCGCCCATCGCGGCCAGGTGGAGGGGCGGGCCGCTGGACACTCCGCGCCCCTCGTGGGGCTCGAGCAGGACCCGGACCAGCGATGCCTCGTGCTCGCCCGTGCCCTGGGCGAGGACGAGGACGACGTCGCAGATCGACCACGAGGTGACCCAGTCGAGGGTGCCGTCGAGCACCCAGCCGTCGGGCGAACGGCTGGCCGTGACCGCGGGCGGGCCGGGGCGGCGCACGTGCGCGAACGCGACGCCGGCGAGCGCCCGGCCGGTGGCGAGGGGCTCCAGCCATCGGGCGCGCAGCCCTTCGTCCGGGCTGGCGGCCACGGCCGCGAGGGGCCCGTGGTGCTGGGTCCAGCAGAACCAGGTGGATCCGCAGCCGCCCGCCAGATGCTCCGTCACGAGCCGGCGCACCGGGTCCGGCGCGCCGTGCGGCGCCGGACCCGCGAGGCCGAGCAGCCCCGCTTCACCGAGCCGGTCGAGATGGGCCCGGGGGACGCCGTGCTCGTCGGAGTGCGCCGCCGTGGGAGAAAGCAGGTGGCGAGCCAGGTCGTCGGCGGCCACCACCCGCGGATCGGCCAGGGCACCCGCGGCGACGCCCGCGGACCAGCTGTCATCGGGAGGGGCCACCCGCCGACGCTAACCCGAGAGGCGCGCCCCCGGGCGGAGCGGCGCTCGCGTCAGTAGGCTCACCCGGTGCCGCAGGACCCTCACGCCGACCCCCTGAGGTCGCTCGTCCCCCACCTGCGGCCCTACGCCCGCAGCGTCTTCGGCGAGATGAGCGCCCTTGCCTCGTCCGTGGGCGCGGTCAACCTCGGGCAGGGCTACCCCGACACCGACGGCCCGGAGGACATCAAGGACATCGCGATGAGTGCGATCGCCGACGGCTCCGGCAACCAGTACCCGCCGGCCCACGGCCTCCCCGATCTGCGCCGCGCGATCGCCGAGCACCAGGAGCGGTTCTACGGCCTCGGGTACGACCCGGACACCGAGGTGGTGGTCGGCACGGGCGCGAGCGAGTGCCTCGGGTCCGCTCTCATCGGGCTCGTCGACACCGACGACGAGGTCGTGGTGCTCGAGCCGTACTTCGACATCTACGCCCCGCACATCGCGATGGCCCGAGGACGACGGGTCGCCGTGCCGCTCTCGGCCGGGTTCCGCCCCGACGTCGAAGCCATCGCCGCCGCCGTCACCTCCCGCACGAAGGTGCTGCTGCTGAACACGCCGCACAACCCCTCCGGCACGGTGTTCACCCGCGACGAGCTCGAGGCCGTGGCCGAGGTGGCACGGCGGCACGACCTCGTCGTGCTGAGCGACGAGGTGTACGAGCACCTGGTCTACGACGGCACGCCGCACGTGCCCATCGCCAGCCTGCCGGGGATGCGCGAGCGCACGCTCACCGTCGGCAGCGGCGGCAAGTCGTTCTCGTTCACGGGGTGGAAGGTCGGGTGGATCACGGGTCCCGCGCCCCTCGTCCTCGCCGCGCGGGTGGCCCGCCAGCACCTGTCCTACGTGTCGGGAGGCCCGTTCCAGCCGGCGATCGCCGCGGCCCTGCGGCTCCCGGACTCCTACTTCACCACGTTCGCCGCCGGGCTCGCGGCCCAGCGCGACCAGCTGCTCGCCGGCCTTCGCTCCGTCGGGCTCGATCCTTTGGTTCCGCGCGGCACCTACTTCGTCGTGACCGATGCCACCGCCCTGGGATACCGGGCGGGTGCGGAGATGGCGGCGGACCTGCCCGTGCGGGCAGGTGTCGCGGTGATCCCGGTGTCGGCCTTCTGCGACCATCCAGGCCCCGCCGACCGGTTCGTCCGCTGGACCTTCTGCAAGCGACCCGAGGTGCTCGCCGAGGCCGTCACCCGGATGCAGAGCGCCTTCGACTGATCAGCTCGACGGCGGTCGGTGCAGCGTACGGTGGCGCGATGGAGATGCGGCCGCTGGCAGAGCGAGAGGCGTCGGTGGTGGGCCTGGGCGCCTGGCAGCTCGGAGGCGACTGGGGCGACGTCTCGGAGAGTGACGCCCTCGCCGTGATCGACGCAGCGGTCGCCGCGGGCGTGCGGTTCGTCGACACGGCCGACGTGTACGGCGACGGTCGCAGCGAGCGGCTGATCGGACGCTGGCTCGCCGAGCACCCCGGCTCGGGCATCTTCGTCGCGACGAAGATGGGTCGACGGGTCGAGCAGCGGCCGGAGAACTTCACGGCCGGCGCGATGCGCACGTGGAACGACCGCTCGCGCGCGAACCTCGGCGTCGACACCCTCGACCTCGTCCAGCTGCACTGCCCACCTGCTGCGCTCTACTCCCTCGACCCCGTATTCGACGAGCTCGACGCGATGGTGGCCGAAGGGAGGATGCACGCCTACGGCGTGAGCGTCGAGACGTGCGACGAAGCGCTCGCGGCCATCGCGCGGCCTGGCGTAGCGAGCGTGCAGATCATCCTCAACCCGCTGCGGCACAAACCGATCGAGCGCGTCCTGCCCGCCGCCGTTGACTCAGGGGTGGGCATCATCGCACGGGTGCCGCTCGCCTCCGGCCTGCTGTCGGGCCGCTACGACGAGTCCACCGTGTTCCCGCCCGACGACCACCGCACCTACAACCGCCACGGCGAAGCCTTCGACGTCGGCGAGACGTTCTCCGGCGTTCCCTACGACGTCGGACTCGCGGCGGTGCGCGAGCTTGCCGGCATCGTCCCGCAGGGCACGGCCACAGCCGCATTCGCGCTGCGGTGGATCATCGACCAGCCCGGGGTCACCACGACGATCCCGGGGGCCCGCAGCCCCGAGCAAGCCCGATCGAACGCCGCTGCGGCCGACCTGCCGGCCCTCACCCGCGAGCAGTCCGCCGCCGTCCGCAACGTGTACGACCGGCTGGTGCGTCCCGCCGTCCACGACCGCTGGTAAGCCCGAGGCGGGGAACGTTTGTCGCCAGCCAGCCCGCCCCGCGTACCCGTTTCATCCGGTTGCCGGATGCTGGGGGCGCTTAGGCGTCACCGAGGCGACCGAAGCGCACGTTTCATCCGGTTGCCGGATGGAACGCGCAAGCAGACGGAGCAAGCCGGACGAGACTGGTTCGCGCGCTCCCTCAGGTTGACGGACCGTGGCGGCGCTTAGGCGTCACCGAGGCGACCTAAGCACGCGCTTCATCCGGTTGCCGGATGGAACGCGGGGGAAGCGCCACGCGGGGAGCCCCACGTGGGGAAGCGCCACGCGGGGGAAGCGCCACGCGGGGAGCCCCACGTGGGGAAGCGCCACGCGGGGGAAGCGCCACGCGGGGAGCCCCACGTGGGGAAGCGCCGCGCGGGTGAGGGGACAAGCACGGGGGCAGGGGGCGGCTGGGGCGGGCGGGGAACGGGTCAGGACGAGGTGACGTCGAGGGTGGCGGCGCCTTCGGCGACCGAGACCCGCACGGTCTGACCGTCGCGCACCCGGCCGGACAGGATCGCGCGGGCCAGCTGGTCGCCGATGGCCGACTGCACCAGCCGGCGCAGCGGCCGCGCGCCGTACGCCGGGTCGTACCCGTGCAGGACGAGCCAGTCCTTCGCCGCGGCGGTGACGTCGAGCGTGAGCCGCCGGTCGGCGAGGCGTCGCTGCAACGACTCCACCTGCAGGTCGACGATGCGGCCGAGGTCGGCGATGCCCAGCGTCTCGAACATCACGGTGTCGTCGAGCCGGTTGAGGAACTCGGGCTTGAAGGTCGAGCGCACGACGGCCATCACGGCCTCACGTGCCTGTTCGGGCGCGAGCGCAGGGTCGACGAGGTACTGCGAGCCCAGGTTCGAGGTGAGGATCAGGATCGCGTTGCGGAAGTCGACCGTGCGACCCTGGCCGTCGGTGAGACGGCCGTCATCGAGCACCTGCAGAAGGACGTCGAACACCTCGGGGTGGGCCTTCTCGACCTCGTCGAGCAGCACCACGGTGTAGGGACGTCGCCGCACCGCCTCAGTGAGCTGGCCGCCCTCCTCGTAGCCGATGTACCCGGGGGGAGCGCCCACGAGGCGGGCGACGGAGTGCTTCTCTCCGTACTCGCTCATGTCGATGCGGGTCATGGCCCGCTCGTCGTCGAACAGGAACTCCGCGAGCGCCTTGGCGAGCTCGGTCTTGCCCACGCCGGTAGGGCCGAGGAAGAGGAAGGAGCCAGTAGGGCGGTCGGGGTCGGCGACGCCGGCGCGGGCCCGGCGCACGGCGTCGGCTACCGCCCGAACGGCCTCGGCCTGCCCGACCACGCGGTCGCCGAGCTCGTCCTCCATCCGCAGCAGCTTGGCGGTCTCGCCCTCGAGCAGCCGCCCGGCCGGGATACCGGTCCATGCCGACACCACCTCGGCCACGTCGTCGGGACCGACCTCCTCCTTGACCATCGCCGAGCGGGCGTTGGTCTCCGAGGTCACCCGCGCAAGCTCGCCCTCGAGGCCCGGGATATCGGCGTAGAGCACCCGCGAGGCCTGCTCGAAGTCGCCCTCGCGCTGGGCCCGCTCGGCCACGCTGCGGAGCTCGTCGATGCGCACCTTGAGGTCGCCGATGGCGTCGAGGCCGGACTTCTCCGCGTCCCAGCGGGCGCGCAGGCCGCGCAGCTCCTCCTCCTTGTCGGCGAGGTCGGCGCGGATCTTGGCCAGCCGCGCCTGCGAGGCCGGGTCGGTCTCCTTGGCGACGGCGAGCTCCTCCATCCGCAGCCGGTCGACGGCGCGCTGCAGCTCGTCGATCTCGACAGGGGAGGAATCGATCTCCATGCGAAGCCGCGAGGCCGCCTCGTCGACCAGGTCGATCGCCTTGTCCGGCAGGAAGCGGGACGTGATGTACCGGTCCGAGAGGGTGGCAGCGGCCACGAGCGCGGCGTCGGAGATCACCACCTTGTGATGCGACTCGTACTTCTCCTTGATGCCCCGCAGGATGCCGACGGTGTCCTCCACCGAGGGCTCGCCGACCATCACCTGCTGGAACCTGCGCTCGAGGGCTGGGTCCTTCTCGATGTGCTCGCGGTACTCGTCCAGCGTGGTGGCGCCGACCATGCGTAGCTCGCCGCGGGCGAGCATCGGCTTGAGCATGTTGCCGGCGTCCATCGCCGAGTCGCCGGTGGCGCCTGCGCCGACGACGGTGTGCAGCTCGTCGATGAACGTGACGACCTGGCCGTCGGAGTCCTTGATCTCCTCGAGCACGGCCTTGAGCCGTTCTTCGAACTCGCCGCGATACTTGGCACCCGCCACCATCGCGGCCAGGTCGAGCGCCACGAGACGCTTACCGCGCAGGGACTCGGGCACGTCGCCGTCGACGATGCGCTGGGCCAGGCCTTCGACGACCGCGGTCTTGCCGACGCCCGGCTCGCCGATGAGGACGGGATTGTTCTTCGTCCGGCGCGAAAGCACCTGGACGACCCGGCGGATCTCGGGGTCGCGCCCGATCACCGGGTCGATCTTGCCCTCGCGGGCCCGCGCGGTGAGGTCGACGCCGTACTTGAGCAGGGCCGCGAAGGTGCCCTCCGGGTCCTGGGTGGTGACGCGGGCCGAGCCGCGCAACGAGCCGAGCGCGTCGAGCAGCGTGGTGGGCGTGGCGCCCTGAGACGTGAGGGTGTCGGCGACGCCGGGTCCGCCGGCCTGGGCGAGCCCGATGAGCACGTGCTCGGTCGAGACGTAGTCGTCGCCACGCTCGCGGGCGAGGTCCTGCGCGGCCGTGACCACGCGGTAGGCCGCCGGCGAGAACTGCGGGGACGAGACGGTGGAGCCCGAGGCCGCGGGCTGGCGCTCGAGTCCGGCCTTGGCGGTCGCGAACAGCGACGAGCGGTCGGCGCCGACGGTGTCAAGCAGCGCCGCGGCGATTCCGTCGGGCTGCTCGAGGAGCGAGACGAGCAGGTGGAGCGGCTCGACCTGCGGGTTGCCCGCCGCACCGGCGCGGCGCACCGCGCCGGACACAGCCTCCTGCGAGCGGGTGGTGAAGGGGATGTCCATGCCTAGGCGACCTCAGGTGTGGTGGTGCCGATGATCGGGGAACGGCCGCGGACGCTCAGGTCCGGCGCGCCGGAGGGCGCCAGACGACGAGCGCGGTGGAGTGCTGCTCGCGCTGCACGTCGTCGAGGCGTCGACGCAACCGCTCGACCTCGGCCTCGAGCGCCATGATGCGCTGGATGCCGGCGAGGTTGATGCCCTCGCCGGAGAGCCGCTGCACCTCGAGCAGCTGCGCGACGTCGCGCAGGGAGTACAGCCGGGTGCGGCCCCGGGTGCGGTCGGGGCTCACGAGCCCGAGCCTGTCGTAGGTGCGCAGGGTCTGTGGGTGCATCCCCGACAGTGACGCTGCCACGGAGATGGCGTACACGGGGGTGTCGTCGTCGACACCGCCGAAGGACGGGGTGCTCATCCGGTGCCTCCGTTCCGCGCTGCGCCGGCCCGGGCGTGCAGGTCGGCGCGGGGGTCGTGGTCGGCGGTGGCCACCTGGTAGGCCTCGAGCGCCTCGCGGGCCGCCTTGGACAGGTTGAGCGGAATCGCGACGGCGACGGTGACCAGCAGGTCGCCGCGGGAGCCGTCCTTGCGCGCCACTCCCCTGCCGCGCACCCGGAAGGTGCGTCCGGTCTGGGTGCCGGCGGGGATCTTCAGCGTGACCGGGGTGCCGTCGGGCACCGGCACCTTCATCTCGCCGCCGAGCGCCGCCTCGTCGATGGTGATCGGCACCTCGACGGTGAGGTTGTCTCCCTTGCGCCCGAACACGGGGTGCACGGCCACGTGCACGGTGATGAACAGATCGCCGTGCGGGCCGCCGTTCTCGCCGGGCGTGCCCTTTCCCTTGAGGCGGATGCGGGCACCGTCCTTCACGCCGGCGGGGATGCGCGCCTGCACCGTGCGGCTCGACCGGGCGCGGCCCGAGCCGTGGCAGTCCGGGCACGGGTCGTCGACGACGAGACCGCGGCCGGCGCACTGCCGGCACGGCTCGGCGAACGCGAAGCCGCCCGCGTTGCGGGACACCTGCCCCGTGCCCGAGCAGGCCGGGCAGACCCGCGGCGTGGTGCCGGTGCGCGCGCCCGTACCCGCGCACGTGGTGCACGCGCCCTCGCCGCTGAGCCGCAGCGGGAGGGTGACTCCCGCGAGCGCCTCGTCGAAGGAGAGGGTGACCTCGCTCTCCGCGTCGGCGCCGCGACGCGGGCCGGCCTGCTGACCACGGCCGCGGTTGAACAGACCGCCGAGCACGTCACCGAGGCCACCGAAGCCACCGCCGGTCGCGCCACCGCGGTTGAGCAGGTCCTCGAAGTCGGACGCGCCGAAACCGCCGCCCTGCCCAGCCGGACGGCCGAAGCCTCCGGGCCGGAACCCACCGGTGCCGAACAGCGATCGGGCCTCGTCGTACTCCTTGCGCTTGGCGTCGTCGCCGATGACCTCGTAGGCCTCGCCCACCTCCTTGAACCGCGCCTCTGCCTTGGCGTCAGCGTCGTTCGCGTCCGGGTGGTACTGCTTGGCGAGCTTGCGGTACGCCTTCTTGATGGTGTCGGTGTCGGCGTCCTTGGGGACGCCGAGGACCTTGTAGTAGTCCTTCTCGATCCAGTCCTTCGTGCTCATCGGCGTCCCTCCTCCCGGATGCTGGTGGGACCGTGCGCTGGTGGTCAGCCCTCGACGGTGTCGTCAGGGGCCGGCGACGACTGCTCGTCGCCGGACGGTGCGGAGTCGACCGGCTGATCGGCCACGCCGACCCGGGCGGGCCGCACCACGCGGCCGGCGAAGCGGTAGCCGCGCTGGTACACGGCGCTCACGACGGTGACGAGCACACCCTCGGCCTCGGACTCGGTGTGCATGAGGGCCTCGTGCACCGCGGGGTCGAACTCCTCACCGACCGTGCCGTACTGCTCGAGGCCCAGCCGGGCGACGGTCTGCTCGAGGCCCTCGCCGACGCTGCGGAAGGCGCCTTCGAGCTCGCCGTGGTCCCGCGCGCGGTCGATGTCGTCGAGGAGCGGAAGCAGCTCGGCCAGGGCGCCGGAGACGGCGAGCTCGCGCACGGCGTCGCGGTCGCGCTCGACCCGCTTGCGGTAGTTGGCGTACTCCGCCGTCACCCGCTGCAGGTCGGCGGTGAGCTCGGCCTCGCGGTCGGGCACTGCCGCTGCCAGCTCGGCGGCGAGAGCCTGCGCGAACGCGTCGGCCTCACTGGCACCGTCGCCGGGAGCGTCGGGGTCGGGCACCCCGGGGGCAGGCGCCGGCGGGGTGGTCGGCGGCGTCGGGCGCACCTTGCCGGTGACCGGGTCGATCCGGCGGTTGTCACGCACCACGAACCCCTCGGGTGCGCCGTCGCCTTCAGGCGGCGGCGCACCCTCGGTGCCAGGGGTCTGGCTCACTTCGACTCACCCGTCGCGGCATCGCCCTCGTCGACGATCTCCGCGTCGACCACCTCGTCGTCGTCCGAGCCGCCGGCCGATCCGCCCGAAGAACCGCCCGCGCCGGACTCGCCGCCGCTGGCCTGCGCGCCGGCCGCGGCGTACATCGCCGCACCCAGGCTCTGCGACGCCGTGGCGACCTTCTCCATCGAGGTCTTGATCGACTCGAGGTCGTCTCCCTCGAGCGCCTTCTTCAGCGCCGCGAGGGGCTCGGTGACGTTGGCCTTGGCGTCGGCCGGCACCTTGTCCTCGTTCTCCGAGAGGAACTTCTCGGTCTGGTAGACGAGGCCCTCGGCCTGGTTGCGGATCTCGGCCTCCTCGCGGCGGCGCTTGTCCTCCTCGGCGTGCGCGTCGGCGTCCTTCATCATCCGGTCGATCTCGTCCTTGCCCAGGCCCGAACCGCCGGTGATGGTCATGGACTGCTCCTTGCCGGTGGCGAGGTCCTTGGCCGACACGTGCACGATGCCGTTGGCGTCGATGTCGAAGGTGACCTCGACCTGCGGCACGCCCCGCGGGGCCGGCGGCAGTCCGGTCAGCTCGAAGGTGCCGAGCTTCTTGTTGTACGCGGCCATCTCGCGCTCGCCCTGGTACACCTGGATCAGCACCGACGGCTGGTTGTCGTCGGCCGTGGTGAAGATCTCCGACCGCTTGGTCGGGATCGTGGTGTTGCGCTCGATGAGCCTGCGTCATCACGCCACCCTTGGTCTCGATGCCCAGCGACAGCGGCGTCACGTCGAGGAGCAGGACGTCCTTGACCTCGCCCTTGAGCACGCCGGCCTGCAGCGCGGCGCCGATGGCGACGACCTCGTCCGGGTTCACGCCCTTGTTGGGCTCCGGCCGCCGGTGAGCTGCTTGACGAGCTCGGTGACGGCCGGCATGCGGGTCGAGCCGCCGACGAGGATGACGTGGTCGATGTCCTTGACGTCGACGCCGGCGTCCTTGATGACCTGCTCGAACGGGGACTTGCGTCCGGTCGAGCAGGTCGGCGGTCAGCTGCTGGAACTGCGGCCCGGGTGAGGGTCTCGTCGAGGTGCAGCGGGCCGTCGGCCGAGGCCGTGATGTAGGGCAGGTTGATCGAGGTCTGCATCGACGACGAGAGCTCGATCTTGGCCTTCTCGGCGGCCTCGCGCAGGCGCTGCAGGGCCATCTTGTCCTTGCTCAGGTCGATGCCGTGAGCTGTCTTGAACTGCTTGACCAGGTGGTCGACGACGCGCTGGTCCCAGTCGTCGCCGCCGAGGTGGTTGTCACCGTTGGTGGCCTTGACCTCGATCACGCCGTCGCCGATCTCGAGCAGGGACACGTCGAACGTGCCGCCGCCGAGGTCGAAGACCAGGATGGTCTGCTCCTTGTCGCCCTTGTCGAGGCCGTACGCGAGCGCGGCGGCGGTGGGCTCGTTGATGATGCGCAGGACGTTCAGGCCCGCGATCTCGCCGGCCTCCTTGGTGGCCTGGCGCTGGGCGTCGTTGAAGTACGCCGGCACGGTGATGACCGCGTCGGTGACGTTCTCGCCGAGGTAGGCCTCCGCGTCGCGCTTGAGCTTCTGCAGCACGCGGGCGCTGATCTCCTGCGGGGTGTACTTCTTGCCGTCGATGTCGACGGACCAGTCGGTGCCCATGTGGCGCTTGACCGAGCGGATGGTCCGGTCCGGGTTGGTGACGGCCTGGCGCTTGGCCACCTCGCCGACGAGCACCTCGCCGTTCTTGGCGAACGCGACGACGCACGGCGTGGTGCGCGAGCCCTCGGCGTTGGTGATGACGGTGGGCTCGCCACCCTCGAGGACGGACACGACGGAGTTCGTCGTGCCGAGGTCGATGCCGACCGCACGTGCCATGGTGTGTGCCTTCCTGTGGTGCTGGGGCTGGCGGGGCGGTGGCCCCGCCGCGGGGTGGTGCGACGTCTGCCGGGAGTTCCGGGAGGAGTCTCGCACATCATGTGAGTCGAAGAGACTCAGATCCATGGAGTGCAACGGACGCATGACGGATGGGATTCCGGATATCGGCACCCACGTGCGTGACCTGCGTCACGTCACGTGCGGCGGACGTGGGCCGGGACGCGTCAGGTCACGCGCACGAGGGTGCGCACCGTTGCCACCGAGCCGAGCGCCGGGTAGCGCCCTGATGTGACCGTGGCGCGGTACGTCGTGGTCCGGGTCGGGCGCGCTCCCAGCCGCCAGGCGCCGGCCGGCGTGGTGCGCACCGCCCCCACGCGCACCCAGCGGGCGCCGCGCCAGGCGTCCACCTGGACGAGGGCGCCCGCGACGGCAGGGCCGCCTGGACGCCGCACCGTGCCCGACAGGACGACGGTGCGGCCCGGACGGACCCGCGCGGGCGCCGCCGTAAACGTGGCCGCGTCGTTGAGCGCCGAGATGCGCCACACCGTGGTCGACCAGTTCGGCCGCGGCGACGTGGCCGTCATCGTCGTCTCGTTGGCCACGAGCAGGTCGTACGGGGAGCCGGGGACGGGTACCGCCGTGGCGAAGTCCCCCCACCTGGCCGGCGACGGGTCGA
>CAVZVV010000011.1:0-21590 GCA_963778785.1 uncultured Actinomycetes bacterium
CCCCACGTATTGCTCGGCGATTGCGCCTGGGTGTGCTCGTGGCCCGGGGACCGGGTCGCAGCAGGCCACCGCGCTCGGGATCGGGATGCAGCCCGGCGACGTCGTGCTCGCGCTCGACCGCTCGGGCATCTGCTTCGCGGCACGGGAGCGGCTGACCGAGGATCCGACGGGGCGGGTCGCCGACCGGGCCGACGCGGCCGGGCGCTTCCTCCCCACCACCCGCACCTTCCGGGCCCGCGACGTCATGGAGACCATGGCCGCACAGCTCGGCTTCGACATGGGCCACGTCGACCAGATGGCGCTGTCGGCGCCCGCCGGGCGCGGGCGGCGTGCGCTGCTTCCCCTACCGCGAGCTCGACGACGACCACCGGGCGTCCGCCGGCCGCGGGCTACCTCACCGGACTCGGACCCGGCATCGTGCACGAGCACCTGGCCCGGGCCCTGGTCGAGGGGATCGTGTGCAGGCTCCTCGACTCGCTCGACGTGCTCGACGCCGCGGACGTCCCGACGTCGGGCCGGCTGTGGGTCGTGGGCGCGGCGGCGCGCTCGAACGCGTTCCAGCGGGTCGTCGCCGATCTCGCGGAGCGGCCCGGTGTCGGTGCCCCGGTCAGGCCGATGCGGTGTGCCTCGGCGCGTGCGATGCAGGCGGCGGCGGTGCTGCACGGCGTCTCGCCCGACGAGATGGCCGCGGCCTGGGGGATGGGCGCGATGCGCGAGGTCGAGCCCGACCCCGTCGACGGCGCTCGCCTCCGCGCGGAGTACACCAAGACCCGGTAACGGTTCCCCCGCCCATCCGCCCTTCCTTCCGAGCATGTGACGAAGCGCCACAACAGTTGTGGCTCACGGTCACAGCTCGAGAAGGGGCGCCGCGTTGGCGTTGCGCTCGCGGTGCAACGCCAGGCCGTCGGTCACCGCGCGGAACCACATGTCGTTGTCGCGCGACAGCTTGTCGTGGACCCGCGCTCGAGGCCGAGGCGGCGCATCCAGGGGTTGAACGTCCAGTAGCGCTCGATGAAGTCGATCTGGGTGTGCTCGTCGTCGACCGGCGTCAGCGTGATGAAGCCCTCGGCCTTCGACCACAGCGGCTTGCCGATCGCGTCGTACTTCCACGACGTGTACGGCCGCACCTGGGTGACCCACTCCCACGAGCGCCCGACGCCGCCGCGACACGAGCCAGCTTCGGGACCGGGAAGTGGCAGTGCCGCACGAGCCCGTCACCGATCTCGTTGCCGGGGTGGAGGATCTCGATGGTGACTCCCGGGCGTCGTGGGCTTGTCGGGGCCGTGGTACCAGAACACCTCCCACACCTGCTCGGGCGTCGCGTCGACCACGAACGAGTAGTGGTGTTCCTGCATCGCGCGGAGCGTACGGCGGAATCCGGCGGACCACGGCTACCGTGACGGGGTGGAGGTCGCCGACAGCCTGCTCGATCTGGTCGGCAACACCCCGATGGTGCGGCTCGGCCGCGTCGGCGCGGGCCTCGCCTGCGATCTCGTCGCGAAGGTCGAGCTGTTCAACCCGGGCGGCTCCGTGAAGGACCGGCCCGCGGTCGCGATGATCGACGCCGCCGAGCGCGACGGCCTGCTGCGGCCCGGCGGCACCATCGTCGAGCCGACGTCGGGCAACACGGGCGTGGGGCTCGCGATCGTCGCCGCGCAGCGCGGCTACGGCTGCATCTTCGTCATGTCCGACAAGATGAGCGACGAGAAGGTGGCGCTGCTGCGCGCCTACGGCGCCGAGGTCGTGGTGTGCCCCACCGCGGTGCCGCCCGAGCACCCCGACTCGTACTACTCCGTGGCCGACCGGCTCACCCGCGAGACCCCGAGCGCGTTCCGGCCCGACCAGTACTCGAACCCGGCACAACCCGGCCGAGCACGAGCGCTCGACCGGGCCCGAGATCTGGCGCCAGACCGACGGCCGGGTCACGCACTTCGTCGCCGGAGTCGGCACCGGCGGCACGATCACCGGCGTCGCCCGCTACCTCAAGGCGCAGAACCCCGCGGTGCAGATCATCGGCGCCGACCCCGAGGGCTCGGTGTTCTCGGGCGGAACCGGCCGGCCGTATCTCGTCGAAGGGGTGGGCGAGGACTTCTGGCCGACGACCTTCGACCCCGCGCTCGTCGACCGGGTGGTGAAGGTGAGCGACGCCGAGTCGTTCGCCGCGGCCCGGCGGGTGACGCGTCGAGGAAGGGCTGCTCGATCGGCGGGTCGGGCGGCACTGCCGTGCACGCTGCGCTCGTCGTCGGTCGCGACCTCGGTCCCGACGCCGTGGTGGTCGTGCTCCTGCCCGACTCCGGGCGCGGCTACCTGTCGAAGATCTACAACGACGAGTGGATGACGCGCTTCGGCTTCCTGCGAGCCGACGGACCGAGCGCGGGCGACGTGCTCGAGCGCCAAGCATGCGGACGGCGCGGAGCCGATCCGATTCCCGATCTCGTCATCGTCACCACCGAGCGAGCCCGCGCGTGCGAGGCGTCGAGCTGATGCGCGACCTCGGCGTGTCGCAGGTGGTCGTCGCGGTCACCGACGAGCTGCCGCTCGCGGCCAAGGAGGTGAGCGGCACGCTCGTCGGAGCTCCACCTCATGGACAGGCCTTCCGCGATCCCGGGCGTGCTCGACCGTCCCGCGAGTGAGGTGATGGAGCCGCCGATGCCGATGGTGGGAATCGGTGAGACGGTCACCGACGTGGTGGAAGCGCTCGACCGCGGGCCCGTCGGTGCTGCGTGCTCGACGGCGGGCATCCCGTCGGCGTGCTCACTCGTCAGGACGTGCTGTCGTTCCTGGGCACCAGCCACGAGGGACGGCCGACGATGAGCCACTGACCGTGGGTGACGGCTTCGAGACCCGGCCATCCACGCCGGCCAGGCCACCCGACCCGGTGACCGGCGCGGTCGTCACGCCGATCAGCCTGGCGACGACGTTCGCGCAGGCCGCGGTCGGCGAGCACACCGGTTTCGAGTACGGGCGTACCGGCAACCCCACGCGCCGCGCGCTCGAAGTGTGCGTCGCCGTCGCTCGAAGGCGCCGACCACGGCTTCGCGTTCGCGAGCGGGATGGCCGCGGAGGACGCGGTGCTCCGCCGGCTCGTTCCCGGCGACCACGTGATCATCCCCGACCGACGCGTACGGCGGCACGTACCGGCTCGCCTCGAAGGTCCTCGGGCCGGCCGGGCGTCCACGTGGACCGCCGTCGACCTCACGTCCGTCCGACGCGCTCGGCCGCCGCCTGGCGCGACTCGAGACCCGCATCGTGTGGGTGGAGACGCCCACCAACCCCATGCTCACCATGGTCGACATCGCGGCGGTCGCCGAGGTCGCGCACGAGCACGGGGCCACGCGTCGTCGTCGACAACACCTTCGCGACCCCGTATCTCCAGCAGCCCGCTCGCGCTCGGTGCCGACGTGGTGGTGCACTCGAGCACCAAGTACCTCGGCGGCCACTCCGACGTCGTCGGCGGGTTCGTGGCCACCAACGACGCCGAGCTCGCCGCGCAGATCGGCTTCGTGCAGAACGCCGTCGGCGCGGTGCCGTCGCCGTTCGACTGCTACCTCGTGCTGCGCGGCGTGAAGACGCTCGGCCGTGCGCATGGACCGCCACTGCGAGAACGCCCGTGCAATCGTGGCGATGCTGGCCGAGCACCCCGCGGTGTCCAGGGTGCTGTACCCGGGCCTGCCGATGCACCCCGGCCACGACGTCGCCCGCCGCCAGATGCACGACTTCGGCGGGATGGTCAGCTTCGTCGCCGCGGGCGGCGAGGCCGCCGCGCTGGCGATCGTCGCCGAGACCCGCTTGTTCACGCTGGCCGAGTCGCTCGGCGCGGTCGAGTCGCTGATCGAGCACCCGGCCCGCATGACCCACCTCTCGGCGGCCGACTCACCGCTCGCCGTCGACCCCGGACTCGTGCGCTGCTCAGTCGGGATCGAGACGGTCGGCGACCTCGTCGACGACTTCCGCGGCGCGCTCGACGCGGTGGCCACGCGCCAGGACCGTGGCCCCGGCTGGCGCGGTCGCCTCCAGCGCCGCCGCCGCGCCCGCGACCCGCGAGCGAGCCCGTCTGCGCGGTTCCGAGCATGTGACGCTGAGCCACAACAGTTGTGGCTGGTTGTCACGTGCTCGGACGAGGGGTGGCGGCGCGTCAGCCGCGCTGGCTGGCGAGACGGCGCTGCTTGAACTGCGCCTTGATGTAGTCGCGGTTCATCAGCGCGATGAAGTCGATCGAGATCTCCTTCGGGCACGCGGCTTCGCACTCGCCGTGGTTGGTGCAGGACCCGAAGTACTCCTCCATGGTGGTCGACCATGCTGGTGACCCGCTCCCACCGCTCGGGCTGACCCTGCGGCAGCAGGTTGAGGTGCATCGACCTTCGCCGCGGTGAACAGCTGCGCGGCGCCGTTCGGGCAGGCGGCGACGCAGGCGCCGCAGCCGATGCAGGCGGCGGCGTCCATCGCGGTGTCGGACGACCGCCTTCGGGACGAGGATGAGGTTGCCGTCGGGCGCGCTGCCGGTGGGCGCGGTGATGTAGCCGCCGGCTTCGATGATGCGGTCGAACGCGCGACCGGTCGACGACGAGGTCGCGCACGATCGGGAACGCGGCCGCGCGCCACGGCTCGACGGTGATCTTGGCGCCGTCGGCGAACTTGCGCATGTGGAGCTGGCAGGTGGCGGTGCCGCGCTCCGGGCCGTGCGGGCGGCCGTTGATCATCATCGAGCACGAGCCGCAGATGCCCTCGCGGCAGTCGTGGTCGAAGGCGACCGGCTCCTCGCCCTTCGCTGATCAGCGTCTCGTTCAGCACGTCGAAGAGCTCGAGGAACGACATGTCCGCGCTGACGTCGTCGACCTCGTAGGTCTCGAAGCGTCCGTCGCCGTGCGGACCGGGCTGGCGCCAGACCGTGAGGGTGATGATTCACCGAGCGTCTCACCTGGCCTACTTGTACGAGCGTTGGGCGAGGTGGACGTTCTCGAACTCGAGCGGCTCCTTGTGGAGCTTCGGGTTCGCGTTGTCGCCGGTGTACTCCCAGGCGGCCACGTAGGCGAAGTTCTCGTCGTCGCGCAGCGCCTCGCCGTCCTCGGTCTGGTGCTCGACGCGGAAGTGCCCGCCGCAGCTCTCCTCGCGGTGCAGCGCGTCGCGGCACAGCAGCTCGCCGAACTCGAGGAAGTCGGCGACGCGGCCGGCCCGCTCGAGCGACTGGTTGAGCGTCGCGCCGTCGCCGAGCACCCGGACGTCGTTCCAGAACTCCTCGCGCAGCGGGGCGATCTCGGCGACCGCCTTCTCGAGGCTCTCCGCGGCTGCGGGCCATGCCGCAGTTGTCCCACATGATCTTGCCGAGCTCGCGGTGGAACCAGTCGACCGAGCGCGTGCCGTTGATGCCGAGCAGCCGGTCGGTGGACTCCTGTCACGCCCTGCTACGGCCTCGACGAACACGGGGTCGTCGGTGGCGATCGGCGCCTGGCCGAGCTGCGGCGCGAGGTAGTCGCCGATCGTGGCCGGCAGCACGAAGTAGCCGTCGGCCAGGCCCTGCATGAGCGCGCTGGCGCCCGAGGCGGTTCGCGCCGTGGTCGGAGAAGTTCGCCTCGCCGATCACGTAGAGCCCGGGGAGGTTGCTCATCAGGTTGTAGTCGACCCAGAGCCCGCCCATCGTGTAGTGGACGGCCGGGTAGATGCGCATCGGCACCTCGTACGGGTCCTCGCCGGTGATGCGCTCGTACATCTGGAAGAGGTTGCCGTAGCGCTCCTCGATGACGTTGCGCCCGAGGCGCTCGATCGCGTCGGCGAAGTCGAGGTAGACGCCGTTCTTCAGCGGGCCGACGCCGCGGCCGTCGTCGACCTCGCGCTTCGACCGCGCGCGACGCGACGTCGCGCGGCACGAGGTTGCCGAACGCGGGGTAGCGCCGTTCGAGGTAGTAGTCGCGCTCGTCTTCGGGGATCTGGTCGGGCGAGCGGGCGTCGTCGAACTCCTTCGGCACCCAGATGCGGCCGTCGTTGCGCAGCGACTCGCTCATCAGCGTGAGCTTCGACTGGAAGTCGTCGCTGGCCGGGATGCAGGTGGGGTGGATCTGCGTGTAGCAGGGGTTGGCCATGAAGGCGCCCCGCTTGTGGGCCCGCCAGATCGCCGTGACGTTGCTCGCTCTTGGCGTTGGTGGAGAGGAAGAAGACGTTGCCGTAGCCGCCGGTGGCGAGCACGACCGCGTGGGCCGGAGTGCGACTCGACCGCGCCGGTCATGAGGTTGCGGGCGACGATGCCGACGGCGCTGGCCGTCCTTGACGACGAGGTCGAGCATCTCGCTGCGGGTGTACATCGTCACCGTGCCCGAGTGCGATCTGGTCGCGCGAGCGCCTGGTAGGCGCCGAGCAGCAGCTGCTGGCCGGTCTGGCCGCGGGCGTAGAACGTGCGCGAGACCTGCGCGCCGCCGAAGGAGCGGTTGTCGAGCAAGCCGCCGTACTCGCGGGCGAACGGCACGCCCTGGGCGACGCACTGGTCGATGATGTTCACGCTGACCTGGGCGAGGCGGTACACGTTCGCCTCGCGGGCGCGGTAGTCGCCGCCCTTGATGGTGTCGTAGAACAGGCGCATGCACGCTGTCGCCGTCGTTGCGGTAGTTCTTCGCCGCGTTGATGCCGCCCTGGGCGGCGATGCTGTGCGCGCGGCGCGGGCAGTCGTGGAAGGAGAAGCACCTCGACCTGGTAGCCGAGCTCGACCGAGGCTCGCGGCGGCGGACGCGCCGGCGAGGCCGGTGCCCACGACGATGATCTTGAACCGCCGCTTGTTGGCCGGGTTGACGAGCTTCACGTCGAACTTGTGGTTGTCCCACTTCTCGGTCAGCGGTCCGTCGGGGATGCCCGCGTCGAGCGTTCCGTTCGCATTCATCAGCCCACCACCCCGGTGACGACGAGCAAGCGGCATGCTCACGTTGCCGACCGATGATCACCGCTGCGAACGTCGACCGCGAACAGTAGCGCCGCCAGCCGTTGAACCTCGGATTGTTCCAGCCGAGGCTCTGGAACATGCTCCAGGCGCCGTGGAAGATGTGGATGCCGAGGGCGATGTTGGCCGCGATGTAGACGATGGCGACCGGCACCCGCTGGAAGCTGGCGATCACGTTGTCGTACACCTGACCCCGGGTCCAGTTGTCACCGGTCGCGCCCCAGGTGAGGTCGAGCAGGTGGAAGATGAGGAACAGGCCGACGATGACGCCGGTCCAGCGCATGGTGCGGCTGGCGAAGTTGGCGGCGGCGTAGTCGCGTGGTGACTGGTACTTCTGCGGCCGGGCCTTGTGGTTCATCCTCGTGAGCTGGGCCGCGGCGATGATGTGGAGGCGAAGGCGGCGATCAGCCCGATCCGCAGACACCAGAGCAGGAAGGTGCGGGGGAGCGCGGGCTCACCCATGTTGCGCAGCCACTCGGCGTAGCTGTTGAGGTGTTCGCTCCCGAGGTAGATCTTCAGGTTGCCGACCATGTGGCGCGAACACGAAGCCCAGCAACATGATCCCGGTGATCGCCATCAGCCACTTCTTGGCGATGGCGGACCGGTAGAAGAGGACGAAGAACGGTGGTTCCCGGTGCGGCTTCGGCGCGCCGGTGGGCTTCGGACTCCGCGGCGCCCGAGGACGCTTGCGGGGCGTTCGGCGACCTTGGTCATGCGATCTCCAGCACGGGACCCAACCCAGGGGGTCAACGCTGCGCACGCTAGCCCCGAGGTTTGCGTTTGGACCCATTCGGCACCGGCCCGGCACCGGCCAGCAGGGCCATTGTCGCCGGGTAGCGTGCAACACATGAGTCGACCCGGAACCCTCGGCGAGCTGCGCGAGAGCGGCTGGGTGTCACGCCCGGTCAAAGCAGGAGATCCGCGAGAACGCCGTCGCCCGGATCGCGGCCGGCGAACCGGTGGTCGAAGGCGTCGTGGGCTACGAGGAGACCGTCCTCCCGCAGCTCGAGAACGCCATCCTGGCCGCCCACGACGTGATCTTCCTCGGCGAGCGGGGCCAGGCCAAGACCCGCATGATCCGCTCGCTGGTGGACCTGCTCGACGAGTGGATGCCGGTCGTGGCCGGCAGCGAGATCAACGACGACCCGTACGCGCCGATCTCGCACCACGCCCGGATCCTGGTCGCCGAGCGGGGCGACGAGACCCCGATCGAGTGGGTGCACCGCGAGCGCCGGTTCTCGCGAGAAGCTGGCCACCCCCGACACCTCGATCGCCGACCTCATCGGCGAGGTCGACCCCATCAAGGTGGCCGAGGGCCGCTACCTCTCCGACGAGCTGACGATCCACTACGGCCTGCGTGCCGCGGACCAACCGGGGCATCTTCGCCATCAACGAGCTCCCCGACCTGGCCGAGCGGATCCAGGTCGGTCTGCTCAACGTGCTCGAGGAGCGCGACGTGCAGATCCGCGGCTACAAGATCCGCCTCCCGCTCGACCTGCATGCTCTTGGCGTCGGCCAACCCCGAGGACTACACGAACCGCGGCCGGATCATCACCCCGCTCAAGGACCGGTTCGGCGCCGCAGATCCGCACGCACTACCCGCTCGACGTCGAGATCGAGATGGACGTCATCGAGCCGCGAGGCGCAGCCGATCGCCGCCGGCCGGGCATCCCCGGTGCGGGTCCCCGACTTCATGACCGAGGTCGTGGCCGAGGTGAGCCAGCAGGCCCGCCGGTCGCCGCACATCAACCAGCGCTCGGGTGTGTCGGTGCGGATGTCGATCGCCAACTACGAGACGCTCGTGGCCAACGCCAGCCCGGCGGGCGCTGCGCAACGGCGAGGACGAGGTCGTCCCGCGGGTCAGCGACCTCGAGTCGCTGGTGCCGAGCACCGCGGGCAAGGTGGAGTTCGAGACCGTCGACGACGGGCGTGAGGAGCAGATCCTCGAACGCATCGTGAAGGCCGCGGTGCTCGAGACGTTCCGGTCGCAGGTGCCGCCCCGAGCAGCCTCGTCGACCTCGTGCACGCGTTCGACGAGGGCATGGTGGTGCACACCGGTCCCGACGTGCCCGCGTCGGAGTACGCAAGCTGCTGTCGCCGACCTCCCCGGCGCTGCACGGGGTGCTCGACCGAGCTCGAGGTGGGCGAGAGCCCGCCGCGGTCGCGTCGGCCGTCGAGTTCGTGCTCGAGGGACTGCACCTGTCGAAGCGTCTCAACAAGGACGCCCTCGGCGGCAAGGCCACGTACCGCGGCGGCTGACCCGTCCTCGGTCGGACCGGTCAGATCCCGCCCTGGCGCTCGAACACCCCGCAGCCCTGGTTCGCGTAGCGGTTGACGTTGTCGACGGCCTGGGACGTTGGGGTGGCGGGCTTGTCCTTGGCCTTCTTGTTCGCCTGCACCGCGAGCAGCTGGTCGAGGAAGCGCTCGGCGTCGGGCCGTATCTGCTCGGCGCAGTGGCGACGATGTCCTCGCACGTACTCGATGTGGATGTCGATGTCGCGCCGGTAGTTCATCTGCTTCCCGGTCGAACAGCTTGTCGTACCGGTTCGTCGCCTTGCAGAACGCCATCGGCGCGTTGGGGGTGTGCGTCTGTCGGCTCTTCGCGCCCTCCCACACCACGATGCCCACCATCACCAACCACCGGACCCATGGTCGCCGACAGCGACGGCGGTTCGCCCGTCGAGTCGCGACCGGGTCCTCGCCACCGGACCGATGTGCCGTGGTGGGCTCGGTCACCCCGCCTCGGCTGTCGCCCCGCCCTCGGACCGAGGTCCCAGTCCATCGGGGCTCGGCGCCGCGGGGCCGTCGGGCAGGTGGGCGGCCGGGAGTCTCGGGGGGCGGGGTACCCTGCGGACATGCGGTCACGGCGACGGTCCAACGAGGCGCGGGGGTTCCGCTACTCGGCCTGGGACGGCACCCAGCAGGGCTTCGACCTCGACGCCGACGCCCTGCTCGACGAGATGATGGACGACCTCGCTCTACCACGGCGATCTGCACGCGGCGATGCGGCGGATGATGCAGCAGGGTCTGCAGCGACCGCAACGGCGACGACCTCATGGGCATGCGCGAGATGCTGGAGCGCCTGCGTGAGCGCCGCCGCGAGATGCTCGAGCGCTACGACCTCGGCGGCGTCTACGAGGACATCGCCGACCGGCTGCGCGAGATCGTCGACGAGGAGCGCGAGGGCATCGAGCGCCGGGTCGACGACGCGATGCGCGGCGGCGACGAGCGTCAGCAGGAGATCGTCGAGCAGGTCGCCGAGCAGCGGCGCGAGCAGCTCGAGCAGCTGCCCGCCCGATCTCGCGAGCCGGGTCCAGGACTCCAGCAGTACGAGTGGATGGACGACGGCGCGCGCGCAGAAGTTCGAGGAGCTCATGGACGAGCTGCGCGAGCAGCTCATGCAGAGCTACTTCAACCAGATGTCCGAGGGCATGCAGAACCTCACGCCCGAGCGCATGCAGCGCATGAAGGACATGATCGTCCGAGCTGAACCACATGCTCGAGCAGCGTGAGGCCGGCGAAGAGCCCGACTTCGACGGGTTCATGGAGCGCTACGGCGACTTCTTCCCGCAGAACCCGCAGTCGCTCGACGAGCTGCTCGAGCAGATGGCGCAGTCGATGGCCCAGATGCAGCAGCTCATGAACTCGATGTCGCCGGAGCAGCGGGCGCCAGCTCCAGGCGCTCGCCGAGTCGCTGATCGAGGACATGGACCTGCGGTGGCAGGTCGATCAGCTCTCCCGCAACCTCCAGCAGGCGTTCCCGCAGCTGCCGTGGGAGCGGTCATGGGCTTCCGGGGCGACGACCCGCTGTCGATGTCGCAGATGCCGGGCCTGCTCGACACGCTCGGTGACATGGACGACCTCGAGCACCTGCTGCGGCAGGCCACCCAGCCGGGCGAGCTGGCCGAGGTGGACCTCGATCGGGCCCGCGAGATCGCTCGGCGACGACGCGGCCCGCTCGCTCGAGCGGCTCGCCGAGCTGGCCCGCATGCTCGAGGAGGCCGGGCTGATCGAGCAGCGTGAAGGGGCGGCTCGAGCTCACGCCCGCGCGGCATCCGGGCGATCGGGCAGAAGGCGCTCGGCGACCTCTTCCGCAAGCTGATCAAGGACCGCGCCGGCCGCCACGAGGTCCAGTCGCGGGCACCGGCCACGACCCCGCGTACGAGCACAAGCCCTACGAGTGGGGCGACCCGTTCCGGCTCGACGTCGCAGCAGACGGTCAAGAACGCGATCTGGCGCCAGGGTGCGGGAACCCCGGTGCGGCTCCAGCCCGTCGACTTCGAGGTCGAGCGCACCGAGCAGACCACCCGCAGCGCCACCGTGCTGCTGCTCGACGTGTCGATGTCGATGCCGATGCGCGACAACTTCCTCCCGGCGAAGAAGGTCGCGATCGCGCTGCACTCGCTGATCACGAGCCAGTACCCGCGCGACTACTTCGGCTCGTCAGCTTCGGCCGGGTGGCCCGCGAGGTCCCGCCCGAGCGGCTGCCCGAGATGAGCTGGGACTTCGAGTGCGGCACCAACATGCAGCACGCGCTGCTGCTCGCCCGCAAGATGCTGAGCCGAAGCAGTCGGGCACGAAGCAGGTGATCATGGTCACCGACGGCGAGCCGACCGCCCACATCACCGCCGACGGCTAGGCCTACTTCGACTACCCGCCGATCGCCGGAGACCATCGAGGAGACGCTGAAGGAGGTGATGCGCTGCACCCGTGACGGCGTCCGCATCAACACCTTCATGCTCGACGAGAGCATGTACCTCAAGTCGTTCGTCGAGCGGATGATGAAGATCAACCGGGGCCGGGCCTTTTTCACGACCCCCGACACCCTGGGCGACTACGTGCTCGTCGACTTCCTCGAGCAACGCCGCGCCACCCGCCGCGCCAGCTGACTTCGCGGGTGGACCTCCCCCGCGGATGTAAACGCCGGTCTGGTGACATCACGCTGGGGTGGAGTGGGCGCTCGCCGTCCTTTCCTTGTGCAAGCGCCGTGTTGTCAACGTGTGAGCAAGTAGACGACGACCCCGACGCCGACGGCGAGGCACACGACCAGCGTGGTGTGTGCGCGCAGCCAGTGCCGACCGAGCCTGTACTTCAGCGAGTGCACGGATCCCCGCCTGGCCGCTAGCCCTTGTCCTTGTCGGGGTGGCGGACTGCTGCCTTGATGTCGTCAACGAGATCCTCGGCCTTCTCGCCGACGTCCTCGATGGCTTCCTTGACCTTGCCGCCGGCGCGGTCGGCCTACCTTCTCGCTTCAGGTCTTCGTTGTCGGTGAGATCACCGACGGCTTCCTTCGCTCGGCCTTTGAGGTCATCAGATTTCGAGCCCATGTTGTGTCCTATCTGCGGCGGAGGAAGTAGATGATGAGGACGATGAGAAGTATCACGACGAGTGTGCCCACACCGATATACGAGTGTGCCCACACCGATATACATGGAGCAGCACCCCTTCCCTGCACTCGGTGATGGGCCGGCACCTCAGCCTGCCCATCGGGGTCGTTGGGCCTGATAGTCCCTCTTGACCGCCATTTCCGCAATCGTGTGCCTCGGGTGCATCGAGATCGACCGCAGGCGACGGTCCCCTCGACGAGGACTGCTTCTTCCTCGTCACGGGCCTCCTCGGTGGGGACGCCAACGGTGGCCGCGAATGAGCGGCAAGTGACACACTCGAAGCATGGTGAAATCCGACGAGCAGACGCGCCCGAATCCGCGGCTTGTCCTTGGCATCGTGCTCGGAGTGCTGGCCTTCGTGTTCGTCGTCGAGAACACCGAGGGAAACCAAGATCCGCTTCTTCATCCCCCAGGTCACTGCACCGCTTTGGATGGGCCTGATCGTGGCCGCTCTGCTCGGTGCATTGGCAGGCGCGCTGATCGCCCGCCACATGGCCGCACCCGAACTCCGCCGACTACGCGGACGACGCGACGACGAACGACCGCCCTCAAGCTGAGAGCCCAGACGGCGTGAGGCCGCCGCTGACCGCATGGCGAAGCCTCGAGACCCGGACGAGTTGACCCTCGGCTAAATCCAAACTGACCCACTACCCGCGATCCTCTATCAGGGCATTCTGCGCCATCGTGGGTGAACGCCGACGAGAGCCGACGCGAACTGCACCGCGTGCCGCATCAGTAGCGTCACCGTCGTGAGCGCGAAGCACGAGCCGGTGCCCTTCGAGGTGTACGAGCCCGGCGTGTACTTGCACGGCACGAAGGTGGACCTCGCCGTGGGCGAGATGCTGGTCTCCGGCCGCGAGTCGAACTTCGAAGAGGGCCGGGTGATGAACTACGTCTACTTCACCGCGACTCTTGACGCTGCGACGTGGGGCGCCGAGCTCGCCTCGGGTGAAGGCCGCGGGCGAATCTACGTCGTCGAGCCGATGGGCGAGTTCGAAGACGACCCCAATGTGACCGACAAGAAGTTCCCTGGGAATCCGACGCAGTCATTCCGTAGCCGCGAACCGCTGCGCGTCGTAGGTGAGCTTGTCGACTGGGTCGGTCATTCGCCGGAGAAGCTGCAGGTCATGCGCGGTGCCGTACAACGGAAAGGAACGGGGCAGATCGAGGACTGATGGGCGGCGAGGGCGTCGTACGCGGGCCCGCTCCGATCTGCCGATCTGGCTCAAGGGACATTCGCTAACGCTCGGGTGTGGAGGCGGGACCGACGCGGGTGACGGCAGAATGCGCTTCTTGTTGGTCCTCATGAGCGGGTTGCCCGGCAGCGGGAAGTCTGCGATTGCTGATGAACTCGGCCGTCGCCTACCGGCGTGTGTGGTCTCTGTGGATCCAATCGAAGCGGCGATCATCCGATCAGGCATCGCGCAGAGCTTCGAGACAGGCGTTGCGGCGTACGAGGTCGGGGCAACGGTTGCGGCCCACCAGCTGGCGTTTGGTTTCAACGTGGTGGCCGATGCGGCGAACTATCTAGAGGTCGGTCGTGACGTGTGGCGTCGAGCACGCGCGAGGCAGGCGTTCCCGTGAGGGTCTTGCACGTCGTGTGCAGTGACGAGAACCTGCACCGACGTCGCCTGAAGACGCGTCGGCACACGGTCAGCGGCTTCCGTGAGGCGTCGTGGCCAGACGTGCAACGGACGGCAGAGGAGTTCGAGCCGTGGCCTGAGGCGACACTGGTCGTCGACTCGGTCGAGCCGCTCGACGAGAACGCAGAGCGCTGTGTCGCCTACCTGATCGGGTGATCGGGCCCAGGGTTACGTGCGAGTCTCTGGGGACATTTCCGCACGCCCGGGTGGGTGCGGCGCGGCGCTTGGTGCTGGGCGGCTCGCCTCGGATTCTCTACACGCATGGTCGTGGCACGCGAGATTTGCTGATCGAGGACCGCCCACTCAAGGGCGAATTGCGACCGCTCGGGTGGGCTACCCCGACCACCGCCGGGTATCGGGCGCGATGGGGCCGACCCGTGCGGGGCTGTGGGACCGCGAGGTCGGGCGAAGGGCCCTCCGCAGCGCCCGGCCCGCCCGGAGACGGGGTCCGCGGCGCACGTTCGGGCTGGGCTACGGTGCGCGTACTGGTGAGTGTGTGTGGGAGGGGAATAGCGGATGCGACGGTTCGCAGTGGTTGTAGGGGTCACGGCGTTGGCCGCCGGTTCTCTGGTTCTCGGGTCCGGTTCGGTGGCGAGCGGCGGACCGGTGGCGAGTTCGACCTCCTGGACCCCGCGCAGAACGGCACCGCGGCCAACGACTTCACGGTGCCGGCGGGTGTGTGCTCGGTGACGGTCGATGCGATCGGCGCCCATGGCGGCGACGGGTTTGGCGAGACTTCCGACGGAAGGTCGGGCGGTGAGGCCGTGGCCACGATCTCGGTGATGCCGCTCGAGGTGCTCCATGTGAACGTAGGCGGCATGGGCGGCGGCGCCGACGATGGGGACGGCGGGACCGGCGGTCTCAACGGCGGCGGCGCAGGTGGAGACGACAACAACGCCAGTGTGTACGCAGGTGGCGGTGGCGGCGGCGCTTCGGATGTTCGACAGGGTGGGACTGCGCTGGCCGACCGGGTGATCGTCGGCGGTGGCGGTGGTGGTGGCGGCGGCGGCGTTGTCCACGAACGATGTGAGGGGCGGCAGCGGCGGCGGCGAAAACGGAGATGACGGCCTCGCCAGCCCTGCGGACGCGACCGCGAACCCTGGCCTGGGTGGCACGCAACTCGCGGGCGGCGACGGCGGTTCCGGCACCGATGCGTCCCGGACCGGTGACGACGGTGCCCTGGGCATCGGCGGTGCCGGCGCGGACGGTTCCGGCGCCGGCGGTGGTGGGGGTGGCGGCTTTTACGGCGGCGGTGGCGGCGGGAGCAGGGACGGCTACTCGGGCGCTGGTGGCGGTGGCGGCTCTGGCTTCGTGCCCGTGGGCGGTTCAATGTTCAAGGGCGTGGGCGCCAACAACGACGGCGACGGCAGGGTGACGATCACCCCGGCCAATCCGGGCGTGGGCTGTCCGCCTGTGTTGGAGGTGCAGAAGGTGGTGTCCGGACCTTCGACGACCGGGTTCGCCGTGCACACGGTGTGCACTCGTCAAGAGACGATTCAGGGTGAGGTGCAGTCCCAGGCGACTGAGACCACGGTGGACGTGAGCTTGCCGTACCTGGCTGATGGTTCGCCGGATTCGGCGAATGCGCCGTTGGGCTGGGTGGTGGGAGACGGGGCATGGAAGCTGTCGAACGACGGCTTGACCGGCGCGACGTGCACCGCCACGGAGACAAACACGGGCGGGGCGATGACGACCTCGTACGCGTGCGCATATACGCCGGGTGTCGAGATCCAACCCGCCGCGGTGAGTTCGGGGTGCCCAGGGGCGGCGAGTGGTCCGAGCGCATCGCCGCAGTCCGTGATCCTCCTCGGCAACGACGATGCGGGAGTGCTCACCGTGACGAACACCTTCGCAATCCTGATCCAACCAACCTTCACTGGCTAGAACGCTCTGGGAGCGTGTGCGAGGAGTCGTCGACGCACGGCTGACATGAGCCATCGAGCACGTTGAAGGACATCTCGGATGGCTCGGTCGTCGACCCGTCTGGAGACATTCGCAGACGCTGGGGTGCGGGAGGGCACCGTCCCAGAGCCGGCGTTCGGGGTCGCAGGTCGCCGCTGCGGTTATGGCGTCGTGAGGTAGTTCTGCAGGGCGTCGAGCCGGTCGTCCCAGTCGTGGGCGAGCGCGGCGAGGAACTGCTGGGCGAGCTGCACGGGTGCGGACCGCAGCCGGTAGCGCACCCGGCGGCGCTCGCCGGGCTCGGGCGTGACCAGGCCGGCGTCGGCCATGAGGGCGAGGTGCTTGGCGATGGCCTGGCGGGTGATCGGCAGCCGAGCGGCAAGGTCGGTGGCGGTGGACGGGCCGTCGGTGGCGAGGGCGGCGAGGATGGTGCGGCGGGTCGGGTCGGCGAGGGCGACGAAGACCTGCTCGGCAACGGCCTCGATGTCAGGCGCCATCGAGGTGCTCCGCCAGCTCGGCCAGCTCCCGCGACCAGCCCTCGCTGTGGGAGTCGTAGGTCTCGCGCCGCGTGTCGACGGGAAGCTGGGCGAAGCCGGTCTCGACGACGCGCAGCAGGGTGCCGTCGCCGTCGGGCTCCAGGGTGAACTCGACGTAGGTGCGGCGGGGGTCGTCCTCGGGCAGGTCGGGCAGGCGCCAGGTGTAGGCGAACACCGCGCGGTTCCTCGACGCGCTCGACGCGCATGTCGACGGTCATGCCGCCGGCGAAGGTCATCGTGGCCGCACCGCCGGGGCGCAGGTCGATGCGTCGCCCGCTCACCGAACCAGGCGCTCAGACCGTCGGCGGTGGTGAGCGCCTGCCACACCTCGCGCGGCGGGCGGGTCAGGGTCACGGTGCGTTCGATGCGGTCGGGGAACGCCATGACTTCCTCCTCGATGCGACGACGTGTGCGACAACGGTCGCCGGCCCGGTCGCTGCGAGCCGGCCCCTGGACGGTCGGGATCAGCCGTCCTCCTCGGCGGCGCGGCGGGCGAGGTCCCGCGGGCTGCGGTTGGGGGCGCCGGGGCCGCCCTCGGCCAGCTCGCGCAGGCTGGTGCCGACGAAGTGATCCCAGCTGCGGCTGCACATGTCCTTGCACTCGAGCTCGTCGTTCAGGCCGAGGTGCTCGAACGTGAGCTCGCAGGCAGCCGTCGTCGAGCGGCGTGATCGTGAACGTCGGCTGGGTGCCGACCCAGTCCTCCATGAAGGTGCACTCGGTCACCGTCCAGCGGACGGTCGTCGGGCGGGTCGCCTCGTCGACGCGGACGAGAAGCGGTGGCTGATCCGCCACCATCGGGAAGCGCAGCTCGCCGCCGGTCAGGCCCGAGCCCGTCACCGGGCTCCACCAGGCGGCGAGCGCCTCGGGGGTGGTGATGGCGTCGAACACGACGTCGGCCGGGGCGTCGACTCGGACGGTCGTGCGGTAGTCGGTGCTGGTGGGCATTGGAGTCTCCTTGAGTTGAAGTGGATATCGCAACTGACTGGTTGCCACATTATGGCAACCATCAGGTTGCGTCAAGTGCTTCTCTGGTGGGCTCACCGCTGGCGCTGCCTTGACGTTCGGGCCGGCTCGGCGCACAGCCATGCGCGGGAAGTAGTTGACAACACCGAGCGGCCGCATGGGACGGCTAGGACCCTGGTCCCGAGGCCCCCCGAAGTGCCGCTCGCGGCTACCTCCTCAACCGCCGGCGACGAAGGCGACAACCACGTAAGCCGCGTGGCAGTCGAAGTTCTGTCGGCGACGGTCGTAGATCGTGGTCGTTCGAGGATCGGCGTGGCGGGCCGCGAGTTGACATCGCGTAGCGGAACGCCCGCGTCGAGCGCCGCCATGATGAACGCGGCCCGGAGCATGTGGGGATGGACAGCGCCGAGCCCGGCGCGCTTCGCCGATCGGAGCGGACCCAACGTTGAGCGGTCCGGCGGTCGAGGCGTTGGCCGTCTCGACGTCGCAGGATCGGGCCGTCGCTTCGTTCGCCGACGGCAAGGTCGATCGTGCGGGCGGTTCTGGGCACCAGCGGGATGGTCGCGGGCTTGTTGCCCTTGCCGATGATCTGCGGGTGCGGTGCCCCGCTCCGAGCCCCGAGTCCTCGACGTTCGTGGCGCACGCCTCACTCACCCGCAGACCGTTGAGGCCGAGCAGCACCGCCAGCCGGCGTGGTCGTGGTCGTACTGCTCCGCGGTGAACAGGAACACCCCGAGCTCGGAGCGGTCCAGGCCACGAGCGTTCGGGATGGACCTGCGGGCGGCGCACGTACTGCGCAGGGTTCGAACGAGATGCGACCGTCGATGTGCGCGAAGCGGTAGAAGCCGCAGACCGTCGACAGGCGCGCGGTCGATCGTCGACGCGGCCAGCCCGCGGTCCTCCATCCAGCTTCGGTACAACTCGATGTGCGGACGCGTCGCCTGCCAGCACGGCGACGTCGTTGTCCGACGCCCACTGGAAGTAGCCACGCAGGTCGTGGCGGTACGCGTCCAACGTCCGGCCGCTGTAGCGAGCAAGGAACGACACCGCCGCCAGTTGAGCATCGTCGATCCCAAAGGCGACACCAGGTCGCTCAACCGTCGTACTCACGCACTCGATCACGGCCATCGCTGAACCTCCTCATCATGGAGAATCCAGCCAAGCCGATGAGCTCACCCGGCGTTTCGGGGCAGGTTCCTGTTGATCATCGTGGCATCAGCGTGCGTTGACGCAACGCGATCCGGGCCTCGCCGTACTGCAGCTGGCTGGCTGGCTGAACCATTGATCATCTGGCCGCGACGAGAGCCTGCGCACGTAGGATGGCTTGCTCGAACGGCGGACCGACGAACACCACGGCGCGGTGGACGCCGAGATTCTCCAAGTGGCCCAACGCTGCGGGGTTGGGTGGTGCCGAGACGGTCACCAGGAAACGGGCAGGGTCGCCCCCCGCCTCGGCGTGGGAGGAGCGGGCCAGGTCGAGCAGCGCCGACAGCCTGGGCGCGCCAGGCAGGTTGACACCGTCGCCAACCGCACCGGCCGGCGCGGCCATCTTGGGGCCGAACCCGCCCACGACAATGGGAGGGACGGGCTCGGGTCGCAGAAAACCATCGGCGCTCCCACTGTGGCCTCGCAACACCGCTCTGAGCGTGGCGACCTGGTCGGCGACCTCCGCCCGACGGCGAGCATCGCCTGACACCTCACGCCCAAGTGCCTCCTGCTCGGCCGCGTAAGGGGTGTCGCGCCCCCCGCCGGCCCCGATGCCGAGCAGGAGTCGCCCGCCGCTGAGCTCCTGGAGCGTGGCGGCCATGACCGCCAAGGTCTCAGCCGGCCGGTTCGCCACGTTGAGCACGAGTGGCCCCACCATGATGCGGGGAACCGTGGCGGCGATCGCCGTGAGCGTCGTCCAGCATTCGAGAACCCGGTCCCGTCCGTGCACCGAACCAGCCAGATGGTCGTAGAGCCACACACCCCCGAAGCCGGCCTCGCCAGCCGCGGTGGCACCAGCAAGCACTTCGTCAACGCGAACGCCGAACGGATCGAATAGCAGGTCGACCTCCACCCGCCGACATGTCAGAACCGACCTGCGCTGTCCCCCCTCAGCCGGCGGTAGGGGACGCGAACGGCGGTCTGCTGGTGCCAATGAACGCTCTCTCTATTCTTGCCGAATGGGGACGGACGGCTTCGAGATCATCTGCGAGGTGGAACCCGCCACCCGACCGGACCTCACGCGTGTTCGACACCAAATCGGTGCGATGAGCGGGATTGCGTCTGCGTTCTTGATCCCGGACAACCACATCGGTCGTGCGACGGTTTCGAGCATCGCGGTTGCTCGTCGAGGTCGCGCTGATGGGTGGCCGTTCGATCGCGTGTCTCAACGCCCGCGACCGCAACGTCCTCGGCTTCCGACGTGACCTCTTGACTGCGACGGCATACGGCGTCCACGAGTTTCTCTTCGTCTACGGCGATCGCCCCGAAACCGGAGCCCGATCCGATGACCTCACAGTCCGGTCGATGATCACTGAGGCGCGACGCTTCGCGGACGACCCAAGCGTTGCGACGAAGCCATTCCGTGTCGGGGTCGCCTCGGGGCTGCGCGCGCTTCCTGCATGGAAACGCGAGGCGGACTTCGTGCTCGCGCAGGTCGGCTTCTCGATTGATGCTCTGCTGGAGTGGCGGTCGTCAGTGGACTTCGCCGGGCCGGTCTATGCCGGGGTCATGGTCGTGGCAAGTGCGCCGATGGCGCGGAAGCTCTCGACGGACATACCTGAGCTCGCGGTTCCCGACCGGATCATCAGTCGGTTAGAGCGTGATCACAATGCTGGAATCGACGTGGCATGCGAACTCATCAGCGCAATCCGCGACTCCGGCGCGTTCGACGGCATCCACCTCATCCCCGTCGCGTGCTACCGCGAAGTAGCAGCTCGGCTGGAACGCCTCCTGTAGCAGGCGCGCCAATCCGGCGATCAGGGTCACCCAACCACAGGAGTGGCGCCGGGAAACTGCACCCGTCATCAGAGGACCGCCGGCATGGCGCCGTAACGTCGGAGACCGTGGCGTTCTTAGACACTCCGCTACCGGACATGGGCGCAGCAGCAGCTGAGGCTTGGGGTATTCACAACTGGTCGCCCCGGCGATGAAGGAGCCCGAGGCGGAGTACGCACTGGCTCGACCAGCACGGCGACCCGACGGAGGCTGCCGTCGTCTGGTCTCTGGCTGCCCAAGTCGTCGCCCAGCACGGCGGTGATCTCCGCGGGATGCGGCGGGCTCTCGGGATCTCGAACGCGACCTGGGTCGGTGGTGGCCTCGCCGTGCGGATCGCGAACACGTCGGTCGTCGACGGCATGGCCGCCGAGGTCGCGCTCGTCCGCACGCTGCCGCCCGAGGTCGGACACCCGAAGATCCTCGGGGTGGGCACGATCGAGGGTCATGACTGGATCGTGACCGAGGAGGTTCGAGGCCAGAACCTGCACGAGGCGTGGCCCACGCTGACACCCGAGGAGCGGCGTCGAGCGATCCGCCAGCTGTGGGCGCGCGTGCGGCTCGTGCACGACGCCACGCCCTCGCTCCGTCTGCTCGTCGGATCGCACGCGGGCTTCATACCGGCAACAGCTGACGACGCGACGGCCGCAGCCGATCGCGTCAGTGCTGCGTTGGGTCTGTCGGATGTGCAGCGGTCGCGGTTCCACGAGATCATCGGCGACTACTACCGAGCCGCGCCCGTCGTCGAGCAGGTCGTCAACCACGGCGACCTCGCGCTGATGAACGCGCTGTGGGACGGCGAGGTGGTCGCCCTCCTCGACTTCGAGTTCGCCGTGCTGGGCCCGGTGGAGATCGACCTGTGCCGGTTGGTGTGCGAGGCCCTCGTATCCGAGGATGGGCAGCGGTCCGACAACGACGCCGGCGCGGCCGCGTTCGCCATCGCAGCTCGTGAACGGGATCCAGTCCACGGTCACGCGCTGCTCCTGGGTGCCGCGGTGCTCGACCAGCTCCGCGATCTCGAGATCTGGCTCGGCCGCGACCGGACCGAGGACCGGTTCGAAGATTGGCGCCCGGACCGGCTGCTCACCGGCTTGCTCGAGACCGACGGCGGCTACCTCGAACCCGCGCTGACATGAGCCGCAGGTCCTCCGTCGGGCGTGGCGACCTTGAGCAGGTGGGTCAGACGGCACTCGCTACGGCGCCGCGCGACTCGTAAGACCGCGAGATCGGACTTGCTGGGGTAGCCCCAGAAGTGCCGATC
>CAVZVV010000012.1:0-100406 GCA_963778785.1 uncultured Actinomycetes bacterium
CCGCCCGCAGCCGCGGGCACTGCCACCCATTCCCCCGTGGGCCCCCCGCCGCCTGGGCCGGTCGGCACCGGAACGGGCTACGCCAACCGTCTCCGGGATGGGCCGAGGGATGGGTGGCGGCATGGGTGGCGGCGTGGGTGGCGGCGCTGGGTCGGGGCATGGGCGGCGGAATGGACGCTGACCTGAACAACGTCGCCGCGTCGGGCACGCTGACGTCCCGCCAGAAGACCTCGCTTGCCAACGTGGCCCAGGACGAGAAGCTCGCACACGACCTGTACGTCGCCCTCGCCGCGAAGTACCCGGCACAGTCCGTCGCGCCGCATCGCCCAGGCCGAGTCCGGCACCTCGCGGAGGTGCAGATCCTGCTCAAGCGCTACAGCCTGGCCAGACCGACCAGCGCGGGCCGAGGGCATGCGCCGCCCCGGCGGTGCAGAAGCTCTACGACACGCTGCTCGCCGGCGCGACCGCCAGGCGCGGCAGCCCTTGCCGCCGGCGTCACCGTCGAGAAGACCGACATCGCCGACATCACCACCGCGATGTGCTGAGCCTCGGCGCCCGACGCCCTGCTGGTCTACACCCACCTCCCGCAACGCCTCCAGCGGCACCTGTCCGCCTTCGGCGGCTGACGTTGGCAGCAGCCGCACCAGTCCGGGCCCCCATGGTGGGGCCCCTGGTTGCGGGACTCGTAAATACCCCCTGGGGTATGCTCCAGCGACAGGAGGGAGTGCGCATGAGGTCCTGGTCCGGGGTCCATTCGGGCCGTGGCGGTCACCACCGCGATCAAAAAGTCGTCGTATTCGGCATCGCGACCGCCCTCATCGCCAACCCCGTCTTCGGCCCCGGGGGGATGTGCGGCCAACCTGGTGGTCCTGGCCCGTCCTGCTTGTAGCCGCCGCGTTGTCAGGCCTGGTCACCGCCACGTGCATCCGCGAGCCGGCCGGGGTCTCAGGTGCCACCAGCGACGCGCCAGGCCGCGCGGGGCTCGCCGGCGGCTTCCTGGCATACCTCGCGGTTGGCTGCCCGGTGTGCAACAAGGTGGCGCTCGTGGCGCTCGGCTACGCCGGCGCGCTCGAATGGTTCGCTCCCCTGCAGCCCGTCCTGGCTCTCGCTGGGGTTGCCCTCCTGGCGTACGCGCTGAAGCGTCGGCTCGACGGCGAGCGCTCGTGCGCGTTGGACCCCTCGCGCCACGTCGCGGTGGAGGCGCAGTGACCGCGGTGGCCGTGACCGACGACGTGCTGGCAGCGGAGCTGGCGGCCGCCGGCCAGGACCTCACGGCGGCGGCGGGGAACGCCTCGCTGTGCACCATGTCCCGCTCGTCGGGGTCGGTCCCTGCGGCCAAGTACCACGAAGGCCGATGCGCCTCGCTCCGTGAGGTTTCGAGAGCCTCCACCCCAGACCCGTCCACCCGGCTGGCCGCCGCTCGGCGTGAGCGGCAGGTTTGGGGCGAGGCGCTGGCGGCGGGACTCGGCACGCTCGACAGGATCCGACTGGATCACCTACCGCGCGGGCGGCGTGGACGCGCTCGACCGTCTCGTCGCGCTGTTGACGCAGGTCGACCGTGACCGCAGCTGACCACTCCCGGCACCCAGCCTGGTACGGGGCCGTCATGGGCACCGGCGCTCTGGCCCTCGCGGTCTCTGCGCAGGCAAGCGTCTGGGGCTGGGGGTGGCTGACCTCCGTCGGCGTGGCCCTGCTCCTGCTGGCCACGGTCCTCTCGGTGCTGCTGCTGCCGCGGTACGGACGGCGCGCTCAGGACCGAAACGCTCTGCACGACGAGTTCGTCGACCCAGCCAGGGGTCCCCTCCTCGCGACGCTTCCCGCAGGGCTGCTCGTCCTTGCCGTCGCCTGGGGACGGATCGGGCCGGACCTCGTCTCCGCAGGGCTCGCACTGACCCTCTCAGCGGTCCTGCTCGCCGCGGGGACCGCCCTGGCGGTGGGCATGGGGATCGCATGGGCCGCAGGCATCACCGCGTCATCGCCCGGCCTTGAGGGGGTCAACGGCGGCTGGCTCATCCCACCGGTGATGAACCTGCTCGTTCCGCTCGCCCTGGCACCTCTGATCACCGCCAACCCCGCGATCGCCCCGCTGCTACTCCTGCTGGGCTTCGCGTTCCTCGGCATCGGTGTCGTGCTGTTCGTCACGGTACTCACCCTGCTCGTGGCACGTCTCGCCCTTCGCGACCCGTTGCCGGCAGCGATGGCACCGTCGATGTGGATTCCCCTCGCCCCGGCCGGAATCATCGGCGTGGCCACCCTCCGGCTTCTTCAAGCCGGAGAAGCCGCGGGCGTGCCTGGAGTAAGCGGCGCCGCAACGGGAATCGCCATCGCTGCCATGGGCATCGGATTCGGGCTCTGGTGGGCCGCCTTCGCCGGGCTCGAGCTGCGGCGCATGCGGCACGCCGGAGGTCCGCCTGTGCACCCGGGCTGGTGGGGGTTCGTCTTTCCGGTCGGTGCCATGACCCTGTCGATCACAGCGGTCGGGGCTGCCAGCGGCGTATGGGCAGTCCAGGCCGTCGGCCTCCTGTCGACGATCGTCCTCGCCCTGCTGTGGGCCTACGTGGCTGCGACGACCGCACGGCTCGTGCGACAGAGCCAGCAGTCCGCCCCCGTGGGCGCACTGTGATCCGCCCGCCCGTCCTCGCCTAGGAGTCCTGATGTCACGAGTGGTCGTTCTGGGAGCCGGGATCTCCGGCCACACCGCCGCCCTGCACCTGAGGCGCAAGCTCGGCAAGGAGCACGAGGTCGTCGTGGTGTCGCCGAACTCGAAGTGGAACTGGATCCCCTCGAACATCTGGGTGGGCGTGGGGAAGATGGACACCGACCAGGTGACCTTCCCGCTGGCCCCGATCTACCAGCGCAAGGGAATCGAGTTCCACCAGGCGCTCGGCGTGGCCCTTCACCCGCAGGGCGACGCGGACATCAGCCGTCCGTACGTCGACATCACCTACACCGATCCGGCGCGTGCGGGTCAGCAGGGGCTCCTCGAGTACGACTACCTGATCAACGCCACCGGCCCGAAGCTCAACTTCGCGGCCACGCCCGGGCTCGGCCCCGACGGGCACACGGTCTCGGTCTGCACGCCGGGCCACGCGGTGGACGCAGCGGCCGAGCTCGCCGACGTGCTCGAGCGCCTGCGAGCCGGTCAGCACCAGACGCTCGTCGTCGGCGTCGGGCGCACGGCACGTGCACCTGCGAGGGCGCGGCCTTCGAGTACGCCTTCAACGTCGAGCACGAGCTGCGTCAGGCGGGGGTCCGCGAGCTCGCCGACGTCGTGTACCTCACCAACGAGTTCGACCTCGGCGACTTCGGCGTCGGCGGCATGACCTTCACCCAGCAGGGCTTCGAGACCACGAGCAAGCTCTGGACCGAGTCGCTGTTCCGCGAGCGCGGCGTGCGGGCCATCACCCAGGCGCACGTCGAGAAGATCGAGCCGGGCATCATCCACTACGAGCAGCTCGACGGCACCAGGAGCACGATCGCCTTCGACTTCGCGATGCTGCTCCCGCCGTTCCGCGGCGCCGACATGAAAGCGTACGACGCGAGCGGCGCCGACATCACCGCCGACATGTTCGCGCCGAGCGGCTTCATGAAGGTCGACGCCGACTACACGGCCAAGTCGTACGACCAGTGGCGCGCGGCCGACTGGCCCAGCACCTACCAGACCCCCACCTACCCGAACGTGTTCGGCGTGGGCATCGCCTTCGCCCCGCCCCACCAGATCTCCCAGCCCCGCACGAGCGCCAACGGCACGCTCATCGCCCCAGCACCGCCGCGCACCGGCATGCCGTCCGGCGTCATGGGCCGCACCGTCGCCCTCACGATCGTCGACATGATCGAGCGCGGCGCGACCAAGCCGACCCACACGGCCTCCATGGCGTCGATGGGCGCGGCCTGCGTCGCCTCTGCCGGCACCGGGATCCGCACAGGCACGGCGGCCGCGATGACCATGTACCCCGTCGTCCCGGACTTCCAGGCGTACCCCGGCACCGGGCGCAGCGCCAAGGACACCTACGGCGAGATCGGCCTCGCGGGCCACTGGATCAAGGCGATGCTGCACCACCTGTTCATCTACAAGGCCAAGGCCAAGCCGGGATGGTTCCTCATCCCCGAGTAGGCCGACTGCCCGCCGCTACCCACGACCCCGAAGGGCTCACGATGGACACCGCCGACCAGCAGATCAAAGCCGCACCCCTGCCCACAGAGAAGACCGTGCGAGCGCGGACCAACCTTGCCGTCCAGGCCTGGCGCTTCGCCTCGGTCAACCTGCGCATGATGAAGATGGTCCGTAAGGGTCACCACCAAGACGCGCCGGGTCGCTCCGGCGAGTAGCACAGGCCCTCGCCTCGCCGGTCTCAGCTCCCCGCGAGGAACTGGTGCATTCCCTGGCGACCGCTTGAGCCCCCGAACGACGAACGAAGGCGAACACGGGGGGCCACCGATCACCGGTGGCCCCCTCGTCAGTTCATGGCCGGCGTGTCTGTCCGCGATACCTGGCATGGTCGAGGCATGGGACCGACCAGCCTCACCGCGTGCGGCACCGTGGTCCCTCTGGCGACCAGCCCAAGAAGGAGTCCCAGTCGAGCCTCATTCCGTGGCACACAGGTGGCACATATGACCCCCCCGGCGGTGCCCCGCTGTGCCGCGCTGTGCCGCTCAACGACCCTGCTCGAGCACGCGGGCAGGGTGGTCCGTCAGGCGCCTAAAGGGGCTCTGACCTGCGGAAACGTCGTTTCAGGGGCTACTTCAGGAGTGCCTTGGCCATCACGATGCGCTGCACCTGGTTGGTGCCTTCGTAGATCTGGGTGATCTTGGCGTCGCGCATCATCCGCTCGACCGGGTAGTCGCGGGTGTAGCCGTAGCCGCCGAACACCTGCACGGCGTCGGTGGTGACCTCCATCGCGACGTCCGAGGCGAAGCACTTCGCGGCCGCGCCGAAGAAGGTGAGGTCGGCATCGTTCCGCTCGCTCTTGGCGGCGGCGGCGTACACCAGCGAGCGGGCGGCCTCGAGCTTCATGGCCATGTCCGCGAGCATGAACTGGATGCCCTGGAACGACCCGATCGGCTTGCCGAACTGCTCGCGCTCCTTGGCGTACGCGGTGGCCGCGTCGAGCGCCCCCTGCGCGATGCCGATGGCCTGCGCGCCGATGGTGACGCGGGTGTGGTCGAGGGTCTTCATCGCCGTCTGGAACCCGGTGCCGGGGGCCCCGACGATGCGGTCTCCCGGGATGCGGCAGCGGTCGAACAGGATCTCGCGCGTCGGCGATCCGTGGATGCCCAGCTTGCGCTCCTTGGGCGCTACCGAGAAGCCTTCGTCGTCCTCGTGCACCACGAACGCGGAGATGCCGTTCGGCCCGGCGTCGGGGTCGGTCACCGCCATGACGGTGTAGTACGTGGACACGCCCGCACCGGTGATCCACGACTTCTGGCCGTTGAGCACCCAGTCGTCGCCATCGCGCACGGCACGGGTCTTCATCGACGCGGCGTCGCTGCCCGCCTCCCGCTCGGACAGCGCGTAGGAGAACATGGCCTCGCCCGAGGCGACGGCCGGCAGGTAGCGCCGCAGCAAGTCGTCGTCGTCGCCAGCGCCGATCATCAGCGGCATCGTGCCGAGCTTGTTGACGGCCGGGATGAGCGAGGAGGACGCGCAGGCGCGCGCCACCTCCTCGATGACGATGCTGGCCGCGAGGGCGTCGCCGCCCTGGCCGCCGTATTCCTCGGGGATGTGGATCGCGTGGAAATCGTTGGCCTTGAGCGCCTCGTACACGTCCCAGGGGAACTCGCCGGTCTCGTCCACCTCGGCCGCGCGCGGCGCGATCTTGTCCGTCGCCAGCGACCTGACAGCATCGCGCAGCGCCTCGTGCTCCTCGGGCAGACGGAAGTGGTCGAAGTCGGGGTTGGGGGCGTACCCACCCATGGCGAACTCCTCGGAGTCGGGACGGCTGCAACGGGCAGGCGGCGCCGGCGCGAGACCCCGCCGCCCGTCCGTCGTCAGCGTACGCGGCGGCGCCGGGGGTGGCGCGGGGCCCCCGTAGGCTTGCCCCGACCCCGAAGGAGCGCGCATGGCACCCCGCCTCACCGTCATCGGCACCGGGTACCTCGGTGCCGTGCACGCCGCCTGCATGGCCGATCTCGGGTACGAGGTGCTGGGGGTCGACACCGACACCGCGAAGGTCGACGCGCTCTCCGCGGGGCGCGCCCCGTTCTTCGAGCCGGGGCTCGACGAGGTGCTCACGCGGGCCTGTGCCAGCGGGCGCCTGCGGTTCACGACGTCCTTCGAGGCGGCGGCCGAGTTCGGCGACGTGCACTTCGTCTGCGTGGGCACGCCCCAGCGCGCCGGCGCCGGCGGCGCGGACCTGTCGTACGTCGACGCCGTCACCGAGACGCTCGGCCCGCTGCTGCGCAGGCCCACGCTGGTCGTGGGCAAGTCCACGGTGCCGGTCGGCACGGCGTCGCGCACGGCCGCGCGGCTGCAGGAGGTCGCACCCACCGGAGCAGGGGCCACGCTCGCGTGGAACCCGGAGTTCCTCCGCGAGGGCCACGCCGTCGCCGACACCACCCGGCCGGACCGGATCGTCGTCGGTGTCACGTCGGCCGCCGACGAGGCGACGATGCGAGAGGTGTACGCACCTATGACCCGCAGGGGCGTGCCGTTCCTCGTCACCGACCTGGCCACGGCCGAGCTCGTGAAGGTGTCGGCCAACGCCTTCCTGGCCACGAAGATCTCGTTCATCAATGCGATGGCCGAGGTGTGCGAGGCGGCGGGCGCCGACGTCAGCGACCTCGCCGCGGCGATCGGCTACGACGAACGGATCGGGTCGAAGTTCCTGCAGGCCGGGCTCGGGTTCGGCGGCGGCTGCCTTCCCAAGGACATCCGCGCGTTCATGGCCCGCGCCGGCGAGCTCGGCGTCGACCAGGCCCTGACGTTCCTGCGCGAGGTCGACGAGATCAACCAGCGTCGCCGCACCCGGGCGGTCGCCGACGCGCGCGTGCTGGTCGGCGGGTCGTTCACGGACAAGGTGATCGCCGTGCTGGGCGCAGCGTTCAAGCCCGACAGCGACGACGTGCGGGACTCCCCCGCGCTGCACGTGGCCGCCGCGATCGCGACCGAGGGGGGCGAGGTGCGCGTGCACGACCCCCAGGCGCTGGCCAACGCGGCGGCGATCTTCCCGACCCTCACGTACGTCGACGACGTGATGGCCGCCGTGGCGGGGGCCGACGTCGTCCTGCACCTCACGGAGTGGCGTGAGTACCGCGCCCTCGACCCTGTGACCGTGGGCGCGTCCGTGCGGCACCGCGCGCTTCTCGACGGGCGCAACGCACTCGACGCCGACCGGTGGCGGGCGGCCGGGTGGACCGTGCACGCGATGGGACGCCCGCGCCCGGCGGGGCTGACGTGAACGGCCCGAGCACCCCCGCCCCCGACGCCGACGTCCGCGGCCTGCTGCACGACGCCCAGACGTGGGTGGTCGCCGGCCTCAGCGAGAACCGCGAGCGTGCCGCGTACGGCGTCGCGGCCTTCCTGCAGCGCCATGGGCGCCGGGTCGTGCCCGTGCACCCGCGAGCACAGACGGTGCTCGGCGAGCCTGGCTACCGCACGGTGGCCGAGGCCGTCGCAGCGCTGCGCGCCGACGGGGTCGAGCCCGATGTCGTGGACTGCTTCGTGAACTCGCGCCGCGTGGGCGAGGTGGTGGACGCGGCGGTGGCCGCTGGCGTGCCCGCGACGTGGTTGCAGCTCGACATCGACGACCCCGAGGCCGTCGCGCGGGCCCGCGCCGCCGGCGTCGTCGTCGTCGTCGACCGGTGCCCCGTGATCGAATGGCCTCGGCTCGGCCCGCAAGGCTGACCGCCGACGACCAGACCAGGCGGCCGGGACGACGCCTGGGATCTCGTAGGATGAGGCACCCCTTCACGCCCACGGGGCCCGTCGCCGGACGCCGCTGCGGATCCCGGGCGCCCGTCCGTACCGCGCAGGAGATGCGAGCGATGCTGTCCGTCTCCGATGCAGGCGGCTCCACCTCGGGCGCCGGCCGCGTACGCCTCACCGATCGGGGGGTCATCGCGGTCGTGGGCGTCGGGCTCGTCCTGGCCGCCATGGTGGGGGCCTGGCAGGCGACGCACTGGAAGGGCTGGAACAGCGACCAGTTCTACTACGTCTCCATGGCCCTGCAGTGGTCCGGCACGCCGTACTCGGACTCGCTCGTGCAGGTCTCGGACTACTACGGCTACACCCTGCCGGCGGAGACGCTCAACTACGGCTACCTGCAGCCGGCGGTCGCGCCGCTGATCTACTCGCGCACCACGCTGCCGCTCGTCCTCACTCCCCTGGTCGCCCACGGCGGTCTGGCGTGGTCGTACCTGCCCACCCTGGTGAGCGGCGCCGTCGTGTTCGTCCTGCTGTTGGTGATGGCGGTGCGACGATATGGCTGGCCAGCACTCGCCGTCGGCCCGCTGCTGCTGCTCGGCTCGCACCTCGCCACCGAGTTCGCGTTCGGGATCTACGTCGACGCCTTCGTGATGCTGCAGGTGACCCTGCTCCTCGTGGCGATGCCGACCGGCCGCGGGCCGCGCCGCACCGAGCACGTGGTGATGGCCGCGGGCATCGTGGCGGTGATGGCGCTGACTCGGCAGACCGGGACGCTCCCGATCCTCATGGTGCTCGGCGGCTGGGCCGCATCCGTGGTGGGCGAACGGCGGTGGCGCACCGCGTGGCTGCCCTTCGTGCTGGCCGTGGTCCCCACGGCCCTGCTGAGCTATGTCCTGGTCGCGCGCTGGGCGCCGTTCGACGTGATGCCGTACCTGCTGCAGCGCACGGGCTCCTCGTCCGTCCTGGGCGCGCTGCGCGTGTCGCCCGGCATGGCGGTGCAGGCCACGTACGACGACCTCCGCGAGGCGCTGCCCATCGACCCCCTCCTCCTGCTCGTCGTCGTGCTTGCCGTCATCGGCTTCGTCGTCCTCGTCCGCGATCCGCTCGGATGGGTGTCGGCGGGAGCGCTGCTGTCGTGCGTCGGCACGGTCCTGCTCAACCCCGTCACGTCCAAGCTGCGCTACTTCGCCCCCGCCGTGCCTACCACCTTCCTGATCGCGTGTGCGGGCGGCGCGTGGCTGTGCCGCCGGTGGACGGGTCCGACGGCCGGACCCCCGCCTGGGGACGATCCGAGGGCGCTCGACCCGCCGTCCCGCACCCGCCGGCTCCGGGTGGGCGCGGTGGCGGCCGTGCTGGCCACCGTGTGCAGCGTGGTGGGGACCGTGGCGGTCTACCAGGCCGAGCCGCTCGAGGGCGCGGCCAGCCGCGCCGTGACCCAGGCGGAGTACGGGTCGCGCTGGCCGCTGACGGTGTCCGGGGGCACCCTGCTGTGCGCCGGCGACGACGCGCAGGTGTGGTTCCGCACCGCCGACGGCGCGCTGTACCCCTTCAGCGGCACCGCCATGGCCCGCTCGTTCGGGCGCCCACCCCTCCTCGCGCTCCGGAAGCAGCCCTCCTCGGCCGCGTGGGGCGAGGGCGCCAAGCTGCTGGCCGACGGCGTGGCGCTGTGCCGCCCCGGGTCGACCTCGCCGTAGGGGGCCCGCGAGCGGTCGCGCCGCAAGAACCGCACGGGCCGGACGGGCACCGAACGCGGCGGCGGGACGCGCGCCCGCACCGGATCACGCGGTGAAGCCGGCTCCGCCCGCTCGGCGGCGTCGCAGCGAGGCACCCTTGGCCTGGGCCCCCTCGCGCAGCTCGTCCTGGAAGGCCGACATCCGCGCGCGTAGCCGTTCGCCGCGCTCGTCATCACCGGCTGCCAGGATCCGCACCGCGAGCAGCCCCGCGTTGCGGGCGTTGCCCACCGCCACCGTCGCCACCGGCACCCCCGCGGGCATCTGGACGATCGACAGCAGGGAGTCCAGCCCGTCGAGCCGCGCGAGCGGCACCGGCACGCCGACGACCGGCAGCGGCGTCACCGACGCGAGCATGCCGGGCAGGTGCGCCGCACCCCCGGCGCCGGCAATGACCACGCGCAGGCCTCGCCCGACCGCGGTGCGTCCGTACTCGACCATCTCCAGCGGCATCCGGTGCGCCGAGACGACGTCGACCTCGTACGGCACCTCGAACTCGTCGAGCGCCTCGGCCGCGGCCTCCATCACCGGCCAGTCGGAGTCGCTGCCCATCACGACGCCCACCAGGGGTGCCTCGCCCATCGCCGCCTCCCGGGTCGCGCCGTCGTCCGCCCGTAAGGCCCCACCCTAGGGCGACACCGTGTGCCATGGTCGTCCCGTGGGCCGCCTCCTCTACTCAGCGATCGCCTCGCTCGATGGCTACGTGGCCGACGCGTCGGGCGGATTCGCCTGGGCCGCACCGGACGACGAGGTGCACGCGTTCGTCAACGACCTGCAGCGGCCGATCGGAACCTACTTGTACGGCCGCCGGATGTACGAGGTGATGGCGGCGTGGCAGTCCCTCGGGGACGAGCCGGGCGACTCGCGGGTCGTGGCAGACTTCGCCGCCCTCTGGCGGGCCGCGGACAAGGTCGTCTACTCCGCCACCCTGCTGGAGGTCGGCACGCCCCGAACGCGGCTGGTGACGCGGTTCGATTCCGTCTCCGTGCAGGCGATGAAAGACGGGTCGGAGCGCGACCTCTCCGTCGGCGGGCCGACCCTGGCCGCGCACGCCCTCGCCGCGGGTCTGGTCGACGAGGTGCAGCTGTTCGTCGTCCCCGAGGTCGTCGGCGGCGGAACCGCCGTCTTCGCGCCGGGCACCCGCGCCAGTCTCGAGCTCGTCGACGACCACCGGTTCGCCGGCGGCACCACGCACCTGCGATACCGGCGCCGGCCCGGTCCGGTCCGCGGTCGTGGCTAGGCTCCCCCCGTGGAGCGCGACATTCGCTATGCGGAGAACGACGGCGTCCACATCGCGTACACCGTCGTCGGGGAGGGCCCCGTCGACCTGGTGTACACCCCCGGCATCTGGTCGAACCTCGACGTCATGTGGGACGAGCCCCGGTGGGCGCGCTACCTGCAGCGGTTGGCGGCGTTCTCCCGGCTGATCGTGTTCGACATGCGCGGGGTCGGACTCTCCGACCGAGGACCCGAGCCTCCCTTCCTCGAGCCGCAGATGGACGACGTCAGAGCCGTGATGGACGCCGCCGGCGCCGAGAGCGCCGCCCTCTTCGGCGGCGCGCGCGGCGGGGCGATGACGATGCTCTTCGCCGCCACCTATCCCGAGCGCACCCGCGCCCTGGTGCTCTACGCCGCCCTCGCCAAGACGGTGCGCAGCGCCGACCACCCCTACGGCAAGTCGTCCGCGCAGCAGCAGGCGTTTGTCGAACGGTTCACGGCGGAGATGGGTACCGGCGAGAACCTCGACCTGCAGGGACCCAGCGGCCTGGACGACGAGCGCTTCCGCCGTTGGTGGGCCAGGTTCGAGCGCCTGGTGGCGAGCCCGGGGGCCTACCGCGAGCTGGCCGACATCTTCCGCGACCTCGACGTGCGGGCCGTGCTGCCTGCGATCCAGGCCCCGACGCTCGTGCTGCAGCGCACCGGAGACCTGATCGTCCCCGTCGAACAGGCCCGCTTCCTGGCCGGCGCGATCCCCCACGCCCGCCTCGTCGAGCTTCCCGGCGACGACCACATCCCGTTCCTGGGCGAAGCGGACGCGCTCGTGGACGAGATAGAGGAGTTCCTGACGGGCACGCGACCGGCGCCGGAGTCCGACAGCGTGCTGTCGACGGTGCTGTTCACCGACATCGTGGGATCGACCGCCCGGCAGGCCGCGATGGGCGACCACGCCTGGAAGTCCGTGGTGCTCGCGCACCACGCGATCGTCCGCACGGCGCTGGACCGGTGGCGTGGGGTCGAGAACGACACGGCGGGCGACGGCTTCTACGCGACGTTCGACGGTCCCGCGCGCGCGATCCGGTGCGCGCTCGAGGTGGTCGAGCGGGTGCGCGACGTGGGCATCGAGGTGCGGGCCGGCATCCATACTGGCGAGTGCGAGCTCATCGAAGGCAAGTGCGGCGGGATCAGCGTGTCCATCGGCGCGCGGATCGCCGCGCAGGCGAGTCCGTCGGAGGTGCTCGTGTCGCAGACGGTGCGCGACCTCGTGACCGGGTCGGGCATCAGGTTCGAGAACCGCGGACTGCGCGAGCTCAAAGGCGTGCCCGACCCGTGGCAGCTCCTCGCGGTCGTCCCGTAGCGGCGGCGGCCCCCTGCACGGCGGCGCTGCGGCCGCCTGCGCCGCTGCGCCGCCGTCCCGCTCGTCGCGGCTGCCGGTCGGCCTACTCGTCGATGGTGCCCGCGAGGTAGTCGGCGGCGTGGTGGGCGCGGGCGAGCAGGTCCTCGAGGTCGTCGCCCACGACGGTGACGTGCCCGATCTTGCGGCCCGGCCGCACCTGCTTGCCGTAGAAGTGCACCTTCAGCGCGGGGTCGCGCGCCATGCAGTGGAGGTACGCGGGGTAGACGTCGGGCTTGTCCCCGCCGAGCACGTTGACCATGACGGCGTGCGGTGCCGTCATCGAGGGTGACCCGAGCGGCAGGTCGAGGACGGCGCGCAGGTGGTTCTCGAACTGCGAGGTGACCGCGGCGTCGATCGACCAGTGGCCCGAGTTGTGGGGCCGCATCGCGAGCTCGTTGACCAAGATGCCGGCCGGGGTGTCGAACATCTCGACGGCCAGCATGCCGACGACGTCGAGCGCGCCGGCGATGCGCAGGGCCACCTCTTGCGCGGCCACGGCGTGCGACTCGGACAGGCCGGGGGCGGGGGCGACCACCTCGGTGCAGATGCCGTCGGACTGGACGGTGCGGACGACCGGGTACGCCACCGCCTGCCCGTGCGGCGAGCGAGCCACCTGCGCGGCGAGCTCCTGGGTGAAGGGCACCCGCTCCTCGGCGAGCCACACCGCCCCTGGTGCCAGCGGGACGCGGCCGATCAGCGCCTCGGCCTCGGAGGGCGACCCGACCACCCACACGCCCTTGCCGTCGTACCCGCCGCGGGACGTCTTCAGGACGAGCGGCCACCCGGCGCCGGTGCCGAACGCCTCGACGTCGGCGCGGTGCGCCACGACCGACCACATCGGGCACGGGACGCCGAGCTCGCTGAGCACGGCGCGCATCACCGCCTTGTCCTGCGCGTGCGCGAGCGCGTCCGGACCGGGCCGCACCACTGCGCCGCCGGCCTCCAGCGAGCGCAGCAGGTCAGCAGGTACGTGCTCGTGGTCGAACGTGACGACCTGGGTGCCGGCGGCGAAGGCCGCGAGCGCCACCGGGTCGTCGTGGCTGCCGATCCGCACGTCGCGCACGGCCTGCGCGGCGCTCTCCTCGATCGAGGTGGCCAGCACCCGCAGCCCCACCCCCAGCGCGACGGCCGGCGCCTGCATCATCCGCGCGAGCTGGCCCCCACCGACGACGCCGACGACGGGGAAGCCCTCGGCCACGTGGGCGTCGGGCACCTCGGTCGTCACGCGGCGGAGCCTACCGGCGGTACGTGCACCTCGAACGAGGCCACCACGGGCCCGGCACCGGGGTCGGCGGTGCGCACCGGCGTGAACCCCGAGAACGGGTCGACGGGCGCGGTCATCGGCTCGGGGCAGAAGACCACCGGGTCGGCCGGCGCCCACACCTGCGACCACCCGAAGCCGGGGCCGTATCGCAGCGCGAGCCGGCGGGCACCGGCCACCAGCACGGCCTCGGCACCCTCGGCGACGTCCGCCAGGAGAGCGTCGAACGTGCGCGCGCCGAGCATGCCGGCCAGCGACGGGTCGTCGAGGACGTCGCCGGTCGGCAGCCCGCGGTCGTCGAGCTCGGCCCGGCGCGTCGACGGCAGCGCGACGACCCACTCCGCGCGCGGCGCGTCGGGAGGGGCCAGGTACGGGTGGAAGCCGAACGCCACCGGTACGGACCGATCGCCCGTGGCCTCGAGCCTGGCGGTCACGGCCAGGACACGTCCCGACAGGCGCACCACGAGCGCGAGGCGGTGGGCAAAGGGGAAGGCCGGCCACGACGGCGAGCCCGGGCCGTGGTCGTGGGCCGCCGACAGCACGGCAGCACCCTCCTCGGCGCCCGCACGCCCGACTACCCAGAGGGGGCTGGCCGCGAAGAGGCCGTGGATCGGGAGGCCGGCGGCGTCGAGCCGCACGCCCGGGGTCGCCGGATCGATCCGCACGTCGGCGCCGGCTGCCGCATAGCCGAGTCCGGAGAGTCGGTTCGCCCACGGCGCGAGGAGCGGCAGGCCGAACGTCTTTCCGCGCTCGAGGTAGTCGCGGATGCCTCCGCGCTGGCCGAGCAGCTCGACCCCGCCGTCGCGCAGCGAGCACCCCACCATGCCGACCGTCGGGACGAACGTGGCCGTCAGCCCGTCCGAGGCGAGCGTCACCGCCTCGTGGCCGGGCAGGTCCGGATGCGGCGCGGTGGTGACGGCCGGTCCGGAGCTCATGCCCCCGGGAGCCCGAGGTCGCGCGCGATCAGCATCTTCTGCACCTCGGAGGTGCCTTCGCCGATCTCCAGGACCTTGGCGTCGCGGTAGAAGCGACCCACCGGGAACTCGATGGTGAAGCCGTACCCACCGTGCACCTGGGTGGCGGCGCGAGCGTTGTCCATGGCGGCGTTGGACGAGACGAGCTTGGCGATGGACGCCGCCCGCTTGAACGGCTCGCCGGCCGCCATCCGGGCCGCAGCGTCGTACCAGGCGAGCCTCGACGTGTGGGCTCGCGTCTCCATCTCGGCGATCATGAACTGCACCGCCTGGCGGGTGCCGATGAGAGCGCCGAAGGCCTCGCGCTGTCCGGCGTAGCGCACCGACTCGTCCACGCAGCCCTGCGCGAGGCCTGTGCCGAGGGCGGCGATCGCGATACGACCCTCGTCCAAGATGGACAGGAACTGCGCGTAGCCGCGCCCGCGCTGGCCGACGAGGTTCTCGGCCGGCACGCGCACGTCTGCGAAGGCCAGCTCGCGGGTGTCGGAGGCGTCCCAGCCGACCTTCGCGTATTTCTTCGACACCGTGAACCCGGGGGTGCCGGCCGGCACGAGGATCGAGGAGATCTGTTTGCGCCCGTCGTCCCCGGTCCCCGTGATGGCGGTGACCGTGACCAGCGCGGTGATGTCCGTGCCGGAGTTCGTGATGAACGCCTTCGTGCCGTTGATGACCCACTCGTCGCCCTCGAGCCGGGCCGTCGTGCGGCTCGACCCGGCGTCGCTGCCCCCGCTCGGCTCGGTGAGCCCGAAGGCGCCGAGAGCCTCGCCGCTCGTGAGCCGCGGGAGCCACTCCCTCTTCTGCTCCTCGGTGCCGAACCGGTAGATCGGCATCGCACCCAGGGAGACCGCCGCCTCGAGCGTGATGGCCACCGACGAGTCGACCCTGGCCAGCTCTTCGATCGCCACGCAGAGGGCGAGGTAGTCCCCGCCCATCCCGCCGTACTCCTCCGGGAAGGGCAGGCCGAACAGGCCCATGTCACCCATCCGCCGGACGAGGGGGTAGGGGAACTCTCCCCGCTCGTAGTAGCCGCCGATGACCGGCGCCACCTCGTCGCTGGCGAACTCGGCCACGGTGGCGCGCAGCGCCGCGTGCTCGTCGGAGAGTCGGAAGTCCACGGCACGAACCTAGCCCTTCGTGACCAGGACGTGACCGCCGTCACCCCGGTGCCGCGCGGGGGGCCCGCCCCGCCCGGGTACCCTTGGGAGGTGTCCTCCCCCCTGACCACCACCGGGCGCGTTCGCGCCCTCTGGCAGGCTGGCTACGGCCAGATCCGCCACCTGGTCGAGGAGCTCGCCAAGTTCGGCGTCGTCGGGCTGGCTGCCTTCGTCGTCGACGTCGGACTGTTCAACCTGCTGCGCTACGCCGGTGGGGAGGGTCCCTGCTACGACAAGCCGCTGACGGCGAAGTTCGTCAGCGTCGTTGCGGCCACCACGTTCGCGTACTTCGGCAACCGGCTGTGGACCTTCAAGGACCGCGGCCGCACCACCTTCGTGCGCGAGTACGTCCTGTTCTTCGTCCTGAACGGCATCGCGCTGGGCATCTCGCTGACAGTGCTCTGGTTCTCGCACTACGCGCTCGGCTACACCTCGGCGCTGGCCGACAACCTCAGCGCCAACGTCATCGGACTCGGGCTCGGTACCGCGTTCCGGTTCTGGTCGTACCGAAAGTGGGTGTTCCCCGCGGTCGAGCCGGACGAGGTCGTCGAGGCCGTCGCGGCCTGACCGCGGCCGGTCATCTCCCCCGCTCGTCCCTGCCGCTCCACGGGCACGTCCCGCCTGTGGCCTAGCGCACACCTGCCCGCCTTGTGACACCGTCCCCCCAGGAGCAGGGTGGAGACGTGGGTGTGATTCCCGTCCGTCGGACGCGGGACCGCCACAGCCCGGCCGCCGGCCGGCGCCCGCTGACGCGGGCGGTGGTCGCGCTCGCTGCGCTGGCGACGGTCACCGCGCTCACTGGTTGCGCGAGTGCGTCATCCTCCGCCACCTTGTCAGCCTCCCCGACGATCAGCTGGAGCGGCGAGTCGATCCGCGACGGCGTGCCGATGCCGTCCGGCGTCGCCGTGGTCTCGGCCCCCGCCTCGATCAGCGGCGCGCGCTACCCGCGCGACTGGAGCGCCGAGTACCGGCTCACCGCCACCACGACCGCCCAGGTCATCGCGGAGCTCGACGCGCTCCTGCCCGGCACCGGCTGGACGGTGCAGACCGGCACCGACCACCTCATGGCCGTGCGCAACCAGCCGGCCCAGACCGACATGCTGCGGGCCGAGATCCTCTGCGCGGGAAGCACCTCGGCCGTCGTTGACGGAAACGGCTGCCTGCTGCGGCTCGGCTACACGAGCCGTAACGTGAGCTCCGCGGCCTGACTCCGACGTTGGCCCTGCGGGGTCCGCGCCGACCCGGTGGTCGCGCTCCTCGAGGCGCGCGGCCCGCGACGCGGTCAGGGTGTGGCCGGATGGAGCCGGATGGACGCGAGGAACGCGTCGAAGAGGCCACGGTCGAAGATGGCCGTGCTGACATGGTCGGCGTCCGGGGTGGCGTGCAGCACGTACGCCCGACCAGCTGTGACGAGGACGGCGTTGGTGAAGTTGCAGCCGAACTCGCCGCCATACACGCCCGCCGCGAGGCCGTCCATCGTGACCGGCTGCCACGCCTCGGGACGCGGGAAGCATTCGGGCCTCGGCGTGTCCCCGGGAGCGGGCAGGTAGGCGGCGGACCAACGCGCCGCCGTCACTCCCGCCGGTAGTCGCTGCGACGTCACGGTCACGACCTCGTTGCCGGGCGAGCGGAAGACGTCCACCCGCGAGTCCGTGGCCTCCGAGCCATACGTCCACGGACGGGCCGCCGGCGTGACGTGCCATCGAGCCGGGTACGCGATCCGGTAGCCGTAGACGGGCGACGTGAACGTGTTCGCAAGGGCGTACGCCGCGGACGGGGACGCGGCAGCAGGCCTCGACGGTCGAGCTGGCACGGGCGCCGAGGACGACGCCGCAGGCGCTCCACTGGCGACGGAGCAACCAGCCACCAACGCGGCCGAGAGCAGGACCGGGCCGAGACCGGCAACGGCGTGGGATGTGCTCATGGGTTCCACCTCCGCCTCCTCCACAGGCGCGGCGGCCCGCCGACCTTTACCCACCGCCGTCAGCGGGCGGCCTGCTCCGGATGCAGCCGCAGGGAACCGAGGAACCCATCCAGGACGTGGCGGTCGAAGATGGCCGTGGTCACGTGTCCCGCCACCGGGAAGGCCTTGATGAGGTACGCCCGCTTGTCGACGATCACGACCACCGCGGTGAAGGAGCAGCCGTAGTCCCCGCCGAAGATGCCACCGCGATGCCCGTCGACGAGGACCGGCTCCCAGGCCCCCGGCGCCGGGAAGCAGGCCGGCATCGCCACCTCCCCCGACGCGGGGAGGTAACCGGTGATCCAGCGCGCGTCCGACGTGCCGGCCGGGAGAGCCTGCGACCAGACGTTGATCTGCCCACCGTCCGGGGAGGAGAACTGGTCGGCCACGCCTGGCGCCCCCTCGTCCTTCCCCGCGGACCACGCAGTCGTCGCGGGCAGGACACGCCATCCCGGCGGGTAGGTCACGTCATAGCCGTGAACCCGCGACGTGAACGGCAGCCCCGGCTGCGGGCCGAGCGAAGGCGTAGGCGGTGCCGGGAGCCACGCGTGCGCCACCGCGAGGACCACGACCAGGACCAGCACGGTCGCGGTCGCGAGGCTCGCGCGCTGACGCCGCTGGTGGCGCAGCGCGGCGGCGCGATCGGCCACCCGCAACAGCGCTGCGTCGTCCCCGCCGCCCGGCACCGATCGGGCAGCCAGGTCGAAGTCCTCGCGGAGCCTACGATCGAGAGGCACTGACACCCACCTCCCCCAGCACGTCGGCCAGCCGGCGGCGGGCCCGGTGCAAGTGCACGAACCCGGTCGACTCGCTGATGCCCAGCAGGTACGCGATCTCCCGCATGGGTCGATCCTCGAAGTAGAACAGCACCAGCACGGCCTGCTGCCGCGCGGGCAGGGCGCGCACGGCGGCGGCCACCGCCGGGTCGCTCACGGCGGGCTCGGTGGGCGGCTCCAGGGCAGCCTCCACCCAGGGGCGCCGCCGCTCGCGCCGGAGGTGCCGCACGGCCAGCCGGATGGCGACCCGCCGGACCCAGGCGTCCGGCCGCTCGTAGCGCGACACCCGCGACCAGTGCAGCAGGAGCTGGACGAAGGCGTCCTGCGCGATGTCCTCGGCGACGACCGAGCTGCGGACGAGCACGAACACGGTGCGCCGCACGCGCGCGAACTCCGCGGCGAACAGCTGCGCGTACGCCTCGTCCACGACGCCCACGGGCTCCCACCCTCCGGGCTGGGGGATTGCTCCACCCCGTCACAGACCTGGAGAAGCCCCGACCTTTACCGGCGCTCGAACTTGCTGGAAGTGTGCACCTGGTCCCGTCCAGGGGTTGCGCAAACCCGCGAAGACGGCGCCCAGCGTCACACCGGTGTGACGCCGTGACGCCGTCGGGAGAACGACCGGTCCTTGCCCCTTGCCGCGGCGAACCGGCTCACCAGCTCGGTACGAAGGTGCTCGGGCTCGACCACCGCGTCGACGACGAGCTCGCTCGCGAGGTGCACGATGTCGATGTCAGTCTCGTACTCGTCACGTCGGGCCTCGACGAACGCGGTGCGCTCGTCCTCGTCGTCGATCGCAGCGATCTTGTTGGCGTACACGGCGTTGATCGCGGCCTCGGCGCCCATCACGGCGATCTTCGCGGTCGGGAGCGCGAGGGTGGCGTCCGGCTCGAACCCGGGACCCGCCATGGCGTAGAGGCCGGCGCCGTAGGCCTTGCGGACGACGACGCAGATCTTGGGCACGGTGGCCTCGCTGATCGCGGTGATCATCTTCGCGCCGTGCCTGATGATGCCCTGCTTCTCCACCGCGGCGCCCACCATGAAGCCCGGCACGTCGGCGAGGAAGAGCAGCGGCACGCCGAAGGCGTCGCACAGCTGCACGAAGCGGGTGGCCTTGTCGGCGCTGTCGACGAACAGCACGCCGCCCTTGAACATCGAGTTGTTCGCCACGACGCCGACCACCTCGCCGTCGAGCCTCGCGAAGCCGACGACGAGCTCCCTGGCCCACAGCGCCTGCACCTCGAACAACGAACCCTCGTCGACGAGCCCGCGCACGTAGCGCCGCATGTCGAACGCGCGTCGCTCGCTCTCGGGCACGAGCGCCGCGAGGTCGATGTCCTCGGGCGCCGCGGGGTCGGCCGCGGGCGGAGTGCCCTGCCAGTTCTGCGGCAGGTACGACAGGTACCGGCGCACGTGCGCGAGCGCGCTCGGCTCGTCCTGCACGAGGAAGTGGCCCACGCCGCTCTCGGCGCAGTGCACGCGCGCGCCGCCCATCTCCTCGAGGGTGGTCTTCTCCCCGGTGACCATCTCGACCATGCGGTCCGAGCCGAGGTACATCGAGGCGTTGCCCTCGACCATGACGACCACGTCGCAGAACGCCGGGATGTACGCCCCGCCGGCGGCGCTCGGCCCGAACAGGGCGCAGACCTGCGGGATCGATCCGCTCGCGCGCACCTGGTTCCAGAAGATGCGCCCGGCGCCGCGGCGGCCGGGGAACAGCTCGACCTGGTCGGTGATGCGGGCGCCGGCGGAGTCGACGAGGTAGACCATGGGCACGCCCGTGGCATACGCCTTCTCGATGATCCGCACGATCTTCTCGACCGTGCGTGCCCCCCACGACCCGGCCTTCACCGTCGAGTCGTTCGCCATCAGGCACACCGGCCGGCCGTCGACCGTGGCGGTGCCGGTGACGACACCGTCCGCCGGGAGGTCGCCGGCCATCACGTTGGCGAGCGCGCCGTCCTCGACGAAGGAGCCCTCGTCGGTCAGCATCGCCACCCGCTCCCGGGCGAACAGCTTGCCGCGCATCGCGTTCGCCGCGTGGTACTTCGCCGCGCCGCCGGCGGAGACGCGGGCGAGCAGGTCGGGCACGGGGGCGTGGTGGTGCGTCACGGGGACTCCTCGCGAGCTCGCTGGGTCCGCCCCACCCTAGGACCCGGGTGAACGGCGCTGCGGGCGGGCGGCGACGAGCGCCGCGGCCACGAGCAGCCGCAGCACCTGGGCGTACGACGCCACCGGCACGCCGAGGTCGTCGGCGTGGATCTCCAGCACCCAGCGCGAGCCCGCGCCGTCGCCCCCGCCGGCCATCACGAGCGCCCGGCAGCCTTCGAGCGCCAGCACCGTGAGCTCGGCCGGGTCGCCCTCGCCGGTGGACGCGTCGGCGATGACGGCCCGCTGGCCGCGGCTGGCCTCGTCGGTGGCGGGAAAGGCCTCGACCGGGTGCCAGGCCTCGAGGTCGTAGAGCGCGAAGAACTCCGGCCGGCGTCCCTCGCTCTCGCGGTACACGCGCGAGTCCCTCGTGTAGATGCGCCCGCTGCCCTCGGGGATCTCGGACAGCCACCACGCCGCCGCGTCGACGGCCGGGCCGAGGGCCTCGGCGAGGGCTGCGAGGCGCGGCGCGGGAGGGAGCCCGGTGGCACCGTCGAGGGCGGCCAGGCCGATCTCGCTGATGGCGATCAGGTCGACCCCCACCGAGCGGATGCGCCGCCGCTCCGCCGACCGGCGGGCCGCGGAGACCGCCTCCTGGGAGAGGTGCCGACCGGCGACCACGGGGGTGCGGAGCCCGGCCCGCTTGGCCCGGAACTGCGCCGCGTCGGCGAGCCGCAGCAGCGAGGTGGGCTCGCTGACCGGGGTGGGGATGTCCGCCGTGCACACCACCCCGCAGGCCACCCCCAGGGGCAGTACGTCGGCCGCGTCCCGGCAGAGCGCCTCGGCCGCCGCCACGACCCGGTCGGACGGGAGACCGGTGACCAGCAGGCAGAACTCGTCTCCACCCAGGCGCGCCGCGGTGCAGTGGTCCAAGGCCGCCGCGGCCCGGGCCAGCACGGCCGCGAGCGCGACGAGGGCCTGGTCGCCGTGGGCGTGGCCGTGCTCGTCGTTGACCTGCTTGAGCCCGTTCACGTCGGCGAACACCAGCCCGACGTCGACGCCGTCGGCCACGTGCTGGGCCACGGCCCGGTCGAGCGCGTCGTCAAACGTGCGCCGGTTGCCGAGCCCGGTGAGCGGGTCGGTGTAGGCGAGCCGCTCGACCCGTTCGACGTGCTCGGCCTGCGCGATGCCCGCCGAGATCAGCGCGGCGACGGCGCCGGCGAAGTCGAGGTCGACCGCCATGAACGGGGCCTCGTCGTGGGCGCGGGTGGCGTACAGCTCCCCCAGAACCGGCCCTCGAGCAGGATCGGAACCCCCATGGCCGAGGCCTTGTCGAGCGAGGCGATCATCTCCCGGGCCGACTCCTCCGCCGGCCCCGCGGCGCCCACCGCGCCCAGGGCCACCACGTACCCCACGCCCTCGGACGCCATCCGCTGCAGGAAGGTGTCGTCGCCGATCGGGTAGGTCTCGTCCAGTGGCCGGGTCTGCTCCCACGACACCAGCGCCCCGTCGTTGACGAGCGTGCGGAGCCGGCCGTGCTCGCGCTCGAACGCCGAGAGGGACACGCTGGCCGCGCCCAGGGCGCGCCGGGCCTCGATGCAGGCCAAGCGGAGCACCTCGTCGAAGCCGCGGGCGGCCGAGACGACCTTGGCGAAGTCGACCAGGACGTGGAGCCGTACGGCGTCGCGGTGCTCGGCCTCCGAGCGCGTCGTGCTGTTCAGCGTTCCACCCCCTGCACCGATCCTGTGATCTCGTACGGTCGCGCGACCCCCAGGCCGCGCAGCGCCCTGGGGCCCAGCGCCCTCGCCTGGACGATGACACCCCGCCCCCCCGCGGGGGGGTGCGGCCCAGCCTGCCGCACCGCGTCGGCGGTTGCACGGTCGCACCACGTGGTGCCCGGCGAGGCCAGCGCGGTGAGGCGCGAGGCCGTGTTGACCGTGGTGCCGAACACGTCGCCCATGCGCGAGACCACCTCTCCGGTCGCAAGGCCGATGCGCAACTCCGGGATCGAGTCGTCCTCGCGGTGCGCCTCGTGCAGCAGCAGCGCGGTCTCGGCGCCCTGCACCGGGTCTTCCGCGACGAAGAGGATCTCGTCGCCGAGCGTCTTGACCAGCCGGGCACCGGTCATCGCCACGACGTCCGAGCTCACCGACTCGAAGGTCTCGACGAGCCGCGCGAGCGCCCCAGCAGGAAGCCGGCGGGTCAGCCGGGTGAAGCCCACCAGGTCAGCGAAGCCGACGGTGAGGACGCCGCCGGCCGTCTCGGGGGCCGCTCCCGCGTCCGCGTCGGCGATGGCCCGGGAGATCGCCGCGGCGAGGTGCCGGCGCCAGGCCAGCACGAGCAGCCGCTCCATGGCGGGCAGCAGCCGCTCGGCCTCGCGGTAGACGGTGGCGATCTCGTCTGCGTCGAGGCCGTCGCTGGGGTCCAGCAGCCCACGGGCAGTCAGGACCCGGGCCAGGGTGCTCACCTGCCAGTCGGCCAGCCGCGAGCCGGTCTGGCCGAAGGAGCGGGCGACGTCGACCGCCGTGTGCGGGTCGAGCACCCCCTCGTCCACGAGGGCCTGCACGAGGACGAGGCCGGCGACGTCGTTGTCGGTGAACGCGCGCGCCTCGCCGACGTCGGCGAACCCCATCCCGCGCCAGAGCGGCCGCACGTCCTCGACGGGCAGTCCGACCGCCGCGGTGGCCTCCTCGCGCGTGTACCGGCGCGGCGCGCCCAGGACGAGGTCGACCAGGTCGTCCGCAGTGACCGCGGCCCCGGGGTCCGGGGTCGCTCTCGGGCCGCCCGAGCGGCTCACGTGCCGTCGTCGGGGAGGATCCCGGTGCCGTGCAGGTCGCCCCGGCGCCGCTCGTCGTCCTCCTCGTGCAGCCGGTTCACGTCGCGCTGGATCGCCTCCACGCTGGGCACGTCGTTGATGACGAGCGCCTCGTCGCTGGCCGAGTCGACCGTGAGCTTGCCGTAGTTGAGGATGCGGCCCCAGAAGGAGATGTCGAAGGACACGTTGTTCACCTTCGACAACGGCATGTCGCGCCCGCTGCGGGCGATGAAGCCGCCACGCACGATGATGCGCCGGTTCGTGAACACGTAGTCGGTGGTCAGCCAGTAGAGGAACGGCCGCACCGTGAACACGACGAAGATCACCACGACGACGATGAAGATGACCCAGCGCGCCAGGCCGACGTCGATCTTGAACCACAGCCAGATGCCGAAGAACACCTCGCCGAGCAGCCAGATCAGGGGCACGACGAGCGCCCGCCAGTGGGGCTTCATCTCGAACTCGACGCGCTCGCCGGCGCCGAGGAGGTTCTGGGGGTAGGCCATGCCCGCATGGTTCCACGGAGGCCGACCCCGGCGCACCCCAGGACCGAGCCGATCCGCCCGCCCTGCGGATCGCGGGCCCTCAGACCGGTCGCACGTGCAGGACGTCACCGGCCCGCACGGTCTCTCGCCTCCCCCCGCTCTCGACCAGCAGGGCGCCGTCGGAGTCGATGCCGACCGCCGTGCCGCGCAGCGCCCGGTCTGCCGGTAGCACGGCGCGCACCTCCCGGCCGAGGGTCAGGCAGGCCCGCCGGTAGTCGGGCGCCAGCCCGCACCGCTCGGCGTCACCTGCCGCTGCCACGAACGCCTCATACCGCCGGGCCAGCGCCACGACGACCGCAGCGAGCACCTCCTCCCGGGCCGGCAGCTCCCGCGGTGGCGAGGCGGCCCCCGCCTCGAGCGCGAGCGAGGTGGCGGCGGGCGCCGGGAGCTCGTGCCTGCCCAGGTCGACGTTCAGGCCCACGCCGGCCACCAGGGCCGCCTGCCCGGGCACCCGCTCCACCAGCACGCCGGCGAGCTTGCGCGGGCCCGGGGAGCCGTCCCACGCCTCGCCGTCGACCACGACGTCGTTCGGCCACTTGAGTCCCGCCTGCACCCCGGTGGCCGCCCGGACCGCGTCGCGCACGCCCAGGCCCACCAGCAGGGGCACCCACCCCCACGACCCGACAGGCACCGGGGCGGCCGGGCGCAGCAGGACCGACCCGAGCAGCGACGAGCACGCCGGGGCGGTCCAGGCGCGGTCGAGGCGGCCCCGCCCGGAGAGCTGCTCGTCGGCGACGATCACCGCCCCCTCGGCGGCGCCGGCCCGGGCCGCAGCCACGAGATCGGCGTTCGTCGACCCGGTGACCGCTAGCACCGTGACGGACGTCCACCGACAGGCGGACCGCTTCAGGGCGGCGGCGATCGCGTCCGCGTCGAGCGGGGTGCGGGGTCGGCCCCAGGGCGTGGCGGTCACGCCGTTACGGTAGGCCCGACGAGCCGGAGGTGCCCATGAGCGCGGCCACGCAGGACCCGTCGACCCCTGTGGTCGACCCGCACACGACGGCGGGCAAGCTCGCCGACCTCGAGGCGCGCCGCGCCGAGGCGGTCACGCCGCCGCGACCGGGCGGTCGAGAAGCAGCACGCCAAGGGCAAGAAGACCGCGCGGGAGCGGATCGGCTGCTGCTCGACGAGGGCTCGTTCGTCGAGCTCGACGAGTCTGGCCCGGCACCGCTCGCACGCCTTCGGCCTGCGAGGCCAACCGGCCGTACGGCGACGGCGTGGTCACCGGCTACGGCACCGTCGACGGCCGCCCGGTGTGCGTCTTCGCCCAGGACTTCACCGTCTTCGGCGGCAGCCTCGGCGAGGTCTTCGGCGAGAAGATCGTCAAGGTGATGGACCTGGCGATGAAGACCGGCTGCCCGGTGATCGGCATCAACGACTCCGGCGGCGCCCGGATCCAGGAGGGCGTGGTCTCGCTCGGCCTGTACGGCGAGATCTTCTGCCGCAACGTGCGCGCCTCCGGCGTGATCCCGCAGATCTCGCTGATCATGGGTCCGTGCGCGGGCGGCGCGGTCTACTCCCCCGCGCATCACCGACTTCACCGTGATGGTCGACCAGACCTCGCACATGTTCATCACCGGGCCGGACGTGATCAAGACGGTCACCGGCGAGGACGTGGCTTCGAGGAGCTGGGCGGCGCGCGCACCCACAACACCAAGTCGCGGCAACGCGCACTACCTGGCCACCGACGAGGACGACGCCATCGACTACGTGCGCGCGCTGCTCGCGCTACCTGCCGCAGCAACAACCTCGAGGACCCGCCCGTGCTTCGACGTCCGCAGCCGACCTCGAGGTGCACCGACGAGCGACCGCGAGCTGGACACGCTGATCCCGGACTCGGCCAACCAGCCCTACGACATGCACACGGTCATCGAGCACGTGCTCGACGACGGCGAGTTCCTCGAGGTGCAGCCGCTGTTCGCGCCCAACATCGTGGTCGGCTTCGGCCGGGTCGAGGGCCGCTCGGTCGGCGTGGTCGCCAACCAGCCGATGCAGTTCGCCGGCACCCTCGACATCGACGCCTCGGAGAAGGCGGCCCGGTTCGTCCGCACCTGCGACGCGTTCAACATCCCGGTGCTCACCTTCGTCGACGTGCCCGGCTTCCTGCCCGGCACCGACCAGGAGTGGAACGGCATCATCCGGCGCGGCGCCAAGCTGATCTACGCCTACGCCGAGGCGACCGTGCCGAAGGTCACCGTGATCACCCGCAAGGCCTACGGCGGCGCGTACGACGTGATGGGCTCCAAGCACCTCGGCGCCGACGTCAACCTCGCCTGGCCGACCGCCCAGATCGCGGTGATGGGCGCCCAGGGCGCGGTGAACATCCTGTACCGCTAGGAGCTGCGCGAGGCCGGCGACCCCGAGGCCGAGCGGGCCCGGCTGATCGCCGAGTACGAGGACACCCTGGCCAACCCGTACAGTCGCCGCCGAGCGGGGCTACGTCGACGCGGTGATCCGCGCCGCACGAGACCCGCACCAGGTGGTCCGGGCGCTGCGGGCGCTGCGCACCAAGCGGGAGACGCTGCCGCCCAAGAAGCACGGCAACATCCCGCTCTAGCCCGCCCATCGGTACCCCCGCGAGACCTGGAGCCGACCACATGGCCGCAACCGACGGCGCCCCGCTTCTGAGGGTCGTGTCCGGCAGCCCGACGCCCGAGGAGATCGCGGCGGTGGTGGCAGTCCTGGCCGCGGCCTCGCGGGCACGCGGTGAGGGCGAGGCCACGCCCACGTTCTCGCGCTGGTCCGCCCGAGAGTCGCTCGTGCGCACGCCGTTGCCCGCCGGCCGCGGGGCATGGCGGGCCTCGGGGCTCCCGCGCTGACCGTCCGGTGCCGTCCGACGTCCCCGTGAGCGTGCGGCCGGTCCTGGTGCTGGCGTCGGCCTCGCCCGCGCGCCGGCGCCTGCTCGTCGACTCAGGCATCACGCCCGTGGTGATCGTCAGCGGCGTCGACGAGGACGCCGAGGTGGCCCGGCTGGTGGCCGCCGATCCCGCCCTGGCCGCGGATCCCGACCGGGTCGCCCTGGCCCTGGCCCGGGCCAAGGCCCTGGACGTGGCCGAGACGCTGCCGACGGGGCTGGCCGGGCGCCAGGACGTGCTCGTCGTCGGCTGCGACTCGGTGCTCTGGGAGGGCGGGGAGGTGCTCGGCAAGCCCCGCGACCCGGACGACGCCGTGCGCCGCTGGCGGCGGATGCGCGGCGGCCGAGGCGTGCTCGTCACGGGCCACGCCGTGGTGCGGGCGGACACCCGTGCCGAAGCCTCGGGGCGGGCCCGCACCGAGGTGCATTTCGCGAACCCCGACGACGAGGAGATCGACGCGTACGTCGCCTCCGGGGAGCCGCTGCGGGTCGCCGGCGCCTTCACCCTCGACGGTCTCGGGGCCGCGTTCGTCGCTGGCGTCGACGGCGACCCCTCGAACGTCGTCGGGCTCTCGCTGCCGCTGCTCCGCACGCTGCTGCGCGAGCTCGGGCTGCGCTGGACCGACCTGTGGGACGCGCCGGCCGAGACCCGCGGCCGATCGGGCCCATACGCCCCGTGAGCGCCGTCTCGGGGCCCGAGCCGCTCGGCACGGGCCGCGCACCCGCGCCAACCCGATAGGCCGTCAGGGTGGTTTTCGGGGGGTCCTGCGAGCGGGCCGAGTGACCCAGGGCGACGTTCCCTGAACGTCGCTACGCCACCCGGGTGACGGTCTCCGGGACCGGTTCAGCCGTCCCGGGCCCGCGACGACGTCCCCTCTATGACGCGCTCGCTCCGCCCGGTCGCACTGGCTCTTTCCGCTTGCACCGCAGCAGCCCTTGCGGTGGGCGTCGGTGGCCCCGCGACGGCGGCACCCGCAGCGAAAGCACCCTCGGCCGCGGCGCCGACCGTCACCGCCGTCAGTGCCGCAGCACGCACGTGGACCGGGGTCCTCACGGCCCGCCGCCAGACCGTGGACCGCGTCGTGCGCGTGCGCGCCGGACTTCTCACCGCCGAGACCACGTTCGACTCGAGCTGCAGCCGGATTGCCGTGCGCCTGGTGCAGGGCGGCCGCGTCGTGGCCATGGGCACCGGAGCCACGGGCCTGGCCCTCTCCGGCGGTGTGCGCGCCGGCACCGTGCGGGTGCGGGTGCGGGGCACCGGCTGCGCCGCCGACTACCGCGTGTCGCTCACGTCTCAGCGCGCGGCCCGGACGCCGAAGATCGTGCCCGTCGCCACCACTCGCGTGGCCAGCCGCGCGGCCGCCGCCGGCGTCGTCCGGACGCTGCGGACGAACACCCGGCGGCCCAACACCGCCGTCGCACTCACACTGCACTCGGGGTACGTCACCGTCGTCACCACGTTCGGCAAGGGCTGCCCCTTGCCGTCCGTGTCCGTGGCCCAGGGCCGCTCTGTGCTGGCCGCCGGGGTCGGGCGCACGGGGCTCGCGCTCGCCGCCGACGTACGCCGCGGCGGGGCGGTGCTGCGGGTCACCGCCCCCCGCTGCCGCGGCGGCTACCAGGTGCAGCTGCGCCAGCCGGGCCGGGCCACGCCGACCATCCAGGCCGTCACCAACGCCGCGCTCACCACGACCCGTCAGTACGCCCACGCGGGCGGGGCCACCTACGTGGTGAGCGGCACCAACGTCCTGCGCGGCACCGACCAGCTGGTCGTGTACACCCGCACTGCCGCGCAGACCGTGACACCGACCAACGCGTGGGGCGCTGAGGCCACCGTCGTGGGTGGCGTCGTCACGGCGGTGAACGACCGGCAGCCCACCGGGGGCCGGGCCACCCCGATCCCGGCTGGCGGCTACGTGCTGTCCGGTCACAACAGGGCCCGCAGCTGGGTGCTTGCCTACGCCAAGCCAGGGACCACCGTCGTGCTCGACGCCTTCCCGACCACGCCGGTCCGGACGCCGCCACCCACCCCGCCGGCGCCCGCGCCGACGATGACCACCCCGGCGCCGGCCCCCGTGCCGACCACCACGACCCCTGCCCCCGTGCCGACCACCACGACCCCGGCACCCGTGCCGACCACCACGAGCCCCGCCCCGGACCCCACCACCACCACCCCGGCGCCCGACCCCACCACCACGACCCCGGCGCCCGCGCCGACGACCACGGCGCCAGTACCTGCGCCCACCGCGACCACCCCGGTGCCGGCGCCGACCACCACGACGCCCGCGCCCGTGCCGACCACCACGACCCCCGCGCCCGTGCCGACCACCCAGGCTCCGGCTGCCTGGCTGTCCGGCGCTTCGGGCAACGGCGCGGCGAACGGCACCTTCGGCACGTGGCGCGGCACGGCCGTGCAGGTCGGCGGCACCTGGAACGACAGCCTGGACGCGCAGACCAACCAGTGGTCGATCCAGCCCGGCGCCGAGTGGGGCAGCTGGGACAAGGACCTCGACCTCGCGGTCGGCGCGATCTACAGCGCGAACGGTGAGACCTGGGCGAAGGCCGCCGCCGGCGCCTACGACGCCCGCTGGACCACCATGCTGACGAACATCAAGAAGTACTGGGGCGCCCGCACCGGCACGCTGCACCTGCGCTTCGCTCACGAGTTCAACGGGTCCTGGACGCCGTGGACCGTCACAGGTGCCACCGCCGCGGACTTCGTGACCGCGTGGAAGCGGTTCCGCGCCCTGCAGCGGCAGCTCCTGCCGCAGCACAAGCTGGTCTTCAGCCCGAACGACGGCACCTCGACCAGCCAGAACCTGGACTGGCGCAAGGCCTTCCCGGGCGCGGCGTACGTCGACGAGATGGGCGTGGACACCTACAACCAGTACCCGTTCGTCACCACGGCTGCGGGATTCGCCGCCAAGATCGCCGGGGTCGACGCCTTCGGGGCTCCCGTCGGGATCGAGAAGCACCGCCAGTTCGCCGCCTCGGTCGGCCTCCCGCTGGCCATCAGCGAATGGTCGAGCAACAGCTCGATGGGCGACAGCGCCTCGTTCGTGCACGAGTTCTTCGCCTGGGTGAAGACGCACGCCGGGACCGGAGCCGGCCAGGTGCCGTACGAGGTCATGTTCAACGTGAACAACTACAACAACGGCGTGTTCGCCTTCTACCCCGCCACCGCGCAGCCGGGTGCGGCCGGCGCCTACGTGGCCGACTTCTGAGCCCTCCGGTCGACGCGCGGGGCCGTCATGGTGGGACCTCTCCTGGACCCTCACTACAGTGGGCGGACGGACGTCCCGGCTGCCTCGACGGCCCAGGGGCGGACCGCTCGGGCGGCAGCGGCAGGGGCGTGATGGCAGACCAGGCGGACGGGCCGGCGGCAGGTCGCGCGACCACCGCCGAGGGTCGCGCACCCAAGATCCGCCGGGCCGGCTGGAACGTGGTCGACCAGGGTCTGTCAGCGCTGACCAACGTGGTCATGTCGTTCGTCGTGGCCCGCAACGTCGACGCCGCCGGCTTCGGCGCGTTCGCCGTGGCGTTCCTCGTCTTCAGCCTCGTCATCGGGGTGCAGCGCGCGCTGGTGGGCACGCCGATGTCGATGCGCTACAGCCACGAGGACGCCGACCAGCAACGACGCACGATCCGCCCCGCCCTCGGCACCGCCCTGGCGATCGCGCTGCTGGTGTCGGCGGGCGCCCTGGTGGTCGGCATCGCCGTGGGCGGCGTGCTGGGTCCCACGCTCGTGGCCCTGGCCGTGGTGCTGCCGTTCCTCGTGCTGCAGGACACCTGCCGGATGGCGTTCTTCGCGTGGTCGCGTCCGCAGCACGCGACCCTCAACGACGCCGTCTGGGCGTTCGTGCAGTTCGCCCTGGTCGGCGCCGTCATCGTGGCGGGCCGATCGACGCCGGCGACGATGGTGCTGTGCTGGGGACTCGGGGCCGCCGTAGCCGCCGTCGTGGGCATGGTGCAGTTGCACGGTGGGCCGCACCCGCGGGGCGTGGGCACGTGGGTCCGCGCCAACCGAGACCTGGTCGGCTACCTGCTCGTGGAGTACCTGCTGGGAGTCGGGGCGTTCCAGGGCGGCATCCTCGTCATCGGCGGCCTGCTCGGCGTGAGCGACATCGGTGCCTTGCGTGCCGCCCAGGTGCTCGTCGGTCCCATCGGCATCGTCTCGACAGCGGCGACCACGTTCGGGATCCCGGAGGTCTCGCGGCGCTCGTCGCTGCCCCGCCACACGGTGCGGATCGCGTCCCTGACGAGCACCATGCTCGTCGCGATCACGCTCCTGTACGCCGGGCTGCTGCTGCTCATCCCCACCTCGCTCGGCACCGCCCTGCTCGGCGACACGTGGACGGGCGCGAGCGCCGTGCTGCTGCCCGTAGCGATGGCGTCTGCCGTCGCCGGGGGCAAGCTCGGGCCGGTCATCTTCATGTACGGCCTGGGTCTGGCCCGCAAGACGATCAGGCTCGTGACCGTGCTCGCCGTGAGCGCCGTGACCTTCATGGCCGTCGGCGCGCACCGCGCCGACGCGGTCGGCCTCGCCTGGGGCATGTGCCTGGCCCAGGCCGTCGTGATGCCGCTGTGGTTCCTCCAGCTGCGCGCCGTCGTGCGCGCGGGATGGGTACCGACCCACGGGAGGCTACCCGACGGAGCCGACGACGGGGCCGGTCCGGACCCGCTCGGCCTCGGATCGGACCAGGAGTGGCCCGGCGCGTGGGCCGACCTCGCCGAGGAGGGGCCCACCGCGCCCACCGCGCGCACCGAGGGGCCGACGCCGTGAGGCACCGGGGCCAGGTCGTGCTGCTCGACCCCGCGCACCCCTACGCCGCGGAGTTCATCGGCCTCTTCTACCGCCGGTGGGACATGCGCACCGTGTGCGTGTGGACCGACGCCGAGCAGCGTCGCACGCAGGCGTGGCGGTTCCCCGCGCTGCGCTCGGACGCCGTCGCGGCGCACTACGACCTCGGCTCGGCGACCCTCGAGGAGCTGGCCGCGTACCTGCGCCGGACCCACGCGATCCGCGCCGTCGTGCCGTACATCGAGCCGGTCATCCCCGCCTCCGAACGGCTCGCCGAGCTGCTGGGGCTCGACTGGGCGCAGCCGGGCATCGTCCCGCTCTTCCGCGACAAGCTGGCCCTCAAGCAGCACCTGCGAGACGCCCCGGACGGGCCGCGTGTCAACCTCGTCGCACCCGTGCGAACGGCCGACGACGTGGTCCGGGCGCTCGAGGGCACCGACCTGCCGCGGTTCGTGCTCAAGCCCAACGACGGCTACGGCAACTCCCGGATCGGCTTCTTCGACCGGGACGGCGACCCCCGGCTCGTCACCGCCTACCTGCAGGAGACCGCCGGCGCGGCCGTCCTGCTCGAGGAGTACCTCGGCGGCGAGGAGTACTACGTCAACGGCCAGATCGACGGCGCCGGGGGCATCGACGTCGTCGAGGTGTCGCTGCACCGACGCAGGGCCGTGAACGGCCGGGAGAACGTCGCGATCGGGTCCATCCTGGTGCGCCGGGATGGACCCGACGTTCGACCTGCTCGCGTCTTACGCCACCGCGGTGATGGCCGCGACCGGGCTGCGGCGCAGCCCGTTCCACCTCGAGCTGAAGGTGGACGAACGGGGTCCCTGCCTCATCGAGGTGGGCGCGCGCCTCGTCGGCGGCTCCCGGGCGTATGACGAGATCCACGTGCACGGCGGCGGATTCGACCCCTTCGCGGTGGCGGCGCACTACTACCTGTCCGGGGACGACTACGGCGACCTCGGCCTGGACTGGGACCGATACGACGCGCGGGTCTTCGGCCACGCCAACGGCATCTCGACCGCGGCCGCGCGGATCATGCGGCTCGAGGGCGTCGAGACCGTGCAGCGGATGCCTGGATTCGTCCGCTGGATCACCAAGCCCCAGATCGGCGACAGGATCGTGCCCACGATCGACATCTTCGGCCTGCCGTGGCACCTCACGTTCGAGGCCGGATCGGTCGATGAGTTCGACGAGACCGCCGAGCTCATGCGCGCGACGATCCGGTGGAACCAGGGCCTCGAGGGCGCCGCGAGGACCGTGGCGAGGGCGCGCGCCCTCGTCCCGCCGGCGCAACGTCGGCTGATGCGCTGGTGGTACCGCCGGTCGGTGGCTCCCGAGCCGATGACCGACGTCCGCGGCGACGGCGAGACGACGAGAGACGCAGGACGGGAGGGGTAGGGATGCCGGGGGGCGAGTACCTGATCCAGGACCCGGTTCATCGGCAGGCGACCGACTTCATCGACGTCCTGCACCGACGATGGGGGCTCCGGGCGGTGTGCTTCTGGACCGATGGCGCCGCCCAGGCCCGCCGGGCCTGGCAGCATCCCGCACTGCGCTCGGCAGCGGTGGCGGCCCACTACGCCGCCGACCTGGACGAGCTGCCGCTGCTGGCGGACGTCGTCCGCCGCCGCCACGACGTGGTGGCGGTCGTGCCGTGGCGCGAGCCCGTGGTGGCTCCGGCCGAGCGCCTCGCCGAGCTGCTGGGCCTCTCGTGGGCGCAGCCCGACGTGCTGCCCCTGTTCCGCGACAAGTTCGCCCTCAAGGAGCGCCTCCGCGCCCTGCCCGCCGGCCCTCGCGTCAACGCAGCGGCGGTGGTGCGGTCGGTGGACGACGTGGTGCACGTTCTCGCCGCCGCCGGATTCGACCGGTACGTGCTCAAGCCCGTCGACGGTTTCGCGAACGTGCAGGTCGGCTTCTTCGACCGGGGGTCCGATCCCGTCCTGGTGGCCGCGCACCTCGCACGCATCGCCCCCGGCCAGGTCCTGCTCGAGGAGTACGTCGACGGCGTCGAGTACTACGTGAACGGCCAGGTCGACGCGCACGGCGTCGTGGTCGTCACGCGGGTGGGCCGGTACGAGCGCATCAGCGTGAACGGCAAGGCGAACGTCGAGGTCGGCACGTCCACCGTGCACACGGACGATCCCGCGTTCGACAGGCTCGCCGCATACGCGGTCGAGGTGGTGCAGGCCACCGGGCTCCGCCGGAGCCCGTTCCACCTCGAGGCGAAGGTGGACGACCGCGGTCCGTGCCTCATCGAGGTGGCCGCCCGCCTGGTCGGTGGCGGCGAGGCCATCGACGACGGCCTCGTGCACGGCGGTCGGTTCGACGCCTTCGTGGTGGCCGCGCACTACTACCTCACGGCGGACCCGTACGGCGACCTCGGGCTCGACTGGGCGACGTACGACCGCTCCTGGCACGGCCACGTCTGCGGCGTGGCCACCGACCACGGCCGGATGTACGAGGTGCAGGGCACGCACGAGGTGGAGGCCATGCCGGAGTTCGCGCGGTGGGTCATCAGGCCCCGCGTCGGCGACCGCATCGAACCCACGGTCGACCTCGGGGGCATGCCGTACCAGGTGGTCCTGCGGGCCCCGACGGCCGGGACCTTCGCGGCCGCCGTCGAGCGTGTGCGCCGCACGGTCCAGTGGAACGACGTGTCCGGGCCGCTGGTTCGCACCCTTCGGCGCCCGGCCGCGCTGGCACCCGTGGCCGCGCGCGCCGCCCGGCAGCGGTGGCACCAGCGAGACCTGCGGCCGGTGCCGGTGCGGGAGGCATGACCAGCAGACGCTCGCGGTGGGCGGCCGGACTCAGGGAGCGGGCCGGACCGCGATCCCGGCTCGTGCCGCCCAGGCCGCCGTGTCCGCCGCCACGGCGTCCCAGTGCGCGGGCCGCTCCTCGTACGGCAGGTTCATGTGCCCCACGAGCGGCGTGACGGGTGCGACGAGCGCGCCCCGTTGACCGGGGCGCCGCATCGACCGCACGTTGATGGCCACCCTCGTCGCCAGCCGCCACGACACCCGGGCGACGCGGTGCTCGCGGGGGGTCGACGGAACGACAAGGTCCCTCAGGACGTGCGGCCACGGGTAGGGGGTGATGCCCTGCACGGCCAGGCAGGTGGTGCGGTCCCAGGCCGCGCCGGTGTACGGCACCGCGCGCAGCAGCCGCTCGTCGCGCACGATGGCGGCGGTACGGCCGCCGAACGTGCTCGTGGTGCTGTCGATGCGGCGCCACGGGGTGCCGCCGACGTCGGCGGTGCCCCCGGGACGGGCCAGCGGCTCGATCCGCACCGGTCCCTGGGCGATGCGCATCTCCAGCATCACCGGCGGTGTCGGGCCCGAGAGCGCGAACCAGGAGGCTTCCGGGATCTCGGCGGCCGCGCGGGCCAGCTCCGTGAGGCTGCCCGGCTCGTAGAGGTAGTCGTCCTCGGCGAACCACACGACGTCGGCCGCCAGACCCAGGGTGCGCGGCAGCGTGAGAGCCGCCCGGTATGAGGCTCGGTTCGAGCCGTACCGACCCGCCAGGACGGTGCCGTGGGCGGACATCACCTCGGCCGTGCCCTCGTCCAGCGGCCCGTCGACGAAGAACGACGCCGAGACCTCGCCACCGGCCCGCTCCAGCGCGCGCACGAACGAGGCGAGGGCCAGGCCCTTGGCGAAGTACGGCGGCCGGGCCTTGAGGTTCTCGGTGGCCGCGTACCGGTAGACGGCGTGCACGGCGCTCATCGTCGGATCACCGGCGCACCAGTCCCGCGGCCGCACGCGCGGACAGGTAGCCCGTGCGGGCCAGCGCGGCGAGCGCGAAGCCCGGTCCCACCACGGGACGAGCCGTCCGCAGGGCACGCCTGGCCCGTCGGACGTCGGCCACCAGCGCGCCCCAGCTCGCGGCGGTCGGCGGCGGGAGGATCCGCACGCACGGCGCGGCGACCTGCCGGGGCCGCCCGCGGCTCGGGTTCGGCGGCGAGGCCGAACAGAGACAGGTAGGCCGTGAGGAGGTCGACGCCTGCCCCCTGCAGGGCGAGCCACCCCGCGAAGACCCGCGGGTTGAAGTCGATGAGGGCCGCCGAGCCGTCAGCGCGCTCGATGTAGTCGACGCAGAAGAAGCCCGTGTAGCCCAGCGCGGTCAGTAGCGGCGCGAGGCCGGCGTCGATGCCGGGCGAGTCGACCACCTCGAGTGCGGCCGACGGGCCGAGCGGGTCGTCCGTGGCTGCCTCGGCCCGGTACGCGGCTCCGGCCAGGAGCCTCCCCGCCCGTGCCACCCCGCCGAAGACGGTGAGCCGCCCGACGCTGAACTCCTGGAAGAACAGCGAGCTGGAACCCTGCCGGTCGAGATCGGCGACGGCGGCAGCGAGCTCGTCCTGGTCGCGCACCACGCGCACGGACTGCCCGCCGGAACCGAGCCTGCCCTTGACGACGAGGGGGAAGCGGTCGGCGGGCGGCTCGTCCCACGAGCGGGGAGTGGCGACCGGCACGGTCTCGGCGAACCGCGCCATCGCGTACTTGTCGTACAGCAACGGCACCATGGCAACGGGCGCCCGCTGCGCCACGTCGGCCACCGGCCACACACCCGCGGCACGCAGGGTGCCGACGACCACCTCGTCGCCCTGCACGTCGGCGGTCGGTGCCTCGAGCAGCCCGCGGGGCAGCCCTTCGACGGGCTCGTCGAGGGGCCCGAGCACCGCGGCCGGCCGGCCGAAGACGAGACGGTCCAGCACGGGCGACAGAAGCCCGGCCAGGCCGGACGGGCGCCGCGACACCCGGGCCACGGTCATGCCGCGCCGCCTCACCGAAGCAGCGAGCGAGGCGAACGAGTCCCAGTCGTCGAGGTCGAGCAGGACGAGGCGGGGTCGGGCTGCCCCGGGCGCCGGCGCGCCCGCCTCGGGCGCCGCGGACCTGCGCCCCGCGGTGCTCGCCACAGGACGAGCCTGCCACACCCGGCACGCCGACCGGGCGCCGGCGAGCCGGTGCCCGGTCAGTGGCTTGTCAGCAGCTCAGCGGGGCAGGCACTGGGCGCGGATCGCGGCCCACGAGCCGGGGCACCGGGGCAGCGGCAGGTGCCGGCGCACAGCGGTGCGCAGCGTCTCGACCGACCTGAGCGTCACGACGGGGGCGTACACCTGCAGCTGGTGCAGACCGTCGAGGGCCACGAGCCGCAACGAGTTCGCCGACCCGTGCGCCGCCTTGTTCTGCTCACGGGTCCACAGGCCCGCGACCCAGCCCGGCGCCCAGGTGATCGGGTGGCCCGCCGAGACGACCGCCAGCGGCAGGCCCGGCAGCGGCGCCTGGTACGCGGTGGCGGCCGAGCTCACGTCGATGTCGATGACGGCGCCGCCCTCGTCGCGGGTGTGGCCGTAGCCGGCGTAGAGCGCCTGGATGCCCGGGGGCACGGCGTCGAGCAGCTCCAGGCCGGCGACGAGTGCCGGCGTCTGGCGCAGCACGGAGCGGGCGACGAGCCCGCCGTACGAGTGGCCGACGAGCAGGAACGGTCCGCGCTCGCCGGCCGCTCGCAGCAGCGCCCGCAGCTCGACGGCGTGCAAGCCCGCGTCGACCCGCTTCGTGCCGGCACGGCCCGGGCTGAAGCCCACGCCGGGGCGGTCGTAGACGCAGACGCGTCCGTGAGTGCGCCAGCTGCCGATCTGGGCTTTCCAGTCGGCGTGCGTGCCCCAGAGGCCAGAGATGAGCACGGTGGTGGGTCCGCCCCGGCCCGCGCAGTCGATCCACATCCTCTGGCCCGCCGCCGACAGCACCCGCGCCACCCGCACCGACGGCGAGCTGGCCGGGACGTACGCCGCGCCCGACGTTCGGTTCACCGTCAGCGCGCGGGCGGCACCTGCTCGGGCGCGCGCTGCCCGGGGCGGCGGCGAGCACGGCGCGCAGCACCGTACGCCCGGCCCGCGTTGGCACCCACGACAGCGTGGCGGTACCGCCCCACACGGTGGTGCCGCGAGCGACAGTGCGCCAGGTACTGCCCGTCAGCTGCTGCACCACCACGGCGCGACGTGCCACCCCGGTGGCGACCAGGACCCGGCTCGGCAGGCCCGTCCACATCGCCGCCAGGGGCGTGAGCCGCGGCTGCGCGAGCGCGGCCGCCGGCGCGAGGGCGGCGGGGGCGCCTGGCCCTGCCGCCGAGGAAGCCGCGGCCGGGAGACCGACCAGGGGCGCCGCGACCACCGCCGCCACGGCCAGGCCGGCGGCGGCCAGCACCAGAGGGCGGCGCTGGGTCTGGGGTCGCACGCGCATGGGTCTCCAGGCGGGGAGGAGGGCGCTGGGCGCGCCCCGGGGATCCCCCCAGGGTAGTTGGCCTCCGCAAGGCCGGGCGCCCGTCCGCGCCTCGCCGGGGCTCCCGAGGGCCAGCAGCACGGCCGTGTACGGTCGGGCGCGGGCCCGGCGGACCACCCCTCCGGGCGTAGGGAGGGTCCACGTGGAGGGTGCGCCGGACGAGCGGCGCTGGGTGTTCGTCGAGGACTCCCCCTTCCTGCCGGTTCGTGGCGGGGGCGAGCGCGAGCACCTCGGCATGCTGCGCGCCGCGCGGGCCGCTGGCGCGCTCGCCGCGGTGGTGCTCCCCGCCGAGGGGCCGGTCGACATCGCGCCCTACCGGGCAGAGCTGGGGGCGGTGCCTCTGCTGGTAGCGCCCCGGCGGACCTCCCCCCTGCTGCTGCTGCACCCGCGGCTGCCCTACGTGGTCGCGTCCCGCCCCGTGCCGCCCACCCTGGTCGCCGACGTGGCCGCGGTAGCGCCTGGCGCGACGGGCATCGTCGTCTCGTCGTACAAGTCCTGGCAGCTCGGCCGGGCCCTGGCCGAGGGTCTCGGGCTGCCCGCCGTGCTGCGCATGCACAACCGCGAGGGCGCCTACCACCGGGCGCTCGCCACGGGCACGAGCGGTCCGCGCGGTGCTGCCCTGGGCTGGGAGGCCCGCCGGATCGAGTCGGACGAGGTCGAGGTGGGCCGGGCCGCCTGGGTCACTGGCATCGCCGACATCTCGGCGGCGGACGCGGCATGGCGCCGGACCACGACGGCCACGCCCGTCGAAGCCATCCCCCCGTTCGCGCTGGCTCCGGCCGCGGGCGTCGACGCCGAGGCAGGCGGGCCCGACGCGCCGGGTCGGGAGCCGAGCACGGTGCTGTTCCTCGGCGCGCTCGACGTAGCGACGAACGTCACAGCGCTCGGCTGGCTGCTCGACCTGGCGTGGCCGGCCGTGCGCCGGGTGCGGCCCGACGCCACGCTGCTCGTCGTCGGCCGCTCCCCCGGGGCGGAGGTGCGGGCCTCGGTGGCCCGGGCGGAGGGTGTCGAGCTGTACGCCGACGTCCCGCAGGTCGCCCCGTTCCTCGCCCGCGCCTCGGTCGCCGTCAACCCGGCGGTCTCAGGCTCCGGCGTGAACATCAAGCTGGTCGAGTACCTCGAGGCCGGGCTGCCGTCGTGAGCACGTCGGCCGCCACCGCGGGGCTCGATCTCGTCGCTGACCACGACCTCGTCGTCCGCGACGACCCGGACGCCTTCGGCGCTGCCGTGGCGGGCCTGCTCGACGAGCCCGCGCGCGCCGCCGTGATGGCGGCCCGGGGCCGCGCGCACGTGCGCGACCTGCTCGACCCGGCGAGGAACCTCGAACGTCTGGCCGCCCTGCTGGCCCCGACGGCCCCGCCCGCGGCCGGCGCCGGCTGAGCCTCCCCCGCGGCCTCGCGCGCAGCCTGCCAGCCGCGGCGGGATCAGCCCGGGTGCCGCTTGCTCCCGGCCGCCGGCGTACGGCCGGCCAGGCCCTCGAGGAAGCCGAGGCCCCATGCCGTGTGCATGGCCACGAACGCCAGGGGCAGGGCCGCGGGCGACGCCCCCGCGGCCGTGCCCTCGCGTCGCGCCGCCCGCCAGGTGACCGTGCTCGCGGCCCCCACCGCGAGGCCGTAGGGCGCCACGAGGGCGACGGCGACCCTCGGACGTCCGGCGAGCACGAGGCCGCCGGCGGCCCCCAGCGCCACGACGAGGGCCGGCGCCACGAGGTGCCTGGCCCGGACCGCACCGACGCCGTTCTTGAGCACCATCTGGCCCTTGCCGCGGCCGTATCGCCGGTACTGGCGGCCCAGGTCGCGGATGGTCTCGCGCACGTGCCAGCGAATCTCCATCGACGGGTCGTACAGGACGCGGTAGCCCGCAGCCAGGATGCGGAAGTCGAAGTCGACGTCCTCGTTCACCGGCAGGGCGGGGTCCCAGCCGCCCACCTCCCGGGCGACGCCGGCGCGGTACACCCCGAACGACGCGTGATCGGTCACGGACACCTCCGTGCCGAAGTGGTTGATGGAGTTGCCGACGCCGAAGGGGCTCGAGAGGGCCAGGGCGATCGACCGCCCTGCCGGCGTGGTGGCCACGCCTGTCCTGCGGCCTCCCACCGCCGCGAGCCCGGCGTCGGCGCGCAGGTGTGCCACCCCCGTGCCGACGTACTCGGGGTTGACCGTGGCGTGCGCGTCGATCCGCGCGACGAACTCGCCGCGCGCCTGGGCGAGGCCGACGTTGAGGGCGGTGGGGATGCCCCGCTCGGGGTTGTCGAGCAGCCGGACCCGCCCGTCGGCGGCGGCGATCTGCCTCACGACGGCTGCCGTGTCGTCGTCCGAGCGCCCGTCGACGACGAGCACCTCGAGGTCGGGGTGGGTCTGATCGAGCGCGGAGGCGACGGCACCAGCCACCGAGGACGACTCGTTGCGCACGGGCATCAGCACCGACACCAGGCCCGGCACGGGGCCGGCCTGTGGGTCCTGCGCCGCGTCGGACCGCGTGGTCGTCGGGTCATGGGTCATGTCAGCACCTCGGTCGCGACGAGGGGATCGGCCTCGACGACCCGCCCCGGCCACGGCGCCCACCACGTGATGAACAGGAGCGTGGGCAGCACGAGGACGAACGTGGTGGTGCCGGGCTGCAGCACCCAGGACGACAGCAGCAGGCCCGCCGACAGGGCGCGCGAGGGGCCCTGCAGATAGCAGAACAGCAGGAAGGCCGCCAGCGCGACGCCCGCGACGAGGCCGTAGTCGAAGAAGATCTTGATCGGCGTGGTGACGAGCAGGCCGGCCCGGTTCGTGTCGTCGATGAGCTTCTGCGACGACCCCGCCCCCATGCCGAACAGCACGACGTTCACGTCGATCACCCAGCTCGGCCACAGGAACAGGTAGGGCTCGATCGCGCGCAGGCTCGTCGAGCTCCCCGCGATGGTGGCCTCGGCCGCGCGCTTGGACAGCTGCTGGCCTATCTCGGTGAGCAGCAGCAGGCCGACCGCGACGGCCGAGGCGAGCAGGTAGCGCTGGAGCTGGCGGCGGATCGGGTAGAGCAGCATAACCGCGATGGCGATGGCCGCGACGAAGATGCCGGACCCCGACACCGTGGTGGCCATGCCCACAATGAGCAGCAGCGGCAGCCGACCGGCGCGGATGAGCAGTGCCAGCACCAGGGCGACACCGAGCTGCAGCGAGATCGCCGACGGCTCGAGGCCGATCGACGCGTTCGACCGGTACACCGGCGAGTCGAAGACGATCGGGTACGTGATCACGTAGCCCTGCACGAGTAGCTGCTTGGGCACGACGAGCGCCACGTAGTCGACGTAGCGCAGGCCGGCCAGCTGCAGGACGAGCATGGCCACACACGCGCCAGCAAGCCACGCACCGGCCCGCACGCATCCCGCCATCGCCGCCCGGAGGGTGGCACGGCGTCGGTGACGAGCCGCAGCGTGGCCGGCAGCCAGACGGCCAGGAAGAAGCCCCATGACGTCACGCTCACCAGCGGCCTCTCGACGAAGAGGCTCTGCGCGAGGGCCGCGGCAGCAGTGAGCCCGAAGGCGGCGAGGAAAAGCCGCGTTCGGGTCAGGTCGACCTCGAGCAGACCCCGCCAGAGCCCGTAGGCGCACCAGGCGTAGGCGACGACCTGCAGCACCGTGATGACCCCGCCGGGCAGCGAGAGACGCTGCAGCACGATCGCCGCGACGAACAGCGAGACCACCCACCGGGCGGTGCGGCGGCCCAGGTCGTTGTCGATCCCCGTGGGCAGGTCGACGACCTCGGCCCGTGGGCTGGCCCGGTTCACCTCGACGAGAGGAACACGACCGGGTCGGAGGCGCCGAGCGGCTCGACGACGGCCTCGACGTTCGCGAGACGGGTGCCGGGCACGACCTCGACGACAGAGGCGAAGTCGCTCTGGCCGTACAGCAGCCGGGTGGCGGGCTCGGACGAGGAGGCTCCGATCACGACCGTGTCGACCCCGAGCCGGTCGGCGAGCTGGTCCCGGGCCGATCGGGCCAGGACCGACGACGCGCGCCGGCTGCCCACAGCCCACTCGCCGCTGTCGAGGCGGGCCAGGCCCGCGGTGGGCTCGGGGTTGGCGCCGACGAGCACGCGGGCCACGTTCTGGCCGCCGCGCTGCAGCGCCTCCTCGAGGCCCATGGCCAGGGCCGAGCGTCCGGCGTCGCCGTCGCCGGCGCCGACGCCGAGCAGCACCACGCACCGGCGGCCGCTCTCGAGCACCAGCCCGGCGAGGGTGTTGACGTCGTTCGTGCGCAGGAGCGCCGAGGCACCGCGCACGTCGGCGAGGTCGGCCGCGTTGCGGATCCGCCGACGCCCGCGCCAGCCACCGGCGAGGAGCACGAGCAGGCAGAGCAGGAATCCCGCCGCCGCGCCGAGCAGGATGCCGACCGGCTTGGTGACACCCGCCCGCACCCCGGACGACGCCGGGGAGACGACCGAGAGGGTCACGGCGCCCTGGATCGACTGGCCCTGCGCGGTGCCCACGGTGTCGCCGATGCTCTTCTGCCGCGCGTCCTCGGCCGTGGGTGCGCTCAGCTTGCCGTTCTTCAGCGACTCCTCGCCCGCGGTGCGCACCTCGTTTCCGATGGCCGCGCTGCGGTCCCGGTAGTCCGTGAGCGCCTGGTCGGCCAGCGTCGTGGCTGCCCTGACGGCGTCGTCGGGCGACGGCCCGGTGGCGCTGACGTCGATGAGAGTGGTGCCCGACTGGACCGTGGCGGTGACGCGCTTGGCGAGCACCCCCGGGTCGACGCCGAGCTCCTTGGCGGTGGCGTTGATCACCACGTCGGACGTGACCGTGGAGGCCGCGGACTCGACCAGGGTGCTGGTCTGCCCCGCGTCGGCGCCGGGACGCACGCCGAGCACGACCGTGGCCTTGTACTGCTGGTCCGTGCTCGCGACGACGAACCCGGCAGCGGCACCCAGGACGGTGCAGACGGCCAGCGGGACCGCGAACCGGCGGACGAACGACGTGAACCACTCCAGACCCGTGATGCGCGCAGGGGTGCTGGGCCGGGTGGCCGGGGCCATCATCGCTTCCTCATCCCCCACGTCGGGTCGGCGGCGCCCACGTGAGGCCCCAGAGCAGGATCGGCTCCGATGGTAGTCCCGGCCCTCGGGCCGAGGGCGCAGGCGCGGCGCGGCGAAGGGGCCCGGCGGGGATCAGGCGGGGAAGGAGGCCGCGTTGGCGCTCAGCCTGCGCCCTTGGTCATGTTGGCGATCGTGCGCAGGATGATCTTGATGTCGAGCCAGAGCGACCAGTTCTCGATGTAGTAGTTGTCGAACCGGGCGCGCTCCTCGATCGAGGTGTCGCCGCGCAGCCCGTGGATCTGCGCCCAGCCGGTGAGCCCGGAGGGCACCCGGTGCCGGTCGCCGTAGCGCAGCAGCGCGCTCGTCGAACGTGGCGACGAAGTGCGGCCGCTCGGGCCGAGGCCCGACCAGGCACATGTCGCCGCGCAGGATGTTGAACAGCTGCGGCAGCTCGTCGAGCGAGGTCTTGCGCAGGATCGCGGCCCAGCCAGCTCATCCGGTCGTCGTTCTTGATGTTCCACGGTGGTGTCGCGACTCGTGCTCGTCGGCCGGCTGAGGCTGCGGAACTTGAACAGCTCGAAGGTCTGTCGTCGACGCCGACCCGCTCCTGACGGAACAGGATCCCGCCCGGGCCGTCGACGATGCGGACGAGCGCGGCGATCACGAGCAGCACCGGGCGGAGCAGCAGGATCGCGGTCGCCGAGAGCGCGACGTCCATCGCGCGCTTGAGCGGCCACGACAGCGTGCGGAAGGGTGCGCGGTGCAGCCGGACCAGGGGCATGCCCTGCAGCTCGTCGGTGTGGGTGCTGCGCGGGGACCAGCTCGAACAGCCGCGGGACGACGGTGATCTCGGCAGAGCAGACGGTCGCAGGTGCGGATCGTCGTCGACCAGCTCGATCTCGCGCGTCGCGGTGAAGGCGATGACGACGTGGTCGGCCTCGGTGCTGGTGATGGCGTCGGCGAGGTCGGCCGGCGAGCCGACCACCGGCACGGGAAGTCCGGTGGGTCCGCCGAGCGGGCTCGCGTCGACGAAGCCCACGGGAACCAGGCCCAGCTCGGGCTTGTCGAGCATGGCCTGGGCCAGGTCGCGGCCCACGACGCCCGCCCCCAGGACCAGCGCGCGGTGCTGGTGGCGACCGTGCCGGCGCGCGCTGCGCACTGCCTCGTAGCCGAGGCTGCGCAGGAGCAGCACGACCAGCGGCAGCGCGAGGACCCCTACGGTCGACGGGGTGGGGTCGTCGACATAGAAGGAGGAGACGACGAGCACCGCCATCGAGACCGCGAGCCCCCGCCCGACGAGAGCAGGCGCGTCGTCGAGGGCCGAGAGCGTGAACCGCGAGCGGTTGAGCCCGCTGCAGCAGTTCAGCATCACGAGCAGCAGGGCGGCCGAAGCGGCGAGCACGAGGGAGACCCCGGAAAACCGCAGCGTCAGGAGGGCGGCCACCACGTCGAGGCCGACCATCAGCAGGTTCATCCGGTACCGGCGGAACCACCCGTGGATCGGCGCCGGGCCCGGCTGGGTACCCGGCGCGGAGTGGGCCCGGTCGGCCTCGATGCGCGTCGACGGCGAGGGGTCGCCGGCCCGGCGCGACGGACTCGGGTCGAGATCCAGTTCGAGCTCGACCGGGTCTGCGATGCCGTCGTCGTGGCCCGAAGGAGTCAGCGGGGACAGGTCGGACGCCATGTGCTCGCCTACCCCCTTTCCGGTCCGGCGGCGGCCACGTCGCGTGACCACCGATTGGGCGTTCCTGCTCCCCTTGTGACTGCGGGGAGTCCTCCATGACTGTTCGACCGCCTGCGAGGGAGGATCGAGCCGAACCGACGGCCGTCACCCGTTCGGAGCAGCGCTATGGCTGGGGCCCTCGGGACGACACGCGTCCGCTCCCCAGCCATCGCGCTCCTCCCCAGAGCGCTTGATACCCCCAGCGTCCCTGCGGCAACCACGATCGATCCGCCCCCTGCGGCAGGTCCCCGGCCACGAAGTCCCCCCAGGACCCGTGTCACTGTCGCCGCTAAGGGCAGGCTAACGATCACCTACGGTTGCGCGCCACCCCGAGGGGGTCCAATTGGGGTAGTCCGTTCGGCCGACGGGACGACCCGAACGGACGAAAAACCGAGCACCCACAGTGTTCTTCGCCGCGTGGTCCCCTGCCGGGAACACCGAGTGTCGGGCTCCCTACACTCGGGTGATGGGCCGCGCGGCGTCGCGGCCCAGCCTGCCGCGCCCCGAACAAGGAGTACCCGTGGCCCAGTCAGCCCCGCGATCGCTGAGCAAGGTCCTGATCGCCAACCGTGGCGAGATCGCGATCCGCGTGGCCCGTGCCTGCCGCGACGAGGGCCTCACCAGCGTGGCCGTCTACGCCGACTCCGACCGCGACGCCCAGCACGTCAAGGAGGCCGACGAGGCCTACGCCCTCGAGGGCAGCAGCGCGGCCGAGACCTACCTGGTGATGGACAAGCTCATCGATGTCGCCCGCCGCAGCGGCGCCGACTCGGTCCACCCCGGCTACGGATTCCTCTCCGAGAACGCCGACTTCGCCCAGGCCGTCATCGATGCGGGGCTCACCTGGATCGGCCCGCCCCCGGATGCCATCCGCTCGCTCGGCGACAAGGTGTCGGCCCGGCACATCGCGCAGCGGGCCGGCGCGCCGCAGGTCGAGGGAACGCCCGATCCGGTGTCCGGGGCCGACGAGGTCATCGAGTTCGCCCGCACCCACGGGCTGCCGATCGCGATCAAGGCGGCCTTCGGCGGGGGGGGCGCGGCCTCAAGGTGGCCCGCGACCTCGACGAGATCCCCGAGCTCTACGACTCCGCCGTGCGGGAGGCCGTCGCCGCCTTCGGCCGCGGCGAGTGCTTCGTGGAGCGCTACCTGGACAGCCCGCGGCACGTGGAGACCCAGGTGCTCGCCGACCAGCACGGCAACGTCGTGGTGGTCTCCACCCGCGACTGCTCGCTGCAGCGCCGCCACCAGAAGCTCGTCGAGGAGGCCCCGGCGCCGTTCCTGTCGCAGGCGCAGCACGACGAGCTCTACCGGGCGTCCAAGGCCATCGTCCACGAGGCTGGCTACTTCGGGGCCGGCACGTGCGAGTTCCTCGTCGGGGTCGACGGCACGATCTCCTTCCTTGAGGTCAACACCCGTCTGCAGGTGGAGCACCCCGTGTCCGAGGAGGTCTCGGGCATTGACCTCGTGCGCGAGCAGTTCCGTATCGCGCGGGGTGAGGCGCTCGACTTCGACGACCCCGACCTGCGTGGCCACTCGATCGAGTTCCGTATCAACGGCGAGGACCCCGGGCGCGGCTTCCTGCCGGCGCCGGGCGTGCTCACCGTGTGGAACCCGCCGAGCGGCCCCGGCGTGCGCCTCGACGGCGGCTTCGTGCAGGGCGACGTGATCGGCGGGAACTTCGACTCCCTGCTCGCCAAGCTCATCGTCACCGGCCGCGACCGCCAGCAGGCGCTCGAGCGCGCCCGGCGCGCGCTCGCCGAGTTCGAGGTCGAAGGCATCGCCACCGCGATCACGTTCCACCGGGCCGTGGTCCACGACCCCGACTTCGCGCCGGCCGACCCCGACGAGCCATTCCGCGTGCACACCCGCTGGATCGAGACCGAGTTCGACAACCAGATCCCGGCGTACACCGGCACCGCGGACGCCGACGCGTCCGCCGGTGAGCGCGAGTCGGTCGTCGTCGAGGTCGGGGGCAAGCGGGTCGAGGTCACGCTGCCGGCCGGGCTCGGCTCGGTCGGGACGGGCGGCGGCGGGCACGCGGCCAAGGCACCGGCGCGCAAGGGCAAGAAGGCCGCCGGCGGGGGATCCGGCGACGCCGTCGCGGCTCCTATGCAGGGCACGATCGTCAAGGTCGCGGTCGAGGAGGGCCAGGTGGTCTCTGCCGGCGACCTCGTGGTCGTGCTCGAGGCGATGAAGATGGAGCAGCCGCTGAACGCGCACAAGGCGGGCACCATCGCGACCCTGACCGCGGCGGTCGGCACCACGGTGCCCACCGGCACCGTCCTGTGCGAGATCAAGGACTGACCTTTCGCCGAGGCGCGGCTCGACCGACGCCGTCACCCGGCCCCGGCAGGCCCGCCGACCCACGCGCTAGCGTGGCCGGTATGGCCCCTGCTGCGACCTCCCGAGAGTTTCCCGCGAGGACGGCCGCGCTCGCAGCCCTGCTGTGCGTGCTCGTCGCCGGTCTCGCCGGGGCGTCGGCGGCGGCCGCCCTCACGGGCGTCGACGCGGTCGCCGCCGAGCTGCGGACGGCTCCCGTCTACTCCGACCCCGATGCCGAGGCGGCGCTCACCCCCGACCAGGAAGCGGCCCTTGTGCGGCAGGTCGCGCAGGCGGGCACGCCGTTCTTCATCGCGGTCGTGCCGGCGTCGTTCGTCGCGCAGAACGGCGGCACCCCCGACGCCGCGCTCACCGCGCTCCTGCGGGCTGTGGGTCAGCCCGGTACGTACGCCCTCGTGGCGGGCCGAACCTTCCGGGCCAACTCCACCGAGTTCGCGGTGGCTGGGACGGCCACCAAGGCGGTCGCCGACAACCAGGGCGGCTCGTCCTACGACGTCCTCACCGACTTCGTCACGGGGGTCTCCGACCTGGCCTCCACGGGCGGGTCGGGCGCCGGCGCTACGGCCGGGGGCGGTTCGTCTGGCGGGTTCCCGTGGGGGTGGGTTGTGCTCGGCGGGGCGGCCACCGCCGGTGGCGTGCTCCTCTTGCGTGGGTACCGCTCGTCCCAGGCCAAGAGCGCCGCCGCGCTCGCGCAGGTGCGCGCTGTGGTCGACGAGGACGTCACCCGCTTCGGCGAGGAGCTGGCCGCGTTCGACGTCGAGGACAGCCGCCTGGACGACGCCGGCCGGGCCGACCTGCAGCGGGCGCTGGACTCGTACGACCGGGCCAAGACCCTGAGCGCTGCGCTGGTGGCGCCCTCCGGCGCCGGCACCGTCACGGCAGCCCTCGGCGAGGGTCGCTACGCCATGGAGTGCGTGCGAGCCAGGCTCGAGGGCCGGCCCGTGCCCGAGCTGCGGCCCCCGTGCTTCTTCGACCCGCGGCACGGCCCGAGCGTGGAGGACGAGCAGTGGTCGCCGCCCGGTGGGGCGCCGCGACCGGTGCCGGTGTGCGCCGCGTGCGCCACCACCCTGCGCGACGGGGCGGTGCCCGACGGTCGCCAGGTGCCCGTCGGGCCCGGCGGGCAGCAGGTCCCCTACTGGGAGGCCGGCCCCACGTTCGGCGGCTACGCCGGCGGCTACTACAACGCCTTCGGTGGGGTGCTTCCCGCCATCCTCGTCGGCACCATGTCGCGCGGCGGCCTCGGCGGGTACGGCTACGACTCGTCGATGGGCGGCGGCCAGGCGGACAGCGGTGCCGGAGGCGGCGACACGGGCTGGGCCGGGGGCTTCGGGGGCGGCGACATCGGCGGCGGGGGAGACTTCGGCGGCGGCGGCGGCGACTTCGGGGGTGGGTTCTGAGTCGCCCGGCCGGGGCCGCCGCCGGGGTTCGCCCGGACGGCCGCATCGGCCCGCGCACCCGTGCGCCGATATCTCCATCATGAGCACCACCGGCGGGCTGCTGGCGGCCGGCGGCGCGGGGGTCGGGACGCTCGTGGCGTCGGCCCTCACCGTGTCGCTCCTCGTCGTCCCGCCGGCCGGGGCGGTCGAGCCGCTTCGGACCGGGGCGGGAACGGCGACCGCCGCCGCAGCGCCGGTGGTGCTCTCCGCCGCGAGGGCCTTGCTGCCCGGCACCCCCTGCCCCGTGTTCCCCGCGAACAGCTGGTGGCACGCCGACGTCTCCCGCCTCCCCGTGAACTCTCGCTCGCGCCAGTGGTTGGCCACCAGCGGCGCGGCCGGACGTCGGCTGCACCCGGACTTCGGCCCGTCGTTCGGCGCGCAGCCGGTCCCGTACGGCATCCCGATCACCGTGGTGCCGGCCCGCACCTCCCGCGTCGCCGTACGGTTCGGCTACGCCGACGAGAGCGACCGGGTGCGCTACCCGCTCTCGCGGACGACCAAGATCGAGGGAGGCTCGAACGCGGGGGGCGACCGGCACACGATCGTCGTCGACGCCGGCACGTGCACCCTGTTCGAGACCTGGGACACCCACCTCACCTCGCGCGGCTGGTACGCCGGGTCCGGCGCCGTGTGGTCGTTGCGGTCCAACCGGCTGCGGCCTGCGGGCTGGACTTCGGCCGACGCGGCGGGCCTGCCGATCCTGCCCGGCCTGCTGCGCTACGACGAGGTCGCTCGGGGGTACGTCGACCACGCCATCCGCTTCACCGTGCCGACGACCTCCCGCGCGTACGTGTGGCCTGCGCGGCACCAGGCGGGCGCCACCTCCGACCTGCGCTACCCGCCGATGGGCGCGCGGTTCCGGCTCAAGGCCTCGTTCTCGACCGCGGGCTACTCGCGCAGCGCCCGGGTCGTCATCGCCGCCATGAAGAGGTACGGGCTCGTCGTGGCCGACAACGGCTCGTCGTGGTTCTTCCAGGGCACGTCCGACCGTCGGTGGCCCGCCGCCCTCGTCGACGAGCTCAAGCGGCTGCCCGCATCGGCCTTCGAGGCCGTGGACACCCGCCGCCTGCTCGTCACGTCGTCGTCGATGGCCGTGCGCCCCTAGTTGTAGTCGCTCGGTCGTCAACGGCAGGGCACCTCACCGCCGACGAGGGTGCATCAGCGGGTGCGTCGGTGCCTCTCACGCACCCCGGCTGCCTCTCATGCACCTCGGCACCCTCTGGTGCACGCCGCTCGCAGGGAACCAGGGTGAAGGAGTGACCCTGACGTCGACGAGCCGCGGCAGCGCGAGGACCAGCCGGCCCGGTCCTACTCTGTGCTGTGCAGCCGGCGCGCGGCCTCAGCGACAGAGCCGCTCAGCGACGGGTAGACGGTGAAAGCCGCGGCCACCTGGTCGACCGTCAGCCGGTTCTCGACCGCGAGGGTCACGGGGTAGATCAGCTCGCTCGCGCGGGGCGCCACCACCACGCCGCCGACGACGATGCGCGACGTGGTGCGTGCGAACAGCTTGACGAATCCGTCGTGCAGCTCGTGCATCTTGGCGCGCGCGTTCGTGGCCAGCGGCAGCGTCACCGACACGGCGTTGATCGCGGCCCTCGTCGACGTCGCGCTGGGTGACGCCGACGGTGGCGATCTCGGGGTCGGTGAACACGTTGCTGGACACGGTCGCAGGTCGAGCGGTGACACCGCGTCGCCGAGCGCGTGCCACATGGCGATGCGGCCCTGCATCGCCGCCACCGACGCGAGCATGAGCACGCCGGTGCAGTCGCCGGCGGCGTAGACCCCGCGGGCCGACGTGCGGGACACCCGGTCGACCTCGACGAACCCGCCGGGGTTCGTCGAGACGCCCGCCTGCTCGAGGCCGAGGCCCTCGGTGTTGGGGACCGAACCCACCGCCATCAGCGCGTGCGACCCCTCGACGGTGCGGCCGTCCGCGAGGGTGACGAGCACGCCCTCGGCGGTCCGCGCGACCGCGTGCGCCCGCGACCGCGACATGACGGTCATGCCGCGGCGGGCGAAGACCTCCTCGAGCACCGCAGCGGCGTCGGGGTCCTCGCCCGGGAGCACGTGATCGCGCGAGGAGACGAGCACGACCTCGGACCCCAGGGCCGTGTAGGCCGAGGCGAACTCGGCGCCGGTCACACCCGAACCCACCACCACGAGCCGTTCGGGCAGCGACGGAAGGTCGTACACCTGCTCCCAGGTGAGGATGCGCTCGCCGTCGGGCTGCGCGCCCGGCACGATGCGCGGCCGCGCCCCGGTGGCGAGCAGCACCACGTCGGCCTCGAGCCGCTCGGGGTCTCCGACGACGGGGTCGACGAGCACGTGGGACGAGCCGTCGAGCCGACCGAGGCCCCGCACCACACGCACACCGTCGCGCACGAGCCGGTCCTCGACGTCGTCGGACTGCGCCTGCGCGAGGCGCTTGACACGATCGTTCACGATCCCGAGGTCGACGCCGACGTCGCGGCGCTCCGGGTCGTGGTCGTCGATGCGCACGCCGAGCACACCGCTCTCGACCGCCGTGGTCATCACCTCGGCCACGGCGATGAGCGTCTTGCTCGGCACGCAGTCGGTGAGGACGGCCGAGCCGCCGAGTCCGTCGCGGTCGACGACGGTGACATCGGCGCCGAGCTGCGCGGCGACGAGGGCCGCCTCGTATCCGCCCGGCCCGCCACCCACGACTACGACGCTCGTCACACCCCGCATTGTGCTGCATGGGTTGCGCCCCGGGGCGCGGGCGGCGGCCCTACGCTGTCACCCGTGACGCTCTACGCCGCGTACGGGTCGAACCTCGACCCGGAACAGATGCTGGAGCGGGCCCCCTTCTCCCCCGCACGCGGCACCGGCTGGCTCGTGGGGTGGCGGCTCACGTTCGGGGGCGAGGACCTCGGCTGGGAGGGGGCCCTGGCCACCGTCGTCGAAGAAGCCGACTCCCAGGTGTTCGTGATGATGTACGAGATGTCCGACGCCGACCAGGACGTGCTGGACCGGTGGGAGGGATCCGACCTCGGCCTCTACCAGAAGATCCGCGTCCGGATCGACAGCCTCGAGGGCGAACAGCTCGCGTGGGTGTACGTGCTCGACTCGTACGAGGGCGGGCTGCCCAGCGCCCGGTACCTCGGCATCATCGCCGACGCCGCCGAGAGCGCAGGTGCACCGGACGACTACGTGGCCGACATCCGCTCGCGCCCCTGCCGCTCCGTCGGCCCCTGACCCCCCGAGCGTGAGCTCGGGTCGGGGCCTCGTCGCCCCCGCGTGCTCCACCGGCGCTAGCGTTCCCCCATGACCGAGGACGACCTGTTCGCCGACCCCTCCGCCACGGCCACCGCGGCTGCCGCGCAGCTCGCCCGCCTCACCGGCACCGAGCAGCACGACGTCGCCGTGGTGCTCGGCTCGGGCTGGGTGCCCGCCGCCGACGCGCTCGGCGAGACGGTCGCCGAGCTGTCGGTGGCCGACGTCGTCGGCTTCAGTGCCCCTGCCGTGGCTGGGCACGCAGGAAAGGTTCGCAGCGTCCGCGCGGGCGACACCCGGCTGCTGGTGTTTCTCGGCCGCACGCACCTGTACGAGGGCCGCGGGGTGGATGCCGTGGCCCACGGCGTGCGCACGGCGAAGGCGGCCGGATGCAGCACAGTCGTCCTCACGAACGGGTGCGGCGGTCTCGACCCGTCGTGGGTGCCCGGCACCCCCGTGCTCATCAGCGACCACATCAACCTCACCGGCGCCTCGCCGCTGCGCGGCGCCACGTTCATCGATCTCACCGACCTCTACTCCTCGCGCCTGCGCGACCTGTGCCGCGAGGTCGAGCCCACCCTGCCCGAGGGCGTCTACGTGCAGTTCCGCGGACCGCAGTACGAGACCCCCGCGGAGATCGCGATGGTCCGGGCGATGGGCGGTCGCCTCGTCGGGATGTCCACCACCGTCGAGGCCATCGCCGCTCGGGAGGCGGGGCTCGAGATCCTCGGCCTCTCGCTCGTCACGAACCTCGCGGCCGGGATGACCGGCGAGCCGCTCAACCACGAAGAGGTCCTCGACGCGGGCCGCACCTCCGCCGTGCGCATGGGCACGCTGCTCGCCGACGTGGTGAGCCGGCTGTGACCGTGACGAGGCCGCTCGTCGATCGAGTCCGCGCCTGGATCGCCGACGACCCCGACCCCGAGACGCGCGCCGAGCTGGCCACCAGGCTCGCCGCCGCGGAGGCCGGCGACCTCGGCGCCCGGTCGCTGCTCGACGACGCGTTCGCCGGCCCGCTCGAGTTCGGGACGGCGGGGCTGCGCGGAGCCCTCGGCGGCGGGCCGAACCGGATGAATCGCGCGGTGGTGCTGAGTGCAGCGGCCGGCCTCACGGCCTACCTCGACGGCATGGGGGTCTCTGGCCCCGTCGTCGTCGGGTACGACGCGCGGCGCAACTCCGACGTGTTCGCACGCGATACCGCGGCCGTCGTCACCGGCGCCGGGCGCGACGCGCTGGTGCTGCCCCGGCCCCTCCCGACGCCGGTGCTCGCGTACGCCATCAGGCACCTGGGCGCGGCGGCCGGCGTCATGGTCACGGCGAGCCACAACCCGCCGCAGGACAACGGCTACAAGGTCTACCTCGCGGACGGGTCGCAGATCGTGCCGCCGGCCGACTCCGGCATCGCCGCGGCGATCGCGGTGGTGGGGCCGGTCTCGGCGCTGCCGCTCGGCTCGTCCTGGATCACCCTGGACGACGACGTCCTGGCCGCGTACCTCGACCGCGCCGTCACGCTCGTCGCCGACCACGCGCCGCGGGCAGTCCGAGTGGCCTACACGGCGATGCACGGCGTGGGCGGCGACGTGCTCGTGCGCGCGCTCGAGCGCGCGGGCTTCCCCGAGCCGGTGTGCGTCGCGGAACAGTTCGCGCCCGACCCCGCCTTCCCGACCGTGTCCTTCCCGAACCCCGAGGAGCCCGGCGCGATGGACCTCGCGCTGGCCACGGCACGCGCGCACCAGGTCGACGTCGTCCTCGCGAACGACCCCGACGCCGACCGGTGCGCGGCCGCCGTGCCGGCTCGGGACGGTGACGGGTACCAGCTCCTGCGCGGCGACGAGGTGGGTGCGCTGCTGGGCTGGTGGACGGTCGAGCGGGCCGGCCGCGGGTACGGCCCTGCTGTGTCCGGTCCGATGGCGAACTCGATCGTCTCGTCGTCCCTGCTCGGGCGGATCGCGGCAGCTGCCGGGCTCCCGCACGAGGAGACGCTCACCGGCTTCAAGTGGATCGCCCGGGTGCCTTCACTGCTCTTCGGCTACGAGGAGGCGCTCGGCTACTGCGTGGACGCCGGTGGCGTGCGCGACAAGGACGGCGTCACCGCCGCTCTGCGCATCGTCGAGCTGGTGGCCACGCTGCGGGCCGAGGGCCGCACCGTCCACGACGTGCTCGACGACCTCGCCCGCGAGCACGGCCTGCACGCCACCGACCAGCTGTCCGTGCGGGTCGACGACCTCGATCTCATCCGCGCGGCGATGGCGCGGCTGCGGGACTTCCCGCCCGTCGAGCTGGCCGGGCATCCGGTCGTGCGCGTCGACGACCTCGAGCGCGGCGATGGCGGGCTTCCCCCCACCGACGGCCTCCGGCTGGTCACCGACGACCGCACCCGGGTCATCGCGCGGCCGAGCGGCACCGAGCCGAAGCTGAAGATCTACCTCGAGGTGGTGGTCGACGTCGTCGACGACGACGTCGACGCGGCGCGGGCCGAAGGCGCCCGTCGGCTCGCGGCTGCCAAGGCCGACGTCGCCCGCGCCGCCGGCATTTGAGCGGCCTGCTCCCCGCGCGGCCCGCGTCGGCCCGTCCCGCGCGCCCGTCCGCGTCGCACCTCCCCGCGTCACTGCCGACGTGGTCGCTACTCGTCCGCGGAAGCGACCACGTCGGCAGTGACGCGGGGAGGTGGCGGTGAGAGGTCAGTGCGCAGGACGGCGTAGCAGACGAGGTCGTGCTGGCCGTCCGCTCGTCCCTGCGCGCCGCGCGCCACGCCCTCGCGGATGAAGCCGGCCCGCTCGAGGGCCCGCTGCTCGGGCACGTTGTCCACGTCGGTGCTGGCCTCGACCCGGTTCCGCGGCGTCGTCGCGAAGAGGTGCTGCGCGAGGAGTCGCTGGGCGGTGGCACCCACCCCGCGACCACGTGCGTCCGGGGTGAGCCCGATCCCCATGTTCCACGCCAGCGAGCGGGCGTTCGGTCCGTAGTGGGCCGAGTGCCACGACACCACGCCCACCGGCGAGCCTCCCACCTCGACGACGAGCCGGTGCACCACCCCCGCAGTCTCCTCGACGGGGAGCATGTCGTCACCCCAGCTGTCGAACTCGGACTCCGCGTCGACGAGCTCCTCGCCCTCGCGCTGCGGCCGCAGCACCACGGTCTCGCCGGCACGTGTGAACCCGGAGGCCACGGGGGCGGTCACACCGACGCCATGAGCGCGAGGCCGACCGCGGCCAGCACGAGGCCGGTAGCCGTCGCTCCGACGGCCGGCCACGCCCACCACTGCCGCGGCGGGGCGTCGCCGTGCTGGCCGAGGGACGAGGCCATGTCGCGCAGCCTCGCCACCGGGTCGAACACGGCGCGCGGACTGGCGCTCGTCACGGACCCGCGGTCGAGCCGCATTCTGCGCGGCATCGCGAAGCAGCGCACGACGAGGTCTCCGGCCGTGACCCGCACGACGTCCACACCGTCGACGTCGGTGATGCTCGACCACGGCAGCGACGAGGTGCGCAGCGGGTTCACGACGACCAGTTGCTCGCCCTGCTCGGAGACGACCGGACGCAGCGCCCACGCCCAGGCCACCAGAGCCGCCCCGAGCGCCAGGAGAACCGTGCCGAGTCGCGAGCCCGCGCTGGCGCGCACGACCGCGTCGACGATGCCGAGCGCCGCGCACACCACGATGAACCAGCCCGCCAGCTGCGTCATCGTGCTGCGGTAGCGGCGCAGCGGGACCTCCTGGGGTGCCATGACGGCATTGTCCCCTAGAGGCCCGCGCTGCCCGAATCCCCCTCAGGCCAGCGTGGCCAGCACCTCGCGGACCATGTCCTGCGTCGTGCCGGGGTGCAGGAACGCCAGGCGTCCCACCGTCTCGCCCAGCCACGTGGTCGGCGTCACGAAGCCCACCTGGTCCGCGAGCAGCGCCCCGGACCAGGCGTCGTAGTCGTCAGCGGCCCACCCCTCGCGGCGGAAGAGCACGACCGACAGCGTCGGCTCTCGCAGCAGCTCGAGATGCGGCGCCCGCTCGATCTCGGCGGCCGCGAACCGGGCCAGCTCGAGGCCGTGCTCCACGGCCGCCTCGTACGCGGCGGTGCCGTGCACGGCGAGCGAGAACCACAGCGGTAGGCCGCGGGCCCGCCGGGTGAGGTGGTACGCGTAGTCGGTGGGGTTCCACTCCGCGTCGTCGGTGTGGATGCAGTCGAGGTACGAGGCGTCCTGCGTGTGGACGGCGCGGGCGAGCATCGGCTCGCGGTAGAGCAGCGCCGCGCAGTCGAACGGCGCGAAGAACCACTTGTGCGGGTCCATCACCACAGAGTCGGCGCGCTCGATGCCGGCGTAGTGGTGCCGCACCGAGGGAGCGAGCAGGCCCGCCCCGCCGTAGGCAGCGTCGACGTGGAACCACAGCCCCCGCGCGGCCGCGACGGCCCCCACCCCTGCCAGGTCGTCCACGATGCCCGCGTTGGTGGTCCCCGCGGTGGCGACCACGGCGCACACGGTGCCTGGCCGAGGATCGGCGACCAGCGCCGCCTCGAGGGCCTCACCCGTGAGGCGGTGGTCGGCCGTGGGCACCTCGAGCGCGGTGAGGTCGAGGATCGACAGCGTGTTGCGGATCGACGAGTGTGCCTGGTCGCTCACCGCCACATGCAGCCGCGCGGTGGGGTCGCCGAGCCGGTGGCGCATGGTGTCGCGCGCGACGACGAGCGCCGAGAGGTTGCCGGCCGAGCCGCCGGAGACGAAGGCACCACCTGCCCTGGCCGGCAGGCCGGCGAGGTCGGCGAGCAGCCGCAGGGTCTGGTTCTCCGCCGCGATCGCACCGGCGGCCTCGAGCCACGAGATGCCCTGCAGAGAGGCGCAGGACACCACCATGTCGAACAGCAGGGCCGCCTTCGTTGGGGCGGCCGGGATAAAGGCCAGGAACCGGGGGCTGTCCGCGGAGATCACCGACGTGGCGAGGTGGTCGGCATACAGAGCCAAGACGTCCGCGGGGTCGTGCCCCTCGCGGCCGAGGAGTCCGGCCAGGTGCGCGGCGAGGGCGTCGGCGTCGCCAGGATGGTCCAGCGGCGTCTCCGCGAGCGAGAGCCGGCGGGTGACGTACTCCAGGACGAGCGCGGCCAACTCCGGGTCGGGCCGGTGCATCGAGTCGGCCGGGGCCGGTGGCGACGGGGTGACGGCGGTGGGGATCACGGGCGGGCCTCCCGACGAGACGCCCCGCCCGGGCACGCGGGCCGCGGTCGGCGGGGCTCCGGACGCGCCGATGGCCTTCCCACGCAGCAGGCGTCCGGCGCCCAGGATAGCCGCCGCAGCGGCCACCCCGTGACCGTCGCCCCGTGCCCGTCGCCCCGTGCCCGTCGCCCCGTGCCGGACCCGCGTTTCATCCGGTCACCGGACCGAACGGGCGCTTACGCGTCGCCACAGGCCCCCAAGTGCCCGTTCGGTCCGGGGATCGCGCCCCCTCCCCCTCCCCTTCCTCGCCACCCGTGCCGGACCCGCGTTTCATCCGGTCACCGGACCGAACGGGCGCTTACGCGTCGCCACAGGCCCCCAAGTGCCCGTTCGGTCCGGGGATCGCGGGGCAGGCACACGCCCGCGAGCCAGCGGGGCCGGGCCGGGCGCGAATCGGAAGGACACGGGTCAGCGGGGGCCGGCGCGCCATCACGGCCGGACCCCTGCCAGGCTCCGTGACGAGGTGCGGACGAGGAGGTCGGCGGGATGGACCAGCGCGATCGGCTCGACCCGGAGTCGCGCACGCCGCTGGAGTCGCTGCTGGAGGAGTTCCCCGGTGGGTTCGGCGCCATCACCGACCCGGTCGTGCGCCGTGCAGCCGAGCGCGACCTGATCGCCCGCCTGACCCGGGACATCCCGCCGGACCCGCGCGTGGCCTGGGAGAACCTGGTGGTGCCAGGACCTCCCGGGGCACCCGACGTCGACGTACGCCTGTACCGGCCCGTCGGTGCGGGCACGCCGACCGCCGGGATTCTGTTCGTCCAGGGCGGTGGCATGGTCACCGGCGACCTCGACAGCGAGCACCTCACCGCCGAGCGCCTGTGCGCCGAGGTCGGCGCCGTGGTGCTCTCCGCCGACTACCGCAGGGCGCCCGAGCACCCGCACCCCGCCCAGGTCGACGACTGCTGTGCCGCGCTCGTCGCGCTCGCCGCGCGGTCCGACTCCTGGGGGGTCGACGCCGCCCGGCTCGCGGCGTACGGAGGCAGCGCCGGCGGCAACCTGTGCCTCGCCACCGCGCTCGTCGCCCGGGACGGCGGCGGCCCGCCGCTGCAGCTCCTGATGGCCCCCTACCCGATGCTCGACGACCGCAACGAGACCCCGTCGAGCCGCGAGATCACCGACGTCGGGGCCTGGGACCGCGCCGCCAACCTCCAGGCGTGGGAGTGGTTCCTCGGCGGCCGCCCCGCCGACGGCTACGCGGCACCGGCGCGCTGCCCCGACCTGTCGGGGCTGCCGCCCGTCTTCCTCGACGTCGGCGACGTGGACCTGTTCCGGGACGAGGACGTCGACTTCGCCCAGCGGCTCGCGCAGGCCGGGGTCCCGGTCGAGCTCCACGTGTACCCCGGGGCCTACCACGCGTCGGAGGTCACGGCGCCGGCGGCCGAGCTCTCCCGCCGCATCTGGGCCACGCGCCTGGCGGCCCTGCGGCGAGCGCTGAGCTGAACCGGGCGCCCACGCCACGGACTACTGTGACCCCGTGATCACGCGGCAGCCCACGGGCCTCGACATCGCCGGCATCACGTCGGACGAGCGCAGCCTGCGGCGGTTCCTGATGGGGCTTCCCGGCGTCGACCAGGTGGGCGCCGACGGCCGGGCCGCAGTGCTCGGCACCCGGTCGATCAAGACCTCGGCTAAGGCATTCGGGATCGACTTGGCCATCTCGATGATCGACCTCACCACGCTCGAGGGCGCCGACACCCCGGGCAAGGTCCGGGCGCTGTGCGCCAAGGCCCGCCAGCCCGACCCCACCGACCCGAGCACGCCGCAGGTCGCGGCCGTCTGCGTGTACGGCGACATGGTGCACGTGGCGCGGGCCGAGGTGGAGGGCACCGCGATCAAAGTGGCTGCGGTCGCCACCGCCTTCCCGAGCGGACGGGCCTCGCTGGCCGTCAAGCTCGCCGACACGGCGGACGCGGTCGAGGCGGGCGCCGACGAGATCGACATGGTGATCGACCGTGGGGCCTTCCTCGCCGGACGATACGGCCAGGTGTTCGACGAGATCGTCGCGGTGAAGCAGACCTGCGGCTCGGCCCACCTCAAGGTGATCCTCGAGACCGGCGAGCTCCAGACCTACGACAGCGTCCGGCGCGCCTCGTGGCTCGCGATGCTCGCCGGCGCCGACTTCATCAAGACCTCGACCGGCAAGATCTCGCCCGCCGCCACCCTCCCCGTCACCCTCGTGATGCTCGAGGCGTGCCGCGACTGGCAGGAGGTCACGGGCGCGCTCGTGGGCATGAAGCCCGCCGGCGGCATCCGCACGACGAAGGATGCGCTGAAGTTCCTCGTCCTGGTCAACGAGACCGTCGGGCAGGAATGGCTCACCCCCGACCTGTTCCGCCTCGGCGCGTCCAGCCTCCTGAACGACCTGCTGCTGCAGCGCCAGCGGCAACGCACCGGGGCGTACTCCGGTCCCGACTACGTCACGCTCGACTAGAGGTCGCCATGCCCCAGGTGTTCGAGTACGCCCCCGCGCCCGAGTCACGGGCGGTCGTCGACATCGCCCCGTCCTACGGGCTCTTCGTGGACGGCGAGTTCGTCGACCCCGTCGACGGCGCGGCGTTCAAGACCGTGAACCCGGCCACCGAAGAGGTGCTCAGCAGCATCTCCGAGGCTGGGCCGGACGACATCGACCTCGCGGTGCGGGCCGCGCGGCGCGCCTACGCGCGCACCTGGTCGCGGATGCCCGGCCGCGAGCGGGCCAAGTACCTGTTCCGCATCGCGCGCATCATCCAGGAGCGCGCCCGCGAGCTCGCGGTGCTCGAGACCCTCGACAACGGCAAGCCGATCCGCGAGTCGCGCGACGTCGACGTGCCGCTCGTGGCCGCGCACTTCTTCTACCACGCCGGCTGGGCCGACAAGCTCGAGCACGCGGGCCTCGGGCCCGCCCCACGCCCGCTCGGCGTGGCCGCGCAGGTGATCCCCTGGAACTTCCCGCTCCTGATGCTCGCGTGGAAGGTGGCGCCGGCGCTGGCGTGCGGCAACACCGTGGTGCTCAAGCCGGCCGAGACCACCTCGCTCACCGCGCTGCTGTTCGCGGAGATCTGCCAGCAGGCCGAGCTGCCGCCCGGCGTCGTCAACATCGTCACGGGAGCGGGCGCTACCGGTGCGGCGCTCGTGGCCCACCGCGGCGTGGACAAGGTCGCCTTCACCGGCTCCACCGAGGTGGGCAAGCGCATCGCCCGTGAGGTGGCGGGCACCGACAAGAGCCTGACCCTGGAGCTCGGCGGCAAGGCCGCGAACATCGTCTTCGACGACGCTCCGCTCGACCAGGCCGTCGAGGGCATCGTGTCGGGTATCTACTTCAACCAAGGGCACGTGTGCTGCGCCGGGTCGCGGCTCCTGGTGCAGGAGTCGGTGGCCGACGAGGTCGTCGCACGGCTCAAGCGCCGGCTGCGCACCCTGCGTCTGGGCGATCCGATGGACAAGAACACCGACATCGGGGCCATCAACTCGCGCGAACAGCTCGACCGGATCGAGGAGCTCACGGCGGCCGGCGACGCCGAGGGCGCCGTGCGGTGGACGGCACCGTGCGACCTTCCCGGGCGCGGCTTCTGGTTCCCGCCGACGATGTTCACGCAGGTCTCCCAGGCGCACCGGGTCGCCCGCGAGGAGATCTTCGGCCCCGTGCTGTCCGTCCTGACGTTCCGCACCCCGGCGGAGGCGGTCGAGAAGGCGAACAACACCCCGTACGGCCTGTCGGCCGGGATCTGGACCGAGAAGGGTTCGCGCATCCTGTCGATGGCCTCGAAGGTGCGCGCCGGAGTCGTGTGGGCCAACACGTACAACCACTTCGACCCCACCAGCCCCTTCGGGGGCTACAAGGAGAGCGGCTTCGGCCGCGAGGGCGGCCGGCACGGGCTCGCCGCGTACCTGGACGGCGATCACTGATGGCCGGGCGGCTCGACGTGCGCAAGACGTACAAGCTGTACGTAGGAGGAGTGTTCCCCCGGAGCGAGAGCGGCCGGTCCTACGAGGTCCTCGACGCCAGGGGCAGGTTCTGGGCGAACGCGTCGATGGCCTCGCGCAAGGACGCCCGCGAGGCCGTGGTGAAGGCGCGCGGCGCCTTCGCGGGCTGGTCCGGCGCCACGGCGTACAACCGCGGCCAGGTGCTCTACCGCGTGGCCGAGGTGATGGAGGGCCGCGCCGCGCAGTTCGCCGACGAGGTGGCCCGCGGCGAGGGCCGCACCACGCGGCAGGCCACCGCCACCGTCGAGGCCGCGATCGACCGATGGGTGTGGTACGCGGGGTGGGCCGACAAGATCGCGTCGGTGCTCGGCGGCGCCAACCCCGTGGCGGGACCCTTCTTCAACTTCTCGCTCCCGGAACCCACCGGGGTCGTCGCCGTCGTGGCCCCTCAGGACTCCTCGCTGCTCGGCCTGGTCTCGGTGCTCGCCCCCGTGGTGGTCTCGGGCAACACCGCCGTCGTTCTCACCTCTCGTGATCGACCGGTGCCGGCCGTCACGCTCGCCGAGGTGCTGGCCACCTCCGACGTGCCCGGCGGCGTCGTCAACCTGCTCACTGCCGACGTCGCCGAGGTGGCGCCATGGCTCGCCGGGCACCGCGACGTCAACGCGGTCGACCTCGCGGGCGTCGACGACCCCGATCTCGCTCGGTCCCTCGCCGTGGCCGCCGCCGACCACGTCGCGCGGGTACGCCGGCCCGCCCCGCAGGCCGACTGGACAGCCGATCCGGGGCTTTCGCGCATCCGCTCGTTCGTGGAGACCAAGACCGTGTGGCACCCGCGCGGCTCCTGATGGCGGCCGACCTGCCCGACGACTCCGGCAGCCGCTGGCGCACCTTCTTCGTGGGGTCGGCGAGGCTGCGGGCCGAGGAGGTCGTGGCCGTCGACGAGCTCGGCGACGGCGCCGCGGCCGTGCTCGACGCCGCGTTTCCCCGGTCGTTCGACTCGAACCGGCTCGTCCTGCCCGGCGTGCCCGAGCGGCTCGACCCCGCGCTGGCGGTCGAGGCCGCCGAGCAGGTGCTTGGCGGCCGCGGCCTGGCACACCGCGAGGTGTGCGTGTACGACGCCATCCCCGCCGACTGGCACCGCGCGTTCGCCACCCTCGGCGCCACCGTGGAGGCGCTGTCCGCCCTGGCCCTCCCCCTCGGTGGGGGCGGCCACGACCTCGGCGCTGCGGGCGGCGGAGACGCGGCGCTCGTGGTCGAGGTCGACGAGCAGCAGGTGGCTGCCTTCGTCGCGGCCAGCTGGCGCGCCGAGCAGCCCGGCTTCGAGGACGAGACCGTGCGCCAGCTCGTGGTGCGACGGGTGCGGATGGACCGGGCCGGGCATCTGCAGCGGCTCGCCGTGGTCGCCCCCGACAGCACCGACCGCGACGGCCCCGCAGCCGCCGCGGGCGGGCTCGCCGCGGCCGCCGATCTCGTCGTGCGCGGGCGCACCGCTTCGCTGGACAACGTCGGCACGCTGGCCGCCTACACGGGCCGCGGGTACGGAGACGCCCTCCTCGCCGCCGCGGCGCGGCGCGCGGCCGGCGCCGGGTGCGACCTTCTCGTCCTCGAGGCGCTGCGCGACGACTGGCCCCGCGGCTGGTACACGCGGCGCGGCTTCGTCGACGTGGGCGAGGCGTGGGCGCTGCGCTGGACCCCGACGTCGGGCTAAGGGGTCGCGCGGGCCAGGCAGACGAGCGACAGGTCCGACCACACCTGGTCTCCTACGAGGGAGACCACGACGCGGCGCTCGGCGCCGTCGTCCGTGGTGGCCCGCAGGACGAGGTCCGGCGGGGGAGTCGTCACGGGCCCACGGCAGACGAACGGGACCTCCACGGTGAACGTGGTCGAGCCGGCCGGGTCCAGGCCAGGTGTCACCACCTGCGTGGTCGCACCAGGTACAGCGGGCACCACCACGACGTGCCGGGGACCGGCGTTGACGAGGCTACCGACGACCTTGACCCGTGGGCCGGTGCCGAGGTCCTGCACCAGCCGGGCCGAGGTGAGCACCGCGCGCAGCCGCACCTGGGACGACGCGTCGGCGTCGGCGCTGCGCTGGGCCCAGGCCTGGCCGCCCGCGAGGCCGACCACCGCGCCGAGCAGGAGCAGCATCCCGGCGCGCGCGGCCCGGGCCCGCCCGGGGTGGGCGTCGGAGGGGGCCCGGCCGTCGTCGATGACGTCCTCGACCTGCACCGAGCACCTCCTCCGCGGGGACCAGGCCAGGGTACGTCCCGACCCGGCCGTCCGGTGCGGAGCAGCGACGTCTGGCGCGGAGCCCGGGCGCCGGGCTACTCGGCCAGAAGCGCGGCGTAGCCGGGCTTGATGACGCGGTCGATGAGGGCGAGCCGCGCGTCGTACGGGATGAAGGCGCTCTTCATCGCGTTGAGGGTGAGCCACTGCATCTCCGGCAGGCCCCAGCCGAAGGCCTCGCTGAGGGCGACGAACTCCTTGGACACCGACGTGTCGGACATCAGCCGGTTGTCGGTGTTGACGGTCACCCGGAAGCGCAGCCGCGCCAGCAGGCCGATGGGGTGCTCGGCAATCGAGGGGGCGGCCCCGGTCTGCACGTTCGAGGTGGGGCACAGCTCGAGCGGCACGCGACGGTCGCGCACGTACGCGGCCAGGCGGCCGAGATCGACCGTTCCGTCCGGGCCCACCTCGATGTCGTCGACGATCCGCACGCCGTGGCCGAGCCGGTCGGCGCCGCACCACTGCAGCGCCTCCCAGATGCTCGGCAGCCCGAAAGCCTCGCCCGCGTGGATGGTGAAGTGCTCGTTCTCCCGGCGCAGGTACTCGAAGGCGTCGAGGTGCCGCGTGGGCGGGAACCCCGCCTCGGCGCCTGCGATGTCGAAGCCGACGACGCCCACGTCGCGGAACCTCACGACGAGCTCGGCGATCTCGGTGGACCGGGCCGCGGTGCGCATGGCGGTCAGCAGGGTGCCCACGCGGATGGAGTGGCCGGCCGCCGCGGACCGCTCCGACCCCTGCCTGAAGCCGTCGAGGACGGCCTCCACGATGTCGGTGAGTGCGAGACCCTCCTGGGTGTGCAGCTCGGGGGCGAACCGCACCTCGGCGTACACGACGCCGTCGGCAGCGAGGTCCTCTGCGCACTCCGCGGCCACCCGGACGAGCGCGTCGCGGGTCTGCATCACGCCGACAGTGTGGGCGAAGGTCTCGAGGTAGAGCTCGAGCGAGCCGGAGTCGGCCGCCTGGTGGAACCAGCGGGCGAGACCCTCGGCGTCGTCCGCCGGCAGGGAGTGCCCGCACGCCCGGGCGAGCTCGACGATGGTGGCCGGCCGGACCCCGCCGTCGAGGTGGTCGTGCAGCAGCACCTTGGGAGCGCGGCGCACGACGTGGACGGACAGCGGCTCGGCGGTACGGGACCCGAAGGGGGCGACGAGGGCGCTCATGGCGCCACCGTAGTGGGCCGACCCGGGGCCGCTGGACCCTCAACCCCCGGCCCGTCGTGCCGATGCAGGATCCATGAGCCTCGCGAGCGCGACGACCCCGGACTTCTCCGAGGTCATCCGGCCGGCGGCCGTCCTGGAGGAGATCCGGGCTGTCCGTCTGCTCGAGCACCTACGGATGCAGGACGTCTCCCGCGGGGGCACCTGGAACGCGACCACCAGCCTCTGGCAGCGATACGACGTTCCGTGGTCCGGACCCGGAGGTACCCGCGGAGTGTCGCAGCTCGTCGGCAGCATCGCGGTGCAGTACGACACCCCCGTGCGGCGCGCCCTCACGATCTACAAGGTGAGCCTCACGCCGCTGGGCATCTCGCAGGGTTGGACCGTCGAGCGGCTCTGCGACTCGGCGTTGCGCTTCGTCGACCTCACCCTGGCCTCGTGCCCCCGCGCCGACCTGCACAGCGCCCCCCGCCGCGACCCGTTCCGACCCCTCTAGCCCCTACCCCGCCCGCGCACTCCCTTCGCCCGCGCACCCCCATCGCCCGTCGGCTCCCCTCCGCCCGTTGATCCATGGCATGGACGAATCGACCAGGGAGGACCGCCCGCAGACCCCACCAACGGTCCGTTGATCCATGCCATGGGCCGACGGACGAGGGGAGGGACAAGGGAACGACCAGGGGTGGGGGCGGGCGTCACTCGTCGCGCACGGCGAGGTCCGGTGCGAACGCAGGCAGGCACACGGCCACGTACTCGGCGCCCTCGTCGGCCGGGGTGCGGTAGCGCACGCGCTCGCCGGCCCGTGTGATCACGGCCTGGCCCGCGTGCACCTCCAGGACGCCGCCGTCGTGCTCGACCAGGACCCGGCCGGCGAGCACAAGGGTGAACTCGTCGAAAGCCGGGGCCTGCGCCGGCTCCTCCCACCCCGCCGGGGCTCGCATGTGAGCGACGGACACCGCCTCGTCGCCGGTGACGACGCGGCCGACGTACTCGTCGATGGTCTTGCCCCCGGGCACGGGGATCCGGGCAGGGGATGCGACGAGCTCGGGCATGTCAGCGTCCGATCCTGGCGACGACGAGGGGGAGCTGCTCGACGGTCTCCTCGGAGGGACCGACGGTGATGGCGGTGGTGAGGTCGGCGAGCGCCTCCGGGAACCGCTCGGGGGTATCGGTGTGGAGGGTAGCGAGCGCCTGGCCCGGACGTACCGGCTGGCCCTGAACGACGTGCCACTCCACGCCCGCCCCGGCCTGCACAGGGTCCTCCTTGCGGGCCCGGCCAGCACCGAGGCGCCACGCGGCCACGCCCACCCCGTAGGCGTCGAGGCGGGTGACCACGCCGTCCTTGACCGCGTGCATGACGTGGCGCTCCTTCGCATGCGGCAGGGGCGCACCAGGGTCGCCGCCCTGCGCCGCGATCATGGCGCGCCACGAGTCCATCGCCGCGCCGCTGTCGAGCAGGTCGGCCGGGTCGCGGCCGTCGAGGCCCACCGCGTCGAGCATCGTGCGGGCCAGCACGAGGGTGAGCTCGCGGACGTCGGAAGGCCCGCCCCCGGCGAGCACCTCGAGCGACTCGCGCACCTCGAGCGCGTTGCCGGCGGTGCGGCCCAGCGGCACATCCATCGCCGTGATCAGGGCCTCGGTGTGCACCCCGGCGTCGTTGCCGAGCTCGACCATGGTCTGCGGCGAGCTCGCGGGCCTTGTCGGGCTCGCGCATGAAGGCCCCGGACCCGGTCTTGACGTCGAGCACGAGCGCCGACGCGCCCTCGGCGATCTTCTTGCTCATGATGCTCGACGCGATCAAGGGGATGGCCTCCACGGTCCCGGTGACGTCGCGCAGCGCGTAGAGCTTGCGGTCGGCCGGGGCCAGACTGTCGCCGGCCGCGCAGATCACGGCGCCGACGTCCGTGAGGATCGTGCGCATCTCCTCGTTGCTCAGCGCGGCGCGCCAGCCCGGGATGGACTCGAGCTTGTCGAGCGTGCCGCCCGTGTGGCCCAGCCCGCGACCGGACAGCTGGGGCACCGCCGCCCCGCACGCGGCCACGAGCGGGGCCAGGGGCAGCGTGATCTTGTCACCCACCCCACCCGTGGAGTGCTTGTCGACCGAAGGACGGCCGAGGTCGCGGAAGTCCATCCGCTCGCCGCTGGCGATCATCGCCGCGGTCCAGCGCGAGATCTCGCGCCGGTCCATGCCGTTGAGCACGATCGCCATCGCGAGCGCGCTCATCTGCTCGTCGGCCACCTCGCCGCGGGTGTACGCGTCGATGACCCAGTCGATCTGCTCGTCGGTGAGCGCCAGGCGGTCGCGCTTGGCGCGGATCACCTCGACCGCGGTGGGCATCGCAGACTCCTCGCTTCGGGGAAGGGGACATCACGACGTGCTGGGCGACTACGTCACGGGCGGGAGGGCGCCCTCGGCCCGGTCGACGAGGTCGTCGGGGCCGAACGCGTCGGGGAGCACCTCGGTCATGGGACGGACGCCGGACACAGTCTCCACGAGCAGTTCGGGACCGCCGAACTCCCACAGCAGCTGGCGGCAGCGGCCGCACGGCATGAGCGGGGCCCCGTGCTGGTCGACGCAGACGAGCGCGACGAGCCGACCCCCGCCGGTGACGTGCAGCATCGACACCAGCGAGCACTCCGCGCACAGACCCAGCCCGTACGAGGCGTTCTCGACGTTGCAGCCCACCACGACCCTGCCGTCGTCGACGAGGGCGGCCGCACCCACCTTGAACCTCGAGTAGGGCGCGTACGCCCTCCCCATGGCGTCGGTGGCCGCTACCCGCAGCGCGGGCCAGTCGACGTGCACGGACTAGTGCTCCTCGCCCTTGAGGTACGGCTTGCCGTCGGCCGCAGGCATCCGGAGCCGCTGCGAGGCCAGCGCCAGCACGAGCAGCGTGGCCACGTACGGCGTGACGAACGACACCTGGGGCGGCAGCTCGTCCGTGACCGCGTACCAGGCGAACACGAGCACCGCGAAGACGAGCGAGAGACACCCCGCCCATCGTGCGGCGCTTGTAGAGCAGCCAGGCCCCGTACGCGGCCAGCAGGATGGCGGTGAGCAGCAGCAGCGCGTGCACCGCGCCACCGCCGCGCAGCTGCAGCGCGTCGGTGTAACCGAACAGGCCGGCACCCGCGGCGAGGCCGCCAGGGCGCCAGTTGCCGAAGATCATGGCGGCCAGGCCGATGTAGCCGCGCCCCGCCGTCTGGCCCTCTCGGTAGATGCTCGCCGCGACGATCGCCAGGTACGCGCCGCCGAACCCGGCGAGGGCGCCGGACACGACCACGGCGATGTACTTGTACTTGATGACGTTGACACCCAGCGTGGCTGCCGCGTACGGGGCCTCGCCGCACGACCGCAGCCGCAGGCCGAAGGCGGTGCGCCACAGCACGAAGAACGTGCCGACGACGAGCAGGATCGCGATGATCGTCACGTAGGAGACGTCGGTGGTGAGACCGGCGACGACGCCCGCGAGGTCGGAGACGAAGAACCACCCCTTCTGAGACAGCGTCGTCGCCCAGTCCGATATCAGCGGGAGGGTGATGCTGCCGATCGGGTCCATCGGCGGCGACTGAGTACCGCCACCGCCGGGCACGCCGGTGAAGAACTCGGCGGCGAGGAACTGCGTGACACCGACGGCCAGGATGTTGATGGCCACGCCCACCACGATCTGGTCGACGGCGAAGGTGACCGTGGCGACGGCGCAGGACGACCCCGCCCACGGCGCCGAAGGCCACCGCCGACACCAGCGCCACCCACGGTCCCCACTGGTAGCCGGCCCAGCCGGCCCCGAACGTGCCGAGGATCATCATGCCCTCGAGGCCGATGTTGACCACGCCCGAGCGCTCGGACCACAGGCCGCCGAGGCCGGCCATGCCGATCGGCACCGCGAGGCCCAGCGCCGCGGCCACGGTACCGGCCGAGGTGAGGTCCTCGGCGCCGGTGATCAGGCGCACGACGGACAGCAGGAGCAGCAGCACCGTGGCCAGGTACAGCATCCGCAGCGGCGTGAGCCGATTGCGCGACTGCGAGCGCAGGGTCGGGTCGAGCAGCGCGTCGCTCTGCGGGGAGTCGGCGTTGACGATGCTCACGCGGTCACCTCCTCGGCCGTCACGGGCCGGTCGGTGGCGAGCTGGTGGCCCACGTCCTTGGCCACCAGGCGGATCCGGTAGCGCCGCACGAGCTCGTACGCGATGACGACGGAGAGCACGATGATGCCCTGCATGATCAGGACGGTCTGCTTGGGCACGCCCTCGAACTCGAGGCTGTTGGAGGTGTTGTCGAGGAACGACCACAGCAGTGCGCCGAGGGCGATGCCGATCGGGTTGTTGCGCCCGAGCAGGGCGATGGCGATGCCCGTGAAGCCCAGGCCCGTGGGGAAGTCGAGGCTGTACGAGTACGACGACCCGAGCAGCTGTGGCATGCCGACCAGCCCGGCCACCGCGCCCGAGAGCAGCATCGTGGTGACGATCATCTTCTTGACGTTGACGCCGGAGGCGACGGCTGCGGTCTCCGAGGCGCCGGTGGCCCGCAGGTCGAACCCGAACCGGGTGCGTCCCAGCAGGAACCAATATCCGACGCCGACGAGGAAGGCCACGATGATCATGCCGAACACGAGGTTCGGTGTGCCCGGCACGAGCGGCAGGCCAGGCACCTGACCCGACTCGGGGATCGGCTTGGTGCCGATGTTGTTCGACCCCGTCACGGCCTCGGCGAGGCGGCCCGGCGTGAGGAGGTACGCCACCACGCCCGTGGCGATGAAGTTGAGCATGATCGTCGAGATGACCTCGGAGACGCCCCGGGTGACCTTGAGCAGGCCAGCGATGCCCGCCCAGAAGGCGCCGACGGCCATCGCGACCACGATGATCAGGCCCACGTGCAGCACCGGCGGGAGCACCACGGCGCCGCCCACGGCCGCAGCGATCATCGCGGCGAGGCGGTACTGGCCGTCGACGCCGATGTTGAACAGGTTCATCTTGAAGCCGATCGCCACCGCGATCGCCGACAGGTAGTACGTCGTGGCCGAGTTCAGGATGTTCACCTGGATGCGCGGCTTGGTGAGCTGGTCGAGCATCGTGGAGAACGCGGTGATCGGGTTGTTGCCGGTAGCCAGCAGCACCACGCCCGTGACGAGCAGCGAGAACAGGATCGCGAGCACCGGGGCCGCGACGCCCAGCGTGACCTTCCGCAGGTCGAACCTCCCGTTCATGCGACATCACCTCCTGCTCCGGTCATGGCCGAGCCGAGTTCCTGCGGGGTCACGGTGGCCGGGTCGGCGTCGGCCACGAGGGTGCCGCGCAGCATGACCTTGATCGAGTCCGACAGGCCGATCAGCTCGTCGAGGTCGGCCGAGATGAGGAGCACGGCCAGCCCCTTGGCCCGCGCCTCGCGCAGCTGGTCCCAGATGGCTGCCTGGGCGCCGACGTCGACCCCTCTGGTCGGGTGCGAGGCGACCAGCACGGTGGGCTCCGAGCTCATCTCGCGGCCCACGATCAGCTTCTGCTGGTTGCCGCCGGACAGGGCGGAGGCGAGCACATCGATGGACGGCGTGCGTACGTCGTACTCCGCCACGATCCGCTCGGTGTCGCGCCGGGCGCCCTTGCGGTCGACGAGCGCGCCCTTGCTGTTCGGCGGCTGGGTCTGGTGACCCAGCATGCGGTTCTCCCAGAGGGGCGACTCGAGGAGAAGGCCGTGTCGGGTGCGGTCCTCGGGGATGTAGGCGATGCCCGACTCGCGCCGCTGCCGCGTGCTCCACGTGGTGATGTCGGTGCCGCCGATGCTCACCGTGCCACGGGCGGGCCTGCGCATGCCCATGATCGTCTCGACCAGCTCGGCCTGACCGTTGCCCTCCACGCCCGCGATGCCGAGAACCTCGCCGCGGTGGATGGTGAGGCTCACGTCGCGCAGCAGCGGACGGCCGTCGGCGTCGACCAGCGTGATGCCCGCCAGGATCAGCTCGGCGACGTCGGTGACGGTGGACTCGCGGGTCTCGGGGGTGGGCAGCTCGCTTCCCACCATGAGCTCGGCGAGCTGGCGGGACGTGACCTTCGAGGGGACGACGGTGGCCACCGTCGTGCCCCGCCTGATCACGGTGATGTCGTCGGCGACCTTGAGCACCTCGTCGAGCTTGTGAGAGATGAAGATGATCGCGAGGCCCTCGGCCTTGAGCTCGCGCAACGCCTCGAACAGCTCGTCGACCTCCTGGGGCACGAGCACCGCCGTGGGCTCGTCGAGGATGAGCGTGCGGGCCCCCCGGTAGAGCACCTTGAGGATCTCGACCCGCTGGCGCTCGCCGACGCCGAGATCCTCGACGAGCACGTCGGGCCGGGCATCGAGGCCGTAGCGGCCGGAGATCTCCAGGATCCGGGAGCGGGCCGCGTCGACGTCGAGCCGGCCGCCGCTGGTGGGCTCGGCGCCGAGCACGACGTTCTCGAGCACGGTGAAGTTGTCGGCGAGCTGGAAGTGCTGGTGCACCATGCCGATGCCGTGCTCGATCGCGTCGGACGGGCTGCCGAGCACGACCTCGTGCCCGTCGAGCGCGATCGTGCCGCTGTCGGGCTTGTGCATGCCGTACAGGGTCTTCATGAGCGTCGACTTGCCCGCGCCGTTCTCCCCGACGATGGCGTGCACGGTGCCTCGCCGCACGGTGAGGTTGATGTCGCTGTTGGCGACGACGCCGGGGAAGGTCTTGGTGATGCGCCGCAGCTCGACGGCCGGCGGTGCCTGCTCCGAGACCTCGGGCGTCGGCGCCGCCCCGGACCCGTTCAGCTCGCTGTCGATGGCGCACGCTCCTTGCGCTGCATGGCGGGACGGCCTCGGGCTCCGGCTCGTCCGACGTCTCGTCGCACAGATCGGGCCCGAGCCGCACGCTACACGCACGGATCGGGCCCGAGGGGCCGGTTCGGGGGGTGCGCCGCGGACTTCTCGGCGCGCCCCCCGACCGGTCAGGTGCTAGGCGATCACGGGGTCGTCGGGACCGTGATCTTCCCGTCGATGATCTGCTGGCGCAGCTCGTCGGCCTTGGCCTCGTAGGGCTGCACGGCCGGGTTCGACTTGGAGTAGCCGACGCCGTCCGCCTTGAGGTCGAAGGTGACCACGCCGGTGAGCGGCGAGCCGTCGACGAAGGACTTGATCTCGTTGTAGACCGCGACGTCGACGCGCTTGAGCATCGACGTGAGGACCTTGTCCTTCACGTCGGCCTTGGCGGTGAGGTACTGGTCGGAGTCGACGCCGATCGCCCACGCGCCGCCAGCCTTGGCGGCGTCGAAGACGCCAGCACCCGAACCGCCGGCCGCCGCGTACACGACGTCGGCGCCGGCCTGGATCTGGCCCTGCGCGGCGACCTTGCCCTTGGCCGGGTCGCCGAAGCCAGTGAAGTCCGGGGGCTCGGTGAGGTACTTGACCTGCACCTTGACGCTCGGGTTCACAGCCTTGGCGCCGGCCTGGTAGCCGGCGAAGAACTTCTGGATCAGCGGCACGTTCACGCCGCCGATGAAGCCCACGTTGCCGCTCTTGGACGCCTGGGCCGCGATGGCGCCGACGAGGTACGAGCCCTCGTTCTCGGCGAACACGAGGCTGGTGACGTTCTTGTTCTTCTCCGAGAGCGAGGCGTCGTCGACGATCGCGAAGCTCGTCTGCGGGAACTGCGGGGCGACCTTGCCCAGGGACGTGGCGTACGCGAACCCGATGGCGATGACGGGGTTGTACCCGCCCTCGGCGAGGGTCGTGAGGCGCTCGGCCTTCTGCGCGTCGGTCTCGCCCGCGGTGGCCTCGAGCTCCTTGATCTGGACGCCGAGCTCGGATGCGGCCTTGTCCAGACCGGCGGCGGCGGAGTCGTTGAACGACTGGTCGCCGCGCCCGCCGATGTCGTATGCCAGGCCGACCTTGACGGTGGACGTGCTCGCGGACGCGCTGCTGCCGCTACTGCTGCTACTGCTGCTGCACGCGGCCAGCGCCATGGCGCCGGCGGCCATGACCGCAGCGAACTTCAGACCCTTCGACAAGGGTGTCTCCTTTCGAACGCGCCACCTGTCGGGCGCGACCTGTTCCGACCCTAACGACCGTGACCGACCCCGCCGGACAATGCCCCGGGCGTTACCCCAAGCGTCACCGTTCCGTGACCCCCTCCGGGGGCAGCCACGGGACTTCCGGCCCTCGCCAGACCTCTAGAAGACCTCCGGCGGCACGTACTGGCCCCAGACCTCGCGCAGGGCGTCGGAGACCTCGCCCACCGTGGCCCGGGCCCGCAGCGCCTCCTTCATGGGGGTCAGGACGTTGGAGGTACCAGCCGCGGCTTCCCGCACCTCGGCGAGCCAGCGGTCGACGGCCCCCTGGTCACGCTCCGCCCGCAGGGCCGCGAGGCGGGCGCACTGCTCGGCCTCGATGGCCGGGTCGACGCGCAGCGGCTCGTACGGCTCCTCGTGCTCGATGGCGAACTTGTTGACCCCCACCACCGTGCGCTCGCCGCTGTCGATCTCCAGCGCGATGCGGTAGGCCGACCGCTCGATCTCGGCCTTCTGGAACCCCTGCTCGATCGCGGCCACGGCGCCGCCGAGGTCCTCGACCCGGCCCATCAGCTCCAGCGCGGCCGCCTCGAGCTCGTCGGTGAGGGACTCCACCACGTACGAGCCGGCGAAGGGGTCGACCGTGCGGGTGACGTCCGACTCGTACGCGAGCACCTGCTGGGTGCGCAGCGCGAGCCGGGCGGCCTTCTCGGTGGGGAGAGCGATGGCCTCGTCGTACGAGTTGGTGTGCAGCGACTGGGTGCCCCCGAGGACCGCGGCGAGGGCCTGCACGGCCACCCGGACGAGGTTGACCTCGGGCTGCTGGGCCGTGAGCTGCACCCCGGCGGTCTGGGTGTGGAAGCGCAACATCTGGCTCTTGGGGTTCGTGGCGCCGAAGTCCTCGCGTCATCACCCTGGCCCAGATGCGGCGCGCGGCCCGAAACTTGGCCACCTCCTCCAGGAACGTGGTGCGCGAGACGAAGAAGAAGGCCAGCCGCGGGGCGAACTCGTCGACGTCCTGGCCGCTGGCGATCGCGGCGCGCACGTACGCGATGCCGTCGGCCAGGGTGAAGGCGATCTCCTGCGCGGGCGTGGCCCCGGCCTCGGCCATGTGGTAGCCCGAGATCGAGATGGTGTTCCAGCGCGGGATCTCGGCTCGGCAGTAACCGAAGATGTCGGTGATGAGCCGCAACGACGCCGCGGGTGGGTAGATGTAGGTACCGCGCGCGATGTACTCCTTGAGCACGTCGTTCTGGATGGTGCCGTTGAGCTGGTCGCCGGAGATCCCGTTCTCCTCCGCGACGAGCTGGTAGAGCAGCAGCAGGACGGCAGCCGGTGCGTTGATGGTCATCGAGGTGGAGACCCCGTCCAGAGGGATCTGGCCGAACAGCACCCGCATGTCGTCGATGGAGTCGATCGCCACGCCCACCTTGCCGACCTCGCCGTGGGCGAGCGGATGGTCGGAGTCGTAGCCCATCTGAGTGGGCAGGTCGAACGCGACCGACAGCCCCGTCTGGCCTGCCCCCAGGAGCTGGCGGTAACGCGCGTTGGACTCCACCGCGGTGCCGAATCCGGCGTACTGCCGCATCGTCCAGGGCCGCTGGGTGTACATCGTCGGGTAGACGCCGCGGGTGTACGGGTAGGACCCCGGTTCCCCCAGGTGGGCCTGCGGGTCCCACCCCTCGAGCGACCCCGGGCCGTACACCGGCTCGAACGGCAGACCTGACTCTGTGGTAGCCATCACGGCCCTCCTCGACGCTCGTAGTCCCGCGCAGCGCACGCCCGCAGGCGCCGGCCGCGGCGCAGACCCAGGCGCAGACCCGGCGGCGCGACCCGCTCCGGCCAGGCTAGTGAAGAGCGCCCGGCGCGGCAGTGCCGGGGCGGCGACGGCACATCGGTGGCCCCGGCAGCTGCCCCAGAGGCGCCCCGCTACGATGCGAGGGCCGGGGCAGACGCCCCGAGCCCGCGGGCGCCGACGCTCCCGCCGGCGAACGATCGGAGGCGCTCGTGGCCGTCCTGTCCTCCGGCACCCTCTACCGCGGTCGCGAGGGAATGTGGTCGTGGGTGGCGCACCGGATCACCGGCGTCGCCGTCTTCTTCTTCCTCTTCGTGCACGTGCTCGACACCGCGCTCGTCCGCGTCAGCCCTGACGCCTACGACCGCGTGATCGCCACGTACAAGACCCCGATCGTCAACCTGATGGAGGTCGGCCTCGTCGGCGCGGTGCTCTACCACGCGCTCAACGGGCTGCGGATCGTCCTGGTCGACTTCTGGTCCAGGGGCCCCAAGTACCAGCGCCACATGTTCTGGGTGGTCATGGCCGTGTGGTTCGTCGTGATGATCCCCGGCACGTACTTCATGCTCAAGCACACCGCCTCGGTGCTCTTCGGGAGCACGCCATGAGCCTCGCCTCCAGCGCCGGAACCGGCCTGCCGTCCCCGCGAGAGAAGCGCTCCACGGCGCGCAGCAACTACGAGCTGTACTCGTGGGTCTTCATGCGGGTCGCGGCGTCGTCCTCGTCGTGCTCGTCCTCGGCCACCTGCTGATCATGAACATCCTCGACGGCGGCGTGCAGCGCATCAACTTCGGCTTCGTGGCCGGCCGCTGGTCCTCGCCGTTCTGGCAGATCTGGGACCTGCTCATGCTGTGGCTGGCCATGCTGCACGGCACCAACGGCCTGCGCACGATCATCAACGACTACGCCGAGCGCGACCAGACCCGGTTCTGGCTCAAGGCGCTGCTGTACGTGGCGGCCGTGTTCATCATCGCGCTCGGCACCCTGGTGATCTTCACGTTCGACCCGAGCATCGGCTGAGGAGCGGACTGCACCCATGGTCGAGATCCACCGGTACGACGTCGTCATCGTCGGCGCCGGCGGCGCCGGCATGCGCGCGGCGCTCGAGTCCGGTCCGCGGGCGCGCACCGCCGTGCTCACCAAGCTCTACCCGACCCGGTCGCACACCGGCGCGGCGCAGGGCGGCATGTGCGCCGCGCTCGCCAACGTCGAGGAGGACAACTGGGAGTGGCACACCTTCGACACCGTCAAGGGCGGCGACTACCTGGTCGACCAGGACGCCGCCGAGATCATGTGCAAGGAGGCCATCGACGCGGTCCTCGACCTCGAGAAGATGGGCCTGCCGTTCAACCGCACGCCCGAGGGCAAGATCGACCAGCGCCGCTTCGGCGGCCACACCCGCGAACCACGGCAAGGCCGCCGTGCGCCGCGCCTGCTACGCCGCCGACCGCACCGGCCACATGATCCTGCAGACGCTGTACCAGAACTGCGTCAAGCAGCAGCGTCGAGTTCTTCAACGAGTTCTACGTGCTCGACCTGCTGCTGACCGACGACGGGCAAGCGCCGCCGGCGTCGTGGCCTACGAGCTCGCCACCGGCGAGATCCACGTCTTCCAGGCCAAGGCCGTCATCTTCGCGACCGGCGGCTTCGGCAAGATCTTCAAGACCACCTCCAACGCGCACACCCTCACCGGCGACGGCATGGGCATCGTCTCGGCGCGGGCCTGCCGCTCGAGGACATGGAGTTCTTCCAGTTCCACCCGACCGGCCTGGCCGGCCTGGGCATCCTGCTCACCGAAGGCGCCCGCGGCGAGGGCGCGATCCTGCGCAACGCGCTCGGGCGAGCGCTTCATGGAGCGCTACGCGCCGACCATCAAGGACCTCGCGCCGCGCGACATCGTCGCCCGCGCGATGGCCCAGGAGGTGCGCGAGGGTCGCGGCGCCGGCCCCAACAGGGACTACGTGCTGCTCGACCTCACGCACCTGCGCGCGCCGAGCAGATCGACGCCAAGCTGCCCGACATCACCGAGTTCGCCCGCACCTACCTCGGCGTCGACCCGTTCACCGAGCCGGTGCCGGTCTTCCCGACCGCGCACTACGCGATGGGCGGCATCCCGACCAACGATCGACGCCGAGGTGCTGTCGAACAACACCGACCGTCGTCCCGGGCCTCTACGCCGCCGGCGAGTGCGCCTGCGTGTCGGTGCACGGCTCGAACCGGCTCGGCACCAACTCGCTGCTCGACATCAACGTGTTCGGCAAGCGGGCCGGCGATCGCCGCCGCCGAGTACGCGCGCGACCGCCGACTACGTCGACCTGCCCGACGACCCGGCCGACGGTCGTCGACGAGATGCTCGAGGGCCTGCGCGCCGCCACCGGCAGCGAGCGCGTCGCGGCGCATCCGCAAGGCGCTGCAGGAGACGATGGACATGAACGCGCAGGTCTTCCGCACCGAGGCCACGCTCAAGCAGGCGCTGTCGACGTGTCGAGGAGCTGCAAGCGCGCGCTACCAGAACGTCTCGCGTCGAGGACAAGGGCACGCCGGTACAACACCGACCTGCTCGAGGCGATCGAGCTCGGCTTCCTGCTCGACCTCGCCGAGGTGCTCGTCGTCGGCGCGCTCGCGCGCAAGGAGTCCCGCGGCGGCCACTTCGCGCGAGGACTACCCGACCCGCGACGACGTGAACTTCATGCGCCACACGATGGCCTACCGCGAGCGTCGGCGCCGACGGCGAGACGTCACGTCCGGCTCGACTACAAGCCCGTCGCCATCACCCGCTACCAGCCGATGGAGCGGAAGTACTGATGGCCGCCGACACCACCGCCGCGACCCGCGCCCGTCCGCCGAGCTCCGGATCGCCGTCGCCGATCACGTTCCAGATCCGGCGCTACAACCCCGAGACCGACGACCGAGCCGCACTGGGAGGACTTCGACGGTCGAGCTGCTACCCCACCGACCGGGTGCTCGACGCGCTGCACAAGATCAAGTGGGAGCACGACGGCTCGCTGACCTTCCGGCGCTCGTGCGCGCACGGCGTCTGCGGCTCGGACGCCATGCGCATCAACGGCCGCAACCGGCTGGCCTGCAAGACGCTGGTCAAGGACCTCGACATCGCGCAAGCCGATCACCGTCGAGGCGATCAAGGGCCTGCCGCTCGAGAAGGACCTCATCGTCGACATGGAGCCGTTCTTCGCGGCCTACCGCGACGTGCATGCCGTTCCTCATCACCGACGGGCACGAGCCCGACGCCGGGAGCGCCTGCAGTCCGCCGAGGACCGCGAGCCGCTTCGACGACACCACCAAGTGCATCCTGTGCGCCGCCTGCACCATCGTCGTGCCCCGTGTTCTGGACCGACGGCCAGTACTTCGGTCCCGCCGCGATCGTCAACGCGCACCGGTTCATCTTCGACAGCCGCGACGAGGCCGGCGACGAGCGCCTCGAGATCCTCAACGACAAGGAGGGCGTGTGGCGCTGCCGCACGACCTTCAACTGCACCGAGGCCTGCCCGCGCGGCATCGAGGTCACCAAGGCGATCCAGGAGGTCAAGCGGGCCCTGATCTTCCGCCGCTGACCGGGTGCTCGGCCGTCTGGTCCCGGGTGGGTTCCCGCAGGAAGACACGCGCGGTGATGGAGCGATCCGCTGGCGGGACGACGTACCCTAGTCGCACCATGACGACGCGAGCCACCCGCATCGGGCTCGCCGCCGTCCTCTGCGGGGGGCTGGCGGCGCAGCTTGCTCTTGTCGCTGCCCCGGCGTCGGCGGAGAAGCTCCCCGGGCCGCTGGCCCGGCCCGGGCTGTCACCCATCGGCGGTCCCCTGCTCGCGGGCACGAGGGTGGTCTACCGGCCAGCGGGGGTCGCCGTGCCGCCCCCCGCCGTGGTGGCCGAGAGCTGGGTGCTGGCCGACGCCACCACCGGCGAAGTGCTCGCCGCCAAGGCGCCGCACGAGCGGTGGCGACCCGCGTCCACCCTCAAGACGCTCACCGCGATCACCCTCCTGCCCAAGCTCGACCCAACGAAGGTGTACACGGCCACCGACGCCGACACCCGGGCCGACGGCAGCCGGGTGGGGCTGGTCAAGGGCGCCACGTACACGATTGACGACCTGTGGCACGCGCTGCTCCTGCCCTCGGCCAACGACGCCGCGCACGCCCTGGCCACCGCCAACGGCGGGCTGGCCCCCACGGTGTCCCAGATGAACGCGATGGCCCGCCGGCTGCAGGCGCTGGACACCGTGGCCAAGACCCCCTCGGGGCTCGACGCGAACGGCCAGTTCAGCTCCGCCTACGACCTGGCCCTGTTCGCCCGGCAGGCCATCGCGCTGCCGGCTTTCCTGCGGGTGTCAGGCACCACCAGCTACTCGTTCCCCGGGCAGCCGCCCAAGAAGGCCGGCGCCCGCCGGCCGACCTACATGATCTACGGGCAGAACCGTCTGCTGAACCACGGCTTCCGCGGCACCATCGCCGGGAAGACGGGATTCACCACCCAGGCCCGGCGCACGTTCTGGGTGGCCGTGAAGCGCGGCGACCGCACCCTCATCGCCTCGTTGATGCGCATCGGCCAGCCCACCGAGCAGGCCGCCCGATCACTCATCACCTGGGGCTTTGCGCACGCCGCGGCGCTCCAGCCGGTAGGCGTCCTGGCGGCCCCCGCCGCCGGGCCAGGTACGGCCCAGACGGGCGGGCAGCCCGGCGCCGGGGCCCAGGCGGCCGCACTGTCGTCGTCCAAGGCCGCGTCGACCTCGCCCGGATCGTCCCTGTGGGTCTGGCTGGTGGCGATCGCCGCAGCCGTCGGCGGCACGCTGCTGCTGCTCCGAAGGCGCGCCACGGTGCGCCGGCAGGGAAGTTCGGCCTCGCGCCGCGACGCCCGTCGAGCCCGCGCCTGGAGCTGAACGCCCCCCCTGCGCGTCACTGCCGACGTGGTTGCTACCTGGCTCGGGAAGCGACCATCTGGGCAGTGACGACGGTCGGCGGGGTCAGACGCGCGGCACCCGTGAGGGGCCGAGCGGGCGGCCGCGCAGACCAAAGTCGCGCCGCGGCAGCCACACCCCGTCGACGCCCTGCACGTAGAGCGTGAAGGCGGACACCGGGAACCTGGCATCGATGTGGTCGAGCTCGTCGTAGGCCAGGTCGAGCGCGGCCTCGGGCAGGTCGTGCGCCACCGTGACGTGCGGGTGGTAGGGGAAGCGGCGCCGCCGCAGCAGCACGCCCGAGCGCACGGCCCGCTCGAGCCGCTCGCAGCCCGCGATGCCGTCGACGACGGCGACGAAGACCACCGGCGACACCGGCCGGAACGTGGCCGTGCCACGGAGCCGGACGAGGAACTCGGACCCCTCTCCTGCGACCCGGTCGAGGTGCTCCTCCACCGCGGGCAGCTGTCCGTCGGTGACCACGGTGGGAGGCATCAGCGTGATGTGGGTGGGGATCGCAGGGGCCAGCGGGTCGCCGTACGCAGCCCGGCGCGATTGCAGCATCGATCCCCAGGGCTCCGGCACGGGGATGGCAACGCCCACGGTCGTGAGGCCCGCGGGTGCCGGAGGGGCGCCTGACGACGGGGGTGTGGCCGGCGCGCGGCCGGCGGGCGACGTGGGCGTGGCAGGCGCCGTGGGGGTGGCGCGCTCGGCCCGGGCGCCGGTGCGGCCGGGGCTCACCGCTGCCGCAGCCGCGGCAGGAAGCCGACCCGGTCGTACACCGCGTCGAGGGTGGGAGTGGCGAGCTCCGCGGCGCGCCCAGCGCCCGCCGCAGCGATGCGGTCGAGCTCGCCGGGGTCGGCGAGCAGCTCTGCGACCCGAGCCTGGAACGGCTCGGCGAACGCCACGACGGCCGCGGCCGTCTCCTTCTTCAGGTCGCCGTAGCCTCGGCCCTCGAAGGACGTGACGAGCTCGGTCATCGGCGTTCCGCCGAACGCCGACAGGATCGTCAGCAGGTTGCTCACCCCAGGGCGGCTCTCGGGGTCGAATTCGATCGTGCTGCCCGAGTCGGTGACGGCGCGTCTGATCTTCTTCTCGATGGTGCCGAGCGGCTCGAGCAAGAAGACCGCACCGGCGGGCATCGACTTGCTCATCTTCGAGGAGGGGTCGCCGAGGTCGAGGATCTTGGCGGTCTCCTTGGCGATGAGGGGCTCGGGCACGACGAACGTCCGGCCGAACCGGCTGTTGAACCGCTGGGCGAGGTCGCGGCTGAGCTCGAGGTGCTGGCGCTGGTCCTCGCCCACGGGCACGCCGTCGGCCTGGTACAGCAGGATGTCGGCCGCCTGCAGGATCGGGTACGTGTAGAGGCCGACCGAGGGCCCCGAGCCGCCTGTGCGCTGGCTCTTGTCCTTGAACTGGGTCATCCGGCCGGCCTCGCCGAAGCCCGTGATGCAGCCCAGCACCCACGCGAGCTCGGCGTGCTCGGCCACCTGGCTCTGCAGGAACAGCACCGAGCGCTGCGGGTCGACGCCGACCGCGAGCAGCTGGGCCAGCGAGGTGCGCGTGCTGCTGCGGATCACGGTGGGGTCGATCTCGGCGGTGATCGCGTGCAGGTCGACGACCGAGTACACGCAGTCGTGGGTCTCCTGCAGGTCGACCCAGCGCTTGAGGGCGCCCAGGTAGTTGCCCACCTGGAAGGAGTCGTTGCTCGGCTGGATGCCAGAGAACACGCGGGGGCGGGCGCCAATGGCTGACATGCGGGTTATTGTCCCAGACCCGCGGGGCGGGCCCGTCCGGGCTCGGCGCCGCCCTCGGAGGCCCGGGCACTGTCCTGGCCGGGCCCCGCGGACCCGCCGGACCCACCTGGCTCCTCGGGCGCCGCCCCCGCCAGCCCCTCGGGGTCGTCGGCCCGGTCGCGCCGGTCGTCGTCCCCCGACGGTTCGGGCTCGACCCGGATGCGGGCGATCCGCCGTCCGTCGAGCGCCACCACGGTGAACAGGTAGCCCGCGGTGGCCGCCCGCGTGCCCACGATGGGCAGCTCGCCGACCTCGGCCACGAGGAACCCTGCGACCGTCTCGTAAGGGCCCTCGGGCAGCTCGATGCCCGTGTCGTCCTCGAAGTCCTCGAGATTCGTCAGGCCGTCGACCTCGAGGGCCTCCCCATCCCGGATCGACGCGGTGCCCTCCTCGTCGTCGTACTCGTCGCGGATGTCGCCGACGAGCTCCTCGACGAGGTCCTCGAGCGTCACGATGCCGGCGGTGCCGCCGTACTCGTCGGCGACGACGGCGAGGTGGTGGCCCTCGGCCCGCATCTCCTGCAGCGCCGGGATCACGTGCTTGGAGCCCGGGAAGGCTTTGACGTCGCGGACCAGGTCGCCGACCCGGTCGGGGCTGCCGTTCCGGTCGGCGACCAGCACGTCGCGCAGGTGCACGAAGCCGACGATGTCGTCAGGCGAGCCGCGGAACACCGGGTAGCGCGAGCGCGGCAGCTCGGCCACGATCCTGGCCGCCTTCGCGATGCCCCACGCCACGTCGACGAAGTCGACCTCCGTACGCGGCACCATCACCTCGCGTAGCTCGCGGTCGCCAGCCTCGAACACCTCGTCGATGAGCTCGCGCTCCTCGTCCGAGAGGGCCTCGTGGGCGGCCACGATGCCGCGCAGCTCCTCGCCTGTGATCACCTCGCGCGACGCACCCGGGTCACCGCCGAGCAGCCTCACGATCAGGTCGGTGGACCTCGACAGCAGCCAGATGAACGGCCGCGACACGGTCGCGAGCAGGTCGACGGGTCCTGCGGCGAGCAGCGAGATGGACTCGGCCCGCTGCAGGGCCAGCCGCTTGGGCACGAGCTCGCCGAGCACGAGGGAGAAGTACGCGATGACGACGGTGATGACGATGAACGCGAGCGTCTCGGAGACTCCCGTGGAGAGCCCGAGGCCGGTGAACCACGGCACGAGCGACGGGGCGATCTGCGAGGCGCCGAACCCCGCCGAGACGAAGCTGGCCAGAGTGACGCCCACCTGACCCGCGGCCAGGAACCGGTTGGGGTCGCGGTGCAGATCGGCCAGCCGCCGGCCCCTCTTGCCCGCGGTGGTGGCCAGCCGCTGCACCTGGCTCTCGCGCAGCGACACGAGCGCAAGCTCGGCCGCGGCGAAGCAGCCGCCGATGAGGATGAACAGCAGCACCACGGCGACGTTCGTGATCGCCTCGCTCACCCGGGGGCTCCCGCCGGTCGGGCTGCGTCGTCCATGGCCGCAGCGTAACCACCCCGGGGGCTCGCGGCGTGATGCCGCGGCCCCCGGGGAGGGTGGGTGGCCAGGATCGGTCGGGTGGACGGCCCGGATCGGGCCGCTGGTGCGCCCGTCAAGCGGCCGCGCCGCTGGCGCCCGAGGCCCCGGTGGTGCCGCCCGTCCCGGTGGCGGTCGAGCCCTGCGTCGCGCCGGCCGCCGTGCCCGGGGGCGGACCCATCTGCGGGTCGCCGAGGCCCATGCCGTCCTCCACCTTGACCACGGCGAGCTGGTGGTCGAACTTCACGGTGACGACGGTGCCGTCCGCCTTGGTCATGTGCACCTCGAAGGCGGCATCGCCCGCGTCGGTCTCGACGCGCACGACGGTGCCGCCGGGCACGGCCTTGGCGGCGGCCGCCGAGAGGGTGGCCGACTGGTCGGCCGTGAGGGCCTTCTCGTCGCTGCGCACGGGGCTGGAACCACCCGGGCCCGGGTGGCCCTGCGGCGCGGTGCCCTGCGGGGCGGAGCCCCGCGCGGGTGCGGTCGGCGACGAGGTCGACGCGCTGGAGCTCGGGCTCGGCGTCGAGCTCGCGGCATGGGCGGCCGTGGTGCCGAGCAGCAGCGCGCCGGCCACGAGCCCGGCCGAGCCGATCGCCGCGAGAGCACCCAGTCGTCGGGTACGGGGCTTGTTCATCGGAGGTCTCCTTGCGGTCCGGGTCCCGGTCGGGACCGTTGACCTGACCATCGCGCCCGCGGCTGGGCGGCCCCTGCCGCCAGCCTGTCGGGGACCCGCCGATCAGGTGAGAGCCGGTCTCACCCCACTCCGGCCCGGCCCTTACCCGAAGGTCACGACGAGGGGCGCGTGGTCGCTCCACCGTTCGTCGTACGAGGGCGCCTTGGCCACCACCGCCGCTGTGGCGAGCACCGCGAGCCGCGGCGTCGCCAGGGCGTAGTCGATCCGCCAGCCGCCGTCGGTGTCGAAGCCCCGGCCCCGCCACGACCACCACGTGTAGGGCCCCGGGCCGTCACCCCCGAGCGTGCGGCCCAGGTCGGTCCAGCCGCTCTGCATCCAGCGGTCCAGGTAGGCGCGCTCCCCCTCGAGGAAGCCGGCCTTACCCCGGTTGCCGCGCCAGTTCTTGATGTCGCGTTCGCCGTGGGCGACGTTCAGGTCTCCGGTGACGAGGGCGTGCCGACGCCCGCTCGCCAGGACGTCCATCCGGGCCGCCATGGCGTCGAGGAAGCGGTACTTCTCGTCCTGCCGGGGGGTGTCGGCCTCGCCCGTGGGCGCGTAGGCCGACACCACCGTGAGCGCCCCCCACGGGGAGGAGAGGTCGACCTCGAGCCAGCGACCCTGGCCGCCGAACTCTGCGGCGAACGGCCCCACCTCGGCGCCGGTGCGCACCGCCCGCGGGACGCCGCGGGTGAGCACGGCCACGCCCGCGCGACCCAGCGTGGCCGCGGGCCCGTGCGCCACCTGCCAGCCGGCCAGCGCCGACTCCCCCAGCGCCTGGTGCAGCTGCTCGTGGGTCGCCCGTACCTCTTGCAGGGTCAGCACGTCGGCGCCGGACGAGGCCAGCCAGTCCAGTCCGCCGCGGCGGGCGGCGGCGCGGATCCCGTTGACGTTCGCGGTCACGACGGTGAGCACCGGGTGATTCTGACCGGGCCGGGAGCCCGGGGCGCAGGCGGGGTCGGGCGCGACGGCGGGACCCCACCTTCGACACGCAGGACGGGCGCCGGGAGGCTTCCCTCCCGGCGCCCGTCCGTGGGCGTGACGGCCGTCAGCTAGCGCACGGCCGCCGCGGCGTCGACGATGCCGGCGCCGTACGCGTCGTGGTCGGACATCGCGCGGCCGCCGAGGTGGCAGTAGCCGGTCGGGCACGCCAGGCCGGTGCGGTCACCGGGCAAGGTGTCGGTGGCCGAGAGCGGCTGGGTGTAGTTGTCCGCGTTGCGGGCCGAGTGCTGCAGGACGCCGAGGATCGCGGCCGGGTGGTGCCGCAGCCACGGCTTTGCGCTCGCGACGAGTGCGGCCACCGCGGAGACGTGCGGTGTCGCCATCGAGGTGCCCTGGATCGAGCTGTAGCACTCGTCGGCGTAGAACGTCGGCCCCGGCAGCGTGAAGCACGGGATCTCGGTCGCCCAGTTGGACGTGATCGAGAAGTCCTCGTACGCCTTGGTGCCGTCGGCGTCGGTGTAGGGGAAGCCCGGCGGTGCCGCCGCCGTCTGCGTTGGGCAGGTTGAACTTGCGCGCACCGCCGGGAGCGGCGATGTCGATGCGCGGACCGTAGTTGCTGTAGTAGGTCAGCTGGTCCTTCTTGCCGACGCCCTTGGCCTGGTGCGCGTCGGAGGCGAGCTTGCAGGTGGCGTTGCCGTTCTGAACGTGCTCGGGGCGCAGGTGGCCGAGGCGCGGCTCGACGACGTTGCCGGTGGCCGAGACCGTCGACGACGCCGGGGATGCCGCCAGGGGTCTCGTAGAGGCCGTACAGGTCGTCCAGCGGGTCGCCCGGGATGGTCAGCTGGCCGTGGCTGAGAGCACCCGACCGCCAGCGCCGACCCGAACGTGCTCGTTGCCGGCCGCCGCCACGATCAGGGTGCCGTTCGGCGCGCGCGTCGGCGACGGTCGTTGACGTACTGCCTGGTAGATCGCGTCCTGGTCGGGGTCGGAGCGGTCGAGGTAGCCGCCGAAGGAGATGCTCACCACGTCGAAGTGGTGCGCGGCGGCGTACTCGAAGGCCGCCAGGATCGAGCTGTCCCAGGTCGGAGCCGCACCAGTTGGCGATCTTCAGGTCGAACAGCTTCACCTTCGGCGCGATGCCGTTGATGCCCGACGCCGTCGAGGGCCCGGCGATGTTGCCGCCGATCCAGCGAGCCGTGCCCGTTCCAGTCGGTGGTCGCCGGCCCGCCGAACATGGGCCGCGAGGTCGGCGTCGTCGGCGCCGAAGTAGGTCTTGCAGACCTCGTCGGCGTGCCCGTGGCGAAGTCGAACTGGCCGGCGATGCGTCCGGCGAGCTCGGAGTGGGTGAAGTCGAGCCCGGTGTCGGCCACGGCCACGGTGACGGCCGACGACCCGTACGTGCGCGCGTTGGCCTGCGGCGAGCCGATCCGATCGAGGTTCCACATCAGGCCCGGCAGCGCGTACGCCGGGTCCTGGGCGGCCGCCGCGGGATGCCCGCCGCTGCCGTTGTGCTCGTGGCGGCCGAGGCCCTCGGGAAGCGAGGTGGCGACGGCACTCTGGTCGACGAGCGAGACGCGTCGGTCGGGCACGACCGTGCGGGTGAGACCGGTGGCGCTGAGATCCGCGGCCTGGGCGTCGGTCGGCCTGGACGGCCACGACCGTGGTTCCGGGGCCGGGGATCACCTCGGCGCCCGAGCGGGACGCCTCGGCCTTGACGGCGCCGAGGTCCGAGGCGCTTCGGGCGACGACGAGGTAGCGGTGCTTCTGGCTGGCCGCAGTGGCAGCCGGGGCCAGGGCCGTAGCGGCGGCGACGACCGACAGGGTGAGCCCTGCGGCGGTACCGACGGCGATGGCGCGACGACGACGCATCGGGAGCCTTCCGTTCTGGGTGACCGGCCGGGGCCGGTCCGGCGGGGGTTTCCGCCGACGTCGGGAGCCTATGCGCCGACCCGGTCCCGCCGGGTCACATCCCCGTAACACCATCGGGCGACCCGGAGATCTTCCGGAGGGACCCCCGCCGGGGGGCCCTCCGGAAGGCGATCCTGCGGGCTGGGAACCCGCCGACGCCCGCGCCCGTCCCCGGGGGGCAGACGGGAGCCCGCACCTGCAGCGACCCCCTGGCCGTCGAGGCTCGGGGGTCGCCGGGTAGAGGTCGGTGTGAGGACCGTCAGGCCATCGCGGAGCGCAGGTTCGCGTCGATCGCGTCCAGGAACTCCTCGGTCGTGAGGCACGGCGCGTCCGGGCCGATCAGCAGGGCGAGGTCCTTGGTCATCTTGCCGCTCCTCGACGGTGTCGACGCAGACCCGCTCGAGCGTCTCGGCGAACGTCGGTGACGTCGGGGGTGCCGTCGAGCTTGCCGCGGTGCGGCAGGCCCCGGGTCCACGCGAAGATCGAGGCGATCGGGTTCGTCGAGGTCGGCTTGCCCTGCTGGTGCATGCGGTAGTGGCGCGTGACGGTGCCGTGCGCGGCCTCGGCCTCGACGGTCTTGCCGTCGGGCGTCATGCAGCACCGAGGTCATCAGGCCCAGCGAGCCGAAGCCCTGCGCGACGGTGTCGGACTGCACGTCGCCGTCGTAGTTCTTGCAGGCCCAGACGAAGCCGCCCTCCCACTTCAGCGCCGCGGCGACCATGTCGTCGATCAGGCGGTGCTCGTAGGTGAGTGCCGGCGGCCTCGAACTCGGCCTTGAACTCGTTCTCGTAGACCTCGTCGAAGAGGTCCTTGAAGCGGCCGTCGTAGGCCTTGAGGATCGTGTTCTTGGTGGACAGGTACACCGGCAGGTGCGCGGTCGAGGCCGTACGCGCAGCGACGCGCGCGCGAAGTCGCGGATCGAGTCGTCGAGGTTGTACATCGCCCATGGCGACGCCGCCGCCGGGGAAGTCGAAGACCTCGATGCTCGATCGGCTCGCTGCCGTCGTCGGGCGTGAAGGTCATCGTGAGCTTGCCGGCGCCGGGGACCGACGAAGTCGGTCGCGCGGTACTGGTCGCCGAACGCGTGACGGCCGATGACGATCGGCTTGGTCCAGCCCGGAACGAGCCGCGGGATGTTGCTGATGATGATGGGCTCGCGGAAGATGACGCCGCCGAGGATGTTGCGGATCGGTGCCGTTGGGCGACTTCCACATCTTCTTCAGGCCGAACTCCTCGACCCGCGCCTCGTCGGGCGTGATGGTCGCGCACTTCACGCCGACGCCGTACTTCTTGATCGCGTCGGCGGAGTCGATGGTGACCTGGTCGTCGGTCGCGTCGCGGTGCTCGATCGCCGAGGTCGTAGTACTTCAGGTCGACGTCGAGGTAGGGCAGGATCAGCTTGCTCCTTGATGAACTGCCAGATGATGCGCGTCATCTCGTCGCCGTCGAGCTCGACGACCGGGTTGACGACCTTGATCTTCGTCACGTACGTGTCCTTCGTGGTTGAGGTGGCGGTGGACGTCAGATGAGGCCGAGCGCGCGCACGGCCTCGCGCTCGTCGGCGAGCTCTGCCACGGACGCATCAATGCGCGTCCGGGAGAAGTCGTTGATCTCCAGCCCCTGCACGACCTCCCAGCGACCGTCCGCGGAGACGCACGGGAAGGACGAGATCAGGCCCTCCGGCACGCCGTAGGAACCGTCCGAGACGATGGCCGCGGAGGTCCAGCCACCGGCGGGCGTGCCGTGGACCCACGAGAAGATGTGGTCGATGGCCGCGTTCGCGGCCGACGCCGCCGACGACGCACCGCGCGCCTCGATGATGGCCGCGCCGCGCTTGGCGACCGTGGGGATGAACGTGCTCTCGAGCCACTCCTGGTCGTCGACGACATCCGCCGCGGGGCGGCCGCCGATCGTGGCGTGGAAGATGTCGGGATACTGCGTGGCCGAGTGGTTGCCCCAGATGGTCAGCTTCTCGATGTCCGAGACGGTCGAGCCAGTCTTGCCGGCGAGCTGGCTCAGCGCCCGGTTGTGGTCCAGGCGCGTCATCGCCGTGAAGCGTTCGGCAGGCACGTCCGGCGCGTGGGCCGAGGCGATCAGGGCGTTGGTGTTGGCCGGGTTCCCGACCACCAGCACCCGGATGTCATCAGCGGCGCCGGCGTTGATCGCCGCCCCCTGCGGCTTGAAGATGCCACCGTTGGCCTCGAGCAGGTCGCCGCGCTCCATCCCCGCGGTGCGGGGTCGCGCGCCGACGAGCAGGGCCACGTTGGTGCCCGCGAACGCCACCATGGGGTCGTCGGTGATGTCGATGCCCGACAGCAGCGGGAACGCGCAGTCGTCGAGCTCCATCGCGGTGCCCTCGGCACCCTTGAGGGCAGGGGTGATCTCCAGCAGCCGGAGCCGCACGGGCACGTCCGGGCCGAGGAGCTGCCCCGACGCGATCCGGAAGAGCAGGGCGTAACCGATCTGTCCGGCGGCGCCGGTGACGGTCACGGTGACGGGGGTGCGGGCCATGGTGCGTGCTCCTTCGCGGCGCCGCCATCGCGGCGCGGCCGTCGGGTGGCCGGGGACCCGGGGGTCCCGCGAGGATCTCTCGACGTCGAGATACCTCTAGGGAGCCTAGCCGACCTCGGCCCTCGGGCACACCCCGGGTGCCGCACCCGGCGGGACCGGCCGCACGGGCCGTCAGGACGGCGCGGGCACCAGGAAGGTGAGGCTGGCCACCGCGAGCCCGAGCACCGCCAAGGTGCACAGGTCGACCGTCCGCGACCGCACCGCCAGCATCCCGGCGTCGCGTGAGGGCAGCAGGGCCCGCAGGAAGAAGGCCAGCACGACGGCTCCCGAGAACAGCACGGCACCGCGGCGGAAGTGGCCGGCGGCCACGACTCCGAACGACGCGACGATGAGCAGCGCCACCAGCGTGGCCGGCCATTGGCCGAACCTGCCGGCACGGGGCCGCAGCTGCCGGACGTTGTCGGGCAGCTGGGCTGGATCGGGCAGCGGAGCCTGGGCGCTCATCGAGGACGACGGTAGCGCGTCCCCCGACCGAGGGCGCCGCTCCCCGCCCCCCGCCCTCCCCCGTGTCGGGCTTGAGGCGTGCTAGGCCGACCGCTCGGCGGCCTCCACCACGTTCGCCAGCAGCATCGCCCGCGTCATCGGCCCCACCCCGCCGGGCATGGGCGCGACGAAGGAGGCCACCTCGCGCACGTCGGGATGAACGTCGCCGACGAGTCCCGCATCGGTGCGGGTGATACCGACGTCGAGGACCGCAGCGCCGGGCTTGACCATCTCGGCGGTGATCACGTGCGCGACACCGGCTGCGGCCACCAGGATGTCGGCGCCGCGTGTGTGCACCGCGACGTCGCGGGTGCCGGTGTGGCACAGCGTGACGGTCGCGTTCTCGGACTTGCGCGTGAGCAAGAGCCCGAGGGGCCGGCCCACGGTGACCCCACGTCCGACCAGGCACACCTCCGCGCCGTTGATCGGCACGTTGTAGCGGCGCAGCAGCTCGACGATGCCGCGCGGCGTGCACGGCAGCGGCGCGGGCGTCCCGAGCACGAGCCGCCCGAGGTTGGTGGGGTGCAGGCCGTCGGCGTCCTTGTCCGGGTCCATGAGCTCGAGGACGCGGTTCGCGTCGAGGCCCCGGGGCAGCGGTAACTGGACGATGTAGCCGGTGCAGGCCGGGTCGGCGTTGAGTGCCGCGACCGCCTCCTCTACCTGTCCCTGGGTGGCGTCGTCCGGCAGGTCGACCCGGATGGACGAGATGCCCACCTCGGCGCAGTCACGGTGCTTGCCGGCCACGTACGAGTGGCTGCCCGGGTCGGCCCCGACGAGCACCGTGCCGAGGCCCGGGACCACGCCCCGGGCCGCCAGCGTGGCCACCCGCTCGGCGAGCTCGGACTTGATGGTGCCGGCGGTGGCCTTGCCGTCGAGGATCGTGGCGCTCATGCGGCGCATTCTGGCACCGCGCCGGTGGCCCTCGGCTACGAGGTCGGATCGACGTCGGCGCCGAGCGCCTCCGCGAGCGCCACGGCGTGCACCACGTCCATGAGCAGGCCGCGCACGTCCACGCCGGGGCTGCCGTCGGGACCCGGCGTCCAGCGCACGCCTGCCAGGTCGGCGCCGCGCACCGACGCCCCCACGAGCGAGCAGCCCCCGAGCTCGGCGCCGACGAGGGAGCAGCCCGAGAGGTCGGCTCCGTCGAGGCGGGCGCCCCGCAGGTCGGCCCCGTCGAGGCGGGCACCTCCGAACGACGCACCGCGCAGATCGACCTCGCGCAGCACGGCGTACGACCAGTCGCCGCCACGGATCGCGAGCGGGGTCATCGTGCGCGCCCCGACGAAGTCCGAGCCGGTCGTCTTGCAGCCCTCGAACGTGGCGTCGAACAGGCTGGCCCCCGGGAAGCGGCACCCGAGGAAGGCGGTGGTCACGTGCACGGACACCGGAAGCCGTGCGTCGACGAAGCTGCAGTCACGGAAGGTGCAGCGCTCGGTCGTGACCTCCGTCAGGTCGGCCCCTGCGAAGCTGCACCCGACCAGCGTGAGGCCCGAGAGCCGGGCGCCGTAGAGGTCGGCGCCGTCGAACGACTCCCCCTCGCGCTCGGCGGGGGCGCCGGGTTCGTCGAGGGGAGGCGGCGCGGTCACCCGCGCCCGTCGACCTCGGCGACGGGTAACGTCGCGGAGGCGAGCCGCGGGGTCCGCTCGAGGGCCACGACCCGATCGGTCGAGACGAGGAACGGCCGGCCGCCGAGCACGTCGCGCATCGGCTCGATCGTCGCGCCCGCGCTGCCGCACCATGGCCCGCCCGCCGCCGACACGCGCACCCGGAGGCACCCGTGGCCGCGCAGCTCCACCGGGGATGCGGCCACCTGCCGCTCGATCGCTGCGGCCACCGCGTCGGCATCAGAGCCCGGCGCCGCCAGCACGAGGTACTCGTCCGAAAAGGATCGCGCGAGCATGGCGGAGGGCGGCAGAGCGCCGCGGATGCGGATCGCCAGCTCGCCGAGCACGAGGTCGCCCACGAGGCGGCCGTGCTCCTCGTTCACGGCCGCGAGGTCGTCGACGTCGACGAGCACCACCACAGGCGGGCTGCCGGTCCCGGCGCGGCGCTCGGCCTCGACGATGGCCTCCACCGGGCCAGACAGGCCCGTGACCGCGTCGGGCAGGAACGGCGTCGCGAACGTGAAGGCCGTGGGCGAAGGGCCCCTGTCGGCGAGCAGGTCGAGGTGGTGGTGCGCCTCCTCGAGGGTGGGCAAGGAGTCGGACGGCACCCAGAACAGCACGGTGTGCGGACCCTGGCCCCACGGGTCGAAGTACTGGCGGCGATCTCGAAGGATCGCTGAGTGCTGACCGGAGAATGCGAACTCGCGCAGGCTCTCGAGCGATTCCCACACACTGAGGTTGACGATCACGTCGTCGCCCCACGGACGCATGTCCAGCGCGTTGCCCGCCTCGTCCTGGAGGCGCCAGACGAAGCCTGGGGCGCGGTCGGCGAGCGCGTTCACCGGGTCGAGCGCGTCGACGAAGCCGCTCATCTCAGGGGAGTCCAGCGCCCATCGCAGCCGCGCCACGTTGAGCTGCGCGACATGGAAAGCGGGCGTCCCCCACGCGAACCGCGTCATGTTCACAGGGTGGCATGTATCGACCGTGGTGTCACCGCCGTGCCGACGTTGCGTCGTGGCCGAGGCCACCGACGGGTGCGGGCTCAGTGGAAGAAGTGCCGCGTGCCGGTGAGGTACATCGTGACGCCGGCGGCCGCAGCCGCGGCGACGACCTCGTCGTCGCGCACCGACCCGCCGGGCTGGACGACGGCGCGCACGCCGGCGTCGAGCAGCACCTGCAAGCCCGTCGGCGAACGGGAAGAAGGCGTCGCACGCCGCCACCGACCCGCGGGCCCGCTCGTCGCCCGCCCGCGCCACCGCGAGCCGGGCCGAGTCGACCCGGTTCACCTGGCCCATGCCGACCCCGACCGAGGCGCCGTCGTTGGCGAGCAGGATCGCGTTGGACTTCACCGCGCGGCACGGCCCGCCAGGCGAACTCGAGGTCGGCCAGGGTCGCCGGCGTCGGCCGGGTCGCCGCACGCCAGGGTCCAGGCCGCGGGGTCGTCGCCGGCGGCGTCGATGTCGTCCGACGGTCTGCAGCAGCAGCCGCCGCAGACCGGGCGCACTCGATCCGCGCCGCCGGGGTGCGGGCCCGAGCACCGCAGCAATCGCAGGTTCTTCTTCTGCGTGAGCAGGCTCCGACCGCGTCGTCGTCGTAGCCGGGGCGACGATGACCTCGGTGAAGATGTCGGCCATCTGCTCGGCCATCGCGCCGGTCACCGTGCGGTTGGTGGCGATCACGCCACCGAACGCCGACACCGGGTCGCAGGCGTGCGCCTTGCGGTGCGCCGCGGCGATGTCCGCGCCGACCGCGATGCCGCACGGGTTCGCGTGCTTGATGATCGCGACGCCGGCTCGGCGAGGTCGTAGCGCGGCACGCCGCGCGGCGTCGGCGTCGACGTAGTTGTTGTACGACATCTCCTTGCCGTGCAGCTGCTCGCGCCTGGCCAGCCCGGCCGGCGGGACGGCGTCGACGTACAGCGCCGCCCGCTGGTGCGGGTTCTCGCCGTAGCGCAGCACCTGCGCCCGGGTCCAGTGCGGCGCCGACCCACTCGGGCCAGCCGGAACCGCCATCGGCGCGGCGCGCACGTGGCTGCCGAGCCATGACGCGACCGCGATGTCGTACGTCGGCGGTGTGCGCGAACGCCTCGCGCCGCGAGCGGCTGGCGCTGCGGCGAGCGTGAAGCCGCCCGCGCGCAGCGCCTCGAGCACCTCGCCGTACGCGCGCGGGCGAGGTGACGACCGCGACGTTCGCGTGGTTCTTCGCGGCCGCGCGCACCATCGCCGGACCGCCGATGTCGATCTGCTCGACGCAGTCGTCCGGCGCGGCGCCCGAGGCGACCGTCTCGGCGAACGGGTAGAGGTTCGACGACCACGCAGCTCGAACGGCTCGATGCCGAGCTCGGCGAGCTGCTCGCGTGCGTCGTCCAGCCGCAGGTCGGCGAGCAGGCCGGCGTGCACCGTCGGGTGCAGCGTCTTGACCCGGCCGTCGAGCATCTCGGGGAAGCCGGTGAGCTCCTCGACCGCGGTGACCGGGATGCCGAGCTGCGGCGATCGCGGCCGGCGGTCGAACCGGTCGAGACGATCTCGACGCCGGCCTCGTGCAGCGCCGCGGGCGAGCTCGTCCAGGCCGGTCTTGTCGTACACGCGAGACGAGCGCGCGACGCACGGGCGCCGGTCGTCGATGTCACGTCGCCCGGGGCCTCGGTGGCGGCAGCGGTCACGGGATGCTCACCTTTCGTCCGTTGATGGTCCACCCCTCGCGGGACATCCGCCCGACTGCGTCGACGAGCAGCGCGCGCTCGGCGGACTTGATGCGCTCGTGCAGGGTCTCCTCGTCGTCACCGTCGAGCACCGGCCACCGGCACCTGGCGCGATGATCGGGCCCGGTGTCGACGCCCTCGTCGACGACGAACAGCGTGCAGCCGGTCACCTTGACGCCGTAGGCCAGCGCGTCGCGGCCGCCGTGCATGCCGGGGAACGACGGCAGCAGCGCCGGGTGCGTGTTGAGGTAGCGGCCGCCGAAGCGGGCCAGGAAGTGCGCGCCCGCGAGCTTCATGAAGCCCGCGGACGACCACGAGGTCTGGGGCGAACGCCGCGGTGGCAGCCGTGATGGCCTCGTCCCACGACTCACGGCTCGGGTGGTCGGACACCCGTTCGACGAAGGTGGGGACGCCGGCGCGGGCAGCGCGGTCGAGAGCGGCGATGCCGTCGCGGTCGGCCCCGACGGCCACGACCTCGGCGCCGAACGCTGGGCTGGCGGCTGCGTCGAGGAGCGCCTGCAGAAGCGTTCCGGTGCCCGAGACCAGGACGACGACGCGGGTGCGGGGCACGCGCCGATCCTAGGCCCCGGTCGGGCACACGCCGACGGGCGGTCGCCCCCGCATGCGGGGGACGACCGCCCGTCTGGAATAGCGGGTGATCGACCGGTTCAGGCCGCGATCGCCTCACGGTTGAGCTGGCGGTACACGTGCACCGTGAACAAGATCGCGAACGGCAGCGCCACGAGGGTCAGCAGGCCCCACAGGAACGAGCCGAGGAAGGACGCGACTGCGTTGACGAGGGCGGTGACGATCACCGGGACGAGGTTCCCCGTGACCACCTTGTACGAGCTGCCGAACGCCTCGCTGACACCCTCGCCCTTGTCCAGCGCGTAGAACGGCGAGAACTGGAAGAGGAAGATGACGATGAGGCCGGGCAGGATGCACAGCACCAGGCCGATGCCCGACAGCAGCGCGTAGACGATTGCGACGACGACGTACTTGCCGAGGTTCTCGCCCGAGGTGAGGTAGTGGAAGCCGGGGACATCGCCAAGCGACGTCTTCAGCGCGGCCCGGACGAGGCCGACGGTTGCGAGCCACGCGAGCACGCCGAAGACGATCGCCGTGAGGACTCCGGCGATGATGGTCGCGCCGAACGTGGCGGCGCAGGACCCCGAGGTGATGGTGCCCGAGTTGGTCACGACGATCGTCCCGCAGTTGGAGACCGAGCGGTCGATCATCCAGTTGCTGAAGAGCACACCGATCAGCCGGATCACTGCGACGACTGCCGCCAGGCTGATCCAGACGACGGCGTACTGACCGAACTTGTTCATGGCCCACGAGAAGGCGGCGGCGATGTCGACGCCGCTCTGGCCGGCCATCGCGTTGGGGCCCTGGTTGAAGCTTCCGTCGGGCAGCGGCCCGGCTGGCCGTAGCCGCCGGCCGGGGGCGGCGGCGGGGGCGGCGGTGGGGGAACGGCACCGCCAGCGGGCGGCGGCGGGGGCGGCGGCGGGGGCGGCGGGACGGCACCGCCACCATCGGCCGGAGGAACAGAGCCGGGGACGCCCTCAGGCTCCTGCGGCGGCGGCTGGTCGAAACTCACGGTGGTCCTCCTGGGACATCAAGGGGTCGTACCACTTTGATCATGCCGAATCTGGGCCGGATTGGAAGCGCATTCGCAGGGTGTCGGCCAGGACGACGGCCAGGACCCCTGCGAAGGTCTCGGCCGCGACGGCGAGCCCCACCTGCCACCAGACGGCTCCGGCGACGCCGAGCCGCCCCGGCCCGATGCCGCCCGCGGCCACGGCCGACGCCATCGCCCAGAGCGCTCCGCACACCACCGCGACTCCCGCGACCTCGCCGAGCAGCACGGTCGTGGTGTGCTCCGGCAGCCGTCGCAGCAGCACGGCGCCGCCCACGGCACCGGCCAGCAGCGGGAGCACCATGAGCAGCGGCGCCCATCCGGGGACCGAGGGCGGCAGGGCCGCCAGCACGGGCACCGCGGGCATCGTGCCAGGAGTGACGTGGATCGGTGAGAAGGCGGTGCCCTCACCCACGGCAAAGCCGGGTCCGGCGAGGAACGCCCCGGCCCACACCACGAGCACGGGCAGGTAGGCGGCGCCGAGGAGGGTGAGCAGCCCCATCCCCACGAGGCCGGGTTGCAGGGCGCGCAGCATCCCGACGCCGTCGTGCAGGTGCAGCGCCAGCGACGCCGCGACGAGTAGCGCCGCGAGGCCCGCCAGCGTGACCGCGGCGGCCAGCCCGGCCCGTGCGACGTGCACGGCGCTGGCCGGCACCCGCGCGACGAGGGCGGCGCCGAGGCCGCACGTGCGCACCACGCCCGTGCCGAACCCGAGCATGGCCACCGCGAGCGCGTAGCCGAGGGCCGACAGCGGCACGACGGCGACGCCCGGGGTCGCGCTGGCGCCCGCGACGATCGCCGCGACGATGGCGTACACGAGCGAGGCCGCGGCCACGAGCAGCGCCGCGTCGCCGAGGTCGGCCGCACCCGACGCGCGGCCGGCCCACCGCCCCGCGCGGTGCGTGAGCCACAGCGGGACGACCACGAACCCGAGCGGCATCACGCCCACGCTGCTCGCTCCTACGGTGAGCGGCGTGCCGTGCAACAGGACCCAGACGGTCCCGGCGGCCGAGAATGCCTGAGACGCCGTGGAGTCCGAGTGCACCGACACCGACCACGCGACGAGCACCACGACCACGACGAGGAGCAGCCCCAGGGCCACGGCCCAGCCGGCTGCGAGCAGCGCCGCCAGCGGGAGGCCGACGGCGTGGTGGTCGGTGGTGCCCAGACCTGGAGGCTTCGGAGGGGAGGGGGCGCGGCGCCCGGTGCTGCGGGCTCCCGGGCGGGGGGCGCGCGGACGTCGGGCGAGGTCGGTCACGGGCCGATCGTCGCAGCGACCATGCCCCGCACCTCGTTCCGACACACGTCCGAACCCCGCGCGCGCTCCCGCCCGCCCTCGTCGTCACTGCCGTCGTGGTCGTTTCCCGGCCCGAGAAGCGACCATCGCGGCAGTGACGCCGGGCAGATCTGGCGAGGCTCCGGGGGCTAGCGGTGCTTCATCAGGTCGCGCATGAGGTCGGCGGTCTGGCTGGGGGTCTTGCCGACGCGGACGCCGACGGCCTCGAGGGCCTCCTGCTTGGCAGCGGCGGTGCCCGAGGAGCCCGAGACGATGGCCCCGGCGTGGCCCATCGTCTTGCCCTCGGGCGCGGTGAACCCCGCGACGTAGCCGACGACCGGCTTGCTGACGTTCTCGGCGATGAACGCGGCCGCACGCTCCTCGGCGTCGCCGCCGATCTCGCCGATCATGACGATGGCGTCGGTGTCGGGGTCAGCCTCGAACGCGGCCAGGCAGTCGATGTGGGTGGTGCCGATGATCGGGTCGCCACCGATGCCGACCGCGGTGCTGAAGCCCAGGTCACGCAGCTCGTACATCATCTGGTACGTCAGGGTGCCGGACTTGCTCACCAGCCCGATCCGCCCCGGGGTGGTGATGTCCCCGGGGATGATGCCCGCGTTCGACTACCCCGGGGGAGATCAGGCCCGGGCAGTTGGGCCCGACGATCCGCGTGGTGCCGGCGTTCTGGGCGTACTGGAAGAACTCGGCGGTGTCGCGCACCGGCACGCCCTCGGTGATCACCACGCACAGCGGCACACCGGCGTCGACCGTCTCCACGACGGCCCCGCGGGTGAACCGCGGCGGCACGAACACCACCGACACGTTCGCGCCGGTGGCCGCGACCGCCTCGCCCACGTTGTCGAACACGGGGATGCCGTCGAGCTCTTGGCCGCCCTTGCCCGGGGTCACACCGGCCACGATCGCGGAGCCGCTGGCCACCATCCGGCGGGTGTGCTTGGTGCCCTCCTGGCCCGTCATGCCCTGCACCAGGATCCGGCTGTTCGCGTCAAGGAAGATCGCCATCGCTGAAGTCAGTCCCTCACTCGGCCGCAGCGGCCAGCTCGGCGACCCGTCGGGCCGCGTCGTCCATGGTCTCGACGAGCTCGACCACCGGCAGTTCGGCGGCCGACAGGATCGCGCGGCCCTCGGCCGCGTTGTTGCCGTCGATGCGGCAGACGATCGGCTTGGTGACCGGCTCGCCACGCTCCTCGAGCATGGCGATCGCCTGCACGATGCCGTTGGCCACCTCGTCGCAGGCGGTGATGCCGCCGAAGACGTTGACGAAGACGCTGCGCACCGACGGGTCGTTGAGCACGATGTCCAGGCCGTTGGCCATCACCTGCGCGCTGACGCACCGCCGCCGATGTCGAGGAAGTTCGCTGGGCGCACGCCGCCGAACTCTTCGCCGGCATAGGCCACGACGTCGAGCGTGCTCATGACGAGCCCGGCGCCGTTGCCGATGATGCCGACCTCGCCCTCGAGCTTGACGTAGTTCAGGTCGAACTCCGCCGCGCGCAGCTCGAGCGGGTCGGTCTCCGACCGGTCGACGAAGTCGGCGTGCGAGGCGTGGCGGTAGTCGGCGTTGCCGTCGAGTGTGACCTTGCCGTCGAGCGCCAGCACCCTCGTCGTCGGGGGTGCGGACGAGCGGGTTCACCTCGACGAGCGTGGCGTCCTCCTCGATGGAAGCACGTTCCACAGCTACTGACGAGGACGTCGACGACCTGGTCGCGCACCTCGGCGGGGAACCGCGCGGCGTCGACGATCTCGACGGCCTTCTCGGGTGAGCGCCCTCCAGCGCGTCGACCCGGATCATGGCCAGCGCCTCGGGGTTCTCGCTCGGCGACCTGCTCGATCTCGATGCCGCCCTCGACGCACGCCATCGCGAGGTAGGCGCGGTTGGCTCGGTCGAGCAGGAAGGAGACGTAGTACTCCTCGGCGATGTCGGCGGCCTCGGTGACGAGCACGCGGTGCACGTGTGGCCCTTGATGTCCATCCCCAGGATGGCGCCGGCCCTTTCGGACGCCTCTGCGGGCGTCGTCGGCCAGCTTGACGCCGCCGGCCTTGCCGCGCCCCCCAGTCTTGACCTGCGCCTTGACCACGACGGCGGAGCCGATCTTGCGGGCTGCCTCGTGCGCGGCGTCGGCGGTTGTGCACACCTCGCCGGGGAGCGACCGGCACGCCGTGCTTCCCGAACAGGTGCTTGGCCTGGTACTCGAACAGGTCCACGGAGGTCCTTCCCTCGCGGGCTGAAGTCGTTCCGAGAGTAGTGGCCGCGCGCGCGCCGTCGGCTGCGGGGTGGCGGGCGCGGGCGGTCCGGGCGCCGAGCGGTCGTGCTGGTGCGGCGGGCGGATCCGTCTGCGTCCGGTCGGCCCCCGTCTGGAGCGGCTGGCGTCGACCCGACGTGCGGTTCAGCCTGCGGTGGTCTGGCCAACGTGAGAGGTGACCCACTCGACGATCTCGGTGGTGGTGGCGCCGGGGGTGAACACCTTGGCCACGCCGGCGGCCTCGAGCGTGGGAATGTCGCCGTCGGGCACGATGCCGCCGCCGAAGACCACGATGTCGCCGGCCTCGCGCTCGCGCAGCAGGTCGAGGACGGCGGGGAAGAGCGTGAGGTGGGCGCCGGACAGGATCGACAGGCCGACCGCGTCGGCGTCCTCCTGGATCGCGGTGTCGACGATCTGCTCGGGGGTCTGGTGCAGGCCGGTGTAGACAACCTCGATCCCGGCGTCACGCAGAGCCCGGGCTACCACCTTGGCGCCCCGGTCGTGGCCGTCGAGTCCTGGCTTGGCCACGACGACCCGGATCGGACCGCTCATGCCAGTTCCTCCTCGCACCGCCCGCGGACCCGCCCGCGGCGGGTCCGTCGACCCCGCCCCGAGCCTACGGGGTGTCCCCGCGGGAACCCCACCCCGGTGGGCTAGCGTGCCGCCCATGACGAGGGACCCGGACCTCGCCGACCGTCCGTCGAGACTACGGGCCACGGCCGCGACCGTCGCCGTCGGCGGACGCCGGGTCCGCCGCACGGTACGAGACGGCGTCGCGACGGTGCTCTCGCCGCGAGGAGTGCGCGGCACCGCGGTGGAGGGTGCGTGGATCGCCACGCACGTGGTCCTGTACCCGCTCGGGGTGATGCAGGAGCTCGCGCACCAGGAGCAGCTGCGGTACCGCCTCGAAGACCTACCGCCCGTGCAGCGCGGCCTGATCATCGGCGACGTCGAGGCGGCCGGGACACCGATCATCCTCGTGCACGGCATCGTCGACAATCGATCCATCTTCACGCTGCTTCGCCGGGCGCTACGCCGCCGCGGCTTCGGCCAGGTCATCGCGCTGAACTACAGCCCGCTCACCGCCGACCTGCGCCAGGTGTCGCGTCGACTCGGGGCGCTCGTGGAGGCGGTGTGCGACGAGACCGGGTACGAGCGCGTGCACGTGGTGGGCCACTCGATGGGGGGGCTCGTCGCGCGCTACTACGTGCAGCGCCTCGGCGGCGACGTGCGCGTGCACACCCTTGTCACGCTCGGCACGCCGCACCGCGGCACCCTCCCGGCCTACGCGGTGCCGCACCCGCTCGTCCGCCAGCTGCGCCCGCACAGCGACCTGGTGGCTGAGCTCGACGAGCCCGCCGTGGGGTGCCGCACCCGCATGGTCGCGGTGTGGAGCGACCTCGACCAGGTCGTCATGCCGAAGCGGCACGCGCGCATCGAGCACCCCGACCTGCACGCGCGCAACGTGTTCGTGGCCGGGGTCGGGCACATCTCGCTGCCTGTGAGCGGTCGGGTGGTCCACGAGATCTGCACGACGCTCGCGCACCTCGGGTACGACGGTTCCACGCTCGCCGCGGGCGCCACGTCGATCGCGTCGGCCCGGGCGCGCGCCGTGGCCCGGGTCACCTCCCCGATGCCATCGGGCCGCGCGACCCAAACCGGCCGCGGCTGACGCGACGAAGATCACGTCACGGATCGCCCGTTTGTCCTGATTTCCCGACGATCACGGGCCCATCGGGAGGGTTCGTGGGCGGCCGGACGGCAAGACCCGCGGTGGGCAGCAGGGATGCGCGCCCACCTGCCACGGGCGCCGCGCGGACGGGGGACGGGCGGCGCCCGTGGTGCGCGCCGAGGGGCGCGGCCGTCAGAGCTTCTCGACCGGCGCGTAGCGCAGCAGCAGCCGCTTGACGCCGGAGGACCCGAAGTCGATGGTCGCTTCAGCACGCTCGCCCGCGCCCGACGTCGACACCACCGTGCCCAGGCCGAACGTGTCGTGCGTGACCCGATCGCCCGGTGTCAGTGCCACGACCTCGCGCGCCCCGGGAGCGCGGGCACCCGCCCGGCGCGCCGCGGCGGCCAGGCTCGGAGCCGAGCCGAAGCCAGACGACGACGGCGCCGCCTGCCGCACGGTCACCGGCGACTCGGGACCCCCGCGGCGCCACTCGACCAGCGACTCGGGTACCTCGTCGAGGAACCGCGACGGGGGGTTGTACACCGGCGAGCCCCACTGGTTGCGCACGACCGCACGGCTGACGTAGAGGCGCTCGCGCGCCCGCGTGATGCCGACGTAGGCGAGGCGTCGCTCCTCCTCCATCGCCGTGGTGTCGCCGAAGGAGCGCTGGTGCGG
>CAVZVV010000013.1:0-80465 GCA_963778785.1 uncultured Actinomycetes bacterium
TACGCGCTCGCCACCGGGGCCGTGCTGCTGGTGCTGGAGTTCGGGTTCTTCCTGGTCACCCCCCGGTTGCTGCTGGATCTGCCGTTCGCGTGGCGTGACCTTGTACCCGGCGCGGCCATCTGCACCGTCGCGAACGCCGCCGTCCACACCGTCGCTCTATTCTTCCTGCGCAACTGGTTCGGCGAGTACGGAACGCGACGGCGGCTTCGGCATCGGCCTGGCGCTGATCGCGGCCATAGGCATCGTCGCCTCCTTCTGGGTCTGGATCGCCGCCGTCATGGGCGTCTACTGGGAGCGCAAAGCCGGACCCGCCGTAGTCGCCGCCATGGAGGAACTATCAGCCGACATCAGCGCGTCATAGCCAGACGGCCATCACCCGTTGCCCGGTCGACGAAGCAATCATCAGAGGTACCCAGGGTCACTGACAGTGCGGTTGCATTGGCCGGATTTCCGAGTGCCGTCGCACTGGGCAATCGCCGGTCTACGACGCGGCGGGCCGTACCGCATCCACGAACGACTTCAGCCCGAATCTGGGTGACAACACCCTGCCACCGCTTCGCTTACCCTGCATGGCGTTGAGCCGCGCAACGTCTGACTCGTCCAGGTCGATCCGCTTGTCTTCGCGCTTGCCGAGCCCGATCGAGTGGTTGGCTCGATCGGCAGGGTGATCGTCCCTGCCCTCAACAGCAGCACCTTGGTGTACGGCTGCCCGTTCATCGTAGCGATGGACAGCCCAGGTGAATTTCCGATCAAGAACGGTCTGCCCGCAGGCGGCAAAGATCGTTCCGAAGCTCCATCAGTTTCACGTGAGTCTCCGATCCCTTGGGGTCATCACCCAAGCCGGGTAACAGCGGCACTTCACTGGCTGCGATCGCCCCGGCCGGAGCACCTCGGCTACGCGGGCCGCCGGGTGCTGGTCTCCCGCAGGTGGTCCGGAGATCTACGGCAGTCTCAGCTGACGATCAGGTAGATGCTGTTTCCGATGAGCCAGAAACCCAGGATCAGGCTGCCCACGATGATCACCTGGTCGGTGCGGGTTTCCATCCAGGTCCTGAATCTGGCCAGGAACGCCTGGCTCTGGTCGGGCCGGAAACCGGCGTAGATCTCCATGGCCAGGTAGGACGACGAAGCCAGGACGCAGAACCCGAACAGCGCGAGGTAGCTCTCCCAGCTGGACAGCTTGGCCCCCACCACGGTGGCCGCGCCCGCGCCGATCAGGCCCCAGGGCTGCAGGGCGGGCGCAAGGCCCATCGCGAACCACGGGGACATGGTGTCCACGTGCGCCTGCCACTTCGGCGGCTTCTTCGGCGGCTTTGGCTGCCCCATCCGACGGCGGTGCCGGATCGCGATCGCGACCAGGCCGGCGCCGATAGCGATCTTCACCGCCAGCGCCGCCAGGGATGGTGCCGTGTTCGGCTCGGGGGGGTTATTGCCCGTACCGAGCACGGTGACCGTGACCACGATCGCCAGCGACACCAGCCACCCGAACACGAAGGCCGCGCCCTTTCGCACCCCGCGCTTGGAGGGCAGCAGCACGGTGAATGCCGTCAGCGGCAGCGGGTCGAATGCTATCGCCAGGCCGATTAGGGCAAGATCAAGCAGCAGCACGGCCGTTCCTCCCGTCTCATCCCAACCGATGGCGTCCCGATGCTGGGCGCGTCATCGTCTTGAACTGCGCGCAGTCCCGGTAATACGAGCATCGCCCCCAAACCCGCCGGGGACATCACCCAGATCGGAGCAGGCGACCGGCCTGCTCTTCCCCATCTTCCTCGCAGGCGCCGCAACCCTTGCGAGTGGCCACCGGGTCTAGGTTCGGCAAAGCCGATCGCGCAGCGACGCCCCGCGGGGGCGACCTAGACGCGGCCCGGGAGAGGGACAATGAGTCGCCGAGGAAGACGGCACGCGCACCAGCCGGGTTTCCGTGGCCGGGTGAGCCTGGCTGATCAGCGGTGCGCCGAGGGCGTGGGGCCGTGGCCCCGCTGACCGGCACCGACCTGCCGTACGCGCTGGCGGCCACGGTCCGGTCCTCGGCCGGGCAGATCATCCGCCCGGCGCACCTGCTGGCCGCGGCCGCGCTGTTCATGGTCATCTTGCACGGGACCGGCCGGATCCCCGGTGGAGACGCACACCGGTACCAGCAAGTTCGGCATGATCAGCTCGGATGGGTGCGCCGGAACTGCCCGGCGAGTGAGATACTGCTTGGCGTCTCGCTAGGCTAGCTGAGGGGACGGCATGCGGAGCAGGGGCACATGATCCTCGCCGCGGCTGCTGCCGAGGCGCCGGCTGACACCTTCACGAGGCTGATGAATCACGTGGGCTAGGGTTTCGAGGCGCTCGGAGCCGCGATCCTGGTCGTCGGCTTTATCTGGTCCTTCGCGCTCGCAGCAGTAGCCGCGCGGCGATCCGGATGGACGGCCAAGACCTACCTGGTGCTGCGCCAGGCGTTCGGCGGGACCCTGCTGCTCGGGCTGGAGGTCCTGGTCGCCGCCGACCTGGTGCACACCGTCGCGGTCGCGCCCACCCTGGACAATGTCCTCGTACTCGGGCTGATCGTGGTGATCCGGACGTTCTTGAGTTTCTCGCTGGAAACCGAGATCGAGGGCGTTGCGCCGTGGCGGCGGGCCCTGATGGGCGGCGCGGGTACGATCCGCCGGGCCTCGGCTACCGCTCTGGAGTCCAAGACACCACCCTGACACCCCCAGGCAGACCAGGGAACCGCGCCCGAGATGCATGACGCCATCAGACCCGAATCCATGAATAGAACGACGACACGCCGCAGCGGGTGCCGGCGCAGCGTGGTGACGATCTGGATCAGGTCGGCCAGGGACCCGGACAGCCGGTCCAGGCTCGGCCGGCCAGCTGGTCGTCACCGTGGACCACCACCGCGGCTCGGAGGAGCACCAGCCCGGCTGGGAGTACCACGACCCGGGCATGGTGGACCCGGCGACCGGCCGACTCGACACGCTTCCCAGGCTGCGGGCCACGTTGGCCGCGGCCGGGCTCGAGGACGACGTGGTGGTCGTGGCGGGCCGGTCCGCCGAGGTGGCCAGGCTCTGGCGAACGCCGCTCGGCCTGGTGTTCATCGACGGCGGCCACACCGACGCCGCCTCCGTCACCGACTACCAGGGCTGGGCGCCGTGGGTCGCGCCGGGCGGCGTCCTCGCCATCCACGACGTGTACCCCGACCCGGCCGACGGCGGCCAGGCGCCGTACCGGATCTACCAGCGGGCGCTGAAGTCCGGCGCGTTCACGGAAATCCCGGGGGCAGGCTCGCTGCGCCTGCTGGAGCGCACCAGCGACGGCATCGGCTGACCGCCAGGCCCGTTCGGCTTCCTAGGCGCGGCCAGCCGGCTCGCACCCGCAGGCGGTCCGGTCCCCGGGCTGGCCCGCCTCTTCCGCGGAGTCCCTGAAGATCCCCGCGCCGCCGCTGAAGCCGGTCAGCGCGTCCGCCGCCAGCACCACCGCGGCTGCGGTCCAGCTCGACCGCTCCCGCGGGAACGGCGCCTGGTTGGCGAACTGCCAGCCGGTCCAGTAGGAGCCGTCCTGATGGCGCAGGTGCTGCACGCTCGCGAACACCTCCAGCGCCTGGCTGCGCATCCCGCAGGCGTCCAGCGCGATGACCAGCTCGCAGGTCTCGGCCGCGGTGACCCACGGCTCGTCGCTCACGCACCGGACGCCCAGGCCGGGGACCACGAACGTGTCCCACCCGGACGCCACCCGGCGGGCCGCGTCCTCGCCGCGAACCGCGCCGCCGAGCACCGGGTAGTACCAGTCCATGGCGAACCGGCTCTTGTCCGCGAACGCCTCCGGGCACCGGGCCACCCGCTGCCCGAGCTGGTCCGCCGCGAGTTCCCAGTCCGGCCGCGGGTCGTCGGCCAGCTTGGCCAGCGCGACTGCGCAGCGCAGGCCCTGATGGATGCTCGCGCACCCGGACAGCAGCGCGTAGGACCCAGGCCGGCCGCGTCCCGCTCCCAGAGCACCTCACCGCGCGGCGTGCGGAGGTCGAGCGCCCACTCCACCGCGCGCCGCACCGTCGGCCACATGCCCAGCGCGTGCCGCTCGTCGCCGGTCACCAGGTATTCGTGCCAGGCGCCGACGGCGACGTACGCGGCGTGGTGGCTCTCCGCCGCCGGGTCGGTCACCCGGCCGGCCTCGACCGACCGCGGCCAGGACCCGTCGGCGCGCTGGGTCTCGCGCAGCCACCGGTAGGCCCGCCGGGCCGGCTCGCGCAGCCCGCAGGCGCTCAGCGCCATCGCGCACTCAACGTGGTCCCAGGCGTCCACGTGCCCGTCCGGCCACGCGATCGCCCCGGACCGGTCCTGCACCCGGGCGATGGACTCACCCGTGGCCTGCACGTCGGCCCGGGTCAGCGGCCGGTCAGCCATCCGCTCGCCTGGCCTTGACCGCGTACACCACCAGGCCCTTCTCGATGACCGGGTTCAGCGCCTGCTCGGCGAGCCGGGTCAGGCCGGCCTGCGCATAATGTCCCCCCAGACCAGCAGCCGGTGATACGCGCTGGTCAGCCGGGCACCTCGTCGGCGCTGCGGGGCTCCTTGCGTTGCTGATGGTTGAGCGTGTGGCGGAGGACGGACGCGTGGCGGTAGACCTCTTTCCTGGCCCGCATGATATTGCCGAGGGGGGAGTGTTCCGCCGTTACCCGCCACGGCGTGAATGACAGCGCGTCCATCTTCTCGAGGTTGTCGTCACCCGAAATGTCCTGCTGCGGGATGCGGACCTTGGCTACCGTGACGAACGGGGACAACTGCTCAGGCCACTCGACGGTAACGTCCTCGACCGGCATCCGGTCAATATCAGCGCACAGCTGGACTTGAATGTCGAATTCAAAGGGGCGCTCACGCAGTTCGGCTACCAGGGCCGGGCGGAATACCTCCGGTGCCGACATCAGATCGAGAGTTTGCCGGGCAACCCTGCTGGCGAACCCGGGTACCGGGGCGATACGGATCTTGGCAACGTAGTCACCGTGCCGGACTGCGCCCATCGTCCAGTAGTTCGATAGCAGCAGGTTCACGGGGCGGATCTGCGCCAGGCTGACGAACGCGAAAAGCTCCTCCCAGGCCCACTGGTCCTCCTCGAGGGTCCCCTTTCCCGTTACCCAGTCACGGAAGAAGCGATGCTGGCCTGGGCGCCCCTGAGAGAAGTACTGTCCTGCCTCGACGAACAGGTCTTGGATGAACAGATAGTGCTCGACGGTGTTGCAGAAGAAGACGGGCGCGTTGATGGTGGCGTAGTCGAAGGTGCCGGTGTCAGGCTCGTCCTCCAGAAGGGCCGGGCCGGTGATGTCGAAGATCTTCAGGGCCATTCCCGCCACCGGGCCGAGCAGCATGTCGGGTCCAGCGTGCGGCTGTCCGTTGGAGAAGCGGATGAGAGCGCCATGCTTTCCGGGTACCGCGTAGATACCCTGCGCGTACTCCGCGGGCAACTGGCCGAGGATCTCGACTTCTGCCTTGACCACCCCGTATCCCTTGGCGTGCGCGTCACGGACGGCGCGGCCGGTGCCTTCAGTGGTCACCGATCCGGCAATGTATTCCTCTATCTTGTCGATCACGACCTGCAAGTTCTGATCGAAATACGGCTCGGCTGCTTCGATGTCCGGCGTGTATCTGACGAATTGCGTTGACATGCGTTCTCCGTTCGCGGATTTTCTTGCTCTGGCGCGCGTTGCCGGCTGGGTGTCACCGGTTGCCTGCTGTTACTGATCGTCTAGTTCCTCCAGGGCGGCTCCGACGTCATAGCCGAGCGCGGCCGCCACGTCGGGAGCGGCGCCGACGACCCGGCCGAGCCCGGTCACCGGGGCGATCGCCAGCAGCACATCGGCGATCTCGTCCTCCGTCGCGCCTGCCGCGAGCGCCCGGGCGGTGCTCCATTCCAGGCAGACCGCCGGCGACCCGCAGGCCACCAATACCCCGAGCTGAACCAGCGCCGGCGATCTTCAGGGTTCCAGGGTCGATGTCCGGGCCAGGGCAAGCCCCAGCCCGGCCTCGTCCTCGACGAAGCCCTCGTCGATCATCGCCAGCCTGCGCAGCGTTTCCTGGTATCTCGCCGTCTGGCTCATAGGCCTCCCTCGCCATCGAGCGCCATTCCACCTCGGACCCGGGGCCGGTTCCATCCCCCTGCCGGAGTAAGAAGACAGGCCGTCATCCCTCCGGAGGCCCCGGCTGACGGGAACCGGGCGGCGCCCCGCATGCCTGCCGGACCGCCGCTCACGGCTGGACGATGATGACCACCGGGCAGGCAGCGTCGTAGGCCACCTGGCTGCCCACCGAGCCGCCCCCCTGCCCGCCGGGGCCGCCGCTGCCCCGCGAGCCCCCGGCGCGGGTTGTTGCGGCCGCCTGGCTCACGTCCTGGCCGTGGCGGGTTTACCCTCGGGGGGTGATGCCGCACCGTCGATGAACCGGTTCTCCTGGGAGAGAGCGGCGGCGCGGGGAGGCAATGTCGGTGAATGCCCGCCCTGGTCCCGCGCGAGGTGGCCTGCCGCATCGCACTCGGTCAGGAACAGGTCAGCGGGCGCAGGGCGGGCCCTTCGGCATAGGCAGTTACCTGAGGAGGAGACATGTTCAGGGACAGGCGGCAGGACCGCCGTGAGGAGCGCCGCGGCGGCACCGGCGCGACGCACTACCGCATGCGCCAGAAGCTGGTGTCCATCGGCGATGACTACTGGATCGAGAACGACCAGGGCGAGCGGGTCTTCAAGGTCGACGGCAAGGCCCTGCGGGTCCGCAAGACACTGATCTTCGAAGACAGCCACGGCACGGAGCTGCTGAAGATCCAGGAGCGGGTGGCCCGGGTACGGGACACGATGGAGATCGAGGACCCGGGCGGGCGCACCGTCGCGACGGTGAAGAAGGCGCTGATCACCCCGCTGCGCGACCGGTGGACCGTCAAGGTGGCGGACGGCCCGGACCTGGACGTCAAGGGCAACATCGTCGACCACGAGTACACCGTCGAGGACGGCCGGTCCAAAGTGGCCGAGGTATCCAAGAAGTGGTTCCGGATCGCTGACACCTACGGGGTCGAGGTCGCACCCGGGCAGAACCCTGCACTGATGCTCGCCGTCACAGCCGTCCTGGACCAGATGGCGCACGAGGAGCGCTGACACTGAGCGGCGCTGTTGGTCGCAGTGTGACGCGTCGGCGTGTCACGGGTGACGTGGGAACGACGCCCCGGTAAGAGCGTGGATCTGACCAAAGTAATTCCGGAGCTTGGTGCGGTACCGGGAGGACTGACCGAGCCGCGGCTCGGTCGGGATCCGGCAGCGAGTGGCGGTAGTGCTGGCGTTCGCGGTGGCGACGGTGCTGGCCGACGCCGTTCGGCGACCGCGATCACCGAGTGGGCGGCCGATACGATGGCGGAGGTGCTGGCGGTACTGGACGTCTGGCAGGACCGGCGGGACGCCGAAGAAGCCGGCGAAGTGGCAGGCGCACGTGGACACCATGTCCGCGTGGTTCGCGATGGGCCTTGCGCTCGCCCTGCAGCCCTGGGGCCTGATCGGCGCGGGCGCGGCCACCGTGGTGGGGGCCAAGCTGTCCAGCTGGGAGAGCTACCTCGCGCTGTTCGGGTTCTGCGTCCTGGCTTCGTCGTCCTACCTGGCCATGGAGATCTACGCCGGTTTCCGGCCCGACCAGAGCCAGGCGTTCCTGGCCAGATTCAGGACCTGGATGGACACCCGTACCGACCAGGTGATCATCGTGGGCAGCCTGATCCTGGGTTTCTGGCTCATCGGAAACAGCATCTACCTGATCGTCAGCTGAGACTGCCGCAGATCTCCGTAGTATGCGAGCCCGCCGCGTCGTAGACCGGCGATTCCCAGTGCGACGGCACCGGGAATCGGTTAATGCTGACCGAACTGTCTGTGACGCTGGGTACCTCTGATGACTGCTTCGCCGGGCGCGCAACGGGTGATGGCCGTCTGGCTATGACGCGCTGATGTCGGCTGATAGTTCCTCCATGGCGGCGACTGCGGCGGGTCCGGCTTTGCGCTCCCAGTAGACGCCCATGACGGCGGCGATCCAGACCCAGAAGGAGGCGACGATGCCGAGGGCCGCGATCAGCGCCAGGCCGACGCCGAAGCCGCCGTAGGCGTTCCCGTACTCGCCGAACCATTTGCGCAGGAAGAACACCGCCACGGCGTGGACGACGGCGCCCGCGACGGTGCAGACGACCGCGCCGGGTACCAGGTCACGCCACGCGAACGGCAGATCCAGCAGCAACCGGGGGGAGACCAGGAAGAACCCGAACTCCAGCACCAGCAGCACGCCCGCGGTGATGAGCGCGAACCAGAGCGGGCGGCCGGCCGCCAGGGTGCGCAGCGTCAGGGAGGCGCCGGTATCGGCCAGCAGCAAGACCAGCCACGCGCCGCCGCGCAGGTACTTCTGGGCGCCCCGCAGCGGGGTCATGCCGAACGCCCGGGCGAAGGCGACCTGCGCGGTGGCGCTCACATCCAGGCCCGTGATCAGCAGCGAGATCAGGCTGATGCTCAGCGCCACGCTCTTGCCCGACTGGGCGGTGGCGAAGGTGTCCCGGACGAGATGCGCGGTGCTGCCGGTCAGATGCAGATTCTCGACGGCCTGGGCGCCGACGCTGTGATGCGGGTTGAAGCCCTCCAGGAATGCGTAGCCGATGATCAGCAGCGGGATCACCGCGACGAACAGGTTCACGGAGATCACCAGGGCCAGGTGCTTGCCGTCGATCTTCTTGAACCGCCGCAAGGACTGCAGCACGAACCCCGCCTGCCGGTGCTGCTCGAGCTTCTCCTGAAAGTCGCCGCAGCTTCTGCTGCTGCGCGCTGGTGATCCACGCCGGAAGCCGTCTGGTCCGGGTGCCGCCCGGCTCGCCCGCCGCGTCCCCCTGGCCCGGTTCAGTCCTGGGGTGAGCCTGCTGCGCGGGATCCGGCGTCACCTGGTCCTGCGGTGGCCGGGCCGGGCCGGGAGCTGACGGCGCGGAGTCCGCTGCCTGTCCCATGCGATCAGCAGCGTCGGGGTCCGGGTCTGGTTTTCGCGGGCCAGGCGGGCCAGCGCCGTCAGCCCCGCGCACCGGCGATCGCCTGCTCATGGAGCCGCGGCTGAGCGGCCACCGGTCGTACGGGCCTGCAGCCGTCTCGTGGTTGCCGGTCACGAACCAGCCGGCGGTCACGGCAGGGGTCCTCCGATCGCGCCGCATCGCGCCGCCAGATGGTCCCGCGCCCGGCGCGGTCCGGCGCCGGGGGCCGCGGCGGTGGCGGCACGGGTCGTGCCTGGTGGTCATGTCTGACCGTCGCCTGGGTTTGCCGTTGCGGTGCTGTGCGAGGGTGCGGCGGGCTGCGGCTCGGTGGCGGGCGGGGTGGGCGCGGCGGGGGCGCGGGTCGCGGATAGCGTCTTGATGGTGAGGTAGGCGACCACGACGGCGACGATGATCAGCGGGGCGGTGGCGATTCCGGCTTTGGCGGTCAGCAGCAAGGTGATGATCGTTGCTGACAGCGGGAGTTCCAGGATGGACACGGCCGCGGCGGCCATCAGCACGGCCACGGCGGGGGTCTCGGAGAACCCGGGCAGGTGCGCGGCGAGCAGGCCGCCGGCCGCGCCGATGAACAGGGCCGGGAAGGTCGGGCCGCCGCGGAAGTTGCCCAGCGAGATGCTCCAGGCCGCGCCCTTGAACAACAGCAGGAACGCCAGGGTGGACAGGGACACGGCGGTGCCCTGCTTGAGCAGGGAGCCGAAGGCGTCCTGGCCGGAGAACAGCACGGTATCGGCTGGCTGGCCGGTGATCTGGGCGAACCCGATGGCCAGGCCGGCGACGGCCAGGGCGGCCGCCGGGATCAGCAGCCAGGGCTGCCGGGCGACCACTTGTGCTGACCGGCGGGCCAGGTCGCGGATGGCGAAGACGGCCAGGGCGGCGGCCATTGCGAGCAGGATGGCCCAGCCGAACTCGGCGGCGGTCAGCGTGGAGAACGCGGGCAGCGAGATGGGGCTCAGCGCGTAGGCGGCGGAGCTGAGCCCGGTCCAGTGGCCCATGCCACCCGTCCGGGCGACGTGGTGCAGTACACGGGCAACGACAAGATGATGACGATGGACAACGGCATCGGCGTCTGGAACCTGTCGTGGGCGAAGTGGACCGCCGGGTCGGCCCTGGCCGCCGGGCCCACCGCCTGAGCCTCCCAGCACCCCTCCTGCGCCCTCCTGCGGGCCGGCAGGCGCAACGACGGCCACGACCCCGAGGCATCACCCACCTCCGCCCCGGGGCCGTCACCGCTGGCCGCCGCACGTCGCGCGCTGGCGACAGCCTCGTTCGGCCCGCTTACCTGACGATGAGCACGACCCGCATCCACGGGTGGATGCAGCACTGGAACAGGTAGCGCCCGGGTGCCAGGCCGGCGGTCGCGAACGCATCCTCGTGGTCGGCGGCCACGAACACGTTGACCGGCGACGGAGGTTGGGGCACCAGGGTGCCGTCTGGAGCGGTCGCGGCGCACTCGGGAGCCGGGACGGGGTTGCCGGAGAACTGGTTCAGGACGTCGACGAAACCGCCGCCGAACGCGCTGACCAGGGTGAAGGTGTGGGTCTCTCCGCCCTCGTTCTCCAGGATCACGGGACGGTGGTCCTTCACGGTGAGCATGGACGGCTTGAACTTCCACTCCTTGGCCGCCTTCGTGGCCTGCACCTGGGCGAGGAAGGCGGCAAACGTGGTGTCGCCGTCGCCGACGCAGGTCCCGGGACCGACGGCTGCGTTGAACGACCTGGGGTCGCAGTCGTCGAGCATCTTGACCTCGTGCCCGCCGCCCGAGGCTCCCGCCGGCGCTGTGCCGGCGAAGCCGCCCAGGGCGCAGGCGCTGACCGCGATCAGCAGGATCGATGTGCTGCGTCTTCTCATGGATCACCCCAGCGCGGCCGCTGGAGGGCCAGCGCGGGGGCGTGCCCAGGGGGAGCCCACCGCGAACCGCGCCTTCTCACCCACTCGAAGCGACCTTGGGGTTTCCTAGGGGTCCAGCGGCAAGGCCGTGTGTCGCGGTTGCCGGGCAGGGCTTCCCCGGCGCCACGGAGCCCCGCCCGGGTCGTTCGAGCGGGAGCTCCGTCATGCCTGTGTCGTGGCTACGGCTCGTCGCGGTGGCTGCCCACGTGGCCGGCCGTGCGCTCGTACCCGCCGATGGCGGGCGAGTGGAGCACCGGCTCCCCGGTGTTCTCGAGATGCTGGAAGTCGTCGAGCACGGGTCCGGTGATCTGCACGTCGTGCGCGAGGTGTGCCTCGGCCTCGGCCAGCTCGGCCGGCGTGGGCCGGGCCACGTTGTCGCCGAAGTACCAGTGCGACAGCTTGGCCTGCCAGGCCTTGACCCGGTGGTGCGGTTGGCGCACGCCGTCGGCGTCGACCGCCGGCGGGAGGGCCAGCGGCTGCACGTCGTGCTTGGACAGGATGACCGCGCGCTCCTCGTCGCTGACGGGGGCGTGGATCTCGATGAACTCGCCGTGCGGCAGCCGCAGCACGTTGCCGGTCTCGCGGCCGTGCAGCAGCTTGTCGCGGTCGCGGCGCTGCAGTGACAGGCAGATGCGCTTCGTGGCCATGAAGATCAGCGGCGGCACCACGAAGATCGCCACCCGGCTGAACCATGTGATCGTGTTGATCGAGAGGCTGAAGGCCACCGCGATGATGTCGTTGCCGCTCTCCATCCAGAGGATGAGGTAGAACGACAGGGCCATGGTGCCGAGAGCGGTGCGGGTGGGGACGTTGCGCGGGCGGTCGAGCAGATGGTGCTCGGAGTTGTCGCCGGTGGCCCAGCGCTCGATCCAGGGGTACAAGCCCAGCGACGTGAACATTAGGCCCGGGATCACCAGGGCGGGGATCAGGATGTTCCACGACAGGGTGTAGCCCCAGGCGTGGGTCTCCCAGTTGGGCATGAGCCGCACGGCGCCATCGAGCCAGCCCATGTACCAGTCGGGCTGCGACCCTGCTGACACCTGGTCGGGCGTGTACGGGCCGAAGACCCAGACCGGGTTGATGGTGACCAGCGCACCCATCAGGGTCGACACGCCGAAGACGACGAAGAAGAAGCCGCCGGCCTTGGCCATGTAGATCGGCAGGAGCGGGTAGCCCACGACGTTCTGGTTCGTGCGGCCCGGCCCCGGGAACTGGGTGTGCTTCTGGTACCAGACCATCATCAGGTGCACGGTGACGAGCGCCAGGATGATGCCCGGGATCAGCAGCACGTGGATCGTGAACAGGCGTGGGATGAAGTCGACACCGGGGAACTGCCCGCCGAACATCAGGAATGACACCCACGTGCCGACGATGGGCACGGCCAGCACGATGCCCTCGGCGATCCGCAGGCCGGTGCCCGACAGCAGGTCGTCGGGGAGCGAGTAGCCCGCGAAGCCCTCGAGGATGCCGAGGGTGAGCAGCACGGTGCCGATGACCCAGTTCATCTCGCGCGGCTTGCGGAACGCGCCGGTGAAGAACACGCGCAGCATGTGGATCGACATGGCGCCGACGAAGAACAGTGCGGCCCAGTGGTGCACCTGCCGCATGAGCAGACCGCCCCGGACGTCGAACGAGATGTTCAGGGTGGAGGCGAAGGCCTCGGTCATCTTCACGCCGTCGAGGGGCGCGTACGAGCCGTTGTAGACCACCTCGGTCATCGACGGCTTGAACCAGAAGGTCAGGTACACGCCGGTGAGCAGCAGGATGATGAACGAGTAGAGCGCGACCTCGCCCAGCATGAAGGACCAGTGGTCAGGAAACACCTTGTTGAAGCTGCGCTTGAGGAAGTTCGACGACGCGAGACGGTCGTCGACCCACCCTGCGGTGCCGCCGACCGCATCGACCACGGCGCTCATCCGCGCTCCCAGAAGCTCGGGCCGACAGGCTCGGCGAAGTCGGACTGCGCGACCAGGTAGCCCTGGTCGTCGAGCATGATCGGCAGCTGCGGCATGTGGCGAGCCGCGGGACCGAACACGACGTTGGCCGAGTCGGCCAGGTCGAAGGTGGACTGGTGGCACGGGCAGAGCAGGTGGTGCGTGCGCTGCTCGTACAGGGAGATCGGGCAGCCCACGTGGGTGCAGATCTTCGAGAACGCCAAGATGCCCTCGTAGCCCCACCCGTTGCTGGTCGGCTGCCCGGGAGCGGCCGCCTGCCAGCCCGGCGCCTGCTGCGAGCGGATCTGGCCAGGCTCCATGCGCACGAGGATGATCGCGGCCTTGGCCCGGGCGTTGAGGTTGCCCTCGGCCTCCTCGACGTCGGGCAGGTTGGCGGGGATGGCGTTCACCAGGCCGCCCACGGGGATGTCCTCGGGCCGCAGCGGCTTGAGCGCCGGGTCGGTGACGATGCGGGTGCCCTTCGCCCAGATGGTCACCGACAGCTCGCCGCTCGGGCCAGGGGAGTCGGCCGGTGTGATCCACAGGTCGCGCAGCATGATGACCAGCGGCAGCGGGAACAGGGCCATGGCGCCGATGAGCGTGCGGCGGATGATCTTGTGCCGGGCGAAGCCCGACTCGGCCGCACCGACGTCGAAGACGTCGATCGCCGCCTCGCGGTCGGCCGGCTCGCTGCTGGACGGGTGCCGCGGCTGGACGACCTCGATGTCGGTCATCAGCTTCTTGGCCCAGTGGATGGCGCCGATGCCGATGAGCAGCACCGCGCCGCCGAACAGCACGCCGAGGGCCAGGTTGCTCGCGCTCATGTCGCCGATGACGGGCAGCGCCACGAGCGCGTCGACGGGGATGGCCACGTAGGCGACCAAGAACCCGAGTGTCAGCAGCGCCGAGAGGCCGAACATGATGGACACCTGGCGCTCGGCCCGGCGCGCGATGCGAGGGTCGACGTCGGTGAGGCGGGTGTGGTGCGGGACGTCGGCCGGCCGTGGGCGCCCCGCCTCGGTGAGCAGGTCGTCGTGGGCGTCTTCGTGGCCGCCGACGGTGGTCTCCAGGTCGCTCATCGGACCCTCGCTCCGATCCAGACGGCGGCCGCGATGAGCAGGCCGATGCCAACGATCCACAGGAACAGACCCTCGGTGACGGGGCCGAAGCCGCCGAGGTCGAGGCCGCCTGGGTTGCTCGAGGTCTGCAGGTGCTCGACCCACTTGATGATGGCCTGCTTGTTCTCGACCGTGAGGGTCTCGTTGCTGAACACCGGCATCTGCTGCGGGCCGGTGACCATGGCCATGTAGATCTGCGCCGGTGTGGCGGTCATCAGGTTCGGCGCGTACTTGCCCTCGGTGAGGGCCCCACCCTTGCCGGTGAAGTTGTGGCACTGCGAGCAGTTCGTGCGGAACAGCTCGCCGCCCTCGGCCAGGTCGGCGTTCGACGTGTCGAGCTGCTCTGCCGTGGGCACCGCAGGCCCGGGGGCGAGCGAGGCGACGTACGCGGCGAGGGCAGCCACCTCGGCCTCGTTGTAGGTCGGCTGCTTGGCCATGGCCTGCTCGCCGGGGGCCGCGAGCGGCATCCGCCCGGTGCCCACCTGGAACGTGACGCCCGCGGCGCCGACGCCCAGCAGCGACGGCCCGGTGGCCGTGCCCTGCGCGCCCAGGCCGTGGCACGAGGAGCAGCCCTGCGCGAACAGCTGCTGGCCCTGCTCGATGGCCGACGAGGAAGTGCCGTCGGCCGCCTTGGCGGTGGTGCGCGCGTTGACCGCGGCGTAGACCAGGCCCATCACGACCAGGGCGGCCAGCAGGACGGCCACGGCGGCGGCGGGGTGCCGGCGTCGGGCGGCGAGGGAGTGCACTGTGTCAGACCCTTCGGATCACTTGACGAGGTAGATCATCGTGAAGAGGCCGATCCACACGACGTCGACGAAGTGCCAGTAGTACGACACCACGATGGCGCTGGTGGCCTGCTGGTGGTTGAAGCGCCTGGCCACGTACGTGCGGCCCAGGACGAACAGGAAGGCGATGAGCCCTCCGGTGACGTGCAGACCGTGGAAGCCGGTGGTGAGGAAGAACGCCGAGCCGTACGCGGACGAGGACATCGTGAGCCCCTCGCGGACGAGGGAGGCGTATTCGTAGATCTGGCCGCCGATGAAGAACGAGCCCATGACGAACGTGAGCATGAACCACGCGCGCAGCCGCCTGACGTCGCCTCGCTCGGCGGCGAACACGCCCATCTGGCACGTGACCGACGACAGCACCAGGACGGTAGTGTTGACCGCCGCGAACGGGACGTTGAGCAGATCGGTCTCTTTGGCCCACAGCTCGGGGTTCACCGAGCGCAGCGTGAGGTACATCGCGAACAGCGCCGCGAAGAACATGAGCTCGCTGGCGAGCCACACGATCGTGCCGACGGAGACCATGTTCGGCCGGTTGGCAGGGGCGTGCGCCTGGGCGCTCTCGACAGCAGTTGCAGTCACCACGCGCGGCATTCTGGCAGGTAAGCCCCCCCGGCACACCAGGGGGTGGCAGATCGTTCTCAGGCGTGTCGCCCGCACCGCTATCCAGCGACAGGCGTCCGCTCAGTGGCGTTCAGCCAGGTCGGCGAGCAGGGCGAGCCGCAGGTCGCCGGCCAGCGGGGCCTCGGCGGCGTACTCGGGGTGGGTGACGGACAGCACCGCAGACACCGCCGGGTCCCGGAACAGGTCGCGGGCGTGCTCGTCGAACTCGAACCGCAGGAAGTGCACCGCGTGCGTGACCGTCGAGGGGCCGTCCTCGTCCAGGCCGGGCACCTCGACCCCCGCGAGCACCACGGGTTCCTCGCCGGCGGGCAGCAGCCGGAGGCTGACGCCGTGCTGGATGCCCGTGAGGCGCTCGAGCTCGGCCCGCACGGTGGCTACGTCGTCGGCCTCGATGAAGAAGGTGCACGACAGCGAGCCCCGCGTGGGCAGCAGCCGCGCGTACGCGTCGAGCTCGTGCTGCACGGCGGCGGCCGACTGCACGCCCTCCACGATCACCATCTCCTGCACCTGGTACATGAGGGTGTCGGCGTTCTCGAACTCGCACGAGACTGCGTCGCCGAGGTAGACCCGGCGGGAAGCCCGCAGTGGGATCAGCCGGGCCCGCAGTGTGGGCCGCACCTGCTCGACGTACGTCTGCCGCTCGGTGACGATGCCCTCGAGGGGAAGGGTGCGGGACATGGGGTGCGCTCCGGTGGGGGAAGGTGGGTCGGGGGTGGTGGCGTCAGGGCGGTGGTGCCGTGGCGTGCGGGGTGGTGCGGCGGCTGGCATGGCCTGCGACGCGCCAGGCCCGCCGCGACGAAGGTCGGGCGGGCCTGGCGGCGTGCGGTGGGCCGCGGCGGACCCGGTGCTCAGGACGAGGTGCTGGCGCTGCCGGCCCGGACGCCGTCGAGGGCCTTCTGGAAGCGGCCGGCGTGGGTCTTCTCGGCGCGCGCGAGCGTGGCCATCCAGTCGGCGATCTCGTCGAATCCTTCGTCCCGGGCGGTCTTGGCGAAGCCTGGGTACATCGCGGTGAACTCATAGGTCTCGCCGGCCACGGCCGAGGCGAGGTTGGCCTCGGTGGAGCCCAGCGGCTCGCCGGTGGCCGGGTCGCCGGCCTCGCCGTTGACCAACCAATCGAGGTGGCCGAACGCGTGGCCGGTCTCGCCGTTGGCGGTCTCCTCGAACAGTTCGGCGACCTCCTCGAGGCCCTCCTGCTTCGCGGCGCGGGCGAAGTAGAGGTAGCGGCGGTTGGCCATGGACTCGCCGCCGAACGCCTCGTTGAGGTTCTTGTGAGTCTGGGTGCCCTTGAGGGTCATGGGTGCCTTCCGAGAACGGTGCGGTTCCAGCCGCACGGGTGACCAGGGTGCTGGGACCACCCTATGGCGGCCCGCCGGGGCAGTCGCACGGTGTCCCTCGTGGGGACGCGGCGGGGCCTGCACGGCGAGTGGACGGCTGCGGGTAGGCTGCGCACGTGGCCAGTACCCCCGCGTCAGAACCCGGCGCGCTGCGCGTGCTCGTGTACTCCAGCAACCGCCTCACCCGCGACCACATCATCGCGTCGCTGGGTTCCCGGCCGGCCCCCGGAGCTGCCTCGGATCGAGGTCGAGCAGGTCGCCACCGAACCCTCGGTCATCCGCCGCATGGACGCCGGCGGCATCGACCTGGCGATCCTCGACGGCGAGGCCGCGCCTGCTGGCGGCATGGGTATCTGCCGCCAGCTCAAGGACGAGATCTTCCGCTGCCCACCGGTGCTCGTGCTCACCGGCCGCCCGCAGGACGCGTGGTTGGCCACCTGGTCCCGCGCCGACGCCGTCGTGCCGCACCCGGTCGACCCGGTCGCGCTGGTCGAGGCGACCGCGTCGCTGCTGCGCCGCCGCGTCACGGTCGCCGCCCGCTGATCGTGGCCGCGCCGGCCCCGGGCTGGGCCGACATCCTGTCCGCCCTGCTGCGCGGCGACGACCTCGACCCCGACCAGGCCGCCTGGGCGATGGCGGAGATCATGTCCGGCGAAGCCACCTCGGCCCAGGTCGCCGGGTTCGTCGTGGCCCTGCGGGCCAAGGGGGAGACCCCCGACGAGATCGGCGGGCTCGTGGCCGCGATGCTCGACGCGGCCGTACCCCTCGAGGTCGACGGCGTCGTCCTCGACGTGGTCGGTACGGGCGGGGACCGGGCCCACACGGTCAACATCTCCACGATGGCGGCCGTCGTGGCCGCGGCCGTGGGCGCCCGCGTTGTCAAGCACGGCAACCGTGCCGCGTCGTCCAAGACGGGTACCGCCGACGTCCTCGAGGAGCTCGGCGTCGTCATCGCCCTGCCCGCCGACGGCGTGCGCGCCAGCCTGGACCAGGCCGGCATCGCGTTCGTCTTCGCGGCCGCGTTCCACCCCGCCATGCGCCACGCGGCCGTCGCCCGCCGAGAGCTCGGCGTCCCCACCGTCTTCAACGTCCTCGGCCCTCTGGCGAATCCGGCCCGACCTGCCGCCGCCCTGATCGGGTGTGCCGACGCCCGGCTCGCGCCGGTGCTCGCCGACGTGCTCGCCTCGCGCGGCACTCGGGCGCTCGTGGTGCGCGGAGACGACGGCCTCGACGAACTCACGGTCTTCGGCCCGTCGACCGTCTACGACGTGACATCGAGCGAGGTACGGCGCACCTCCCTCGACCCCCGCGACCTCGGGCTCGTCGAACCCGCGGCGGAGTCGCTCCGCGGCGACGACCCGGTGTTTAACGCCGCCGTCGCGCGGGCCGTGCTCGGCGGCTCCATCGAGGGGACGCACGCGGCCGTGCGCGACGCGGTGGCCCTGAACGCGGCCGCCGCGCTCGTCGCCTGGGACGCCGCGACCGGCGAGGGCCGCTACGGACCCGCGTCGGCCCCGCTCGTCGAGCGGGTCGGCGCGGCCCTTCCGGAAGCGCTCGGGGCCATGGCCTCGGGCCGCGCGGGTGACGTGCTGGCCGCGTGGGCCGAGGCCACCTCCGCCTACACCCCCTAATGCGCAGCCCCAGGAGCCCCGCGCACCGCGCAGGAACGGCTCGATCCGTCCCCGAGCGGGACGACTGGCACGCCAGCGCGGTCGATCCGTCCCGGAGAGGGACGAACGGCGCACGGTGCGGGCCGCATGCAAAGCCGACCGCGTGTCTGCTACCCGGCGCCGAGGCTGAAGGCGGCCTCGAGGTCATGCCGGGAGTACGAACGGAACGCGATGTGGGTCTCGGTGGCCAGGATGCCGGGCACCGTGGCGATCGAGTCGGTGACCACGGCGGCGATGCCGTCGTGGTCGCGCACGCGTACGAGCGCGATGAGATCGAGATCGCCGGTGACGGAGTAGACCTCGCTGACACCGTCGAGGGCGGCGAGCGCCTCGGCGACGGCGTTCACCTGGTCGACCTCGGTGCGGATGAAGACGATGGCGGTGATCACAAGGCCGGAGCCTAGTGCGCCCGGCCCACCGCCGGTGGGTCGAGCCGGATGCGGCTCGCGAGCAGTGCGGCCGGCTGCGCGACGGGCCGTAAGGCGCGGCGCTCGCCGTCGTACGCGCGCGACTCGCGGGCGGCGGCAAGCGTGTCGCGCAGCCGATCGGCGCCGTACGCCGGCGACGACCAGGGGGCGCTCGTGGCGACCAGCCGGACGCCGGGCTGCTCGAGCCAGCGCAGGACGCACTCGGCCTCCTCCACACCCGCCGCCGGCATGGGCGCCGGAGGCACGTGGACGAGCTGCTCGGCGGCGGCCACGGCCGCATCGACGTGGGGGCGGGGATCGAGGCCGGGGGCCACCGTGGCTGCGGCCACGAGCCGCCCGCGACGCACCACGTGCACCTCCCAGCCGTGGTCGGCGGTGGGGCGGGCGGCGACGAGCTCGTCGAGCGCCACGAGCGACGTCAGCCGCTGCGAGCGCGCTGCCCCGCGCACGAACGCGGCCAGCCGGTCGCGCCAGGCGGCGGCCTGCTCGAACCGCTCGTCCGCCACGAGGAGGTCGAGGCGGGCCAGGACCGCTTCGGCCACTGGTCGCACGTCGTGGTGCATCGCCGTACGGACGAGATCGGCCAGCGGCGCGTAGTCGTCGGCCTTCTGCGCGCCTTCGCAGGGCGCACCGCAGCGGCCCATCTCGGCGAGAGCGCAGGCGCTGCCGGATCCGCGGGTGGACAGCTTCGTGCGGCAGGTACGCAGGGGCACCGCCTCCAGGATGGCCTCGGCCGCGAGCTCGGCGGCGCGGCGACCGCCGAAGGGGCCGATGTACGCGGCGCCGCCGGCGGCATCGTCGCGCACCTCGCGCACCACCGAGAGCCGCGGGAACGGCTCGACGGTGAGCTTGAGCCAGCTGAGCCTCTCGGGGAACTTGGACCGGCGGTTGTAGCGCGGGCGGTGCTCGGCGATGAGACGCAGCTCGCGGACCTGGGCCTCGAGCGCCGTGGCGCACGGAACTGCGGTGACCTCGCTGGCGAGCCCGACCATCTCGGCCATCCGGGCGCGCTGCTCGCCCGCGGTGAAGTAGCTGCGCACGCGGGTGCGGACCGCGCGCGACGTGCCGACGTAGAGGGGCCGCTTCTGGTCGTCGCGGAAGACGTAGACACCCGGGCCCTGTGGAAGGGAGTCGGCCAGGTGCTTCTTGCGGCGCTGCGCGTCGGAGACCCGGCCGGTGAAGGACACAAGGTCTTCGAGGGTCTGCACGCCAACGCCCCCGAGCCTCGCCAGGATTCCGTGCAGCACGTCGACGGTGGCGCGCGCGTCTTCGAGCGCCCGGTGCACCGGTTCGGTGCCGCTGCGGAAGAAGCGCGCGAGGGTGCCCAGCTTGCAGTTGGGCACCTCGTCCCGGCTCAGCGCGCCGCGGGCGAGGCGCGCCGTGTCGACGACCGGAGGGGAGGGCCACGTGTGGCCCAGCCGCATGCACGCGTTCTTCAGGAAGCCGGTGTCGAAGGGCGCGTTGTGGGCGACGAGCACGGCGCCGTGGGCGAACTCGAGGAATGCGGGCAGCACGGCCGAGACGGGGGGCGCCCCGACGAGCATCGTGTCGGTGATGCCGGTGAGCACCGCGATGAACGGCGGCATCGGCACGCCCGGATGGACGAGGGTCTGGAACTCGCCGACGACCTCGCCCGCGCGCACCTTCACGGCGCCGATCTCGGTGATGCCGTCGAGCGAGGGATTGGTGCCGGTGGTCTCAAGGTCGACGACGACGAACGTGACGTCGCGCAGCGGCGTGCCGAGGTCGTCGAACGTGGGTTGGTAGGAGGGGACGGGCCGTGCGGCGTTGGGATTCCCGCCGTCGGGCGCGGGTCGTGCGGAGGGTGCCAACCTCAGGCCGTCGTCGGTCACGACGACGAGCTCTCCGGTGCCGGTACCTGCGCCGGGTGGTGCGGTGGCGGTCACGTTCGCGACGGTACGCGAGGGGTCCGCCTGAGCGTGGGAGCCGCGCGGGCCTAGGCTCGGCCCGTGATCCTGCCCGACGAGAACCACCGGCTGCGGTGCGCGCGCTGCGGCAACCTCACCCGCTTCGACGTCGTGCGCGCCTCGCGCGTGCGGGAGTTCTGGCACGTCAGCCTCGCCGGTGACGCCTCCGTGGAGGAGGTCGAGGTGCTGGCGGAGGACGTGCCCTCGGTCACCTGCCGCTGGTGCGGCGCCGCCGACGGCGTCGAGATCGTCCCCCGGCCCGAGGCCGGAGGGCCCACCGGGGAGGAGATCACCGGCGGAACCCCGTGACCGCCCTCCCGCTCGAGGGTGTGCGGGTGCTCGACCTCACCCGGCTGCTGCCCGGCAACGCGGCCACGCTGCTGCTGGCCGGCCTCGGCGCCGACGTGGTGAAGGTGGAGGATCCGCGCAGCGGCGACGGCACCCGGCTCGCCCCGCCCTTCGGCAGCAGCGGGGAGAGCGGCGCGCACGTCGCACTCAACCGGGGCAAGCGGTCGGTGTCGGTCGACCTCAAGTCGCCCGCGGGCCGCGACGTGATGCTGCGGCTCGTCGCCTCAGCCGAGGTCCTCATCGACTCTTTCCGCCCGGACGTGCTGGGCCGGCTCGGGTTGGGCCCGGACCCCCTCGCGGGGGCCAACCCTCGGCTCGTGCACGTGTCCATCACCGCGTACGGCGACGGCCCGATGGCACGGGTGCCTGGCCACGACCTGAACGCCCAGGGGTACGCCGGCCTGCTGTCGCTGTCGGTGGGCGACGACGGCTCGCCGTCGATGCCGGCCGTGCAGGTGGCGGACCTCACCGCGGGGCTGCACGCGGTGGTCGCGGTTCTCGCCGGGCTCCGGGTGGCCGATCGGGCCGGCGAAGGCTTCCGGGCGGACGTGCCGATGGTCGACGCCGCGCTGTCGATGCTCACGCTCTCGTCCGGCACGTACGCCGTCACCGGCCAGGCGCCACCGCCCCGCGACGTGCTCACCGGTGCGCTGGCCTGCTACCGCAGCTACCGCTGCGCCGATGGTGCGTGGCTCACCGTCGGGGCGCTTGAGCCCAAGTTCTTCGCGCGGATCTTGACCCTCCTCGGACGGGACGGCCTCGCCGGGTGGCAGTACGACCCGCTCCGTCAGGACGACCTCGCCGCCGAGCTGCGGGCCGCCTTCGCCGAGCGCCCGCGCAGGGAGTGGCTCGAGCTTCTCGCGCAGGACGACACCTGCGTGGGTCCGCTGCTCGACGTCGCGGAGGCCGTGGAGGCGGCCGCTTCGCGGGGGGGTCCCATCGTGCACGCGCGGCTGGCCGACGGCACGCCCGTTCCGGTCGTGCGGGCGGTCCCCTGGCTTGCGCGGTCAGCAGCCTCGGAGGGCGCGTGCGCGCCCGGTCTGGGCGAGCACACCGACGAGGTGCTGGCCGAGGCGGGCCTCGGCGCCGACGAGGTGGCCGCGCTGCGCGCCGCGGGCGTGCTCGGCTGAAGCTCCGGACCGCTGCGCCGGTCCGTGTCGGACCCCCTGCCTAGCGTCCGCCACGTCGGGCCGACAGGTGCCCGCGCACCGCCGGCAGCGTCGGCGGCCGAGGAGAGGGACGCGATGGTCATCGACTGCTCCACCTGCGCGGTACGCGACCTCGCGTGCGACGACTGCGTGGTCTCCGTGCTGCTGGGTTCCCCGCCTGCCGAGCTCGTCGAGCCGGAGATGGCCGCGCTGGCCACCCTGGCCGACTCCGGGCTCGTGCCCCCCCTACGCCTGGTTTCGGGCGGGTAGCCGCGGCCACGCACGTCACCCTGGCGCCCGCGCGTCGCTGCCGGGTCGGCGCCGCGGGCGGGGCTAGCGTGACATCAGCGGTGCTGCGGCTTCCCCGAGCTCTCCACGCGGCCGGGTCGCGCGGTGCTGCCCGGCGTGCGAGGAGGTCCGGTCGTGGGGGATAGGCGCAGGGCGCCCACCGCGTGGGTGGCCGCGGGAGTCGGCCTGCTCGTCCTGGCCGGTGTCGCCGGGCCCGTCGCGCCGCCGGCACACGCAGAACCGCGCCCGACCATCGCATCGGTCGAGAGGCAGGTGGCCGCCCTCGAGGTCGACGTGGAGAACGCCGCGGAGGCAGCCAACGAGGCCCGCGCCCGGTTGGTCGAGGTGCAGCACCGGCTCGCGCGGCTGCAGGACCGCCTCGCCACCGAGCGCCTCGACCTGGAGCGCATCAGCGCCGGGCTCGGTCACCTCGCCAGCCAGGTGTACCGCGGTGGCGGTCTCGACCTGGACGTCCAGGTGCTGCTGGCCACCGACCCCAGCGACTTCATGGCGCGCATCGCCACCATCGACCACGTCGCGTCCACCCAGCAAACCGTGCTGCGGCGCACCCGTGCCGCGCGCAACTCGCTGGCCGCGACAGAGGCTGCGGTCGAGGGCGAGCAGGCTACGGCCTCCGCGCTGCGCCTCCAGGCCGAGGCCCACCAACGCGACGCCGACCAGACGCTCGCCCGGTCCAAGGCGCTGCTACTGACGCTGCGGGAGGAGGAGCGACGTCGGCTCGCCGAGATCGCCCGGCAGAAGCGGCTCGCGCAGATCGCACGGGCCAAGGCGGCCGCCGCCGCGCTGCGCCGCGCGCAGGCTCAGGCGCGCGCGGAGGCCGCCGCCCGGGCCCGCGAGGAGGCAAGGGCGGTAGCCGCGGCCGCCGCCCGCCGCCGCACGTCGGAATCGTCCGGGAATGCCGGCACCGGGGGGCCGGCCGACGCCGGGGGCGGCGGCAGCGTTCCCGTGGTGACCGGGTCGGGCCGCGGGAGCGACGCGGTGCAGGCGGCCCTGGGCAAAGTCGGGCACCCGTACGTCGCGGGCGGCCGCGGCCCCGACGTCTTCGACTGCAGCGGGTTCACCGCCTGGGCCTGGGCCCAGGCGGGCGTGTCCCTCGTGCCCTACTCCTTCACCCAGTGGGACGAGACCCAGCGCGTCTCGCGCGGTCAGGCCCGCGCCGGCGACCTGGTGTTCTTCTTCCGCGACGGCGCCCATCACGTCGGCATGTACCTCGGCGACGGGCAGATGGTCCACGCCGCGAACCCGTCGAGCGGGGTGATCGTGTCGTCGATCGACGAGTCCTGGTACGCCGCGCGGCTCAGCGGCTTCGGCCGCGTCGGCGGGTAGTTCGTCCGGCCAGGGCTGCGGACTACCGTGGACCGGTGCCCACCGACCCGGCCGCAGCCGCAACCGCACCTGACGCGCGCGGCCCGCGGGTCCGGGGGCCGCGCGGCGGGCGGGGACTCGCCGCCGTGGCCGCCGCGTTCGTGCTCGTCGCGGCGTCGGTGGGGGCCGTCGTCGAGGGCACGGGCCACGGTTCCGCGTGGCCGTTCGCGCCGGCCGCGTCGCCGGGCACGCCGGTGCGGGGCGCCTCACCTGGCGCGACCGCCGGCCCGAACGCCTCGCCTGCGGCCTCGCTCGTCGCCGCCGCCGCGGCGGTGCTCGCCACGCGCGGGCGCGCCGTCGAGGCTCGCGACGTGCGCGCCTTCATCGCCACGTCCGAGCCCGCGCAGGCCGCTGCGGCGCGGCGCACGTTCGCCCGGCTCGGCGCACTCGCCTGGGCGTCGTGGCACTACCGCGTCACGGCCGCGAGTGAGCGGATCGAGGCAGCCGGACCGCGAACGGTCGACGTCGGCGTCGTGCTGGAGACCCGGCTGGCGCACGTGGATCCGGTCGCGGGCTCGATCACCGAGCAGATCGTGCTCGTGCAGACGCCGCGGGGCTGGCGGGTGCGGGCGGAGAAGTCCGCGGGAGCGCGGGCGGCGCTGTGGGAGGTGGGGGCGCTGCGCGTGGTGCGGGGCGCTCACTCGCTGGTGGTGGGGGTAGGTGCCGTGTCGCGGCAGACCCTGGCCGTGTACGCCACCGCCACCGACGATGCCGTCGGGGCCGTGTCGGCGGTGTGGGGACGCCGGTGGCACGGTCCGGTGGTGGTCGTCGTGCCCGCCGGCACCACCGAAGTGGCCCGGCTGCTGGGTCGCCCGGCCGGCGACCTCGCCCAGATCGCGGCCGAGACCACCGACGAGTCAGAGGCCTCCGGCGGCGCCGATCGCGTCCTGGTCAACCGTCCGGTGATGCGCGGGCTGACTGCGATCGGCCGCGAGGTGGTGCTGCGGCACGAGCTGCTGCACGTGGCGGCGGGCGCGGCCTCGAGCACGGCGACCCCGCTCTGGCTGGAGGAGGGCCTCGCGGAGTACGTGGGCTACCTCGGGTCGGGGCTGCCGGCGGCAGTCGTGGCGGCCGACGTGGTCGCGGCCCTCGGCCATGGCTGGCGTCCGGCGGGTCTGCCCGCCGACGCGGACTTCGACCCGACCGACCCGCAGCTCGCGCGCACGTACGAGGAGTCGTGGTTGTTCGCACGGATGGTCGCGGCGACATGGGGCTCGGCCCGGCTGCTGACCCTGTACCGGTCCACCGCGGCCGGGGGGCGGCAGGACGCGGAGGACAACGCGGATGCGGCGATCCGGCGGGTGCTCGGCAGCAGCAGGTCGGCGCTCGAGGCGCGCTGGCGGGCCTACCTGCGCGACGTGGCCGGTTCGGCCGGCTCCTCGCCGGCCTGATCGGCGGGCGCGTCCGCCGTCGGCGCCGTTAGTCGGACGCAGGCGAGCACGGTGGCGGCGACCAGCGCGCCGACGCGGACGCACTGCGCCAGGACGGCGAACCACGACCCGCTCATCAGCTCGCCGTACCACAGCGGATACAGGGGCTGCGCCACCAGCGAGCCGACGGCGACGAGGGGCAGCACCGGCGACAGACGGGTCCGCGGATCGGTGAGCGCGAGGGCGCCCAGACCGAGCAGCCAGACGGCGTATTGAGGAGAGAACACCCGGCTCGTCGCGACCGCCACGAGGGTGGCCGCGAGCACGACGTCGGCGGGCGCGACGCGCTCGAGTCGGCCGCGCAGCCGCAGCACCGCGATCCACGCCAGGAGCAGCAGCCCGAGCAGGGTCGCCACCGTGGCGGCGAGCCCCGCGCCGGCGACGTCGAGCTCGACGGCCCCGTAGCGGTACTTGGTGGGCATCGTCCGGCCCAGCAGGTGCACGACGTGCCACGGCAGGGCCGCGACGGCTTCCATCTGCAGGCCCCGGGCCTGCTGGAACCGAAGGAACGAGAGTCCGCCACCGCTCCAGGCGAGAAGCCCGCCGAGCAGCACGACTGTGGCCGCAGCGAACGCGGCGGCGGCCCGGCCCATCGAGCGGCGCGGCACGGCGAGCAGGGCTAGCACGGGCCACACCTTGAGCAGCGCCCCGACCGCGGTCCAGATGCCGGCGCGCACCGGGCGCGAGACGCTCGCCACGGCGATCACCGCGGCCAACGTCGGGAAGACGTCGAATCGGCCGAACATGATCGGGCCGACCACGAGTGCGGCGACTGCCCACCACCACGCGCCAGCCCAGGCACCGCGGCGGCGCGCCTCGCGCAGGACGACGAGCATGAGGGCCAGGTCGGCCAGCACGGCCAGCGTGACGAAACCGTCGTAGGGCCCGAACGGGCTCAGCCGGGCGGCGACGAACACCAGACCGGCCAGAGGCGGGTACTGCCACATCTGGTCCGTGTACGGGAAGACGCCGTGCGCGATGGAGCCGGACCACTGCACGTAGACGTCGACGTCGTTGTACAGCACGTCGTTGCGCGGGTAGGGGACCCACTGCAGCCCGGACGCCACCGCCCATGCGCGGGTCAGCCCCCACAGCACCAGCACGGCGGCTGGGCTGCGGCCCCATCGGGACCACCCGCGCGCAGCCGCTCGCGCCGCGGACGAGCCTGCGGCAGGTCCGGGCCGGTCCGCGCCGTCGGGGCGCGGGTCGGTCATGATGCCTCCGGGGGATCGGGGTGCGTGTGAGCCCCTATCGTGCCAGGAGCACCAGGTCGGCCTGCCGCCCCACCTCGTGGAAGCCCCGTTGCGCCTCGGCGAGGTCGACCAGGGGCGTGTCGGCCGGCATGAGCACGAAGTCCGGCCGGAGCTGGTCGAGCAGGGTGGTCCAGCCGGGCCGTCCGTCGCGCATCGCGATGTACTGCGCGACGTACTCAGACCCGTTCCGGTCGGCCCGGCCGTCGATCGCCACCCGGGTGTGCGGCGGGGGGGCGGTCAGCAGCAGCCAGCCCGCTTGGCCGTCCGCCGCCAGGACGCGCACCTGGCCAGGCGCGTCGGCCACCTGCTGCCACAGCGCCGTGGGGTAGACGTCGGCGGGGAGCGGCTCCACCGACGCGGCCACGACCAGCCCGGCCACGAGTCCGAGCGTCGCGGCGCCCAGCGCGAGGCCGCACAGGACGCGTGCCTCGCGGCCGACCGCCGGCCCTCGACCCGGCCACGTGCGGGCGAGCCGCCAGGAGGAGACGGCGGCGAGCATGAGGGCGGCCGGAGGCAGGTCGCGCACGGCCAGCAGCGAGAAGGCCACCAGGCCCAGCACCCACACGACCTCGGAGAGCGCCGGACGCTCGCGGCCCCGCGCCCAGGCGACGAGCACCACCGCCACGAGGAGCATCGTCGGGGCAGCCACGACGTTCGCGGGCACCGTGTGCTGCCATTCGTTGAGCATCGTGGTCGAAGCGGTGAAGTCCAGCGGCTTGAGCAGACCCGCCGGACCCAACGGGGTGAGGCTGGCCGCTGCCAGGGCGACGACTCCGAGAACCAGCGCCCGCCCCGCCACCCGATCGCGCAGGCCGTGGTCCAGCCATCGTCCGAGGGCGATGCCGGCGGCAGTGACGGGCACCAGGAACCAGCCGCCGTGCAGGTTGGCCCACGCGGCGACCACGGGCAGCACCACCCACCAGGGCACCAGCCGGGCGTCGCGGACCCCACGCAGCCAGAGGAGCCCGAGGAGCGGGGCGAGGATGAACGTGACCTGCTGGCTGCGCTCCTGGGCGAAGGGCAGCAGCGTGGCTGCGCCCGCGAGGAACGCCAGCATCGAAGCGGGGCTCGTGCGGTAGCGCAGCGAGGCCACGGCCAGCGTGGCCAGCGCGGCGGCCACGGTCAGCAGCCGCAGCTCGAGGATCCCGGTCCAGCCCCAGGTGCGCTGCACGACGGCCAGGCCCACCTCGCTGAGCCACTGCGACGTCACCCACGAGTCAGGCACGGGGGCGAGCGACCAGCCCCGGCCGGCCTCGCCCACGGGGGTGCCCGCGAGGACCTCGCGGCCCAACAGCACGTGCCAGGGCAGGTCGGTGTCGCGCAGCGGGAAACGGGCGCAGATGACGAGGACCGCGCCAGCGACCACCCCCGCAAGGACGAGCAGTGGCGACGCGGCCCAGCGGTCCGTCGCTGCGGCGCTGGCCCGAGGTCGGCGCCGGCGTCGGTGGTGGGTGAGCTCATGGTGCCGACGAAGAGGTGGGGGCTACGAGCACGGTCCGGACATCTGGCTCATCGCGGTGCAGGTCTGCGAGAACTCGGCGGACACCTTCGCGCCGAAGAAGACGGCCGTGGCCACCAGCACCGCGGCGATGGCAGCGGCCACCAGCGCATACTCGACCGCCGACGCGCCGAGCTCGCTGCGGATCACTCGCTCTACCCGCGACATCAGACCCCCCGGATGTGTACGTAGGACCAGGAAGCGGCGCACAGACGGGGTGGCGCCAGCTGGCGTCCACCCCGTCTCGTGCCCGTGCGCGATGCTGCGTCAGCAGCTACCGCTGACGTTCGTCATCGAGCTGCACGTGGTCTGGAACGCGGCCTTGACCTTCGTGCCGAGGATGAACACTACGGCGACGATGACCGCGGCGATGGCGGCCACGAGGATGCCGTACTCGACGGCGGAAGCGCCCTCTTCGCGGCGGAGTGTCGTGCGGATGCGGGTCAGCATCGGAGATCCCCCCAAGGATTCCGGAGTGCCGACCCCCCCTGTGGTGCCGGCGACACTCAGAATCATTCCGGTGACCCTCTGCTCCTGCATCGGACGGTGGGTCTCACTCACCTGGCCGAACACCCCTGGAGCGGTCATCCGAACGGATGAGCCTCGGCGTCGCTGGGTCTCACGGTCCGGCGTCAGACCCGGCCGTCGTCCTGCTTGATGAGCCCGAGGTTGAGCGCCGTCATGAGGGCCTGGGCACGGTTGCCGGCCCCGAGCTTCTCGTAGAGCTTGGAGATGTGGGTCTTGGTCGTCGACTCGCTGATGTACAGCTGGCGAGAGATCTGGGCCACGCCGAGGCCGTCGGCCAGGAGCTGCGAGCACCTCCTTCTCCCGGGGGCTCAGCTGCGGTCCGGACGGCGAGAGCTGGCGCTTCATCGCCTCGGCGAGGTCGTTGGCCGTGAAGGCGCGCGGCGAGGCGGCCGCGTGCCGGGCCGCGGCCACGACGTCCTCGGACGGGGCGTTCTTGGGCACGAAGGCGCTCGCGCCGGCGTCGAGGGCGTCGAACAGCTGCTCGTCGCCGGCGTACATCGTGAGGATGACGATGCCGAGGTCGGGGGAGTCGGCGCGGGCCTTGCGGGCCGCGTCGAGTGCCGCTGCCGTCGGGCAGGCGCACGTCGAAGACCACCACGTCCGGACGCAGGAGGCCGAGCAGGCGCATGGCGTCGTCGCAGCCGCTCGGCCTCGCCGATCACCTCGAAGTCGCCGGCCCGCTCGAACGCCCGGCGCAGGCCCTGGCGGATCAGCTCGTGGTCGTCGACGAGCAGCACCGAGATGGTCACGACGTGCCCCTTCCTCGTGCCGGCGTGGGCTCGCTCCGGGCCGATGCGCCGGACAGCGACACCTCGACGACGGTGCCGCCACCGACCCGGTTGCGCACGGACAGGGACGCCCCGAGCCGAGTGGCCCGCTCCCTCATGATGTCCAACCCGTAGCTGTCGTCGCGAGGCAGGCCCAGCCCACGCCCGTCGTCGGCGACGCGCAGGAAGGCTCGCGGCGGGTCGACCCGGCAGGTCACCCAGAGGTTGCGGGCCCGGGAATGCTTGCGAGCGTTGGTGATCGCCTCCTGGGCGATGCGCAGCAGCTCGGTCTCGGCCTCCACCGGCAGCCGGCTGGCCGACTCGTCGAGGACGAGGTGCACGGTGAGTCCCGACGCCGGTGCCGACCTGACGCACGTACGAGCCCAGGGCCGCGCCGAGACCCGTGGCGGGCTCGACGTCGCTGCGCAGGTCGAAGATGGACAGCCGCAGCTCGGACACGATCCTGGTGAGCTCGCCGCGGAGGTCGCGCAGGTCGGCCGCGCACGGCGACGTCGGTGCTGCGTGCCGCCAGGTCGTCGACGAGGTAGCCGAGGCCGAGGCGACCTCCTGGGCGATCGCCGTCGTGGATCTCGCGGGCCACCCTGCGGCGCTCCTCCACGGTGGCGAGCGCGCGCAGGTCGGAGAACATGTGGCCCGTGTCGATGCGCATCGCGGCCTCCTGGGCCACCAGGGCCAGGCCGGCCAGCTCGTCGCGGCCCCAGTTGCCGTCGTCGCGCTCCAGCGCCACCAGGCCCACGGCGCGGTCGCCGAGGCGCAGCGGCGCGACGACGCGCTGCCCGCTGGTGGGGTCGGAGAACTGGCCCGCCGCCTGCACCGGGCGCCCCGTGGCCCAGGCGCGGTCCCACAGCTCGCCGGCGTCGGGGTCCCAGTCGACGCGCTCGGCGCCCACGATCGCCAGCGGCATCAGGTAGCCGCTCTCGCTCCTGGCGTATAGGGCGCCCCGGTCGAAGCCGAGCCGGTCGCCGACGTCGTCCATCGCCGCCTGCGCGAGGCTCACCTCGTCCAGGCCGGTCGGCAGGGCGCGGGCCACGTCGCGCAGCTCGCTCAGCAGCCGGTTCGCTGCCGCGTACGAGCCCGCCCGGGAGGCCGCCTCGCGCGCTGCCCATCGGGCCCAGGCGCCCAGCAGGCCGATGGCCAGACCGAGCACGACCCACTCGGCGAGCTCTGCCTTCTCCGCGACGGTGTCGGGCTGGCGCACCACCACCAGGGCGGCGAACGTCGCGATCACTGTGACGAAGGTGGCGACGAACCCGGACAGGACGCCAGCCGCGACGGGCGCGACGACGAGGTAGGGGAGCAGCGGCGTCGGGTCGTCGAGCCCCATGGACGTGATGGCGGCCGCCAGCGCCCCCTCCACCACCGGCAGCCAGACGGCCAGGCCCCGGCCCGCTGGCGCGAGGCTCATGGCCAGGGCGAGCAGGACCAGCAGGACCAGCCTCCACCCGAGGCCCGGCAGCGCCCCGAGCGCCAGGCAGAGGGTGGCGCACAGCGCCAGGACCGCGGCGCGCACGGCGACCACGACCCGGCGGGCGCCGGCGTCTGGTGTCTGCATGGCCCGAGCGGGCCAGGGCGCCTCCGTCACAGGGACGACGGTGGCACATCCGAGCGGCGCACTCCACCCAGCCACGGCCTCGCCGCTGCCCAATGTGGAGTGACGCCCCGTGATCGTCCCACCGTCCTGACGCGCGGGAGGTGCGCGCTCTGCCACGATGGGAGCTGTGACCGAGGCGACGACGACGCTGGGGGACGTGCTCCGCCGCACCGATGAGCGGCTCCGCGCAGGGGAGTCTGCGGCGCCGCCACCCTGGCCCACGGGATTCCCCGTCCTCGACTCGTTCCTCGGGGGCGGCTTGCGACCGGGCGAGCTGGCGCTGCTCGGCGGTCCCCAGGGGCTGGGCAAGACGACCTTCGCCCTGCAGGTGGGTGCCGCCGCCGCGCACGCCGGCCACCCGGTGCTGTTCGTGTCCTTCGAGCACGACCCGCACGCCCTGCTCGAACGGCTCCTGGCCATGGAGGCCGGCGAGAACGCCGGGCTCGAGGCTCCCGATGCGCGGGCCGTGCGCGAGGTGCTCGAGGTGTCGGGCGCCGACCGCGCCTCGCTGCTGGAGCGGATGGCGCGGCGTCCCGGCGGCGCCGAGGCCGTCACGGTGCTGCGCGACATGGCGGACCGGTTCGTCATCCTGCGCGGCGGTCCCCTCACCGACGTCGCCGCCATCTCGGCGACGGTGCAGGACCTTGCCGCGCGGATCAGCGCCCCGCCGCTGGTCGTCGTCGACTACGTGCAGAAGGTCGCCGGGAGCGAGGGGCCCGAGTCCGAGCGGATGGTGGACGTCGTGGGCGGCCTCAAAGATCTCGCCCTCGGCCTCGCCGTGCCCGTGTTCGGCATCGCGGCGGCCGACCGGGACGGCATCAAGGTCGGGCGGCGCCTGCGTGTGCACCACCTGCGCGGCGCGGCCGCGCTGGCCTACGAGGCGGACGTGGTGCTGCTGCTCAACGAGAAGTACGACGTGGTGGCCCGTCACCACCTCGTGTACGCCGCGACCAACGCCGACCGGTTCAAGGCCTACGCGGTGCTCTCCATCGAGAAGAACCGCGGCGGTCTCGACAAGGTCGACCTCGAGTTCCGCAAGCGGTTCGAGCAGTCGCGGTTCGACCGGCAGGGCGCGGTCGTAGCCGAGCAGCTGGTAGACGAGAGGCTCTTCGTCGAGTGAAACCGCTCGCGCCCGACGCCTCCGGGTCGCGCTAGAAGCGCGAGAACGTCTGCATGATCGTGATGGCCGCGGGGCCGATGATTACGATGAACAGCGCCGGCATGATGCAGAAGATGAGCGGGAACAGGATCTTCACCGGCACCTTCTGTGCCTGCTCCTCCGCCCGCTGCGAGCGCTTGAGCCGCATCTCGTGGGACTGCACGCGGAGCACCTGCGCGATCGGGATGCCGAAAGCGTCGGCCTGCACCATCGAGTTCAGGAACAGCCGCAGGTCCTGCACGTCGGTGCGGTCGCCGAGCGCCCGCAGGGCGTCCGAGCGGCCGGTGCCGATCTGCATCTCCTGCAGCACGCGGAAGAACTCCTGGGCGAGCGGCCCGTCGGTGTTCCTGGCGACCTGGCCCAGGGCTGCGTCGAAGCCGAGCCCGGCCTCGACCGACACCGTGAGCAGGTCGAGGGCGTCGGGCAGGTCGCGCCTGATGCGGTCGCTGCGGTCGTAGGCGACCTGGTAGAGCCACATGCTCACCGCGTTGAAGCCGGTGAGGATGCCGACGACCGTGCCCGCGACGGCCCACATCATGCTGCCCGCCAGCAGCAGTGGCACCGCCAGTCCGACGACCGCGCCCACGGCAGCGCCGAGCACCTTGAACGCCAGGATCCGGTCGACGTCCCACCCGGACGGGTTGCCCGCGAGGTCGAGGCGGTGGCGCACTCGGGCCGAGTAGTCGCTCGGGGTGAACCGCCGCCCGAGGCGCACGAGGCTGGCGCTGATCGGAGACAGCACCCGCTCGCCGAAGGGGGCGTCGAGATCGCGGCGCATGCTGTCCGGCGCGCTCGAGATGGCCTCGATGGCGGCCAGCGAGCGCTGCACCTGCGCGTGCTCGCCGCCGACGGCCCCGAAGGCCATGAGCGCCAGCAGGACGCCCCCGAACACGGCCGCGAGGCCCACCAGCAGGATCACCACGCCGCCCACGTCAGACCTCCACCGTGACGACCTTGCGCAGCCAGACGAAGCCCACGAGCAGCAGCACCACCCCGACGACGATCATCGCCAGGCCCACCACGTTGCTTGTCAGCAGGCCGATGTACTCGGGCCGGACGAGGATGAGGTAGACGGCGAACACCAGCGGCAGGGCGCCCAGGATGGCCGCGGACAGCCGTCCCTCGGCCGACAGCGCCCGCACCTGGCGGCGCAGCCGCTCGCGCTCGCGCATCGTGGCGGCCACGGTGGTCAGGACCTCGGCCAGGTTGCCGCCGACCTCGCGGTTGATGCGGATCGCCATCACGACCCAGGACCAGTCTTTGCTGCCCATCCGGGTCGCGATCTCGTCGAGGGCCTCCTCGAGCGGGACCCCGAGGCGGGCGGCCACGATGGCGTGGTTCAGCTCGCTGGACATCACGCCCTGCGACTCCCGGGACACCGTGTCGACGGCCTGCGGTAGCGAGTACCCGGCCGAGAGGGACCCGGCCAGCAGCTGAAGGGTGTCGGGCATGGCGTCCTCGAACGCGCTCTGCCGCCTGCCCGTGCGGTACGACAGGTAGGCGTACGGGGCGCCGAAACCGATGGCCATGCCGATCGCGGCGGGCAGCAGCGAGAAGTCGGTGATGACGAGCAGGAGCAGCCCGAGACCCAGCGTCGCGCCGACGTGGATCAGCGCCCACTCGGCCGGCTTGAGCGGGAGCCCGGCGGACTCCAGCCGTCCGGCGAGCATCGAGTCGACGTCGCCGCGGCCCGTGATACGTCCGGCGAGCTCGACCGCCGACCGCGCGACGGGAGTGTCACCCAGCGAGCCGGACGAGACGGTGGAGGTGGTGGCGGACGTGGTCGCGGCCCCCTGGGTCGGGCGCGGCGCGAGCGAGTACGCCGCCAGGCGACGCCGAATCCGGCCCTTCTCCGTGTCCTGCGGGCTGCCGGCGAACGCGATGGCCAGCAGCGCGGCGAGCCCGAGGAAGAGGGCGAACAGGGCGGCGGGCAGGACCCAGCCGGGAAGGCTCGAGGTCGCGGCGGGCACGGCTCTCGCGCCGAACTGGTCCGCGCGGCTCAGCGGCGTGGCCGTCGGCGCGGCGAGCAGCACCACCGCGTGATCGGTGTACGTGGAGCCGCCGGCGGAGGCGCTCACAGACACGTCCTGCGATCCGCGCGGTACCGAGCCGGGTACGGATGCGTCGACCACGATCTGAGACGTGACGGCTGCCGCGGCGGCGGTGAAGGCGGTGGTGAGGGCAGCGGCATCCTGCGCCGCGACTGCCCTGCCGCCGCCTGCGGCGGCGAGCGCCCGCAGCGAGGCCACCTGGGTGCCGGCCCCGAGCGACACCGCGTCGAGCGTGACCCCGGAAGCCTTCACGGCGGCGGCGGCTTGGGCGAGCGTCGGCGGCCGGGTGCCGTCGTCGGCCCCGTCGGAGAGCACGAGCAGGCTGCGCACGGCGGTGTGGCCGGCGGTCTTCACCCCGAGGGCGGCGCCCTCGTACAGCGCCGTGCCGCCGTTCGGCTGCACCTGCAGCCTGGTGACCGCGGCGATGACCGAGGGCCGGTCCTTCGTCGGCGCGACGAGGACGGCGGCGCGGTCGGCGAACGTGACGACGGCGACCTCGACGTCGAGCGGGAGGGCGCGCAGGTAGGAGGCGGCCGCCGACCGGGCGGCACCGATGCGGACGCCGGCCATCGAGCCTGAGATGTCCATGACCAGCACGCTGCGCCGCGCCGGCGCCGGCGTGGTGCCGAACGGGGCGGCCGTCGCCGGCACGGGCTCGCCGGCCACGGTGACCGACACGGTCTTCGGGTCGAACGAGGCGCTCGGCGGGAGGGCGCCGGCCGGGCCGAACACGATACGCACGCCGGTGGGGGTGGGGTCAACCTCGGAGATCCTGCCGTCGGCGGCGGTCGCGGCCGGGGCCGCGACGAGCAGCGCGGCGCCCGCGATGCCTACGGTCGCGCCGGCGCGCGCCCACGTCTTCGCACGCAGGCTCACGACGGCGCCCCGAACTGCTCGAACGCGAACATCGGAGGTGTCGACGTGCACGCCGCTGGCGGCGAGCTTGTCGAGGAAGCTGCGGGCGCAGCCCGGTCGAGCGCAGCGAGCCGCGCGCGGCCCGTCGTCGTCGAAGCCGGCCTGGTAGTCGAAGATGAAGAGGTCCTGCAGGGTGATGACGTCGCCCTCCATGCCGACGACCTCGGTGACGTGGGTGATGCGGCGGATGCCGTCCTTGAAGCGGGTCTGGTGGACGATCAGGTCGATCGCGCTGGCGACCTGCTCGCGGATCGCCCGGATCGGGCAGGTCGATGCCGGCCATCAGCACCATCGTCTCGAGGCGGGCGAGCGCGTCGCGCGGGCGAGTTGGCGTGCACCGTGCAGATGCGAGCCGTCGTGGCCGGTGTTCATCGCCTGCAGCATGTCGAGGGCGGCGGCGTCGCGGACCTCGCCGACGACGATGCGGTCGGGGCGCATGCGCAGCGAGTTGCGCACCAGGTCGCGGATCGTGACCTCGCCCTTGCCCTCGATGTTCGCCGGGCGCGACTCGAGCCGGAGGACGTGCTCCTGGTGCAGCTGGAGCTCGGCGGCGTCCTCGATCGTGACGATGCGCTCGTCGTCGGGGATGAAGGACGAGAGCACGTTGAGCGTGGTCGTCTTGCCGGCGCCGGTGCCGCCGCGAGACCAGGATGTTGAGCCGCCCGCGCACGCACGTGCGCGAGGAACTCGGCCGTCGTCGGTGGTCAGCGTGCCGAAGCGCGATCAGGTCGTCGACCGGTACGGGTCGGCGGAGAACTTGCGGATCGTGAGCATCGAGCCGTCGAGCGCCAGCGGCGGGATGACGGCGTTGACGCGGCTGCCGTCGGGCAGGCGGGCGTCGACCATCGGGCTCGACTCGTCGACGCGGCGGCCGACGCGGCCGACGATCTTGTCGATGGTGCGGCGCAGGTGGGCCTCGTCGATGAAGTGACCGTCGACCGCGACAGATCGTGCCGGCGCGCTCGACGTAGATGGTGTCGGGGCCGTTGACCATGATCTCGGTGACGTCGGGGTCGCGCAGGTAGGGCTCGATCGGTCCGTAGCCGAGGATGTCGTCGGCGATGTCCTGGGCGACCTGGCGCGGTCGGCCACGGTCAGCGGGGTCTCGTCCTGGGCGAGCACCTCGTGCAGGGTCACCCGGACGCGCTGCTCGAGCTCGGCCTGCGTCGAGGCGCGACGTCGTACAGCTGCGGGCCGAGGCTGCTCGAGCAGCTCTGGTGTGCACGTGCCGCTTGAGGTCGGCGAACGGGTCGTCCTGGGTCGGGCGTCGACGCTGGGGGCCGGGGACCTCGGTGGCGTCGGTGACGGAGCCGGTCCGCGCTGCGCGCCGGGCCTGGGCGAGACGGTCGGACAGGCTCATCGTCATCGCCCTCCGGCGGCGAAGCAGGCCGCCCCGGCGGTCGGACCGCATCTCGGCCGGGATCTGCGTCGTCCGGTGCTGTGACGAGCACGAAGGTCGTCCGCGAAGTCGCGGATGGCCAGGCTCACCGGGTGCTTCGGGTCGTCGCGGACGATCGGCGACGCCGCGGTTGGTGCTGGCAGGGACGTCGCGCGAGGACGGGATCTGGCTGCTGATGCCGCGTGCGCAGCGTCTTCTCGACCTCGCCCAGGGTCAGCCCGACCTTGGAGTCGGCGCGGTTCAGCACCACCTTGAGGCGGCTCGCGCGGGTAGTTGAGCAGCTCGAGGGTCTCGAGGGTGAGCTTGAGGTTCTTCAGCGCCGGGATGTCGAGCGTCGCCATCAGCGCGATCACGTCGCTCTCGTCGAAAGCCGCGAGCACCTGGTCGTCGAAGCGCCGGAGGGGTGTCGACGACGACGTAGTCGAAGTCGGTCGGCGCAGCAGGTCGATGATGCGCGCGACGAGCGGTGTCGTGACCGCGTCGGCGGCCCCGGGCTCCAGCGGCGCCATCAGCGCCTGCAGCCCGGAGCGGTGCGCCGTGAGCAGGGCGCCGAGCGCGGCGCCGTCCAACGTCTCCACCAGCGGGACCGCGTCTGCGACGCTGTGGGTCGGGAACAGCTGCAGGGCGATCGCGACGTCGCCGAAGGCCAGGTCGAGGTCGACGAGCGCCACGGAGCGGCCCGAGTCGGCCAGGACGGCCGCGAGGTTGGTGGCCAGGGTCGTCTTGCCGCAGCCGCCCTTGGCCGAGAAGACCGTGACGACGCGGCCGCGCCGCGAGCCCGGTTCGGGGCTTCCTGCCGCCTGTCCTCGCAACGCCTTGGCCAGCTCGCGCGCCCGCGCGACGGCCTCGGTGAGGCCGGCCAGGTCGCGGTCCTCGCACGACCTCGCGGACGCCTGCGCGCAGCGCCTCGCTGAGCAGCGCGGCGTCCAGGCGGCGACGAACCAGCACCACGCCGAGCGTGGGTCGGGCTACCCGCATCCGGTCGGCCAGGTCGAATGCGGAGTCCTGGTCGACCGTGGGTCCCAGCACGACCGCGTCGACCTCGGGGGATGCGTCGAGGTGGTGCCTCAGCGCGTCGAGGTCGGGGAGCACGACGGCCTCGGCGCCGAGGGCCGCGCGCAGCGCCGTCGGCACCGATGGGGTCGAACTCGACGATGGCGGTCATGCCGTCCTCAGCGGTAGACGGATGTGGCGTCGACGCCGGGACCCGGCACGACCTTGGCGTCCTTGCCCAGCAGCCCGAGGTACAGCTGGCCCGTCTGGGTGGCGTAGGCCAGCTTCTCGGCGTCCTTCTGGCCGAGCGCCAGCGTGAGGATGGCGGCCGGGATCTGCTCGGTGTTCGTCGTGGAGTCGCTCGTGGACGAAGTGGTGCGCGCCACCACGGTCGTGGGGCCGACGGCGATCACGGGCGCGGACGCGAGCAGCACCCGGGTGGTCTGGTGGCCGCCGAGCGGGTCGGGAAGGGTGGCGAACACGGCCACCGACGAGCCGGGCACGACGAAGCCGGCCACCCGCTGCGGGTCGCCGAGCTGGATGCTCATGGCGAGCTTCCCGGCGGGGATGGGCAGGCTGCTCGTGGCCCCGCCAGAACCCCACTGCTGGGGGATGATCTGCTGCCCCGCATAGATGGTGCTGACCGCGACCAGGCCCGCCACGGCGCTGGCGTCGCCGATGGCGCCGGGTATCACTGCCTCGGCGGGCACGGAAGTGCTCTGCAGGGAGCCGGACGAGAGCGCAGCGTCCCCCGTGGTGCCGGCAGCGATGGTGCTCTTGGCGACAAGGACGTTCATCGGCGCGCTGGCAGCCTTGGTCACTTCTTCCTTGTTCTGCGCGTACAGGTACACCATCGTGGTGCCGAGTGCAGCGACCACGACGGCGGCGACGAGCAGAAGTGTGCGACGACCCACGGCAGACCTCGGTCACAGTCGGGACAGTTGACCGGGGGTACCTGAGGGGGTGGTGCGATCCCCCGCCGCGAGCGGGGCTGGTGCCCCCCGGCACCAGCCCCGGCGGGTTGAGGCCCGCCGGCGGGGGCATCGCATTGATCCCCCCAAGCGGAGCACCAGACCCCCCTCGCGCTCCGTTTCGACCGTACCCCCGCGCCGGTGGTGCCAGGCAAGGGCCGCGGCCACGAAAGGGACGCATTCGGCCACACTCCGTCCGGACGTGCCAACCGACGCTCGACCGTTCGGCCGATGGCGGTTCCCCCAGGCAGCCCCGTCGGGCTGCCGGACGGTCACCCGGCGGCGACGGTGGCGACCACCCGCGCGCGCACGTGTGGGTCGGACCACCTCCGGGTGCTGCGCCGCAGCGAGCGGGCGGCAAGCGCCACGACGGCCACGGTCGTGAGGACCGCCGGCCACGCCTGGTCGGCGAGGGTGAGGATGGAGAACAGCAGTCCGATCGGCGTCGCGGTGAGCGCCAGGCGGAGCGAGTAGATCGCCATCGTCCCTGGGGGTGCCGGGGTGTCCCGAGGCCCACGCAGGTCCGCGCGGTGCGGCCGCTCCACCGAGAGCCGCATGCAGGTACCCACGACCACGGCGCAGCAGGAGACGGCCGAGCCCACCACGGCGGCGAGCTCGACGGCGCTCGGGATTCCGGCGCGCAGGCTCGCCACCACAACGGACGTGAGCACCGCCAGGAGGACGACCTCGGTCACGACGGCCATCTTCGAGCGCAGCAGCAGGGCTGGGTCGACGGGCGCGGACGCCAGGAAGAAGGCGCCGGAGCCGTCGAGGCAGAAGGCGTTGACGCCGAACAAGAGCGCAGCCCCCGAGGCCAGCAGCGGTGGCAGCATCACGATCGACACCCACGGCATGCCGGCCACGAGCGCCGCCGCGGCGGGCAGCAGGACCAGCACGAGCAGGCCGCGGCGCAACGGCGCCGAGCGCCACACCGATGCCCGGTCGACCGCAGCGAGCTCGCGCGCGAGCGAGCGGGCGGAGGTGCGGCGGCGCACGACGCGATCGGCGCGGTCGGCCGCGCTGGCGTCGCCGGGCCGCCGGAGCGACCAGGAGCACGCCCGCGCCCCGAGCAGCCAGGCCAGCCCGGTGACGAGCACGAGACCAGCGGTGCGCAGCAGCCACTCGGGCCAGGACCCCTCCTCGCCGCGGACCATCCCGATCGCCACGGACACCGTGGGAGAGCGGTCGAGCAGGTCGGTGATGCGGCCGGCGAAGGCCACCGCCGCGCACGCGCCGACCGCCGCCGCCGCCGCGGCCCAGGTGGCCCAACGGCCGGCGCGGCGCCGGCGCACGCCCGACACCCACCACGCGAGCGAGTGGCCCACGACCGTGGCCATCAGCACGTAGGCCGCCAGCACGACGAAGGCCGGCAACGGTAGGTCGGTGGACCCGAACCGCCATGCCACGAGGGCCACCAGCGCGAGCACCTGCATCATCCAGGCCAGGTTCAGCGGGGTGAGCAGCACCGACGCCGAGAACAGGGTGCGGCTGCGGATCGGGAAGGCGACGAGGTGCTCGGCAGGGAGCAGTTCGAAGCCGCCGCCCGCGGTGAGGGGCGCGATGGCGCACATGACCGCGAACGCCAGCAGCACCGTGGGAAGCAGGAGCCCGAACTCGTCGGCCACCTGCGGCGGCGCATACGGTCCGCTCAGCGCCGTGCCCACCAGGACCAACATGAGGACGAGCATCAGGACGAGCAGCCCGATCCGGGCCGCCGGGTGCCGCACCATCGCCCAGCGCAGGCGACGCAGCGGGCGCAGCTGGCCCCGGGGCGCATGCGCGCGGCCGGTGCTCACGACGCGCTCATGACAGCAGGCTCGGTAGCGCGCGGCGCCCTCCTCGCCGCGCCAGCTCGGCCGCCGGGGCGGCGGCCACGACCGCGCCGCGGCGGAGCACGACCGCCTCGTCGCAGGCCTGCGACCGCCAGGTCGAGCAGGTGGGTGGAGACGAGGACGGCGGCGCCGCGCAGCCGGGTCTCGCGCGATCACCTCGACGTGGCGTCTCGACGCCCAGCGGGTCGACGCCGTCGAAGGGCTCGTCGAGCAGCAGCACGTCGGGGTCGTGGAACGCCGCGAGCACGACGGAGATCCGGCGGCCCATCCCGTGCGAGAAGCCGGCCGTGACGCGGTCGGCGGCGCCCGCGAGGTCGAACCGGTCGAGCAGGTCGCTGGGCGCGCGGTTCCCACCGTCCCGGCAGGCCGCGCAGCCGGGCGGCCAGCTGCGAGGTGCTCCCACGGGGTGGCCCGCGGGATGAGCCCGCCGACGTCGGGGCAGTAGCCGACGAGCGAGCGCGGCCCGCTGCGGGTCGCGCGACGGCGTCGATGCCGCCGACGAGCACCTGACCCGCGGTCGGCGGCAGCACGCCCGCCAGCACGCGCAGGGTGGTGGACTTGCCGGCGCCGTTGCGCCCGACGAGGGCGACCGCGGTGCCGGACGGGCACGATCAGGTCGAGCGCCCCCGACCGCGTCGACGTCGCCGAACGTGACGACCAGCCCCGCGACCTCGACGCGCACGCTCCATGGTAAGACGCGGCGGCGGGCGTCGAGCCCGCATCACCCGCGCGGGCCTGCAGACGTCTACGCGTAGAGCGCCTCGACGTCGGTCGTCGAAGTCCTGCGAGGACGACGTTGCGCTTGAGCTTCATCGTACGGTGTGAGCTCTCCGCCCTCCTCCGTGAAGTCGACCGGGAGGATCACGAACTTCTTGATGGCCTCGGCCTTGGACACCGCCTTGTTCGCGTCGTCGACGGCGTGCTGGATCTCGGCGCAGGAGCGTCCTCGTCGTCGCACGAGGTCGGCCACCGGAGTCCGGCGTCCTTGCCCCTGGCGGTCAGCCACGCCGGCAGCGCCTCGGGGTCGAGCGTGACCAGGGCAGCGATGAACGGCTTGTTGTCGCCGACGACGATGCACTGGCTGACGAGCGCAGTGCGCGCGCAGCCGGTCCTCGAGCACGGCCGGCGCGACGTTCTTGCCGCCCGCGGTGACGATGATCTCCTTCTTGCGGCCGGTGATCGCTGAGGAAGCCGTCGTCGTCGAGCTCGCCGATGTCGCCGGTGTGGAACCAGCCGTCCGCGCTCGATCGCCTCGGCGGTGGCGGCGTCGTTGTTCCAGTAGCCGCGCGAAGACGATGCGGACCCTTGAGCAGCACCTCGCCGTCGTCGGCGATCCGCAGCGACGTGCCGGGGATCGGCGCCCCCGACGCGTGCCGATCTTCAGCGCTTCGGGGCCGGTTGATGGTGCTCGCCGCCGAGGTCTCGGTGAGGCCGTAGCCCTCGAGGATCGTGACGCCGATGCCGCGGAAGAAGTGGCCGAGCCGCGCGCCGAGCGGCGCGCCGCCGGAGACGGCCCACGTGCACGCGGCCGCCCAGGGCGGCCCGGAGCTTGCCGTAGACGAGCCGGTCGAAGAGCGCGTGCTTGAGCCGCAGGAGGAGGCTGGGGCCACCGGCGTCGAGCGCCGCGGCTGTAGGCGATCGCCGTGCTGCGTCGCGGTGTCGAAGATCTTGCCCTTGCCATCGGCCGTGGCCTTCTGCTGCGGCGGAGTTGTAGACCTTCTCGAACACGCGCGGCACGGCGAGCATGAAGGTCGGCTGGAACACGGCGAGGTCGGGCAGCAGGTTCTTGACGTCGGCCGTGTGCGCCGAGCGTGATCCGGCCGTGCACGCACCCGATCTCGATCACGCGGCCGAACACGTGCGCCAGCGGCAGGAAGAGCAGCGTCGACGAGCCGCTCCACGCTTGAACATCTCGGGGATGCCGTCGACGATCGAACGAACCTCGAACAGGAAGTTGCCGTGGGTGAGCTCGCAGCCCTTGGGTCGGCCGGTGGTGCCCGACGTGTAGATGATCGTGGCCGGGTCGTCAGGGGTCACGGCCGAGCGCCGGGCGTCGAGCGCCTCGTCCGATACGGCCGCGCCGCCGTCCTCGAGGTGGCCGACCGCGCCCTCGTCGAAGGTCCACACGTGCTGCACGCCGGGGAGCCGCTCGGACACCTCGTCGAACGTGGCCTGGTGCTTGGCGCCCTCGACGAACACCCCGACCGCGCCGGAGTCGGACAGGATCCACTGGACCTGCTCGGCCGAGGACGTCTCGTAGATGGGCACCCCGACCGCACCGGCGTACCAGATCGCGAAGTCGACCAGGGTCCACTCGTAGCGCGTACGCGACATGATCGCGACCCGATCACCGGGCGCCACGCCGGCGGCCACGAGACCCTTGGCTGCCCGGCGCACCTGCTCGTGGAACTCGCGCGCGGTCACCGGGTTCCACACGTCGCCCTCGTGGTGCACCAGCACGACCCGGTCGGGCTCGTCGGCGGCGTTGTCGGCCACCGCGTCTGCCAACCCTCCGCTGGTGATGGCGGGGAACAGGGCGGCTTCGGTGTATTCCTGCACGGGGTCTCCTCAGGCGATGCTGTGGGCGCGGTGGACCGGTCGCGGACCGGCCGCGGGTCGTCGGCGGCGACGGTAGGCGTCGGGGCAACATATGTCATGCCCCCAGCCGTGGCGAGGTGGGATTGGTGCCCCGGCGCGGCGCTGGGGCGGGCACCATGGGGGTCGTGCCCGCCCTCGACCTCATCGACGAGACCTTCGTCAGCGCTGGCCCCGAGCTGGTGGCCCACGCCGTTCACGACCCGGCCCGCTGGGCACGGTGGTGGCCCGACCTCCGACTTGAGGTGTTCATGGACCGGGGTGCCAAGGGGATCCGCTGGTCGGCGACGGGGCCGTACGTCGGATCGCTCGAGCTGTGGCTCGAGCCCGTCGGTGACGGTGTGCTCGTGCACCACTACGTCCGGCTCGACCCGACCGTGCCTGGTTCGGCTACCGAACCCAGGCCAGGTCCGGCCGACAGTGCGGGATGGCGCCGAGCGGCCCGGATGCGCGCCCGGTACGCGGGCCGCTGGAAGCGGCACGCGTGGACTCTCAAAGACGAGCTCGAAGGGGCCCGGCGGCCAGGGGAGCCGGCGACGCCCTCCGGTCCGGGTGCCGCAGGCGCGGTCCCGGCCCCCGGGTGAGGAGCGTCACCCTGACGCACCGGCGTTGACCCGGTGGACATGAGGTCCCAGGACCGAGCGACCACGTGCTTCCTACCGGGACGACCCCGCCGGATCCGGTTGCCGGATCGTCCGCGCAGTGAGCCCTCCACGAGGACCCCTAAGCACCCGCTTCGTCCAGTAACCGGATCGTCCGCGACGTGCGCCCCCGCCAGCTTGCGTCTGCACACCGCCGGTTCCGATTGCCGGATCGTCCGTGCAGTGAGCCCCCCACGAGGACCCCTAAGCACCCGCTTCGTCCAGTAACCGGATGGAACCGGATCGACCGGCGGTGCGGGGCGCCCGGCCCGACGTCGGCCACCTCACCCCTATGGGTCAAGGTCGGGCAACCGGCGGCCGATGACGTGAGCGTGACGAAGGTCGACCCCCGCTGCCCCCAGTGCGGCGCCGCCCTTGCTGCCGGCGCCACCTGGTGCTCGCTGTGCTACGCGAACCTGGCCGAGCCCGGCGCGCCCGTCCCCGGCTCGGCGGGCGCTGCGGGCTCGACTCTCGCCGCTCCGGTACCCCCTGACCGTGTGGGTGCGGTGATCGTCGCGGCGCCCGAGCCTGCGCCAGCGCCGCCCCCGCCACCCTCCGCCGCACCGGCCCGGGGGCGGCACCGGGTCGGAGCAGGCGGCGCCCGCGCGCGCCCCAGACGCCGTACCAGCGCCGATGCCGGCCGTGGCCGTACCAGCGCCGATGCCGGCCGCGCACTCGCCCGTGGCTCTCGTGCCGGCCGCCGAGGGGCCAAGCGCGCAGGTCCCGATGGCCGAGGGCGCGGCCGCGGGCGTCCCGGCCGCGCAGGCCGGCGCCGCCTCGGTGCCGGCCGGGGCCGAGCTGCCGATCCCGGACGAGGAGCTCGCGGCGATGTTCGCCGAGCTACGGGCCAGCGAGCCCGACCCGCTCGCGAAGATCGCCGGGGTAGCCGACAAGAAGAGCCAGCGGGTGGCCATCGGACTCGGGGGCACGCTCGTGCTCGTCGCGCTCTTCCTGCTGGTGGCGACGGCAGCCGGCTTCTTCCTCAACCGTTAGGGCGCGCTGCGGGTCGGCGGCCCGCCGCTTACGCTCGCGACGTGAGGCTGCACGTGGTGAGCGACGTCCACGGGACTGTCGACGCCCTGCCCGCGGCGGCCGAGGGCGCAGATGCGTTCGTCTGCCTCGGCGACCTCGTGCTGTTCCTCGACTACGCCGCCCCGGGCGACGGCATCTTCGGCGAGCTGTTCGGCGAGGTCGATGCGGCCGAGTTCATCCGGATGCGCACGGCCGGCGACTTCGCGGGATCGCGGGCCTTCGCCGCCACCTTGTGGGATCGCATCGGGGGCGACCGCGGCGCGCTCATCGAGCGCGGGGTCCGCGCGCAGTACGACGCCCTGTTCGCGGCTATGCCCGCGCGCACGTACCTCACCTACGGCAACGTCGACGTGCCCCGCTACTGGCCCGACTACCTCCGCCCGGGCCAGCGCGTGCTCGACGGGGAGGCGGTCGACATCGGCGGGCTGCGGGTGGGTTTCGTCGGCGGCGGTCTGCAGACGCCGTACCACACGCCGTACGAGATCCCCGAGGACGAGTACGCCGCGAAGGTGGCGGCGCTCGGACCCGTCGACGTGCTGTGCACGCACATCCCGCCGGCGGTGCCCGAGATCACCTACGACGTGGAGGCGCGCCGGTTCGAGCGGGGCAGCGGGGCATTGCTCGAGTACGTCCTGGAGTACCGGCCGTCCCTGCTGCTGCACGGTCACGTGCACCAGCCGCTGGTGGCACGCACCAGGATCGGCCGTACCGAGGTAGTCAACGTCGGGCACTTCCGGGCCACGCGGCGGCCGTTCGTCCTGCGCTGGTAGCCGCCGCGCTCACCGGCTGGCGCTACGCTCGCGGATGCGCGGTGGCCCGCACGACCCCGTGCCCCTCGTCCCCACCGTGCCCTGCGACGGGAGCCGCCATGGCCGACCTGACGACCGCGAGCATCCTCATCGACGCGTCCACCGATGCCATCATGGACGTCATCGCCGACCTCGAGCGCTACCCGGAGTGGAGCGACGGGGTGAAGAGGGTCGAGGTGCTCACGGAGTTCGAGGACGGCCGGCCGGCCACGGCCCGGTTCAACCTCGATGCGGGTGCGGTCAAGGACACCTACGAGCTCGAGTACGAGTGGGACGACGACTCGGTCTCCTGGACGCTCACCAAGGGCAGCGTCCTGAAGTCGATGGACGGCACGTACGCCCTCGCCCCGCACGAGGACGGCGGCACCACCGTCTTCTACCGGCTCGAGATCGACCTGTCGATCCCGATGATCGGGCTCATCAAGCGCAAGGCGGAGCGAGTCATCGTCGACACGGCCCTCAAGGGGCTCAAGAAGCGGGTCGAGGGCTGAGCGGCCTGGCGGCCGCACGGCTACCCGCCGGTAACATGGGTTCATGACCTCCGAGCCTTGGTGGCGCAGCGAGTCCGACCCCGACGAGGGCAGACCCGCCGGCGCGGACGGCCCCGGCGGCTCGAACGGCCGCCCCGGCGGCACACCGGGCGACCCGTCCGGCGACGCGTCCGGCCACGCGTCCGACGAGGCGTCCGACGATCTGGCCGGCGAACTCTTCGGCCCCGCGTTCGGGGAAGCGGCCCGGCTCGTCTCGGCGCTGCGCGACCAGGCCGCCTCGCCGGCGGTCCAGGAGACGCTCGCCGGTGGGCTCACCTTCGCGGCCGCCTTCCTGCGCGGGATGGCCTCCCCTCACGAGCCCGGGTCCGAGCCCGGGGCGGCCGGGCACGAGCACGTGCCCGCCGGGTCCGAGCCCCTGGTTGCCGATGACGAGCACGTCGCCTCCGAGTCTGACCAGCACGCAGCAGTGTGCCGCGCCTGCCCGGTATGCCAGGGCCTGGCCCTGCTGCGCGAGGTCGACCCGTCCCTCGTCGACGGTCTCGGCGATGCGCTCGACGCGCTCGCGGCGGCCGCGCGCAGCTGGACGCGCGCGGCCGACCAGGCCGGTTAGGCGGGCAGCCCGCGGCACGGCACGGCGCCACTAGGCTGCGGGAACGTCCGAGGAGGTGGCATGGCCCTCACCGTGGGGATCGATGTCGGCGGCACCAAGATCGCCGCCGGCGTGGTCGACGAGGAAGGCCGCATCCTGGTGCAGAAGCGCCGGCCGACGCCGGTGCGCGACGTCGAGTCCGTGGAGCAGACGATCATCGATCTCGTCAACGAGTTCGTGCTGCAGCACCCCGTGGACGCGGTCGGCATCGGCACTGCGGGCTTCGTCGACGAGACCCGCTCGAGGGTGCTCTTCGCGCCGAACCTCGGCTGGCACGACGAGCCGCTGCGCCGCGCGGTCGAGGGCCGCACGGGGCTGCGCACGGTCGTGGAGAACGACGCCAACGCCGCAGCGTGGGGCGAGTACCGCTTCGGCGGCGGGCACGGACAGGACCACCTCGTCCTCGTGACGGTCGGCACCGGCATCGGCGGGGGCATCGTCGTGCGGGGCCGCATCCACCGCGGCGCGGGCGGCGTGGCCGCAGAGATCGGCCACATGCGACTCGTGCCCGACGGGCTGCCCTGCGCCTGCGGCCAGCGCGGCTGCTGGGAGCAGTACGGCTCGGGCAACGCGCTCGTGCGGCTCACCCGGAGCATGGCCTCCGAGCGGCGCTCCGAGGCCACGGTGCTTCTCGGCCTCGGCGACGGAACCCCCGAGGGCGTCAGCGGTCCCCACATCACCGAGGCCGGCATGCTCGGCGACCCGGTGGCCGTGGCGGCGTTCGCCGAGCTCGGCGGCGCACTCGGGCAGGGTGTGGCGATGCTGTCGGCCGTGCTCGACCCGGCCTGCTTCGTCGTGGGAGGCGGTGTCTCCGACGCCGGGGACCTGCTCCTGCAGCCGATGCGGGAGGCTTACCTGCAGCACCTCACCGGCCGCGAGTACCGCACGCCGGCCTCGATCCGGATGGCCGAGCTGGGCAACGACGCAGGTCTCGTCGGGGCAGCCGACCTCGCGCGCTTCGACGACTAAGCGCCCGCAGCCGGCTACGGTGCGTGGTCGTGGTCCGTCCCGGCGGGTCCAGGTCGGCCGAACGGACGATGCGGTCTCTCGCGGCGCGCGTGGAACTATTGACTGTCCGTGAGTGTCGGCGCCAGGGGGCACCGACCGGACCCAGGGGTGGGTCAGCGGCCTCGTCGTCCGGGGGGATGGCTGTGAGCATCACCGCGTGGTCGCGGCGTGGTCGTCCTGCGCGGCACGACGCAGACTCCGGCGCCATCGCCGTGGAGGCCGCCTTGATCATCCCGATCTTGTTGATCCCGTTGGTGTTCGGCGTCATCGAGCTGTCCCTGCTGCTGCGCGACAACGTGGCCGTCACGTCGCTGGTCCGCAACGCCGCGCGGATCGCGAGCAGCGAACCGCGCAAGGACTCGATGCCCGCCGACGTCGTCGACGCCGTGAACAAGTCCGGCTCGGCGATCCCGAAGGACTCGATCGACGAGATGTGGATCTACAAGGCGGGCACGAACGGCTTCCCGGTGGGCCAGACCGGCTTCGGCACGTGCACGCCGGGGGTGTGCGTGAAGTACTTCTGGAACGACGCGCGCGACCGGTTCGGCCCGGCGTCGAACACGGTCGGCTGGCCGGCGAACAGCCAGAACGCGTGCATCGGCGACGCCAACGCGATGAGTGTCGGGGTGTACATCAAGGCGACGCACACGTACGTCACGGGGGCAACCTCCCTGATCGGGCTGGGCACCACGGCCACGGTGGCCGACCACGCCGTGATGAAGTTCGAGCCGCTGCCGAACAGGGACTGCGGCCGGGGACTGTCATGACCGGCCGCCGTGGTCTGCTGACGCGGCTGCGCGAGGGCACCCGATCCGACGCCGGTATGGTCGCCGTCTGGGTCGCGATCCTGATGCCACTGCTGTTCGGCTTCGCCGCGTTCGCCGTCGACGTCTCGCGCTGGTACGTCGAGACCGAGCGGCTGCAGAAGGCGGCCGACGCCGCCGCCCTCGCGGGCGTGGTCTACATGCCCGCCGACTTCACCCGGGCCAAGAGCACCGCGCTCTCCGTGGCTGCGGCCAACGGCTATGCCAACGGAGGCCGGACGGTCGTGACCGTGACGCCGGGCGACAAGCCGAGCCGGCTGCGCGTGGCGATCAGCACCACCATCGACAACGTGTTCGGCGCGGTACCCGTGGTCAGCCAGCCGACCAAGACTCTCGGCCGCTCCGCTGTGGCCGACTTCGCCGGACCCGTGCCGATGGGCAGTCCTTGTCCCTACTTCGGCAACCAGCCCGACGCGTACCCAGGCGCCCCGTCGTACTGCAGCTTCACCCCGAACCTGTGGGCCAACGTCGCCGGCCCTGACTCGCCCAAGGCGAACGGCGACCGCTTCACCACGCGACAGTGCGCGTCGGGCAACTCGTACTGCAACGGCACGAACGTCGACTACTACGGCGGCACCTACACCGACCCGTTCACCGGCCTGCCCGCGCAAGTGCCGGCACAGCCGTACTACTTCTACAAGATCACCGTGACCAAGCCGGTGTCGAGCATCGACGTGCAGCTGTTCGACCCGGCATTCGTCGACGTGGGCGACCACTGCGAGAAGAACCTGGGGCCCGCCGCGAACACGTGGGCCGGAGGTAACGCCCCGAACCCGTACGTCACCGATGCCACCACCAGGTACGCCTACGGCGACCGCACCAACCGGCCCGACCGGTCGGCCCAGCCCTACTGCACGGGCGACTACTCCTTCGACGGCACGACCACCCCCGCCACGTCCGTCGCCGTGACGGCCAAGGTGCTGACGAACAACGTGGCCCAGCTCGCGACGAGCGGCGCGCACGGCTTCGCCGCGGGCCAGACCGTGATCGTGTCGGGCGTGGACGCCACCTTCAATGGCACGTACACGATCCTCGCGGTGCCCTCCACCACGACCTTCACGTACGCGAGGGTCGCGGCGAACGTGAAGAACACGGCCGTGACACCCAACGGCACGGCTGTGCTGGCCACCCTCACGCTGCAGCCCGCGGTCACCACCAGCGTGGCCGTGCACGCGCCCACCGACACCCTCGACCCGCTCAGAGCCCCAGTCCTTTCGACCTGCGTGAAGCAGTACCCCGGCTTCAAGGGCGTCGACCTGACCCGGGCGCTCAACGCGTCCGACCCGTACTACCGGCAGAGCCCCGCAGGGTTCGCGGCCGACCAGCCGTACATCGCCCAGTACTTCCGCCGGTGGTCCTCGGTGTGCACGATCCTGAACCCGCAGATCGGCGACTACTACCTTCAGGTGCGCACCAACGTGGTGCCCGGATCGGCCACCGCCACCCGGATGGCCAGCCCCGCGGAGGACCCGGCAGCCACCGGCACCGGCCACAACCGGTTCTCGATGCGGGTGCTCACGAGCGACCCCACGTCCGTGGCCACGGCCGCGCTCGAGCGGATGCCCATCTACGCCAACCTGCAGGGCGGGACGACGCAGTTCTACATCGCCCGTGTCGGCACGGCCTCGGCCGGGGCCACGCTGACCATCGACTTCTTCGACACCGGTGACGCCTCCGACGTCGGGAGCATCTCGATCGTGCGGCCGACCGACGCCACCGGCGACGCCATCGTCAACTGCCGCGCCGTGGGGGAGGTGGTGGGGAATCGGACCACGCCCACGGTCCTGCCCACCTGCACGCTGTCGAACGTGCAGAGCGGCAACGGGTATAACGGCAAGCTGCAGCGCCTCGAGGTGCCCATCCCAGACAACTACGCGTGCCAGGACTCCGCGCTGTCGGGATGCTGGTTCCGGGTGAACTTCACGTACGCGGCCAGCGCGCTCGTGCAGGACACCACCACCTGGTCGGCGTCGCTGGACGGCGACCCGGTGCGGCTCATCCAGTAGCGCGCACCGCGCGGAGGTCGTCCGGGGCGAGCTCGACGGCGAGCTGCTCGAGGAACAGCCCGATGTCGGTGACGACGCCGCGGGCCTGGGACGAGCCGCGGTCGGCCAGCTTGGTGACCGTCGCCGGGTTGATGTCGACGCAGACCAGCGGGATCGACGCCGGCAGGATGTTGCCGGTCGCGACCGAGTGCAGCATCGTCGCGACCATGATGGCAGAAGCCGACGTCGGCAGGGCTCGGCGCGCATCGCGCGCTGGCCCTCGATGACGTCGGTGTAGACGTCGGGCAGCGGGCCGTCGTCGCGCACCGATCCGACCAGCACGAACTGCTTGCCGTGCGTGACCAGCGCGTGCATGATGCCCGCCGGTCAGCACGCCCTGCTCGACGGCCGCCGCGATCGAGCCGCGCCTTGCGGATCCGTGTTGATGGCCCGGATGTGGTGCTCGTGGCCGTGCTCGACGCCGCGACCCGTCGGCGAGGTCGACGCCGAGCGAGGTGCCGAAGAGCGAGGACTCGATGTCGTGGGTGGCCAGCGCGTTGCCGGCGAAGAGGACGTCGACGAAGCCGGCCTCGACCAGGGCGACCATCGCCGGCGCCGCGCCGGTGTGCACGACGGCGGGGCCGCCGACCCAGAGGATCTTCGTGCCCGGCGGCCTTGACCGTCCCGCATGCCGTCGGCGATCTGGCGCACCAGCAGGGCCTGCGGCTTCTCGCTGGACACGTCGGAGTTCATGAACTCGAAGGTCGACTCGTCGGGGTGCGGTCTCGCGCGGAGGCAGGATCACGCGCACGCCGGTCGCGCCGCAGACGACCAGGTCGCCGGTACGCACGTCGCTCATCGGCACTGTGCGCGGCCGAGCCGTCGCCGCTCGACCGACGAGCCCGCAGTCCATCTCGGGGTTGCCGACGCGCACCCAGCGGCCGTCGAGCCGCACCTCGGTCTCGAGGTTGGTGGTGGAGTAGAAGTCCGTCGGGGAAGACGCCGTCCATCTCGGCAGGCACCACATGCAGCTCGCCGGGCTCGCTGAGGTTGGCACCGTGCGCCTGCAGCCGGCCGAGCAGGTGGCCGAGCGTCTCCTCGTCTTCGTGGCTCACCCGAATCCGCGCGAACGAGGCGTCCTCGGGCCGCTTGCCGACGTCGAAGCGCTCGATCACATAGTCGGCGCCCGTCCCGAGGATCTCGTCGAGGGAGCGGGCCAGCTGGCCCGCGTCGAGCAGGTGTCCCTGCATCTGGACGATGTCGCTGTACGGCACGGGTGCCTCCGGGGCTGCTGGGCAGGTCGGAGAAAGCCTGCCAGATCCGGTGCCCCTCGGTGGGGCGTCGCGGGGAGCGGCTGGACCGACGCTGGCTAGACGACGGCGCCGTCGTCCCAGCCGTCGTCCTGCGGTGCCCGGTCCTTCATCCGGAGCACAGGGTGAGGAACCCGCCCGCGAACGCGGCCATGGCCAGCAGCACCCACCACCGGTCGAGCTGCAGGCCCAGCACGGCCATGAGGATCAGGAAGACGGGACCGCCGAGCAATCCGGCCCAGGCCAGCCGGGCCACCGGGTCGCCGTGCGGCAGCGGTGGAGGGGGCGGTGGAACGTAATGGTCGTCCGGGTCGTCGTCGGCGAACGGCTCGAGCTCTTCGGCGCCCTCGCCGGAGGGCGGCACCGGCGGCGTGCCGGGGTGGTCGGCCCGGCGGATCAGCCGGCTCGAGAGGCCCGACCCGGTGGGAGGCGGAGCAGGGGGCTCGTCCGGGAGGTCCTCGAGCGCCGACCAGCGCCCGACGACGGGGTCAGGGGTGGTGCCGTACCCCGCCACGATCTGGGCCCAGGCAGCCTCCACCTCGGCCTCGGCCATCGCCCTGCGGTCGTCGCGGGCGGCCACGTCAGCGAGGAACGCCGCGCGGAGCGAGGGCAGCGCGGCGCCTACGACGTCGCGGGCTCGCGGCAGCGATTCGCGGTCGACGAAGACCCGCAGGGTGGGGCGGCTCGGCGGACGGACCTCCTGGTACGCACCGCGGTCGCCCCCGTGCGGCTCGGCGTACGCGGCGACCCCGGCAGCGCCGAGCAGGTCGAGCACCTGGCCCACCACGGGCGGGTCCACGTCGGCCAGCGCCGCCCAGGAGGCGGCGGACAAGCCGTTGTGGTGCTCGGGGGGCATGGGGATCAGCCCACCTGCTGAGGCGCCACGCGCCGGACGAAGTCGAGCGATCCGCTGAAGATCGTCGCGGCGTCGTTGTCGATCGTGGCGACGTGGTATGAGTTCTCGAGCACCACCTCGGCCCTGTCGTTGCTCGCCACGTGCTCCATCACGTAGGCGGCGTTGGACGGCTCGACGACGTGGTCGTCGGCGCTGCGGAAGAGCAGCACCGGCTGTGTGACCTTGCCGATGTCGCCCTTCACCTCGGCCCACAGCAGGGTGAGCGAGTAGAAGGCCTTGAGGGGCAGCTTGTCGTAGGCACCCTCGACGGCGCCCTCCTTCTTCACGTCGTTGCTGATGCCGGGGAACGACGACAGGATGCGGCGCAGCACAGGCAGCAGCACGAGCCGCTTGTCCTCGGTGTGCACGGCGGGGTTCACGAGGACGAGGCCGGCCACCTCGTCGCCGCGCTGCTCGGCGAGGCGCAGCGCCAGGGTGCCACCCATCGACAGGCCCATCACAAACACGGTCTCGCAGCGCTCCTGGAGCAGGGCGAACGCCCGCTCGACCTCTGCGTACCAGTCCTGCCACGTGGTGGCGTTCGCGTCCTGCCAGCGGGTGCCGTGTCCCGGAAGGCGCGGGATCTCGACGGCGAGGCCCGCGTCGGCCAGCGTGCGGCCCCAGTCCTTCATCGAGCTGGGGTTGCCCGTGAACCCGTGGATGAGCAGTGCGCCGACGGGTCCGCCGTCGTGCGAGAAGGGCTCGGCATCGGGCATGAGCGGCACGTGGGTCTCCCGCAGGTCGGGACCGCCCGGGTGGCGGCATCGGTTCCTCCGATCGTCGCACGCAGCCCCCGTGCGGTCGAGGGGCCCCCGGCACCCGAAGGCGTCAGCCCACGGCCCGACGCGACCTCTTCCGGGCCGACGTCGTTGCCGCTGCCGGGCCCGGCAGCCTACGGTGGGCCCGGGACCGGCGGTGAATGCCGCCGGCCGGGTCGGCGCGACGGGCGCGCGCACACGGTGGTCTGGAGGTGCGCGGGTGCTGTACTGGGTGCTCAAGCGGTTCATCCTGGGCCCCCTGCTGCGTGTCATCTTCCGCCCGTGGGTCGAGGGGCTCGAGCACATTCCCGCCGACGGCGCAGCCATCCTCGCCTCGAACCACCTGTCGTTCTCGGACTCGATCTTCCTGCCGCTCGTGGTCGACCGGCGCATCACGTTCCTGGCCAAGAGCGACTACTTCACCGGCAAGGGCATCAAAGGCTGGTTCACGAAGCTCTTCTTCACAGGCGTCGGCCAGGTGCCGGTCGACCGCAGCGGCGGCCGTGCGGCCGAAGCCGCGCTGCGCACGGGCACCCGCATCCTGGCGCAGGGCGACCTGCTCGGCCTCTACCCGGAGGGCACCCGCTCGCCCGACGGCCGGCTGTACCGCGGCAAGACCGGCGTGGCCAGGATGGCCCTGGAGGCTGGAGTCACGGTGATCCCCGTGGCCATGATCGACACCGAGAAGATCCAGCCGGTGGGGCGGCTGCGGCCGCGCATCATGCGTGTCGGCGTGCGCTTCGGTCGCCCGCTGGACTTCACCCGCTACGAGGGCATGGAGGGCGACCGCTTCGTCCTGCGGTCCATGACCGATGAGCTGATGTACGAGCTCATGATGCTGTCGGGACAGGAGTACGTCGACATGTACGCGGCCCGCGCCAAGGAGCTCGCCGCGGCGCCCGCGGAAGACGGCAGCGGACTGCTCACCGATCACGGGCACGGGCCGCCGCACCAGCGCGACGACGTCGAAGCGCGCATCGCCAGCTGACGCAGGCGCTCAGGCAGCTGTGGGCGGCGGAGCCAGACCGCTAAGGCCGTGCGCCGACCCGGCTCACGGCGTGGGAGGCCACGAGGTTCCCCTCGGCGAGGCACTCGGCCGGAGGTCGGCCGTCGGCCCAGGAAGGCAGGAAGCCGGCGGCGAAGGCATCGCCGGCGCCCGTGGTGTCAAGGACGCTCACCGCCACGGCAGGGCTCGTGACGACCTCGCCGTTGTTCGACACCCACGCGGCTCCCTGGGCGCCCAGCTTGACCACGACGGCGCCGAAGCGCGCCGTGAGGAGCCGGGCCGCCTCGACGGGATGGGTGACGCCCGTGAGGGCGGTCACCTCGAGCTCGTTGGCGAGCAGCACGTCAGCGCCTTCGCACCAGCCCAGGAAGACCTCGCGCCCGACGTCGTCGATGGGGCCGGCCGACGCCGGGTCGACCGAGGCCGTCATCCCGCGCAGGCGGGCCAGGTCGAGCGCCGCGAGGCCTGCCATCCGCGACCCGTCTCGCAGGAGCGTGTAGCCCGACAGGTGCAGGTGCCGCCCGCGGGCGAACAGATGGTCGGGCAGGTCGTCGGGGGAGAGCAGGTCGTTGGCGCCGGCGTCGGGGAGCATCGTTCGTTCGCCGGTGATGTCGACGACGACGATGACCGTGCCCGTCGCGCGCGATGGATCGACGCCGAGGTGCACTTCGACGCCGTCCTCGGCGAGGCGCTCGTGCGCGTTACGGCCGAACACGTCGTCGCCCACGCGCCCCACCACGGCCGCCCGGTGGCCGAACTGGGCCAGCCAAGCCGCCGTGTTGCCGGCGGCGCCGCCGGGGTGCGCGGTGATGTCGGCCGCGGTGTCGCTGCCGTGCCGCAGCGGCCCGGTCGTCCTGGCGACGACGTCCGTCATGATGTCGCCGACGGTGACGAAACGGACGTCGCTCATGCCGCGCCGCCTGCGAGCGCCACGGCCACGGCCGCAGCGTAGGCGGCATTGCGTTCGACGATGCGAACGTTCACCGCGAGGCTCGCCCCGTGCGACTCGCGGTGGAAGAACTCGAGCAAGAACGGCGTGACGTCCTTGCCGCGCACGCCAGCCTCCTGCGCCGCGGCGAGCCCGGCGTGCAGGACCTCGTCGTGGAGCGCAGGGTCGAGCTGTTCTTCGACCGGCAGCGGGTTCGCCACCACCACGCCGGCGTCGAGGCAGAGCGCGTCGCGCGCACGGATCACGTCGGCGATGTCGGCGGGGGAGTCGGCGCTCCATTCGACGGGGTAGCCCGAGTCGCTCAGGTAGAAGCCCGGGAACGCCGTGGTGCCCGCCCCGATCACGGCGACGTTGAGGGTCTCGAGCCGCTCCAGGGTGGCTGCCACGTCGAGGATGGACTTCACCCCGGCGCACACGACCGTGATGGGCGTGCGACCGAGAGTGGTGAGGTCGGCCGACTCGTCCCACGTGTCGCGCGCCTCTCGGTGCACGCCGCCGAGGCCGCCCGTGGCGAAGAGCCTGACGCCGACGAGGTTCGCCAGGTGGCTGGTGGCGGCCACCGTGGTGGCGCCCGTGCCGTGCTGGGCGACGAGCGTGCCGAGGTCGCGGACGCTCACCTTCACCACGTCGTCGCTGGTGGCGATCACCTCGAGCGCCGCCTCGTCGAGGCCCACCCGGGGCTGGCCGTGCACCACGGCGATCGTGGCCGGCACGGCGCCCGCGTCGCGGACCACCTGCTCAAATCGGCGGGCGATGCCCAGGTTGTCCGGCCGCGGCAGTCCGTGGCTGATGATCGTGGACTCGAGGGCGACCACCGGGCGGCCGCCCGCCAGTGCGTCGGCCACCTCGGGGTGGACGGAGATCGCGGAGCCGAAGGTCACCCGCCCACGCTAGCGCCAGCGCCGCGCTCCTGCGGGCGCCCGTCGTCGGCACCTCGGCCCGTCGCGCGTGAACGGTCCGACGGGGGGCCGATAGCGTGACCCCGTGGCTGCCGACGACGCGTCCTACCCGCGGCACTGGGAGGCCGATGTCGTCCTCCGCGACGGCCGCACCTGCCACCTGCGCCCGATGACCCCGGACGACGCCGACCGCCTGCGTGCGTTCCACGCCCGGCTCTCGCCCGAGACGATCTACCGACGGTTCTTCGCGCCCTATCCCGAGCTCACCGATCGGGACGTCGCCCGGTTCACGCAGGTCGACCACGTCGACCGGGTGGCCATCGTGGCGACCGTGGGGGACGAGCTCATCGGCGTCGGCCGCTACGACCGCCTGGCCGGGGCCGATGCCGAGGTGGCCTTCACCATCCGCGACGACCACCAGGGGCGCGGCCTGGGCTCGGTGCTCCTGGAGCACCTCGCGGCCGCGGCGCGCGAGCGCGGCATCGAGCAGTTCGTGGCCGAGGTGCTGCCCGACAACCGCAGGATGCTAGCCACGTTCGAAGAGGCGGGTTACCGCCCGCAGCGGCACTACGAGGACGGGGTCGTCCGGCTCGACTTCGACATCGAGCCGAGCGAGGCGTCCCGTCGGGTCATCGCCGAGCGCGAGTACAGGTCCGAGGCCTCGTCGGTGCAGAGGCTGCTCAACCCCCGGTCGGTGGCCGTCGTGGGTGCGAGCCGTACGCCGGGCCGCATCGGGCACGAGCTGCTCCGGCATGTGCGCGACGCCGGATTCGCGGGACCTGTGTACGCCGTGCACCCCGAGGCCGACGAGATCCTCGGGTACCCGTGCCTGCGGCACGTGCGCGACGCGGCAGAGGGGGTCGACCTCGTCGTCGTGGCCGTGCCGGCGGCGGGCGTCCTCGACATCGTCGAGGACGCGGCCGCCGCGGGCGCCATCGGCCTGATCGTCGTGAGCTCCGGCTTCGCGGAGGCCGGCCAGGCCGGCCGCGACCTGCAGCGCGAGCTCGTCTCGCGCGCGCGCGGCAACGGGCTGCGCGTGCTCGGCCCGAATGCCCTCGGCCTCATCAACACCGATCCGCAGCTGCGCATGAACGCCTCGCTGTCGCCGCTGATGCCCGGCCGCGGTCGGATCGGCTTCTTCTGCCAGAGCGGAGCACTCGGGACGGCGATCCTGCAGACAGTCGACCGCCGGCGGCTGGGGCTGTCCACCTTCGTCTCGGCGGGCAACCGCGCCGACGTCTCGGGCAACGACCTGCTGCAGTACTGGGAGTGGGACGAGGACACCGACCTGGTGATGCTCTACCTCGAGAGCGTCGGCAACCCGCGCAAGTTCGCGCGGCTGGCCCGCAGGATCGGCCGCACCAAGCCGGTGGTCATGGTGCGCTCCGGGCGCTCGTCGCAGGCGCTCCCGCTCGGCCACACGGTGCGGCGCACCACGCTTCCCCCCGCGGCGGTCGACGCGCTCTTCGACCAGAGCGGCGTCGTGCAGACCGACTCGCTCGGCGAGCTGTTCGACGTCGCGGGCGTGCTGGCGTTCCAGCCGCTCGCCACCGGTCCTCGGGTGGGGGTGCTCTCCACGTCGGAGGCGCTCTCGGTGCTCAGCGTCGACGCGGTGGAGTCAGCGGGGCTCGCGCTGGCGGGGGAGCCCGTGCTGCTGGGCCCCGACGGGAGCGGGGCCGGCTTCGCCGCGGCGCTGTCCGCCCTCGTCGAGGACCCCGTCGTCAACTCGCTGCTGGTCGTGCATGTGCCGTCCGTCGCGGCCGACCTGAGCGCCGAGCGCGAGATGCTCCGGGCCGCGGCCTCCCGTGCGACCAAGCCCGTCGTCGCGGTGCTGGTCACCGCCGGGCAGGCCGGCGACCTGATCGAGGTGCCCGGCGAGTTCAGCATGCCGGGGCGTGGTTCGGTCCCGCTGTTCACCACGGTGGAGGACGCGGTGCGCGCCCTCGCCGGCGCGACGAAGCACGCGATGTGGCGATCCAGGCCGCGCGGCGAGCTGCCCGAGCTGCCCGACGTCCGCACGGACGCCGCACGCGAGCTCACCGACCGACTCCTCGCGGCGGCCGGCGAGGACGAGCCCGTCGTCGTGAGCCGCGACGGCGCCACGGCGCTGCTCGCCCTCTACGGCATCACCGTGTGGCCGCAGCTGCCGGTGGCCTCGGAGGACGAGGCGGTCCTGGCGGCTGGCGACTGGGGCTACCCCGTCGTGCTCAAGACGACGGTGCCGCGCCTCGCCGGGCGGATGGACCTCGGCGCGGTGCGGCTCAACCTCGAGAACGACCGCGCCGTGCGCACCGCGTACCGCTCGATGGCACGCTCCCTCGGCGCCGATGCCATGGCGATGTTGCACGTGCAGCCGCTCGCCCCGCCCGGGGTTGCCACCCGGGTACGGTCGCGGGAAGACCCGCTGTTCGGACCCGTGGTCGCCTTCGGGCTCGGCGGCACGGTGCCCGAGCTGCTCGGCGACCGCGCCTACCGCATCCCGCCCCTCACCGACCGCGACGCGCACGACCTCGTCCGCGAACCGAAGGCCGCTCCGATGCTGTTCGGCCACCGTGGTTCCGACCCGGTGGCGGTCGAGGCGCTCGAGGACCTGCTGCTCCGGCTAGGACGGCTTGCCGACGATCTGCCGGAGGTGGCGAACCTCGACCTCAACCCGGTGACCGTGCACACCGGCGGGATCGCGGTGCTCGACGCGACGGTCACCCTGGTGCAGGTGGCCGGCCGGGCCGACCTCGAGGTGCGGCGGCTGTCCACCCTCTAAGTCGACGCTTTCCGGCGGCGGGCCGGGGCGTGGGAGGATGCCCGCCATGACCGAGACCACGGGCGTCGACGCGGCCCTGCGCCGCGACGTCGAGCGCAGCGGCTACTACCCGAGCCTGGTGCTCGACTCGCTCGACACGTCCCTGGCCGGCGAGCCGGTGCTCTCGTACGTCGTTCACCACGAGGCCACGTTCGACCCCCACGACGAGCTGCGCCGGCACGTCACCGTCATGGCCCTCACGCCCACGCGGCTCGTCGTCGGCCACGTCGACGAGTTTCCCGCCGACGAGACCTCGCCGAGGCCCTACGCCACCGCGTCCACCGAGGCCGTGCGTCTCGAGCGGGTCGATTCGGTCGTCGTCACGCGCGTGGTGGCCGAGCCCGCGAAGCACCGCAGCGGCGGACCGCTTCAGGAGGTCGTCCTCACGATCGGCTGGGGCGCGGTGAGCCGACTCGACCTCGAGCCCGCCACCTGCGGCGACCCCGAGTGCACGGCAGATCACGGCTTCACCGGTACCTCGAGCAACGACGACATGTCCCTGCGGGTGTCAGAGGCCGCCGACGGCGCCGACGTGGTGGCGCGCGCGCTCGCCTTCGCCACCGCGCTGTCGCAGGCCACCGCCGCCCGGCTGCGTTGACAACCTCCATGACCGGCTCGATCGCCGACGTGCTGCCCTCGGTGGCCGCGGGGCTGGGCGTGCCCGGCGCCACCGACGTGCTCGGCCTTGGTGGCTCGCACCGGGTGGTCGTGCTCCTCGTCGACGGCCTCGGACTGCGGCTGCTCGAGGCGTATGCGGACGAGGCACCCGCGATGGCCGCCCTGCTTCCGCGGGCCCGTGAGCTGCGCACCACGTTCCCGAGCACCACAGCCACGGCGATGGCGTCGCTGGGCACCGGGTTGCCGCCCGGGGCCCACGGCATCGTCGGCACCGCCTTCTGGCTGCCAGAGGACGAGCGAGTGCTCCAGCCGCTCGGCTGGCGCGACTCGCCGCACCCGCTCGCCGTGCAGCCCGAGCCCACGGTGCTGGAGCGCGCGGCCGCCCACGGGGTGCGCGTCACCACGGTGTCGCCGTCGGCCTACCGCATGTCCGGCTTGACGAGGGCGGCGCTGCGTGGCGGCGACTACGTGGCCGCCGACGACGACGCGGCTCGCGCGGCGGCGGTCGGCGCCGCCCTCGCCGGCGACGCACCTGCGCTCGTCTACGCGTACGCCGGCGACCTCGACCGGGCCGGCCACATCTTCGGCGTCGACTCCGAGGAGTGGCGCGCGGCGCTGCGGTGGGCCGACGCCGTCGTGGCCTCGCTGCAGGCAGTGCTGCCGACGGGCGCGGTGCTGCACGTCACCGCCGACCACGGCATGGTCGACTGCCCCGACTCGGCGCGGCTCGACCTCGACGCCCTGCCGGGCCTGCGCGACGGCGTGGCCGTACTCGCCGGCGAGCCACGCGCTCGGCACGTGTATGCCGAAGCCCGCCGCGCTGGCGCCGTGCTCGAGCGCTGGCGGGACGCGCTCGGCGAGCACGCCGTCGTCGTGGGCCGCGACGAGGCTGTGGAGGCGGGGTGGTTCGGGCCGGTCGACCCCATGCTGGCGGGCCGCATCGGCGACGTCGTAGCCGTGGCGCTCGACGACGCCAAGCTCGTCTCCGACGCCACCGACAGCCTCGTGTCGTCGCTGCGCGGACAGCACGGCGCCCTCACCGACGTCGAGGTGGCGGTGCCCCTGCTGACCGCCCGCGCCGGGTGAGAGGATCCGGGACCATGGCCGATCTCGTCCGCGTACGCGGACGCGCCGTGTGCTTCGGGCCTCACGGCGCGGCACGGGCCGCGCGCTGGCGGAAGGCGGCCCCGGCGTGGGCGGCTTGACCTACTTCGCCGGCACGATGGACTCCGGCAAGTCCACGCTCGCGCTGCAGACCGACCACAACCACCGCACCCGCGGGCGCCGCGGGCTCATCCTCACCAGCCGCGACCGAGCGGGCTCGGGCATTCTGTCTAGCCGCCTGGGTCTCTCGGTGCCGGCCATCGAGGTGGAACCGGCCAGCGACCTGTGGGGACTGGTGTCCGACCGGCTCCAGGCCGGCGAGCCGGTCGACTACATCGTCGTCGACGAGGCCCAGTTCCTCAGCGAGGCTCAGGTGGACGACCTGGCCCGCCTGGCCGACGACCTCCGGCTCGACGTGTTCGCGTTCGGCATCCTCACCGACTTCCGCACCCGCCTGTTCGCGGGCAGTGCACGGCTGGTCGAGCTGGCCGACCGGGTCGAGGTGCTCCAGGTGAAGGCGCTCTGCTGGTGCGGGCGGCCCGCCACCCATAACGCCCGCACCGTCAGCGGGGTGATGGTGACCGAGGGCGCACAGGTCGTCACCGGGGACACCGACTCGGTGACCGAGGACGACGTCGCGTACGAAGTGCTGTGCCGGATGCATCACCGGCGCGGCGTCACCGCCGCGGCGAGCATGGCTGAGCACACCAGCCCCGAGCCACTGCCGTTCAGCTGAGCGGGCCCCTCCCGCGTACCCTCCCGCTGGCTTACGCTGGACCCCATGGGGGTGCGGCGACGGCGGTGGTGGGGTTGGGTCCCGTTCCTGCTGGCGTGCTCCGTGGTATCCGGGCCCGTGGCGCCCGCTGGTGCGGCTCCGCTTCCGGACCCGTCGTTCGGCGTCGGGGGCATGGTCGTCGAGACGAGCGTCGCCCGATTCACCGACGTGGTCTCGACGGCGGACGGCGGGGTCGCGGCGACGGCGCTGTCCCCTGGTGGCGACACTGCGGCGGTGCTCCGCTACGACCGCCTCGGCCGGCTCGTGCCCACCTTCGGCACCGCCGGTGCGGTCGTGATCGCGCGGCCCGGCTACGTCATCACGCTCGGGCACATCGAGCACGGGCCGGGTGGCACCCTCGTCGTTTTCGGCTCATACCGGTCGGCTGTGACGAGTGGACCGGTGGTCGCCCGGCTCGACGCCGAGACGGGGCGCCTCGACCCGAACTTCGCCACCGCGGGCGTGTTCGTGCGCCACTTCGGGCCTGGAGTCGTCTGCAGCGGCGGTGCGGTATTCCCCGACGGGCGGGCCCTGGTGACCTGCACGATGTTGGTTCCGGCCCAGCCCTGGCTCATCGCCACGGTCCTGGACGCACGCGGGCGGATGGCCGCGCCGTTCGGCGGCCCCGATGGCGAAGTCCTGGTGCGGCTGCCCGCGGGCGCCGAGGCGTCAGGGGCCCGAGTCGCAGCCGACGGCCGGATCGTGGTGGGGGTGAACCTGGGCCATGGCACGTTCGGAGCGGTTCGGCTGCTGCCGTCCGGCGCTCGCGACACGACGTTCAGCGGTGACGGCCTGGCCACCCGGCGGCCGCTCGGCCCGCTCAGCGGCAGCGGCTCCGTCGCCGTGGTGCTGGCCCCGGGAGGGAGGGTGGTCGTGGCGGCCACCTCCATCGCCACCGTCGCCGGCACGGGGAGCGAGGACCTCGCTGTCGTCCGCTTCACCCGAACGGGCGCCGCCGACGCCGCGTTCGCCGGCGGTCGCGGATATGCCCGGATCGCCCGCATGGCGGTCGGTCATCTGGTGAAGCTGGCCGACGGATCGACTCTCGTCGTCGGCTACTCCCCACCGGACCCGGGCGCTGCCGATGCGCCGCCCCGCGGCGCGGCGGGGCGCGCCGCGCAGGTGTCGGCGGCCGGGGTCGTAGACACGCGCTTCGGCTCCTCGGGGATCCTTCGCCCGTTCGACGGCGCAGCGACGCAGTCCGCGGCGTTCGCCGCGGCGGTGGGTCCTGGGGGCGCCCTGACGTTCGCCGGCGGGCTCTCGGACGAGGACCCGCTCCTGGGCGGTGGAAACCTCACGATCACCAGAGGCAGCGTGCAGCGCTTCACCACCTCGGCACCCGCCCGGCGGGCAGCCACGATCGAGGCAGGCCTGGCCGGCCCCTACGGCCTCTTCCACTCGTGCGGCGCGAGCCCCGCGGCACCGTGCTCCATCCGCACGACCTGGTACGCCATGGGCAACGCGTGGCCGCTCGCGTCCTCTAGCGGGTCGCGGGTGGTGGTCCAGGTCGACCGCCGCGGCGCCACGGGCCGCTGGACCCGCTCCCGGACCATCGGCACGTTCGTCACCGACGACGGCAACTTCCGCGCCACGGGAGCCCCGTCCTCCGTCGGGCTCTACCGGGTACGTGCGGCCGTGCCGGCGTCCGCCTCGACCCTGCTGACCTACGGCCCCTGGCGCTACTTCCGGCGTTGACACCAGCCGCAGCCACATCGGCCATTGGCTGGCCATAGCCGGTCACCTGGGTCTACCATCGGAAGCGCACCCCCAGTCGCGCATCCCCCGTCGTGGCTGGGGGGCTCTTCTGTCGTGACGAGTTCGTGGGTGTCACTGTGTCGGGAACTGCCCCAGGTCCCCCTAGCCTTGGTTGCATGGGGGCATCGGACCGGCGCGAGACCACCGACGGGAACGATGCGCTCTCCGACGGCCCGGTGGTCGCCTTCTTGCACGTGCTGGCCAGTACCCCCGACGGCGCCGCGGTGGGGGCTGCTCTCGCGCGGGGACTCCTCGCCGCCTGGGCGCCGGACCAGGTGGCCGCCTACCTGCTGGACCCCGCCGGGTCTGCGCTGGTCGCCGCTGTCCACTTCGGCTTCGACGCGGACCAGCTCCGGCTCTACTCCCGCGTCCCTCTCGACGTGGCCGTGCCGGTCACCGAGGTCTTCCGCAGCGGGGAGGACGGCTCCTGGCGGATGGCGGACGCTCCCGGCGAGTTCCCGGCGGTCGCCGGTTGGGTCGCCGAGCACCCGGCCCGAGATACCGCCGAGGTGATCGGGCTGCCCATCCGCAGCGCTGGTCAGATCGTGGGCGTCCTGGTCGTGTCGTTCCCGCGCCGCGTCGATCGGTCGTGGCGGCTGCGCGTACTGCTCGATGCCGGGGTCAACGCCCTGGCGCTGTGGTCGCGTGGGCTCGGTGCGATGGCCCCGCGGGGGGCGCCGTCCGCGGCGCCGCGCGGCGTGCAGCTCTCGCTGCGTCAGCGGCGCGTGCTCGACGGCGTGCGGGCGGGAAGCACGAACCCCCAGATCGCTGCGGACCTGAAGGTCTCGGTGGGGACCGTCAAGACGGACCTGGCCCACCTGTTCCGGGTCTTCGGCGTCTCCCACCGGCACGCGCTCGTGGAGGTGGTCGACCGCGCCGGGATCTAGCCCGTGAGCCGGTGATCCCGGCGCGGATCGGCTGGGTCAGCCGACGTGGACGACGGCCTCGGGGTCGGCCTCGGCCGAGGCATCCTTGCCGATGGTGAGGCGCGTCGCCGTGACGACGGCGGCGAGCACGAGGAAGCCCGCCCCCACGAGGAACGCCCGGGTGTACCCCTCGGTGAGGGCGGCGGGCACGGCCGCTTTGCCGAGCGCGGCGTTGGCCGCGAGGTACGACGTGCTGGCAGCTACCGCGACCGTGTTTAGCAGCGCTGTGCCGACGGCGCCGCCGACCTGCTGCGAGGTGTTGATCAGGGCCGAGCCCACGCCCGCGTCCTCACGTCCGATGCCGTGCAGGGCGGTGGTGGACACGGGGATGAACGTGAACGCCATGCCAAGGCTGATGATCAGCATCGCCGGGAGCACATGCGTGGCGTACGACGAGTCGGGCTCGAGGCGCGACAGGAACGCCAGGCCGAAGGCGCCCGCAAGCAGGCCGGGCACCATCAGCGGCTTGGGCCCGACGCGCGGGAGCAGCTGGCTCGCCATGCCCGCCCCCGCGATGATGCCGAGGCTGAAGGGCAGGAACGCGAAGCCGGCGGCGATCGGGGTGTAGCCCAGCACCACTTGCAGGTACAGGCCGAGGAACAGGAACATCGCGAACAGGCCGATGCCCACGATGAGCGACACGAGGTAGGACGCGCCGCGGTTGCGGTCGAGCAGCACGCGCATCGGGACGAGCGGGCTCTCCACCCGGTTCTCGATCACGAAGAACGTGATCAGCAGGACGGCCGCGGCGGCGAACCACGCGAGCGTGCTCGGCTCGGTCCAGTTCGCGGTGTCGGTGATGCCGTGGGGGGCGGCCTTCGTGAACGCGTAGACCAGCGCGACGAGTCCCGTGGTGACGGTGATGGCGCCCGCGACGTCGTACGTGGGGGTTCCGGAGGCCTTGCTCTCGCGCACGAACGGCACGGCGAGCAGGGCGGCTACGATGGCGATCGGCACGTTGACGAGCAGGCACCAGCGCCACGAGAAGTACTCGGTGAGCACGCCGCCGAGCAGCAGGCCGATGGCGGCACCGCCGCCGGCGATGGCGCCGTAGACGCCGAACGCCTTCGCCCGCTCCTTGGGGTCGTGGAAGGTGACGGCGATGAGGGACAGGGCTGCGGGGGCCAGGAGAGCCGCGAACCCGCCCTGCAGCGCCCGGGCGGCGAAGAGCAGCCCCGCGGTGGGCGCCAGGCCACCGAGCGTGGAGGCGAGGGCGAAGCCGAGCAGGCCCACGATGAACATGCGCTTGCGGCCCACGTAGTCGGCGATGCGGCCGCCGAGCAGCAGAAGTCCGCCGAAGGCGAGCGTGTACGCCGTGACGATCCACTGCTGGTCGGCGTCGGAGATGCCAAGCGCGGCCTTGGCCGACGGCAGGGCCAGGTTCACGATCGAGGCGTCGAGCACCACCATGAGCTGCGCGATGGCGATCACGCCGAGCGCGCGCCAGCGGGTGGGGTCGAGCCCGGTGACGCCTCCGGCCGGCGCTGCGCCCGGGCGGAGCCGGGTGGTGGACGGGCTGGGGTCGAGCAGGTCGGCCTCGAGCTGGTCGAGCTCGTCGGCGACGGCGGGGACGACGGCGTCGTCGGGGACGGGCATGGGTGTCATCACGATCTCCTCGGGCGGCGTGGTGCGGTCCGAGCAGTCTGGGGGTGACCACTGACAGCCGCGAGGGGGCCAACCCACGCCATCTCGCGGGCATTCCCACCCCGTGAGGGTGCCCTCAGGTGATCCGCAGATCAGGGGCCAGCGGCGCCCCGACCGTCAGTCGGTCTTCTTGCTCCCGAAGAGGATCTCGTCCCACGAGGGGACGGCGGCCCGCTTGGACCGAGACCCCGTCTGCGCGGTGGGCCGCGGTCGTGGCGCGGGGGCCGGCTCCGGCTCGGGCTCGTCCGCGACCTCCTCGGGTGCCTCGTCCTGCTCGGCACGCTCGACGACCACGGTGGTCTCGGACCTGGCCACGCCGATGGGCGTGACCGAGGCCTCCGGCTCGCCGGCGGCCTCCTGGTCGAAGAACACGTCGTCCTCGATGGCCGCGGGCACCGGGACCAGGCGGGGGCCCGGCGCGGACTCGGGGGAGGCGGGGGGCTTCTCCTCGACGAGCCAGCGGGCGTCGTCGTCGGCCGGGACGACGGCGCGCGCGACGACGTCGTAGTACCAGGTGGCCGACTGCTCGTCGCCGCCGCCCTCGCCGTACCCAAGGAACAGGACCCACCGGCCGTCGTCCCGGCGCCAGGAGTCCCAGCGCATGGTCTCGGGGTCGACCCCGCGCGAGGCGAGCCGGGTGGCGACGAGCTCGGACAGCACGCCGGAGCCCGAAGGGGAGCGCACGGTGGTGGCGCTGGCCTTCTCGGCCACGTACGCGCGCTCGGCCAGGACGGCGCCCTCGAAGCGCTGCACCTTGTCCAGCGGGAGCCCGGCAGCGGCCGCGACCTCCTCGGCGCTCATGCCCGCACGGATGCGCGCCTGGATGTCCTTGGGGCGAAGGCCGCCATCCATCTCGATCTCCAGCTGGCCGAGTCGGGACCGGTCTTGTCTGACCGCGGTCGCGAGGCGCTGGTCGACCGGAACGGAGTAGGTCTCTCCGTCGCCCCCCGATAGCACCACGCGCGACCCGTCGTTGGAAAGGCCGACGAACGTCAGCTCACGCATGCCCGGCCTTCCTTATCGCGGTCCGTGCGAGGGCTCAGTCTCGCGCCCGGGCGCCGTCGGGTAAAGCACCGGGGTCCTGTTCGGCGTGCCACACGCTCGAGAGCCACCCGCGGGTGGCGATCGCCACCGCCGCGGCCAGGACGCCGGACGTCGCCATGATCGCGTAGCCGGCCGAGGTGCCGATGTGGTCGATGGCGACACCCGCGAGGCTCGCCGAGAGAGCCAGCCCGAGCGCGATACCCGTGGTGGTCCAGGCCATGGCTTCGGTGAGCTGCCGCCCGGGCACGGTGTTCTCGACGAGGGTCGCGCCGATGATCAGGCTCGGGGCGACCATGAAGCCGCCGACGAACAGCACGATCCCGAGCAGCGCGGTGGACCCGATGAACGGCAGCGGGAGCATGCTCAGGCCCATCACCGACAGGGCCACGGCGAACTGCCGGGGCAGCGGGGTGGCCACGTGCCGGGTGCCGAAGACGAGGCCACCGAGCAGCGAGCCGAAGGCCGCCCCCGCGAGCAGCAGCCCCGCCACCCCCGGGGCGCCCGACCTCTGGGCGAACGCCACGGTCGTCACCTCCATCGCCCCGAACACGCCGCCGAGCAAGATGAACACGAGCGCGACGATGACCACGCCGGGAAGGCGGATGGCGCTACCCGGGCGCGGCTCGTCGTCGTGGCGCGAGGGCGGTGGCTGGGTGGCGCGCTGCACGGCGAGCAGGAACGAGCCCACGATCAGCAACGTCGCCGACAGCACGAGCGCGGCCGAGGGCGCGACCGCGGTGGCGAGCAGGGTGGCCACCGGCGGGCCGATGACGAAGATCAGCTCGTCGAGCACGCTCTCGAGCGCGAAGGCCGTGCGCAGACGCTCCGTACCGCTGAGCAACCCGGCCCACCGAGCGCGCACGAGCGCACCCGTGTTGGGCTGGAAGGCACCGGCGACAGCCGCGATGAGCACGAGCGCCGACGTCTGCCAACCGCGCGCCACCGCCAGCACGAACAGGAGCACGCCCGAGCCGCCGACGATGGCCTGCACGGGGACGACCTTGTCCTGGCCGTAGCGGTCGGCGAGGCGCGAGCCGAGCGGCCCGAGCAGCGAGGCGGCCACCTGGAACGTCGCGGCCAGGCCGCCGGCGAGGCCGTACGACCCCGTCGTCGCGCTCACGAGCAGGACGATGCCGAGGCCCTCCATGGAGATCGGCATGCGCGCGAGCAGGCCCGCCGCGCTGAACGCCAGCGCGCCGGGCAGCCTCAGCACGTCGACGTAGGGCCCGATCACTCCGCGACGGTACCGGGGGGCGGGCGGCGCCCGCGAATGTCAGGATCGGGCGTGTGACGTTGCCCTCGGCGGACGGTGGTCCGGACTACGACGCGGTGATCCTGGTGGGGTTCGGCGGCCCGGAGGGGCCGGACGACGTGGTGCCGTTCCTCGAGAACGTCACCCGCGGACGGGGGATCCCGCGCGAGCGGCTCGTCGAGGTGGGCGCCCACTACGCGCACTTCGGCGGGCGCTCGCCGCTCAACGACCAGAACCGGGCCCTGCGCGCGGCCCTCGAGGCCGAGCTGCGAGGCCGCGGCGTCCCGGTGCCGGTGTACTGGGGCAACAGGAACTGGCACCCGATGCTGGCGCCGACCCTGCGCGAGATGCGCGACCACGGCGTGCGCCGGGCGCTGGTCGTCCTCACCAGCGCCTACTCGTCCTACTCCGGGTGCCGGCAGTACCGGGAGAACCTGGCCGACGCCGTGGCCGAGGTGCGCGCTGACGGGCTGGGCGAGCCCCCGAGGCTCGAACGGATCCGGCAGTTCTACGACCAGGACGGATTTCTCGTCCCGATGGCCGACCACGTCATCGACGCTCTGGGCCGGATGTCGGACGAGGCGGGGGATGGGGTAGCGGCTGCGGCGGCGCTGGTGTTCTCCACCCACTCCATCCCGACCGCGGGCGCCGCCGCCAGCGGCCCGCCCGGGCTCGTCCCGGGCGGCGCGTACGTGGGGCAGCACCTCGTCGCCGCGGGCCACGTCGCTGGCGAGGTGGCCCGCCGCACCGGCGCCGAGCGGCGCTGGGACCTCGTGTACCAGTCGCGGTCCGGCCCGCCGGGCCAGTCGTGGCTCGAGCCCGACGTGAGCGATCACCTCCGCGCGCTGGCGGCCGAGGGCGTGACCGGGGTGGTGGTCGTGCCGGTGGGATTCCTCGGCGACCACGTCGAGGTGCTCTGGGACCTCGACGTCGTGGCGCGGGACGACGCCCGCGCGCTGGGCCTGGCCTGGGCGCGCGCGGCGACGGTGGAGACCGAGCCGCGCTTCGTCGCGATGCTGGCCGACCTCGTCGTGGAGCACGCGTCGCCGGAGGCTCCGCGGCCGTCGGCGGCACCGTGGGGTCCGATGCCGGGGCGCTGCGCTCAGGGCTGCTGCCCCAACCCCCGCGCCGCCCGGCCCGCTCTCTGCGGCGAAGGAGACCCCCGGTGACCCGCGGCGACGAGGCCCTCCTGCTCGACGAGCTGCGGGCGCTCGCGCTCGGCGCGGCCACCGAGGCGGCGGCCCTGCTCCTCACCGGTCGGCCCGGCGTGGGCTCCGTCGACTGGGGGATCGACACCAAGTCCTCGCCCACCGATGTCGTCACCGCGATGGACAAGGCGGCCGAGGCGCTGCTCATCGACCGGCTCCTGGGCGCCCGCCCCGCCGACGGACTCCTCGGCGAGGAGGGCGGCGAGCGTCCCGGCACGTCGGGCGTCCGCTGGGTCGTCGACCCGCTCGACGGCACCGTGAACTACCTGTACGACCAGCCGGGCTGGTCGGTGGCCGTGGCTGCGGAGGACGTCGTCTCGGGTCGCACGCTGGTCGGCATCGTCGTCATGCCGGCGCTCGACGAGACGTACGTGGCCGTGGCGGGCCGGGGCGCCGTCCGGATCGGCGCCGGCGTTGAGAGGCGCCTGGCCGTGTCGTCGTGCGCCGACCTGTCCCTGGCGATGCTGGGCACGGGCTTCGGCTACCGCGCCGAACGCCGCCGGGCTCAGGCCCGCGTCGTGGCCGACATGATCCCGCGCGTGCGCGACCTGCGTCGGTCCGGCGCCGCGACGGTCGACCTGTGCTGGGTCGCCGGCGGCCGCCTCGACGCCTTCTACGAGCGCGGGCTGCAGCCCTGGGACTACACCGCGGCGGGTCTCGTGGCCCAAGAGGCTGGCGCCCGGGTCGAGGGGCTCGACGGGGCGCGGGCGTCCGAGGAGCTCACGATCGCGGCCAACCCCGGCCTCTTCCCGGTCCTGCACGATGCCCTCACGGAGCTGGGCGCCGCGAGCGACCGCACCTGAGGGCGCTGGTTCGCGCGGTCTCGCCCGGCCCTCGCCCGGGTCTCGCCCCGGGGTGGAGCGTGCCACCGCGTGCCTCCGCCCTCGTGCGAGGGCCCGTACGTGCCCGCTGGATCCGGATGCCGGATGGTTCGCGCAGTGGGGGCTCCAGCGGGGCCGGTACCTACCCGGGCGATCCGGTTGCTGGATGGTTCGCGTGGCTAGTCGAGGCGCCGCAGGTCGGCCTGGTACCAGTGCACGTTGCGGACGTACGTGGCCACCATCTGCTCGAACGCCCCGGGGTCCACGGCGTCAGGCTTGATGCGGGCGGGCACCCCGATGGCGAGGGCCCGGGCCGGGACTTCGGTGCCGTTGGGTACGAGGGCGCTCGCAGCCACCAGCGCACCGCTGCGCACGACCACCCGGTGGAGGATTACCGAGCCGGATCCGACCAGCACGTCGTCCTCGATGGTGCAGCCCTCGAGGTGCGCGTTGTGCCCGATCACGCACCGGTCGCCGATCACGGTGTCGAGCGTGCGGGTGGTGTGGACGATGGTGCCGTCCTGTACCGAGGTTTGCGCGCCGACGCGGATGGACCCGTGGTCGCCGCGCAGCACCGCAGACGGCCACACGCTCGACTCGGGCCCGACGGTGACGTCGCCAATGACGACAGCGTCGGGGTGCACGTAGGCGCGCGCGTCGATCGTGGGCGTGCGGTCGCCGAGGGCATAGAGGGCCATGAGGCGCCGCCGCGGCTTAGGCCTCGGCCGCGGCGAGGGCCGCCCGCTCGCTCCGCCCGACCCAGCGATCGACCACGACGTTCGTGACCGCGACGATCGAGGCGGTGGCCAGTGCCCACCCGATCGCGCGAGCGATCGGCACGTCCGGGTCGGTGGAGTGTGGGGCGTCGCGGCCTGTCGTCTTGGTGTACGTCGTCTCGAGGGCCTTGCGCGCGAACCAGGTGACGCTGATCGCGACCACGGGCGCGACGATCTTGACTACCTGCACCGAAGACATCGGGTGCCGTCCCTCCTGCCGACCGGGCTGGGCCCGGTGCGCCGGTTCCGGCGCAGCGGTTCGGAGTCTGCCACGTCGCCACCGTCGGCGTCCGCGAGCCGTGCGCTCGGGTCAGGCGCGACCGGTGGCGGCGTTGACGGCATCGGCGAGGCGCCCGGGGTGGCGGCTCGAGAGGAGCCAGTAGGGGTGAGGATCGCGCGGGTCGTCCACGCCGATGCGTACGGCTCCGGTGATCGCGGGACGGAGCAGCAGGAAGGCTCGGGCGTCGGCATCGGGGCCCCGCAGCGCCCTGGCCACGTCGTGGTCGACCGCCTCCGCGCCGGCCGCGAAGGCGAGCGGGAGCCGGGCCCGGCCGGCCCGGACCACCTGGTCGTCGACCTGCACGACGGGAGTCGTGGCGACGAGCGCCCAGGTGGCCGCGCCGGTGGTGACGACGAATGCGCCCAGGCCCCACCAGGGGCCGACCGCGGCGAGGTAGGCCACCCCCAGGGTGCCCGTGACGAACAGCAGGGCCACCCACACCCACCACGCGGGCACCAGCCGCTCTCGGTAGGCCACGGCGCTGCCGTCGCGGCCCTCCACGACCTCGTCCACGCCCCCAGCCTCGCACGGCCGGCCCCCGGCTACCGACTAGGGTCGGGAGCCGTGAGTACCGAAGACACGGCGGCCCCCGCCCGGCTGCCCACGACCCCGCCCGCCGACGCGGTGCTGCCCGCGCGGCACCCGGACGCCCCGCCTCCGGGCACGGAGATCTCCAGCCACTACGACACGTGCTTCGGCTGCGGCGCCGACCACCCCTCGGGCATGCACATGCGTGTCGTGGCCGGCGAAGGCCTCGCTGTGCACGCCACCTTCGAGGTCGGCGAGCTGCACCAGGGCGCGCCCGGGCTCGCCCACGGCGGCGTGCTCGCGGCGGCGTTCGACGAGGCGCTGGGCGCCAGCAACTGGTTGCTGCGCGCGCCCGCGGTCACGGGCCGGCTCGAGACCGACTTCCGCCGGCCGGTGCCGGTGGGATGCGTGCTGCACATCGACGTCGAGATCGTCGGGCAGGCGGGTCGCAAGGTGTACGCCCGCGCGGTCGGGCGCGTGGGTGGGCCTGACGGCCCCGTCGCGGTGACCTCCGCCGGACTCTTCGTGCAGGTGGGGGTCGAGCACTTCCGCGACCACGGCCGGGCCGAAGACGTGCAGAAGGCCTGGGCGAGCGGCACGGTCCGCACGTCTGCGGCCAGGTTGGACCTCAACCCGTGACCCGGCCCGAGAACGCGGTGGACGTGCTCGTCCTGCGGCTCGACCCCGACGTGCCGCTTCCGGCGTACTCGCACCCCGGCGACGCCGGTGCCGACCTCGTCTCCACCGTCGACCTCATCCTTGCGCCCGGCGGTCGCGCGCTGGTGCCCACCGGGCTGGCAGTGGCCTTACCTGCTGGGTACGCGGGCTTTGTCCATCCCCGCTCGGGCCTGGCGAGCCGGCACGGGGTCACGGTGGCCAACGCCCCCGGCACGGTCGACGCCGGCTTCCGCGGCGAGCTCCGGGTCGCCCTGGTCAATCTCGACCGGGTGTCGTCGTTCGAGGTGCGCCGCGGCGACCGGATCGCCCAGCTCGTGGTGCAGAGGGTCGAACAAGCGGTGTTCCACGAGGTCGAGCGACTCCCGGGCAGCGACCGCGGCGAGGGCGGGTTCGGCTCCACCGGAGCCTGACTCCATCGTCTTGCCCGCAGCATCGCGCCGCCGGCCCGCCCCGCTGGCCGCCGGCCCGCGGGGTGCCGCGGCCCGCGAGCACCGCCGTGGTGCTTGTAGCGTGGGTGCCGCCATCCGACCAGCCTGGGAGCCCACCGTGTTTCGACGCCGCAAGAACGACGATGGCGACGCCCCCGACCTCGACGACGACGTGGACCTCGCGGACGACGACCTTGACGACGTCGCGAGCGGCGACGACGACGCGGGCGGCGACGACGACGCGGGCGGCGACGACGACGACCTCCCCGGCCTGTCGGCCCGGCCGCACGGACCGTGGGACAGCTCGGAGGTCGATGCCGACGACGACGTCGTACGGCTCGATCTGGGAAGTCTGCTCGTCCCCGGTATCGCCGGCATGGAGCTTCGCGTCGACGTCGACCAGGAGAGCGGTCTGCTCGTCGGCGTGACCGCCGTGATCGGGGAGTCGGCCGTGCAGATGCAGCCGTTCGCGGCACCGCGATCCGAGGGCATCTGGGACGACGTGCGCACCGAGCTTCGACGCCAGATCAACGCCCAGCGCGGGCTGCTCGAGGAGGTGCCCGGGCCGTTCGGCACCGAGCTGCGCACGAGCGTGCCCGCCGCCCTGCCCGACGGCACCGAGGGGGTGCAGCCGGCCCGTTTCGTCGGCATCGACGGCCCGCGCTGGTTCCTGCGCGCGGTGTTCCTCGGTGAGGCCGCGCTCGACCCCGCCAAGGCCGACGAGCTCGACGAGGTGCTCCACGCCGTGGTCGTCGTGCGCGGCAACGAGGCGATGGCCCCCGGCGACCCCCTACCGCTGCGGCTGCCCGAGCAGGCGGTGCCCTCCGACGACCCCGAGGGCGACGACGCTCCGTGGGCCGGCGGCGAGATCGACCCGTTCGAGCGCGGCCCAGAGATCACCGAGATCCGGTAGCCCTCCACGCCTGCCACGCTGCCGCCCCGAGCAGGCCGCGGCCCGCGGCCGGGGCGTGCCGCTCGACGCGGACCATTGCTGCGCGCGGGAGCGTCTCGGCCCACTGGGCCGCGACCTGGGCGGGGTGGAGCGGATCGCCTTCGAGTGCCGCGATGCCCGCCGGCACCGCAACGGCCGCCATCGCGGCGAGGTCGGGACCCGGTGACCCCGCCGCCGAACGCAGGGCCGCAACTAGGCCAGGCGTGTCATAGCTGGCCCAGCCGTCCGCGAGGGCGGCCACGACCCAGTCGTCCCTCGTCCCGGGGTCGGACCGCAGTCGATCCACGACCGCCGCCGGGCCAAGCGAGGCCACCTCGTCGGCGGCTGCCCCGGTGAGGGCGGCCACGGGCCCCGGCGGCCCCGTCCAGGCCGGCATCACCAGGAGCAGCCCCTCCAGGCCCGGGGGCAGGGGATCGGTGCATGCCCAGCGCACCGCCGCGTGGGCGCCCAGCGACACCCCGCCGACGAACCGCACCCTGGCCCGCTCGGCCCCCGCGCGTGCCACCGCGCGGGCCAGGGCTCGCTCCACGGCCGCCACGTCGCCGGCGCGGTCCTCGACCGCGACGACGTCGTCGACCTGAAGATCGATGGCCCGGAAGATCGACGCGGCTACGGCGCCGCAGGATCCGGCACCGTGCGCGACCACTGCGACGGTGCGGTCGGCACGTCCGAGAGCCAGGGTCACGGGCACGATCCTGCCGCGGCGTTACCCTGGGCACATGGCCACCGCCCCTACCCCCGCCGGTTCCGCCCCGCGCCGGCGGCTGCTCGGCCGCTGGACGACTCCCCAGGACCAGGTAGAGGCCGCCGAGCTGATGGAGGACTCCCTCGGCAAAGGAGCCACGACGATCTCGGGCTGCAAGCCCGGGGAGAAGGCCGTGATCGCCGGCACCTTGCGTTCGGTCACACTGCGCCCGCGCGAGGGAGTGCCGGCGCTCGAGGCCGAGCTCTACGACGGAAGCGGGCGCATCACGCTCGTCTGGCTTGGGCGCCGGCGCATCCGCGGCATCGAGCCCGGGCGGATGCTGGTGGCCACCGGCCGTCTTACCTGCGCCGACGTCGACCCGGTGATCTACAACCCGCGGTACACGTTGCGGCCCCGGACCGGCGAGTGACGCCGGACTCCAGCCCCGCCGGCCCGCAGGCGCCCGACGCCGACATCGAGCAGGAGCTCGCCGCCGAGGGTGCGCTTCTCTCGAACGCCATCGGCGGATGGCGCGGCATCGTCGACTCGTCCGCAGCGTCGTTGGTCTTCGTCGTCGCCTACCTCGTGTCGGGCCACCGCCTCGACCTCGCGGTGTGGTGCGCGGTGGCCACAGGCGTGGCGGTGATGGTGTGGCGGCTCGCCCGGCACCAGAGCGTGCAGCAGGTGCTCGCGGGGTTCCTGGGCGTGGCCGTGTCTGCGTGGCTCGCGAGCCGCACCGGGCAGGCGGAGGACTTCTTCCTACCCGGCCTGCTCATCAACGCCGCGTACGCGGCGGCCTTCTTGGTCTCGATCCTGGTGCGCTGGCCCCTGCTCGGCTTCGTCGTCGGCTCGCTCACCGGCGACCCGATCGGCTGGCACGCCGACGCCGGGCTCCGCCGCGTCTACGCAGCCGCCTCGTGGATCTGGGTGGCGGTCTTCGGCCTGCGGCTGCTCGTGCAGGTGCCGCTCTACCTCGCCGGCGCGGTGGGACTGCTCGGCGTGGCCAAGATCGTGCTGGGGTGGCCCCTCTACCTGCTCGGCGCGTACCTGTCATACCGCGTTGTGGCCCCGGTCCTGGCCGCGCGTCGTCACGCCGAGGCCGTCGTCCTCGGGATCGAAGCGCCCGACGATGCGCCTGACGGTGCACCGGGCGCTGCCGGTGCTGCGGAGGGAGCCGTCGGCGGGCGCGGGGAGCCAGCCGCCGAGGCCGCAGGGGGAGAGGCCGAGACCCGCTAACTGCGCGGACGATCCCGCACCCCGTGGACGGTCGGGCCCCAACTGCGCGGACGATCCGGCAACTGGATCGAACGGGTGCTTACCGCGGCCCGCGGCGCTCTATCTGCGCGGACGGTCCGGCAACCGGATCGAACGGGTGCTTACCGCGGCCCGCGGCGCTCTATCTGCGCGGACGATCCGGCAACCGGATCGAACGGGTGCTTACCGCGGCCCGCGGCGCCCTCACCGCGCGGACGGTCCGGCAACCGGATCGAACGGGCAGCTTGTGACTCCGCGACCCGTGGGGGCCCTCACCCCGCGGACGATCCGGCAACTGGATCGAACGGGTGCTTACCGCGGCCCGCGGCGCTCTATCTGCGCGGACGGTCCGGCAACCGGATCTAACGGGCAGGGAGGCCGGGCCTCAGTGCGACAGGAGGCTGCGAAGTGCGTCCTCCTGGTCCTCGGCCGAGACGAACAGCAGTTCGTCGCCGGACTCGAGCGTGTCGTCCGGGCTCGGGGCGATGACCCGCGAGCCGCGTAGGACCGCCACCAGTGCGGTGTCGGTGGGCCAGGACACGTCGCCGACGCGGGAGCCGACGACCCTGGAGTCCGGGGGGAGGGTGAGCTCGACGAGATTGGCGCTGCCCTGCCGGAACGTGAACAGGCGCACGAGGTCGCCGACGGTGACGGCCTCCTCGACGAGGGCCGAGAGCATGCGCGGGGTGGAGACGGCCACGTCGACGCCCCACGACTCGTCGAACATCCACTCGTTCTTGGGATGGTTCACCCGGGCGACGACCCGGGGCACGCCGTACTCGGTCTTGGCCAGCAGCGAGACGACGAGGTTCACCTTGTCGTCCCCGGTGGCCGCGACGACGACCTGACAGGACGGCAGGTCGGCCTCGTCGAGCGCTGCCACCTCGCACGCGTCGGCCTGCAGCACGCTCGCGCCGGGCACGAGGCCGGGGCGGTCGAGCTCGGGGTCTCGGTCGATGAGCAGTACTTCGTGGCCGTTCATGAGCAGTTCGCGTGCGATGGAGCGCCCCACCTTGCCCGCACCGGCGATGGCGACGCGCATCAGGCTCCCTCGGGCTCTCGGGACAGGATGTCCACGATCCGGCCGCGTTCCTCGCCCGGGAACAGCAGGTGCACGAGGTCGTCCTCCTGGAGCACCGTGTCGGACTCGGGCAGCAGCGCGTCGCCGTAGCGCGTGACGAACGCGACCCGGGCGGCGGTCTGGTCGTGGATGCGATCGACCCGGTGCCCGATCCAGGACGGGTGGTAGGCCACCTCGGCGAGCACGAGCGAACCGGTGGCGTCCTGCCACTCCGCGGCGGCGCCCTCGGGCAGCAGCCGCCGGAGCATCTGGATGGTGGTCCAGGCCACGGTGGCGACTGTCGGGATGCCGAGCCGGGCGTACACCTCGGCACGCTTGGGGTCGTAGATGCGGGCGACGACCCGGTCGACGCCGAACGTCTCGCGCGCCACTCGGGCCGCCAGGATGTTGGAGTTGTCGCCGCTGCTGACGGCCGCGAAGGCGTCCGCGCGCTCGATGCCGGCCTCGACGAGCTTGTCGCGGTCGAACCCGATGCCGACGACCGTCGTACCGCCGAAGGTATGCGACAGGCGCCGGAACGAGTCGCCGGACTGGTCGACGACGGCGACCGAGTGGCCCATCGCATCGAGCTCGTTGGCGAGAGCGGAGCCCACGCGGCCACAGCCCATGATGACGATGTGCACGGTCTCCTCCTGGTCCGCCGCCGAGCGCCGCGGAACCGAGACGGAACGCTACACGGCCCGCGCGCCGCGCCGCTGCCCGTCTGGGGCCTACGATCCCCCTTGTGTCTCTCTCGGACTCTCTCAAGCGGGTCGTGCTCGGTCGCGCGATGCGCTCGGACAACCTGGGTGAGACCCTCCTGCCCAAACGCATCGCCCTACCGGTATTCGCCTCCGACGCTCTTTCGTCCAATGCGTACGCCACCCAGGAGATCCTGCTCACCCTCGCGGTGGGCGGCGCGGCGCTGATCCAGTTCGCCCCCTGGGTCGCCGCTGCGGTCGTCCTCGTCTTCTTCGTCGTCGTGGCCTCCTACCGCCAGAACGTGCACGCCTACCCGTCCGGCGGCGGCGACTACGAGGTGGTCAGCACCAATCTCGGCCCCAGCGCCGGGGTGTTCGTGGCGAGCGCGCTGATGATCGACTACGTCCTCACCGTGGCGGTGTCGATCTCGTCGGCCATCCAGAACGTCGCCTCGGCCTTGCCCATCATCGGCAACCACACGGTCATCTGGGCGGTGCTGGCCATCGTGGCCATCACCCTGATGAACCTGCGGGGCGTGCGCGAGAGTGGCTCGGCCTTCGCGATCCCCGTCTACGGCTTCATCCTGGCCATCTACGGGATGGGTGCCGTGGCCATCGTCAGGATGATCGGCGGTGCCGACCTGCAGGCCGAGAGCGCCGACTGGACGATCGTGGCGCAGCAGTCGTTCGCGGGCCTCGCGCTGGTGTACCTCGTCGCGCGCGCGTTCTCCAGCGGCACCACGGCCCTCACGGGCATCGAGGCCATCAGCAACGGCGTCCCGGCGTTCCGCAAGCCCAAGAGCAAGAACGCCGCCACCACGCTGCTCCTGCTGGGCATCATCGCCACGTCGATGTTCAGCCTGATTACGTGGCTGTCCATCAAGACCGGGGTGAAGGTCACCGAGAACAACGCCGACCTCCTCGGGCTGAACGGGCAACCCGTCACGACGCAGAAGACGGTGATCGTGCAGGTGGCCCAGGCCGTCTTCGGCGACTTCCACCTCGGCACCGCCCTCGTCACCGCGATGACCGCGCTGATCCTCGCGCTGGCCGCGAACACGGCGTTCAACGGCTTCCCGGTGCTCGGCTCGATCCTCGCCCGCGACGGCTACCTGCCCCGTCAGCTGCACACCCGCGGCGACCGGCTCGCCTTCAGCAACGGCATCTTCACCCTGGCCGGCCTGGCGATCATCCTCGTGATCATCTACCGGGCCGACGTCACGTCGCTGATCCAGCTGTACATCCTCGGTGTCTTCGTCTCCTTCACCTTCAGCCAGTTCGGCATGATCCGGCACTGGACCCGGCTGCTGAAGACTGAGGGCGACCCCAAGGAACGCGCGAAGATGATGCGCAGCCGCGTCGTGAACAGTGTCGGCTTCGTCATGACGGGTTCGGTGCTCATCATCGTGCTCGCCACGAAGTTCACCCACGGCGCCTGGATCGTCTGCGTCGCGATGCCACTGCTGTGGCTCCTGATGCGCTCGGTGCACCGGCACTACGAGCGCGTGGCCGCCGAGATCGCGCCCGAGCCGGACGAGAAGGTCACGCTGCCCAGCGGGGTGCACGCCGTGGTGCTCGTCTCGAAGATCCACAAGCCCACGCTGCGGGCGCTGGCGTACGCCCGGGCCACGCGGCCCACCACGCTCATGGCGGTCACGGTCGACGTGGACGAGGACGACACCCTGCGCCTCGTCGACGAGTGGGACCGGCGCGACCTGCCCGTGCCGCTCAAGGTGCTGCACTCGCCGTACCGCGAGATCACCCGCCCGGTCGTCGACTACGTCAAGTCGCTGCGGCGCGAGAGCCCACGCGACCTTGTCACCGTGTACATCCCCGAGTACGTCGTGGGCCACTGGTACGAGCAGCTGCTGCACAACCAGAGCGCGCTGCGGCTCAAGACCCGGTTGCTGTTCACCCCCGGTGTGATGGTCGTCTCGGTTCCCTGGCAGCTGCTGTCCAGCGAGAGCGTCGCCAACCGGCCCGATTTCGTGGCCCCCGGCGCGGTGCGCCGCGGCGAGCCCGCCCCGCAGATCTCCGAGGAGATCGTGGCCGCAGAGTTCGCCGAGGGCGACGGCCACACGCCCATCGTCGACCCGGCCGGGATCGACGCTGTCCGGCCCCGTCGGTGACCGCCGGCTCCGGCTCCCCGGCGGTCGGCGACCGGGTGGAGCTCTCGGTGGGCGCGGTGGCGCATGGCGGGCACTGCGTGGCGCGCCTCGAGGGCCAGGTGGTCTTCGTGCGGCACGCGCTGCCCGGCGAGCGGGTGGTCGGCGTGATCACGGGCATCGGGCCCGGCCGGCGCTTCCTGCTCGCCGACGCGACCGACGTGCTCGACGCCTCGGCGCACCGGGTCCCCCCGCCGTGCCCGTACGCGGGCCCGGGGGCCTGCGGCGGCTGCGACTTCCAGCACGCCGACCTCGGCGAGCAGCGCCGCCTCAAGGCCGAGGTGGTGCGGGACGCGATACGCCGCATGGGCGGCGTCGACGTCGACGTCGTCGTGGAGCCCGTGCCGGGCGACCGGGACGGGCTGGCCTGGCGCACCCGGGTCGGGTACGCCGTCGATGCGCGTGGCCGGGCGGGCTTCTACCGGCACCACTCGCACGACGTCGTGCCGGTCGAGCGGTGCCTCCTGGCCACGGACGCGGTCGACGCCACCGACGTCACCCGGCACGCGTGGCCGGGCGCCACGACCGTCTCGGTCGCGACCACGTCGACCGGCGGCGCCGCGGTCACGGTCGACCCCGTGCCGACGTCCGGGCGGGCCCGCGAGCGGGTGCTGGACGCCGTGCCCGCGGGCGTCGCGGTGCCCGGCGTGCGGGGCAGCGCCCGAATGTCCGAGCGGGTGGGCGACCTCGAGTACGTCGTCGGCGCCGACTCGTTCTGGCAGGTGCACCCGGGGGCACCCGAGACCCTGGTGGCCGCCGTCTCCGAGGCGCTCGCGGTCACGCTCGGCGAGCACGTCGTCGACCTCTACGCCGGGGCGGGCCTGTTCGCCGTCGCCCTGGCGCCACAGCTCGGGCCTGG
>CAVZVV010000014.1:0-94593 GCA_963778785.1 uncultured Actinomycetes bacterium
GCGGCATCATCCGCATCGGCGCCGAGGTCGTTCCCGGCGACATCCTCGTCGGCAAGGTCACGCCAAAGGGCGAGACCGAGCTCACCCCCGAGGAGCGCCTGCTTCGCGCCATCTTCGGCGAGAAGGCGCGCGAGGTGCGCGACACCTCGCTCAAGGTGCCCCACGGCGAGAGCGGCGTCATCATCGGCGTGCGCGTCTTCGACCGCGACGAGGGCGACGAGCTTCCCCCGGGGGTCAACCGACTGGTCCGCGTGTACGTGGCCCAGAAGCGCAAGATCACCCAGGGCGACAAGCTCGCCGGACGTCACGGCAACAAGGGCGTCATCGCCAAGATCCTCCCCGTCGAGGACATGCCCTTCCTCGAGGACGGCACCCCGGTCGACATCGTGCTCAACCCGCTGGGCGTGCCCAGCCGGATGAACATCGGCCAGGTCCTCGAGACGCACCTCGGCTGGGTCGCCAAGACCGGCTGGGAGGTCGAGGGCCACCCGGCCTGGGCAGCGCGACTGCCCGACCCCTGCCGCTCGGCAACGCGGGGCACGAAGGTCGCCACGCCCGTCTTCGACGGCGCCCGCGAGGAGGAGATCACCGGCCTGCTCGACAGCACCCTGCCCACCGGCGACGGACAGCGTCTCGTCGGAGGCAGCGGGAAGGCCAACCTCATCGACGGCCGCTCCGGCGAGCCGTTCCCCGAGGCGGTCGCCGTCGGGTACGTGTACGTGCTCAAGCTGCTCCACCTGGTCGACGACAAGATCCACGCGCGCTCGACCGGCCCCTACTCGATGATCACGCAGCAGCCCCTGGGCGGTAAGGCCCAGTTCGGCGGCCAGCGGTTCGGCGAGATGGAGGTGTGGGCGCTCGAGGCGTACGGCGCGGCCTACGCCCTGCAGGAGCTGCTCACCATCAAGTCCGACGACGTCCTGGGCCGCGTGAAGGTGTACGAGGCCATCGTCAAGGGCGAGAACATCCCCGAGCCCGGCATCCCCGAGTCGTTCAAGGTGCTGGTCAAGGAGATGCAGTCGCTGTGCCTCAACGTCGAGGTGCTCAGCAGCGAAGGCATCGCCATCGAGATGAAGGACTCCGACGACGAGATCTTCCGCACCGCGGAGGAGCTTGGGATCGACCTGTCCCGGCGCGAGCCGAGCAGCGTCGAAGAGGTCTAGGGGGAGCGGGTGCCCTGGGCGCCCGCCCCACCCCCGGCAGACCACCAGACGATCACGAGACTTCTAGAGAAGGAACCACCAGGTGCTCGACGTCAACTTCTTCGACCAGCTGCAGATCGGCCTCGCCACCGCTGACGACATCCGCACGTGGTCGTACGGCGAGGTCAAGAAGCCCGAGACCATCAACTACCGCACGCTCAAGCCGGAGAAGGACGGCCTCTTCTGCGAGAAGATCTTCGGGCCCACCCGTGACTGGGAGTGCTACTGCGGCAAGTACAAGCGGGTGCGCTTCAAGGGCATCATCTGCGAGCGCTGCGGCGTCGAGGTCACGCGCGCCAAGGTCCGCCGCGAGCGGATGGGTCACATCGAGCTCGCCGCGCCCGTCACGCACATCTGGTACTTCAAGGGTGTGCCTAGCCGGCTGGGCTACCTGCTCGACCTCGCCCCGAAAGACCTCGAGAAGGTCATCTACTTCGCCGCGTACATGATCACGGCCGTCGACGTGGACTCGCGCCACCGCGACCTGCCCTCCCTCGAGGCCAAGCTCGGCGAGGAGAAGGCACGTATCGCCCAGCGACGCGACGCCGACCTCGACGCCCGGGCCAAGAAGCTCGAGGACGACCTCGCTGCGCTCGAGGACGAGGGCGCCAAGGCTGATGTGCGCCGCAAGGTGCGCGAGTCCGCCGAGCGCGAGATGGCCCAGGTGCGCAAGAAGGCCGACAACGAGATCGACCGCCTCGACCGCGTCTTCGACCGGTTCAAGAACCTCAAGGTCCAGGATCTCGAGGGCGACGAGATCCTCTACCGGGAGATGCGCGACCGCTACGGCCTGTACTTCTCCGGCGGCATGGGCGCCGCGGCGATCCAGAAGCGCCTCGAGACGTTCGACCTCGAGGCCGAGGCCGAGAAGCTCAAGGAGGTCATCGCCACCGGCAAGGGACAGCGCAAGACGCGTGCCCTCAAACGCCTCAAGGTGGTCACGGCCTTCCTGGTCACCACCAACGACGCCCGCGGCATGGTGCTCGACGCCGTGCCGGTGATCCCCCCGGACCTGCGCCCGATGGTGCAGCTCGACGGTGGTCGGTTCGCCACGAGCGACCTGAACGACCTGTACCGCCGCGTGATCAACCGGAACAACCGGCTCAAGCGTCTGCTCGACCTCGGTGCCCCCGAGATCATCGTGAACAACGAGAAGCGGATGCTGCAGGAGGCCGTCGACGCGCTGTTCGACAACGGCCGCCGCGGCCGGCCGGTCACCGGTCCGGGCAACCGCCCGCTCAAGTCGCTCTCGGACATGCTCAAGGGCAAGCAGGGCCGGTTCCGCCAGAACCTGCTCGGCAAGCGCGTCGACTACTCCGGCCGCTCGGTCATCGTCGTCGGCCCGCAGCTCAAGCTGCACCAGTGCGGCCTGCCCAAGCAGATGGCGCTCGAGCTGTTCAAGCCGTTCGTCATGAAGCGCCTGGTCGACCTCAGTCACGCCCAGAACATCAAGAGCGCCAAGCGCATGGTCGAGCGGTCCCGCCCGGTCGTGTGGGACGTGCTCGAGGAGGTCATCGCCGAGCACCCGGTGCTGCTCAACCGGGCCCCCACGCTGCACCGGCTCGGTATCCAGGCCTTCGAGCCCCTCCTCATCGAGGGCAAGGCGATCCAGATCCACCCGCTGGTCTGCACCGCCTTCAACGCCGACTTCGACGGCGACCAGATGGCCGTGCACCTGCCGCTGTCAGCCGAGGCGCAGGCCGAAGCCCGCATCCTCATGCTGTCGGCCAACAACATCCTCAAGCCCTCCGACGGCAAGCCGGTCACGATGCCGACCCAGGACATGGTGCTGGGCATCTACCACCTCACGGGAGAGCGGCCCGGGGCCACCGGCGAGGGCTTCGCCTTCACCTCCGTGTCCGAGGCGCAGATGGCGTACGACGCCAAGCTGCTGAGCCTGCAGGGCCGCTGCCGCATCCGGTTCTCCGACGTCGTGCCGCCGGCCGGCTGGGAGGCTCCGGAGGGCTGGGCGCCCGGCGACCCGGTGCTACTCGAGACCACCCTCGGCCGTGCCCTATTCAACGAGGCGCTCCCCGCGAACTACCCGTTCGTCGACCGTGAGGTCGGCAAGAAGGTCCTCGGCGAGATCGTCAACGACCTCGCCGAGCGCCACCCCAAGGTCGTGGTGGCCTCCACCCTCGACGCGCTGAAGGACCTCGGCTTCGCCTGGGCCACCCGGTCGGGCGTGACGATCTCGATCTCCGACGTCGTCGTGCCCAAGAAGAAGGAGGCCCTTCTCAAGGCGGCCGAAGACCTCGCGGACAAGGTGCAGCGCAACTACGAGCGTGGCCTCGTCTCCGACTCCGAGCGCCGCCAGGAGCTCATCAAGATCTGGACCGGCGCCACGGACGACATCTCCAAGGCGATGGAGGAGAACTTCACCGGCGACAACCCGGTGTGGCAGATGGCCCACTCGGGCGCGCGAGGCAACATGATGCAGATCCGCCAGCTGGCGGGCATGCGCGGCCTGGTGTCCAACCCGAAGGGCGAGATCATCCCCCGCCCGATCAAGGCCAACTTCCGCGAGGGCCTGTCCGTGCTGGAGTACTTCATCTCCACCCACGGCGCCCGCAAGGGTTTGGCCGACACCGCGCTGCGCACCGCCGACTCCGGGTACCTCACCCGCCGGCTGGTCGACGTGTCGCAGGACGTCATCATCCGCGAGGAGGACTGCGGTACCGACCGAGGCCTGGTCAAGCCACTCGCGGCCAGGCGTGCCGACGGCACCCTGCTGGAGCTCGCCGACGTCGACTCCTCGGCCACCTCACGGGTGCTCGCCGATGACGTGGTCGCCGGGGGGGAGACCCTCGCGCGGGCCGGCGACGACCTCACGATCGGCATGGTTCACGCCATGGTCGCCGCAGGCGTCGAGGACGTGAAGATCCGCTCGGTGCTCACCTGCGAGAGCGCGGTCGGCACCTGTGCGGCCTGCTACGGCCGGTCGATGGCCACGGGCAAGACCGTCGACGTCGGCGAGGCGGTGGGCATCATCGCCGCGCAGTCGATCGGAGAGCCCGGCACCCAGCTGACCATGCGCACCTTCCACACCGGTGGTGTGGCCGGCGAAGACATCACCCACGGTCTTCCCCGCGTCGTCGAGCTGTTCGAGGCCCGGACCCCCAAGGGTGTCGCCCCGATCAGCCAGGCGGCCGGTCGCGTGCGCATCGAGGACAGCGAGAAGGCGCGCAAGGTCGTCGTCGTCCCCGACGACGGCAGCGAGGAGCAGGGCTACCCGGTCTCCCGGCGCTCGAAGCTGCTCGTCGAGGACGGCCAGCACATCGAGGTGGGCGACAAGCTCATCGCCGGTGCGGTCGACCCCAAGGAGATCCTGCGGATCCTCGGCCAGCGCAACGCCCAGCAGCACCTCGTCGACGAGGTCCAGGAGGTCTACCGTTCCCAGGGCGTCTCGATCCACGACAAGCACATCGAGGTGATCGTGCGCCAGATGCTCAAGCGCATCACGGTCATCGAGTCCGGCTCGGCCAACTTCCTGCCTGGCGAGCTCGTCGAGCGGGGCATGTTCGAGACCGAGAACCGCCGGGTCGTCTCCGAGGGCGGCACGCCCGCCTCCGGTCGGCCCGAGCTCATGGGCATCACCAAGGCGTCGCTCGCCACGGAGTCGTGGCTCTCGGCGGCCTCCTTCCAGGAGACCACCCGGGTGCTCACCGACGCGGCCATCAACGCCAAGAGCGACCCGCTGCTCGGCCTCAAGGAGAACGTCATCCTCGGAAAGCTCATCCCGGCCGGTACGGGCCTGCCCCGCTACCGGAACATCCGGGTCGAGGCGACGGAGGAGGCCAAGGCGGCCATGTACGCGTCAGCCTCGTCCTACGACGACATCGACTACTCGACGACGTTTGGCACCGGCTCGGGCCAGGCGATCCCGCTCGACGAGTACGACTTCCGCGAGTACCGCTGAGAGCACGCCGGGTCCGCCCGGCTTGGCTCGACCGCTGGGGCGGTCCTCCTGCCCAGGAGGGCCGCCCCAGCCGCGTCCGCCGCGACGTGTGTACCGCCACGCGCATAGGCTGGGAGCGGCGCCATCGGCGGTGCCACCAATCCGGGCGAGCCCCGAGGCCAGGAGGCGGCCGTGAGCGTCCAGCCCTCCGACGACCGGTCGGACGTCCCCGCCACCGGTCCAAACCCGTCCGCGGCACCGCCGCCGCTCCCGCCGCCCCCGCCGCCGTCGCCCTACGGCGGCCCGGTACCTCCGCCGTCGTCCGCCGGCTATGCGGTGCCCCCTCCCTATGGCACCTACCCCGGCTACCAGCCGGCCCCGCAGCAGTCGGGCAACGCGGTGACGGCGCTGGTCCTGTCCTTGCTGGCCTGGGCCGTCTGCCCGCTGGTCCTGGCGGTCGTGGCACTGGTGTTCGCCAGCCGGGCAAGCAGCGAGATCGCTGCGTCGGGGGGCCGGATCGGCGGCGCGGGCATGGTGACGGCCGCGCGGATTATCGCCTGGATCAACGTCGCGCTGTCGCTGCTGGGCATCGCCCTCTTCGTGCTCGTCGTCGTGTTCGGGCTGTTCGCCGCCAGCCAGGTGCCCGTCACGCCCCCGCCCCTGCCGAGCCTCACCCTGGGCGCCTGACCGCCGGCCTCGGTGGTGCCGACGGGCGCGACGCGCCCGTCCAGGTGCACGTGGGCTGGCGCCGTCGGCGGTAGCGTGACGCACGTCGCTCCGGGTGATCCGGGGTCGTTTTGACCTGGCCGCGCACCGGCGGGTAACCTAGGTCCTCGTGCCCGGGGAATCCCCGGCCGGTCGTCACGTCCCTGCGCCTTCGTGGTGCGGACGCCAGCGGCACCCACGTCGACATGTCGTCGTCGTCCCTCACGGGGGATCGCCGACACACCCGACCGCGGGGGTCGGCGATTTCGGGCACATGGGACGTTTCGGACGTCTCGCCCGCACGAAGCACCACCCCGTACGACCCCACGACTGCACACCCACGCACGGACACGGAGACGCGGTGCCCACGATCCAGCAGCTGGTCCGCAAGGGCCGCCAGGACAAGGTCGCGAAGAACAAGACGCCGGCGCTCAAGGGAAGCCCGCAGCGCCGCGGTGTCTGCACTCGCGTCTACACCACGACCCCGAAGAAGCCGAACTCGGCGCTGCGCAAGGTGGCTCGCGTCCGCCTCACCTCGGGCATCGAGGTCACGGCCTACATCCCGGGCGTCGGCCACAACCTGCAGGAGCACTCGATCGTGCTCGTGCGCGGCGGCCGGGTGAAGGACCTCCCCGGCGTCCGCTACAAGATCATCCGCGGTTCCCTCGACACCCAGGGCGTGAAGAACCGCAAGCAGGCCCGCAGCCGCTACGGCGCGAAGAAGGAGAAGAGCTGATGCCGCGCAAGGGCCCAGCCCCCAAGCGTCCGGTCGTCAACGACCCGGTCTACAACTCGCCGCTGGTGACCTCGCTGGTCAACAAGGTCCTGCTCGGCGGCAAGAAGTCCACGGCCGAGCGCATCGTGTACGGCGCGCTCGAGGGCTGCCGCGACAAGACCGGTACCGACCCCGTGGTCACTCTCAAGCGTGCGATCGACAACGTGAAGCCCACCCTCGAGGTTCGCAGCCGCCGCGTCGGTGGCGCCACCTACCAGGTGCCGGTCGAGGTGCGCGCGGGCCGAAGCACCACGCTGGCTCTGCGCTGGCTGGTCCAGTACTCCAGCGCCCGGCGCGAGAAGACGATGACCGAGCGACTGATGAACGAGCTGCTCGACGCCAGCAACGGCCTCGGCGCCGCGGTCAAGCGGCGCGAGGACACGCACAAGATGGCTGAGTCCAACAAGGCCTTCGCGCACTACCGCTGGTAACCCAGCGGCCCTTCGCCGACCACTCCCCCCGCACCGACAAGAACCGACGGAGACATCGTGTCCACCGACACCGCCATCGACCTCGCCAAGGTCCGCAACATCGGGATCATGGCGCACATCGACGCGGGCAAGACCACGACGACCGAGCGGATCCTGTTCTACACCGGCATCAACTACAAGATCGGTGAGGTCCACGACGGCGCGGCCACCATGGACTGGATGGAGCAGGAGCAGGAGCGCGGCATCACGATCACGTCCGCGGCCACGACGTGCGAGTGGAAGGGCACACGATCAACATCATCGACACGCCCGGCCACGTCGACTTCACGGTCGAGGTCGAGCGGTCGCTGCGGGTGCTCGACGGCGCGGTCGCGGTCTTCGACGGCGTCGCCGGCGTCGAGCCGCAGACCGAGACCGTCTGGCGGCAGGCCGACAGGTACCACGTTCCCCGGATCTGCTTCGTCAACAAGCTCGACCGCATCGGCGCGGACTTCTTCCGCTGCGTCGAGATGATCGTCACCGGCTGAACGCCACCCCGCTCGTGCTGCAGATCCCGATCGGGCTCGAGGCCGACCTCATCGGCGTCGTCGACCTGATCGAGATGCGCGCGCTGACCTGGCGGGGCGAGACCCAGAAGGGCGAGGACTACGTCGTCGAGGAGATCCCCCGTCGCACGCGCAAGCCGCCCGCGAGTGGCGCGAGAAGCTGATCGAGACCCTCGCCGAGGTGGACGACGCGATGATGGAGAAGTACCTCGAGGGCGAGGAGCTCTCGGTCGCAGAGCTCAAGGCGGCCATCCGCCGGGCCACGATCGCCAGCAAGGCCAACCCGGTGCTGTGCGGCTCGGCGTTCAAGAACAAGGGCGTGCAGCCCATGCTCGACGCCGTGGTCGACTTCCTGCCGTCGCCGCTGGACGTCCCGGCCATCGACGCCCACAAGCCGGGCGACGAGAGGTGCTCATCGAGCGCAAGCCGATCGACGACGAGCCGTTCGCCGCGCTGGCGTTCAAGATCATGACGGACAAGCACCTCGGCAAGCTCACCTACGTCCGGGTCTACTCCGGCCGCTCGAGACCGGTACCCAGGTGGTCAACTCCACCAAGGACCGCAAGGAGCGGATCGGCAAGATCTACCAGATGCACGCCAACAAGCGCGAGGAGACGGCGCCGTGGGCGCCGGCGACATCATCGCGGTGCAGGGTCTCAAGCAGACCACCACCGGCGACACGCTGTGCGACCCGCCGCACCCGTGATCCTGGAGTCGATGACCTTCCCGGCGCCGGTCATCTAGGTGGCCATCGAGCCGAAGACCAAGGCCGACCAGGAGAAGCTCGGCACCGCGATCCAGCGGCTGGCCGAGGAGGACCCGACCTTCCGGGTCCGCACCGACGAGGAGACCGGCCAGACGGTCATCGCCGGCATGGGCGAGCTGCACCTCGAGATCCTGGTCGACCGGATGCGCCGCGAGTTCAACGTCGAGGCCAACGTCGGCAAGCCGCAGGTGGCGTACCGCGAGACGATCCCCAAGAAGGTGGACAAGGTCGAGTACATCCACAAGAAGCAGACCGGTGGCTCCGGCCAGTACGCGCGCGTCATCATCAGCGTCGAGCCCACGCCCAGAACGGCGAGGGTGGGTACGAGTTCGTCAACGCGGTCACCGGCGGCCGCATCCCGCGGGAGTTCATCCCGTCGGTCGACGCCGGCGCGCAGGACGCGATGCAGTACGGCGTGCTGGCCGGCTACCCGCTGGTCGGCGTCAAGGTGACGCTGCTCGACGGCCCGTACCACGAGGTCGACTCGTCCGAGATGGCCTTCAAGATCGCCGGCTCGATGGCGCTCAAGGAGGCGGCCCGCAAGGCCGACCCCGCGCTGCTCGAGCCGATGATGGCCGTTGAGGTCACCACGCCCGAGGACAACATGGGCGACGTCATCGGCGACCTCAACTCGCGCCGTGGCATCATCCAGGCGATGGAGGAGCGCGCCGGCGCCCGCGTCGTCAGGGCGCTGGTGCCGTTGTCGGAGATGTTCGGCTACGTCGGCGACCTGCGGTCGAAGACCCAGGGCCGGGCGAGCTACTCCATGCAGTTCGACTCGTACGCCGAGGTTCCCACGAACGTCGCGAAGGAGATCATCGCGAAGGCGACGGGCGAGTGACGAAGGAATGAGCCGTGAGCCGAGCCGTCAGCACGCGAAGGCGAAGGGCGAGTGACGAGGAATGAGCCGTGAGCCGAGCCGTCAGCACGCGAAGGCGAAGGGCGAGTAGCACCACACCTGAACTCCGGATCAAGTGACGCACTCCACGGAGTGAGTCCACACGAGCCGGGCACAACCCAACACCAGAAGCACCGAGCCCGGCCCGTCGGCGACGGCCGAACGGCAACGAGCACGAGGTCTACAGGAGGCCACCAGTGGCGAAGGCGAAGTTCGAGCGGACTAAGCCGCACGTCAACATCGGCACCATTGGTCACATCGACCACGGCAAGACGACGCTGACCGCGGCGATCACCAAGGTCCTGCACGACAAGTATCCGGACCTCAACCCGTACACGCCGTTCGACGAGATCGACAAGGCGCCCGAGGAGACGCCGCGCGGTATCACCATCTCCATCGCGCACGTCGAGTACCAGACCGAGACGCGTCACTACGCGCACGTCGACTGTCCTGGTCACGCCGACTACATCAAGAACATGATCACGGGTGCCGCCCAGATGGACGGCGCGATCCTGGTGGTGGCCGCCACCGACGGCCCGATGCCGCAGACCAAGGAGCACGTGCTGCTGGCCCGCCAGGTCGGCGTGCCGTACATCGTCGTGGCGCTCAACAAGAGCGACATGGTCGACGACGAGGAGCTCCTGGAGCTGGTCGAGCTCGAGGTCCGCGAGCTGCTCTCGATCTAGGAGTACCCGGGCGACGACCTGCCGGTCGTGCGGGTCTCGGCGCTCAAGGCCCTGGAGGGCGACGCGAAGTGGTCCGAGTCGCTCATGGAGCTGATGAACGCGGTCGACGAGTACATCCCGCAGCCCGAGCGCGAGATCGACAAGCCGTTCCTCATGCCGATCGAGGACGTCTTCACGATCACCGGTCGCGGCACGGTCGTCACCGGCCGGGTCGAGCGCGGCATCGTCAAGCTGAACGAGGAGGTCGAGATCGTCGGCATCCGCCCGGCAAGTCGGCCAAGACCACCGTCACCGGCGTCGAGATGTTCCGCAAGCTGCTCGACGAGGCCCGCGCCGGCGAGAACGTCGGTCTGCTGCTGCGCGGTATCAAGCGCGAGGACGTCGAGCGCGGCATGGTCGTGTGCAAGCCCGGCACGATCACCCCGCACACCGAGTTCGAGGCCCAGGTCTACATCCTCTCCAAGGAGGAGGGTGGCCGGCACACGCCGTTCTTCCAGAACTACCGCCCGCAGTTCTACTTCCGGACCACGGACGTCACCGGCGTCGTCACGCTGCCCGAGGGCACCGAGATGGTCATGCCCGGCGACAACACCGAGATGATCGTCGAGCTGATCCAGCCGATCGCGATGGAGGACGGCCTCAAGTTCGCGATCCGCGAGGGTGGCCGCACCGTCGGCGCCGGTCGGGTCACGAAGATCCTCAAGTGAGGTGACGCGGGGGCGACCGGCCCGCCACGGCCGGACGCCCCCGCGGGCCTCACCCCAGCACCACCCCCAGCAGCGGCAACGAGGAGAAGGACAACAACAGCCATGGCGGGACAGAAGATCCGCATCCGGCTCAAGGCCTACGACCACGAGGTCGTCGACTCGTCGGCGCGCAAGATCGTCGAGACGGTGACGCGTACCGGCGCGCAGGTCGCTGGCCCGGTGCCGCTGCCGACGGAGATCAACCGTCTTCTGCGTCATCCGCTCGCCGCACAAGTACAAGGACTCGCGCGAGCACTTCGAGATGCGTACGCACAAGCGTCTGATCGACATCATCGACCCGACCCCGAAGACGGTCGACTCGCTCATGCGCCTCGACCTGCCGGCTGGCGTCGACATCGAGATCAAGCTGTAGGGACGCGCAGACATGGACAGGCAAGTCAAGGGCATCCTGGGCGCCAAGCTCGGCATGACCCAGGTCTGGGACAACAACAAGGTTGTCCCGGTGACCGTGGTGCGGCCGGGCCGTGCGTCGTCACCCAGGTGCGCACGCCCGACAAGGACGGCTACTCGGCCGTCCAGCTCGGCTTCGGCGCGATCGACCCCCGCAAGGTCAACAAGCCGAAGACCGGCCACTTCGCCAAGGCGGGCGTCGCGCCGCGCCGGCACATCGTCGAGCTGCGCACCACCGACGCCAGCGAGTACACGCTCGGCCAGGAGGTCACCGTCGAGACGTTCGCGGCGGGCCAGCCGATCGACGTCACCGGCACGACCAAGGGCAAGGGCTTCGCCGGCGTCATGAAGCGGCACGGCTTCCACGGCCTGAAGGCCAGCCACGGTGCGAGCGCAAGCACCGCTCGCCCGGCTCGATCGGCGCCTGCGCGACCCCCGGTCGCGTGTTCAAGGGCGTCCGGATGGCCGGTCGGATGGGTTCCGCGCGCTACACCGTGCAGAACCTCACGATCCAGGCGGTCGACCTCGAGAACAACCTGATGCTGGTCAAGGGCGCCATCCCCGGGCCCAAGGGCGCGCTCGTGCTCGTCGCGCACGCGCCGCGAAGAAGGGCGGTGACATGAGCACCGTCGACGTCATCGACGCCGGCCGGCACCAAGGCCGGCTCGGTCGAGCTGCCCGCCGACGTCTTCGACGTGCAGGCCAACATCCCGCTGATGCACCAGGTCGTGGTGGCCCAGCTCGCCGCCGCCCGGCAGGGCACGCACAAGACGAAGACCCGCGGCGAGGTCTCCGGTGGTGGCCGGAAGCCGTACAAGCAGAAGGGCACCGGCCGGGCCCGCCAGGGCTCGATCCGCGCACCGCAGTTCACCGGCGGTGGCGTGGTGCACGGCCCGACGCCGCGCGACTACAGCCAGCGCACCCCCAAGAAGATGAAGGCCGCCGCCCTGCGCGGGGCCCTGTCCGACCGGGCCCGCGAGGGCCGGGTGCACGTGGTGTCCGAGGTCGTGACCGGCGAGACCCGTCGACCAAGGCCGCGCTGCGCCGCGCTCGCCGCGGTGGCCAGCCGCAAGCACGTCCTGGTCGTGCTTCGCCGCGAGGACGAGGTCGCCTGGATCTCCCTGCGCAACGCTCCCCAGGTGCACCTGCTCGCGGCCGACCAGCTCAACACCTACGACGTGCTCGTCGCCGACGAGGTGGTGTTCACGGAGGCCTCGCTCGAGGAGTTCCTGGCCGGCCCCGTGCGCGGCAAGGGTGCGAAGGCCGTGGCCACCGAGGCCGAGGCTGAGGCAGCCGAGACCGAGGAGTCGAAGTGAGGATCGCCGACCCGCGCGACGTCATCGTCGCGCCGGTGGTCTCCGAGAAGAGCTACAGCGCAGCTCGACGAGAACTGGTACACGTTCCTGGTCCACCCGGACGCGAACAAGACGGAGATCAAGATCGCCGTTCGAGCAGATCTTCAGCGTCCGCGTCACGAGCGTGAACACGCTCAACCGCCAGGGCAAGCGCAAGCGCACCCGCCGTGGCTTCGGCAAGCGCAAGGACACCAAGCGGGCGATCGTCGAGCCTCGCCGACGGCGACCGCATCGACATCTTCGGCGGACCGGTCAGCTGAGGGGTTAGGAAAGGACACACCATGGCTATTCGTAAGTACAAGCCGACGACGCCGGGTCGTCGTGGCTCGAGCGTCGCCGACTTCGCCGAGATCACCCGGTCCGACGCCGGAGAAGTCGCTGCTCCGCCCGCTGCCAGGAAGGGTGGCCGCAACGCTCACGGCCGGATCACCACCCGGCACCAGGGTGGTGGCCACAAGCGCGAGTACCGGCTGATCGACTTCAGGCGGGTGGACAAGGACGGCGTGCCGGCCAAGGTCGCGCACATCGAGTACGACCCGAACCGCACCGCGCGGATCGCGCTGCTGCACTACGCCGACGGCGAGAAGCGCTACATCATCGCGCCGAAGAACCTCAAGCAGGGCGACCGCGTCGAGTCCGGGCCGGGGGCCGACATCAAGCCGGGCAACAACCTGCCGCTGCGCAACATCCCGGTCGGCACCGTGATCCACGCGGTGGAGCTGCGCCCCGGCGGTGGCGCCAAGATGGCCCGCTCGGCCGGGTCGGCATCCAGCTGCGTGGCCAAGGACGGGCCGTACGCCCCGCTGCGGATGCCCTCGGGCGAGATCCGCAACGTCGACGTGCGCTGCCGGGCCACGGTCGGCGAGATCGGCAACGCCGAGCAGTCAAACATCAACTGGGGCAAGGCCGGCCGCATGCGGTGGAAGGGCAAGCGCCCGACCGTCCGTGGTGTGGCGATGAACCCGATCGACCACCCGCACGGTGGTGGCGAGGGCAAGACCTCCGGTGGTCGCCACCCGGTCAACCCGAAGGGCAAGCCCGAGGGCCGCACCCGCAAGGGCACAAGCCGAGCGACAAGCTGATCGTCCGCCGCCGCAAGACCCGCAAGAGCGCTGAGGGATCTGACATGCCTCGCAGCCTGAAGAAGGGCCCGTTCGTCGACGACCACCTGCTCAAGAAGGTGGACGTCCAGAACGAGAAGGGCACCAAGAACGTGATCAAGACCTGGTCGCGCCGGTCGACGATCATCCCCGACATGCTCGGCCACACGATCGCGGTGCACGACGGACGCAAGCACGTACCGGTGTTCGTGTCCGAGTCGATGGTCGGCCACAAGCTCGGCGAGTTCGCGCTGACCCGGACGTTCAAGGGCCACATGAAGGACGACCGCAAGGCCGCGCCGCTAGTGGCGATCCCGGGTGGCGCGAGCCGCCAGGACACCGATCCGACCGACGAACGACGCAGTTCGCGACGCAAGGCGAACGCGTGGAGCCAGGGCGCGGCGCGGTATCGTGCGCGTCTCGCCGATGAAGGCGCGCCGCGTGGTCGACCTCGTCCGCGGCCTGCCCGCCAAGGAGGCGCTGACGGTGCTGCAGGTTCGCACCGCAGGCCGCGAGCGAGCCGGTCTACAAGGTGCTCGCCAGCGCGATCGCCAACGCCGAGAACAACGAGCGACTGGACCCCGGTCGCTGTTCGTCGTCGGGCGTACGTGGACGAGGGTCCGACGCTCAAGCGGTTCCGGCCGCGCGCCCAGGGCCGGGCGTACCGATCCGCAAGCGCACGAGCCACATCACCGTGGTCGTCGCGCCCCGTCCCGTCCAGGCGGCGCGTCCGGCTGCCAAGAAGACCGCGACCGCGGCTGCGGCCACGAAGAAGAAGGGACCGAGTCATGGGTCAGAAGATCAACCCGAACGGGTTCCGGCTCGGCATCACGACCGACTGGAAGTCGCGGTGGTACGCGGACCAAGACAGCTCTACAAGGACTACGTCGCGGAGGACGTCAAGATCCGCAAGATGATGTCCAAGGGCATGGAGCGCGCCGGCATCTCCAAGGTGGAGATCGAGCGCACCCGGGACCGGGTACGCATCGACATCCACACCGCGCGTCCGGGCATCGTCATCGGCCGCAAGGGCGCCGAGGCGGACCGCATCCGCGGCGAGCTGGAGAAGCTCACCGGCAAGCAGGTGCAGCTGAACATCCTCGAGGTGAAGAACCCCGAGTCGACGCGCAGCTGGTCGCCCAGGGCGTCGCCGAGCAGCTGTCCAGCCGGGTCAGCTTCCGCCGCGCCATGCGCAAGGCGATGCAGTCGGCGATGAAGAACCCGGGCGTCAAGGGCATCCGGGTGCAGGTCTCCGGTCGCCTCGGCGGCGCCGAGATGAGCCGCACGGAGTTCTACCGCGAGGGCCGGGTGCCGCTGCACACGCTGCGCGCCAACATCGACTACGGCTTCTTCGAGGCCCGCACCACGTTCGGCCGCATCGGCGTGAAGGTCTGGATCTACAAGGGTGACGCCCTGCCGGTCGCGCGCCGAGCGCGCAGGCGCCGGCCGGCCGCCGAGCGCGGCGTCGGCGGCCGGCGTCGGCGCCGCCGGCCCGCCCGGGCGCCCGTCGCGGACCACCGGCCGCGCACCGAGGCCGGCGCGCGCCGACCGCCGGCTCGGCGCCGCGGTGAGGGCACCGCCACGGCCCCGCTGTCGAGACCGCCGCGCAACGCGAGCGCCGGAGGGCTGATCATGCTGATCCCCCGCAGGGTCAAGCACCGCAAGCCGCACCACCCGGACCGCACGGGCACGCCAAGGGCGGCACCCGGGTCGTCTTCGGCGAGTTCGGCATCCAGGCGCTGGAGCCGGCCTACGTGACCAACCGGCAGATCGAGTCCGCCCGTATCGCGATGACCCGGCACATCCGCCGTGGCGGCAAGGTCTGGATCACCGTCTTCCCGGACCGCCCGCTGACCAAGAAGCCGGCCGAGACCCGGATGGGTTCCGGCAAGGGCTCGCCCGAGTGGTGGGTGGCCAACGTCAAGCCGGGACGGATGCTGTTCGAGATGACCTTCCCGAACGAGAAGATGGCGCGCGAGGCGCTGATGCGCCGCGCGATCCACAAGCTGCCGATGAAGTGCCGCATCGTCAAGCGCGAAGTGGGTGAGGTCTGATGGCCGCGGGAACCGCCACCGGCGAGCTGCGTGAGCTGACCGACGAGGAGCTCGTCGGCAAGCTGCGCGAGGCCAAGGCGGAGCTGTTCAACCTCCGCGTCCAGACCGCGACCGGGCAGCTGGACAACAACCGCCGGCTGCAGGCCGTCCGCCAGGAGATCGCCCGGATCTACACGATCATGCGCGAGCGCGAGCTCGGCCTCTCGCGCCGTCGAGGGCGGTGCCGCATGAGTGACGAGAAGAAGGACGAGATGACCGACAGCCGCAGCGACCGCAAGGTCCGCGAGGGCCTGGTCGTCAGCGACAAGATGGACAAGACCGTCGTCGTCGCCGTCGAGGACCGGGTCAAGCACCCGCTCTACGGCAAGGTCATGCGCCGCACCAGCAAGCTCAAGGCGCACGACGAGACCAACGCGTGCGGCATCGGCGACCGGGTGCTGCTCATGGAGACCCGACCGCTGTCGGCCACCAAGCGCTGGCGGGTCGTCGAGATCCTCGAGAAGGCCAAGTAAGGGTAGGGGACTGACGTGATTCAGCAGGAGTCGCGACTGCGCGTCGCCGACAACACCGGTGCCAAGGAGATCCTGTGCATCCGGGTGCTCGGCGGCTCCGGTCGGCGCTACGCGGGCATCGGCGACGTCATCGTCGCCACCGTCAAGGACGCGATCCCCGGCGGCGGCGTCAAGAAGGGCGACGTCGTCAAGGCCGTCATCGTGCGCACCGCCAAGGAGCGGCGCCGCCCCGACGGCTCGTACATCCGCTTCGACGAGAACGCGGCCGTCATCATCAAGGACGACGGCGACCCGCGCGGCACCCGCATCTTCGGCCCGGTCGGCCGCGAGCTGCGCGACAAGCGGTTCATGAAGATCATCTCGCTCGCACCGGAGGTGTTGTGACACGGTGAAGATCAAGAAGGGCGACACGGTCCTGGTCATCGCCGGCAAGGACAAGGGCGCCAAGGGCAAGGTCATCGCCGCCTACCCCGACACCGAGCAAGGTGCTCGTCGAGGGCGTGAACCGGGTCAAGAAGCACACCCGGATCTCGCAGACACCAGCGCGGCGCCAAGACCGGCGGCATCGTCACGCAGGAGGCGCCGATCCACGTCTCCAACGTGATGGTCGTCGACCCGGACGGCCAGCCGACCCGGGTCGGCTACCGTACGGAGAAGGTGGAAAAGCGCCGCGTCGACGGCACCACCTACGACGCCACCCGCAGCGTGCGCGTGTCCAAGCGCACCGGTAAGGACATCTGATGAGCACCGCCACCACGCTGGCCGCGCCGCGGCTCAAGGCGCGCTACCGCGAGGAGATCGTCCCTGCGCTGCGCGAGCAGTTCAACTACGCCAACCCCATGCAGGTGCCCCGGGTCGTCAAGATCGTCGTCAACATGGGTGTCGGCGAGGCGGCCCGCGACGCGAAGCTGATCGACGGCGCGGTCCGCGACCTGACCGCGATCACCGGCCAGAAGCCGCAGGTCCGCAAGGCGCGCAAGTCCATCGCGCAGTTCAAGCTGCGCGAGGGCATGCCGATCGGCGCGAAGGTGACGCTGCGCGGCGACCGGATGTGGGAGTTCCTCGACCGGCTGTGTCGCATCGCGCTGCCGCGTATCCGCGACTTCCGCGGCCTGTCGGGCAGGCAGCTCGACGGCAACGGCAACTACACGTTCGGCCTCACCGAGCAGTCGGTGTTCCACGAGATCGACCAGGACGCGATCGACCGCGTACGCGGCATGGACATCACGGTGGTGACCACCGCCACGACCGACGACGAGGGCCGGGCGCTGCTCAAGCCGCTCGGCTTCCCGTTCAAGGAGAACTGAGATGGCCAAGAAGGCGCTGATCCTCAAGGCGGCCAAGAAGCCGAAGTTCACGGTGCGCGCCTACACCCGCTGCCAGCGGTGCGGCCGACCGAAGTCGGTCTACCGCAAGTTCGGCCTGTGCCGGATCTGCCTCCGCGAGATGGCACACCCGGGCGAGCTGCCCGGCGTGACCAAGGCTCCTGGTAAGCGACGCCGCAGGTCCCCCGGATGTCCCGGGCGGAACCACGGCGAGGAAGGCCACCGACCATGACGATGACCGACCCGATCGCAGACATGCTCACGCGTCTGCGCAACGCCAACTAGGCGTACCACGACCAGGTGACCATGCCGTACTCGAAGATCAAGGGCGAACATCGCCGAGATCCTCAAGGAGGAGGGCTACATCGCCGCCTGGCTCGTCGAGGACGCCGAGGTCGGGCAAGACCCTGGTGGTCGAGCTGAAGTACGGCCCCAACCGGGAGCGCAGCATCGCCGGCATCCGCCGGGTCTCCAAGCCCGGCCTGCGGGTCTACGCGAAGGCACCGAGCTGCCGCGAGTGCTCGGCGGCCTCGGCGTCGCCATCATTTCGACGTCCGGCGGGCTGCTGACCGACCGGCAGGCGCCAAGAAGGGCGTGGGCGGGGAAGTCCTCGCCTACGTCTGGTGACGGGAAGGAGGAGACGACCATGTCGCGAATCGGACGACAGCCGATCACCGTCCCGTCGGGCGTCGATGTCACCATCGACGGCGCCACGGTCACGGTCAAGGGGCCCAAGGGCGAGCTGAGCCACAAGCTCGCCAGCCCATCACGGTCGAGCGGGACGACGACGGCACCCTTGCCGTCACGCGCCCCAACGACGAGCGCCAGAGCCGAGCACTGCACGGGCTCTCGCGCACGCTGGTCAACAACATGATCGTCGGAGTCACCGAGGGCTACCGCAAGACCCTCGAGATCTCCGGCACCGGCTACCGGGTGGTCCCCAAGGGCCCGGACCTGGAGTTCGCGCTCGGCTACACCCACCCGGTCGTGGTCCTGCCGCCGGCCGGCATCACCTTCTCGGTCGAGACGCCCACCCTGTTCTCGGTGGAGGGCATCGACAAGCAGCAGGTCGGCGAGGTCGCCGCGAAGATCCGCAAGCTGCGCACGCCGGACCCGTACAAGGGCAAGGGCGTGCGCTACGAGGGCGAAGTCATCCGCCGCAAGGCCGGAAAGGCGGGTAAGTAGATGGCGCCACCCAGTTCAGCAAGCACGCGCGCCGCAGCACGGTCGCGCGTAAGCGCCGCCACCTCCGGGTGCGCAAGAAGGTCACCGGCACCGCGGCGCGTCCGCGACTGGTGGTCACCCGCTCGGCGCGGCACATCACGGCGCAGGTCGTCGACGACACGCGCCGCCGCACGCTGGCCTCGGCCACCACCATGGAGGCCGACGTGCGGGCGGTCGACGGCGACAAGACGGCCCGCTCGCGCAAGGTCGGCGAGCTCGTGGCCGAGCGCGCCAAGACCGCCGGCGTGGAAGCCGTCGTCTTCGACCGCGGCGGCAACAAGTACCACGGCCGCATCGCGGCTCTGGCGGAGGCCGCCCGTCAAGCCGGACTCGAGTTCTGACGACGACTGACGAGACGAAAGAGAACGAGGTAACGCACATGGCTGCAGCCCAGCGTCGCGGTGGCGGCGCCGGCGGCAACGAGCGCCGGGGTCGTCGTGACGACCAGAAGGCGCCCGAGAAGACCGCGTACGTCGAGCGGGTCGTCACCATCAACCGCGTGGCGAAGGTCGTCAAGGGCGGTCGCCGCTTCAGCTTCACCGCGCTGGTCGTCGTGGGCGACGGCGACGGCACCGTCGGCGTCGGCTACGGGAAGGCCAAGGAGGTGCCCGCGGCGATCGCCAAGGGTGTCGAGGAGGCCAAGAAGCACTTCTTCAAGGTGCCCCGCATCCAGGGCACGATCCCGCACCCGATCACGGGTGAGGCCGCTGCCGGCGTCGTCCTGCTCCGCCCGGCGCGCCCCGGTACCGGCGTCATCGCCGGCGGTCCGGTGCGCGCCGTGCTCGAGTGCGCCGGCATCCACGACGTCCTGTCCAAGTCGCTCGGCTCCGACAACGCGATCAACATCGTGCACGCCACGGTGGCCGCGCTGAAGATGCTCGAGCGTCCCGAAGAGGTGGCCGCGCGTCGCGGCCTGCCGCTCGAGGACGTGGCACCGGCTGCTCTGCTGCGGGCCCGTGCCGCGGGGGTGGGCTCGTGACGACCCACCTGAAGGTCACCCAGATCCGTTCCACCATCGGCGGCACCAAGGTGCAGCGCGACACCATGCGTTCTCTTGGTCTCAAGCGGATCGGCGACGTGGTGGTCAAGGAGGACCGTCCCGAGTTCCGCGGCATGATCAAGGCGGTCACGCACCTCGTGGCCGTCGAGGAGGTCGAGTCATGACGCTCAAGGTCCACCACCTGCGCCCGGCCCCGGGCTCCAAGACCGCCAAGACCCGTGAGGGCCGCGGCGAGGCGAGCAAGGGCAAGACGTCCGGCCGCGGCACCAAGGGCACGAAGGCCCGCTACCAGGTGCCCGTGCGCTTCGAGGGCGGGCAGATGCCCCTGCACATGCGGCTGCCGAAGCTCAAGGGCTTCAACAACCCCAACCGGGTCGAGTTCCAGGTCGTCAACGTGGCCGCTCTGGCGAACCTGTTCCCCGAGGGCGGAACCGTCACGGTCGCCGACCTGGTCGCCAAGGGGGCCGTCCGCAAGGGCAAGCCCGTGAAGGTGCTCGGCCAGGGCGGCATCACCGTCGCTGTCCAGGTCACGGTCGACGCCTTCAGCGACTCGGCGAAGGCCAAGATCGAGGCCGCCGGCGGCACCGTCACCGAGGTCTGACTGATCGCCGGACGTCCGCACGCCACCGGGACCCTCATCAGGTCCCAGGCGTGGGACGTCCGGCGTTCTGCTGCGGGGGCAGCCGGGTTAGACTGCCCGGGCCGCCACCGGTGCTCCACCCCCGCGGGCGACGATCCCGTCGCGCGATGGGGTCCACATGCGAGGAGGGGTCGTGCAGCTCAGCGCGTTCGTGTCGGCGTTCAAGACGCCCGACCTGCGCAAGAAGCTCCTGTTCACGATGGGCATCATCGCGATCTACCGGCTCGGCTCGGTGGTCCCGGTGCCCGGCGTCGACTACACCGCGGTCCAGAACTGCGTCGACAACGCCTCCACCAACCCGCTCTTCGGCCTGGTCAACCTCTTCAGCGGCGGTGCGCTGCTGCAGCTGAGCGTGTTCGCGCTCGGGATCATGCCGTACATCACCGCCAGCATCATCATCCAGCTGCTCACCGTGGTGATTCCGCGGCTGGAGGCGCTCAAGGAGGAGGGTCAGACCGGCCAGGCCAAGATCACCCAGTACACGCGGTACCTCACCATCGGCCTGGCGATCCTGCAGTCCACCGGCATCGTGGCGCTCGCCCGGGTTCCTGGCCGGCTGATCCCCGGCTGCAACGAGCAGCTGATCCCGGACCAGAACGTCTGGCTCGTGATGGTCATGATCATCACGATGACGGCGGGCACCGGCGTGATCATGTGGCTCGGCGAGATCATCACCGACAAGGGCGTCGGCAACGGCATGTCGCTGCTGATCTTCACCTCCATCATCGCCACGTTCCCGGCCAGATCGCCAGCATCTGGAACCTCGACGGCTGGGTCGTCACGGCCCTCACCCTGGCGGTCGGGTTCTTCACGATCATGGGCGTGGTGTTCGTCGAGCAGGCCCAGCGCCGCATCCCGGTGCAGTACGCCAAGCGGATGGTCGGCCGACGGATGTACGGCGGGTCTCGCACCTACATCCCGCTCAAGGTCAACATGGCAGGCGTCATCCCCGTCATCTTCGCCTCGTCGCTGCTGTACATCCCGCAGCTGATCGTGAGCCTGTCGGGCAGCAACTCCGACTGGGCGCAATGGGTTCAGCGCAACTTCCAGAACGGTACCGAGGCCCCGTACCTGATGGTCTACTTCGTGCTGATCGTGTTCTTCACGTACTTCTACGTGGCGATCACGTTCAACCCCACCGAGGTGGCCGACAACATGAAGAAGTACGGCGGCTTCATTCCGGGCATCCGCGCGGGCAAGCCCACGGCCGAGTACCTGGACTACGTGCTCACCCGCCTGACCCTCCCGGGCGCCATCTACCTGGCCGTCATCGCGATCATCCCGTCCATCGCGTTCGTCCTGCTCGGCGTGGGCAACCGCTTCCTGTTCGGCGGTACGAGCCTGCTGATCATGGTGGGCGTCGGGCTCGACACCGTGAAGCAGATCGAGTCGCAGCTGCAGCAGCGTAACTACGAGGGTTTCCTGCGCTGACCGTCCGGTCGTCCTCACCCGGGAGCTGCCCCGGGCGAGAGGCCTCGCCGGCACCCCCTACGCTGGTGCCCCACCGGTCCGACCCCGACGTGAGAGAGGCCGCCGTGCGCATCGTCCTGATGGGCCCGCCTGGGGCCGGCAAGGGAACCCAGGCCGACATCGTGGCTGCCCGCCTGGGCGTCCCGCACATCTCCACCGGCGAGATCTTCCGCGCCAACGTCGGCGCGGGAACCCCGTTGGGCGTCGAGGCGCAGCGGTACATGGACGCCGGCGAGTATGTGCCCGACTCGCTCACGAACGCGATGGTGCGCGACCGCGTCGGCCAGCCCGACGCGGCTGCCGGCTTCCTGCTCGACGGGTATCCCCGCACCGTCGACCAGGTGAAGGAGCTCGACACGATGCTCGCCGATGCGGGCCAGCAGATCGACCGGGTCGTCGAGATCACGGTGGACACGGAGGAAGTGGTCGCCCGGCTCGTCAAGCGTGCCACCGACCAGGGGCGCAAAGACGACACGGCCGAGGTCATCCGTCGCAGGCAGGACGTGTACGCCGAGCAGACGGCACCGCTTACGCGCATCTACGCCGACCACGGAATCCTCGTCCAGGTCGACGGCATGGGCACGGTCGACGAGGTGACTGACCGGCTGCTGGCTGCGCTGGAGGCCTAGACCGTGTTCCGCCGCCGCGGCCGCATCGAGGTCAAGACCGACGCCCAGCTCGCGCACATGCGCGCCGCCGGGCTTGTCGTCGCCCGGGCCTTGGACGCGATGTCCGGGGCCGTGGCCCCCGGCGTGACCACCGCCGACCTCGACGACCTCGCCCGCGCGATCCTGGCCGAGGAGGGTGCCCGCTCCTCGTTCCTGGGCTACCACGGCTTCCCCGCGGTCGTGTGCGTCTCCGTCAACGACGAGGTGGTGCACGGCATCCCCGGCCCGCGGGTGCTGCACGACGGCGACCTGGTGTCGATCGACTTCGGGGCCATCGTGCATGGCTGGCACGGCGACGCCGCGGTCTCGGTGCCGGTGGGGGAGGCATCCGCGGAGGTCGTCCGGCTGTCCCGCGTCACCGAGGACGCTCTGTGGGCCGGGCTCGCGGCCGCCGTCGTGGATGGCCGGCTCTCCGACGTCGGGCACGCGGTCGAGACCACCGTGCGCGCGGCGGGGGAGTACGGCATCGTCGAGGAGTACGTGGGACACGGCATCGGCTCGGAGATGCACATGGAGCCGAGCGTGCCGAACTACGGCCTCCCGGGCCACGGGCCGCGACTCGAGCCCGGCATGGCCCTCGCAGTCGAGCCGATGGTGATGCTCGGGCAGCGGCACGTGCACGTGCTGGACGACGACTGGACCGTGGTGGCCAGCGACGGCGCGGTGGCGGCCCACTGGGAGCACACCGTGGCGATCACTCCCGAAGGACCGTGGGTGCTCACCGCGGCGGACGGAGGCGCGTCTCGCTTCGCTGCCCTCGGGGTCGTCTCCCCCGCCGCCGTGCGCTGACGTCGGCAACGTGCGCACGCCCCATCTGGGATGCTATGTCCGTTATTGTCGGGCCGATTAGGGTTCGGGCGGGGGTGCGGCGTAGACTCCTTTTTCGGCTCGCCGTGAGCCCTGTCGTCGTCTGTACGCCAGCCCCCTGCGGGGGCGGGTGCCGCGCGCCAGGGGGCACGACGGGACGCTACCCCACCGGACGACGAAAGAGCTGCGCGAACCCTATGGCCAAGAAGGACGGTGCCATCGAGCTCGAGGGCACGATCGTCGAGTCTCTTCCGAACGCGATGTTCAGGGTCGAGCTCGACAACGGCCACAAGGTGCTCGCGCACATCAGCGGCAAGATGCGGATGCACTATATCCGGATCCTGCCTGACGACCGCGTGGTCGTGGAGCTCTCGCCCTACGACCTCACCCGCGGCCGGATCGTCTACCGGTACAAGTGACCCCCCGCAAGCAGAAGCCCTGACCATGTCCGCTGCGCGTACGGCGTTCGAGACGCCCCGCGATCACGAGCGCCACGGAGATACACGATGAAGGTCCAGCCGAGCGTCAAGAAGATCTGCGACAAGTGCAAGGTGATCCGCCGGCACGGTCGCGTCATGGTCATCTGCGAGAACCCGCGCCACAAGCAGCGCCAGGGCTGATCCAGCGACGTCCGGAGCGGCTCGACCGCGCCGGGTGCACGACCCGCACGATCCCGCCCCCGGGCGGGCACAACTGAATCGCCATCGACGCGGCATCCCGACACCTGGCCCATGGAGGCCAGGACGACACCCCCGGACCACAGGCCGGGGACCCTCCGTACGGACGGGACCGGTGCCGCGACACACCTGTGCGAGACGAAAGCAGGCACCACGCCACATGGCACGACTCGTTGGCGTCGACCTCCCCCGCGACAAGCGGCTCGAGGTGGCGCTCACCTACATCTACGGCATCGGCCGTTCCCGCGCCAAGGAGCTCCTCGGGGCCACGGGCATCTCGCCCGACCTGCGGACCAAGGACCTCGACGACGCCCAGCTCGTCACCCTGCGCGACTACATCGAAGGCAACTTCAAGGTCGAGGGCGACCTGCGCCGCGAGGTCCAGGGCGACATCCGGCGCAAGGTCGAAATCGGCTGCTACCAGGGCATCCGGCACCGCCGCGGCCTCCCCGTCCGTGGGCAGCGCACGCACACCAACGCGCGCACCCGCAAGGGCCCGAAGAAGACCGTGGCCGGCAAGAAGAAGGCCCGCTGATCCCCGAGCAGTCCGAAGCCGGACCGACGACCTGTAGGAGCTAGGAACCGATGCCTCCCAAGAGCAAGACCGCTGCGGGCGCCAAGAAGGTGCGCCGCAAGGAGCGCAAGAACGTGGCCCACGGCCACGCGCACATCAAGAGCACCTTCAACAACACGATCGTGAGCATTACCGACCCCACCGGTGCGGTGATCGCGTGGGCCTCGGCCGGCCAGGTCGGCTTCAAGGGCTCGCGCAAGTCCACGCCCTTCGCCGCGCAGCTCGCCGCCGAGGCCGCTGCCCGCCGCGCGATGGAGCACGGCATGAAGAAGGTCGACGTCTTCGTCAAGGGCCCGGGCTCGGGCCGCGAGACGGCCATCCGGTCGCTGCAGGCGACCGGACTCGAGGTCGGCTCGATCCAGGACGTGACCCCCAGCCCGCACAACGGTTGCCGCCCGCCCAAGCGGCGCCGGGTCTGACCCCAAGGAGAACGTACAGATGGCTCGTTACACCGGGGCGGACTGCAAGCGGTGCCGCCGTGAGAAGGTCAAGCTCTACCTCAAGGGCTCCAAGTGCGACAGCCCGAAGTGCCCCATGGAATCTCGCCCCTACCCGCCCGGCCAGCACGGCCGCGGCCGGACCAAGGAGAGCGAGTACCTGCTGCAGAAGCGCGAGAAGCAGAAGTGCGCGCGCATCTACGGCGTCCTCGAGAAGCAGTTCCGCGGGTACTACGAGGAGGCCCAACGCAGGCAGGGCAAGACCGGTGAGAACCTCCTGCGCATCCTCGAGTCGCGCTTGGACAACGTCGTCTACCGGGCCGGGTTCGCCAAGTCGCGCGACATGGCTCGCCAGGTGGTGCGGCACGGCCACATCACGGTCAACGGCAAGAAGGTCGACATCCCGTCGTACCGCGTGAGCGAGAGCGACATCGTCGAGGTGCGTCCCGCTTCGCGCGAGCTCACCCCGTTCGTGGTGGCCCGCGCCGAGGCCGGCGAGCGCCCGGTGCCCGCCTGGCTGGAGGTCATCCCCTCGCAGCTGCGCGTGCTGGTGCACTCGCTTCCGTCGCGCGCCCTCATCGACACGGCCGTGCAGGAGCAGCTGATCGTCGAGCTGTACTCGAAGTGATCTGAACCGCCGGCGCGGCCTGCCCTCCGCAGGCCGCGCCGGCGGGGACCCGTCCACCCGCCCCTCCCTTCCAGGCGTCATATGGCGGACGCCACGAAAGGAACAGCACCGTGCTCATCGCACAGCGGCCCACCCTCACCGAGGAGCCCATCTCCGAGACCCGTTCGCGCTTCGTGCTCGAGCCGCTCGAGCCAGGCTTCGGCTACACGCTCGGCAACTCGCTCCGCCGCACGCTCCTGTCGTCCATCCCCGGTGCGGCGGTCACCTCGATCCGCATCGACGGGGTGCTGCACGAGTTCACCACCATCGCCGGCGTGACCGAGGACGTCACCGAGGTGATCCTGAACATCAAGAACCTCGTGGTCTCGAGCGAGCACGACGAGCCCGTCGTGATGTACCTGCGCAAGCAGGGCCCCGGCACGGTGACGGCTGCCGACATCGCCCCGCCCGCGGGCGTCGAGGTTCACAACCCCGACCTGCACATCGCCACGCTCAACGCCAAGGGCAAGCTCGAGATGGAGCTCGTCGTCGAGCGCGGCCGCGGATACGTGTCGGCCCCCATGAACAAGCAGCCCGACCAGGAGATCGGCCGCATCCCGGTCGACTCCATCTACTCGCCGGTCATGAAGGTGACGTACAAGGTCGAGGCCACCCGCGTCGAGCAGCGCACCGACTTCGACAAGCTCGTGCTCGACGTCGAGACCAAGCCCAGCATGCTGCCGCGCGATGCGGTGGCCTCCGCGGGCAAGACGCTCGTCGAGCTCTTCGGCCTCGCCCGCGAGCTGAACATCGACGCCGAGGGCATCGACATCGGCCCGTCGCCGGCCGACGCCTTCGTGGCCGAGCAGCTCTCGATGCCCATCGAGCAGCTCGACCTCACGGTGCGGTCGTACAACTGCCTCAAGCGCGAGGGCATCCACACCGTGGGTGAGCTCCTCGGCCGCTCGGAGGCCGACCTGCTGGACATCCGCAACTTCGGTGCCAAGAGCATCGACGAGGTCAAGGCCAAGCTGGCCTCGCTCGGTCTGGCCCTCAAGGACAGCCCGCCCGGGTTCGACCCCACTGCGGCCGTGTCCTTCTACGCCGACGACGACGACGACCAGGCCTTCGCCGAGGACGAGCAGCTCTGACCTCCGGGTACCGACGCTGCCCGCCCGTGCGACCCACGGCTGCACTCACCAAGGAGTAGATCCACATGCCCACGCCCACCAAGGGCCCGCGTCTCGGCGGCGGCCCCGCGCACGAGCGACTCATGCTGGCCAATCTCGCCACTGCGCTGTTCGAGCACGGCAAGATCACGACCACCGAGGCCAAGGCCAAGCGACTCCGCCCGCTGGCCGAGCGCCTCATCACGTTCGCGAAGCGGGGCGACCTGCACGCGCGCCGCCGGGTGCTCACCGTCGTACGCGACAAGTCCGTGGTGCACACGCTCTTCGAGGAGATCGGGCCGCGCTTCGCCACCCGCCCCGGCGGCTACACCCGCATCACCAAAGTCGGCCCCCGCAAGGGCGACAACGCACCGATGGCGATCATCGAGCTTGTCACGGAGGACATGCCCGACGTCGCCGTGAAGGAGGCCACCGCGGCCACCCGGCGTGCCGTCAAGGAGACGAAGGCCGCGGCAGCGGCTGAGGTCCCCGTGGTCGCTCAGGAGCACGCCAGCGAGCCCACCGCCGACTCCGCCGACGCCGAGGCGGCGGACGGGGCGGTCGACAGCGAGGTCGCGGCCGACGCTGCGGACGAGACCGACGAGGTCGCCGAGGACGGGGCCGATGACGCCGCCGAGGCAACCGACAAGGACGCCTGAGGCCCTCGCGCCGCAGGCGCCACCCGCGTGAGCCCGTCGCACGAGGCCCCCTCCCCCCGCGGGGACGGGGGCCTCGTGCGCGTCCGGCTGCGGGTGCAGTACGACGGCACCGATTTCTCCGGTTGGGCCCGCCAGCGCGACCGCAGGACGGTGCAGGGCGTGCTCGAGGACGCTCTGCGGGTGCTCCTGCACCTCGACGAGGCGCCCCGCACGGTCTGCGCCGGACGCACCGATGCCGGCGTTCACGCCCGCGGGCAGGTGGCCCATGCGGACGTTCCCGTCGGCACCTGGGTGGAGGCCGCGCGGCCCGTGGCCCGCCTGGCCGGCCTGCTGCCGCCGGACGTGCGCGTGACCGCGGCCGACCTCGCCCCGCCCGGCTTCGACGCGCGCTGGTCGGCGCAGAGCCGCCGTTACGCGTACCGCGTGGACGACTCCGGCTCGTCCACCGACCCGCTGCGGCGCGGCTCGGTGGTGGCGCACCCGTGGCCCCTCGACGTGGCCCGGCTCAACGCCGCCTCGGCACCGCTGCTCGGCGAGCACGACTTCGCGCCGTTCTGCAAGCGACGCGAGGGCGCCTCGACCGTGCGGACTCTCCTGGCCCTGGAGTGGATGCGCGAGGCAGACGGGGTGGTCGTCGCCACCGTCGCGGCCGACGCGTTCTGCCACTCGATGGTGCGATCCCTCGTCGGCGCGCTCCTGGCCGTGGGCGATGGTCGGGTCGACGAGGGCCTTCCGGCCCAGCTGCTCGGGCGGGGGACCAGGGGACCCGAGGCGATGGTGGCCCCCGCGCGTGGCCTGTGCCTCGAGGAGGTCAAGTACCCGCCCGACGACGAGCTTGCCGCCGCGGCGCTGCGGGCACGGCGCTGGCGTGGCCCGGCGGGGGATGCCGACTGAGTCGTCTGCCTGCGTCCCGGCCGCCGCAGTGCCAGTCTGGCTCTGTCGCTCACGTCGGAGGAGGAACCATGCGGGTGGTCGTGGCGCTGGGCGGGAACGCGCTGCAGAAGCGCGGAGAGCCGATGACGGTGGAGAACCAACGGGCCAACGTACGGCGAGCCTGCGAGGCGATCGCCCCGGTGGCCGAGCACCACGAGCTCGTGGTGTCGCACGGCAACGGTCCCCAGGTGGGCCTGCTCTCGCTGCAGGCCTCCGCCTACGACGAAGAGTCCTCCTACCCCTTCGACGTCCTCGGCGCGCAGACCGAGGGGATGATCGGCTACTTCATCGAGCAGGAGCTCGGCAACCTGCTGCCCTTCGAGAAGCCACTGGCGACGATCCTCACGATGGTCGAGGTCGACCCCGACGACCCGGCGATGATGGACCCGACCAAGTTCGTCGGCCCGGTGTACGACGAGGCCGAGGCCAAGCGGCTGGCCCAGGCCAAGGGCTGGATCGTCAAGCAGGACGGCGACAAGTGGCGCCGCGTGGTGCCCTCTCCGCTGCCGCAGCGGATCTTCCAGATCCGGCCCGTGCAGTGGCTCCTCGAGCGCGGCGCGGTGGTCGTGTGCACCGGCGGCGGCGGTATCCCGACGATGTACCTCAAGGACGAAGGCCTCTCCTCGGACAAGGACCGCAACCCGCGCACCCTCGTGGGCGTCGAGGCCGTCATCGACAAGGATCGGTCCTCGGCTGTGCTGGCCAAGGACCTCGAGGCCGACCTGCTCGTGATCGCCACGGATGCCGACGCGGTCTACACCGGCTGGGGCACTCCGGATCAGAAGGCCATCAGGGCCGCGTCGCCCGACGAGATCGACGCCTTCCACTTCCCGGCCGGCTCGATGGGCCCGAAGGTGGAGGCGGCCGCCGACTTCGCCCGTTCTGCGCCCGGGCGAAGCGCCGTGATCGGGGCGCTCGCGGATCTCGAGCAGATCCTCGTCGGCGAGGCGGGCACCCGGATCAGCACCGACGTCGAGGCCCTCGAGTACTACTGACCCCCGCACGCCCCCCGCACCCCGGACCGGGATCACCACCCCCTCGTCCGTTGATCCATGGCATGGACGGAATCACCGTGGAGGGGCCGCTTTCGGGGTCGTCCATGGTCCGTTGATCCATGCCATGGGTCAACGGGCGGGGAGGGGCGGGGACGGGGAGGGGCGGGGGAAGCGCGGGGGAGGACGCGGGGGAGAAGTCGGTGGGGTCGGTGCGCGGCGCGTGGGAGGGTGAACCCTCGTGGGCCACCTCGACGTTCAGCACGTGACGTTCGCCCTGCCAGACGGGCGGGTGCTGCTCGACGACGTGTCGTTCCGGGTCGGGGAGAGCGCCAAGGTCGCCCTCGTGGGCGCCAACGGCGCGGGCAAGACGACCCTGCTGCGGCTGATCACCGGTGACCTCGACCTGCAGGTGGGCAGCATCGCCCGCAGCGGCGGGGTCGGCGTCATGCGCCAGTTCATCGGCAAGAATGCCGACGCGGGCGGCATCGCCGGGACGGTGCGGGACCTCCTGGTCGCCGTCTCGGCTCCCGCCGTCCGGGCCGCGGCCACAGCGCTGGAGGCGGCCGAGCTCGCGATGATGGACGCCGACGACGAAGCCACTGCGTTGCGCTACGCCCACGCGCTCAGCGACTGGGGCGATGCGGGCGGCTACGAGGCCGAGGTCACCTGGGACGTCTGCTGCACCACGGCGCTCGGCCTGCCGTTCGACCGGGTCCAGTGGCGCGACCTGGCCACCCTCAGTGGCGGCGAGCAGAAGAGGCTGGTGCTCGAGCTGCTGCTGCGGGGACCGGACGAGGTGCTGGTGCTGGACGAGCCGGACAACTACCTCGACGTGCCCTCCAAGCGGTGGCTGGAGGAACGGCTCCGCGAGTCGGCCAAGACGGTGCTGTTCGTCTCGCACGACCGTGAGCTGCTCGCCCAGACCGCCACGAGCGTCGTCACCGTCGAGCTGGGCGCCGCCGGCAACACCGCGTGGATCCATCCCGGCGGCTTCGACACGTACCACCAAGCCAGAGAGGACCGCTTCTCCCGGCTCGACGAGCTGCGCCGCCGCTGGGACGAGGAGCACGCCAAGATCAAAGCCCTAGTCCTCATGCTGCGCACCAAGGCCGCGTACAACGACGGGCTGGCCTCGCGCTACCAGGCGGCCCAGACGCGCCTGGCCAAGTTCGAGGCCGCCGGGCCGCCGGAGGACCAGCCCCAGCGCCAGCAGGTCACCATGCGGCTGCGCGGTGGCCGCACCGGCAAGCGCGCCGTCGTCTTCGCCGGGCTCTCCCTGCCGGGCCTGGTCGACCCGTTCGACCTGGAGATCTTCTTCGGCGAACGGGTGGCCATCACCGGGGCCAACGGCAGCGGCAAGTCCCACCTGCTGCGTCTGCTCGCCGCAGGTGGCACCGACCCCGAGCGGGAGCACCTGCCGGTCGACGACGTGCCCGTGGAGCCCGTCGTGAGTGGCGGTGTGGCCCGGCTCGGGGCGCGGGTGCGCCCGGGCTGGTTCGCCCAGACGCACGCGCATCCCGAGCTGCGGGGGCGAACGCTGTTGGAGGTGCTGCACCGCGGCGACGACCACCGCGACGGCATGGGCCGTGAGCAGGCCAGCCGGGTCCTCGACCGGTACGAGCTCGCGGGGGCCGCCGAGCAGAGCTTCGACTCGCTGTCCGGAGGGCAGCAGGCCCGGTTCCAGATCCTCCTGCTGGAGCTCGGCGGCGCCACGCTGCTGCTGCTCGACGAGCCCACGGACAACCTTGACCTGCACAGCGCCGAGGCCCTCGAAGACGGCCTGTCGGCCTTTGAAGGGACGGTCGTGTGCGTCACGCACGACAGATGGTTCGCCCGCGGGTTCGACCGCTTCGTCCTGGTCGGGGCCGACGGGCGGGTGCGCGAGACGCCGGAGCCGGTGTGGGACGACGGCCGGGGCGACCGAACCGCGCGGGCCGCCTACGGGCAGGGCTGAACGCCCAGCCGGGGGCGTTTTGACCGGGGCGGCGACCCGCGGGTACCCTGGGCAGTCGTTGTGCGACCGCACGCGGGCCGTCGTGGCCTGCGTCACCCGCACCACCGCCGTCGTCCCGCAGGACCCCGTGCTGGGAGTCCCCGCAGGCCGGCACTTCGAGCACCGACGAGACGAACGAAGGCTACGACCGTGCGCACGTACCAGCCCAAAGCCCACCGAGGTCGAGCGTCAGTGGCACGTGATCGACGCCACTGACGTCGTCCTGGGTCGGCTGGCCGTCCAGGCCGCCACGCTGCTGCGTGGCAAGCACAAGCCGACGTTCGCGCCGCACGTCGACACCGGTGACTTCGTCATCATCGTCAACGCAGAGCAAGGTGGCCCTGACCGGCAACAAGCTCAAGGACAAGAAGGACTACCGGCACTCCGGCTACCCGGGCGGCCTGTCGGCCACCTCCTACGCCGAGCTGCTGGAGACCAACCCGCGCCGCGCCGTGGAGAAGGCCGTCAAGGGCATGCTCCCGCACACGAAGCTCGGCCGGGCGATGGCCAAGAAGCTGAAGGTCTACGCGGGCCCGGACCACCCCCACGCGGCGCAGCAGCCCGTGACGTTCGAGATCACCCAGGTCGCTCAGTGACCGTCGGGTCGCAGCGGTTCGCAGGCGGAGAGGAAGCACAGGACGTGTCCGAGCAGGCCATCGAGGTCGACGTCGACGTCGACGAGACCGAGGCTCCCGAGAGCTACACGACGGAGACCGCGTCTCCCGTGACCACCGCGCCCCGCGCCGTGGTCACCGCACCGGGTGCCGCCGTGGGCCGCCGCAAGCAGGCCATCGCACGGGTTCGCATCGTGCCCGGCACCGGCACCTGGACCATCAACGGCCGCACGCTGGACGACTACTTCCCGAACAAGGTGCACCAGCAGCTGGTGAACGAGCCGTTCGTGGTCACCGACCTGCAGGACCGGTACGACGTCATCGCGCGCATCACCGGCGGGGGGCCCACCGGGCAGGCGGGCGCACTGCGCCTGGGCATCGCCCGTTCGCTGAACCTCATCGACGAGGAAGGCCTGCGACCCGCGCTCAAGCGGGCCGGCTTCCTCACCCGCGACCCCCGGGTCAAGGAGCGCAAGAAGTACGGCCTCAAGAAGGCCCGCAAGGCTCCGCAGTACTCCAAGCGGTAAGAGGTCGCGAGAGCACGCTCTCGCGCGGATCGACCACGCGGTGCCCTGGGGGCTAGCCTCCCAGGGCACCGTCGTCTGACGGCCCGAACACACGGCAGGACACGGTTGGGGGACGGGATGGGACGCCTCTTCGGCACCGACGGCGTGCGCGGTCTGGCCAACGCCGACCTCACCGCCGAGCTCGCGCTCGAGCTGGCCGTGGCGGCCGCGCACGTGCTCGGCGACGCCGGCGAGCTGGGCGACGGCACCCGCCGGGCCAAGGCGGTGGTGGGTCGCGACCCCCGCGCGAGCGGGGAGTTCCTCGAGGCCGCAGTGGTGGCCGGGCTGGCGAGCGCCGGTATCGACGTCGTGCGGGTCGGAGTGCTGCCCACGCCGGCCGTGGCGTTCCTCACCGACGCCCTCGACGCCGACCTGGGCGTCATGCTCTCGGCGTCGCACAACCCGATGCCGGACAACGGGATCAAGTTCTTCGCCCGAGGTGGCGTCAAGCTGGCCGACGACGTCGAGAACCGTATCGAGGCTCAACTCCACGAGGCCTGGAAGCGGCCTACGGGCGCGGGCGTGGGGCGGGTCACGGATGCCCCCGAGGCCGGGTCCCGCTACGTCGAGCACCTGCTCGCAACGGTGCCGCACCCGCTCGACGGGCTGCGCGTCGTCGTCGACTGCGCGAACGGTGCGGCCAGCGGCGTCGGGCCCGAGGCGTACCGCAGGGCGGGAGCCGAGGTCATCGCGATCCACGCGACGCCGACGGGGCTGAACATCAACGACGGCTGCGGCTCGACGCACCTCGGGGACCTGCAGAAGGCCGTGGTCGAGGCGGGTGCGCACGCGGGCATCGCGCACGACGGCGACGCCGACCGGTGCCTGGCCGTCGATGCCTCCGGCCGGGTCGTCGACGGCGACCACCTCATCGCGATCCTGGCCCTCGCCATGCGCGAGCGCGGCGAGCTGCGCAACGACACCGTCGTCGGCACAGTGATGGCCAACCTCGGGTTCACCCTCGCGATGCGGGCGGCCGCCATCACCGTGGTGCAGACGCAGGTGGGCGACCGGTACGTGCTCGAGGAGATGAACGCCGGGGGTCACGCGCTCGGCGGGGAGCAGTCGGGCCACGTCCTGCTGCTCGACCACGCGACGACCGGTGACGGCGTTCTCACCGCCCTGCACGTCCTGGCCCGGATGGCCCAGACCGGCCGTTCCCTCGCCGAGCTCGCAGACGTGATGGTGCAGCTCCCGCAGGTGCTCGTGAACGTGCGCGGGGTCGACCGCCGGGGTGTGGGGGATTCGCGGGCGCTCGCCTCGGCGGTCGCCTCGGCCGAGGCCGAGCTCGGGGACACCGGGCGGGTGCTGCTCAGGCCCAGCGGCACCGAGCCGGTGGTCCGGGTCATGGTCGAGGCGTCGGACGCGCAGCAGGCGCAGGCGGTGGCCGACCGCCTCGCCGCGGTGGTGCTGGCCGAGCTCGCGATCGGCTGAGCCCGCGCGGCGGCCCCACACGCCCGCACGACGCCGCGATGGCGGAAGGCGCGGGCGCGGTCGCCTACCCTTGACCCCATGTGCGGAATCGTGGGCTACGTCGGGGAGAAGCAGGCGCTCGAGGTCGTGGTGGGCGGGCTGCGCCGCCTGGAGTACCGCGGCTACGACTCCGCGGGCGTCGCCGTCGTGTGCGCCGGAGACCTGTACACCCGCAAGAAGGCCGGCAAGCTGGCCAACCTGGAGACCCTGCTCGGCGACGACCCCCTGCCAGCCTCCACGATCGGGATCGGCCACACCCGCTGGGCCACGCACGGCGGCCCCACAGACGCCAACGCGCACCCCCACGTGAGCGAGGACGGCAAGGTCGCCGTCATCCACAACGGCATCATCGAGAACTTCGCCGAGCTCCGCGAGGAGCTCGACGGTCACCGGCGTGCACCTGACCAGCGAGACCGACACCGAGGTCGTCGCCCACCTGCTGTCCCGCGTGCTCCCCGAAGCCGGCGGCGACCTGGCCGAGGCGATGCGGCGGGTGGCCCGACGGCTCGAGGGAGCCTTCACGCTGGTGGCCGTCGACGCCGACGCGCCCGACACGGTCGTCGGCGCCCGCCGCAACTCCCCGCTCGTGGTCGGCGTCGGCCAGGGCGAGAACTTCATGGCCTCCGACGTCGCCGCGTTCATCGAGTACACCCGCTCGGCCATCGAGCTCGGCCAGGACCAGGTGGTCGAGCTGCGCCGCGACGGAGTCTCGGTGACGAATTTCGACGGCAGCCCGGCCGCGGTCACCGCGTTCGAGGTCACCTGGGACGCTGCCGCCGCGGAGAAGGGCGGCTACGACCTGTTCATGCTCAAGGAGATCGCCGAGCAGCCGAAGGCCGTGGCCGACACGCTGCTCGGGCGGGTCGGGCGCGACGGCCGGCTCACCCTCGACGAGATGCGCCTCACCGACGCGGAGCTGCGCGAGACGGACAAGGTGATCATCGTCGCGTGCGGCACCGCCTACCACGCGGGCGTCGTCGCGAAGTACGCCATCGAGCACTGGACCCGCGTACCCGTGGAGGTGGAGCTCGCCAGCGAGTTCCGGTACCGCGATCCCATCGTCGGGGGTCGCACGCTCGTCATCGCGATCTCGCAGAGCGGCGAGACCATGGACACCCTCATGGCGCTGCGTTACGCGCGCGAGCAGGGCGCGCGCGTGCTGTCGATCTGCAACACCGTGGGTTCCACCATCCCGCGCGAGAGCGACGCCGTGCTCTACACCAAGGCGGGGCCGGAGATCGCGGTGGCGTCGACCAAGGCCTTCCTGACCCAGGTCGTGGCCGCGTACATCATCGGCCTGTACCTCGCCCAGGTGCGCGGCAACATGTTCGGCGACGAGATCTCGTCGGTGCTGCGCGAGCTGTCGGACATGCCGCGCAAGATCGACCTGGTGCTCGACACGACCGAGGGCGTGCGCGAGATCGCCCGCGACCTCAAGGACTCCCGCTCTGTGCTGTTCATCGGCCGGCACGTGGGCTTCCCGGTCGCGCTCGAGGGTGCGCTGAAGCTCAAGGAGCTCGCGTACATGCATGCCGAGGGCTTCGCTGGCGGCGAGCTCAAGCACGGGCCTATCGCTCTGCTCGAGCCGGGCATCCCGGTGGTGTGCATCGTCCCGCCGCCCCAGGGCCGGTCGGTGCTGCACGACAAGATCGTGTCGAACATCCAGGAGGTACGGGCCCGCGGCGCCCTCACGGTGGTCATCGCAGAGGAGGGCGACGAGTCCGTGGTGCCATACGCCGACCACCTCATCCGGGTGCCTGCGTGCCCCACCCTGCTCCAGCCGCTGGTCTCGACGGTGCCGCTGCAGGTCTTCGCGTGCGAGATGGCCACGGCCAAGGGCCATGACGTCGACCAGCCGCGCAACCTGGCCAAGTCGGTCACCGTCGAGTAGACCCGGCCGCAGGCCCTCACCCGGCTGCCCGTCTGGGGCGCGGACGGCCTTGCCTTGGTGGGATGCTGCCCCCGTGATCGTCGGCATCGGGGTGGACGTCGTGAACGTGCCGCGGTTCGGCGCGACCCTGAAACGAACACCCGGGCTCCGGGAACGGCTGTTCACCGGCATCGAACGGGTCACCGCGGAGGGAGCCCCGCGGTCCGAGGCCTCCCTCGCGGTGCGTTTCGCGGCCAAGGAGGCCGTGGCCAAGGCGCTGGGCTCGCCGGGCGGGTTGCGATGGCACGACTGCCAGGTGGTCAGCGACGCGCACGGCCGGCCTTGGCTGCGCACGACGGGCACGGTCGCCGCGCTCGCCGAGAAGCTCGGGGTGCGCCACTGGCACGTCTCCCTCAGCCACGACGCCGATACGGCGATCGCCTACGTGGTAGCCGAGCGGGACGAGGGGGCTCGCTCAGCTCGAGTCGATGTCGTGGTACCGCTGCGGCCACCGGACGTGCACCCGGACGAGATCGCGTGATGCGGGAGGTGGGCCGGTGAGGGGCGCCTGGCGGGTCGAGGACGTCCGGGCCGCGGAGGCGGCCCTCATGAACCAGGTGCCCGCGGGGGCCCTGATGGCCCGCGCTGCAGCCGGGCTGGCCCGCACGGCCGCGGCCCTGCTCGACGACAGGGGTGGCGCCCGCGGCGCCGACGTCATGCTGCTCGTCGGCAGCGGCAACAACGGCGGAGACACCCTGTGGGCCGGGGCGCGGCTGGCCCGCAGGGGCGCCCGCGTGCTCGCCGCGCTGCTCGCGGACGAGGTGCACGCCGAAGGTCTTGCCGCCCTGCGGGCCGCGGGCGGGCGCACGGCGGCCGCCGGTCACGAGGTCCCGCGCGACCTGCTCGCACGCGTGCGCGGGGCCGACCTCGTGCTCGACGGCATCGTCGGGATCGGCGGCCGTGGACCGCTGCGGCCGGCCGCGGCGGCGCTCGCCAGGGCCGCGCTGGCCGGGGGAGCGGTGCGGGTGGCGGTCGACGTCCCGAGCGGCATCGACCCGGACACGGGGGCGGTGCCCGACCCCGACGCGGTCTTCGTCGCCCACGTCACGGTGACCTTCGGGGCGCCCAAGGCCGGTCTGCTGGTGATGCCGGCCGCCGAGGTCGTGGGCGTCCTCGACGTGGTCGACATCGGGCTCGACCCGTTCTTGGCTGGACCCGCGGTGGAGGTGCTCGGTGTCGCAGACGTGGCGCTCCTGGTACCGCCACCGGGACCGACCGACCACAAGTACTCCCGGGGAGTCGTGGGCGTGGCCGCAGGCTCGTCGCGCTACCGCGGCGCGGCCCTGCTCTGCACCGGCGGGGCGCGCCGGGCGCCCGTCGGCAAGGTCGACCTGCTGGGGCGGGACGAGTCGCTGACCGCGTCGGTCCTGACCGCCTTCCCCGACGTGGTGGCCGCCGGAAGCCCTGGGCAGGACGCGCGCATCGGGGCGTGGGCCGTCGGCCCTGGGCTCGGCCAGGACGAGGCCGCGGCCGGCGTCGTGGCGGCCGCGCTCGCCACGGAGGGCCCCGTGCTGCTCGACGCCGACGCGCTCTCGCTGCTCGCGGCGGACCCCGCACTGCGCGAGGCAGTGGCTCGGAGAGCCTCCGCCGGCGCCACGACGGTGGTCACCCCGCACGACGGCGAGTTCGCCCGCCTCGGGTATGCCACGGGGTCCGGTGCGGACGAGGACCGCGTGGGCGCGGCCCGGCGGGCCGCTGCCGACCTCGGCTCGGTGGTGCTGCTCAAGGGTGCGCGCACCGTGGTCGCCGAGCCCGGCGGCCGGGCGTGGGTCAACCTGATGACCTCGTCCGTCCTCGCCACGGCGGGCAGCGGCGACGTGCTGTCCGGACTCGTCGGGGGGCTGCTCGCGCACGCCGCTGCCGGCGGCCCGGTCGACGCCGCCACCGCGGCCCGGGCCGCCGCGGCCGGGGCCTGGCTGCACGGCCTGGCGGCGCGCGTAGCCAGCGAGGGCGGCCGGCCCGTGGCCGCCTGGGACATCGTCGGCGCGCTGCCGGCGGCGATGGCGCGGGCCCGCGGCGGGCAGCCCTGACCAACCCCCGGTGACCGGCGCGAGAGGATGGGGTCATGGACTCCCCGCAGCGCGCCGTCGCGCGTGTCGACCTCGGGGCGGTTCGGCAGAACGTCGCCCGGCTGCGCGCTGCGGCACCAGGGTCATCGCTGATGGCCGTGGTGAAGGCCGACGGGTACGGGCACGGCATGGTGCCCTGCGCGCGGGCCGCGCGCACCGCAGGGGCGGAGTGGCTGGGGGTGGCCTTCGTGCCCGAGGCGCTCGCGCTGCGAGCGGCCGGTGACGCTGGCCGCGTGCTCGCGCTCGTGCTCGCCGAGGGCGACGACACCGCCGCGGCCGTGGCCGCCGACGTCGACCTCTCCGTGGGGTCGCTCGGCCAGCTGCTGGACGTGGAGCGCGGAGCTGCGGCCACCGGCCGGGCGGCCAGGGTGCACCTGGAGTTCGACAGCGGCCTCGGCCGGGGCGGGACGCGGGCCGACCAGTGGGGCGCGCTGTGCGAGGCTGCCGCGGCCGCCCCGGCGGTCGATGCGGTCGGGCTGTGGTCGCACTTCGCGCGCGCCGACGAGCCGGCCGCGCCGTCCAACGACGTGCAAGCGGCGGCGTTCGCGGCCGCGGTCGCAGTGGCCGAGTCGTGCGGGATCGAGCCCGAGGTCAGGCACCTTGCCAACTCCGCGGCCACCCTCAGCCGCCCCGGCGACCACTGGGATCTCGTCCGTCCGGGCATCGCGGTCTACGGCCTGTCGCCGGGTCCGGACATGGGTACGGCCGCCGAGCTCGGGCTCCGGCCCGCCATGACCCTCGAGGCCGCTGTCTCCGTCGTCAAGGACGTCGGGCCCGGGGAGGGTGTCTCGTACGGCCACACGTACGTCACGACGTCGCCCACGCGCCTGGCCCTGGTGCCCGTCGGCTACGGCGACGGCGTCCCGCGGCACGGGAGCGGGGTCGGCCCGCTGCTGCTGGGGGGCGCGCGCCACGTGGTGGCTGGCCGGGTGTGCATGGACCAGTTCGTCGTCGACGTGGGTGGCGCCCCCGTGGAGCCCGGTGACGTCGCCGTGATGTTCGGCCCTGGCGACCGGGGGGAGCCCACCGCCGACGAGTGGGGCGCCGCGTGCGGCACCATCGGCTACGAGATCGTCACGCGCCTCGGCTCCCGCCTTCCGCGGGAGTACGTGGGCGCCGACCCGGACGGGAGGTAGCCGGTGGCCGGCATCGACGGACGCCTGGTCGCCGCAGCTCTCGCGGGCGCGTTCGCGGCGGGCGCGGGTCTCGGCCTGCTCGCCGAGAAGGCGGCCGTAGGGCGCGCCCTGCGACCCGACCCGGAGAAGCACGAGCCGTTCGGCGCCCTGCACGGCCGGGTGGTGCCGGTGCGGGCCGACGACGGCACCCGGCTGCACGTCGAGGTCGACGACCCACCACCCGGGCGGGGCGACGACGGCCTCACCATCGTTTTCTCGCACGGCTACGCGCTGAACGCGGACTCGTGGCACTACCAGCGCCGCGACCTGCAGGGTCTGGGGCGCCTTGTGTTCTGGGACCAGCGCAGCCACGGCCGCAGCGAGCGGTCCTCAGCCGGCCACGACATCGACACCCTCGGGCACGATCTCGCGGCGGTCATCCACGCGGTCGCGCCCACCGGTCCCCTCGTCCTCGTCGGCCACTCGATGGGCGGCATGACCGTCATGGCGTTGGCCGACCAGCAGCCCGAGCTCTTCGGCACGCGGGTGCACGGAGTGGCGCTCATGGCCACCAGCGCCAGCGGGATCTCCGAGGTGTCGTTCGGGCTCCCGGCTCCCGCGGCCAGGGTGTTCCACGCGCTGGCCCCGGGTGCTGCGGCCACCCTCGCGCGCCAGAAGGACTTCGTCGAGCGGCAGCGCGAGCGCGGCAACGACCTGAGCCTGCTGCTCACCCGGCTGTACTCCTTCGGCTCTGCGGTCCCGCCGTCGCTCAACAGCTTCACCGCGGAGATGCTCGCGGCGACGCCGATCGACGTGATCGCGGACTTCTTGCCCACGTTCGAGACGCACGACAAGCGCACGTCCCTCGCGGCGCTGCACGACGTCGAGGTGCTCGTCCTCGTCGGGGGCACCGACCTGCTCACGCCGCAGGAGCACAGTCAGGAGATCGTCCGGTACGTACCCGGGGCAGAGCTCGTCGTGCTGCCCGGCACGGGCCACATGATCATGCTCGAGCGGTACCCCGAGGTGAACCAGGCCCTGCGCGAGCTCGCCGGCCGGGTGCGCCGCAACCTCGCGGCGGCAGCAGCCGCGGCGGCCGCCGCGGCCCCGGCGGCGGGCGCGGGTGCGGGGGCGGCGGGCGCGTGAGCGCCGGTCCCCCGGGCGACGTCGGGCGGGTGCTCGCGGCGCTCGAGGTGGCCGACGCCGGTGGGATGCGCGACCTCGGGCGCGCCCTGGCGAGTGCGCTTCGCCCCGGTGACGTGGTGGTGCTCGCCGGGGGGCTCGGTGCCGGCAAGACCACGCTCGCCCAGGGGCTCGGCGACGGCCTCGGCGTGCGCGGACCGGTCACCAGCCCCACCTTCGTCATCGCCCGGGTGCACCCCTCACTCGTCCGCGGGCCCGACCTCGTGCACGTCGACGCGTACCGGCTCGGAACCGCGGTCGAGGTGGACGACCTCGACCTCGACGCCGACGTCGACCACGCCGTCACGGTCGTCGAGTGGGGTGAGGGGAAGGTCGAGGGTCTGAGCGCCGACCGGCTCGTCGTGCGCCTGGAGCGCCCGACCGGGCTCGGGCCCGCCCGGGCGGCCGACGCCGGCGACGACGACGGCGCCGCCGGCGTGCGCCGCGTGGTCGTCGTCGGGTTCGGGTCCCGCTGGGCCGGCGAGGTGCTGCCGCCCGTCAGGGCCCCCGGCCCGGCCTAAGGTGGGCGCCGTGCTGCTGCTGGCGCTGGACACCTCGACCTCCTCCGTGGCGGTCGCCGTGCACGACGGCGAGCGCGTGCGTGCCGCGGCGACCCACACCCCCGAGGCCGGCAGACCTCGGCACGTCGAGGTGCTCGCACCGGCGGTGGCAGGCGCGTTCCTCGAGGCGGGCGCTGCTGTCGAGGACCTCACCCACCTGGCGGTGGGCGTGGGACCCGGCCCCTTCACCGGCCTGCGGGTGGGACTCGTTACGGCCGAGGTGCTCGGACTCGTCCGCCGCATCCCCGTGCTGGGCCTGTGCTCCCACGACGGCTTCGCCCACGACGCCGTCGCCGCGGGCGCGCTCGGGGACGAGGACCTCGGGGTCGCGGTGGTCACGGACGCCGGCCGACGGGAGGTGTACGCCGCGCGCTTCGACCGCGAGGGTCGTCGCACAGGCGGGCCTGTGGTCGTGAGTCCGGCCGACCTGGCCGCCGGGCTGGGGCCCCTGGTCGCAGTGGGTCCGGGCGCGCTTCGCTACGCCGACGTGCTCACAGACGCGGGCGTGCGCGTGGCCGGGCCGGCCGCCCCGTCGGCAGAAGGGCTCGCCACAGTGGTCGCGGGGCTGCTCCTCGCGGGCGCCCCGCTGCCCGCGACCGGCTTCTTCGCGGTGGGCGACCCGGACTCCGACGGGAGCGGCATCCACGTGCCGGTGGGGCTGCTGCCACCCGCCCCGCTCTACCTGCGTCGCCCGGACGCCGTGCCGGCCCCCGGCATCGCGCAGGCGTCGCCGTGAACGCCGCCCTCGCCCCGATGCGCTGGTGGCACCTCGCCGCCTGCGAGGAGCTCGAGCGCACGCTCTTTCCCGACGATGCCTGGAGCTCGGCCACGCTGTGGTCCGAGCTCGCCCGCGTGCCGGAGTCGCGCCACTACCTGGTGGCCCTGCGCGACGACCACGTCGTGGGCTATGCGGGACTCGCGGCCGTCCCGCCCGAGGCCGACGTGCAGACGCTCGCCGTGGCTCCAGGGGCCCAGGGCGAAGGGCTGGGTGCTGCCCTCCTCGGCGCGCTGCTGGACGAGGCAAGGGCCCGCGGCTGCACGCAGGTCTTCCTCGAGGTGCGTGCCGACAACGCGCCTGCCCTCGCGCTCTACGAGCGCACGGGCTTCGAGCGGCTGTCGGAGCGCCGCGGCTACTACGGCCCGGGCCTCGACGCGCTCGTGCTGCGGCGGCGGCTGACCGTGGCTGCGTCGTGACCGGGCGGGGCGACGGTCCGCTCGTCCTGGGTGTCGAGACGTCGTGCGACGAGACGGGGATCGGGCTGGTGCGCGGCACCACGCTGCTCGCCGACGCGGTCGCGAGCAGCGTCGACGAGCACGCCCGGTTCGGCGGCGTCGTCCCTGAGGTGGCTAGCCGCGCGCACCTCGAGGCGATGGTGCCGACGATCGAGCGGGCGTGCGCCGAGGCGGCGGTGCGGCTCGACGACGTCGACGCGGTGGCCGTAACGGCCGGCCCTGGCCTCGCGGGAGCGCTCATGGTGGGCGTCGCCGCCGCGAAGGCGCTCGCCCTCGGGCTCGGCGTGCCTCTGCACGGCGTCAACCACCTGGCCGCGCACGTCGCCGTCGACCGGCTTGAGCACGGTTCGCTGCCAGAGCCGATGGTGGCCCTGCTCGTCAGCGGCGGGCACTCCAGCCTGCTGCTGGTGCCCGACGTGACCGAGGAGATCGTGCCGCTGGGCGCCACCGTCGACGACGCCGCCGGGGAGGCGTTCGACAAGGTGGCCCGCCTGCTCGGGCTGCCCTTCCCAGGGGGCCCGTGGATCGACCGGGCGGCGGTGGAGGGCGACGCGCGGGCCGTGGCCTTCCCGCGCGGGCTGACCTCCGCGCGCGACCTCGAGCGCCACCGGTTCGACTTCTCGTTCTCCGGGCTCAAGACCTCGGTTGCCCGCTGGGTCGAGGCCCGGGCCGCGGCCGGGGAGGACGTGCCGGTGGCCGACGTCGCCGCGTCCTTCCAGGAGGCCGTCGTCGACGTGCTGACCCGCAAGGCGCTCGACGCCTGCCGGGAGCTCGGCATCGGGCATCTGCAGCTCGGCGGCGGCGTGGCTGCGAACAGCAGGCTGCGTGCGCTGGCGCAGGAGCGGGCCGAGGCCGCCGGCGTGCGGCTGCGCGTCCCGCGCCCGGGACTGTGCACGGACAACGGCGCGATGGTGGCCGCTCTGGGCGCAGCCCTGGTGGAGCGGGGGCGCCCGCCGGGCCCGCTGGGACTACCGGCAGACTCGTCGATGCCGGTCACGACCGTGCAGGTGCTCGGGGTCCTGCCGGCCGGCGGAGACGAGGCGACGACATGATCGTGCGGATGTGGGAAGCCACCGTGCAGCCCGGGCAGCTCGAGGCGGCCCTGGGTTGGGTGCGGCGCAGCCTCGTCCCCCGCGTGCTCGAGACGCCCGGCTGCATGGCGGCCGAGATCCTGCGCAACGAGGGCGTGCCGGCCCGGGTGATGCTGATGACCCGCTGGGACACCCCGCCGCGGTTCGAGGAGGGCTGGCCGGAGGGTGACGTGCTCACCCGGGCCCGGGCCTGGCAGTACCAGACGCTCTAGGCGCCGGCCGCGCCCGCGCGGCGCTGATTCGGCGGGCTCGGCGACCCGTGCGACCATGGGACGGATCCCCGCTCGACCTCCGATCCTCTGCGAGGACCCGTGACGCCCCGCACCGCTGCCGGCCTGGCCCTGCTGGGTCTTCTGCTGGCCGGGTGCAGCACGGCATCTGACGAGCACCAGGGAACGCCGGCCGCGGCGCCCGCCGCATCCTCGGCGAGGACGTCTGCGCCCCCCTCGTCCGGCGCCGGCTCGCCCTCTCCGTCAGGGTCGACTGTCGTGCCGCCTGGACCCGACACCGTGGTGCCGGCCGGTGCGAGCCCCGTCATTCACTTCCGGATCAAGACCGCCAAGCCGGTGTTCTTCATCACCGTCGACGACGGCGTCACCAAGCAGAAGGCGGCGCTCGCCTACGTGCAGTCGACGCACCTTCCGCTCACCACGTTCCTGTACAACGGTGTCGCAGACGGCGAGTACGGCTACTTCAAGGCCATGAGCGCGTGGGACGCCGTGCAGAACCACACCATGGACCACAAGGCGCTGAGCAAGAAGTCGACCGATGTGGCCTACGAGGTCTGCGCAGCCCAGGCCCTGTACGCGAAGAAGTTCGGCGTGCGGCCGTGGATCCTCCGCCCGCCGTATGGGGCCGGCTTCATGCCGACGCGCCCCTCCGCGCCGCACATCGAGCAGGTGGCGGCCTCCTGCGGGATCAAGCACATCGTGCTGTGGAACGTGTCGGTGGAGGCGAACGGCAAGACGTCCTTCGCCGGTCCGAGCCACCTGCGCGCCGGCGACATCGTGCTCCTGCACTACGAGGGCGACCTCGCCTCGAACCTCAAGAAGGTCGTGGCCCTGGGCAAGGCGCGCGGGCTGACGCCAGCCTCTCTATCGGCGTTCCTGGGCTCGTGAACCGAACGCCGAACGGCCTGCGCCGCGCCGCCCTCGGGTCGATCCGCTGCCTCGTCGCCCCGGGCCTGGCCCTGGTCCTGGGATCCACCGTGCTTGTCGGCTGCTCGTCGTCCCCGGGGTCGGGGGGCGTAGGTCCCGTCTCCGCCTCGCCCGCCGGCGGGCGCGCCACATCGTCCGGGGCGCCCGCGCCGGCGCACCGGGTGTCGGGGTCGCTCGCCGCTCCCGCACCCGCCAGCGTCGTGCCGCCCACGGCGCAGGACGGCCTGCCGCCCGTCGTCCACCGGATCGCCACCCAGGACAAGGTCGTGTTCCTGAGCATCGACGACGGCTGGACCAAGGACCCGGCGCTGCCGGGTCTGCTGCGCCAGTGGGGTGTCCCGGTCACCGTGTTCGCGACGAACGACGCGATCAAGGACGACCTCGGGTATCTGCGCGAGCTGCGGTCCGCCGGTGCGACCGTCCAGAACCACACCCTCACCCACCCGGACCTGCGCCGCTCCTCGCAGGCGACGGCGACCAAGGAGATCTGCGGGGCGAGCGACCACTACGCCCGCGACTTCGGCGAGCGGCCGTGGCTGTTCCGGCCGCCGTACGGCTCGTACGATGCGGCCACCCAGCGGGCCGCCAAGGCGTGCGGCATCGACTTCCTCGTCCTGTGGGACGTGTCGCAGCCGGGCCGCTGGCTCCGTTTCGCCGACGGCTCGGCCCTCAGATCCGGCGACATCGTCCTGCTGCACTTCGTCCCGCACCTGTCGGAGTACCTCGCCCACACCCTGCGCGTGATCAAGGCGTCCGGCTTCACCGTCGGGCGGCTCGAGGACTACCTGCCGAGGACTACCGCGTGACGAGCAGCCCCGCGGCCGGGGGGTCGGCCGTCGACGACCTGCGCGAGCTCCTCGCGCGCGGTCCGTGGGCGCTCGACGGCGGCCTGGCGTCCGACCTCGAGGCGCGCGGCCACGACCTCGGCGGCGCGCTGTGGTCGGCCCGGCTGTTGCGCGACGACCCCGGCGCCGTCGTAGCCGTGCACCGCGGCTACTACGAGGCCGGTGCCGCGGTGGCTATCTCGGCGAGCTACCAGGCCTCGCGGATCGGTTTCGCCGCCGCTGGGCTCGAGGCGGACGAGGCCGACCGGCTGCTCGCCCTGTCGGTCGCCCTGGCGCGCCAGGCGCGCGACGAGGTGCGCGCGGCCGCCGACCGCTCCGGGGGAGGTGCTCGCCTGCTCGTCGCGGCCTCGGTGGGCCCGTACGGCGCGATCCTGCACGACGGGTCGGAGTACCGCGGCCGCTACGGGCTGGACCGCGGGGCTCTCGTCGCCTTCCACCGGGAGCGGGTCGAGGTGCTCGCCGCGGCAGGCCCGGATCTGCTCGCCGTCGAGACCATCCCCGACCTCGACGAGGCTGTCGCGCTCGTCGAGGTGCTGGCCGACTTCCCCGACCTACCAGCCTATGTGTCGTTCTCGTGCCGAGACGGGTCTGCCCTCAGCGCTGGGCAACCCGCGCGCGAAGCCGCGGCGCTGGTCGCGTCGTGCCCGACGGCGGTCGCGGTCGGCGTGAACTGCACGGCGCCCGAGCATGTCGCCTCGCTGCTAGACGCGATGGCCGGCGGAGCGCCCGGGCTCGCCCTCGTCGCGTACCCGAACGCCGGGCGCACGTGGGACGCCGCGGCAGAGTGCTGGGTGGGGGAGGGGTCGGGCACGCTGCCCGACCAGGTCGTGGCGGACTGGATCCGGCGTGGCGCCCGCCTCGTCGGCGGCTGCTGCGGCCTGGGTCCCGACGCCGTGAGCGCCGTCGCCACCACCCTCACCGCCGCCCGCCCCTAACCCGCCCCGACCCGCCCCGCCCGCTCTGGCCCGCCCGCCCTTGCCCGCCCTTGCCCGCCCTTGCGTCAGGGGACCCCCATGTCGACTAGGTGGACGCTCGGCGCCCCAGCACGTCCCGTGCTCAGGCTCCGCCCGACGACGAGCCGAGCGGCTGGGCGACGACTGCTACGGCCCCGTCGTCCACCCGCGCGAGGAGAACTGTGAGGGTGGGTCCGTCACCGGTGAGCCGCAACGACGTGCGCAGCGCGGCCGGGTCGGTCTGCATGCCGCGCTGCTTGACGACGACGTCGCCAGCGCCGAGGCGGGCCAGGGACGAGCGCAGCCCCGGCACCCCCACCCGCCCGACATCGAGCACGCGGTAGGCGCGCGACCCGGCACGACCCGTCTCGCCAGGCACCTCGTCGCACGTGACGTAGGCGAGTCGGCGGGCGAGCAGCCGCCCTCCGACCCCCGCCACGACGGCGCCGACGAGCCCGGCGCGGATCACGGCGTCGTCGGGCTCGAGGAGGTACGCGCCCACCGGGCCCGTGGGGGCCAGACCGCCCTCGGCGTCCTCGCCGTGGGGGTCGTCGGCGTCGGTGACCTCGACGTCGTCGAGGCCGTGGCGCAGGACCACTGCGGCCCGGGCGACCCCGGCGCGGGCCAGGGCGGGGGACCAGGCCGCTGCTTCGACCAGGTCGCCGCGGACCGACGTCCACACGAGCTCCCAGTGGGGGGCCAGATCGCGGGCAATCCCCGGGGCGAGTTTGGCGACCACCCGGGGCACGCGGGCTGCGAGCGCCTCCACCCACGGCCACGGGGGCGACCAACGGGCGGGGTCGGTGATGCGGCGCGCGCTCCCGTCGAGCCGACGCGGCCCCGAGGGGTTCCGACGAGCGGGGTCGACGAACACCGCATCCACGCCCACCAGGGCCCCGGCGAGCACGTGGTCGTCGGTGACGTCTCCGACGACGACCCGTGCTTCTCGCTCGGCGAGGTTGGCCGCGGCGAGGACGGCGACCCCTGAGTCGCGCTCGACGCCGGTCACGGACAGGCCGGCGGCGGCGAAGGCCCGTGCGTCCAGGCCCAGCCCGCAGCCGGCATCGAGCACGTGATGCGCCCCGGAGGCGGCCAGCCGGGCAGCGCGTCGGCGGGCGACCTCCGGCCTGGTGGCCTGGGCGAGGCCGTCCTCGGTGAGCAGGAGGTCGGGGGCCAGGTCAAAGCCGAGCCGACGTTCGGCGCGGGCGCGCAGCCCGGCCTGGGTGAGCGCGAGCGCGGCACGCTCCGGGTCCGCGCCGCTCTGGCGCAGCGTGGTGGCGGCGCGAAGCGGGTCTGGGTCCGATGCGAGCAGGCCCCTGGCCCGGCGCACGAGGTCTCTTCCGCCGTCGGAAACCAGCCACGCGGCGTCGCCGGGCGTCAGGGTGCTCACCACGGGATCTTCCCTCACCGCGGCGGCCACAGGCGGTCGCGGCTGGGGAGGCTTATGTCGGTCTATTCGATGTGGGGGTCCCCTGACGCTTGATGGGACGGATGTTGGGGGCGCGGGTGGTGGGTGGTGGTGGGTGGTGGTGGGCTGGCACTCGGGTTGACGGAGTGCTAACGCGCACCTAGGCTGGGCGCTGGCACTCTCACCCCGAGAGTGCCAGCCGACCGGGCCGCCCGGCCCCGCGACGACGGGCGTCCCAGCAGGGTCGAGCGTCCATCCGTCCGTCACTCATCCCGCAAGGGGAAGGTCAGACACGTGTCGGTCTCCATCAAGCCGCTCGAGGACCGCATCCTCGTCCAGCCGCTCGACGCCGAGCAGACCACGGCGTCCGGCCTCGTCATCCCGGACACCGCCAAGGAGAAGCCCCAGGAGGGCAAGGTCCTCGCGGTCGGCCCGGGTCGCTTCGACGACGAGGGCGAGAAGCGCATCCCGCTCGACGTCACGGTCGGCGACGTCGTCGTCTACAGCAAGTACGGCGGCACCGAGGTCAAGTACGACGGCGAGGAGTACCTCATGCTCTCCGCGCGCGACGTGCTCGCCGTCGTCGAGAAGTGACGACGCAGCCGAAGCCCGCGCACCAGCACTGACGCACCCGCCCCGGGACGCCCACCCGGGCGCCCGGGGCGGTCGCGTGAGCACCCCGTACGACCCCGAACCAGCGACTCCAGGAGAGAGCACCGTGCCGAAGATTCTGAGTTCGACGAGGACGCCCGCCGCGCCCTCGAGCGCGGCGTCAACGCGCTCGCCGACACCGTCAAGGTGACGCTCGGCCCGAAGGGCCGCAACGTCGTCATCGACAAGAAGTGGGGCGCGCCCGACGATCACCAACGACGGCGTGACGATCGCGCGCGAGGTCGAGCTCGACGACCCGTACGAGAACCTCGGCGCCCAGCTGGTCAAGGAGGTCGCCACCAAGACCAACGACGTCGCCGGCGACGGCACCACCACCGCCACGGTGCTCGCCCAGGCCATGGTCCGCGAGGGTCTGCGCAACGTCGCGGCCGGCGCGAACCCGATGGACCTCAAGCGGGCATCGAGGCCGCCGTCGCAGGCGGTCAACGACCACCTGCTCGACGTCGCGCGCCCGGTCGAGGGCAAGGACGAGATCGCGCACGTCGCCACCATCTCCGCGCAGGACCGCGAGATCGGCGACCTGATCGCCGAGGCGATCGAGAAGGTCGGCAAGGACGGCGTCATCACCGTCGAGGACGAGCACCACCTTCGGACTGGAGCTCGAGTTCACCGAGGGCATGCAGTTCGACAAGGGCTACATCTCGCCGTACTTCGTGACCGACACCGAGCGCATGGAGGCCGTCCTCGACGACGCCGTACGTGCTGCTCGCACCAGGGCAAGATCTCGGCCGTCGCCGAGCTGCTGCCGCTGCTGGAGAAGGTCGTCCAGGCCGGCAAGCCGCTGCTCATCGTCGCCGAGGACGTCGACGGCGAGGCGCTCTCGACGCTGGTCGTCAACCGCATCCGCGGCACTGTTCACGTCGGTCGCCGTCAAGGCGCCCGCGTTCGGCGACCGTCGCAAGGCGATGCTCGCAGGACCTCGCCGTCCTCACCGGCGCCACGGTCGTCGTCCGCCGAGGTCGGGCTCAAGCTCGACCAGGTCGGCCTCGAGGTGCTCGGCACCGCGCGTCGCGTGGTCGTCACCAAGGACACCACCACCGTCGTCGACGGTGGCGGCGACCACGCGAGGCCGTCGCGGCCGCGTCGCGCAGATCCGCAGCGAGATCGAGGCGCACCGACTCCGACTGGGACAGCGAGAAGCTCCAGGAGCGGCTCGCCAAGCTCTCCGGCGGCGTCGTGCGTCATCAAGGTCGGCGCGGCCACCGAGGTCGAGCTCAAGGAGAGCAAGCACCGCATCGAGGACGCCATCTCGGCGACCCGGGCCGCGATCGAGGAGGGCATCGTCGCCGGCGGCGGCGCCGCGCTGGTCCACGCCGCCGCCGGCGCTCGACGGCGACCTCGGGCTCGACCGGCGACGCAGGCGACCGGCGTCGACGATCGTGCGCAAGGCGGTCGACGAGCCGCTGCGCTGGATCGCCGAGAACGGCGGCGACGAGGGCTTCGTCGTCGTCGCCAAGGTGCGCGAGCTCGGTGCGCGGCCACGGCTTCAACGCCGCCACCGGCGAGTACGTCGACCTGATCGCCGCCGGCGTCATCGACCCGGTCAAGGTGACGCGCTCCGCGCTGCGAGAACGCCGCGTCCATCGCGGCGATGCTGCTCACGACCGAGACGCTGGTCGTCGAGAAGCCGAGACACGAGGCCGAGGGGGACCACGGCCACGGCCACTCGCACGGTCCGGGCGGGCACTCGCACTAGCACCCCGCGCCGTCCGGAAGGCCCCGACTCCCGCGAGGGTTTCGGGGCCTTCCGCGCGTTGCGGGTCGACCGGCGCGTCCACTGGAGCAGTGGTCGAGGGGGTCAGGATGCCCGGGTGACCCGGCGGGTCAGGTAGACCACCTCGCGGTCCTCCTCGCTCATCCCGCCCCACACGCCGTACGGCTCGCGCACGGCGAGCGCGTGCGCCGCGCACTGGGCGATGACGGGGCAGGTGGCGCACACCGCCTTGGCAGCCTCTTGCCGCAGGGTGCGGTCCGGGCCGCGCTCGCCCTCGGGGTGGAAGAACAGGGTGGGGTCCTCGCCTCGGCAGTTGCCACGCAGCTGCCAGTCCCAGAAGTCGGAGTTCGGCCCGGGGAGCCGGGAGACGTCTGCCATCGCGTGCCTCCGTCGTCGGGGCCCGTGTGGGCCTCTGCTGTTCCCCCGAGGTGCTACTCGTCAACACCGTTGACCACGTGCGCAGTCCCGGCTGGGTTCACCTCCCGACCCTACGACCGCGCCGGAACTGGGTCAAGACATGAAGTTGAACAATATTTGAACCGGAAGTGACGCGGTCTGCCCGCGTGTCCGGAGTGGCGCGATGCATCCGGTGGTCCCAGACTCGGGCCATGACGAGCGGCGAGACGGGCACCGCCGGCGCGCCCGCACCAGACGCCGCAGCCCATGCGGACGGCGCGTCCCTGGACCTGTCGGGAGCGTCCCTTCCCGTCGCCGCGGTCGCCCGCAGGCTCGGCATCGCGCCCGCCACCTTGCGGACGTGGGACCGTCGGTACGGACTCGGACCCAGCGATCACCGGGCGGGCTCGCACCGCCGCTACAGCGCGTCCGACCTCGCCCGCCTCGAGCACATGCGCCGGCTGCTGGTGGCCGGAGTGCCCCCGGCCGAGGCAGCCAGAGCCGTCCTGGCCGACGACGAAGCCGCAGTCGTCCTCGGCGGCTCCCGGCACCCGGGCTCTCACCCAGCCGGCGGCGCGACGCCGCGGGCCGGAGGCGGCAGCGTGGTCGCGCTGCCAGGCGGTGCACCCGCGGCCCGCGGCCTGGCACGGGCCGCGATGACACTGGACGGCCCGGCTGTCTGCGACGTCGTGCGAGACGCAGTCGACCGGCACGGTGTGCTGTGGACCTGGGACCACCTGCTCGTCCCCGTGCTGGTCGGGGTGGGGCAGCGCTGGGAGTCCACCGGGCAGGGCGTCGAGGTCGAGCACCTGCTCAGCGAGTCGGTCATCGGCGTGCTGCGATCGGTGGCGCGACCGGCTCCGCAGCCCCGCCAACGTCCGTCCGGTCCTGCTGGCCTGCTCGCCAGACGACGTGCACTCGCTGCCGCTGTTCGCCCTCGCCGCAGCGCTCGCGGAGCGTCGGATCGGCTCGCGGGTGCTCGGCGCGCGGGTGCCCGAGGACGCGCTCGAGGCCGCCGCCCGGCGCACGGGCACGCAGGTCGTCGTGCTCTGCGCGCGGTCCGCAGGCGAGGCCGGCCCGGTGGTGGTGCCGGATCTGTCGTCCCTGCGCCCGGTGCCGCACGTGGTGCTCGCCGGTCCCGGGTGGAGTCCGGCGGCGCGCGAGGCGGCCCAGCACGTGCCGGACCTCGGTACGGCCGTCACCGCCGTCAACCGACGTCTTGGCGCCTGACCGCGGGTACTGCCCGTGCGGGCGCTAGCCTGCCGGCGTGGACGACGAGCTCACCGCGCTGCTGGCCACCGGCGAGCGGGCCGCATTCCACGGCCGCCCCGCGGCCGGGGTCGCTCCGCTCACCGAGGCCGTCGAGGTGGCGCACGCCTCGGGCCGGGACGCCGAGGCCACGGCGGCCGCGTGGCTGCTGGGCGTGTGCCTGGCCGCGGGGGGCCGCTACGGCTCAGCGATGAGGGTGCTCGACCCGCTCGCCTCGCACGACATCGCCGACCCAGGTCGGCGGCTCTTCTCGTCCCTGGCGGCGGCGACCCTGGCGAGCATCTACCGGCAGCTCGGCCGGCACGCCGAGGCCCGCGGGCTCGACCAGCGCGCGCTCGAGCGGGCCGACGGCGCGGCGGAGGCCGTGTTCGACGCCCGGCTCGGGCTGGCGGCCGACGCGGTCGGGCTCGACGACCGAGCGGCCGCGGAGCAGGAGCTCGAGTCCGCGGCCTCGCTCGTCGAGGACCGGACCGACTGGTGGCGTCAGCGGGTGCGGCTGGGATGGGTGCGAGCCGAGGTGGCGCTGCTGCGCGACGACGCCACCGGCGCCGCGCGCGCCGCGGCTGCGTCGGTGGCGCTCGCGGAGGCGTCCGGGGCACCCCGGCACGTGGCCAAGGGCCTGCTGTTCGAGGGCGTGGCGCTCGCCCAGGCCGGGGACGAGGACAGCGCGGCGGCTACCCTTCGCCGCGCGGGCTCGCTGGCCGAGAGCCTGGGCACCCTTCCGCTGCTGTGGCCGAGCCGGGCCGTGCTCGGCGCCCTCGTGGCGGGCCCGCACCCGGCCGAGGCGGCCGCGGCGCTCGGGTCCGCCCGCGAGACGGTGCGCGCCATCGCCGCGGACCTGCCCGCGGACGTGGCGCAGGAGTGGTTCGCGCGGCCCGACCTCGTGGCGCTGCTCGGGGTCCAGCCGGCCTGATCGGCTCTTGAGCGCTCGCGGCCGGCGCGGGACGTCACGGCGCGACGCCGATCTGCCTGCCCGTTCGGAGTGAAGTCACCCGTTCGGGCTGCCGACATCGTGAGTGCACCCCGCTCACGGGGCGCACCGATGTTCCGGGACCAACAGGAGGCAGCCGTGACCACGGTGCTCGTCTGCGACGACGCCCCGCTGGCCCGCGAGGCCGTGCGGCGCGCGGTGTCCGGCATCCCGGGCGTGGAGCGTGTCACGGCCGCGGGGAGCGGCGAGGAGGTGCTCGCCCGGTTCCCGCTCGAGCGTCCCGACCTCGTGCTGATGGACGTGCGGATGCCCGGCATCGGCGGCATCGAGGCGAGCCGACGCCTGGTGAGCCTGCACCCGGACGCCACCGTCTTCATGCTGACCATGGGCGAAGACCCCGACGGGGTGGCCCGCGCGGTGAGCGCCGGGGCCCGCGGGTACGTGGCCAAGGACGCCTCCCGCGAGGAGGTCGCCACGGCCGTCCAGCTGGCCCTCGCATCGCGGCACGACTCCTCGGGACCGCGGCCGCTGCGCCCGCGCCCGTCCGGCGCCGCAGCCGACCCTCACCGAGCGCGAGCAGCAGGTGCTCGAAGGGATGAGCCGGGGCCGCAGCAACGCCGAGATCGGACGCGAGCTGTTCCTGTCCGAGGACACGGTCAAGACCCACGCACGTCGGCTGTTCCGCAAGCTCAACGCCGCCGACCGCGCCCAGGCCGTGGCGCTGGGCTTCCGCTGGGGCTTCCTGCGCTGACGCCCGTGGGTGGGCGCCGCGACGGCAGGTACCCTTACGAGCACCGCGCCCACGGCGCCGCCGCTGCGGGGCACACCCGCTCCGCGCGGCCGGCGCACCCGCCACCGGAAGGCCCCGCGTGCCCGAGCCCACGACACCCCGGCATCCCCGACAAGTTCGCCGCGCTCGGCCTCACGTACGACGATGTGCTGCTGCTCCCCGGCGCCACCGACGTCGTGCCGTCGGAAGTCGACACCAGCTCGCGGCTCACCCGGGAGATCACCCTGGCCGTGCCGCTGGTCTCGGCCGCGATGGACACCGTCACCGAGGCGCGGATGGCGATCGCCATGGCCCGCGAGGGCGGCCTCGGGGTACTGCACCGGAACCTCTCGCTCGAGGACCAGGCGTACCAGGTCGACCTGGTGAAGCGCACCCAGACCGGCATGATCTCCAACCCGGTGACGATCCACCCCAAGGCCACTCTCGAGGAGCTCGACGAGGTCTGCGGCCAGTACCGCGTGTCGGGCCTGCCGGTCATCGACGAGGACCGGGTGCTGCTCGGCATCGTGACGAACCGCGACCTGCGCTTCACACCTGTCGCCGAGTGGTCGACCACCCTCGTCACCGACGTGATGACGCCGATGCCCCTGATCACCGGTCGCGACGGGATCGGCCGCGACGAGGCCACGCTGCTGCTGCGCCAGCACAAGCGCGAGCGGCTGCCGATTGTCGACGACAAGGGCCGGCTCACCGGTCTCATCACCGTGAAGGACTTCGTCAAGAGCGAGCAGTTCCCGAACGCGGCCAAGGACGCCGACGGGCGGCTCATGGTGGCGGCTGCCATCGGCTACTTCGGCGACGCGTGGGACCGTGCCACCACGCTCGTCGAGGCCGGCGTCGACGTGCTCGTCGCCGACACGGCGCACGGGCACGTGCGGCTGCTGCTCGACATGGTCGCCCGGCTCAAGTCCGACCCCGCCACCCGGCACGTGCAGGTGATCGGCGGCAACGTGGCCACCCGCGACGGCGCGCAGGCGTTCGTCGACGCCGGGGCCGATGCGGTGAAGGTGGGCGTGGGGCCGGGGTCGATCTGTACGACCCGCGTGGTCACCGGCGTGGGCGCGCCGCAGATCACGGCGGTGCACGAGGCGTCCCTCGCGTGCCGGCCCGCGGGCATCCCCGTCATCGCCGATGGCGGGCTGCAGTACTCCGGCGACATCGCCAAGGCCCTCGTCGCCGGAGCGGAGTCGGTGATGGTGGGCTCCATGCTCGCCGGGTGCGACGAGAGCCCCGGCGAGGTCATCTTCGTCAGTGGGAAGCAGTACAAGTCGTACCGCGGCATGGGCTCCCTCGCGGCGATGTCCTCGCGCGGGAAGAAGTCGTACTCGAAGGACCGCTACTTCCAGGCCGAGGTCGACAGCGACGACAAGATCGTGCCGGAGGGCGTGGAGGGCCGGGTGGCGTACCGCGGTCCGCTGTCCGCCGTCGTGCACCAGCTCGTTGGTGGGCTGCGCCAGTCGATGTTCTACGTCGGCGCGCGCTCGGTGCCCGAGCTCCAGGAGCGCGGGCGCTTCATCCGGATCACGTCGGCGAGCCTCAAGGAGAGCCACCCGCACGACATCCAGATGACGTCCGAGGCTCCGAACTACCAGGCCCGCTGACCGGCCTTCGCCCCCGACGAAACGAGACTCCCCGTGGCCGACCTCGAGATCGGCGGCGCCAAGCGCGGCCGCCCGGCGTACTCCTTCGACGACGTCGCGCTCGTGCCGAGCCGCCGCACCCGCGACCCCGAGGAGGTGTCGGTGGCCTGGCGCATCGACGCGTACTCGTTCGAGCACCCGGTGGTCGCCGCCCCGCTCGACTCCGTCGTGTCGCCGGCGATCGCTGCGGCGTACGGCCAGATGGGCGGTCTGGCTACGCTCAACCTCGAGGGGCTGTGGACCCGGTACGCCGACCCCGTGCCGCTGCTGGCCGAGGTCGCCAAGCTCGACGCCGCCGCCGCTCAGGTGCGGCTGCAGGAGATGTACGCCCAGCCCATCGACCCCGACCTGATCGGGGAACGGGTGGCGCAGGTGCGGGCGGCGGGCGGCACGGTCGTGGCAGGTGCGCTATCTCCCCAACGCACGCAGCAGTACTGGAAGGCCGTGGTCGACGCGGGGGTCGACATCTTCGTCATCCGCGGCACGACGGTAAGCGCCGAGCACGTGTCGGGCCGCGAGTCCCCGCTGGACCTGAAGAAGTTCATCTACGAGCTCGACGTGCCCGTCATCGTCGGCGGCTGCGCCACCTACACCGCCGCGCTGCACCTCATGCGCACCGGCGCCGCCGGCGTGCTCGTCGGGTTCGGCGGCGGCACGGCGCATACGAGCCGGGCGGTGCTCGGCGTGGGCGTGGCCATGGCCTCCGCAGTGGCCGACGTGGCCGCGGCGCGGCGCGACTACCTCGACGAGAGCGGTGGCCGGTACGTGCACGTGATCGCCGACGGAGCGGTGGTGCGCAGCGGCGACATTGCCAAGGCGATCGCCTGCGGCGCCGACGCCGTGATGGTCGGGTCCACGCTGGCCCGCGCGGCCGAGGCACCGGGGCAGGGCAGGCACTGGGGCGTGGAGGCGGCGCACCCCGAGCTGCCCCGCGGGGAGGTCGTCCCGGTGGAGACCGTCGGCACTCTCGCCGAGGTGCTCTTCGGGCCGTCGCACCGCGCCGACGGCACGATGAACCTCGTCGGGCGCGCTCCGCCGCTCGCTGGCCACCTGCGGCTACAGCGACCTCAAGGAGCTCCAGCGGGTCGAGCTGGTCGTCACCGGCACGCGCTGACCGTCCGGCACCCGGACGCGCCGCGGATCTGACTCGCCGCCCGGGGGTGGGGGCTGCGTCCCGGGCCCCGGGCGTGCACACTGGCCCCGGGGCGCGCCGGGCGCCCGACGGGGCGACGCGTGGAGGCCAACGGTGGGATACGACTACGACGTGCTCGTGGTGGGATCCGGGTTCGGCGGGTCGGTGACGGCCCTGCGGCTCACCGAGAAGGGCTACCGGGTCGGCGTCCTCGAGGCGGGCCGCCGGTTCGCCGACGACGAGTTCCCGCAAGACCTCGTGGCGAGATCGCGCCGCTTCCTCTGCGCCCCGCGGCTGGGCTGCTACGGGCATCCAGCGGATCCACCTGCTGCCCGACACCGTGGTGCTCGCCGGGCGCCGGGGTCGGCGGCGGGTCGCTCGTCTACGCGAACACCCTCTACGTGCCGCCGCACGAAGTTCTTCGACGACCCGCAGTGGAGCGGCATCACCGACTGGGCGCGAGGAGCTCGCGCCGTACTACGACCAGGCCGCACGGATGCTCGGCGTCGTCACGAACCCGACCATGACCCCGTCCGACGACGTCGTGAAGGCGGTGGCCGACGAGATGGGCGTGGGCGACACCTTCCGGCTGACCCCGGTCGGCGTGTACTTCGGCGACGGTCCCGGGCGTGCCGGCTGCCCGACCCGTACTTCGGCGGCGCGGACCGCGACCGCACCGGGTGCATCAGTGCGGCGAGTGCATGACCGGCTGCCGCCACAACGCCAAGAACACCCTGCCGAAGAACTACCTCGGCCTGGCCGAGCGGGCGGGCGCCGTCGTGCACCCGCTGACCACGGTCACGGCCGTCCGGCCCCGGCCCGGCGGCGGTTACACCGTCGAGACGAGGCCCGCCACCTCGTGGGGCAAGCGACGCACCGCTCGTTCAGCGCGGAGCAGGTCGTGGTCGCCGCCGGCACCTACAACACGCAGAAGCTGCTGCACCGGATGAAGGACGACGGCGTGCTCCCTCGCCTGTCGCCGATGCTGGGCCGCCTGTCGCGCACGAACTCCGAGTCGCTGATCCGTCGGCTCGGTCGCGCGCAAGCCCGACGCCGACTACACCCGAGGGCGTCGCGATCACGTCGAGCTTCTACCCCGAGCCGCAGACGCACGTCGAGCCGGTCAGGTACGGCAAGGGCAGCAACTTCATGGGGCTGCTGCAGACGGTGCTCACCGACAGGAGCCCGGCGTGCCGCGGCTGGCGCACCTGGGCCAAGGAGATGGTGAGCCACCCCACGGTCACCGCGCGCATCTCAACGTCCGCAGGTGGTCGCGAGCGTGCCGTCATCGTGCTGGTGATGCAGCCCGCCGACAACTCGCTCACCGTGTCCGGCAAGCGATCGCGCCTCGGCTGGAGGCTCACGTCGCGCCAGGGCGAGGGCACCCCGAACCCGACTGGATCCCGGCCGGCAACGATGTCACGCGGCGTATCGCCGAGAAGATCGACGGGATCCCCGGCGGCACGATCGGCGACGTCATCGGCGCGCCCATGACCGCGCACTTCGTCGGCGGCGCGGTGATCGGCGAGACCGCCGACCACGGAGTCATCGACCCCTACCACCGCGTGCACGGGTACCCCGGGCTGCACGTCGTCGACGGCGCCGCCGTGTCGGCGAACCTCGGCGTCAACCCGTCCCTGACGATCACGGCCCAGGCCGAGCGGGCCATGGCGCTGTGGCCGAACAAGGGCGAGACAGACGTGCGCCCGGGCCAGGGCGAGGCCTACCGACGGGTGGAACCGGTCGCGCCCAAGAGCCCGGTCGTGCCCGACGCAGCGGTCGGCGCGCTGCGGCTGCCGCTGCTCCAGATCGGCTCGCGCCCCGGCTAGTCCGCCGCGTCCGGGGATCGTCGGGATGTCGTCGACCGCCGTTTCGCCGACCGCGCGACACGGAGTGCCCCGGCGCGGTACGAATCGGGGAAGCCGGCGCGGCAGCGCGCCCGCATGTCCCGACGGGAGGGCCCATGGCCCGCGAGCGCACGACGATCCAGCAGCTCAGGGCGGCGCCGGGCGCGAAGTTCCGGCTCGCCGACCACGATCCCGGATGGCTTCCCGCGCAGGCCAAGGGCCTGTCGAAGAAGGAGCGCAGGGCCGCCGCTGAGGATCTGCTCGCCTCCGACCAGTCCGAGCTCGAGGCGATGCAGGACACGCTGTACGCCGACGACCGGTACTCCTTGCTGCTGATCTTCCAGGCCATGGATGCCGCTGGGAAGGACGGCACGATCAGGCACGTGATGTCAGGCGTCAACCCGCAGGGCTGCCAGGTGACCTCGTTCAAGGTGCCCAGCGCCGAGGAGATCGACCACGACTTCCTCTGGCGCACGACGAAGGCCCTGCCCGAGCGCGGCCGCATCGGGATCTTCAACCGCTCGTACTACGAGGAGGTGCTGGTGGTGAAGGTGCACCCGCAGATCCTCGCCAGCCAGCGGATCCCCGGCGCTGAGCCGACCAAGGCCTTCTGGAAGCAGCGCTACGACTCCATCAACGCCTTCGAGCGCCACCTCGTCGAGAACGGCACCGTGGTGCTGAAGTTCTTCCTCAACGTCTCTAAGGACGCGCAGAAGGAACGCTTCCTCGCCCGCATCGAGGACCCCACGAAGAACTGGAAGTTCTCCTCCGGCGACATCCGCGAGCGCGGCTACTGGGACGACTACATGAAGGCGTACGAGGAGTGCATCCGGGCAACCTCGACCGAGGCCGCCCCGTGGTGGGTGATCCCCGCCGACCGCAAGTACGTCGCCCGCGCCGCCGTCGCCGCCATCGTCGCGGACGCGGTCTCGGCCCTGCCGATCTCCTACCCCGTGCTTCCTGACGACGAGAAGGCCAAGCTCGCCGAAGCGAAGGCCGCCCTCCTCGGCGAGGCCTAGCCCCACCCATCACCCCCCGCTCGCCCCCGCCCCTTGTCCGTTGATCCATGCCTTGGACCAAGCGTCCACGGAGGGGGGTGCGAGGGGGTCGTGCGTGGATGGTTGATCCATGCCTTGGACCAAGCGTCCAGGGAGGGGTCAGGACTCCGAGCGCCAGGACTCCCACAGCGCCGCGTAGGCGCCCTCGCGGGCCACGAGGTCGTCGTGCGGTCCGTGCTCGGTGACGCGACCGTGCTCCATCACCACGATGGTGTCGGCGTCGTGTGCGGTGTGCAGGCGGTGTGCGACGGCCACCACCGTGCGCCCCTTCAGCACCGCCGAGAGCGACCGCTCGAGGTGCCGCGCGGCGCGCGGGTCGAGCAGCGACGTGGCTTCGTCCAGGACGAGGGTGTGCGGGTCGGCCAGCACGAGCCGGGCGAGGGCCACCTGCTGGGCCTGTGCGGGGGTGAGCCGGTGGCCGCCCGCGCCCACCTCGGTGCTGAGCCCGTCGGGCAGGTCGGCCCACCAGTCCGCGTCGACCGCGCCGAGCGCCGCGACGACGTCGTCGTCCGAGGCCTCCTCCCGCGCGAGCACGAGGTTGTCGCGCAGCGTGCCCACGAACACGTGGTGCTCCTGCGTGACGAGGACGACGTGGCGGCGCACCTGCTCGGGGGCGAGCGAGGCGAGGTCGGCCCCGCCGAGTCGCACCGTTCCCTCGCGCGGCGCGTGCACGCCCGCGAGGAGGCGGCCGAGGGTCGATTTGCCCGCACCAGAAGGCCCCACGACGGCCACGCGGCTCCCCGGGGCGACGTCGAGGTCGACGCCGTGCAGCACGTCGTGCCCGTCGCGGTAGCCGAAGTGAACCGCGTGCGCCTCGAGGTCGTCGCCGTGGGGCGCCGCGCCGGGGTCGCCCTCTGCGGGCGGCACCTTGCTCACGCCGAGGAGCCGCGCGAGGGACGCCTGGCCCACCTGCAGCTCGTCGTACCACATGAGGATCAGGTCGACCGGCTCGATGAGCATCTGCGTGTAGAGCACGCCCGCGGTGACCTGCGCGAGCGTGAGGTGGTCGCCCAGGTAGAGGTAGCCGCCGAGTGCGAGCACGCAGGCCAGCGGCAGCACGTAAGCCGACTCCAGCGACGGGAAGAAGACGCTGCGAAGGAAGAGCGTGTACCGCTCCCACGACGTCCAGTAGCGGATGCGGTCGTCGGTGGCCGCGACCCGGGCTGGTCCGAGACGGTAGGTCTCGATGGTGCGACCGGCGTCGACCGTCTCGGCGACCGTCGCGTTCACGGCGGCGTACGATGCCATCTCCGCGCGGTAGGCCCGCGGAGCGCGACGGAAGTACCAGCGCGACGCGAGCAGGATCGGCGGCACGGCCACGAGCCAGGTCACGGCCAGCGGGGCGGCCGTGACCAGCAAGGCCACCAGCACCAGCGCCGCGGTCACGATCGCGATCAGGATCTCGGGCAGGCCGAACCTCACCGCCCAGTTCAGCCTGTCCACGTCGGTGGTGGTGCGGGTGACCAGGTCGCCGGTGCCGGCCCGCTCCACCACGCCCGGCGGCAGGTCGACGGCCCGCTCGAGGAAGTCCTCGCGCAGGTCGGCCAGCACGGACTCGCCGAGCACGCCACCGCGCAGCCGAGCGCGCCAGGTGAAGAGCGTCTGCAGGACCAGGGCCGCGGCGAAGCCCGCGGTGAGCCGCACCACCTGCGCGCTGGTGGCCGTGCCCGTCGTGACGCCCTCGACGACCGTCGCAAGCACCAGCGGCCCGACCAGGGCGGCGGCCGCCGCGAGGGCCTGCAGGACGACGAGCAGGACGAACGTGCGGCGGTGGCGCAGGACGAGGGACACCACCTCACGGCGCACCTCGGCGGGCTCGGACACGGGAAGGATGCCCGCTACGGAAGCGCCGACCTCGTCCAGTGGGATCGGCGGCCTCACGGCTCCTCCTCCCGCGCGACGACCGCGCGGTACGCGGCGTCGCGCATCAGTTCGCGGTGCCGACCCTGCGCGGCCACCTCGCCGTCCGGCACGAACACCACGCGGTCGCACTGCTCGAGCACGAGCGGACTCGTCGTGAACACCACCGTGGTGCGGCCCGCGCGCACCACTCGCAGCCGGGAAGCGATGGACAGCTCGGTGTGGGCGTCGACCGCGCTGGTGGGGTCGTCGAGGACGAGCACGTCGGGGTCGGCGACGAGCGAGCGGGCCAAGGCGAGGCGCTGGCGCTGGCCGCCCGAGAGCGTGCGGCCGCGCTCGGGCAGCTCGTAGCCGTAGGCCTCCGGGTCGCCGCCGAGGCCGTCGACGATGTCGTCGGCGCAGGCCGCCTCGACCGCCGCCCGCACCTCGACCCGGCCTGAGCCAGGCACGCCGAGCAGCGACTGCAGCGTGCCGCTGAGGATCACAGGGTCCTTGTCCTGGACGAGGACGAGCCGGCGCACGTCGTCGTCCCGCAGGGAGTCCAGGGGCACGCCGGCGTAGGTGACGCCGCCGATGGACGAGCCGACGCCGCCGAGCCGATCGGCCAGCCGACCCGCCGCATCGGGGTCGCCGACGACGACGGCCGTGAGGGTGCCCGGTGCGATGACTACGCCCGAGTCCGGGTCGACGAGCGGCCCGCGCGGGGGCACCGCGACGCCGCCGGTGGCCGCATCGTGGGCGCGGCCCACCGTGAGCACGCGCACGATGCGCCCGGCTGCCACCCGGGCGCGGGTGGCCTTGTCCGCGGTCTCGGTGAGAGTGCGCAGCGGTAGCACGAGGAAGGCGGTGTACCCGTAGAAGGCGACGAGCTGGCCCACCTCGAGAGTTCCGGCGATGGCGAGCTCGGCGCCCAGGAAGGTGACCACCACGACGAACACGCCGGGCAGCGCGACCTGCAGGGCGTCGAGGAGAGAGCGCACCCGGTTCGTCTCGATCGCGGCCGCGCGCACGTCCTGCGACGCCGTCTTGTAGCGGCGCACGAAGAGCTCCTCGCCGCCGATGCCGCGCAGCACCCGCAGGCCCGAGACGGTGTCGGAGGCGAGCTCAGCGGCCTTGCCGTACTTCTCCCGCTGGCGGCTCTCGAGTCGCTCGAGGGGCCGCAGCAGCGGGAAGACGGCCCCCGAGAGCAGCGGCAGGCCGATGAGCACGATGGTGCCGAGCAGCGGGCTGGCCAGCAGCAGCACGATGGCCACGCCGACGAAGGAGACCACCGCCCCCGCGAACCTGGCGATGACGTCGAACGCGCTGCCGATGCGCTCGACGTCGTTGGCCGTGACGGCGACGACCTCACCGGTGGCCACCTGGCGCGGCAGGTCGCCTCCGAGCTCGGCCGCCCGACGGGCCACGACCTGCTGGACCCGGGACGACGCCGCGATCCAGTTGGCCACGGCCATCCTGTGCCGCAGCACCCCGGCCACCGCCTGCGCGATGCCCAGCAGGAGCACCACGCCGGACCAGCGCAGCACGGCCGTCTCGTCCCTGTCGGCCACGGCCTGGATGCCCGCCCCGAGGGCGGCGGGGATGGCTGCCTGCGCACCCATCCACAGCACGCCCCACACGACGCCGCGAGCCAGCAGGGGCGCCTGGGCCCGCGCCAGCCAGCGCAGCATCGCGTCGCCGGACGAGAGGTCGGGCATGCCGGGGTCGGCCAGGGGGAGCCCCGCGAGCGACCGGGCTGAGGGGGACCCGCGCCGCGCCGGGGGGACGACGCGCGCAGGGTGCGCCGGATCGCCAGCCGTGGTGGCGGCAGGTTCGGTGGGCAGATCGGTGGGCAGGGACATGGCTGACCCACGCTAGGGGGTGCGTCCCACGGCGCGCACGTGCGATTTTGGCGGCCGAGCCCGCTAGCGTGCCGATCACGAGGCCGCACCGCGGCCGCCGGTACGGGAGACCACATGTCGTTCCCCACGCCCCCGCCCGACGAGCACGAGCCCGAGGGAGCCCCGCCGCCGCCGCCTCCGCCGGCCTACGGGGGCGACGTCCCCCCGCCGCCGCCCCCGGGTGGTGGACAGGCGGTACCGCCGCCGCCCCCGCCGAACCCCTACGCCGCCCCGCCGCCTCCGCCGCCGAACCCCTACGGCGCACCGCCGCCGCCGCCCGGCTACGGCCCCGGGCACGGCTACGCCACGCCGGGCCAGGGGTACGCCTACGGCGGCGTGGCCGTGCCGAAGAACGGCATGGGAACCGCGGCGCTCGTGCTCGGCATCGTCGGCCTGCTGTGCTGCGCGCCGGGCCTGGTCGTCTCGATCGTGGCTATCGTCCTGGGCCGTAAGGGCGTGGGCCTGGCCGACGCCGGCCAGGCGACGAACCGGGGCGTGGCCCAGGCGGGATTCATCTTGGGCATCATCGGCGTGGTGCTGGGGGTCGGCTGGTGGGTCTTCGCCCTCGCCAGCGGCAGCTGGAACGCCAACATCACCACCGGCTGACCGGCGCGAGGGCCAGGGCATCCCACGAGTACCCTGGCCACTCCGCCCCGCCCTCGTTCGGAAGGCCTGCCGCGTGTCCGTCGAGCACCACGACCTCGTCCTCGTCGTCGACTACGGCGCCCAGTACGCGCAGCTCATCGCGCGCCGCGTCCGCGAGGCCCGGGTGTACTCCGAGATCGTCCCGCACACCATGCCGGTCGAGGAGATGCTCGCCAAGCGACCGTCGGCCGTGGTCCTCTCGGGCGGTCCTTCGTCGGTGTACGCGGACGGCGCGCCGCAGGTCGACGGGCGGCTCTTCGGCACGGGCGTGCCCACGTTCGGCATCTGCTACGGCTTCCAGGCCATGGCGCAGGCGCTCGGGGGCACGGTCGAGCACACTGGACGCAGCGAGTTCGGCGGTACGCCGCTGGCCGTGTCGGGTGCGGAGTCCGCGCTTTTCGCGGGACTGCCGGACGAGCTCACCGTCTGGATGTCGCATGGCGACTCTGTCAGCGCCGCACCCGAGGGCTTCGTCGTCACGGCCAGCAGCCCGGGGGCTCACGTGGCCGCGTTCGAGCACTCGGGCAAGCGCCTCGCCGGGGTGCAGTTCCACCCCGAGGTGATGCACTCCGAGCAGGGCCAGCGGGTGCTCGAACACTTCCTCTACGACATCGCTGGCATCCGGCCCACGTGGACCACCGAAAACGTGGTAGGGGAGCAGGTCGCACGCGTCCGTGCGCAGGTAGGCGATGCCAACGTCATCTGCGGGCTGTCCGGCGGCGTCGACTCCGCGGTCGCGGCAGCGCTCGTGCACGAAGCCGTCGGCGACCACCTCACCTGCGTGTTCGTCGATCACGGACTGCTTCGCGAGGGCGAGCGCGAGCAGGTCGAGCGCGACTACGTGGCGGCGACCGGCATCCGGCTCATCGTCGTCGACGCACGCGAGCGGTTCCTCGCCGAGCTCGCGGGTGTGGTCGACCCCGAGACCAAGCGAAAGACGATCGGTCGGCTGTTCATCCGCGTGTTCGAGGACGCGGCCCGCTCGCTCGTCGAGGAGGCCGGCGGCTCGGGCGCCGAGGTGAAGTTCCTGGTACAGGGCACCCTGTACCCAGACGTCGTCGAAAGCGGAGGCGGCACCGGAACGGCCAACATCAAGAGCCACCACAACGTTGGCGGCCTCCCTGACGACCTTCAGTTCGACCTGGTCGAGCCGCTGCGCACCCTCTTCAAGGACGAGGTGCGTGCGGTGGGCGAAGCTCTCGGACTCCCGGCGGCGATGGTCTGGCGGCACCCGTTCCCCGGCCCCGGACTGGCGATCCGCATCGTCGGGGCCGTCGACGCCGACCGTCTCGCGGTCCTGCGCCGCGCGGACGCCATCGTGCGGGAGGAGGTGACGGCGGCAGGGCTCGACCGCGACATCTGGCAGTTCCCCGTGGTGCTGCTCGCCGACGTGCGATCGGTCGGCGTGCAGGGCGACGGTCGCACCTACGGGCACCCCATCGTGCTTCGTCCGGTGTCGAGCGAGGACGCCATGACGGCGGACTGGTCGCGGCTTCCGTTCGACCTCCTCGCCCGCATCTCGACCCGCATCACCAACGAGGTGCGCGAGGTGAACCGCGTCGTCCTGGACGTGACGAGCAAGCCCCCCGGCACGATCGAGTGGGAGTGAGCCACCCATGCTGACCGGCCAAAACGCGGGTGCGGCCAAGCATCCTAAAGATCGACCGCACCCTAGTGGCCCAGGGAGCGGCCTCAACCGGTGAGGCTCGCGCGATTCCGACCGCCGAGATCGCCCTGGCGGCCACTCTGCGCTGCGACGTCGTCGCCGAAGGCGTCCAGACCGGAGCCGAACTCGCCGTCCTCATGGCCGAGTCGGTTCGGTTGGCACAGGGATACCTGTTCTCCCGCCCCTGGAGAGAAGCACTCCTGCTCCTCTTGCACCAGCGGAACTACGCCGATGCGGACACCGTGCAAGAACGGCTTTGAGGACCTATCGCGCCGCTGGTCGTGAGGTTCGGGGCTAGGTACGGTTCGCTTCGATCGATGGTCAGCGGACGACGCTGCTGCACAGCCCGACGCCCCCGGCCCACGCCTCACCGGACCGCCACGGCGGATTGGGTCCACCGTGCGGCATCCAGGCCTGCACCACCATCGAAATGCTGAACGGACCCACGTAGGGGACGGTGCTGATGGCTGACGGCTGGCCGCTCTGCCACATCCCGATCAGGTGGCCCGGGTTGGGGCCGGTCGACGTGGACCACTGCCCCTGGATCGTCACGAGGCCGCCCTCTCCGGGCAGTCCGGCGTAGTTGATCTTCGCGGCCACCTTGACAGCGGTGCACCGGCCCGCGGCGATGCCCGCGAAGGGCTCGGCCGGCCCGGTTGCGTGCCACTGCATCGGCAGGGTGGTGGTGCCGATCTTGACCATGCGGTCCGGCTCGGTCGGAGCTGCCGTGAACACGCGCCGCAACGACACCGTGCGCAGGCCGATCCCGACGAACTGCGCGCTGGCGGCGGCGAGCCGTCCTGTGGGTGTCGTCACAGCGACGCGGTACCTCGCGGTGCCGAACGAGGGGTAGAAGGACCCGGTCGCGGTCGTGGCGGTGCGGGTCGGGCGCACGGTGGTGACCAGGTGCCAGCCGCCCGAGCGGTACACCTGGGCGACGACGCGGTCGGCGCGGGGGACCCTCAGGAGCCGTACCTTCCACGCGAGCGCCCTGGCGGGCCACAGCGTGTTGCCCGCCACCACACCCGGCGAGCGCGGCTTGACGGTCAACGCCACCGCAGGTGCCACGGCTCGTGCGGCTTGGGTCCCCGCAACAGGCGCCGCAGCGCCGGGCACCGTGATCGTTCCGGCCGCCATCACCAGCCCCGCACCGAGCAGGACCATCCGTCGAACCTTCATGCCGCCCCCGTGAATCAGCCTGCGCAGATGCTAACCGTCCCCTTCGGGTAGTGGGATGTCAGGGTCGGGGTGGGGTCCTTGCGGAGCGCCACGCCAGCCGTCCGGCGTGACGGTGCCGTCCTTTGCCACCCATCGGGCTGAGACGTCGAGGTCCTGGACGGGGTCGCGCGCGCGTCGGGCAGCCGCAGTAGGTGGCATGTCCGGTGGGGCGAGATCGCCCGAGCGGCGGCGGGAGGTCTGGTGTCCGTCGCCACCCCCCTCCTGGCGTTCATGGCCGTGCTGCCGAGTGACCTGACGTGACACCAGCCGTTATCGAAACAGACCATCGGGGACGGCAGATGCTGCCGCAGGCGGGGCACGCAGAGGTGCCATTCGCGCTCGCCTGGAAGACTGTCAACGAATGGTGGGCTACCCGACTTGGATCGAGATGAGACTGGCGCTGGTGATCAAGGCGCTGGCTGCGGGTGACGTGCAGACGAGGAAGACGTGCCCGGTGTTCGGCGTCGTCCCGGCCCACGAGCCGGACAGTGCCTGGTCTCCGCCGGGGGTCGTGACCTGCCGCGGACCGTGCGGGAGGGTCACGAACGTCGCGGTGTTGCCCAGGAAGTTCTCCAACTCGCAGGTGACCGTCGAGGCGGATCCCACCACCGTCTCGACCGACCACTGGACTACGTAACTGACCCCTGCGGTGACGTTTACCTGGGCCACGTTGTGCGCGTTCGAGTTGCTCACATCCACCGAGGTGGACAGGTTGCCGAACGAGATCCCGGGCACCCCAGGCGGGCCCTGGTTCCCGGGGGCTCCCTTGGCGGCTGCCTTGACCTGGGCCAGGGTGAGCCCTCCGATCCTGTCGGCGGTGGCTGCCCGTGCCGCGAAGAGGTTCGGCACGAGGCCCTTCGCGTTGGTCGTGAAGGGTGGGTAGGCGGCGGTGCGAGTCAGCAGCGCCAGGGCGGCACCGTTCCCGGTGTTCTGCATCGTGGTGACCTTCCCTGCCTTGTTGACCCGGCCCAGAAGCAGGCTCGACCCGGTGGCCGCGTAGGTCAGCGAGTCGAACCCTGCGACCAGGATCGTCGCCGCACCCACCACGGCCAACACTCGTTCGATCCGCCCTCGATGACTCATCACGACACCCACTCCTTGGCAGCAGCGCGCCAGCGGCGATGCGTTGAGGCGCACGCTACGCGCCGACGGCTCCGTGGGACGTGTTCATGGCATGCCAGATGCTGAGAGCCTCAGCCCCCTGCGGGGCCAGCGGAAGTGGCGTTCGCGCCCGCCTGGTCAGCCCTCAGGATCGGTCGCACGCGGGCGACGACGTCGCTGGTCGAGAGAGTGCTACGAGGGCGCGAGCCGGTCACGGAGGGGCTGGCCCGGCTACCGATTCGACGTGCACTGCGCTCTCGTCCGGGAGCGCGACCAGGGCTTCCCGGACATCCCGCCAGGACCGTGGCAGAACTGGCTAACCTCGGTCTCGACCTGGTCGACTCGTGCGCGACGGCGCCATACGACTGACGTTGGACTCGTCCGTCGCACCGTGCGGTGAGGTCCAGCCGCGCTCATCCCCCAGCGCAGTCGCGTCAAGAGGATAGGGGAGCACGCGCCACGCGCCCGAGATCAGCCTGTCCTCGTTCGGGTCGAGGCGACCGCGCCACACGCACACCGTCCGCCCTGCGACGTCGGGGTGCTCCGCCGGGTCGACCATGGCGACCTCGCCGTCGAGCAGCATCGGCCTCAAGGGCGACGAGAGGAGAACGGATCGGCCGAGGACCCGCGCTCCGACGTCCAACGGCATCGGCAGGCCGAGAGCGTCGGCCAGGTTCTGTGCGCGGTCGAGTTCGCGGTCGGTCGGCTTCCTCCGACCAGGCATAGGCAGCCACGGCACGCCAGCGTTGCCGTGGTGGACCCGGCCGACGGAGTCCCGGCACCGCCCGCAGGCCACGCGGGTGCGGTCGCGAAGGCGGGCGACGCGCGTCGGCTCGGTTGGGCAGAGACGTGCCAGTATGTGCGCTCATGGCGAGACTGATCTACGCATCGAACATGTCGCTCGACGGATACACCGAGGACGAGCGCGGGGCGGTCGACTGGGCTCCGCCTGACGACGAGGTGTTTGCCTTTATCACTGACCTCATGCGTTCCGCAGGCACGTATCTCTACGGGCGTCGCATGTACGAGACGATGGCCGTCTGGGAGACCGATACCGCCCTGGCTGCGCAGTCGGACGCCACGGCCGAGTTCGCGCGCGCCTGGCAGTCGGCGGACAAGGTCGTCTATTCCTCGACCTTGGGCACAACATCCACAGGGAACACGGTGCTCGAAAGGAACTTCGACAAGCGCGCGGTGCAGGCCTTGAAGGCCGCTGCCGGCCGAGACCTCATCGTGGGCGGCCCGAACCTCGCTGCGCAGGCTCTCGCGGCCGGGTTGGTCGATGAGGTGCGACTGTTCGTCTGGCCAGTCGTTCTGCGAGGGCGCAATCCCGCACTGCAGGCCGACACGCGCGCTGACCTTGAACTACTCGACGAGCACCGAGTCGGTAGCGGCGTCGTGCATTTGCGCTACAGAGTTCGGTGAGCGAAGCGACCATGCCGTCGCGCCAAGGCTAGACGGGCACAGAAGTGCCTGATGGAAGGTTCAGGCGGGAGTTGAGCGTGCGCTCGTAGCGTCCTGAGGGTCCGGCGGGTCGGCTCTCGAAGTGCCGGCCACCGTTCGCGGTTGACTTTCGAACGAAGCGTCGACCCGCTGGTTCCCTTGGCGGGCGTGTGGCTCGCAAGAGGCAAGCACCGGTTCGCATCAGGAGTGCCCGCGCCGCCTTCAGTCCTCCCAGATCATCGTGGACACGCGCTCTGCCGGGAGCCAGATCCTGCTGGCCACGCATTCCCCGGTCCTGGCAGCTGTCCCCGGCGCTCGACTGCTCATCTCGACGACGCGGGCATTGCCGACGTCGCCTACGACGACGCCGACTTGGTCACGGCTTGGCGGGGCTTTCTCGAGGCACCCGATCGCTACCTCAACACCCTGACCTGACCGCGCCGAACCGATCGCGCTCGGGTTGACCCCGGGACTCCCACCGGCGAACCGAGTAGTGCGGCCGACAGCATGGGACGATTGACCTCGTACGTCGCGTCTCCACGCGCGGTACCGCCAGGAGAGAAGACACATGAGCATGCAGAGCGGACCCGGCTGGTATCCCAGCAAGCAGTTCACGCACAACCCGCCAGCGCCTTCTGGAGACTCGTCCCACGGGCCTGCGCCCAAGCTCAAGGCAGTGCCGGTCGCTGGCGATGGTCACGGGCCCGCACGGCGGTTGCGATGGGGCTGGCTGCTCCTCGGGCTCGTGATGCTCGTGGTCGCGCTCGGCTCGGCGGGAGTGGGCCAGTGCAGCCAGACCGGGGTCGGGGCTCCGGACTGCCGTCCGTCAGTCCCGCGAGCGGCGTCCCTCGCCCTGGGAGTGGCCTCGCTCTACCCCCTGTGGCGGTCCGTCTCGCGTCGTTCGGAGTAGGTGCACGGGTCTGCCTGATAGCCGGGCTGGTGCTCGTCGAGCGGTAGTGGACGTACTGCCGGACGGCATCGCTGAGTCGAGGGTGCCCGCTCATGCTGCTAGTCATACCCGCTCATCTCCGTCGCCCGATGATCAAGATCGGGGGCATCGGGTCGGGCGTCAAGCGAGCGAAAATGCCGGCGGATGTTAATGGACACGGCGAATCCGTTGAGTCGGAGAGTGCCACTACGAAGGATTGTTGAAGCCGCTGAATGAGTGGAGTGAGCCACCCACGTTGACCGGCCACGACGCAGGCCACACCAACGTCGTGGCCCTCGCCCGGATCCGACTGGTGGGATCATGCGTCGCATGGGCGTGCGAGTCGGGCAGGTGGCAGCCGCTGCGGGCATGGCCGCGTTGCTGTCCGGATGCACGGGCCAGGCGAGCCCGGCACCGCCGACGCCCGGCCTGACCGCCTCGACGCCCACGACCGGCACCCTCAGCGGCACGGCGAGGATGTACGGGGGTCCGGTGAACCCCACGACGCACCAGGCGTCCATGACCGGCCAGCCCGCCCGCGGAGTCGTCGTGCCGGTAAGGGCAGGGTCCAAGGTCGTCGCCACCGGCATGACCGGTGAGGGCGGTCAGTTCAGCATCTCGCTCACACCGGGGCGCTACACCCTTGCCTGCGGCACCGGGGAATCCTTCACCATCGTGGTGGGCCAGACCCTGTCGCTCGACTGCGACCTGGTCGTCGCTTAGCCACGTGACGTGCCAGAGGCGGGAACCCTGGGCATGATCGGGAACCCTGGGCATGATGGAGCCCGTTGGCTCGGGCCGGTCGTGGAGTGGAGCGTGAGGTCGTGATCAGTTCTCGTGACTTCGGGGTGCTCTTCGTGCGGCTCGGTGTCGGCGCGACTCTGGCGGCTCACGGTGGCCAGAAATTGTTCGGCTGGTTCGGCGGCCCCGGGATCGACGCGACCGCCGCGGGCTTCGACGCGATGGGCTTCCGGCCCGGCAGGACCAACGCCCTCGCCGCCGGCGCGTCGGAGATCGCTAGCGGTGCTCTGCTCGCGGCGGGCCTGGCCACGCCGGCAGCAGGGGCTGCGGCGGCGGGCACGATGGTCGTGGCGTCAGCGGTGCAAGGATCCAACGGCTTCTTCGCCCAGAAGGGTGGCTACGAGTACTCGGCGATCCTCGGCCTGACCGCCGCAGGTGTGGCGTTGGCGGGGCCGGGCCGGGCCTCGCTGGACCACGCCACCGGCGACATCTTTAACCGTCCATGGATGAAGGTGGTGGCTCTGGCGGCGATCGTGCCCGCCTCGGTGCTCGTGATCTCCAGGCGGAAGAAGGCCCTCGCGGCAGCAGCAGAGGCATCACCAGAGGCCGTCATCCCTGCCGTGGTCGATGGCGTGGATGACTGAACGCGTGGGGCGACTCGGACGAATTCCCTGCCATGTGAGAGTTCGTCCGCTCCCTTCGAGACTACGAGGCGGTGGAGGTGTGGAGCGGCATGACGTCTGAGCTCGTCGCGCTCTGCTTCGATGCGATCGACCCGCCCCGCCTCGCGCGCTTCTGGTCCGGCCTGCTGGACTGGGAGATTGCCGATGACCCGCTCGGCGGCATCTGTCTCCCGCCAAGCGATGACACCGGGTTCCGGATCCGCTTCCTTGCGACCCAGGGGCAGAAGTCCGGCAAGAATAGAATGCACGTCGATCTGACGAGCACGACGGTCCAGGACCAGGGGGAGACGGTGGCGAGGGCGCTCGGACTCGGCGCCCGGCACATCGACGTGGGTCAACGCCCGGAGGAGGGTCACGTGGTGCTCGCCGACCCTGAGGGCAATGAGTTCTGCGTGATCGAGGCGGGCAACCGATTCCTCGCTGACTGCGGATTCGTCGGAGCCCTTGCGTGCGACGGTTCGCAGGAGGTCGGGTACTTCTGGAGCCAGGTGCTCGGTTGGCCGCTGGTGTGGGACCAGGACGACGAGACCGCGATCCGCTCGCCACGCGGCGGTCCGAAGGTCACGTGGGGCGGACCGCCAGTGCAGCCGAAATGGGGGAAGAACCGGCTACACCTCGACCTTGCTCCATCCAGCCACACTGATCACCACGCGGAGGTCGACCGCCTCGTCTCGCTCGGGGCGACTCCCATCGGCACCGGCGTGGCCGGTGAGATGGCGATGTCCGATCCCGATGGCAATGAGTTCTGGGTGTGGGTCCCTGAACGAGACCAGGCCCGGTAGGAACGATCCCACCCGGGATCCGGACGAGGGAGCGGAGGTCTCCGTGACCGGTCACGTGCCACGGGACGACAACGATGTCGCCACCAGGCAACCCGTCCTGGTGACCGGCGCCACCGGCCGAGTCGGGCGCGCCGTGATCGCCGAGCTCGTGGGCGCCGGGGTGCCCGTCCGCGCGCTCACGCGCAACCCCGCCGCGGCTGCACTGCCGGCGACCGTCGAGGTCGTGGCGGGCGACTTCACCGCGCCCGACTCGCTCCACGCCGCGCTGCACGGAGTAGGGGCGGTGTTCCTCGTCTGGACAGCGCCGGCCTCCGCCGTGGCGCCCGTCGTCGAACGACTCGCGTCGGAGCGGCGGCGAGTCGTCTTCCTCTCCTCCCCGCACCGGACGGAGCACCCGTTCTTCCAGCAGCCGAACCCTATGGCTCGCATGCACGCCGAGATCGAGCGCCTGATCTCGACCTCCGGGCTCGACGCGACGTTCGTCCGACCCGGGATGTTCGCGTCGAACGCGCAGTTCTGGTGGGGGTCTGCGATCCGTGCGGGCGACGTCGTACGGTGGCCCTACGGCGCAGCCGAGACCGCGCCGATCGACGAACTCGACGTCGCGGCCGTGGTCGCGCGCGTTCTGTGCGAGGACGGGCACGCGGGCGGCGATTACGTCCTCACCGGCCCCGAGTCGCTGAGCCAGGCCGACCAGGTGGCTGCGATCGGGGCCGTCCTCGGTCGCCAGGTCCGGTTCGAGGAACTGTCGCCCGAGGAGTTCCGCCTTGACACGGCGGACGCGTGGCCGGCTCCGGTGGTGGAGATGCTGCTCGCCGCGTGGGGCGCGACGATCGGACACCCGGCGTTCGTGACGTCAACCGTGGCCGACGTGCTGGGAGCACCAGCGCGGACGTTCCGTCAGTGGGTCTCCGATCACGCCGAGGCGTTTCGGAGATCTCCCCCCGAGACCGCGCGTGAGGGAGATGCGTGATGATCGCTCGGACGTGGCGAGGGTGGGTCCGGACCGATCAGGCGGACGCCTATGTCGCCTACATCGAGGTCACCGGCCTTCGTGACTACGCAGCGACGCCTGGCAACGTCGGCTGCCAGATGTGGACACGAGATCTGGGAGATGGTCGCACCGAAGTCGTCACGGTTAGTTGGTGGGAGACGAGGGCCGCTGTCATCGGTTTCGCCGGTGCTGATATCGACGTGGCCGTCTTCTACCCGCAGGACGACGAGTACCTCATTGACCGCGACGTCACGGTCTCGCACTACGACGTCGCGGCATCGATCAGCGAGTAGGTTCGGAACTCGCTGGCGTTCAGGAGGTCGCGGCCTGAACCAGTTCGACAACGCGTGCCTCCACCACGGGGCTCCACCGCAGCAGTGCGTAGGACACCGGCCACAGGTCGCCGTCGTCGAGGGTCGCCGTGTCTTGGAAACCAAGCGTCGAGTACCGGTAGTTGAACTTGCCCGAGTCCTGGAAGAAGACCACGATCTTGTCGTCCGCGTTCGCATAGGCCGGCATGCCGTACCACGTCTTCGGCGCCAGGTCGGGGGCGGTCCTCATGACGGTCGCATGCACCCGCTCGGCGAGCGCGCGATCGTCCGGTGCCATCTGCGCGATTCTGTCGAGAACGGCCTGCAGCCCGTCGGCCTTCTTGGCTCCCTTCTTGCCCTCGGCTCGAAGCTCGGCGGCGCGCACCTTCATCGCGGCGCGCTCTTGTGCGGTGAAGCCGTCGGACTCGGACGTAGCGCTCTTGGCAGGCATGCTTGGCTCCCTTTCGACGATCCTGGCTCGGCGTCCTGCCGGCCACGGGCAGCACGCTAGACGCGACCACAACGGGCCGCTTCTCGATTCCTGATCGATGTCGCCGGCCCTGGTCGGTGATGGAGTGCCGCCCGCACTCGGACGCGCCGCGAACCCTGGATCGTCCGACCACGGAGGGCCCTCGTGGGGGCGCATCAGTGGTCGTTTCGTCCATGCCTTGGACGAAACGACCAGGGGGACGGGGTGGGGCGCAGGGCCGGGGCCGGGTCACGGGGGCGAAGCGGCGCGTCTCTGGCGCGGTGAGCCCAGCCGCGGTTGGATCGGGGATGGCCTACGTGACCGATCCGAGGGTGGCGGCGTACATCGACGGCCTACCCGAGTGGCAGGCGGCGATCTGCCGCGAGCTGCGCGACCTGGTCCACGCGGCCGACGACGAGGTGGTGGAGACCATCAAGCGGTCCGACCGCCCCTACTTCACCCTGCGGGGCAACGTGTGTGCGCTGCTCGCGGCCAAGGACCATGTGAACCTGTTCCTGTACGACGGGGCAATCGTGGCCGACCCCGAGGGAATCATCACGGCGGGCCACGGCAACACGACGGCTCGCACGATCGCCTTCAAGCAGGGCGACACCGTGAACTCCACCGCTCTGCTGGTGATGCTCCGTCAGATCATCGCCGACAACCGAGCGGGTGGGTGGCGCACGATCAAGAAGGACGGTCTTCGCGACGGCTGAGCTCGGGCTCGCTCGGGCACATGGTGTGCCCGAGCGTGCGGGGCGAGGCCACGGACGGATCGACCCGACGTGCCATGGGATGCTCCGGCGCGGGCGACTGGCGCCCCGTCCTTCGTCAGGCAACCTGCCGCACCGGGCGTCGGGTGCGCCCCGTGACGCTCTATGCGAGAGCGGCCTGCACGCCGAAGAACGTCATCATGGCGGCCAGGAGGGCGGTGAGCAGGCAGTAACGCCACAGCCGGACCGGGTTCTTCGTGTCATCCGTGACGTAGCGGTAGCCGTGGAGGCCCGCGGCCTGGAACAAGTACGCCGCGTAGCCGATCAGCGCCACGGCCTCGGCGTGGAGGCCCCACGAGGCGAACACCGCCAGGAGGCCGACGAGGCCGAAGGCGAGGTTGGCGAACCCGACCTCGAACATCCAGTCTGGGCGCTCGGTCTCCCACCCGAGCCGCGCCGCGTCGTCCTTGTGAAAGATGACGTGGCGGACGAAGGCGAGCACTCCGGTGATCCCGACGGTGGTGGTGGTCACGATCGCGACGGACGTCGACAGGTCGTGGGAGAAGAAGAAGTAGAAGCCGAGGAAGATCCCGGCGGATGCGATGGCGATGCTGCTGAGGCCGATCCACCTGGACATGCGCCGCTCCTCTGCATGCCGTCACCCAGCCGACCAGAACTGGGTTCGCCCGTTGGCTCCATGATCACGGTCGCCGCGCCGGGAGTCCTGTCGTGGGCCCGGAGCCGACAGGGGTGTCCACGCCGCGCCGCAGGCACTACTCATCGGGCCGACGATCGGCGGCCGCGGACGTATCAGGGCCGCGGGTCGTGACTCCTGTTGGTGTCGCCCCTTCACGGGTCGGCGACCGGCAGGGACAGCACCGCCCCCGCCGCCCGCATCTTCGGCTCGGAGGCTCGCCATGAGCACCACCTACCACCAGCACGCGCAGGTGCGCACCCGGCTGCTCGACTGCGTGAACACGGTCGTCGGCATCCTGGAGCCTGACGCCCGCGAGCAGGCGGAAGACGCCCTCGCTCACGGGCACTTCGACGTCCTCGCGCACGACGCCGGCCGCGACCTTCTGCTCGAGGTGCGACTGGGCGCCGAGTCCTGGCCGCTGTGCGCGGTGTGGCTCTCCGACCTCGGGGGCCACGTGCTCCCCACCCTCGACGACGGCACCGAACTGGTGCTGCTGGAGGAGCCGCTGAGGCACGCCCTGGTCACCAGGTACGCCTGGCCCCCCGCCGGCCCCGCCGCGCCTCCGGTGTCCCCCTAGGACCGGACCACGCAGATTTCCCCGGCCGCGGACGTATCAGGGCGCGATCTGGCCGCTCTTGTCCGTATCACCGGCTTCCCGGCCCCCCTGGCCAGGACAGCCCCCGCAAGGAGGAGCCATGCGAATCCCGAACGTCCAGCGGGTCATCGGGACCCCGGACCACCGCCTTCCCTGGCGGCCCCCCGTGCGGCTCGTCGGACTCCTCGAGCAGCTGCGCACGTGGCCCACCCGTCCGTACCGGCTGGCCTGAGCACCACCCGATCTACCTCTCACACCCATCGCTACACCGGCCCACCGGCCACTTTCTGGAGGAACTCTCATGTCCACTCTCACCACCCCGCAGATCTCGACCCCGACCGTGCCGCGCAGCCTCCTGATCGTGGTCGGCGCCGCCGGTCTCGTCATCGCTGGTGGGGCCGTGGCCGGGCACGTCGTCTCGTCGCGGACGACGACGACCACCACAGGCACGGTCACCACGTCCGCGATCCCGGGCTCCACCCACACCGGCGCCCAGGCCGAGAAGCACTTCTTCGGTCCGAACGCCATCGCCCACGAGAACCGCGTACTCGCGGCGCTCAACGCCCAGCGGGGTCAGGAGCAGGCGTTCTACGCCCAGCAGCTGTACCAGCTCGGCGTGCCCGCGTACGGCGGCACCGGCACCCTCTCGGTCGTCGGCTCGCCGCAGTTCCCCATCCAGATGGCGGACTACGTTCGACAGCTGCAGCAGGCCGCACGTCCGGGTCTCGCGGTGGTCGGTTCGCCGCAGTTCGTGATCCAGATGGCGGACTACGTCCGGCAGCTGCAGCAGGCAGGCCGCGGATCGCTCGCCATCGTCGGCTCGCCGCAGTTCGCCCAGCAGATGTCCGACTACATGCGGCAGCTCAAGGCAGCGGCCACCGCTGGCCTCGTCTCCGACGCGGTGACGGAGGACGTCCGGCGGCTGCACCTGTCCGGCGCGCAGAGCGGCACCTTCGAGGTCGCTGACGAGCAGCGCCTCGCTCACCTCCGCGCGGTCCCGGCGGCGGTGTACGCATACGGATCCACCGCGAAGACCGACCCGTCCCGTGACCTCGGGCCGCGGGTCGACACGGTGACCTTCACCAGGTCAACCGGCACCACCGACCCGGCGCGCGACCTCGGGCCCCGCGGGCAGCTGACCGGCAAGACCGACCCCACACGCGACATTGGTCCGCGCGGGCAGTCGACGTCAACCGGAACGCTGACCCTGCACCGGTCCGGCACCGTCGTGCGATCGGGTCACCCGGTGGTCTTCGGATCGCCGATCAGCACGGCCGACCGCACCCACGGCGCCTCCTAGAGCCGTGCAGGTCGACTCCTCGCCCCTGTGGCGGCGGAGCACCACTCCGCCGCCACAGGGGGCGAATCCCGTGGCAGGGCCCCGCTCGCACCGGCACAATGCCGGAGCAGGGAGGGCTCGTGGAGGATCGGGTCGCCACGCACGACGATCTCGGCCGGCTGATGGCCGCCGCCGCGTCGGGCGACCGGACGGCCTGGGACACCCTCGTCGATCGCTTCACCGGCCTGCTCTGGTCGGTGGCCCGGGCCCACCGCCTGTCCACCGCCGACTGCGCCGACGTGGTGCAGACCACCTGGCTGCGGCTGCTGGACCACCTCGACCGCATCCAGGACCCCAGCCGGCTGGCCGGCTGGCTGGCCACCACTGCCCGGCACGAATGCCTGCACACACTGCGCCGCAGCACCCGCGAGCCGGCCTTCCCCGTCGAGGAGATGCTCGACTCGGTGGCCGACCGCACGGACCCGGTCGACGCGCACCTGCTCCGCGACGAACGGGACGCCGCCCTCTGGGCCGTCTTCGACCAGCTCGGAGTCGCCTGCCGTCAGCTGCTGCGGGTGCTCATGGCCGACCCGCCCCCGTCGTACGCGGAGGTAGCCGCCGCGCTCGGCATGCCGATCGGCAGCATCGGCCCCAACAGGGGCCGCTGCCTGGCCACCCTGAGGCGCCTCGTTCTCGAGGCCGACCTCGAGCTCGACCCCGACGAAGGAGGTGCGCGATGACCCACCCGGACGACGCCCTCGAGGCCCGCCTGCGCCGACTGGCGGCCGAGCACGACGCGCCCCCCGACGACGTCGTGACCGCGGCGAAGGCCGCATGGGAGCTGCGCGACCTCGACGCCGAGCTCGCAGCCCTCGTCGCCGACTCGTGGACCGATGCGGAGGCCCTGGCCACCCGCGGCCCGGCCGACACCGTGCGGATGCTGTCCTTCGACCTCGACGGACTGACCGTGGATGTCGACGTCGAGCGCGACGCGACGAATCACACGGTGCGCATCCGCGGTCTGGCCGCCGGCCTACGGGGTGATCTCGACGTGGTGCACCCGGACGGCCGCCGCAGCGTGGAGACGCGGGCCGGGCACTTCGATGCCGAGGGTGTGCCGGTGGGCCGGGTGCGGCTTGAGTTCAGCACCGACGACGGCCGCCGAGTCACCACGGCCTGGTTCTCGGTGTAAGACGCGCCGTGGCCGACATCGACCTGCGCGACGCGGCGACCGCCGCTCTCGACCTGGTGGGCGCCGACCCGCACGCCGCGCTGTCCATGGCTGACGAGGTGGTCGCGGCCATCCCTCGGCAGAACCGGTCTCCAGAACAGGTCCAGGCGCTCGCCATGGCGCACCGGGCAGCGGGGCTCGCCCTGTCGGAGGTCCCCGACATGCCCGAGGCCGAGCGGAGGCTGCGCACCTCCGTGCGGTTGGCCCGATCTGCCAAGGACCCGACTCGTGCTGCCGAGGCGGCGATGTCGCTGTCCTTCGTGCTGCAGGAGCGGGGCCGCGTCCCCGCCGCTCTCCGCACGATCGACAACGCGCTCAAGACAGTCGACGGGTTGCTCGCTGCGCGGTTGCGGTCCCACCGGGCCCTCGCACTACAAGAACTGGGTCGCACCCAGGAGGCTCTCGCGGACTACGCGGAGGCCCTGCGGGTCGTCACCGCGGCTGGCGACCCCCTCGCCGAGGCGCGGCTCCGCAACAACCGCGCCCCCGTGTGGGTGAGGCACGGCGACGTCAACCGTGCCGAGCGCGACCTACGTATCGCGGGAGACCTCTTCCGCGATCTGGGTCTGCCCCTGTACGTGGCGCAGACCCAGTACAACCTCGCGTCGATCTTCGGCGAGGCCGGCCGGGTGCCCGAAGCGCTCCAGCTGCTGGACGAGTCGATCGCCAGCTTCGATCGCGTGGAGCAGCCGCTCCTGTGGATGACCCGCTGCGAGCTCCTCCTGAGCGTCGGCCTCGCCGGCGAGGCGGCGGCCGCGGCCCGCCAGGCCCTCGAACGCCTTTCGTCCCAGGGGACGGGCTGGGAGCTCCGTGCCGCCGAGGCCCACTTCCGCCTCGCGATGGCGTTGCTGTCCGTGGGCGACGACGTGGCCGCGGCCCGTCACGCCGCCACCAGCCGCCCGATGTTCGATCGCCAGGGCCGCGCAGCCTGGGCGGCGCTCGCCGACTACGTCCTCTCGCGGGCCCAGCTGCACCTCCGAAGCGCCGATGCCGTGTCCGAGGCCGCCGGTGCGATCGCACGGCTGGACCGCTGGGGGTGGGACCAGTACTCGATCGATCTTCGGGTCTCACTGGCCTATGCCGCTCGTGACGTCGGAGACCTCGGCGCGGCCCGCCACGTTCTCGACGGGGTGAGGACCACACCGACGTCGTCGCTCGCCGTCCAGCAGGGCGTGGCTCACGCCCAGGCCCTGCGCTGCCAGCTCGATGGCGACGAGGCCGGCTTCCTTGTCCGACTGCGCAGGGCGTGGCGCCTGGACGACCGACAGCGAAGCCTGCTCGGCGCTACCGAGCTGCGGGCCTCGAGCGCCTCGCGGTCGTTCGGCGTCGTCAGGCTCGGGGTCGACCACGCGGTGGCGGCAGGCTCGGCCCGCGAAGCCTTCGCCTGGGCCGAGCGGGGACGTGCCGGCGCCTACCGCTTCGCGCCCGCCACGCCTCCCCGCGATGAAGACCTCGCCGGGGCGCTCGCCGACTTGAGATGGGTCGCCGAAGAGGACGAGCAGAACAGGCTGGGGGGCCGGCCTGACGACGCACAGCGGCGCCGGCGCCTGCGGGCCGAGCAGCGGGTGCTCCGGCTCACGCGCCAGGCCGCGGGGAGCAGTCGGGCCCCGGCTCCCGTCGCCGTCGGAGCCGTGCGTGACGGGCTCGGCCACCGCGTCTTCCTCGAGTTCGTGTCGACATCGTCAGACCTGGCCGTCGTGGTCGTCGACTCGCGCGCCAGCAGGCTCGTGATGCTCGGACCCGCAGCCCCGGTGGCAGAGGCCGTCGACCAGGCCGACTTCGCCCTGCGGCGATTGGCCACGGGCTTCGGGGCCGGTGGGGCCGAACGGTCTGCCGCGATGCTCTCGCTCCTCGACGATGCCGCCTGCAGGCTGGACGAGCACCTGCTGACCCCGGTGCGCCGGCTCCTGGGCGACCGCGAGGTCGTCATCTCTCCAGCGCGGTCGCTCTGGATGGTTCCGTGGGCGCGCCTCGACACCCTCCGAGGACGGGCCACCTCGGTGGCTCCGTCGGCCACCCTGTGGCTGCGTGCCACCCAACTCGCCGTTCCGAGGTCCCCACGAGTGCTCGCAGTAGCGGGCCCCCGGCTGGCGGCCGCTGAGCGCGAGGTCGTCGACGTGGCGTCCTACCACCCCGGCGCTGTCGTGCTCGTCGGGGCGCGGGCCACCGCCCGAGAGGTGCTTTCCCGGCTGCCGCACTCGGACGTCGCCCATCTCGCCGTGCACGGCGACCTGCGGTCGGACAACCCTCTGTTCTCGACCCTGCGACTGTTCGACGGCCCGCTGTACGGCTACGACCTCGAGCGGCTCGACGCGATGCCCCACACGGTCCTCGTGCCGGCGTGCCACTCGGGCGGGGGACGGGCACCAGCGGGTGAGGAGATGCTGGGCCTGTGCTGGACGATGATGGGCGCCGGAGCGGCCACCGTCGTCGCGCCGGCGCGCGCCATCCCCGACGCGGCCGCCGCCGTGCTGATGGGCCACGTGCACGCCGGGCTGGCCCGGGGCGAGACCGCGGCAGCCGCGCTCGCCGGGGCCCAAGATGCCTCTGATCGCGACGATCCGGCGGCGGTCGCTGCCGCCGCGGCCTTCTTCAGCTGCGGCGCGTGAGCCGTCTGGTCATGGGCCGTCCTTCGGTGAGACTGCCGGCACGTACACGACACCGAGGTCCGGAGCCGCCGCGTTGAGGCGCAGTCCGGACCGGAGCTCCACCCAGGCTTCCTCTGCCGTGATGGACCCACCGGGGCGTGGTCCGCCCGCGGGCGCCTCGGTCATCCGGCGGGCGATCTCGGCCGCGACGACGGGCGCCGCGAACGAGGTGCCGCTCCAGACCGCGGTGGGCGCGGGCGCGGTGAATTGCTCGCTGGCCCCCACGCCGGTGGGGTAGTTGCCTTCCACGTAAGAGCTGCGCAGGTACATCCCGAGTGTGCTCACGTCGACCCACACGCCGGTGTCGGAGAAGGGCGTCGGCTGCAGGAGCGTGTCGACCTCGTCGATCGCCCCCACCGAGACGGCGCCCTTGATCGCAGCCGGCCAGTGCGGCTGGTCCGAGTGCTCGTTGCCCGCGGAGACGACGATCACCGTGCTGCCGGGCGCCTTGAAGACCGCCTGCTGGAGGGCCAGCGGCGGCTCGTCGTCCTCGGTGGTCCCCCCGAGGGACAGGTTGACCACGGGGACGGGCGGGCCGGCCAAGGTGACCAGGGCGAGTGCCGCCCCGATGGTCGCGTCGTCGCCCAGCCCGTCGGCGTCGAGCACCGCGTACGCGCTCATGGCGACGTCCGGCGCGAGCAGGTGGATGAGGCCCGCGATGAAGGTGCCGTGCCCGCCCTCGAGCGCGAGCTCGTGGGTCGCCGCGCCGGTAGCCGTGTAGAGCGTGTCCTCGTCCGGGTAGGGAGCGTTCGCGACGTTGCGTCTGATCGATCCCTCGAGCGCGGGGTGCCACAGTGCCAGCCGCGCCGACGACGGCACGCCGGTGTCGAGGATCGCGATGTCGGGTACTGCCCGTGTACTCGCCGGGGCGAACTCGCGGGGGGTCTGTGCGAGGGACGGTGGCCCCCAGGGGCTGCCGATCGGCTTGTGCGTGTCGCCGGAGAAGACGTGGTTGATCGAGACGCGAATCAGCCGGGGCGGGACCTCTCGGTCCACGTACTCGTCCGGCTTCGCGTCAAGCCGGATCGCCACGGCCTCGAGCTCGGCTGCGGCCACCCTCGGATCGACCTGGGGAGTGATGGTCCAGAGCTGCAGCCCGAGGAAGGACAGCCCGACGGGGGCGTCGTCGCGAGGCGTCCCGGCTAGCCCGATGACCCCGGTCTCCGTCGTGGTGCGCGACGTCAGGCGCTCGTCCGGATCCAGGGTGGTCAGGATCTCGACAGCGGCATCGGAGAGGAGGAGCTCGCCGGGGCGGAAGAACGAGCGGGCCCCGAGGGCGATCGTCCCCCCCTTCATGAGCTCCTGCATCCGCTGCTCGGCGTACCACTGGTTGGGGTTCTCCGTGTCTGTCATTGTTCGTCCCTCCGACGTCCCCGTGCGAGGAACTGTGACAGCGCCACCCGCATGCGCACCACCGGTTTGGGGCAAAGCCCGCGCCGGGCCGCCGACGGTGCGGCAGCCCGACGCGGGCTTCGAACGCGTTGAGGATCAGGTCGAGGGGGGTGTCTCGGGATCGTCGACGACCGGGGCCGGGAGGGGGCGGGCCCGGCGTACCGCCGAGACGCTGCCGGCCAGCCCCGCGAGCCCGATGCCCACGAGCGCGAGGGGAAGAACCCACCGGCTGTCGACGTGCACGGTGGTGTACGCACCCACCAGGTAGGCCGCGCCGACGGCGGTCACCACGAGCCCCGCGATGAGCGAGGTCCAGTCCAGGTCATGACGCCGCACGGCGCACCTCCACGGATCCGATGCCGATCTCGAGGTCGAGGTCGAGCGTTCCTGCGGGCGTGCCGACGGGTGCCAGCACGGTGGTCTGGTCGAGCGCGGTGCCGGACTTCACGGGCTGGCCCGGCAGGCGGACCTCGCCCACGCCCACCCGCGCGGCCACGTGCACGGTGGCCTGCGCCGGGACGACGACGACGAGCTGGCCGACGCCGACCCGCACGGTCACGGGCACGGGGCTTCCTTCGGCCGCGGCCAGCGGCACGGAGGTGAGGTCGAGCCGGGCGTCGCCGGCGGCGAGCCGGTACTCGGTGCTCGCGGCCGAGACGGTGGTGGGGACCCACCGCGGCTCGCCGACGCCCGCGTTGGCGGTGTCGCGGACCGTCGAGGGCACCGCGGCCACGAGGGCGGTCAGGAGTGCGAGCGGGATAGCCAGCGCGAGCAGCCAGCGCGCCCGGCCTGCGACGGCGCCCACCAGCAGCCCGGCACCGAGCACGGTGAGCGGCACGGCCAGGTAGGCGATCGCCGGCACAGACCCGCCGAGCAGCGCCACGGCGGCCAGGACACCCGTCGCGAGCACCGCGAGGGACACGGTGAGCGCGCCGAGCACCGACCGCTCCCGCGGCGCCACCGGGGCGGCCGGCGGAGGGCCGTACGTGGTGGTACCGGTCGGTCCGTAGGGACCGTAGCCGCCGCTGCCGCCGAAGGCGTAGCCCGCTGGAGGGGTGGAGGCGGCCGTCGGGGTCACGAGCGTGTCGGCGACCGCGGCGGCGGGTGCGTCCGCGCCACCCTGCGCGGCGTACGCCGCCGGCTGGTACGGCGCCGGTCCGCCCGGGGGTGCGGACGGGCGGCGCGAGGCCCACACGACGGCCCCGCCGACGACGGCGGTCGCGAGCAGGATGGTGCCGACCGTGCCGTTGCCGTCGGCGAGGGCGATCAGCAGGGGGACAGCGATGAGCGCCACGATCACCGCGCCGACGACGGTCAGCACCGAGCGGGCCCCCGAGGGGTCGCGTCGCACGCCGTCGGCCAGGCGCTGGCCCTCGCTCGTGTCGCTGCCGTCCTCGGGGATCAGCAGCCAGCCGACCAGGTAGGCGAGCAGCCCGGCGCCGCCGATCACGGTGAAGACGACGACGAGCACGCGGATCAGCACGGGATCGATCCCTAGCGACCTGCCGACACCGCCGCACACGCCGGCGACGACGCGGTCGTCGCCGCTGCGGCGCAGCGGGGGCCGTAGCACCATCGTGGGCGCGGGCCCGGTGGCGTACGTGGTGCCGGTGCCGTAGGGCGGGCCGAACGACGCACCGGCGGAGGGGCCGGCCGACGGACCGGCGGAGGGGCCAGGAGGGGGGGCGGCGGTCGGGCCGGCGCCCGTGGGGTTCTCAGAGCTGTTCTCGGTCATGGCCTCAGCGTGCGCCCCCGGCGGGCCGTTACGGATCAGGGACGACCCCTGATCCGACCCTGATGTCTCCGCGCCCAGGGGTCAGGGTGCGTCCCGGATACCAGGGGCGAGCGCGGGCGGGCACCATGGGCACGTGAGCAGCACCGACGCGCCGCCCCGCGCCACCCGCGCGGTGCACGGCCGGATGGTCGCGGGCGTGGCCCGCGGCATCGCCGACCACCTCGGCTGGCCGGTCTGGGTCGTCCGGGTTCTGTTCGTGGCGCTCACGTTCGTCGGCGGCGCCGGGGTGCTCCTGTATGCCGGCTACTGGATCGTGCTGCCGCTCGCGCCCGACCCCGACGACGAGGGGGCGGACTCCGGCGACGGCGACGACCGTTCGATCGGTGCCCTGCTCGGCCTGGTCGCCCTCGCCGGCGGGCTGCTCCTGCTGCTCGGGGCGGCCGGCGTGCAGGTCGGCGGAACCGTGTTCGCGGTGCTGGCCGGCGCGGCCGGCGTGGCCCTGCTGTGGCGGCAGGCCGACGACGCGCAGCGCCGCGACTGGGTGCGCGAGGCCGGCGTCGGCGCGCGGCGCACCGCCGAGGGCACCGGTCGGCACGACGTGTGGCGCACCGTCGCGGGCATCGTGCTCGTCGTCGCGGGCGCGGTCGGCGTCCTGGCCGGCCGCGGCAGCCTCGAGGATGCGGTGCGCTCGCTGCTGGCCGGCGTCGTCCTCGCCGCGGGAGCCGCACTCGTCGCGTTCCCGTGGTTGGCGCGGGTGTGGCGCGACCTCGGCGACGAGCGCCGGGCCCGCGTCCGAGTCGAGGAGCGCGCGGAGGTGGCCGCCGTCGTGCACGACTCGGTCCTGCAGACGCTCACTCTCATCCGGGCGAACGCCCACGACGCGGGCGAGGTGGCTCGGCTCGCGCGCGCCGAGGAGCGGGCGCTGCGCTCCTGGCTGTACGCCCCGGCCGCCGACCCCGAGACCACGCTGCGCGGCGGGCTCGAGCGCGCGGCCGGCGAGGTCGAGGACGACTTCGGCGCCACCGTCGAGCTCGTCGTCGTGGGTGGCGACCTGCCGCTCGACGCGCGGCGCGCTGCGGTGGTGGCCGCGGCTCGCGAGGCGATGGTGAACGCGGCCAAGCACGCGGCCGGTTCCGGGCCCATCACGGTGTACGCCGAGTCCGGTCCCCCGCTCGAGGTTTTCGTGCGCGACCGGGGCCCGGGCTTCGACCCCGACGCCGTGCCGGACGACCGCCTCGGGCTGCGCGAGTCGGTCATCGGCAGGATGGAGCGCGCGGGTGGCACCGCCGACGTGCGCACCGCCGCAGGAGACGGCACCGAGGTGCGCCTCGTGCTCAAGGAGGAGTCGTCGTGACCGACGCACCGGAGCGGTCGCTGCGCGTGGTGCTCGTCGACGACCACCGGCTCTTCCGCTCCGGCGTGCGCAGCGAGCTCGGCGACGCGGTCGAGGTGGTGGGCGAGGCCGGCGACGCCGACGAGGCGGTCTCTGTGGTGCTCGCCGCGCTGCCCGACGTGGTGCTGCTCGATGTGCACCTGCCGGGCGGAGGTGGGCGAGCGGTGCTCGACGCGGTGGTCCCGCACCACCCGGGCATCGCCTTCCTGGCCCTGTCGGTGAGCGATGCCCCGGACGACGTGGTGGGCGTGGTGCGGGGCGGGGCCCGCGGCTACGTCACCAAGAGCATCGAGGGTCCGGCCCTGATCGACGCCATCCGCCGCGTGGCCGAGGGCGATGCCGTGTTCTCCCCGCGGCTGGCCGGCTTCGTCCTCGACGCGTTCGCGCACCCGTCCGGCCCGGTCGTCGTCACGGCGGATGAGGACGAGGACGACGGCTCGCTCGACGTGCTCACCCCGCGCGAGCGCGAGGTGATGCGCCTGATCGCGCGCGGCTACACCTACCGAGAGGTCGCGCGCGAGCTGGTGCTCTCGGTCAAGACGGTGGAGACCCACGTGTCGGCCGTGCTGCGCAAGCTGCAGCTGTCCAACCGCCGCGAGCTGACGCGCTGGGCCCGTGCGCGCGGTGTCGTCTGACCGACCCGCGCCCCCGAGGAGCCGATCCGCTCAGTCCCCACCTCCGTGACACGACGGACGCGGAATCGGCGCGCTGCAGGGCTACTAGGGTGGCCGCACGCCTGGCCTACCGCAGGAACCTCGAGGAGACCGTCGCCATGAACGTCTGGGAGATCGTCCGCGACCTGCTGCTCGTGCTGCACTTCGTCGGCCTCGCCGCGCTGCTGGGCGGCTGGTTCGTGCAGATCAGCGACGACACCAAGCACATGACCATGGCGATGTGGCACGGCGTGCTCACCCAGCTCGTCACGGGCGTGCTGCTCGTCGGCGTGCGGTACCCGCTGCACGACGCGGTGGACTACTTCGCCATCCCGAGCTCGGCGAAGGTCGGCATCAAGTTCGCGGTGGCCGTCGCCGTCGCCGGGCTCGTCTATGTCGGCAAGAAGAAGGCCACGGTGACCACCGGATACTGGGGCGCCGTGGGCGGGCTCACGCTCCTGAACGTGGCCGTCGCCGTCTTCTGGCGCTAGCTGGCGCTCGCGCGCCCGCCGATCCGCGCGGCTCAGGCCGTGTTGACCACCATGAAGCCCTCGGCGTAGCGGCCCTCGGGAAGGCCTGCCTCCTGCGCGGCGAGCGTCATCCAGGAGGTGATGCGCTCGCGCAGGTCGTCCACGTGGGACGTCTGGGACTCGTGCGCGCGGAGCGCGGCGATCTTGGTGTCGAGGTGGTCGGTGACATCGACCCACCTGTCGCGTACCGCTCCGCCCATGATCCACAGCTCGGGGACGGCCCACTCCTCGAGACCCTCGTCGGCGAGCAGCGACGGGTGCGCGAACGGGTTGCGGGCGTCGGGGTAGACGGCCTGCACGGCCGCCTCGCCGGCAGCGAGGTGGTCGGGGTGCGAGGCGTAGATGCGGGTCCAGTTGCGTTCGGGCGACTGCGTGACCAGGCGCTGCGGACGCACCTGGCGGATGACGCGAGAGATGTCGCGGCGCAGCTCGTGCGTGACGGTGAGCTCGCCGTCGCGGTAGCCGAGGAACCGCACGTCGGTGACGCCCAGGGCCGCGGCGGCGGCCATCTGCTCGGCCCGCCGGATGCGCGGGATCTCGGTGCGGGGGACCGCAGGATCGAAGCCGCCGGCGTCGCCGTCGGTGACGATGCAGTACGTGACCTCGGCGCCCGCGTCGCATCCAGGTGGCGATGGTGCCGGCGGCACCGAAGTCGACGTCGTCGGGGTGCGCGGTGACGACGAGGACGCGCGCGACGTCGGGGTCGGGCAGCACGTGGGCTCCATGGGTCGATGAGTGTGACCAAAGTGATACGTGTGACGGATGGGACGTCAGTTCGTGGGGAATTGTCCGATCTTCGGGCGGTCACGACCAGGTCACGAGGCTCGTCGAGACCAGGACTCGTCGGCCGACCGGGTGCCATCGTAGGGCCGTGCTTCAGCGGCCGTTGCGATCAGCCGATGCCACACACGTGAGCCGATCTCCCCGTGTGTGGCGCGCCCTCGGTGCGGCGGCGGTCGCCCTGGTCGTTCCCATGGCGCTCGTGGCCCCTGCCGCGGGCGCGGGGACGACCCCGACGCCCACCCCCTCGCCCACCGTGCCTGCCCCGCCTCCGCCCTACGTGCCCAAGCGCGCCCCCGGCCAGCCGGTGCCCGCCGTACCCGCGGGCCTGCCGACCGCGATCGAGGCGTACGCGGAGTACCAGGGGCAGGTGGCGTGCACGCCGTCGCCGAAGCCGGGCGCGCTCAAGCTCGCCGCCCTGCTGCGCACCACCTACGGGTCGGCCGACATCGGGATCGAGCGGGCCTGCTCCGACGGCGGCCAGAGCGAGCACAAGGAAGGCCGAGCCCTCGACTGGATGCGCAGCTACAAGGTTCCGGCGCAGCGCGCGAAGGTCGAGGCGTTCCTGTCCTGGATCACCGGCCGTGATGGGCAGGGCAACATCGGCGGCTATGCCCGCCGCCTCGGGATCATGTACATCGGCTGGCACGATCGCATCTGGAAGTCGTACAAGCCTCAGGCCGGCTGGACCGAGCTCAAGGGCTGCTACAAGACCCCGGCGTCGTCGTACGACACCTACTGCCACCGCGACCACGCGCACTTCACGCTGTCGTGGGACGGCGCTGCGGCGCGCACGTCGTTCTGGGACAAGACCGCCGACGTGCGCGACGTCTGCCCCGAGCCGTGGCCCACCGGCCGGGCCCAGGCCGTCGTCCCCGCGACCGCCGTGCACGCCGTCAGGTCCTGGGCGCTGTTGAACACCCTGACGGGCACCGGCACGGGCGCCGGGCCGTGCCGCCTCTCGGCGGACCGCTGGTCCTACGACGGGCGCTCGATCCAGGTGCGGGTCGCGGGTCGCAACGGGGTTCCCGCGAAGAACGTGGCAGCCGTGCGCCTGCGGGTGTACCTGCGCGGTGCCAACGCCTCGACCAAGGTCACGGTCTCGCCGACCGGGGCGACGACGATCCGCTCCTACCGCGTCGGCACCGTCGCCACCAGCAACACGGTCGCCGTGGCGATGAACCGCACCGCTGTGGCCGTGGTCGTCGCCCCGGTCGCGACGAACGGCACGGTGACCTTCAAGGACTACTACGGGGCCCTCGACCTGAGCGTGGCGGTGACGGGTTGGTTCGGTCCGGCGACCGCACCCCGGCCGCCCCCGAAGCCCACCCCCACTCCCACGCCGCCGCCGGCTCCGTCGCCCGCCCCTCCCAGCGTGCCCGCGTACCCCGGCACCCCGATCCTGCCTGGCAGCAAGGGGGCGGCTGTCACGGCCGTGCAGAGGTCACTCCTGGCGCGCGGCTTCAAGATCCCCTCGCTCGTGGCCAAGACGGCGGCCTTCGGCTCCTACGGCACCGAGACCCTCGCCGCAGTGAAGGCGTACCAGGTGAAGAACCCGGCGCTCGGGAAGGCCGACGGCATCATCGGGCCGAAGACTTACGCGGCCCTCACCGCCGTCCTGCGCTGACTCCAAGCCCAGGCGCTGCGGCGGTCATGCAGCCTTGTCCGGGGGGCCCCGGGTGCCTCCCCCGCGGCAGCAGCCGGGTCGGACGGCGCACCTAGACTCACGGGGTGCCCACCTCCACCGAGCCCGGCCTGTTCGACGTCGAGCCGGCGCCGCACCGCGTGCTCGAGGCAGACGACGTGCTCGAGGGGCTGAACCCGCCCCAGCGCGAGGCGGTGCTGCACGAGGGCTCGCCGCTGCTCATCGTGGCGGGCGCAGGCTCGGGCAAGACCCGGGTGCTCACCCGCAGGATCGCCTACCTGCTTGCCGCCCGCAGCGTTCGGCCGGGGCAGGTGCTCGCGATCACGTTCACCAACAAGGCTGCGGGCGAGATGAAGGCGCGGGTCGAGGAACTCGTCGGGCCGCGCGCGCGGGCGATGCAGGTGAGCACCTTCCACTCCGCCTGCGTGCGGATGCTGCGACGCGATTCGGACAAGCTGGGCTACCCCTCGTCGTTCACCATCTACGACCAGGCCGACTCCATCCGGCTCATGACCATGGTGCTGCGCGAGCTCGACCTCGACCCGCGCAAGACCACGCCCCGCTCGGTGCTCAACCACGTGTCGGGCCTCAAGAACGAGCTCGTCGACCACGAGACGTTCGCGCAGCGGGCCGAGAACCACATCGAGCGCACCTACGCCGAGGCCTACGGGGAGTACCAGCGCCGCCTGCGGGCGGCGCGCGCGATGGACTTCGACGACCTGATCGGCAACACGGTCGCGCTCCTCGAGCTGTTCCCGGACGTCGCCGAGCACTACCACCGCCGCTTCCGGCACGTGCTCGTCGACGAGTACCAGGACACCAACCACGCGCAGTACCAGCTGGTGCGCCACCTCGTGGGCGACGGCTCCGACGGCGTCGAGCCCGCCGAGCTCGTCGTCGTCGGCGACGCCGACCAGTCGATCTACGCCTTCCGCGGCGCCACCATCCGCAACATCGAGGAGTTCGAGCGCGACTACCCCACGGCGCGCACGGTGGTGCTCGACCAGAACTACCGCTCCACGCAGACCATCCTGGGCGCTGCCAACGCGGTGATCTCGCGCAACACAGCGCGCCGGGAGAAGCGGCTGTGGACCGACTCCGGCGACGGCGATCCCGTGGTCGTGTACGTCGCCGACGACGAGCACGACGAGGCCGCGTTCGTCGCCAACGAGGTCGACCGGCTCTCCGACGCGGAGAAGGTGCCCTACGGCGACGTCGCCGTGTTCTACCGCACGAATGCGCAGTCGCGGGCGCTGGAGGAGGTGTTCGTCCGCGTCGGCCTGCCGTACCGCGTCGTGGGTGGCACCCGCTTCTACGAGCGCAAGGAGGTGCGCGACGCGCTCGCATACCTGCGCGCACTGGTCAACCCCGACGACGAGGTGTCGCTGCGCCGCATCTTGAACACCCCGCGGCGCGGTATTGGCGACAAGGCCGAGGAAGCACTGGAGACGTGGGCGTCGCGCGAGCGGCTTCCGTTCGCCGAGGCCGTCCGCCGCCCGCGCGAGGTGCCGGGTCTCGCGGTGCGCTCCATCGCCGCCGTCGAGGCCTTCGCGCAGCTGATGGACGACCTGCGCACGCTCGTGGAGGCGGGTTCGCCGCCGTCCACGGTGCTCACCGCGGTGCTCGAGCAGACCGGCTACCTCGCCGAGCTCGCCGGCAGCGCCGACCCGCAGGACCAGACGAGGGTCGACAACCTCGGCGAGCTCGAGTCCATCGCGCGCGACTTCGAGTCCGACGTCGAGCGAGGCGGCGCCGTCGACGCCGACGGCAACCCGCTCACCGCTGCCACGCTCGCGGACTTCCTCGAGCGGGTGGCGCTCGTCGCCGACGCCGACCAGATCCCGGACGAGGGCGAGGGCGTGGTCACCCTGATGACCCTGCACACGGCCAAGGGCCTCGAGTTCCCGGCGGTGTTCCTCACCGGCATGGAGGACGGCACCTTCCCGGCCGGCCAGGCGCCGCTCGCGAAGGACCGCTCGATCGCGACGTTGCTGGTGGGCCACGTCACGAAGGACGGTTCTCTCGCCGGTCCACCGCCGCGCTCGAGCACCTGGTGGACACCGTGCTCGCCTTCGAGGGCGATCGTCACCACGCCTTTCGCATGCTGCACACGCTGAAGCACCGGTACGGATCGACCAACGAGCTGGGCCTGTTCGCGATGGAGGAGGCCGGGCTCGCCGACGTGTCGGATCCGTCGGCGTTGTTCCTCGCCGATCGTCGGGCCGGGTTACCGGGATCGGCGGTGGCCGCGGTGCTCGAAGGCGCGCGTCCGCTGCTCGTCGAGGTACAGGCACTGGTGGTGAAGCTCGAATGCGCCCTCGACCCGCCGCTCGGTCCAGGGGCTCGACGGGAGCCGGCTCGAGATGCTGCTCGCGGTTGCCGAGCAGCACGCCGAGGTTCCGGTTGGCCACGCCGACGTGTTCGCGAGCGTGGCGGGTGGCATTCGGGTGTCGGATGCCGGGGCGGATCTCGCGATCGCCATTCCCATCGCGAGCGCCTGGAGTGGGATTCCGGTTCCGGCGAAGCTGATCGCGGTCGGCGAGATCGGGCTCGGCGGCGAGGTCCGTCAGGCCGCGCAGACGTCCCGCGGCGGCTCAACGAAGCCGCCCGACTCGGTTACCGGTTGGCGATCGTCGCCGAGTCGGCTCCGGATGTTCCCGGGGTCGATCTGGTCCGGGTCGAGACGGTCAGCGATGCGCTGCTCGCCGCCGGGATGCTCGGCGACTGAGCCGGGTCTGGCCAGGCGGCGCGTCGGGTCCGAGCCGGTGACGTCCGAAGCTGGTTCAGCCGGTGGTGGGGGCACCGTCGGTGAGCCCGTGACGCTGGGCCCAGAGCGGCCTGTGTGCGGTCGGTCAGCGCCGATGCGGGCAAATGTGCTGGTGAGGTGGGCCTTCACGGTCTTCTCGGCGATGCCGAGGCGGCGAGCGATCAGCTTGTTCGGAAGCCCGTCGGCCACCAGCGTGAGCACTTCGCGTTTAGCGGGGCGTGAGGTCGTCGACGGCCTGCGGGCTGCGCCGTGCGAGCAGGGCCGAGGCCACGCGGGGGTCGAGCGGGGCGTCACCTCGGGCAGCAGACGATGCCGCGGATAGACTTCGGCGGGCTCGGCGTCCTTGAGCAGGTAACCGCTGGCTCCGGCATCGACCGCGTCGAGGATCCGATCGCGGTCGATGAACGATGTCAGCATCACGATCTTGTCGCAGCTCGCCTGGCGATGATGCGCCGCGTCGCTTCGATGCCGTCGACGCCCGGCATCGAGATGTCCATGAGGATCACGTCGGGGACGTTTCGCGTCGCGAGAGCGCGAGGGCTTCGTCGCCGCCGGCGGCCAGGCCCACGATCTGGATGTCGTCAGTGGTGCCCAGGAGCTGCTCGAGTTCCGCACGGACGAGCTCGTGGTCGTCGACGACGAGAAGTCGGATCATGAAGCACCTCCGGCGAGCTCAACCGTGGTGCCGCGACTTCGGCACTGACTGCACTTCTACCTTGGCGCCGGCGTTCGTGGCCAGGTCCTCCATCAGGCGAAGTCCGAGGTGCCCGTCCGGCTCGCCCTGCACCTGGTTCACGTTGAAGCCCGAGACCATCATCGGCGATGGTCACGAGCACTTGGCCGTTGCCGCTGTGGTGGACCGCGATCTGGACCTCGGTCGCCTGGGAGTGCGAGCGAACGTTGCGCAGCGCTTCCTGGGTGGTGCGGAACACCAGCGCTTCCTCATCGATCGAGAGATCTCGGCCGGGGTCGTACGAGAGTCGGGCCCGCACGCCGGGATTGGACACCCGGGCGAGGAGATCCGAAAGCGCTGCCTCGAGCCCGGCGCTCTGCAAGTTCGGGGGATACAGGTCCACGAGCAGCGAACGAGCTGCCGGATTCCGCGCCGGGTGCCTTCGGCTGCATCTTGGAGCGATTCCCTCCACTCGTGGCGCGGCGGCGCCGTTGAGGCCCTCGAGCGCGCCACGATGGAGAACGACACCCGGTGAGGTCCTGCACCACGCCGTCGTGGAGGTCTCCGGCGATGCGCTGCCGTTCTGTGGTCGAGGCGTCGGCGGCGCGCTCGAGCAGCACCTCCCGTTCGCGTTGCGACGCCCCGATTCGCGCCATCGACCGCACGCGGGATCTGTATGAGTGCCAGCAGGACCATCGCCCCGATGGCGATCGGTGCGAACTCGCGGATGATGCGGTTCGCGCCCGAGGTCACCGAGCGATAGGGGAAGTACGTCTCGAGCAGCAGCGGCTTGCCGTCGGCCGTGTGGACCTGCCGGTAGACCTGCAGGAGCGAGCGGCCCCTCGGCTCGAACTGGTTCTCCGGGGCGGAGAGGTCCGTCACCGATGCGGTGCTTCCACCATGTTCGAGCACGGCGAGGTCGTCGGCTTCGAGGTCGTACTGCCGGTCGATGAGCCGAGGCTCGTCCGAGTACAGGATCCTGCCGGTTCTGTCCCACAGCTCGACGCGCACCGACACCCGCTGCCTCGAGCGGCTTCTTGGTGAGGTGGGCGAAGCTTCGGCGAGCCGGGCTGCCTCTGAGCCGGCTTCCCGGTCCTTGAGGACGGGCTCGATGATCGAGGAGGCGATCACTCGGGACTCGGTGCGGGCGTCGCGAATCGCCTCGTTCTTCCCTGCGTGGCGCAGGACGATCACTGCGCCCAGCGTGATCAGCGCAAGGGCGGCCATGCCGCCGAGGGCGAACTGGAGGACGGCGCCCGCCGTCGAGCGGGTGCGACGGGGGCGCTTCCGGGTCCGCATTCCCCTAGGTTCCCGCGAATTTGCACCTGACCGCGTGTCGACCCGGACCGCGAAGTGGGTCCGGGCTCGACAACAGAGCATTGGGTGGATCAGGCGGCTGGAACCGTCGAGTTGATGGTGCAGCTGTCGCCTGCAGTGTTCGAAGCGGTGGCGGTGAACACGTCGTCGCCGTCGAGGTCAGCCGCATTCCTCTGTGCTTCGAACTCGCCCGTGGCGTCAGTGACGGCGGTGCCGCTCCTGACGTCGGTGCCGTTGTCCGTCACCGAGAACGTCCAGGTGACGCCGGCGGTGTCCTCATCGACCTCGAAGTTCACCTTGATGATCTTCGTGACGACGGTGCCGCCGTGCTTGCTCGTCGTCCGCGGTCGGAGCCGAAAGCTCGCCCGGGCTGCGCTCGGACCGTCGCAGGTGATCTTGGTCAGACCCGGCTTCGAGCCCGCCGTGTTTCGCGGCGGCCGGCAAGGCCGGAACGGCGGCGAGCATTGCGCCGGCTGCCATTGCGGCGAGCCATTTCTTCGACTTCATAACAATCTCCTCCGGAAGTGTTGAACCTGGCGCAATCCTCCGCGAAAGGAGGTCCCCAAAACCATCGGCCGTTCGTCCTAGGACCGGGATTTAGCGAGTCCACGCGACCAGCCGGGTTCGATCCCACGAAGCGTCGCTGCGCTCCCTGTTTCTCGGCTCGACGGCGCTGCTAACGTGGGCCCGGCTCTCGAACCCGAGCGCCTACCCCGAGAGTTGTGTGCGTTCGGCTTCTGGCCATCCCGGCAGCACAGCAGCCCGCCCGGCAGCACAGGAGGACCCGAGCCCGTGCCGGCACCGCCCCGCTCGGAAGCGATGCTTGCCGCTCTGCGGCTCGTCGCCCCGGGCCGCCCCCTCCGTGAGGGCCTCGACCGGATCCTCCAGGCGAAGATGGGCGCGTTGATCGTCATCGG
>CAVZVV010000015.1:0-11055 GCA_963778785.1 uncultured Actinomycetes bacterium
CACGGGCGCCACCGAGTTCTGCATCGTCGCCGCGGTCCGGGGCCCGGACGAGCGGCTGATGGCCCAGCTGGCCGAGGGCGTCGAGGCGATCCGCGCGTCCGTCGACATCAACGTGGCCGCGTCGGTGGGCATCTTGACGCAGCAGCAGGTCGACGCCCTCGTCGCGATGGGCATCCACCGCTACAACCACAACCTCGAGACCGCGCGTTCCTTCTTCCCGACCGTCGTCACCACGCACTCGTGGGACGAGCGGATGGACACGCTCCGACGCGTGCGCGGGTCGGGCATGCAAGTGTGCTGCGGCGGCATCGTCGGCATGGGCGAGACGCGCGCGCAGCGGGCGGAGTTCGCCGCGCAGCTCGCCTCCCTCGACCCGCACGAGGTGCCGTTGAACTTCCTGAACCCGCGCCCCGGCACTCCGTTCGGCGACCAGCCCGTGATGGAGGCGCCCGAGGCGCTGCGCACGATCGGCGCCTTCCGGCTGGCGCTGCCGCGCACGATCCTGCGGTACGCCGGCGGACGGGAGATCACCCTCGGCGACCTCGGCACCCGCGAGGGCCTGCTCGGGGGGATCAACGCCGTGATCGTCGGCAACTACCTCACCACCCTGGGGCGTCCCGCCGACAGCGACCTGGCGCTGCTCGTCGACCTGTCCATGCCGGTGAAGGCTCTGTCGCAGACGCTCTGACCCCCCGCCGTTGGCACGGCGCGACCCGGGCGCAGGGGTGCGCGAGGTACGTACTAGCGTGCGGACATGACCGCCGGTGACGCTGTTGCGCAGCGCGACGAGACCTCCCCCGATCGCGCCGGCGAGGCCGCCGCGGACGTCCTGTCCGGCCACGGAGGCGTGCACGCGGTGGCCGCCGCCCGGGCATACGGCGTGCGCACGCTCTTCACCCTCAGCGGCGCGCACGTCTTCCCGCTGTACGACGCCGCGGTCGGGGGCAGCGACGGCGTCGCGGCCGCGGGCGGCCCCCGGGCCGCCGAGCGGGACGGGCTGCTCCGCCTCGTCGACGTGCGGCACGAGGCCACCGCCGTCTTCGCGGCCGAGGCCACCGCCAAGCTCACCCGCACCCCCGGTTTCGCCGTCGTCACGGCCGGCCCGGGCGTCACGAACGTGATCAGCCCCGTCACGTCGGCGGCGTTCAACGGCGTGCCGCTCGTGGTCATCGGCGGGAGGTCGCCGTCGTACCGGGACGGCCAGGGCGCCCTGCAGGAGCTCGACCAGCCGCCGCTCATGGCACCGGTGACGAAGTCCGCGGCCACCGTGCGCGACGCCACGGCCATCGGCGCGCGCACGGCCGAGGCGTTCGGCCTTGCCTCCGCGGCTCACCGGGGCCCGGTGTTCCTCGACATCCCGATGGACGTGCTCTACTCGCCCGTCGATGCTCCGGCGCCCGTGCGGGTGCCAGGCTCCGACCGCACGCCCGACCCCGACGACCTCGCCGCCGTCGCGGCCCAGCTCGCCGACGCCACTCGCCCTGTGCTCGTGGTGTCCAGCGACGTGTGGACCGACGGCGCGGAGGAGGCGGCCCTGCGCTTCGCGGAGGCGCTGCGTCTCCCCACGATCACCACGGGCATGGGCCGGGGCGTCGTGCCCCGTGGGCACGACCTGCTGGTCACGCGCGCCCGCTCGGCGGCCTTCGCTGACGCCGACCTCGTCGTCGTCGTCGGAGCCCCGCTGGACTTCCGGCTCGGCTACGGCACGTTCGGCGGCCGCGGCGGGAAGGCGCCCGCTCGCGTCGTCCACCTCGTCGACCACCCGTCGCAGGTGGCCTCGCACGTGGGCACCGTGGCCGCGTCCGCGGCCGGCACCCTCACGGCAGTGCTAGACGGCGTGCTCGCCGCGTGGGAGCAGGAGGTGCGGCACCCCTCGTACGCCGACTGGCTCGCCCGCCTGCGCGACCTGGACCGCTCCTCGCGCGGGGCGGACGAGGCGCTGCTGCGCAGCGAGTCCGACCCGATCCACCCCGCGCGCATCTACGGCGAGCTGCTGCCGCGCCTCGACGACGCCGGCATCGTGATCGGCGACGGCGGCGACTTCGTCTCGTTCGCGGGCAAGTTCGTCGAACCGGCCCGGCCGGGCGGCTGGCTCGACCCGGGGCCGTACGGCTGCCTCGGCACCGGGCTGGGCTACGCCATAGCTGCCCGGGTGGCGCGGCCCTCCGACCCGGTCGTCCTGCTGATGGGCGACGGTGCCGCGGGCTTCTCTCTCATGGACGTCGACACCCTCGTGCGGCACGAGCTGCCGGTCGTGATGGTCGTGGGCAACAACGCCGCGTGGGGCCTGGAGAAGCATCCGATGCGGCTGCTGCACGGCTACGACGTCGTCGCGGACCTGCGCCCCACCGCGTACGACGAGGTCGTCCGCGCGCTCGGCGGCGCGGGCGAGACCGTGTCGAAGCCGGACGAGATCGGGGCCGCACTCGACCGAGCGCTGGCTTCGGGCGTGCCGTACCTGGTGAACGTGCACACTGACCCCGAGGCCTCGTACCCGCGCAGCACCACCGGGCTCTGACGCCCGGCGGCGACGCCGAACGCCCGCGTCAGAAGCAGAGCTTGCGCACGAGCGGCAGCGGATTCACCGCGGCGCCCTCGCGCCCGCTCGGCCAGAACTCGAAGTGCAGGTGGGGCGTGCCCGGCGCACCGCTGTCACCGGTGAGCGCGATGACCTGTCCGGCGCGCACCCGCTGGCCGGCCTTCACCAGGTGCTTGGAGTTGTGCCCGTAGTAGTACTTCGCGCCGCTGCGGCCCTGCATCACGATGCGCAGGGCGCCGTTGCTCTGGCGGCTGGCGCGCAGGATGCGGCCCGCCTCGACGGCGAAGATGCGCCGACCCTTGCCGATCATGAGGTCGATGCCCTGGTGCCGGTGGCCGCTGCGCGGCACCCCGAAGCCGTCGCCGAGAGAGGCGCCGATCACGGGGCAGTAGCGTCCGCCGGTAGGGGTGCGCTTGTAGGTGCGGCTCGCGCGGCCGGCCACGACGGAGGCCCGGGCCACCGAGGAGACCGCCGACGTGTCGACCGCGGACGCAGGGACGGCCGCCGCGCCGATGCCCACGGGAACGGCCAGGGCCACACCGACGGCGAGCAGCGTGGGGGCGAGCAGACGACGGGCAGCACGCATCGAGAGCCTCCGCACGCCTGCGAAGTGAGCTGTCGGGTTCGGGCCGGAGGTGGCCCGGCCGGCGCCACCTCACGGTCACGTCCGGCTTCACCCCGAGGGAGCTCCCCGGTGCACGTGGTCGACGTGCCCTGCGGGAGTCCCGGTGATGGGTCCCCCGCTCCCGCCCAGGTCGTACGCCGCCGGGCAGGGGCGGGACTCGGCGTGCCACCCGGCGTGCCCCCGCGGTGGGCGGGCGCGATGCGCACGGTAGCAGAGCCCGCTGCGACCACGGAACGGCCCAAGGGCCCCCACGGGCGCGCGTCCGGGGCAGGATGGCCCGGTGACCGAGCCCGCTCCTCCCGCCCGCCACGAGGCCTCCACGGGGCCTCCGGACCTCGTCGTCCGGGTCGCCCGGCCGGACGAGTGGCAGCGGGCCGGCGCCATCGCGGAGGAGTCGTACCGCGCGGCCGGCCACCTCGAGCAGGACCACGGCTACGACGAGGTGCTGCGCGACGTCGCCTCGCGGGCCGAGCCGGGCCCGGTGCTCGTCGCCGAGGTCGGCGGCCGCCTCGTCGGCACGGTGACCGTCACGCCCGCGGGATCGCCGCACGCCGAGATCGCCCGGCCGGGCGAGATCGAGTTCCGGTACCTCGGCGTCCACGCGTCGGTGTGGAGGGCCGGCGTAGCCCGGGCGATGGTCGACGCCGTCGTGGCGCACGCCCGGGCGGCGGGCGCCCAGCGGCTCGTCTGCTGCGTGATCGACTGGAACGACCCGGCCCACCGGCTGTACCTGCGCTACGGGTTCCGGCGCGCGCCAGGGCGCGACTGGACCCCCGTGCCGGGCATCATGCTGCTCGCGTACGAGTACGACCTCTAGAGCCGTGCCACGAACCGCTCGCGGTCGACGATCACGCGCGTGACCTCGCCGGTGGCCACGAGGACGGGCTCACCAGCACTCCCGTCGGTGGCGCTCACCGTGTGCTCGGCCGCGACGGCGAACCGGACGAGGCGGCCGTCGACGTGCAGGACGTCGGCTCTGGCGACCACAACGGCGCCGACGGGGGTCGCGCGCTGGTGCTCGAGCGCCACCCGCGCGCCGACGCTGGTGCTCCCGGCGTCCAGCAGCGGCGCGAGCGCGGCGACGGTCGCCGCCTCGCACCACGCCAGCAGCCGGGGCGTGGCGAGCACGGGCACGTCGCCGCTGCCGAGCGCCAGCGCCGTGTCTTCGTCCCGGACGACGTGTCGCACCTCGCCGCTCGCGCCCGCGGTGATCGCCATGGCGCGCACTCTAGGGCGGTCCGTCGCCGCCGGCTCCCGTGACGTACGCTTCCGAGCCGTGAGCGCCCCCGCCGACAGCTTGCCCGCCCGCTACTGCGACCGCTGCGGGGAGCCGGCCGACACCGGCGACCACGCGACCTGCCGCCGAGCGCGCGACCTCGAGCCGCCCCGCTACTGCGGGCGCTGCCGAAGGCGGATGGTGGTGCAGGTGGTCCCCACGGGATGGACCGCACGGTGCTCCGAACATGGCACTCTCGCGAGCTGACGCCGCCGGTCGTGCAGCGGGTGGGACGCTCGGATCGGCGTCTGTCAGGCGACGAGGCCGAGGCGTCGCAGCTCGACGATCAGGTCGTGCGGGTTGCTGGACACGGCCAGCGCGTCGTCGAGCGTGATCACCGAGTCTCGGAACAGCGCGGTGAGGTGCTGGTCGAAGGTCTGCATGCCGTAGAAGCCGCCCTCGGCGACCAAGGACGTGATGCTGCTGGTCTTGTCGGGGTCGACGATGGCCTCCTCGATCCGCCCGGTGTTGATCGCGATCTCCATCGCCACGCAGCGGCCGAGGCCGTCGGCGCGCGGCACGAGCCGCTGGCAGAGCACGCCGCGTAGGGCACCGGCCAGTGAGAGCCGCACCTGCTGCTGCTCGTGCGGGGGGAAGAAGTCGATGATGCGCGCGACCGTCTCCTGGGCGTCCACGGTGTGGAGCGTCGAGAGCACGAAGTGCCCCGTCTCCGCAGCCGCGATGGCTGCCTTGACGGTCTCCACGTCGCGCATCTCTCCGACCAGGATCACGTCCGGGTCCTGCCGCATGGCCGCGCGCATCGCGATGTTGAAGTCCTCGGTGTCGACCCTCACCTCGCGCTGGTTGACCATCGCCATCTTGTCGAAGTGCAGGATCTCGATCGGGTCCTCGATCGTGACGATGTGCACCTCGCGGTGCTGATTGATGTGGTCGACCATGCCCGCGAGCGTCGTGGTCTTGCCCGACCCCGTCGGCCCCGTGACGAGCACGAGGCCGCGCGGCTCGAGGGCGAGGCTGCCGATGACGGCCGGCAGACCGAGATCGGCCAGGGGGATGGCGCCGATCGACACACGCCGGAACACCAGGCCCACCGAACCGCGCTGGCGGAACGCGTTGACGCGGAAGCGGCCCAGGCCTTCCAGGCTGTAGGCGAAGTCGGCCTCGTTGGAGTGGGCGAAGGGAGCGACCAGGTCGGACCGGAGCACCTGGCGGACCATGTGCTCGGTGTCGTCCGGGGTGAGCACCGGGGCTTGGAGCTTGCGCAGGCGGCCGTCGATCCTGACCCGCGGGGGCGACCCGACCTTGATGTGCAGGTCGGATCCACCGCACTCGATGAGCGCTCGCAGGAAGGGCTCGACGCTCAGCGGCCCCGGCGCGCGGGAACCGGCGATGATGGTCGTCGCCGGGTCGGCGGCGGGGGCGGGGACGGCCGGCGCAGGCGGTACCGGTGGCCCGGTGACGGGTGCTGCTGCGGCGGGCGCGGCGATGTCGCTCACGCTGGGTATGTCGGCCGCCCGCTCGGCCACCTTGAGCCATCCCCCCGCCCAACCCCCCATCCCACACACGCCCCCGTCGTTCCCACCCCAGGGGTGCGGTCGAGGGCCAGGGGTGGTGCGGCTGGGGCGACGTCGGGGCTTGGAGGCGGGAGGCGGGAGGCGGGAGGCGGGCGTGCTAGCCGATCACGGCGATGACGTCGCCCTCCTGGACGACGTCGCCCTCGGCTACCCGCACCTCGGTGACCGTGCCGGAGCCTTCGGCCAGGACCGGGATCTCCATCTTCATCGACTCCAGGACCACGAGCGTGTCGCCGTCGGCGACGGCATCGCCAGCGGCGACCACCACCTGCCACACGTTGGCCACCATCTCGGCGCGCACCTCGGTCGCCATGTCCGTCCTCCTCGCAGTCCGTGAGCCGTACCGTACTGCCCATGGCCGCACCCCGGGCGCAGGTACGCCAGGGGCGTCCCGACGACGCGGCGGCCGTGGCCGACCTCGTCCGCCGGTCGAAGGCGGCTGCCATGCCGTGGCTCCCGGTGATGCACACGCCGGACGAGGACCTCGAGTACTTCGGCCACGCGCTCGCCGGGGGCCCGGACCACTGCGCGTGGGTCGCCGAGGCTGACGGCGCGGTGGTGGGCTTCGTGGCCGCCGGGCACGGCGACCTCGACCACCTGTACGTCGACCCGGGCTGGCAGGGCCGGGGCATCGGAACCGACCTGTTCGACACCGCGGCCGCGCACCTGGACCCTGGGTTCGGCTGGTGGGTCTTCGCCGGCAACGAGCGGGCCCAGCAGTTCTACGAGGCGCGCGGGGGCGCCCCCGTGTACGCCACGGACGGGAGCGGGAACGAGGAGCGCCAACCCGACGTCCGGTACCGCCGGCTTCCGCCGGGGCCGTAGCGGAGCGCGGGCGAGAGACCCCCCGGTACCTCCGGCTTCCGCCGGGGCCGTAGCGGACCGCGGAGCGCCCGCGAGAACCCCGGTACGGCCACTACCGCCCGGGCCGTAGCGCCGCGACGAGGCCCGTGTCGTAGTCGCCGGCGACGAAGGCGGGGTTCACCAGCAGCTCGGCGAAGAACGGCAGGTTGTGCTTGGGCCCGGCCACCTCGAAGCCGGCGACGGCGGCGCGGGCCCGGGTCAGCGCCTCGTCCCGGTCGGCTCCGTGCACGACGAGCTTGGCCATCAACGGGTCGTAGAACGCCGTGACGACGTCGCCCTCGGCGTACCCGGCGTCGACGCGCACACCGGGCCCTGAGGGCTCGACCCAGCGCGTGATCGTGCCGGGACCCGGCAGGAACCGCACGGGGTCTTCGGCGTACACGCGCAGCTCGATCGCGTGCCCCTGCGGCACGGGCGCCGCGAGCGGGTGGAACGTGGGCGGCAGGCCCGAGGCGATGCGCACCTGCTCCTCGACGAGGTCGAGGCCGGTCACCATCTCGGTCACCGTGTGCTCGACCTGCAGGCGGGTGTTCATCTCCAGGAAGTACGCCTCCCCGGTGTCGACGTCGAGCAGCATCTCGACGGTGCCAGCGTTGCGGTAGCCGACCGCCTCGCCCGCCCGGACCGCGGTCGCCAGCAGGTCGCGGCGCAGGGCTTCGTCCACGGCCGGCGACGGCGTCTCCTCGGCCACCTTCTGGTGCCGACGCTGCACCGAGCAGTCGCGCTCCCCCAGAGCCACGACGGAGCCGTCGACGAGGCCGAGCACCTGGACCTCGACGTGCCGGGCCCGCTCGACGTATCGCTCGAGGAGGATGGCCGGGTCGGAGAAGAACCGCTCCGCGCGGGAGCGGGCCGAGGCGAACGCCGCCCGCAGGGCCGCCTCGTCGTGCGCGACCGCCATGCCGATGCCGCCGCCGCCGGCCGCGGCCTTCACCATGAGCGGGAAGCCCAGGTGCCGGGACGCGGCCACCGCAGCGTCCACGTCGTGCACGGAATCCGTGGTGCCCGGCACCACCGGCACGCCGGCCGCCGCCATCGTCGTGCGGGCCCGCACCTTGTCGGCCATCGCCACCATCGCGTCGGGGCCGGGTCCCACCCAGACGAGACCAGCCTCGACGACGGCGGAGGCGAACGCCGCGCTCTCCGACAAGAACCCGTAGCCCGGGTGCACGGCGGCGGCGCCGGTGCTGCGCGCGGCAGCGAGCACCGCCTGGACGTCGAGGTACGACGCGGCCGGCGGTGCCGGGCCGAGGAGCACCGCCTCGTCGGCCTCGCGGACGAATGGCAGGCCCGCATCCGCCTCGGAGTACACGGCGATGGTGCGGATGCCGAGGCGGCGGGCGGTGCGCATCACGCGGCGCGCGATCTCGCCCCGGTTGGCGACGAGCAGGGAGTCGATCACCCGGCCGAGCCTAGGGCCGGATCAGCCCACGAGCTCCTGCAGGTGGGAGACCACCCGCGCGAGGCTGTCGACCACCTGCGGGTCGTAGTCGCGTGCGCAACCGGCGCGGAGCTTCTCCAGCGCCTGCGTGCGGCTGCCGGACGCGTCGCGGGCCCCGACGAGGTCGTCGTAGTCGTTGCACGCACGGATGATGCGGCTCTCGATCGGGAGGTCGTGGTCGACGACACCCGGCTCGGGCCGGTAGGGGTCGGCCTGCCGCCCCACCATCACCGCGACGTCACCCATCACGCTGGCCTGCTTGATGACCTCGGCCCCGAGGTCGGCGATCTGGCGCTGCATCTGCGGGGACACCATCGAGGTGGCGCCGCCGGGGATCGGATCCTGCAGGGAGAGCTGGCCGATGTCGTGCATGAGCGCGGCGTACTCGAGGTCGAGCAGGTTCGCCTCGGACAGCCCGAGGTCGCGGCCCACCACCTTGGCCAGCCGCGCCACCCGCTGGGCGTGGTCGGTGTCGGTGTAGCCGCCGACGTCGGTGACCCGCGAGAGCGACCGGATGGTCTGCAGATACGTGGCCCGGATGGCCGCGTAGCGGCGGAACGAGAACTGGGTGAGCAGCAGCGGCACGGAGAACACCGCGAGGGCCACCCAGCCCATCGAGCCTGCGGCGAGGGCGATCAGGACCCCGGTGGCCGTGATGGCAGAACCGATCCCCACCGACGCGCGCGCCTCGTCGAGGAACGCCCGGCGGAAGGGCGAGCGGTCGACCGCAGCCCGCACGACGGCGGCAAGCCCGGTGTCGGCGATGCCGCCAAGCAGCGCGACGCCCGTCATGGCGAGCGCGAGCAGCTGGGTGGTCTCGGTGCTCAGGACGTCGAGCAGCGGCCGGAAGACGGAGGCGACGAACGCCACGACCACGATGCGCCGGGCCGCCTCCTCGAGCCGCAGCTGGCGCCCGGCGACGAAGTGCGGCAGCGAGCCGAGAAGGGTGCCGATGGTGACCGCCGCGACGACCTGCGGCACGCCGTAGCTCGTCGGCTGGCCCTCCCAGGCTGGCAGCAGCGCGTACGCCATGGCCCCAGCGGCGGCGAGCGGGGCGCTCTCGCGGTCGCCCGGCAGGGTGATGCGCACGACCTCGCCGACCGCGATGAACGCGACGAACCAGCACGTCGCCCCGAGGTCGAGCACGCCGTGCACGCTGACGACGGACACGCACGCGGTGACGAGCAGCGCCGCGAGCACGACGAGGGGTCCGGCTCCGTGCCATCCCGTGTCGCGTCGGCGGGTGGGCGTCACCGCACCTCCCGAGGGCGGGGGCGGTCGGTCCCTGCCTCGGCCGATCGGATCGCCTCGAGCTCCTCGACGACCGCCTCGAGCGGCACGGCCCCGAGCGCCTCCTCGACCGCGCTGCCCACCTCGGCGACCGCCGCCGCCTCGGCCCGGGCCGGGGACTCGCTGGCAGCCTCGAACGTCGCGCCCGACGTCGGGTCGTCGTCGTCACGGCCGTACGACGGCACCGCGACGAGCGGCTCGGGGCCGACGGCCTCGGGGGTCCACCCCTCGTCCTCGAGCGCGGCGAGCAACGCGTCGACCATGACCGGGTCGAACTGCGTCCCGCTGCAGCGCTCCAGCTCGGCCACCGCCTCCTCGATCGATTCTCGTCGTCGGGCTCGCCGGGGATCTCCTCGCCCGGGCGGCCCTTCACGCGAAGGAGCGCCTTCGGCTTGAGGAACATGACCGGGTTCGGATCGGCGATCGCGCTGAGCATGAGGCCGTAGGCGTCGCGCGGGTTCGACGGCATCACGATCTTCCAGCCGGGGATGCGCGTCGCCTGCGCGTCGAACGAGTGCGAGTGGTAGATGCTGCCGCGGATGCCGGCGCCGACCGGCGTCATCAGCACCAGCGGCACGTTCCAGTCGCCGCCGCTCGACCAGTACGTGTTGCCGGCGATCTTGAGCAGATCGATCGTGTTGAACGCGTAGTCGCAGAACTGGATCTCGGCGACCGGCTGCTGCCCGGCGAGCGCGAGGCCGATCGCCATGCCGACGATGCCGCGCTCGTCGAGCGGCGTGTTCCACGCGGTCTTGAGGCCCTGCGTGCCGTGAAGACGCCGCCGAGCGGCGGCCCGACGTCCTCGCCGAAGATGTCGGTGACGCCGAGGCGCTCCTCGCCGACGTGGAGCGCCATGCGGATGGCCTGGACCATCGTCGCCATCTAGTTCTCGCCGCCGACGTAGTTCTTGTCGGCGAACACGTAGTCCCAGATCGACTCCGGCGTTCGGCTGCGGCTCCTCGCGCACGCGCTTGCTCGCCTCGAGCGAGCTCCTGCGTGTACGTCGCGCGCAGCTCGTCCATCTGCGCGCGCGTGAGGAGCTTCCGCTCCTCGAGCTTCTGCTCGAAGCGCGCGAGGCAGTCGACCTCGTCCTTGACGAAGTTCGCGCCGCTCGCCGACGAGTGACCGTACAGGCGCGAGACCATCGCCTCGAGCAGGTACGGCTTGCGCTCGGTGCGCACGTAGTCGATCGCCTTCTTGAGCGCGGCGTAGCTCGCCTCGGGATCGTTGCCGTCGATCGTCGCGGTCGGCATGCCGAACGCCTTGCCGCGATCGGCGATGCGTGCTCTCGCCGTGCTGGCCGTCGTACGGCGTCGAGATGCCGTAGCTGGTTGTTCGTGACGATCATGAGCACCGGCAGCTCGCTGCCCTTGCGCGAGCTCCACACGAGGCACGTCGCGAAGTCGCCCTCGGCCGTGCCGGCGTCGCCGCCCTGCACGATCGTGATGCCCTTCGCGCCGTGCCGGCGCGCTGCGCGCGCGCGGT
>CAVZVV010000016.1:0-189729 GCA_963778785.1 uncultured Actinomycetes bacterium
AGCCCAGCGAGCTACCGAGCTGCTCCACCCCGCGATGGCCTTGCGGCTGCGCCCACAGTACCCCGACCTCCGGTGGGAGGCCAAATCGTCCGGCACGGGCCAGAGCGCGCGATCCCCGGTCGATGCGGGCGCTTAAGCACCCCTCTGAACCCCCAAGCGCCCGTTCGGTCCGGCAACCGGATGGAACGAGGGAGCGGAGGGAACGCGGGAACCGAGTGAACGGGCTAACGGGGGGGACGGAGGGACGACGACACGTGGGTGGGCTTGGGACGGCGAGACGGCGCGGAGGTCCGGTACGGGGTAAACGGAGGGCTGCGGGTCCCCGTGCGTCCTCGAGTCGTGCCCGCGCCGTCCTGGCGTACACGGGTCGCCGCGCCAGCCTGTCAGGACGGCCGCGGGGCGTCCGACGGCGTCAGGGCGAACGGGGGACGAGGAGCTCGCCGGCCCGGTCGCGCCAGGCGGGGCAGATCACGTTGTGGTCGAGGTCGCGACCGCTCTCCTTGTCGATCCACTGCACGATCGCGGTGGTCGAGCCGGCGAACGACTCTGGGCAGGCGGCGAGGGCGCCCTCCTCGGTGCCGGGGCCGGTGGCGTTCCACACGGGCAGCCCCGGCTCCCAGATTCCCGCGATCTCGTGGAACTGCTGCGGCGTGGAGTAGATACCCACTCGCACCTTGAGCTCCTGGAGCCGCGCAGCCATGGCCGCAAGCACGGTGGCGTTCTCCTGCGTGCTGCCCTTCCACGCGTTCGTCGTCTCGACGTCGAGCCACCACACCGACACGCCGGAGACGCCTGCGGCTCGCTCCCGGACGATGGCATCGTCGACCATCTTGCGGCCGTAGGCGACCGGGTCGGCGGCACCGGCGTTCGCCGTGTTGATGTACACCGCGTGCCCCTTGCGCGTCGCGGCCCAGCGGTACTGCAGCGACAGGCACTTGTTCGACGTGAGGGGAGCGCCTCCGTTGATGCCGACGATGCCGAAGGCGCCGCCCTTGGGAAGGGGGTCGCCGCACTGCGGGTACGAGATGTCATAGCCCTGGCCGTCGATGCGCAGGGGCTCGGCCTTGGGCTGCGGCGCGACGATGGGCGCGTTCGGGAGCAGCGGAGGGTCGGGCGTGAACGTCGGCGACGCCTCGTTCCACCAGCGCCGCGCGGTAGCCCCCCCGAGAACCGCGACCACGCCTAGGCCGGCCACCACGAGGAGCACGACGACCAGCACGAACCGGCTGCGCTTCTTCTCCTCCGCCGCAACTTGCGCTCCTCGCGGCGGGAGACTGGGCCAGCAGTCGAACAGCCCGCTCACGCCCCGACCACCACGGGCATGGCTAGGCGGCGGGCGTCGTGACGTCGGAGGACGCAGAAGGCGACGTCACGATCGGCCCCGACAGCGTGGGCGCCGGAGTCGGCGACGCCGAGGGCGATGGGCTCGCGGCCCCGCCTCCGGTCGTCGGGTTCGCGAGCTCCTTGGCCGCCGCGGCCGCCTTGTCGAGCTCGGCCCCGAGCTTCTTCTGGGCCACGCCGTAGCCGGCGAAGTCGCCCTTGGCCAGCGCCGCCTGACCTTCGTCGTAGGCCAGCTGGGCAGCCGCGATCGCTGCGGCGAGCCGAGCGGCCGCCGTGGCCGTGGGGGCCGGGTTCGGGTTCGGCGTCGGAGTAGGCGTGGGCGTGGCGGGCGTGCCGAACACCTTCGACAGCGCCAGAGGCAGCGTGTCCTGGAACGCCGACGGTCTGTTGCCGAAGGCGACCAGCACCTTGCGCAGCAGCGGGTACGACAGGCCTGATCCCCGACGCCGACACGTAGACCGGCTCGACGTAGAGCACTCCCCCGGCCACCGGCAGCGAGAGCAGGTTGCCGTAGGTCGACGGTCGAGCCGCCGTTGCGCAGCAGCGTCAGCTGCTGAGCCACGACCGGGTCGGACTCGAAGTTGTTCTGCACCTGGGTCGGTCCCGGGATCGTCGTGTTCGCGCGGTAGTCGCAGCACCCGGATCGTGCCGTAGTCGTCGCCCGGCGTCGAGTCGACCGCCATGAACGCGGCCAGCGTCTGGCGGCTGCGTCGGCGCGAACGTCGTCGTCAGCGAGAACGCGGCCGCCGTCTGCCCGGGCATCTGCAGCGTCAGGTAGTACGGCGGCTGCGGCTTGTCGGCGCCGCGTCTTGCGTCGGGTCGTCCGGGATCTGCCAGAAGTCCTGGCCGTTGTAGAACGACGCCGCGTCGGTCACGTGGTACTGCGCAGGACAGCTCGCGCTGCACCTTGAACAGGTCCTCGGGGTAGCGCACGTGCGCGATCAGGTCGGCGGACATCGTCGGACTTCGGCTGCACCGTGCTCGGGAACGCCTTGCTCCACGTCTTGCAGCACCGGGTCCGTCGCGTCCCACGCGTACAGCGTGACGGTGCCGTCGTACGCGTCGACCGTCGCCTTGACCGAGTTGCGGATGTAGTTGATCTGTCGCGCGCTGCTGCACCGCGAGCGAACTGCGACTGCGTGTTCACCGAGTCCGACGTCGCCTCGCCCAGCGTGGTCGCCCGTCGAGTACGGGTAGCCGTCGCTGGTCGTGTAGCCGTCGACGATCCAGATCACGCGGCCGTCGACGACGGCGGGGTACGGGTCGCCGTCGAGCGTCAGCCACGGCGCGACCTTCTGCACGCGGTCGCGCGGGCTGCGGTCGTAGAGGATCCGCGAGTCGGAGTTGACGTAGCTCGAGAGCAGGATCTTCTGCTCCTGGAACTTCACCGCGTAGAGCAGCCGTCGGAACGGGCTGCCGATCGGCACGCCACCGGTGCCGTCGTACGTGTTGTTCTTCTGGCCCGTCGCGCTCGCGTCGTCCGGGTAGTCGAGCTCGGCCGGCGTGCGTGCCGCTGGGCGCGCCGACGATCGAGTACGTCGGCGAGCTCTCGCCGAAGTAGATCCGCGGCTGCGCGATGTTCAGCGCCCGACGGCGGGATGTTCGCTCTCGAAGAACGAGCGGCGGCCGTCGGACGTGGCCGTGTTGCCGTACGCGGCGACGCATGCCGTAGCCGTGCGTGTACGACGGTGTGGTCGTTGATCCAGTTGCGCTGCGGCCGGGATGCCGTCGAGGTTCGATCTCGCGGACCGCGACCACGGCGTCGCGCTGGCTGCTGTTGATCGTGTAGCGGTCGACGTCGAGCGGGTCGGCGAAGCCGTAGTACGCCGCGGATCTGCTGCAGCTGCGCGGAACGTCGGCGGCACGACGGCCGGGTCGAGCAGCCGCACGTTCTCGATGGTGCTGCGGTCCGGCTTGATCGCCTTCGCGGCGTGGTGCGTCGGCTTGCGCCTGGTACTCGCTCGACCTTGCACCTTGTCGAGCCCGAACGCGGTGCGCGTCGACGTCGATGTTGCGCTGGATGTACGGCGCCTCCTTGCTCGCCTCGTTCGGGCGCACCTGGAACTGCTGCACGAGCGCCGGGTAGACGCCGCCGATCAGCGACGGCCGACGAGCACCAGCAGACCGAACGCGACGCCGGGCAGCGCCCAGGTGCGGCGGAACGCGTTCGCGAAGAACAGCACCGCGACAGATCAGCGCGATCACCAGCAGGATGTTCTTGGCCGGCAGCACCGCGTGGACGTCGCGGTACTTCAGGCCCGTGATCAGGCCCTCGTCGCGCACCGCGAGCGCGAACCGGTCGAGCCAGTACGCGATCGCCTTGAGCAGCACGAAGATGCCGAGCAGCACCGAGATGTGCGCGCTGGCCGCCGGGTGACCTTGTCGCCCGGCGTCTGCAGGCGGATGCCGCCGTACAGGTAGTGCGTGACCAGCGGCGGCGACGAGCGAGAGCACGACGATCGCGAACGCGAAGCCGAGCAGGTAGCGGTACCACGGCAGGTCGAACGCGTAGAACGACACGTCGACGCCGAACTGCGGGTCCTTCGTGCCGAACGGCTCGTGTGGTTGCGCCACAGCAGCCAGGTCCGCCACTCCGAGGCCGCCGAGACGCCCGAGAGCAGGCCGAGCAGCAGCGGGAAGACCAGGAACATCACCCGGCGCGCGGGCTCGAAGGCCATCCGGTAGCGCTCGAGGCTCAGCTGCTCGGGGGTCGACCCGCGGAACGGCGGCCGGTAGCGGAAGGCCACGGTGACGGTGGCCCACAGCACCACGGCCATGAAGGCGCCGAAGAGCACGAAGAGCAAGGTCTTGGTGAACAGCACGGTCGTGAAGACCTCGCCGGCGGCGACCGAGTCGAACCAGAGCTTGTCGGTCCAGAAGTTCGAGAACAGCACGAAGCCCAGGACGAGCAGCCCAAGCACCACGAGCGTCGGTACCAGGATCCTCGGACGGCGGGCCTCGGGCTCGTCGTCGGTCGCGGTCGCCCCCCGCGAGGGGGGAGGCATGTCAAAGGCCACGGCCCCAACCTAGGTCACGGCATCGGTGGTGGACACTGGGGCCGTGCCCTCCACCGACGCATCCATGCCCGGCGGCCCGGTGGCCGTTCTCATGGCCACCACCGTCGAGCTCGAGCAGTTCGTGGCCGACGCTGGTTGGGACCAGCCGGCCAGGCTGTTCGCCCTGGCCTCGACCGCGGCGCTCGCCCAGGCCGAGCCTGCGCTGGCCGAGGCCCTCGGCCTCGACCCGGACGACGCAGACGGCTTGACTCCCGTCGAGCAGGATTCGTTCCCCGCCGGTGACGGCCTCGACGAGGCGTTGGCCCGGATCGCCTGGCCCACCGACGTGGTCGGCGCCGCCGTGGTGGTCGAGCGGATCGTGCTCCCGCCCGGCGCGGAGCAGTCGCTGGGCGACACCACCGACCCCGATGGCCTGGCGGCGGCTGCGGTGGCGCACCCGCAGGCCCGCGAGGTGCGGATGGCCGTCTCCGTGCTGCGCGACGGCGTCCGGATGTGCACGCTACGGGTGCGCGGGGCCGACCCAGCCATGCCCGACGGCGACGCGGTCGTCAGCGGCGCCGATCTCGTCCCGGGGTTGGCCGAGGCGCTCGCTGCCACGTTCGGCTGACGCCCCGGCGGTGGCCCGCGCGACTCACGACGCCGGGCAGGACGGCAGGGTCTTCCCGGCCACGTAGGCCTCGACGCGGCCCACCGCGTCGTCGAGCGTGGTCACGGGGGTCACGGTGAGTCCGTCCGGCACGTGCCCGACGACGTCACCACAGTTGTCCTTGGGGGCCAGAAACAAGGTGGCACCGGCCCTGCGGGCGCCCTCCATCTTCTGAGCGATGCCCCCGATCGGCCCGACGGTGCCGGCGGCGTCGATGGTGCCGGTGCCCGCCACGTACTTCCCGCCGTTGAGCTCGCCGGGAGTGAGCATGTCGACGATGCCGAGGGCGAACATCGTGCCGGCGCTGGGCCCGCCGACGTCTTCGAGCCCGAACTCGATCGGGAACGGTCCCTTGTAGGTCGATGTCGTCGCGATGCCCAGGTAGGAGGTCTTCGGTGCGCCCGGCTTGGGGCCGGTCACCACCGTGACCTTCGTGGTGAATCCGTCCCGGCGCACCGTCATCGGCACCGGAGTGCCGACCGGCTTGCTGCGCACCAGTCGGCCCACGTCGGCGGCGGTGTGCACCACCTCACCGGCCACGGCGAGCATCACGTCGTTCACCTTCAGCGTGCCGTCGGCGGGCGCGCCGGCCTCCACGCTCGTGACGATGACGACCTCGGTGACCGGGATACCGAGGTGGCGCAGCGCGGCCGCGACGGCTTCGCTCTGCGAGTCGGTGAACGCGACCTGGCTCTCCTTCTTCACCTGGTCGGGGTTGGCGTCGGGCGGGTACAGCTGCTCGACGGGCACCACCTCCACGGCCTGGTCGATCCAGCCGCGCAGAGCATCGCCGAGGGTGAGCCGGCCCACCGGCCCGCCGGCCTCGGACACCGTCGTCATGTCCAGGTTGCCGGCCGTGGGGTAGGTGCGGTGGTCCTTGATGGTGATCAGGGCCGTGCCGTCGTACGAACCGATCGTGTTGTACGTGGGCCCGGGCGACAGGCGCACGTACGGCACCGGCAGCGTGGCCGCGACGACGACGCCCACGAGGAGCAGCACGGCAGCAAGCACGAACGCGACCGTGCGCCGGTTCGGGGTGGGGAGGGACAAGGCGCGGGCTCGGGAGCTGCTACGCGCTGCGGCGGTGCGGCGAGCGGCCCGACGGGTGCTCGGCGTCGGCGGCCTGGTCGTCGGGGGCCGCAGCCTGGTCGAACACGTCGTCGCCCGCAGGCGCGCCCTCCGGGCGGCGCGTCGGGCGCCCCTTCGCGGGCATCGGCCGCGACATCGCTTCGCGGAATCGCTCGAGGTCGGCCATGCCCTGCTGCGCGTCGACCGGCTTGGAGGGGCGGCTGCGCAAGCCGACGAACAGCAGCGCCAGCATCGTGGCGGCCAGCGGGATCAGCCACCACAGCAGGACGGTCACCGCGGTCTCCTCTCCTGCCGGGCCCACCCGGGACGCCATCTGACCGGCCGGGAGCCCGGCCGGTGGGCCTCCAGGGTAAACGCACGGGCCCCCCTGATGGAATCACCGCGCCGCCCCCGGTGTCCGGGCTCACACCCCGTCGCCCAGCCGCGACCGCCCACCGGCGCCCCGCCGCCCCTCACCGGCCGCGCAGGCGACGGGCTCGGCGGACGAATGCCGCGGCCCCGAGCACGGCCGCGGTGGCGCCCGCCACGCCCGCTCCGGCGAGCGTGGCGTCCCGGCGGCCGAGCACCCGCCCGGCGACCGCCGTGCTGCCCGCCACGTCGACGAGGAGGGCTCCCAGCGCGGTGGAGTTGTCGTACGCGGGGCGCCAGCGGGCCGCCCGCAGGTGCTGCGAGGCCACCACCCACGGGTACACGACGAACGCAAGCTCGCTCGCCGGTGCCGGCGTGACCCCCGCGCGGTGCAGCCGCTCAGCCGTGGCGAACGCAGCAACGGAGGGAACCACCACAGACCGCAGCCCCGCAGCCCGCACGACCTCCTGCTGGGAGAGCCACCCCTCGCAGCCGACGGTGAGCTCGTCCTGCGGCACGCGACCGTCGACGACGAGCGTGATGGCCGACGCCACGTCATCGGCGTGGACGAACTGCCAGCGCATCGGCACCTCGCGCACGCCGAGGAGGACGGGCGAGGCGAAGTGCCGCGTGACGATGCTGTCGGCCCCAGCCCCGACGAGAGCTGCCGGGCGCAGGACCGTCACGCGCAGACCGGGGTGGTCGCGCCGCGCGGCCGCCGCCGCATCCTCGATCTCGAGCAGGTCGCCGACGAAGCCCTCGCGCGGCGCCCGCAGCGGAGTGTCGTCGTCGATCGGCACGGGGTTGTCGGCGCGGGCGCCGAACACCGCGGCCGACGTCACGAGCACCAGGTGAGGCACGCCTGCCGCCACGCAGGCGCTCACGACCGCCCTCGTGCCGCGCACGTTCAGGTCCGTGCGTTGCGCGGGTTCGGTGTCAGGCCCGGTGGACATCGCGAGGTGGACGACGGCGCCGGCACCAGCCAGCGGCACGGCGAGCGCCCTGCCGTCGCGCACGTCAATGGCGTGCCACTCGACGCCGGGCACCGGACCGCGTAGCAGGTCCACCGCCCGCACGTCGGCGCCGCCCCGCCGCACGAGCCGCTCGGCCACTACGGCACCGAGCCCGCTCGCCGCTCCCGTGACCACCACGGCGGGCCCCGCGGCAGCGGCGGTGTTCGCGGGTGGCGTAGCGGACGGCTCGGAGGTCGTCACACCGGTCGCCCCGCGGTTACGGTGAGCGGCATGGACACCATCCTGCCGCAGCGATGCGAGGGCGCGCGATGAGCGAGAACCCGCCCTTCGGCTTCACGCCCGAGGATCCCGACGACGACGAGCAGGGCGCGCTCGAGGGTGGCTCGCCGCCCGGCGGCGGCTTCGGCTTCGGCGGGCTGCCCGGGGTGCCCGGGCAGGGCGGGGCGGGCGGCTTCGATCCGGCCCAGCTCGGCGCCATGTTCTCCCAGCTCGGCGCGATGCTTCAGGGATCCGGCGGCGAAGGCCCGGTGGGGCCGGTCGACTGGCCCGCCGCGCTGCGAGTCGCCCGCGAGCAGGTGGTGTCCGAGGGTGACCCCTCCGTGGGCGCGCGGGAGGCCACCGAGGTGGCCGACACCGTCCGCCTCGCCGACCACTGGCTCGACGGGGTCACCGCGTTCCCGGCCACGGCCGCCGAGGCCGTCGCGTGGAGCCGCAGCGAGTGGCTCGAGGCCACCCTTCCCTCGTGGCAGCGCATCATCGAGCCGGTCGCCGCCAGCATGCAGTCGGCGATGGACTCCATGTCAGGGGGCCTCGGCGACCTCGGCGACCTGTCTGCTCTCACCAGCGAGGGCGGCCCGCTGGCCGGCCTCGGGCTGCCCGAGGGCGCCCTGCCACCCGAGCTCACCTCGATGCTCGGCCCACTCATGGGCATGGCCAAGCGCATGGGCTCCATGATGTTCGGGATGCAGGTGGGCCAGGCGCTCGCGTCGCTGTCCGGTGAGGTGCTCGGCGCCGGCGACGTCGGGGTACCGCTCACCGGCGACGGCCGGGCCGCCCTGCTGCCGCGCAACGTCGCGGCCTTCGGAGAGGGACTCGGCATCGACCTGGCCGATGTTCGGCTGTACCTCGCTCTGCGCGAGGCCGCCCACCAGCGGCTCTTCACGCACGTGGCGTGGCTGCGCCCCCGCCTCGAGGACGCCGTGCGCGAGTACGCCCGCGGCGTGCACGTCGACCCCGCACGGATCCAGGACGCGATGCGCGACGTCGACCCGAACAACCCCGCCGGGCTGCAGGAGGTGCTGTCGTCGGGGGTCTTCGAGCCCGAGGACACCCCCGCGCAGCAAGCAGCGCTGGCCCGGCTCGAGACCCTGCTCGCGCTCGTCGAGGGCTGGGTCGACGACGTGGTCCAGCAGGCGGCCGGCGACAGGATGCCGGCCGCCGATGCGCTGCGCGAGGCGGTGCGACGCCGGCGCGCAACGGGTGGGCCGGCCGAGAAGACGTTCGCGACCCTCGTCGGGCTCGAGCTGCGCCCCCGGCGGCTGCGCGAGGCCGCGGCGCTGTGGGCCGCGGTGCGGGCCGAGCAGGGCGCCGAGGGCCGCGACTCCATGTGGGGGCACCCGGACCTGCTTCCCGCGCCCGACGACCTCGACGACCCGTCGTCGTTCGTACGGCGCTCGGCGCCGCTGGACATCGGCGCGATCGAGACCGAGCTGGGCGAGGACATCGACGGAGACGGCACGGTCGGCCCCGTCGATGCCGACTGAGATTCCGCTTCCCGGGTGGCACGGGGCGCGTTGCTGCACCGCGACGCCGTGGCGGTGCTGCGCGCCTACGCGCCCGCCGGCGAGGCCCAGCGCGCGTGGCGCGACGACTACCTCACTTTTCTGGCCGCGCACGACGACGCGATGACGCGCGGCTGCGGCGCCGGCCACCTCACCGCGAGCGCCCTCGTCGTCGATCCCGGGGCCGGGCGGGTGCTGCTCACCCTGCACGCCAAGCTCGGCCGCTGGCTGCAGATGGGCGGGCACTGCGAACCCGGCGACGCCACGCTCGCCGCCGCCGCCGTGCGGGAGGCGGTCGAGGAGTCGGGCGTGGCCGGGCTGGCGCTGTGTCCGGGGCCCGTGCGCCTCGACCGGCACACGCTGCCCGCGTGCGCAGATGACGCCGGGCGCGCCCGCACCCTCGACCACCTCGACGTGCAGTACGTGGCCCTGGCGCCGCCCGGCGCAGTGGAGCAGATCAGTTCCGAGTCGCTGGACCTGCGCTGGTTCGGCTGGGACGACGTACCCACCAGTGACGCCTCGGTGCTGGCACTCGTCGCGGCCGCGCGCTCGCTGCCCGTCCTGGGCACGTTCGCGGACCTGTGGCCGCAACGACGCCCCGGCCGACCGCCTGGGGCACACCGAGACTAGAAGAGGCGGCCGTCGGTTCCCGCGGCCACCGCGTCGTGCACCGGCGCGGCCTCGTCGGTCTGGTGCAGGTCGGGGCCGAGGTCGACGTCAGGCGGCAGCGACGCCGCATGGGACACGCCCTCGAGGAAGCCCCGCGCCTTCTGCAGGTGCGGGTACGGCTCGAGGAGCAGCTCGAAGTCGGGGCCGTGGCCTGGCACGAGCAGGTGCGCGAGCTCGTGCAGGAGCACGTAGTCGACGACGTACTCGGGGAACGGCTGCAGCCGGTGCGAGAGCCTGATCGTGCCGTCGAGCGGCGTGCACGAACCCCAGCGCGCTCGTTGGTTGGTGACCCACCGCACGGACGTGGGCTGCACCGCCTCGGAGAGGAAGCGGTGGGCGAGCTGCTCGGCCCGCCGCATGAGATCGGCGTCGCTGCGCGGGCCGCGCTTGTCGCGCGCGTCGAGCCGGCCGACGAGCTCGTGCACGTACGCGAGGATGTCGGCCACCGACATGCGGGCCGGCACCAGCACGACGGTGCGGCCGCCCTCGCGATAGGCCGTGACGGTGCGTCGGCGGCGCGGGCTGCGCCGTACCTCCACGCCCGCCGGGATGCCGGGTACGGACACGGTGCCGGGCGCGCGCGAGGGGCGCGAACCGCTCGGTGGCGGCGGCCGGACGCCAGGGGCGGCGGGCCGGGGGTGTGGGCTGGGCGTAGGCATGCCGGGAAGGTAGTCAGCAGGTCCGGCAGCAGACCGCGATCTGGATCTGTCCTGTGGAGGACGGCCCCATCGACGCACATGGGGACCGTACCCCGGCGGTGCCGCCGCTGCGGCGACCCAGGTCCGCGACACCCCGACGGGGGAGATGACCGTCGGGTGAACAGCCCGCGACCCGCCGACTATTTTTCCTCCACAGGCGGTGGACGGCATCCCCGCCGGTCAGAGCGCGTGTCGTCCCCGGCATCCCCAGCATCTCCACAGCGCTGTCCACCCCCCATCCACAGCGGCGCCCGGCGTCGTCCCCAGGTCGTCCCCAGGTCCGTCCACAGGGAGGAGCCCCGGACCGTTGACTCTCCCCGGTCGGCGCTCCTAGGTTCGCTCCCGACGGAGCCCTCGGGATAACGGGCCCTCGTTCGCAAGGGGAAGGCGAATGAGGGCTGCGCGACCCGGGGGCTTCGCTGCGCCCCCCAGGGGGCGCAGCCCTCCCATCCGACAAAAGGTTCATACCAGCCCGAACCGGACGCCGCCACGCGGGGCCTGCGCGGTTTCCCCTCGTGGCTCACGTAGGGTGGGCCCTGCTCGGGAACACCCGGGCACGGTCCGCCCGCAGGGCGGGAAGGGCCGTCCGTCCGGACTCCGGGCAGGAGCCCGGTTGCCGCGACTACCAGGAGGACCCGTGGCGGAGGAACTGTTCGAAGGCGAGGCCTACTGCGTGAAGTGCAAGGCCAAGCGCCAGGTCACCGGCGGGCACGTCGAGGAGAAGAACGGCCGTCGCATGGGCAAGGGCAAGTGCCCCGAGTGCGGCACCACCGTGGTCCGCATCCTCGGCAAGGCCACGAGCTAGCACCTGCCAGACACGTCGACGCCCGCCTCCCCGCACGGGGACGGCGGGCGTCGTGCGTGCTCCGCACACCCGTCTAGACCAGGCCGCGGCCCGAACGCGCGTGACCCCAGCGGCGAACCCCCTAACCTGGCCCGCGTGAGCGCTCCCAGCACGCCCTCCCCGGCCACGCCGCGCCGTCCCGGCACGGATGCGGTGCTGGTGCTCGGCGCCCTCGACGACGCGTGGCCCACCACCCGGGTCCGACTGCTCGACCTGCTGGCCATCCCGAGCGTCGACGGCACCGACGCCGAGCACGACGTGCAGCACCACCTCGCCACCGCTTGGCGCGCCGACGGCCTCGAGGTGGACGCGTGGGAGATCGACCTCGACGCGCTCGGCGCCGACCCAGACTTCCCCGGCATGGAGGTGCCGCGCACCGAGGCGTGGGGCGTCGCCGCCGTCCTGCCAGGCACCGGCGGTGGGCCCACCCTGCTGCTCGACGGGCACGTCGACGTCGTCCCCGAGGGTGACCGCGACAACTGGACGGGCGACCCCTTCGTCCCCCGGGTCGTCGAGGTCGAGGGACGCACGCGCGTCATCGCCCGGGGCGCGTGCGACATGAAGGCCGGCCTGGTGGCCGCGTGGGCCGCCGTGGCTGCGGTGCAGGCCTCCGGGCTGCGGCTGCGCGGAGACGTCACGCTCGCGAGCGTCGTCGGCGAGGAGGACGGCGGGTTCGGCACGTTCGCCCTCCTGCGCCACGGCGTGGCCGCTGACGCGTGCCTGATCCCCGAACCCACCGCGCTCGACGTGGTACCGGCCAACGCCGGGGCCCTGACGTTCCGGCTCACGGTGCAGGGCGTGGCCATCCACGCCTCGCGCCGGGCCGAGGGCGTGAGCGCGCTGGAGAAGTTCGTCCCCCTGCTCGGGGCGCTCGAGCGGCTCGAGCAGGCACGCAACGCCGACGTCGACCCGGTCATGCGCCGTTGGTCGATCGCGTACCCGCTGTCGATCGGGCGAGTCGTGGCCGGCGACTGGGCCTCGAGCGTGCCCGACCTGCTGGTCGCCGAGGGCCGCCTCGGGGTGGCGCTCGGCGAGTCCGTGGCCGAGGCCCGAGCGAGCCTCGAGCGGGCCGTGGCGGACGCGAGCGCGGCCGATCCCTTCCTGCGCGACCATCCGGTGCGGGTGCAGTGGTGGGGCGGGCAGTTCGCGTCCGGGGCCACGCCCGCCGATCACCCGTTCGTCGCGGCGGTCCAGCGGGCGCACGCGATGGCCGGTGGCGGGCCGCAGGAGGTGTACGGGGGGCCGTACGGCTCGGACCTGCGCCAGCTCGCGGCCCTCGGCGGCATCCCCACCCTGCAGTACGGTCCCGGAGACACGACCGTGGCGCACGCGGCCGACGAGTGGGTGGCAGAGGACGAGGTGCGCCGCACGGCCGAGACGATCGCGGTCCTCCTGCTCGACCACTGCGGCGTCGACTGAGCCCGACCGAGCCGGTCGGGCCACGTACGGCTAGCACACCGTGGCTGGGGACGGCCGGCGCGATCCCCAGCCCGACCGACGCACGCTGCGCGCCATGACCGACCGCGCGGCAGCTGACACCGGCCGTCCCCCCAGGCCCGAACCGACCGCGAACCCGTCGGCGACCCCGGCTCCGTCCCCCGCCACCTCCTTTCCCGACGTGCGCCGACCGCGCTGGCGGCCGGAGGTGCCGATCGTGTGGCGAGATGGGTCGGCAGTCCAGGTCGGACTTGACGGCCCCGGCTGCTCGGTCGTGGAGGTGGTCGGCGAGGCACACGTACGTTGGCTGCGTGGACTCGACGGCCTCACCCCCACCGCCGTCCAGGTGCACCGCCTCGGGACCCTGCTGCGCTCCCACGCCCGGGCGGCGGACGACGCCGCCGTGCTGCTCACGGCCCTCGCCCTCGCGGGCGGTCTCGACGACGGGCCTGAGTCCGACCTCGGCCCCGGTGTACCGCCGTGGCGGCGCGCCATGCTCGAGCCCGCCGTGCGAGCCGCCTCGCTGGCCGACGGCACCCCCTCGGCGGGATCCAGCACGGTCCGTCGACGGCTCGGCACCCTCGTCGAGGTGCGCGGGTCGCACGCCCTCGGCGCAGCCGTCGCCGGGGCGCTCGCTTTCGCGGGGGTCGGCGCGCTGCGGCTCAGCCGGATGGTCGGCGATCCGGCCCGGGTGGGCTCCGCGGGTCTCGGCGTGGCGGGGCCAGTGCCGGACGACCTCGAGCGGCCCGCCGCGGCCGCGGTGCGCGACGCGGTGGCCAGGCTCGGCACGGGTGCCGACCTCGACCCCCGGGTGGGCAGCCGCACCGGCGGACCCGACCTGGTCGTCCTGGCCGTGGTGGGCCCGCTGCTGCCCGGCCTGGCCGACCCGCTCGTGCGCGACGGCACCGTCCACCTGCTCGTGCGGGTAGACGCCCACCGCGCGTGGGTCGGGCCCCTCGTGCGGCCCGGCCGGTCGGCCTGCCTGCGCTGCCTGGACGAGCACCGCACCGACCTCGACCCCGCCTGGCCCCAGCTGGCTGCCCAGCTGGTGGCACGACCAGGTGCGCCCGTCCCGGCCGCCGATCCGGCGCTCCTGCTCGAGGTGGCCGGCCGGGGCGCCCGGCTGGCGCTGCGGTGGCTCGACGGGCGATCGCCCGCGGACCAGGAGGAGCGGCTGGCGATGCCAGCGAGCGCCTGGTGCGAGTTCCCGGCCCCGCCGCACCCGCGCTGCTGGTGCGGAGACGGCATGCCCGCCGCCGCCTAGCGTCTGGGCCTCGCGGCTCGCGGGGACGCGGTCACGGACGGCACCGCAGGCGGAGTTAGGGTCGGTATTCCACCGTCGACCAAGGGGCGTGAGTGCAGAACCTCCGGCTCGCCCTGCGAGCGTTCTGGTGGCGCCGCGGCAGCTCGCTGGTCGTCCTGGTGGTGGCCATCCTCACCGTCGCGGCCGCCGCGATGGGGCCGCTCTACGCGGCCGCGGCCGCGGAGTCAGTACTGCAGGACCGGCTCCACAGCGCGACCGCGCTGCAGTCCACCATCGCCTTCCGCACCGACGCCGACGTCAGCTATCCGGGCTCGATCGGCACCGTCGCCGCCGAGCAGCAGCAACGCGGAGAGCTCCCCGGCTACGGACCCGTCGTCGACTGGGTCGCCGTGAGCACGCTCGTCCAGGGTGGCTCCACCCTGCCCGCACGGACGCAGGCGGTGTGGCGCGACGGCGCGTGCGACCACGTCACGATGGTCACAGGCACGTGCGTCACCGGGCCGGGGCAAGCGATGGTGAGCGCCCGGTCGGCGGCGGCCTTCGGCTGGAAGCCCGGCACGGTGCTGCACCTCGAAGGCCTGCGGCGGTATGACAATGCCGCGCCGGGCTCCCGCATCGCGACGAAGCCCGTCAGCGTGACCCTCGTGGGCACCTACCAGCCCGTGTCGACGACGGAGCCGTACTGGGCTGGCCGCGAGTACTTCTCGGCGCACCCCGGCTCGGCCCCGGGCCGCGACGAGCCCGAGACGGTCGACGCGGTCTTCGTCGACCGCGGCGTGTTCGAGACGCTCGTGCACCCCACGCCCGGGTCGATCGGGTCCGACCTCGTGCTGGGCCATCCTCAAGCGCTGCGAATGGCCGACGTGCCTGCGCTGCGGGCGGCAGTCGAGGGCTACCTGGGGCCGCAGGCGGCCGGACCGGCCCCCACGACGGACGTGCTGGCACTGCTCGACGTCGTGGAGGCCGAGCGCGACACCACGAGCCTCGCGGCCGCCATCGTGTCGGCCCAGCTCGCGCTGCTCGCGTGGCTCCTGCTCTTCCTCGTCATCACCGACACGAGCGAAGCGCGCGGCGGCGAGGTGGCGCTGGCAAAGCTGCGCGGGCTGCGGCCCGCGGCGGTCGCGGCCGTGGCCCTGCGCGAACCCCTGGTGCTGCTCGTGCTGGCCGCCCCGCTGGGCCTGGCGACGGCCTACGCCGCGGCGGTCGCCCTGTCCCGGGCCACGTTGGTCGCCGGTGTTCCTGTGGCCGTGACCCCGGCGACCTGGGCGGCGGTGGCGGTGGCGTCCCTCGGCGGGGTGGTGGCCGCGGTCGTGGCCTCGTGGCGGATGTTCACCCGCCCGGTGCTCGAGCAGTGGTCGACGACGCCTGGAACTCGGCACAGCCGGCCCGGCCTGGGCCTGGCCGCCGACCTCGTGCTCGCGGCCGTCGCCCTCGGCGGCTTCGTCGTGCTCGCCCGCTCGTCCAGCGGTGAAGGAGGCGGGGCGCTCGGCTGGCTGGCACCGGGACTGCTCGTCGTGGCGCTCGCGCTGCTCCTGGCGCGGGCCGTGCGGGCGCTCGTGGCTCGAGGGCTGCCCGCCACCCGCGCGAGCACGGCGGTCGGGCTGTTCCTTGCGCTGCGCCAGGTGGTCCGGCGGCCCGCGGGATTCCGGCTCGCGGCCCTGCTCGCCGTCACGCTCGGGCTGGCCACCTTCGCCGTCGACGCCTGGGCGACCGCTGCGCAGTCCCGTACGGTCCGGGCCGGCGCCGCCGTGGGGGCCGAGGCCAGCGTCGCGGTCCAGCCGGGAGCCGGGGCGGGCGTGCGGGCTGCGGTCGAGACGGTCGACCCGCAGGGTCGCTGGGCGGCTCCGGTGGCTACCTGGCTGCCCCAGGGAGGCACCGTCCTCGGCACCGTCGTCGCCGTGGACTCCCGTCGGCTGGCCGCCGTGGGGCGCTGGGCGCCCGAGTACGGCGTCGGCACGGCCGCCGACGCAGCGGCCCTGATCGGCCCGCCCCTGCCGCCGCCGGTTCCCCTCACGGGCGACCGACTGCGCGTCACGATGTCCTCGGGTCCCGTGGCGGCGCCCGGACCACTGGTCATGCTGGCGTACCGCGATGCGCGCGACGTGCCCGTGACCGTGCTCGCCCAGCCGCTGGGCGCGGGTTCGCGCACGTACGAGTCCGCCGTGCCGTGCACTCGCGGCGGCTGCACCCTCTACGGCGTCACCTTCGACCGCGCGAAGGACCCCCGGCCCGTCACGCTCGAGGTCACCATCACGGGTTTCGAGGTGCGTGCGGGCCGCACGTGGACGCCCGTCCCGGCCAACCTCGCGGACGCGTCGGCCTGGCGCGTCGACGCCTACACCGGCGCCCCGGTGGGGTCCCTCGACGCGACGCCTGCGGGTCTCCGGTACCGCGGCGACGTGCCGCCCGCCGCGTCGCCGTACATCGCCTATGCCGACAGCACCTCCCCTCTGCCCATGATCGTCACGACCGGGGCGCTGGGCATCGTGCCAGCCACCGGGCCCGTCCTCGTCGACTCGCTGGGCAGCGCGGTGCCGCTGCGCGAGGTCGGCCGCGCGGCCGCGGTGCCGCTCGCCGGCCATGCCGGTGTGCTCGTCGACCTCGGTTCCCTCCTACGGTCGGCGCAGGGCCTCACCGACTCCGCCACCTGGGCGGTGTGGCTCGGGCCCGATGCCCCACCCGACGCGGTCAGGCGGCTCGAGGCGGCCGGGCTGTCGGTCGACGGGGTAACGACGCTGTCCGACCGCGAGGCCCAGCTCGCCCGCGACGGGCCCGCCCTCGCCCTACGGCTGCTGCTCGTCTGCGCCATCGCCGGGGCCCTCCTCGCCACCGGCGCGGTCGCCATCAGCATCGCGGTCACCGGGCGCCGCCGGTCGTACGAGCTCGCGGCGCTACGGGCCGTCGACGTCCCGCGGCGGGCGCTCGTGGCCGCCTGCGTGCTCGAGCAGGTGGTGCTGCTCGGCCTCGGGCTGGTCGTGGGGGTGCCCGTCGGGCTCTTCGTGGCGCGGCTGGCCCTGCCTCTCATCCCGCAGACGACCGAGGCCACCACGCTGCCCCTCTCCCACGACGTGCCCGTCGCCGTCGTGGGCGTGTTCACGGCCGCCACCACGGTGCTGCTCCTGGCGACGGCGGTCGTCGCCGGGCTGTTGCTGGTGCGGCAGGCAGTGCCGGCACGGCTGCGCGAGGTGGCCCCGTGACCACAGCCACCCTCCAGACCGGGCTTGCCCTGCACTGCCAGGACCTGTGCCACACGTACGAGGCGTCTTCGGGCGCGGTCGTCGCCCTCGACGGCGTGACGTTGACGGTCGGCGCCGGCGAGTCGCTCGCCGTGCTCGGGCCCTCGGGATCGGGCAAGTCCACGCTGCTCGCGACGCTCGCCGGCCTGCTCGCGCCGACGTCGGGCCGGGTGTATGTCGGCGGCGACGACATCACCGCCATGAGCGAGCGGGAGTTGCTCGCGCTGCGGGCGCACCGGATCGGCGTGGTGCTGCAGGACCCGCCGCGCAACCTGCTGCCATACGCGACCGCCGAGGACAACGTGCGTTTCGCCCAGCGGGGCGTACGCGGCTTCCGCCGGGCCGCGCTGCCCGGGCCGGCCGACCTGCTCGAGGCCCTCGGTTTGTCCGACCTCGCGGGCCGGGCGGTCGCGGCCTTCTCCGGGGGCGAGCAGCAGCGCCTCGCCGTCGCCATGGGCATGGCCAACGCGCCCGGGCTGCTCCTGGTGGACGAGCCCACCAGCCAGCTCGACGCCTCGAGCCGCGAGGCCGTCGTCGATCTCGTCTCGGCCATCGGCCGCACCTTCGGCACCACGGTCGTCGTCGTGACGCACGACCCCGACGTCGCCGTGCGGGTGGGCCGGTCGGTGACGATCACCCAGGGCGTGGCCGACGACCATCGGCAGCAGCACGACCAGCACGTGTGGGTCGACCGCGACGGGCGCATCGAGCTGCCACCCGACGTGCAGGAGGTGCTACCGCCGGGCAGCCGCGCGCGGCTCGTGCGCAAGCCCGCCGGCGTGGAGCTGGTGCGCGACGACCCGGGCGGTGCCCCGTGACCGCTCTGCTGTCGGCGCGCGACCTCGGCTACCGGCCAGTCGACCGGATGGTGCTCGAAGGTGTCTGCGTGGACGCCCGCCCCGGCGAGCTGCTCGCGGTCACCGGCCCGTCCGGCAGTGGCAAGTCCAGCCTGCTCGCGCTGCTGGCCGGCCTCGCGGTCCCCACCACCGGACAGGTGCTGCTCAACGGCGCCAGGCTGTCGCCCGGCACCGTCACCGGCTTCGGGCTCGTCCTGCAGGGCTACGGCCTCGTCGACGTACTCACCGCGGCGGAGAACGTGGAGGTGGTGCTGCAGGCCCGGCGGGTGCGCCGCGGCCGCACCCGCGCCCGAGCTGCCGCGGCGCTCGCGGAGGTCGGGCTGGCCGAGCACGCCGACCGCCCGGTCGAGGAGCTCTCCGGCGGCCAGCGCCAGCGGGTCGCCGTGGCCCGGGCCCTCGCGGTGCACCCCCGCGTGCTGCTCGCCGACGAGCCCACCGCCCAGCAGGACACCGCCACCAAGGCGGCTGTGGTCGCACTGATGCGCAGGGCGGCCGACCGCGGCGCCGCGGTGGTGCTGGCCACGCACGACCCCGAGGTGGTCGAGCGGTGCGACCGGGAACTGGTCCTGCACGACGGTCGCGCGGTGTCCACCGGGCCCGTGCTCGCCACGAGAGGCGCCCCAGGCGCGCATCGGTGAGAATCGACCCGTGCCCGACCTGCCCACCTGGGCCATCACCCGCAGCGCGAGGATGGCTGCCCTCCCGATCGGCTACGCCGGACGGGCCACGCTGGGCGCCGCGAAGAAGATAGGCGGCCGCCCCGCCGAGGCCGTGTCCGCCGAGCTGCAGGCCCGCACCGCCGAGCAGGTGTTCAAGGTGCTCGGCGAGCTCAAGGGCGGCGCGATGAAGTTCGGCCAGGCCCTCAGCGTCTTCGAGGCCGCGCTGCCCGAGGACCTGCCGGGCCGTACCGGGCCACACTGACCAAGCTCCAGGACTCCGCTCCCCCGCTGCCCGCCAAGACCGTGCACGCGGTGCTCAAGGAGGAGCTCGGGCCGCAGTGGCGCCGCCGGTTCGCCGACTTCGACGACGACCCCGCCGCTGCTGCGTCCATCGGCCAGGTGCACCGAGCGACGTGGCGCGACGGCCGCACCGTGGCGGTGAAGATCCAGTACCCCGGCGCCGGCAAGGCGCTCTTGGGCGACCTCAACCAGGTGGCCCGGATGGGCCGCATGTCTCGGCGTTCTCGTCCCCGGCATGGACGTCAAGCCCCTCGTCGCCGAGCTCAAGGAACGGGTCGCCGAGGAGCTCGACTACCTGCGCGAGGCCGACTCCCAGCGGGCGTTCGCCACCGCGTTCGAGGGCGACCAGGACATCGCCGTGCCCCACGTGCTGTCCGCGGCCCCGCACGTGCTGGTCACCGAGTGGCTCGACGGAACGCCGCTGTCCAGCACCATCGCCGCCGGGACGAAGGCCGAGCGCGACCACGCTGGCCTGCTGTACCAGCGGTTCCTGCTGTCGGGGCCCGAACGCGCCGGCCTGCTGCACGCCGATCCGCACCCCGGTAACTACCGCATCACTCCCGACGGCCGCCTCGGGGTGCTCGACTTCGGTGCGGTGGCGCACCTGCCCGACGGCTTCCCGGAGGCGATGGGGCGGCTGCTGCGCATCGCCATGGCCGGCGACGCCCACACGGTGCTGGACGGGCTTCGGGACGAGGGCTTCGTCAAACCGCACATCACCCTCGACGCCGAGTCGGTGCTCGCGTACCTCGACCCCTTCGTCGAGCCGGCCAAGCACGCGAGGTTCCAGTACAACCGGGCCTGGATGCGCGAGCAGTTCAGCCGCATCAACGACCCGCGCAACCCAGACTTCAACGTGGGCTTCAAGCTCAACCTGCCGCCGCAGTACCTGCTCATCCACCGCGTCTGGCTCGGCGGCATCGGCGTCACGTGCCAGCTCGAGGCAGAGGTCGCGGTGCGTGCCGAGATCGAGCGCTGGGTGCCGGGGTTCGCGCACCGTTGACGCTCGCCGCGACCGGCAGCTGGCCTGCTCAGTCAGGCAGGTCGGAGGCGCGCGGCACAGCCAGGATGTCCTCGACCGTGAGCGGAGCGGCGTCGATCACGCGCAGCAGCAGCTGGCGGTCCGGGCGAAGAAGGCTGGACAGGCCCCCTGACATCGACTGCGCCATGCGTGCAGCGGGGCTCGCCTCGTCGTCGTCGCCACGCGACTCCCCGACGATGTCGTCGACGAGCAGGTCGCCCTCGGCGAGCACCTGCATCAGCAGCTGACGCTCGGGGCGCAGCAACCGGCCCAGCCCGCCGGCCATGGCGTGCGCGAACTCCGAACCGACCACGACCTGACCTCCCGTCCAGGCGGCAGCACCCCGAAACGATCAGGGTAGCCGCTAGGTCGGGACCGGCCAACAACCCGCGTCCGCGAGGCGGACGCGGGTTGTTGCGCCTACTCGACGGGCGCGTGCCCCTTGAGGTGCGGGTGCAGGTCGACCGGCTCGTCGAGGATCGCCTCGGGAAGGATCTCGGGCACCACGTCATCGGCGTGGATCGTGTGCCGCATCGCCCAGATGGCCCACACCGCGAAGCCTGTCGAGATCGTCCCGATCGTGATCCAGGCCAGCACCGTGGGTAGCGAGGTCAGCTTCGTCATCACGAATGCGATGCTCGCCGCCGCCGGGATGGTGAGCACCCAGGCGATCACCATCTCCCCCACCACTCGCCAGCGAGCCCCCTGGCCCGACGCGACACCGGCCCCGACGATGGACGTCGCCGCCGCGTGGGTGGTCGAGATCGGCATCCCGATGCTGGTGGCGCCGAACATCGCCGTGGTGGCGCCGATGTTGGCGGCGACGCCCGAGCTGGCGTGCAGCGTGGTCAGCTTCAGCCCCATCGTCTCGATGATCTTCCAGCCGCCCCACAAGGTGCCGAGCGCGATGGCCGAGTAGGCCGAGATGGCGACCCAGTTCGGGACGATGATGTTCTTCCCGTCGGCAGACATGACGGTGTGGCCGGTCGCCATCAGCAGCGCGGCGATCACGCCCATCGTCTTCTGCGCGTCGTTGGCGCCGTGGCCGAAGGACACCGCACCCGAAGACACCAGCTGGAGTCCCTTGAACACGGGGTGCTCGTCGCGCATCTTGAACAGGCGCTGGATCCCGCCGACGAGGTACATGGCCAGGAAGGCGACGCTGAACGCGACCGCGGGCGACGCGACGATCCCCAGCACGGCCTTGCTGACGCTGTCCCACGAGATGGCATCGAGGCCGCCGGCCGCGATGCCGGCTCCGACCAGGCCACCGATGATGGCGTGGCTCGACGACGACGGCATGCCGATGAACCAGGTGATGTAGTTCCAGGCGATCGCTGCGAAGAGCGCCCCGAAGACCACCCCGACGCTCGTGTAGTCGCCCTTGACGGTCTTTGCGACCGTATTGGCCACCGCGGTCCCGACGATGAAGAAGGCAGCGAAGTTGAAGAACGCGGAGAACGCCGGCGCCCACTTGGCCGGCAAGGCGCGGGTCGCCACCACGGTGGCGACCGAGTTGGCGGCATCGTGGAACCCGTTGGTGAAATCGAAGATCAGCGCCAATGCGACGAGGGCGATGACGCTGACAAGGAGGATGTCCACCCGGGTTCCCTTTCGCCCCCCAGCCGCAGCCGTCCGGGCTTTCTCGATCTGGTGCGACGCTCAAGGTGAACGACGCATGGCCGCAGCGTAGCCACACGGAAACTCCATCATGAACAGGTCCTGGTGCGCGCGGTTTCGTGCGGTCCCCACCCACCGTGCGGTACCTCGCGCAAACACACCGCGACGCTCCCCTGAAGGGCCCGCGGCACGGCCGATGGTGCCCGGACGCTCCACTTCGGGCCGCCGCTGTGATCTGCATTCCGCCCGCCCCCGCGAGCGCGCCCGGGCGGCGCGCCCCCGGATCACCAGAATTCGGGGTCGAGCTTGCCCTCGATGCTGCGCAGGTGGGTGCGCACGCAGGCCGGGCAGACGGCCTGCTCGCGGCCCCCTTCCACCGACACCGACCACCCGAGCGCCGACTCCCAGGCCTCGGGCGCCCGGCCACAGACCGCGCAGGTCACCGCCGGATCCGGCATGTCAAGGACCCTACCCGCCCAGGATCGCCGGTCGAGGTGCCCGCGCGGCGACATGGCGACGGGCCCGCCCTCCTGCGCGCGGCAGAGGGACGGGCCCGTCGGGTGTGCACCGGGTTCCTCGTGGACCCCGGGTGGGGCTCACCGGGCCGACAGGGCCAGGTGTGCCATCTGGGAGGCCCGGTGGGCCTCGAAGGCGGCCGCCGAGGCGGCCTGCCGAGCGCGACGCTGGGCCTGCTCGGCGCGGCGCGCGGCCCGACGCGCGCCCAGCACGGCGGCGACGCGCTGGCGCGCCGCGGAGTCGCGCAGGTGCTGGTCGTGCCGGGCCCTGGACAGCTCGTGACTCAGGTACGACATGGTGGTGCTCCCGTCAGGGACGAAGGGACGATCGGGTCGGGAGGGCCTCACGCCGCCGCACCCCCCTCGCGGGGGACCGGCAGCAGGCCGACGAGGACGTGGCCGCGGCGGTCGACGGGGTCGGACGCGAAGTCCGCCTCGAGGGCCGCGAGCCGCTCGGCGAGGTCGGCGGCCGCCCGTCGGGCGACCTCCGGGTCGTCCTTGCGCGGACGACCCTTGGGCCGCTTGCGGGCCACGACGGCCCCGCGCTCGAACAGCTCGCCGCCCCAGACGCCCCACGGCTCTCGCCGTTCGAGGGCGCCCGCGAGGCAGGCGGCCACCAACGGGCAGCTACGACACAGCTGCTGCGCCGCGGCGATGTGGTCGGTCTGCTCGGAGAACCACAGCTCCGGGTCGTGGGACCGGCACGGCGTCGCGAGCTCCTCGTGGGTGTAGGTCAGGACGCTCATGGCGGGTCACCTCCCTCTCATCGTCTCCGCCCCTGGGGTGGTGGGGCGGTTCGTCCCGGACGGCGGTCGCCGGCCGGAGGTGATACGGGTCCTGCGGTGGTGCGGGAGTGCATGTGCTGCGGTCGGTTCCCGGGCCCACATGCAGAAAGGCCGCGGATCCCTGGTGGGGGTCCGCGGCCTCGAAGGCGCTGATCTGGTGATCAGAGGGGCGGACCCGGGGGGTCGAACGTGCGGGTGGTGGTCGTACCGGTGGTCTTGGTCGAGGTGGAGTTGTCGGTGGTCGGGACGGCGGTGACGATGACGCCGGCGCGCACGGCGTCGAGGGCGTAGGCGGGCTGCGGCGCAACACGACCGCGCGTCATCGAGCTGGACCCCGACTGACCGCTCCCGACCACGGCGCCGACGTGCGCAGGCACGGCGGCACGCGCGGCAGGTGCCGTCGCGGTCCAGGTGCTGCTCATCGGTCTCTCCAGGGGTCGGGCGAGGGGTCTCGCGCGGTCGCACGGCGCAGACGCGCGTGTGCGTGCGACGAACCTACGCCGGGCTGTTGGGGCGGCGCAAACCCTTTTTCGCAGAATCTTCCGCGCACCCCGGGCGGGAGAGCGTGAGGATCGGCTGCCGCGCTGGCCTAGGACGAGGGGTGCTCGGGAGTGCCGTGCGGGCCGTCGCCAGGCTCGTCCACGGCCGGGAGATCCCGGCCTCCGCGGGTCTCGTCCGGGTCGGGCACGTCCGGGTCGGGCACGAGCGCCAACCGGGCGGCGTCAGCGGCCACGTCGTCCGGCTCGGGGCCTGGCTCGAAGGGGTGGCGCCCGGCCAGTAGGGCCTCCAGCGCGCCGCCGAAGTCGGCGAGCTTGCGCGGACCGAGGCCCACCACGCCGACGAGGTCGGCCCGTCCCGGCGGCTCGTCGGACGCAGCGGCGAGCTCGGCGAGCGCCTGGAGGGTGGCGTCGGTCGCCACGACGAACGCGGGCACCGACCGCGACCGCGACTCCTCACGCCGCCACGCCGTGAGTCGGTCGAGCAGCGCCTCGTCGTAGGTGGACGGGCAGGTGGCGCAACGCCCCAGCGCTCGTTCCACCCCGGTGACGAGGGCCTTGCCGCACACCCGGCACGTCGCCGGACCCCTGCGGCGACGCTCGGCCCTGCCGCCCTTGCCTCTGCGGACGACGCCGCCGTGCTCTCCCACCACGTTCACCGCGGGCCCGAGGTCGTCGAGGAAACGGGAGCGATCCCGGTGCCGCTGGCCGGGGGTGCGGGCCAGCGCCCACGACAGCGTGAGCTGGCGGGCCGCGCGGGTCACTCCGACGTACAGCAGCCGACGCTCCTCCTCGACCCGTGCTGGGGTGTCAGCGTGGAGGATCGGCAGGGTGCCGTCGACGAGGCCGGCGAGGAAGACGACCGGCCACTCGAGGCCCTTGGCCGCGTGCAGCGACGCGAGCGTGACCGACTCGGCCACCGGTGCCTGGGCGTGCTCGGACCGCGCGGCGAGGTCCGCCACGAGATCGTCGAGAGTCGCGCCGGGGTGGGCCGTTTCGAGGTCGGAGGCGAGCGTGGCCAGGCGCGCGAGGTTGGCCCAGCGCTCCGCGGTGGCGCCGGTGCCGGCTGTCGAGGCGTCGGGCGACCAGCCCATGCCACCGAGCACCCCCCGGACCTGCGCGGTGAGTGACTCGCCACGGTCTCCGACGCCCGCCGCGGCCCCCCGCGCGGCTCCGCGCAGGAGCGTGACCGCCTGGCGCACCTCGGGACGATGGAAGAACCGCTCGGCGCCGCGCACGTCGTAAGGGACGCCGGCGTCGGCGAACGCCTCCTCGAACGGCTCGGTCTGCGCGTTGATGCGCACCAGCACCGCGACGTCGCGCGCCCGAGTGCCCTGGGCCAGCGCGGCGGCGACCGACCGAGCCACAGACGCAGCCTCGGCCGGCTCGTCCGGGAACGCCTCGACCACCGGCTCGGGACCGTCGGGCTGCTCGCTGCGCAGGGTGAGGGTGAGGGTCGCGGACGGCCCGCGCGCGCCCGCGAGCACCCTGTTCGCGAGCGTCACGATCTGCGGCGAACACCGGTAGGAGCGCACGAGCCGCACCTCGGTGGCATCCGGGTAGCGCTGGGAGAACCCGAGCAGGTAGGAGGGGGACGCCCCCGCGAACGTGTAGATGGTCTGGGCGGCGTCGCCCACCACGCACACCTGGTCGTTCGACTCGCCGAGCCAGGAGTCGAGCAGCCGCTGCTGCAGCGGGTTGACGTCCTGGTACTCGTCTACCGTAAACCAGCGGTACTGGGCCCGGACGCGGTCCGCGACGTCTGGCCGATCCTCGATGAAGACGGCGGCGAACATCAGCACGTCCTCGAAGTCCATCAGGTGCCGATCGGTGCGGAGGTCTTCGTACGCCGCGAACACCTTGGCGACCGCGCGAGGCTCGAGCGCGCCGACCGCGCCGCGGCCCGCCGCTGCGAAGGCCTCGGGGTAGGAGTCGGCCGTGACCTGGGTCACCTTGGCCCACTCGATCTCGGCAGCGACGTCCCGGACGAGCGCCGGCTCACGCGAGACGCCGACCTGCCGCGCGGCCTCGCCCACCAGCCGGGACTTGCTCGGCAGCACCTCCGGCGGCTCGCCGCCCACGACCTGCGGCCAGAAGTACCGCACCTGGCGCAGCGCAGCCGAGTGGAACGTGCGCGCCTGAACGCCCTCGACCCCCAGGGCGGCGAGCCGCCCGCGCATCTCGCCGGCAGCCCGCGCGGTGAACGTGACGGCCAGCGTGCGACGCGGGTCGTGCGACGCCGTCGCCACCCCGTAGGCGATCCGGTGCGTGATGGCCCGGGTCTTGCCGGTTCCGGCGCCCGCGAGCACGACGACCGGCCCGTCAAGGGCCTCGGCGGCCTCGCGCTGCTCGGGGTCGAGCGCGGCGAGGATCTCCTCGGGAGCGGGCCGGGTCACCGGCGCATCCTCGCACCCGGCTCCTGCGTCAGCACCGGCCGTCGCGGGCGCTGTGGGTCACCCGAGCGGCGCCCCGCCCGGACAGGAATGCCGCCCGGGCGCCACAATGTTGTGGCAGCGATGCCCGATGCCCCCGTGGGTGCGAGCACACCCACACCCGACCCGGAGGACCCTGCTGTGAGCGCCGTCACGATGTACTCGACCACCTGGTGCGGGTACTGCACGCGCCTCAAGGCCCAGATGACGCGCGCCGGCATCGCATTCGACGAGGTCGACATCGAACGCGACCCGACCGCCGCCGATTTCGTGGAGAGCGTCAACGGCGGCAACCAGACCGTGCCCACGCTCGTCTTCCCTGACGGTTCGGCGCTGACGAATCCCGCCATCGGCGACGTCGCCGAGAAGCTCGCCACGATCTCCTGACGTGGGCAGCCCGGCGCGCCACCTGCTCACCGACCTCGTCCTGGCCAGGTCGCACCTCGACCGGGCCGCCGAGCGCCGCGGCGACGCCGCGTGGCTGGCACACGTGCGGCGGGAGCCCACCACCCGGGTCCTGCTGATGAGCCGCGGGCGCACGCCCGTGGTCTCCGATGATCAGGGAACCCGGATAGCCACCGTCGGCCCCGAGGCACTGCCCGAGGGCTGCGCGACGTTCCTGCTCGGTACCGACCTCGATGGCACCACCTATCTCGCCGCACGCCTGCCAGGCGACGACTCAGCGGGCGGTCCGGCGCCGTTCCGCCGCGGTCCGGCCGACGCCCCCGACGTCGACGTGCCCCCCGGCGCCCCGGCGGGGTCGACGTGGAGCGACCTGCGCCAGGCGGGGTCCGTGCTCGGCGCCCGCGACGCCGGCCTGTTCGTCACCGCCGTCGCCCTAGCGAACTGGCACGACACCCACCCGCGCTGCCCCCGCTGCGGCGGCCGCACAGAGGTCGTCGCCGCCGGCTGGGCGCGGCGCTGTCCCGCCGACGACAGCGAGCACTACCCCCGCACCGACCCCGCTGTGATCGTCCTGGTCATCGACGACCAGGATCGCGCCCTGCTGGGCCGGCAGGCGCGCTGGCCCGAGGGCTGGTTCTCCACCCTGGCCGGTTTCGTGGAGGCGGGCGAGTCCGCGGAGGCTGCGGTGCGGCGCGAGGTGCAGGAGGAGTCCGGCGTCGTGATCGGCCCCGAGCCGGACGAGGTCACCTACCTCGGCAGCCAGCCGTGGCCCTTCCCGTCGTCGCTGATGCTCGGCTACCACGCGCGGGCGGCCTCGCCCGAGGTGCAGGTCGACGGCGAGGAGATCGCCGAGGCGCGCTGGTTCAGCCGCGCGGAGCTCGCCGCGGCCTGCGCGGACGGCAGCGTCCGGCTGCCGCCGCCGGTCTCGATCGCCCGCAAGCTGGTCGAGCGCTGGTACGGCGGCGCGCTGCCGCACGACTGGTCGCGCGCCTAGCTCGGCCGAGCCGACGGCGCCGGGCTGGGCTCTGATCTCGCCGTGCGAGGATGGGCCGCCCCACCCGCGCGACCCGGCGAGGACCATGAACGCCTTCATCCGCCAGCTCACCGGCGTCCGGTTCATCGCCGCGTTCTGGGTGCTGATGTATCACCTGCAGGGCCCCCTCGACCGGCTGCACCTCCTGGTGCCTGTCGTGGCCGACGTGCTGCGCGTGGGCCGGCTCGGGGTCGACCTGTTCTTCGCCCTCTCGGGCTTCATCCTCACGTACACGTACCTGAAGAAGATCGGGCCGAAGTTCCAGGCCGGCGGCGCGGGGATCTTCCTGTGGCTGCGGCTCGCACGCATCTGGCCGGTGCACTTCGTCATGCTCAACGTGGCGGGCATCGCCGTGCTCGCCCAGTCGAAGGTGACCGGCGACTCCCGCGAGCGCGACTGGCTGACCCCGATCGACTACGTCAAGAACCTCCTGCTGGTGCAGGAATGGGGGCCGAACCCGCAGCGCGGCTGGAACTTCGTCGCCTGGTCGCTGTCGATGGAGTGGCTCGCGTACCTGCTCTTCCCGCTGGTCGTCCTCGCGCTGTGGCAGTTCCACAGACGGCTGCCGACGTGGGCTCTGTGCGTGCTGTGGTTCGTCGCGCTCTCGCCGCTGCTGGTGTACGGCCTGTCGCGCAGCGACGCGTACTACACCGACAACTGGGGCTCGACCCTGCGGATCCTCACCGAGTTCACGGCCGGCGCCATCACGTACCTCATCGTGTCGCGACTCGCCCCGGATCCTGGTGTCTCGCCGCGGGTTCGGGTCGAGCGGCTGGCCACCACGCTGTCGGTCGTCATGCCGACGGTCGTCGTGCTCGGCTGCGTCTTCCTGTCGCGCGCCACCTTCGCCGCTCCCCCTGTGGTGTCGTTGTCGGCCGACGCCGAGCCCCTGCCGCCCTTCTTCCACCTCGAGCTCGTGCCGTTCCTCGTCGTGTGGATCGGTGCCCTCGCGCTCTCGCGGCGAGGGCTCGCCACCTGGCTGTCCACCGACCGGCTCGTGCTCGGGGGCTTCATCTCCTACTCGCTCTACATGACCCACCTGGTGTGGTTCGGGCTGTGGCGCGCCGGCCTCAAGGCGGTGGGCATCAGCGGCGGTCCGCTCTACGCCGTGGCGTTCGTCGGCCTGGTCGTCGGCGCCATCGCGATCGCGTACGCGATGTGGCGATGGGTGGAAGAGCCGGCCCGCGAGTGGATGCGCTCGAAGGTGGGCGCCAAGCCCAAGCCCGCGGGCGAGGAGACGATCGACCCGTCGCGGCCGGCCGTCGAGAGCTGAGGCGGGCGGCGTGCGCCTGGCCACGTTCAACGTGCTGCACGGGCTCCCTGCGCGCGCCGTGCGCCCCGAGGTCTCCCACGGGCTCGACGACCGGCCGATCGGACCGCTGGCCTTCACCGACGTGGAACCGCTGCGCGAGGCCGTCGCGGCCCTCGACGCCGACGTGCTCGGGCTGCAGGAGGTCGACGTCCACCAGGAGCGAAGCGGCGGCCACCACCAAGTGCTCGAGGCGGCACGCAGCATGGGCGCGGCGCACTGGCGGTTTGCCCCTGCGGTGCGCGGGACCCCGGGGGTCGAGCGCCGCTGGGACCCCGCCGACGGCGACGACGACCACGGCTCCGACGAGCAGGGGGCCGACGGCTCCGAACCCGACGACGCCGGCCCGCGGTACGGCGTAGGTCTGGTCACGCGGCTCGAGGTGCTCGAGTGGCGCACGCACAGGTTCGACCCGGCCCCCTGGTCGCTGCCGTTGCTCGTGCCGGGTGAGCGGCGCCCCCAGGTGATGCGCATCCCGGACGAGCCGCGCGCGGCGGTCGCTGCCGTCATCCTGGGGCCGCACGGCCCCATGACCGTCGCGACGGTGCACCTGTCGTTCGTGCCCGGCTACAACGTGCGCCAGTTGCGCGAGGTGCGCGCGTGGCTCGCGGGCATGCCGCGCCCCCTCGTCCTGCTCGGCGACCTCAACCTGCCTGGCCGCATCCCCTCGCGCGTGACCCGCTGGACGCAGCTGGCCCGGGTGGCCACGTATCCGTCGTACGGGCCTCGGGTTCAGTTCGACCACGTGCTCGCCGACGGGCTCACGGCCGTGCAGGCGGCCCGTGCCTCGGCCACGGCTCGAGCGGTGCCGCTCGGGGTCAGCGACCACTGCGCGCTGGTGATCGACCTGTCCCTCGACGAGAGACCCGACGCTCGCGGGCGGCTCAGGGAGCGTCGGCCCGGACGCCCGTGACGTCCCAGAGGTGGTGCACCGGGTCGTGCAGAAGGTACTGCGCGAACGTCGACACCGTGAACACGGCGCCGTCGCTGCGTCGGCCCGTGCGCTCCCACTGCTCGCCCTCGACGGCGGCGAGCTCGTCGGCCATCTTCGTCGCCGCCTGTGCGAGTTGGCCGGCCACGACGGCGGGGTCCTGCTCGCCGTAGCGGTCAGACTCGGCGGTGGCGTCCTGGTCCCAGTTCGCGAACGACGCCTCGGTGTCGTCGAGCATGTGCCGTAGCCGCGTGGCGAAGAGGGTGAAGACGTCGCGCACGTGGGCGCCGTACTCGAGCGCGGACCACCGGTCCGGTCGGGTGCGTACGGCCGCGCCCGGCGTGACCAGCACGCTCTCCCATGCCGCAGCGTTCTCGCGCAGCCGGTCGGCCACCTCGCTCGGCGGCACGGCGCCCGCGTCGAGGCCGCACTCGGGGCACGGCAGGCGCAGCACCCAGGTCCAGTCCTTGCTGTCCGGCTCCACCGTCATGGCAGCCACTGTACGAAGGAGGCGCGCGTGCGGCGACGCAGGCGGCTGGACCCACCCGGACGCCGCGACGCAAACGGCTCGACCAGCCGCTGCCGGGCTGCCACGCTTGGCGCACTGCGCCGAGTGGGGGTCCCATGCACGCCACGCAGGTCGACGACCCGGCTGCGTTCTTCGCCACGACGGCGTCCTTGCGCGCCGTGCACCCCCTGCTGACGACCGTGTTCACCTCGGTGGGCGCCAACCTCGAAGCGGGTCATGCATACAAGGGGAGCCAGTGGTGGCTCGTGCGCGCTGCTGGACAGGTGGTCGGGGCGGCGATGTGGACCCCTCCGTTCCCCCTCGCGTGCACGCCGATGCCCGCGGACGCGGCCCGGGCGCTGGGCGCGGCGATCGCGCGGGCCACGCCGCCGCCCCCGGTGGTGGCCGGCCCCGACGACGTGGTGGCCGCAGTGGTGCGCGCAGAGGACCCCACGCACGATCTCGTCCCGCAGATGGCCGAGACGCTGTACGTGCTCGGCGCGCTCCTGCGGCCCCTCGGTGTGCCCGGGCGAGCCCGGGCGGCCGATGCCGGAGAGCTCGACGACCTCGTCCGCTGGCACGCGGAGTTCAACCGCGAGGCGGGGCTGCCTGTCATCGAGCGGCCCGAAGACCTCCTGCTGAGGAAGGTGAGCGACCAGGCGCTCTGGTGGTGGGAGCAGGACGGCACTCGCGTGTCGTTGGCCGGGCACGCCCCGGTGGTCGGGGACCGAGCGCACGCCGTCGGGCGCATCGGCCCCGTGTACACGCCGATCCCCTTTCGGCGCAATGGTTTCGGTGCCGCGGTGACCGCGCACGTGGCCGCAGTGCTGCAGGAGCGCTGCGACACGGTGGCGCTGTTCGCCGACGACGCGAATCCCACGAGCAACGGCGTGTACCGCCGGCTCGGCTTCGAGGCCGCGGCCACGTGGGTCGAGGTGCCGGTACGCCGTCGGGGTCGCACCGGCCGGCCGGGACCGGCGTAGCCTCCCGCCATGAAGTCAGACGCCACCACCGTGGCGGAGTACCTGCGCTCCCTTCCCGACGACCGGCGCAAGGCGCTGGCCACGGTGCGCACTGTGATCCGCAAGAACCTCCCGGTCGGCATGGTGGAGTCGATGCGGTGGGGGATGATCACGTACGAGGTGCCGCTGAAGGTGGTCCCGGACACCTACAACGGCCAGCCCCTCGCGTACGCCGGGCTCGCCTCGCAGAAGAACAACATGGCCGTGTACCTCATGGCGATCTACGCCGACGCAGGCCTTCGCGACTGGTTCGTGGGCGAGTACCGCTCGAGCGGCAAGCGCATCGACATGGGCAAGTCCTGCGTGCGTTTCCGCACGCTGGACGACCTCCCGCTGGACCTCGTGGGCAAGGCGATCGGCGCCTGCACGCTCGACCGGTTCCTCGATGTCTACGCCCACGTGCACCGCCCCGCGCGCTGACGGCAGCTCCTGCGCTATCCCTCACGCAGTAGCCGCACGAGCTCGGCGCGGCCGGCCAGGCTGTCGGGGCGTACTGCGGTGCCGTCGCGCACGTAGAGGAACGTGCCCACCACCTGCCCGACCGGCACGCCCTGCTGCTCTGCCCAGGCGAGCCGGTACAGCGCCAGCTGGAGCGGGTTGGCGTCATGGCGCCGGCTGGTCTTCCAGTCGACGACCTCCCAGGTGTCGGGACCTCCAGCCGGGTCGGCGTGCAAGAAGACTGCGTCGATGCGGCCTCGCACCACCCGGCCTCCGAGCACGAGGGCGAACGGTGCCTCCACGGCAGCCGGCACCATCGACCCGTACGGCGTGCCGAGGAATGCCTCGCGCATGGCCTCGAGCTCGGCGTCGCTGAGGATGCCGTCGTCGGCCGCGCCCGGGAGGTCGTCGGGGCCCAGCATCGGCTGCTGGCCGTGCAGCGCCTCGACCCAGGCGTGGAAGCGCGTACCGCGGCCGGCCGCGCGGGAGGGGGCTCGTGGCATCGGCCGCACGAGCCCGGCGAGGAAGGCCTCCTCGTCCGCGGCCAGGGCCATCACGGCGCTCGCGGACATGGTGTCGGGGAGCCGGACCACGACGTCGGCGTCGAGGTCGGCGCGCGCCTGGTCCAGGACGAGGCGCAGGTCGGCGTCCCACCCGGCCATGAGCCCGTCGTGGGGGCCTCCGGCGCCCCCCGGCCCTGGGTCGCCGAGCGCGAGGAGCAGCCGGTCGAGGTGGTCGCCGGACGCTGAGGCCGCGGCCGCGCCGGGCAGCGCTGCGAGCACCTCGGCCGCTGCGCGCACCGAGCCGGCGGCGGCGCGGCGCGCTGCAGCTGCCTGCGGGTCGAGGGGGGCAGGCCACTCGTACTGCATCCGCGCTGCCTCGTCGGTCTGCGGGTTCGTCGCGCCCTCGGCGGGCGGATCGGCCCACTCGTCCACCTGGCCGGCCCCGGAGAGGCAGGCCTCGCGCACGGCGAGCAGGAAGGGGCCAGGAAGTCGCGGCTTGGTGCCCGTCGGGGTCCAGGTCGACCCGCTCGCCAGGAGCATCCGCTCGGCCCGGGTGACCGCCACGTAGCCGAGCCGGACCTCCTCGACGAGGTCGTGGTCGGCCCAGGCCCGGCGGAACTCCGCGGCGTCGACCGCGCGGGGGCCAGCGGCGGGGGGGTAGCCGTCGAGCGCCGCCGGCACGACCTCGTCGCGCACCACGAACGGCACGGCCTCTGGGCTCGTGGTCCACACCTCCTGGCGCCGGCCCGCGGGGAACGTGTCGGCCACGAGGAACGGCAGCACCACCACCGGGAACTCGAGCCCTTTGGACTTGTGAACGGTGAGCAGCTTGACCGCGTCGCGTTCGCTCGGGCCCTCCGCGCCGGGGGCCTCGCCGAACCGCGCGGCGTCGTCGAGGTACCGCAGGAACGCGCCGAGGGACGTGGTGCCGTCGAGGTCGACGAAGCCGGCCGCGAGATCGACGAACGCCTCGACCTGAGAGCGCACATCGGCGGACGCGGAGGTCGGGGAGGCAGCAATCTCGATCTCGAGACCCGTGGTGGACAGCACCCTGTGCACGAGGTCGACGAGGGGGTCGCCGACGTGCCGGCGCAGCCCACGGATCTCCCGCCCCAGCGCGGTGAGCCGCTCGCGCGCCTCGTCCGAGAACGCGTAGTGCTCCCGCGGCCCGAGGTCGAGCAGAGCGTCGCTGAGCGACACCAGCTCGGCGGGGTCGGACCCGGCCACGGCCTCGTCCAGCTCTTGCGCCAGCGGCCGCTCCTCCCCGGGCTCGCGCGGGCGCCGGACGGTCACGAGACTCTCGGCCCGGTGGCCGAGCACGGCGAGGTCGCGCGGCCCGATGCGCCAGCGCGGCCCGGTGAGGAGCCGCAGCAGAGCGGGGTTCGCGGTGGGGTCGTGCAGCACGCGCAGCACGCTGACGAGGTCGACGACGGGCGGCAGGCCCAGCAGTGCCTCGGCCCCCACCACCTCGACCGGCACGCCCCGATCGCCGAGCGCCGCCGCGAGCGGGCCGAAGCCGAGGCCGGTGCGGCACAGGACGGCCACCTCGCGCCACGACCCGACGACGCCACGCAGGGCGGCCACCCGGTCGGCCACCCAGCAGACCTCGTCGGCGAACGTGGCCAGCATCGCGCAGCGCAGGACTCCGGCGCCCTTGCCGTCGGCGCCCGGCACGAGCGGGCCAACACCGGGGTGCTCCTCGCGCAGCCGGCGCGCGACGTGGTTCGCGACGTCGAGGATGGCCGGGCCGGACCTGCGGTTCTCGTCGAGCGGATACCGGCGCGCCTGCACAGGGGCTCGTCCGGGGCGAAGCACCGGGAAGTGCTCGGGGAACGCGTCGATGTTCGTGACGCTCGCGCCGCGCCATCCGTAGATGGCCTGGCAGGGGTCGCCCACGGCCGTGACGGGGTGGCCGTCGCCGAACAAGGCCTGCAGCATCTGCCGCTGCGCCGTGGAGGTGTCCTGGTACTCGTCGAGCAGCACCACCCGGAACTGCTCGCGAAGGATGGCGGCCACGGCCGGCTGGGTGCGCGCGAGGTCGGCGCTCAGGCGCGACACGTCGGCGAAATCGTGCAGGTCGCGCTCGTGCTTCACGCGGCGAAACTGATCGACGAGCCGCGCGAGCTCGACGCGGCGGCGGGCCACCAGCGCCAGCTCGGCACCGGCCTTCTGCTGCACCGGGGCGGCGGCCAGCGACGCGACGAGCGCCTCGTCGTGCCCGATGACGCTGCTAGGGGGGACGGCCCGCTCGGCGAGGGCGTCGTCGAGCGCAAGCACCTGGCCGACCAGACGGGTGGGCGAGGCATCGAGGGCCTCGAGGGCGTGCTCGGGGCGGCAGACGACGCGGTAGGCGAGCTGGTGCCGGCTGGCGTCGGCGAGCAGGCGGCTGGCGGGTTCGAGGCCGAGGCGCAGGCCGTGCTCGGCCAGCAGGCGCGCAGCGAAGGCGTGGTAGGTGCCGATCGTGGGCTCGCCGGGCTCGTGGTCGCCGGTGCCGTCGCCGGGCTCGAGGTGCGCGGAGCGCAGCGAGGCTCGCACGCGCCCGGCCAGCGACGTAGCCGCCTTGTTCGTGAACGTGAGCCCGAGCACCTCGTCGGGGCGGACCTGGCCGGTGGCGACGAGCCACACGACGCGCGCGGCCATCACGGTGGTCTTGCCAGAGCCCGCTCCCGCCACCACCACGCCGGGCTCCATCGGGGCCGTGGCCGCGTCGAGCTGCTGGCGCGACAGGGCGACGCCGACGAGGTCGCGCAGGTCGGCGGGGCGCAGCTCGCCGGAGTCGCCGAATGCGAGCTGCCGGCTCACCGGACCACCGGCTGGCCGAGTGGCATGGCCGGGCACGCCAGGACGAAGTCGCAGTACTCGCAGGCCCTCCCACGACGTGGCTCGAAGTGCTCGCCCCGCACCACAGCCGCGGCATCGGCGAGCGCCGCCTCGACCCACGTGGCCTCGTCGTCGACCGGCTCGACCGCCGCCTGCTGCTGCACCTTCGGACCGGGCGCGCCCCTGGGCGCGTCGTGCCTGAGCTGGACGAGAGACGCGCCGCCGGGCCGCACGGCCAGATGCTCCGGCGTGCCCAGCGCGGCGCGCACGACCTCGTCGGCGCCCCCGGCGGCCACGGCCGTCTGATAGATGCCCAGCTGCACGTGCGCCCCGACCCTGGCGTTCGAGGGCACCGCACGTCCCGTCTTGAGGTCGTGCACCCGTACGACAGCAGCGCCGTCGACCACCTCGCCGTCGAGCACGTCGATCGACCCCCGCACGGTGACGGTGACCGGCTCGCCGTCGGCGTGGACGAGGTCGAGGTCGACGACGAAGGTGTGCTCGGTGGCCACCAGCGTGCCGGTGCGCGCCCCGTGCCACTCGAGGAAGCGGGCGAGCGCGGCGCGGGCCGCGGCCCGTTCGCGGCCCGACTGCCACGCGGCCTCGAAGCCGAGCTGGCCCCAGACGCCCTCGAGAACCTCGTCGAGCACGTCGAGGTCGGCAGGCAGCTCGCCCCGGGCTACGTGGTCGGCCAGCGCGTGCAGGAGGCTGCCGAAACCGGTGGCGGTGCCGCGCGGCGTGTCGGCGTGCACCTCGCGCTGCAGGAACCACTGCAGCGGGCAGTCGAGCAGGCCTTCGACCGCGGAGCCGGACAGCCGGATGGGTAGGTCGGGCGGGCGCACCGGCTGCGGTCCCTCGGTGACGTCGCGGGTACCCCACCAGGCGGCCGGTTCGGCTGCGGGCACCAGCGGCCTCCCGGCAGAGTCGCGCACGGCAGCGAGAACGGCGAGCCGCCGGGCCGCCGCCGCGCGCACCGCCTCGGGCAGCGCAGGATCGACGCACGCCCGCCGAAGGTCGCCGACGAGCCCCGCGGGCGACAGCGGGCGGGTCGGCCGGCCGGCGACGTGCACCGGTTCGACGCCGAGATCGGCCAGGAATCGTGAGGGCTCGTCGCCGTCGTCGCGGCGCGAGGCCACCGCGGTGACGACGAGCCTGCCCTGCGCGCGCGTGCACGCCACGTAGAACAGCCGGCGTTCCTCGGCCAGCAGCGCCCCCGCGGGCACCGGGTCGACCAGCCCGCGCGGGCCGATGCGGTCGGCCTGCAGCACCGACCCGCGCCGCCGGAGATCCGGCCAGGCTCCCTCCTGCACGCCGGCCACGACGACGAACGGCCACTGCAGCCCCTTGGACCTGTGCGCTGTGAGCAGCTGCACCGCGTCGCCCGCCAGGCCCCGCTGCGCGTGAGTCTCGCCGGGTACCTCGTGCCCCGCGACCTCGTCGAGGAAGCCCAGCAGACTGCCGACTCCGCCGCGGCGGAGCACGTACCGCTCAGCGACGTCGACCAGCGCACCGAGAGCATCGAGATCGCGATGGGCCAGCCGCGCTCCGGGACCTCCGGCCAGGGCCGCGGCGCGCAGCCGCTCGGTCCATCGGGTGCCGGACACCACGGCCCACACGACGTCGTGGGGCGTGCCGCCGGTCTCGAGCACGCCGCGGGCCTGCGCGAGCAGCCGGGACAGCCGCCGCACGGCGGCGACGCCCTCGCGGGCCCGGCCCTCCTGCACGGACAGGAGCACGCGCGGGTCGGCGACGGACTCGGCGACGAGCAGCATCGAGGGCCGGGGACGCACCCCCTCGGCCTCGCCGGCCTCTCGCTCGGCTCGGCGGAGCGCGCGGGCCAGACGTCGCAGGTCGGCCGGGTCGAGACCCACCAGCGGCGAGAGCAGCAGCGCCTCGGCCGTGTCGGGCGCGAGGAGGTCGGACCGCGCGACCACCCTGGCAGCGGCGACGACCGCACCCACCGCCGGTTCGGCCTGCAGCGGCACCTCGTCGCCGGCCACCTGAACCGGCACGCCCGCACCGAGGAGCGTTCGCTGCAGGACGGCGAGCGCCGCGCCGGAGCGCACGAGCACGGCCACGTCGGACCAGCGCAGCGGCAGCGCAGCCGAACCCTCGCGGCGCGAGTCGAGCACCGCGCGCTTGACGAGCTCGGCCACGTGCGCGGCCTGCGCACCCTCGTCGTCGTACGTGCGCACCTGGACGATCCCCGGCCCGAACGGACCCTCCGCGCAGGAGGGCTGGCGGTGCGCCCGCAGGAGGTCGGACGGGATGCCCGCGGGCAGCCGTGGGCCGAGCACGCGGGTGGCCGCAGCCCGCAGGACGGGCCCGAACCGACGCGTCGTGGCGAGCACGACGGTGCCCGCCTCGCTGCCGTCGGCGGCGCGGAACTGCGCGCGGAAGCGCAGGATCCCCCGCAGGTCGGCGCCGCGGAACGAGTAGATGGCCTGGTCGGGGTCGCCCACCACCACCAGCGACGTAGCCGGCGTGACGAGTGCCTGCAGCAGACGGACCTGCATCGGGTCGGTGTCCTGGTACTCGTCGACGAACACGGCCTTGTACCGGCGGCGAAGGACCGCCGACACGTCGGGCTGCTCGGCGACGAGCACCGCGCGCAGCACGAGCTCCGTGTAGTCGAGCACCCCCTCGGCGTCGAGCACGTCGAGGTACTCGCCCGCGAATTCCCCGACCGCCTCCCACGCAGCGTTTCCCGAGGCGGCACCAAGGCCGACGAGCTGGTCGGGATCGAGACCGTGACCGCGCAGTGCGGACACCACGGCCCGCACCTCGGCGGCCAGGCCCCGGGTGCCGAGGGCCTCGGCAAGGTCGGCCGGCCAGCGCACCCGGCCGTCGGCCACCGCGAACCGGAACAGCTCGCGCAGCCTGGACTCCTGCTCGGGCCCGGACAGCAGCCGCAGCGGGTCGGCGAACAGCGCCGGATCGGAGAACGACCGCACGAGGGCGTACGCGAAGGAGTGGAAGGTGGCCACCTGCGGCACCACGCCCCCGCCAAGCCGCGCCACGATACGGTCGCGCACCTCGGCCGCGGCCGCCCGGCCGAAGGTGAGCACGAGCACCTCGTCGGCCCCGAGCTGTCCGGGCGCAGCAGCGAGCCGGCCCGCGACCGCCTCGACGACGGTGGTGGTCTTGCCGGTGCCCGGGCCCGCGAGCACGAGCAGCGGCCCCGTGCGGTGCTGCACCACCCGACGCTGGGCCTCGTCGAGCACCGGCGGCGCGGCGGGCGCGGGCGGGGTGCGGTCGAGCACGAGGCGGCGGGTCACGGACCAGATTCCACCAGAGGGATCCGACCGGGACCGTCGGGCTCCCACCGGGCACGCGCCATGTCGACCCGCGAGCCGTCGCGCACGAGGGGGGTGCGCTCGGCCCGCCACCGCGTGCGGGCCTCCGCCTCGTGACCCGCAGGTGGGCTCCCGTCGGCCCGGATCACCCGGTGCCAGGGCACGCCGGCGCCGAACTTGGCCAGCACGGTGCCGACCGCGCGCGGGCCGCCCCGGCCCAGCAGCGCGGCGACGTCGCCGTACGCGAGCACGTGCCCCCGCGGAATCTGCGCGACGAGGTCGAGCACCTGCTCGGCGAAGGGCGTGGGCAGCACGCCGCCATGGTGCCAGCGGGCGGGACACGCGCGTCGAACCCGGGTGCCGCGCGCCCGCAGCCGGTGCCGGGATGGGACGATCGCAGACGTGACCGACCGGCCCGCCACTCGACTCGAGGACGAGGGCGGCGCCGACGCGCCCAGGTCCGGGCCGGATCGCGGGACGGTCCCGCCGAGGCCGCCGACCACGCCGTCACCGCCGCTAGCGCCCCCGCCGCCGGCGGCGACGGACGCGCGGGTCGGTACCCCCGGTGCGGCCGACCATCCGCCTCGTCCCGCGCCAACACCCGAGCACACGCCCGCGCACGACGACGGCGCGAGCCACACCCTGGTCATCGAGGACGGCGTGATCCCCAGCCGGCTGCGCCGTCCGGCCGACCTGCTCCGGTTCGCCCTCGCCCTCGCTGGCTCGGCCGCAATCTTCCTGCTGGCCTACTTCGCCACCAGTACCGCCTCGGGGATCGACAAGGACATCGTCACCGCCTCCCAGCGGCTGCCCGGCTGGATCGTGCTGCCGCTGTCTGTGGTGGCGGGGCTCGGCATCCTGCTGCTTCCCGCGCTCGTGGCCGTCGACCTGCTCCTGCGCCGCCGCGGACGCCAGCTCGTCGACGCGATCGCGAGCTACCTCGTCGCCGCCGTCGTCGTCGGCATCGCCTCCTGGGCGGCCAGCACCTACGGCTCGGACCGGCTGTGGGTCGCCTTGAGCGGCTCGACCGACCGCAGCGGCTCGCCGTTCGTCCCGCTGCTGGCCGGCACCATCGCCTTCGCCACCACGGCCCGCCTGGCCGACCGCACCCGCTGGCTGGTGTTCACCTCGATCGTCGTGGGCGGCTCGGCCCTGGTCCAGCTCGTGTCTGGCGGCTCGACGATCGCTGCGGTCGCCCTCACCATGCTGGTCGGGTGGGCGGTCGGACTCGCCGCCCGCTACGTCTTCGGCACCCCGACCACGCGGCCCGCCGGGGTGGAGGTCGCAGACGCGCTCGATCGCGCCGGCTACCCGCTCACGGTGCTCCGGGCCACCAAGAACACCCGCACCGGCCGCCGGTACGCCGCCTCCGCACGCGGGGGCGAGCGGCTTGAGGTGGTCGTGCTCGACCGCGACCTCGAGGGCGGCGGTGCGCTGACCCGGGTGTGGCGCACCCTGCGGCTCAGAGACGACGACGGCGGCGGTGGCTGGTCGATGCGCCGCACGCTCGAGCGGTCGGCCCTGCTGGCGTATGCCGCGCAGGCCAACAGCGTGCCCACGCCCCGGCTCGTGGCCGTCACCGAGGTCGGACCCGACTCCTCGATGCTCGCCTACGAGCACCTCGAGGGCGTCACGTTCGACCAGCTGCAGCCCACAGACGACGACCTAGCGAGCGCGTGGAAGGCCCTGCGCGCGCTGCACGACGTGGGCATCGCGCACCGGTCGCTCTCGGCTGGGCACCTGCTGCGCGACGGCACCGGAGGTGTCTGGCTGCTCGACCTCGACACGGGCACGATCGCGATGAGCGACCTCCAGGAGCGCATCGACCTCGCCGAGATGCTCACCACCCTGGCCGCGGCGTCCGACCCGCAGCGCGCTATCGACGCGGGGGTGCAGATCCTGGGCCGCAAGCGCCTGCTGCGGGCCCTGCCGGTGATGCAGCCGGTAGCCTTCTCATCCGGCACCAGGGCCGCCGTGCGCAAGAACAAGCCCCTCCTCGACGCGCTGCGTAACCGGCTCGTGGAGCTCAGCCCGGAGGGCGAGCCGGTCGAGACCGTCCAGCTCGAGCGGGTGCGGCCCCGCACCGTGCTCACCGTCATCGCCGGCATGGTCGCGGCGTACATCTTGTTCGGTCAACTGGCGCAGGTCGACTTCGTCCAGCTCTTCCGCGAGGCGCAGTGGGGCTGGGTCGGCCTGGCCGCGGTGCTGGCAGCCGTCACCTTCGTCGGCGCGGCGATGTCGCTGCAGGGTTTCGTGCTCGAGAAGCTCTCGCTCTGGCGCACCTTCCTGGCCCAGCTCGCTGCCGGCTTCGCGACGCTCGTCACCCCGCCGACGCTCGGCACCGTGGCCATCAACGTGCGCTACCTGCAGCGAGCCGGGCTGCACCCCGCGCTCGCGGCCGCCAGCGTCGGCGTCTCGCAGCTCCTGGCCTTCTTCGCCCACCTGAGCCTGCTCACGGTCGTGGGTATCGCGGCCGGCACGCAGCGGGACTTCGCGTTCGACCCGCCGCGCGAGATGGTCATCGCCGTGGGCGTGGGCGTGCTTCTGGTCCTGCTCGCCCTGCCGCTGCCGCCCGTGCGGCGGTGGATCGGCAAGCGCATCGGACCCACCTTCAAGCAGGTGCTCCCCCGCCTCGTCACCGTGGCGCAGCGGCCGCTCAAGCTCGCCGTCGGCATCGGCGGCATCCTGCTGCTGAACGTGGCCTTCTGCATGTGCCTGGTCGCCTCGGTGCGCGCCTTCGGCGGAGGCGGTGGCATCGCGGCCATCTCGATCGTCTACCTCGCGGGATCCACGCTCGGCCAGGCCGCGCCGACGCCAGGCGGAGTGGGTGCCGTCGAGGCCGTCATGACTGCCGGGCTCATCGCTGCAGGGGTCGACTCGGGCATCGCCCTGTCGGCCGTGCTGCTCTTCCGGCTTCTCACGTTCTGGCTGCCGACCATTCCCGGCTGGTTCTCCTTCCAGTGGATGACGAAAGCCGGGTGGCTCTAGCCATAGTCGCGCGTCAGTACACCGGTTTGTCCGGCTCGATCTGGTTGACCCACGCGACGACGCCGCCTCCGACGTGCACTGCGTCGGCGAAGCCGGCGCCCTTGACCACAGCGAGCACCTCGGCCGAGCGGCCTCCGACCTTGCAGTAGAGCACCACCCGACGGTCCTGCGGCAGCTCACCGAGGGCCGAGCCGTCCAGGAACCGACCCTTGGGAATCAGCACCGATCCAGGCACCGCGACGATCTCGTACTCGTTCGGCTCGCGGACGTCTACCAGCAGGAAGTCGTCGTCGCCCCGGTCGCGCGCGTCGAGCATCTCCTTGAGCTGGCCCACCGTGATGGTGGCGTCGCGAGCAGCGTCAGCCGCCTCCTCGGAGATCGTGCCGCAGAACGCGTCGTAGTCGATGAGCTCGGTGACCGTGGGACTCTCGCCGCAGAGGACGCAGGCTGGGTCCTTGCGCACCTTCACCTTCCGGTACGACATGTCGAGAGCGTCGTACACCATGAGGCTCCCCACGAGCGGCTCGCCGATGCCGGTGAGCACCTTGATCGCCTCGGTCACCTGGATCGACCCGATCGACGCGCACAGCACGCCGAGCACTCCGCCCTCGGCGCACGAGGGCACCATCCCTGGCGGCGGCGGCTCGGGATACAGGCAGCGGTAGCAGGGGCCGTACTCGGACCAGAAGACCGACGCCTGGCCATCGAACCGGTAGATCGAGCCCCACACGTAGGGCTTGCCGAGCAGCACGCAGGCGTCGTTGACGAGGTACCGCGTGGCGAAGTTGTCCGTGCCGTCCACGATGAGGTCGTAGCCCGCGAACAGCTCCATCACGTTGGACGAGTCCAGCCGCACCTCGTGCAGGTTCACCGTGACGTGCGGGTTGATCTGGAGCACGGAGTCGCGGGCGGACGCGGCCTTGCTGCGGCCGACATCGTCCTGGCCATGGATGATCTGGCGCTGCAGGTTCGACTCGTCGACGGTGTCGAACTCGACGATCCCGAGGGTGCCGACCCCGGCCGCCGCGAGGTACATGAGCGACGGGGAACCCAGCCCGCCCGCGCCCACGCAGAGCACCTTGGCGTTCTTGAGCCGCTTCTGCCCGGCCATGCCCACGTCCGGGATGATCAGGTGGCGGCTGTAACGCCGGACCTCGTCGACGCTCAGGCTCTCGGCCGGCTCGACCAGCGGGGGCAAGGGCATGGGATCCTCCGGGCGGGGTGATCGGGGGCTGGCGGGTCGGACTGAGGTGGTGGGGGGCGGCGCGCCCCCAAGTGTCCCCCGCCGTGTCGAGTAGTGTCCCCCGCCGTGTCGAGCCACCGACGCGCCGGGGGTGGGCGCACCGGGGACGCGGATGGCAAGATCTCCTGCGTGCCCCGACCCGTCATCGGACTGACCTGCTACGTCGAGCAGGCCCGCTGGGGCGCCTGGGACCAGCGCGCCGCGCTCATCCCCTGGTCCTACGTGCAGCGGCTGGAGGCTGCGGGCGCCCGCGTCGTCATCCTGCCCCCCGACAGCACCGACGCCGACGTGCTCGACCGGCTCGACGGCCTGGTCATCTCCGGGGGCGCCGACGTCGACCCGGACCGGTACGGCCACGAGCCGCACCCCACCACCGACCCGCCCCGGCTCGAGCGCGACGCCGGCGAGATCGTCCTGTACGAAGGGGCCCGCCGGCGCGACCTCCCCGTGCTCGGCATCTGCCGCGGCCTGCAGATCATGGCGGTGGCCGAGGGCGGCACCCTCGTGCAGCACCTGCCCGACCACGTCGGCGACACCCGGCACCGCGACGAACCCGGGACGTTCAACGACCACGGCGCCACGTTCGCCGGAGGCTCGTTGGCCGCAGACGTCGTGGGCGCGCACGACGTGGTCGTGAACTCCTCGCACCACCAGTCGGTGGCCGACGCTGGTTCGCTGACGGTCACCGGCTGGGCCGACGACGGGACGATCGAGGCCGCCGAGGACCCGACGGGGTCGTTCGTGCTCGGCGTGCAGTGGCACCCCGAGGCGGTCGAAGACCCGGCCGTCTCCGACCGGGTCTTCGCCGCCTTCGTGCGCGCCGCGGCCTCCCGCGCGCGCTGACCGTCCCGCCCGCCGCTACAGCGGGGTGACGTACGCCCCGGAGATGCCGCCGTCGACCAGGAAGTTCGACGCGGTGATGAACGACGAGTCGTCCGAGGCCAGGAACGCGACGGCGGCGGCGATCTCGTCGGGCTCGGCGAAGCGGCCGATCGGGATGTGCACCATGCGCCGCGCGGCCCGCTCGGGGTCCTTGGCGAACAGCTCCTGCAGCAGCGGGGTGTTCACCGGCCCCGGCGACAGCGCGTTGACCCGGATGCCCTCGCGGGCGAACTGGACGCCGAGCTCGCGCGACATCGCCAGCACGCCACCCTTGGAGGCCGTGTACGAGATCTGCGACGTGGCCGCGCCCATCGTCGCCACGAACGACGCGGTGTTGATGATCGAGCCCTTGCTCCTGGCGCTGCATGTAGGGGATGACGGCCTTGCAGCACAGGTACACGGACGTCAGGTTGACCTCCTGCACCCGGCGCCACGCGTCGATGCCGGTGTCGAGGATCGAGTCGTCGTCCGGCGGCGAGATGCCAGCGTTGTTGAACGACGATGTCGATCGACCCGTACGTCTCGTACGCGGTGGTGAAGATGCGCTCGACGTCGTCTGCCGAGGTGACGTCGGCAGCCACGAACGTGCCGCCGAGCTCGTCGGCGATGGCCGCGCCGGTCTCCGGGTTGGTGTCGACGGCGACGATCTTGGCGCCCTCGGCGGCGAGCCGCCGCGCGGAGGCCAGGCCGATACCGCTGCCGGCGCCGGTGATGACGGCTACCCGGCCGCTGAGACGTTCCACGGGAGTGCTCCTGTCCGTGAGAGAGGGGAAACGAGGGTCGGAGGCGATCGAGTCGGGAGTACCGGTCAGCCGGTCGTGTCGATGAACACGTTCTTGGTCTCGGTGAACGCGTCGACCGCGTCGGGGCCGAGCTCGCGGCCGAGGCCCGAACGCTTGAAGCCACCGAACGGGGTCCAGTAGCGCACTGACGAGTGCGAGTTCACCGAGAGGTTGCCCGTGTCGATCCCGCGCGAGACCCGCAGCGCGCGCCCGACGTCGCGGGTCCAGATCGAGCCGGACAGGCCGTACTCGCTGTCGTTGGCGAGGCGGATGGCGTCGTCCTCGTCCTCGAACGGCATCACGACGACGACGGGCCCGAAGATCTCCTCGCGCCAGGCGCGGTCGTCGGGCGACACTGGCGCGAGCACCGTCGGCGGGAACCAGAAGCCGGGGCCGTCGGGCGCCGAACCGCGGAACGCCACCGGGGCGTCCTCGGGGACGAACTCGGCCACCGACGCGCGCTGTCCGGCCGAGATCAGCGGGCCCATCTCGGACGACTCGAGCGAGGGGTCCTCGACCCGCACGCCGGCCACGGCCGGCTCGAGCAGTCCCATGAAGCGGTCGAACACCGAGCGCTGCACGAGGATGCGCGACCGGGCGCAGCAGTCCTGGCCAGCGTTGTCGAACACGCCGTATGGAGCCGACGCCGCGGCCTTCTCGAGGTCGGCGTCGGCGAACACGACGTTCGCGGACTTGCCGCCGAGCTCGAGCGTGATGCGCTTCACCTGCGGCGCGGCCTTCGCCATGATCGCCGTGCCCACCTCGGTGGAGCCGGTGAACACGATCTTGCGCACGAGCGGGTGCTGCACGAAGGCGCTCGCCGACGATCGAGCCCTTGCCAGGCGAGCACGGTGAAGACTCCCTCGGGGATGCCCGCCTCGAGTGCGAGCTCGCCGAGGCGCAGCGCCGTCAACGGTGTCAGCTCGGCCGGCTTGAGCACTACGGTGTTGCCGGCGGCGAGAGCGGGCGCGAAGCCCCACCCGGCGATCGGCATCGGGAAGTTCCACGGCACGATGACGCCGACGACGCCGAGTGGCTCCTTGAAGGTCACGTCGATGCCGTCGGGCACGGGTATCTGCCGGCCGAACAGCCGCTCGGGAGCCGCGCTGTAGTACGCGATGACGTCGCGGACGTTGCCCGCCTCCCAGCGCGCGTTGCCGATGGTGTGGCCCGAGTTCGCCACCTCGAGCAGCGCAAGCTCCTCACGGTGCTCGTCGACCACCTCGGCGAATCGGCGCAGCAGCCGGGCCCTGTCGCCCGGGGCGACGTCGCGCCAGGCCGGGAACGCCGCATGCGCGCGCAGGACGGCCGCATCGGCCTCCGCGGCCGTGACGAGGGGCAGCTGGGTGACGACCTGCTCGGTCGCCGGGTTGATCACGTCGTGCAGGACTGACATGGACGAACCTTCCGCTGTGGTGTCGGGGCCCGCGGCCCGGGACGACGCTACCCCTGACGAGGAGCGCAGGCGCTGCCCTACCGCGGGTCACAGCCGCTCGAACCCGCGGTACCGCTCCCAGTCGGTCACCGAGCGCCCGAAGGCGTCGAGCTCGATCTGGGCCATGTTCGCGTAGTGGTCGTGCATCTCGGCGCCGAAGGTGTCGCGCGCCCAGGTGCTTCCCTCCCACAGCCGCAGCGCGGCCTCGAGCGTGTGCGGGACGCGTTCGGCGTCGGTGTCGTAGGCGTTGCCCCCGAACGCAGGCTCGAGCTCGAGCCCCCGCTCGATGCCGTCCAGGCCCGCGGCCACCATGCCGGCCACGGCGAGGTACGGGTTCACGTCGCCGCCGGGCACCCGGTTCTCCAGCCGCAGCGACTGACCGAGGCCCACCAGCCGGAAGGCGCAGGTGCGGTTGTCGCGGCCCCACTTGATCGCGGTCGGCGCGAACGAACCCTCCACGTAGCGCTTGTACGAGTTGATGTTCGGCGCGAACAGCAGACGTGAGCTCGTGCATGTGGGCCAGCTGGCCGGCGACGAACGCGCGGCCGACGTCGGACATGCCGTGCTCCTCGTCGTCCTTGGACGCCATCACCATCGCCCCGTCGGTGCCGCGGAACGACAGGTGGATGTGGCAGGAGTTGCCCTCGCGCTGGTCGTACTTGGCCATGAACGTGAGTGAGCATCCCTCCTGCGCGGCGATCTCCTTAGCCCCGAGCTTGTAGAGCACGTGGTTGTCGCAGGTGGCCAGCGCGTCGTCGTACTTGAACGCGATCTCGTGCTGGCCGAAGTTGCACTCGCCCTTGGCCGACTCGACCGTCATGCCCGCGCCGGCCATTCCGAGCCGAATCTTGCGCAGCAGGGGCTCGACCCGGGTGCCGCCCTGGATCGAGTAGTCGACGTTGTAGAGGTTGGCCGGCGTCATGTCGCGGTAGCCGGTGGTCCACGCGTGCTCGTACGTGTCCTTGAACACGATGAACTCGAGCTCGGTGCCGACGAAGGCCTGCATGCCGGCCGCTGAGAGGCGGTCCAGCTGGCGGCGCAGGATCTGCCGCGGGGAGGCCACCACGTCGGAGTGGTCGAGCCACAGCACGTCGGCGAACACCAGCGCCGTGGCCGGCTGCCACGGGAGCGGCCGCAACGTGCTGAGGTCCGGGCGCATCACGAAGTCCCCGTACCCCGACTTCCACGACGACATCGCGTACCCGTCGACGGTGTTCATGTCGACGTCGACGGCGAGCAGGTAGTTGCAGCCCTCGGTGCCGTGGGCCAGCACCTCGTCGACGAAGAAGGGCCCGTGGATGCGCTTGCCGACCAGCCGGCCCTGCATGTCGGTGATGGCCACGATGACGGTGTCGATGTCTCCGGTAGCGACGTCCGACCGTAGCTGGTCGACGGACATCGGCGCGGTGCCGAGCAAGGGCTCGCTCATGTTTCCTCGTCCTCCACGGGGCGCGGCCAGCGGGCGCGGCCTGGCGCTGCACGGACGCTATCGCCCGGAGCGGGCCCATGCGACCACCTCGTCCTGGCCGGCAGCGGGTGGGGCCGTTGGTCCTTCCCGACGTCCCGCGCGGAGGGCTGACCAGGGCAGCGCCAGGCAGATGGAGAGCGCTGTCGCGGGTCCGGTGGGCCCGAGCCGCCCGGTTTGTCCCCCGCTCGGGACACGGGCGCGGAACTCGTCGTCGGGGGTCCCCGGGAGCCCCCAGATGGTCGTCTCGGCCTTCGGATTCCGTCGTCGTCGCGCCACGCCAAGGACGGAAACACCCAAACTCGCACGCGCGGGCGCCAGATTCGCTAGAAACAGCGCGTCGGGGGGGACTGACCAGTCTCCCCCTGCCCGCGTTCCGAGGAGGGAACCATTCGTGGCTGACACCACCAAGCTCACCGCGGACGAGCAGATGCTCGCCGATCTGGGCTACAAGCAGGAGCTCAGCCGCACCTGGAGCGGCTTCTCCAACTTCGCGATCTCGTTCTCGATCATCTCGATCCTGGCGGGTTGCTTCACCACGTTCTACTTCGGGTGGAACAACGGCGGCCCGATCGCGATCGCGCTCGGCTGGCCGGTGATCGCGGCCTTCATCCTGATCATCGGCTTCTGCATGTCTGAGCTGGTGTCGGCCTACCCGACGTCGGGCGGCATCTACTGGTGGGCCAGCAAGTTGGGCGGCGTGAAGGCCGGCTACTACACCGGATGGCTCAACCTGGTCGGCCTCATCGCCATCTACGCCTCGGTCGCCTACGGCGCGGCGACGTTCCTCGACTACAGCCTGTCGCGCTTCAGCGAGTCATGGGCTGCGGGCTACTCGCTCGAGCGCGTGTTCTACATGTTCGTCGGCATCATGATCATCACGTCGCTGGCCAACATCTTCTCGAGCCACCTGCTTGCGGTGCTGAACAACATCTCGGTGTGGTGGCACGTCTTCGGTGCCGCCCTGATCGTCGTCATCCTCATCTTCTTCCTCAAGGACGGTGCCACGCACTGGGACGTCAGCAGCGTCTTCTTTGGCCACGTCAACAACACCGCGGGCCTGTACGGCGGCGACACTGGCGGGCCCGGGTTCTGGTTCTACGTGCTCCCGCTCGGCTTCCTGCTGACCCAGTACACGATCACCGGGTACGACGCCTCGGCCCACTTGTCCGAGGAGACGCACGGGGCGGCCAATGCCGCCGCGCGCGGTATCTGGCAGTCGATCTTCTACTCCGCCATCGGCGGCTGGATCTTGCTGCTGGCCTTCCTCTTCGCGGTGCAAGACCCCGACGCCGTGTCCGCCGGTGGCGGCGGCGTGCAGGTCATCTTCGACCAGGCGCTCACGCCCAAGATGTCGGCCACCGTCCTGCTGATCGCGACGATCGGCCAGCTGTTCTGCACCACGGCATGCCTCACCTCGGCCTCGCGGATGCTGTTCGCGTTCAGCCGCGACGGCGCGGTGCCGGGCGCCAAGTACTGGGCCAGCCTGAACAAGTCCAAGACTCCAGTCAACGCCGTGCTCATCGTCGCCTTCCTGGGCTTCCTGCTCACGCTCCCGGCGCTGTGGAAGGTCAACATCGGCACCGACGACGCGCCTATCTACACCGTGACGGCGTTCTACGCCGTCGTGTCGATCGGCGTGCTGGGGCTCTACCTGGCCTTCGCCATCCCGATCTACTACCGGTGGAAGATGGGCAGTGCATTTGTGCAGGGGTCGTGGAACCTCGGCAACAAGTGGAAGTGGATGGCGCCCCTCGCGGTCGGCGAGATCATCGTGACGTCGATCTACTTCATCCTGCCGCTCTACCCGGCCGGCGCCCCGGCCTTCATGCGCGGCTTCCTCGGCGCACCGAGCGCCGAGGAAGTGCCATTCGACTGGAAGTTCGTCAACTACGCGCCGATCGTCCTGGGCACCATCTTCATCCTGCTCTGGATCGGCTGGCACCTGTCGGCCAAGAAGTGGTTCACGGGTCCGAAGATGACGATCGACCTGCCCGAGGGGGTCTCGTCCGCGGACGAGATCGAGCTCGAGCACGAGCACAAGGGCCTCCTCTCCGAGGAGGAGGGCGGGGCTCCGGGTACGCACGTCTGAGCCGCCGCACACCGTCCCGAGGGGCGGGACCCGCCCTCCGGCGGGTTCCGCCCCTCGGTGCACTCTGTCCCCTGCCGGTCGCCCCTCAGGCGGCCGGCAGGGGACGGGCGAAGTCCCGCCAGATCTCCTCGACCTCGTCCGGGTGCTCCATTTGCGCGACGTGGCCGCAGTCGTGCAGGACCACCACGCGGGCACCACCGAACGCGCGGCTCGCCGCGTGCGCACTCTTGGGGTTGACGAGCTTGTCCTGGCGGCCGTACACCAGCAGGCTCGGTACGGTGACCCGCTCGGCGAGCCGCCACGGACGCTCGGGTCCGAGGTCCAGATACGTCGACATCAGCCCCCGTAACGAGCCCACGAACGCCTCCGCCACGTGCTCGTCGGTGTCGCGGCGGCGCACCTCGTCGGTGAACTCCTGCCAGCGCACCTCGGGGATCCGGGTGGGGTCGTGGAAGCACAGGTCGATCGTCGCCTTTGCCCGCACGGCGGGATCGACGTCCAGGTAGCGCTTCATCACCGAGCGGCCCACGCCCGGCACGGCCATCGCCGGAAGGTGCACGTTCGTCAGCCGCGGCACCCGCTCGGGTAGCGCCGGCGAGACGAGCGTCAGCGACCGCACCAGCTCGGGCCGCCGCGCGGCCAGCTGCAGCGCGATGGCCCCGCCCATGGAGTTGCCGAACACGTGCACCGGCGTGCTGCCGAACCGCGCCACGATGAGGTCGGCCATGGCACGGGCGTGGCCGCGCGGGCTGTAGTCGCCGTCGACCGGCGGGGGCGACTGGCCGAAGCCGGGCAGGTCGGGCGCGACGGCGTCGAGCCGGTCGCGCAGCCGGCCCATGAGGTCGGTCCAGTTGGTGCTCGAGCCGCCGAGCCCGTGCACCAGGACGGCTGGCTCGGCCTCGTCGGACGTGGGCGGGGCGTGCCGCAGGTGCAGCGTGCGGCCGGGGATCTCGAGCACCTCGCCCGGCCAGGGCGGGACCACGTCTCCGTACACCAGCGACGTCGGGGCGTCGGTGGTCATCAGCGTCACCTCGGGTCGAGCAGGGTCTCCAGTCGGCGGTTCAACGCGTCAAGGGTCGCACGGACCAGTGCCTGCCGGACGTCGTCGTGCACCTCCGCGGCACCGGTGAGTCGCTGGTGTCCCGCCGCGGACGACAGCGACACCTGCACGACTGCGACTCGGCTCGCCCCGATGCCCGTGAGCTCGACCGCCTCCGGGTCCAGCCGCACCTCTTCGCCGCCGTGCCGCAGGTAGGCGGCGTCGACGGCCCCCTGCACCGCACCCACGGTGGCAGCGACCACAGCCCTCTGCACCCCCGCCGGGGTGGTGGGCCCGGACGCGGTGCCCGCGTACTCGTCGCGGTCGTGCGAGAGCCATACCGTGGCCGAGACCGACAGCGACGACGACGTGACCTGCATGCGGTCGATCGCCAGCCGGGGGCGCAGGATCGCGAGCGCGACGGTCTCCACCGGCGCCGTCTCGTCGGGCGCCTCTGCGGCGGCTATGGCCACGTCGGGCCCGGGCCCCTGCAGGGCCGCCACTGTGGGCTGCCCAGCAGGCGACGGCGTGCCCAGTGGCGTGGCGAACGCCGTCGCGGCGGCCGACGGCGGGCCCTGCGGCGCAGCCGCCGGGACGAAGGGGACCGGGGGCCACGGACCGGCCGCCGGGAGGCCCTGCCTGGTCGCTGGCTCATGCTCGACCGGCGGCTCGGGCGGGGGCGCAGACGCGTGCATGGGCGTCGGCTCGAGCGCCGGCAGGGGCGTCGGAACGGCGCGCAGCCTGGGGGCGGCCTGCTCCCCGTGTAGCACGTCGATGCGGCGCGGGTCGACCCCTACGCCGAACCGCTCGCGCACCATCTGGTCGACGGCGGCCGCGACGTCACCCTCGTCAGCGCCCGGGTTCAACGTCACCTGCAGGGTGGCCAGCACGGAGGCCGCGCTCTCCGCGCCCGGGACCCGATCGTCGTCCAGGCGGGCTGCTGCCACGCCCGGCACGGTGCTCACCGCGCGCACGATCGCGTCCGCGTCCACCTGCATGCTCCGACGATAGCCAGCGCAGAACCCCGACGCCGGTCGGGCGGACGCGCCGGAAGCCCGCGCGGGGCCCTGCGGGGCACCCACGCCCGATGCACCACTCTGGGTGCGCCGGCACGACGCGCGCGGCCCAAGGCGCTCGACCAGGGCCCCTCGAGGGTTACCGGCCAGTAAGATGCCCCCCATGTCCGTCGCCCAGGAGTCACCCCGCGGGGTGAGGTTGCCACGACAGGCGCGCCGCGCCCAGCTGCTCACCGCTGCCCGCGAGGTCTTCGTGGCGCAGGGGTACCACGCCGCCGCGATGGACGACATCGCCGAGCGGGCCGGGGTGAGCAAGCCGGTGCTCTATCAGCACTTCCCGGGCAAGCTCGACCTCTACCTGGCGCTCCTCGACGCCGGCCGCGAGCAGCTCGTGGCCGCGGTCAAGCAGGCCCTCGTCACCACCACGGACAACAAGAACCGGGTGCAGCAGGTCGTGGCCGCCTACTTCGACTTCGTCGCGCACGAGGCCGGGGCCTTCCGGCTCATCTTCGAGTCCGACCTCACGAACGACCCGCAGGTGCGCCAGCGGGTCGACGACACGAACGCCGACTGCGCCCGGCTGATCTGCCAGGTGATCCAGGACGACACCGGGCTCAGCCACGACGAGTCGATGCTGCTGGCGTTCGGGCTCACCGGCCTGGCCCAGACCGCCGCGCGGCATTGGCTGCGCGAGGACGGACGACTGCCCAAGGACGACGCGGCCGCCCTGGTCGCCCGGCTGTCGTGGCGCGGCATCTCCGGCGTCCCCCGCCAGCCCTGAGACGCCCGCCCGCCACACCCCGGCAGACCGCCGGGCCTTACGCCGTCGGCGTACACGCACGCGCGCCGGACGACGCAGCGTCCCACCGGCGTTAGGTTGGCCAGGCAGACGGCGCACGAATGTCCAGGAGGCTTCCGGTGGAGATCAAGATCGGCGTCCAGCACACCGGCCGCGAGGTCGTCCTCGAGAGCGCGTCCACGGCCGAGGAGGTGCTCGCCGCGGTGAAGGCCGCCGTCGACGGCGGCACCGTCCTGTCCCTCACCGACGACAAGGGCCGCACCGTGGTCGTGCCCGGCGAGCGCATCGCCTACGTCGAGATCGGCGCCACCGAGGCGCGCAAGGTCGGTTTCGGCACGTCCTGACCCCGGCGCTCAGGCCGCCAGTCCCATCGACTCCATCCGGCGCGTGTGGGCCTCCGTGAGCCGGCCGAACATCTTGCCGATCTCGACCAGGTCGGCGCCAGGCCGGTCGGCCCCGCCCACGAGCAGGGACGAGAGGGCGTCGCGCTCCGCCGCGACGCGCTGCGCCTGCGAGAGCGCCTCGCCCACCAGCCTCCGGCCCCACAGGGCCAGCCGCCCGGCCACCGTCGGGTCGGCCCTGATCGCGGCGCGAACGGTCTCGACGACGAAGGCCGACTGACCGAGGTCGGCGCACACCTCGAGCACGAGGGCGCGGGTGTCACGGTCGACGTACGCGGTGATCTCCCGGTAGAAGTCGATGCCGATGCCGTCGCCCACGTACGCCTTCACGAGACCCTCGAGCCAGTCGCGCGGCTCGGTGTGGGCGTGGAACTCCTCCAACGCGCCGACGAACGGGCGCATGGCCGTCTCGGGGTCGGCGCCGATCTCCGCCAGCCGGGTCTGCAGCCGGCGGAAGTGGGCGAACTCGTGGGTGGCCATCTCGGCCAGCGGGGCGGCCACGTCGACCGTGGGCGCCATCGCCGAGTCGGCCGCGAGCCGCTGGAAGGCCATCAGCTCCCCGCACGCCAGCACGGCCAGGAGGTCGACCACGGCCTCCCGGTAGGTCGGGTCGAGGGCCACCTCGTCGAAGGACAGCTCGGCCACCGGCGATGCCGGGGCGGGGTCGGGGGTTACCACGGAGTCGGTCACGCCGCGAGCGTACGGCGCCGTGCGGCATCCGACGGCCAGGTCCCGGCTAGACTGTCCCTGGGCCCACGTCCGGTGGGTCCGATCCGAGCGTGCGGCGCCCCGGCGTGCGCGCCGGGCCACGCCTTCGGGCGTCGGCCCCCGGTGCCCGCCCTGGCGCGAGCGCCGCCCGCTCCCTGAAGACCATGGAGTTACCCTGACCAGCACCCCGCCGCAGGATCAGACCGCGGCCACGATCACCACAGACACCACCCCCGGTGATATCGAGACCGTCGAGGTCGTCGCTGCCCCGACCGCGGCCGCCGACGAGCGCACCTTCGCCGACCTCGGTGTTCACCCCGACATCTGCGCCTCTCTGGCCCAGGTGGGCATCACCCACCCCTTCCCGATCCAGTCGATGACCCTGCCGCTGGCCCTGGCCGGGCAGGACCTCATCGGCCAGGCCAAGACCGGAACCGGCAAGACCCTCGGGTTCGGCCTCCCGCTGCTGCAGCGGGTCGTGTCCCCGAAGGACCCCGAGTTCGACTCGCTGGCCTACGCCGGCAAGCCGCAGGCGCTCGTCGTGGTGCCCACCCGCGAGCTCGGCATCCAGGTGGCCAGCGATCTCGAGCTCGCCGGAAGGCTCCGGGGGATCCGCGTCCTGAGCGTGTACGGCGGCCGCGCGTACGAGCCGCAGGTCGAGGCCCTCAAGCGGGGCATCGAGGTCGTCGTGGGCACTCCCGGACGCCTCATCGACCTGGCCGCGCAGCGCCACCTTGACCTCTCGCACGTCAAGGTGCTCGTCCTCGACGAGGCCGACGAGATGCTCGACATGGGGTTCCTGCCCGACGTCGAGCGGCTCGTGTCCCAGACGTCCAAGACCCGCCAGACCATGCTCTTCTCCGCCACGATGCCCGGCCAGATCGTCAACTTGGCCCGGCGGTACATGACCCAGCCCACCCACATCCGGGCCAGCGAGCCCGACGACGAGGGCGCGCTCGTGCTGGCCACGGAGCAGCACGTCTGGCGCACCCACGCCCTCGACAAGCCCGAGCTGCTCGCCCGCGTGCTGCAGGCCGACGACCGCGGCCTCACGATCGTCTTCTGCCGTACCAAGCGGGCTGCGCAGCGCGTCTGCGACGAGATGAGCGAGCGCGGCTTCGCCGTCGGGGCGGTGCACGGCGACCTCGGTCAGGGCGCGCGCGAGCAGGCCCTGCGCGCGTTCCGTAACGGCAAGGTCGACGTACTCGTCGCCACCGACGTCGCCGCCCGCGGCATCGACGTGCAGGACGTCACGCACGTCATCAACTACGAGTGCCCCGACGACGAGAAGACCTACATCCACCGCATCGGACGTACCGGCCGGGCCGGTGCGTCCGGCGTCGCGGTCACGTTCGTCGACTGGCGCGACCTGCCCAAGTGGGTGCTCATCAACAAGGCGCTCGGTCTGGCGTTCTCCGAGCCCGTCGAGACGTACTCGTCCAGCGACCACGTGTTCACCGGCCTCGGCATCCCCCGCACCGTCACCGGCACGCTCCCGACGACCTCGCGCACCCGCGCCGGGCTCGGCGCAGAGGAGGTCGAAGACCTCGGCGAGACCGGCCGGCGCGGCCACAAGGACGCCCACCGCGACGGCAAGGACGGGCACAAGCGCAGCGGCCGCGACGGCCACGCGAGCGGCCGCAGGGACGACCACAAAGACGGCCACAAGGACGCGCCCCGGCGCGAGAAGGACCACGAGAAGCACGCCGACAAGGCCGACAAGCACGACAAGCACGGGACAAGCACGACAAGCACGGCGACGCCAAGAATCGCCCGGACGGTAAGGACGCCGCGAGCAAGGACGCAGACGCCGAGGCGCGCAGGCGCCGCGCCCGCTCACGCCGCCGCACCCGCAGTGGCGCGCCCGTCGCGGGCGAGGGCGCAGCCGGGTCCTAGCCGCGCTCGTTCATGAGCGTGTCGGGCTGCGGGGTCCGTCCCACCGACCAGTTGCGGGATCCCGGGGGCACTTAGCCGCCCCCCGCAACCGCTAACCGCCCGTTCGATCCGGTTGCCGGACGAAACGAGAAGCCGCCGCCGCCCGCGCGGCGCCGGGCGTTGGGGCGGCGCGGCCCGCGCCCGCCGCCCGCGCGGCCGCCAGCGCCGCGCGGCGCCGGGCCGTGGGGCCGCGCGTCCCGCGCGCCCGAGGGGCGCGTCACGGGACCAGTTGCCGGATCCCGCGGGCACTGAGCCGCCCCCCGCACCCACTAACCGCCCGTCCGATCCGGTTCCCGGACGAAACGGGGAAGCGGGCGCCGGGGCGGCTGCTTCCGGCCCGTGTTCGCGCCGCACGATCACCGAACAAGACGCGCCAGCGACGAGGGCCTGCCGGGTTAGAGCACGACGACTCGCGTGCCGATCTTCGCCCAGCGGTAGAGGTAGGTGGCGTTCGGCTTGGCCGACCGCACGCAGCCGCCGAGCCCGAGCGCCTGGCCGAGCGAGGCCACCGACTGGATCGGGTGGCCGTTGCGCGTCGGGATGGAATGGAACCCGATCGACGCACTGTGCCCGTGGGCGAACCGCACCATGTACTGGAACGCCACGCCGTAGTGCGTCGAGTAGGACCAGGTCGACTTGGAGAAGACGCGGTACGCGCCGGCCAACGGCCAGTCGCGTCGACCGGTCACCGGGAAGTCGCGGATGACCACGCCCTTGGCATCGACGATCCACACGTGTTGGGGCACCGAACGCTTGTACACGATGCGTGCGCCCGTGCCCGTGCCCCGCGGCAGCTTCTTGGTGGGCACCCAGGCGGCAGACCGCGGCGCCGCCGGCGCAGTGGCGCGCGCGGCGGCGGTGAGCTCGGCGGACCTGGCGGCAGGCGCAGCGGACGTCAGGGCTCCCTGCGCGCCCGCAGTCCCCGGCGCGAGCACCCCAGCGCTAGCGAGCGCCACCCCTGAGACGAGCAGCGCGATACGACGCGGCACGGCCGACATGTCCACCACCCCCATCGACGTCCCGTCTGGGACTCGCCACCAGCAAACCACGCCCTCCGGCGGGACTCCACGCGGCCGTACGCTGCCCGCGGCGGACGAGGGGAGCGGCGCGCGGGCCTACCGGACGCTCAGCTTCACCCAGGAGCGTTGGCCGCACTCGGGGCAGGAGAGCCACGCGCGCCACGCGACGCGGCGCCCGCGGGGTACGGGCAGGTGCAGGCCCGGAAGCGAGAGCCGCGCGAGCCGCACCGGCGACACCACCGACGTGCGCCCGCAGCGCGAGCACGCGATGGCCACGGAGCCCGGGGCGGGGGCGTGCACCGCATCGGAGAAGAGGGCCCGCTTGCCCTCGTGGTCGGGCTGCTCGGCCGCCGCGCTGCGGGGGTCGTCGCCGGAGCCCCGCGGGCGCAGCCGGTCGAACGAGCCGGGGGTACTCACGGCGCCGCCAGCCGTGTGGCCACGACAGGGTCGTCGACTTCGAGGGGCTCGGTGACGATGCCGTCGCGCAGCCGCCGCGCCACCGCGCGGTACGCCTGGGCCCCCCGAGTGGTGCGCGCGGTCGCGAGCACGGAGCGTCCTGCCGCTGGCGCCTCCGCGAAGCGAATCGACTTGGCGATGGCAGGCCGCAGCACGGGCAGCTCGTAGCGCGACGTGATGTCGCCGAGCACGGCGCGGGCGTGGTTGGTGCGCCCGTCGTACAGCGTGGGGAGCACGCCGAGGACGCGCAGGTCGCGGTTGGTGTACCGCTGCACGTCGCGGACCGTGTCCAGCAGCTGACCCACGCCGCGGTGGGAGAGGGTCTCGCACTGCAGCGGGATCAGCACCTCCTGCGCGGCGGTCAGGGCGTTGATCGTGAGTACGCCGAGCGAGGGCGAGCAGTCGATGAGCACCCAGTCGTAGTCGTCGGTGACGTCCTCCAGGGCACCTGAGAGCACGTACTCGCGGCCGTTGCGCGACAGCAGAGCAGCCTCCGTGCCGGCGAGGTCGATCGTGGCCGGCAGGATGTCGACGCCGTCCTCCACGGAGGTGATCGCCATCCGCGCGCTCACCCGGCCCAGCAGCACGTCGTGCACCGAGATCGTGAGTTCCTCCGGGTCGAGCCCGAGCGAGAACGTGAGGCACGCCTGGGGGTCGAGGTCGACCACCAGGACCCGTTCACCGAGCTCGGCCAGCGCGGCGCCGATCGAGGACACGGTCGTGGTCTTGGCCACGCCGCCCTTCTGGTTCGCGACGGCGATCGTGCGGGTCACGTGGCTGTCCTGCCTGACGTCGGGGCGTCCGCGCTGCGGACGGGACACGCGGTTCACCGCCTATTGTGCGTCACGTGAGCATCCCGCCCCGACTCGACCTTCCGCCCGGCGCGCAGGCCGAGATCCTGGGCACCGCTCGAGGGCCGCGGGCCGCCCTGCTGGCCCCGACCGCCGGCGCACGCGGCACGGCACTCCTCGTCCCCGGCTTCACCGGCAGCAAGGAGGACTTCCTCAGCCTCCTGCGCCCGCTGAACGACCACGGCTGGTCCGTGGCGTCGTACGACCAGCGGGGCCAGTTCGAGTCCGCCGGGCTCGCTCCGCCGACTGAGGACCCCGCCAGCGATCTCGACGTGCTTGCCGACGACCTGCTCGCGGTGGCGGCGGCGCTCCAGGACGCGGGCCCCGTGCACCTCGTGGGCCACTCCCTCGGCGGGCTGGTGGCACGCGAAGCCGTCGTGCGGGAGCCGCGGGCGTGGGCCAGCCTCACGCTGCTCTGCTCGGGGCCTGCCGCGATCCCCGAGACCCACCGCGGTGCCCTTGAGGCACTGCGGGCGGCGATCCCAGCACTCACCCTCGAGCAGGTCTGGGTCCTGCGGGAGGAGATGGACCGCCAGGCGGGCGTCCCGACCCCCCCGCCAGAGGTGCAGGCCTTCCTCCACGAACGGTTCGTGGCCAACGACCCGACCTGGCTTCGGGCCAAGGCCGGGATCCTGCTTTACGAGCCCGACCGCACCGACGAGCTGGCCGCGGTCCTCGCCCGGGCGGGCCTCCCGGCAGCCGTCGTGGCCGGCGCGGACGACGACGTGTGGCTCCCGCCCGTCCAGCGCACCATGGCCGAACGCCTCGGTGCGCCGTTCCGGACGGTTCCGACCGCGGGGCACTCCCCCGCCGTCGACCAGCCGGACGCCACCGCCGCCGCCCTCGTCCAGGGCTGGCGCGGGGCGGCCGCCGAGTGACAGAGCCGTGACGCAGGTCACAGGGCCAGCAGGTGGGGTGTGACCTGCGCCGGGCGGGGGTACGACGCCGCCGTGCCCCTGCGTCTCCTCCTGGATCCCGTGCCCGCGTCGGGCGCTGCGGCGCGCCGTGCGGTGGCCTCCTGGATCCAGACCCACCTCCCGTCGGCCCCCCTCGACGACCTGGTCCTGCTCACCAGCGAGCTGGTCACCAACGCCGTGCGCCACGGCGCCGGCCAGGTGGGGGTGGCCGTCTCCGATCTCGGGGACGCCGTGCGCATCGCCGTCTCGGACCGCGGTGAGCGGCTCCCGGAACCGCGCACGCCGGACGAGGACGACCCCAGCGGCCGCGGGTTCGTCCTCGTCGCTGCACTCGCCCGCGCCTGGGGCGTCGACCCGGGCCCCGGCGCCGGCGGAGCACCGCGCGGCAAGACCGTCTGGGTCGAGGTGGCCCTCGGCCGTCCGCTCCCGCGCCGCCTGCCGTAGCGGCCGGCTACGGCGGCGAGGCACCGCCGGACGCGACGGCCTCGTCCTCGGGCTCGACCGCATCCCACGGCCGTCTGGCCGCGGCCGACGCCTGGCCCTCGGCGCACCACCTGCGTGCGTCGCACCAACCGCACAGCCCCGACGTCCTCGGAGGGAAGACTGCGTCTACCTCGGCGGCGGCGCCCGGGTCGACCACCGTGCCGGGGCCGTCCCGCCGGCCCTCGCGCGCGGCGACGTCCTTGAGCCCCGCCGCCCAGACCTCTTCCGCGGCCATGATGTCCGCCGCGATGGACCCCACCCGCCGCACGTGCCGCTCGAGCGAGGCGTCGTCGTGGCGCCACGATACCGAGGTGCCCGACGGCAGGTGGTGGAGCTCGACGTCGTGGCAGGGCCGCCGGAGCACCCGGGCCGAGGCCACGGCGTACAAGGCCAGCGCGAGCGACGTGCGGGCGTCGTCCGGCCCGGGCGCGCGCCGACCTGTCTTGTAGTCGACGACGACGAGCGTCTCGCCCTCGTCGTCGCCGTGCGCCGCGCGCCGGTCGATCCGGTCGACGCGGCCCTCGAGCACGAGGGGGCCGGACACCGTGCTGACGGTGCGCTCCACGCCGGCCGGCTCGTCGGCGGGGTCGACGTGCGCGAGGTAGTCCTGCACCATCTGGGCCGACCGCTGCTGCCATCGGCGACTCATCTCGTCGTCGCGGAAGCCCGCGCCGATCCACGACGTCCTCAGCAGCGCGGCGCCCTGCTCGGGTGTGCGGCGCTCCAACGGCAGCCCCCACCAGTCGCGCAGGGCCGCGTGCACCGCGGTGCCCAGCGACGAGTGGGCCCACGGACCGCCGCCGGGTCGGTTCTCCAGGTAGCGCAGACGCCACCGACGCGGGCAGTCGGCCCAGGTGAGCACCTTGGTGGGCGTCGCCTTCCAGAGTCTCGTCGGCATGCCGTCGAGCGCGCCCTGCCCCGGAGCCCCGCCGCCGCGCGGCACGCTCAACCGCCCCCGGCGCAGCGCACGGCTAGAGCCGGCCGATCAGGGGGGCCAGGAGCACCTTGGTGATCATGGCCGCGGGGTACACGAGCGCGTAGCCGAGGTTCACCCGGGGGTCGCCGCCGGACCGTTCGTTCGCGTACGCCAGGACGGCGGGCTGGGTCTGGGATCCGGCGACGGCGCCCGCGAGCCTGGGACCGGCCAGGTCGGCCAGACGCGGCGCGAGCAGCACGTACGCCGCGGCGGCGAACACGGTCACGACCGCCCCGCCGAGGAGCAGCCGGATGCCCTGGTCGGACTGCAGGGCCCGCACCAGGTCATCGCCTGCGTTCGTACCCGCGTACGCGAGGAACAGCAGCATGCCGAGCTGGCCGAGGCTCGCCGAGGCGGAGTACGGGACCGTCCAGAGCACCGGGCCGGTGCGCTGAAGCCGCCCGAGGACGAGCCCGACGACAAGCGGCCCGGCCGCGATGCCGAGCGCGAACTCCTGGCCGCCGAGGGGCACCTTGACCAGGCCGAGCGCGATCCCGAGCGTGAGGCCGAGGGCCAGCCCGAGCGGGTTGATGTCGCTCACCCCTCGCTCGGAGTCGCCGAGGAACCGGTTGATCTCGGCCATCCTCGCCCGCGGCGCTACCACCCGCAGTCGATCGCCGAGCTGGACCACGAGGTCGTCGGTGGCGAGCAGGTCGACGTCGCCGCGGCGCACCCGGGTGGCCGTGGCACCGAAGCGCCGCACCAGATCGAGGTCGGCCACGGTGCGCCCGGCCACGGCGGTGCTCGAGACCGCGACGCGCCGGAAGTCCAGGTCGGCGCGGCTGATGCGCAGGTGCATCCCGCTGCGGTGGCCGAGGAAGGCGGTGGCTTCGTCGACGGCGTCGCGGGCCCCGATGACCGAGACGACGTCGCCCGGAACGGGCACGAACTCGTTCGTGGCCACCTCGACCTCGCCGTCGTGCAGCACCCGCGAGAACCGGATTCGGTCGTCGAAGTGCTCGCCGATCCCCGCCAGCGTCGGGAGGTCGGCACTGTCTACCCGCACGCTCTCGTGGACCAGCTCCGGCGGCGCCGGGTCGTGCTCGGCCACCGCGACGGCGACGGCGCTGCGCGGCCGCAGCGACACGGCGGCCGCGGCGATCATGCCCAGCACGCCGAACAGGTAGGCCACGGAGTAGCCGACGGTCGGCTCGTTCGAGTGCAACTGCTCGACGGACGCGGCCAGCGCCGGAGTGTTCGTCAGGGCACCGGTGTACATGCCGGCGGCCAGCGGAGCGCTGAGGCCCAGCAGCTTCCCGATGCCGACCGCGGCGGCGCCCGCGAGCAGCAGGACGACCACGACAAAGCCGATGGCCCGAGCCCCGGTGCGCAGGGCCGAGAAGAACGACGGCCCGCTCGTGACGCCGATCGTGTACGCGAAGACTGCGAGGCCGAACTGGCCGAGCACGGCGGGCAGCGCGAGGTCGGCGTCGTAGGCGGATACCGCCAGGGCCGTAAACAGCACCGCGGCCGGACCCAGGGACAGGCCCTTGACCTTGACCGCGCCGATTGCCGACCCGAGGGCCAGGACCGCGAACAGCAGCAGCAGAGGGTTGTCGACGAAGACCTTCACTCGCGGAGCCCCGGGCTAGAGGTAGCGGGTGATGATCATCGCGGCCATGATCGCGAAGATCACGAGCACGCCCCACGTGTCGGCACCGAGCCGAAGCAGCCGCACGACCTTCGGCTGCAGGCCGCCGGGGAACCGGATGTTGCCCTGCAGGATGTTGATGCGGGTCATCGACATGAAGACCAGCGTGGTCGTGACAGTGACCAGCAGGCACCACGGGCACAGGGCCCCGATGACGAAGTAGGCCTCGTAGAAGAGCCAGAAGGCAAACGCCAGGCCGATCGAGTAGATGGCCTGCGCCGTGAGCATGAACCAGCGAGGGAAGCGCACGCCCCCGAGGGCTGCGACCGCGAGGGTGATGACGACCGGCTCCGCGATGAGGCCGAGGAACGCGTTCGGGAAACCCAGCAGCGACGCCTGCCACGACAGGCCCACCGTGGCGCACGAGATCTTCTCGCTGATGTTGCAGGACAGCTCAGCGGCCGGGTTCGCCGCCAGCTTCACCGCGTCGATCGACAGCACCAGTGAGGCCGTGAGCGAGAGCAGGCTCGAGATGAGCATCTCGATGTAAGGCACGCGGTACCGGGCATCGGCCGCCCGCGGGATGGCCCGGGCGTCCGGCTCGAAGTCGGGCCGGGGTACAGGCAGGTCGTCCTCGAAGTCCTCGAGCTCCCCGTCGAGCAGCTCGAGGTCGTCGTCGGCGGCCTCGGTGCCCACTGCGTCGTCGTGCGCCATGGGCCCTATCCTCCCATGCCCCAGGGGATGCTCCTACGGCGCGCGGGAGCCGGTCGAGGGCCCGCCGGTCAGCCGCGGGTCTGGTAGTCCTCCAGGAGCCGGCGGGCGATGATCATGCGCTGGATGTCGGCGGTGCCCTCGCCGATCAGGAGCATGGGGGCCTCGCGGTAGAGGCGCTCGATCTCGTACTCCTTGGCGTACCCGTAGCCGCCGTGGATGCGGAAGGAGTCCTCGACGACCTCCTTGCAGTACTCGCTGGCCAGGTACTTGGCCATCCCGGCCTCGAGGTCGTTGCGCTGCCCGGAGTCCTTCTTGCGCGCGGCCATGACCACCATCTGGTGGGCGGCCTCGACCTTCACGGCCATGTCCGCGAGGCGGAACGCGACGGCCTGGTGGTCGGCGATCTGCTTGCCGAACGCGTGCCGGGCCTGGGCGTACGACACGCCCAGCTCGAACGCGCGCTGGGCCACCCCCGAGGCACGCGCGGCGACGTTGACCCGGCCGACCTCCACGCCGTCCATCATCTGGTAGAAGCCCCGCCCGGTCTCCCCGCCCAGGACCCGGTCGGCGCCGATGCGGAAGTCCGCCATGATCAGCTCGGTGGTGTCGACGCCCTTGTAGCCCATCTTGGCGATCTTGCCCGGGATGCTCAGCCCGGGCAGCACCTCCCCGAAGCCCTGGGGCTTCTCGATCAGGAACGTGGTCATCTTCTTGTAGACGCTCGCGTCCGCGTCGGCCTCGGCGTCGGTGCGCACCAGCACCGCCACCACGGTGGAGGTGCCCCCGTTGGTCAGCCACATCTTCGCGCCGTTGAGCACGTACTCGTCGCCGTCGCGCACGGCCTTGCTGGTGATCGCCGCCACGTCCGAGCCGCAGTGCGGCTCGCTCATCGAGAACGCCCCGCGGACCTCCCCGGTGGCCATCTTGGGCAGGAAGTACGCCTTCTGCTCCTCGGTGCCGTGCTGCATGATCATGTGCGCGACGATGAAGTGGGTGTTGATGATCCCGCTCACGCTCATCCAGCCCCGGGCGATCTCTTCCACGCACAGGGTGTAGGTGAGCAGCGACTCGCCCAGGCCGCCGTACTCCTCGGGGATCACCAGCCCGAAGATCCCCATCTCCTTCATCCCCTCGACGATCGCCTCGGGGTACTCGTCGGCGTGCTCGAGCTCCTGTGCGTTCGGGATGATCTCGTTGTCGACGAACTCGCGGACCGCAGCGAGGATCTCGGTCTGCACGTCGGTGAGGCCTTCGGTCTGCGCCAGGCGGGACATGGGTGTTCCTTCCGTAAGGGCGGGTCGGCCCCAGGGAGGGCGGCCGTGCCGTCGCGGCGGTCGTGGCTACTGGCCAGTATCTTCCTCCGGCGGGCCCGCGGCGGACGTCGGGGGCACTCGCGCAGGCGCGAACCGACCCGGCGGCGGGGGCTCACGGCGATGACCGACACTGGGGCGGTGCCCCGACCCCTCCGCTGCGATGCTGCCGCCCTGGCCGCGCTGGTCCTCGGCGTCGCCCTGCTCCCGGGCCTGACGGCGGCGGTGACGGCGGCGGGGCCGGGGCTTGCGGCGAGCGCTTCGGCCCCGCGCGGCTCCGCCGGGGTCGCCAGCGGGGGCGTCGGCGCGCTCGTCGCCAGGGACGGTGCCGGGTCGACCCCGGCCGCGCTGGACACGGCCAGGACACCCTGCGGTTGGCGGTCGCGGGGCCCCGTGCGGTACCGCTCGGTGGTGTGGGTGTGGCTCGAGAACCACTCCCGCGACCAGGTGGTCGGATCGCCCGGATCAGCGGTCGCGGCGGCTCGATCCCGCGCTGAACAGGCTCGCCCGCGGCTGCGGCCTCGCGACGAACTACCGGTCGATCACCCATCCCAGCCTGCCGAACTACCTCGCCGCCGTGGCGGGCACGACGTTCGGCGTGCGGGCTACCTGCGCACCCGCGGCCTGCCCCCGCCGCGGCCCGACGCTGTTCTCGCTGGCCCAGCGGGCTGGGATCTCGTGGCGCACCTACGCCGAGTCGATGCCGTCGGCATGCACCACCACGAATGCCGGACGCTACGCGGTGCGGCACAACCCGGTGGCGTACTTCGTCGACCAGCGCGCGTCCTGCCGATTGCGCTCGCTGCCGATGGGGACCCAGGTGCGGGGCGACCTGGCCCGGCGCCTCGCGACCGGCAGCCTGCCGGGCTTCACCTTCCTCGTCCCGGACCTGTGCCACAGCGGCCACGACTGCTCGTCGGCCGTGGCCGACCGCTGGCTCGGCTCGTGGCTTCCGACGCTGCTGCGCTCTCGGCAGTACCGCGCCGGCACGATGGCCGTCGTCGTCTCCTTCGACGAGGGGGCCGGCGGCTCGGGCGGCCAGAACTGCCTGCGCCGCACCGATTCCTCGTGCCGGGTGGCGACCGTGCTGGTGAGCCCGTCGACGCGGCCCGGCACGCGATCGGCCCTGGCGTTCGACCACTACTCGCTGCTGCGCACCACCCAGGCCCTTCTCGGCCTGACCCCGCTGCTGGGACACGCCACCACGGCCCGGTCGATGCGCGCCGCGTTCGGCCTGTAGCTGGCCGGGCCCTACCCGGCCAGCCGCACGGCGGGCTCGCCGTCATCGATGGCCGCTGTGGCGAGCAACGGCCGCAGGGCCGTGGTCCGCAGCCGCTCGACGAGCCGCCCGACCGGCCCGCCCAGCGCCAGCAGGACCGCGCCGGCAACCGCGCCGCCGAGCAGCAGACCCGCCACCACGTCGAGGGGCCAGTGCACCCCCACGTAGACGCGCGCCCCGGCCATGAGCAGGGCGAGGGCCGAGGCGACCCAGCCCAGCCGCCGGTCGACGAAGAACAGGCCCCCGGCCACCGCGCCGACCACACACGCATGGTCGCTCGGGAAGGACGGGTCGGTGGTGCGGTCGATGAGGACGAGCGCCCCGGGGTGCACCGCGTACGGCCGGGCCTCATCGACGACCATCACCACGAGCTGCTGCACGGCGAACGCGACCACGGTGGCCACGGGCGTGAGCAGCGCCGCCGCCATCACCTGCGGGCCGCGCGAGCGGGCCAGCCACCAGCCCACGACGATCAGCAGCCCGAACAGCAGGATCCCGTCCTTGGCGTAGAGCCTGGTCGGACCGTGCAGCCACGGGGTGTCGATAGCGAGCTGGTTGATGGCCTGGAAGAGGCCGTCGAGGGGGGGCACCCCGCGACGGTACGGACCGGCTGGTGAGGGGAGGGTGAGAGCCGGTGGCTACGGGACGACCCCGTCGTGCGCGCCGGCCCAGGTCTCCGCGAGGCGCGCCACGAGCAGATCGTCCAGCTCGCGGACCGGCGTCGCCGCGACGACGTCGGCGGGCACCGGCTCTCCCACGAGCACGCGGATCCGGGGCAGCCGCACGATGCCGCCTACCGCGCGCACGAGGCTCGCAGGCACGGACCCATGGCCGAGACGCCGCGAGTCGTGGTGGGCCAGGGGATGCACGGGCACGCCGGCGGCGCGCGCCAGCGACGCGGTGCCCGGCCGCCAGGGACGCGGCGAGCCGTCGTCCCGCGCGGACACGTCGCCCTCGGGATAGAGCAGCACGACCTGGCCGTCGGCCAGAGCGCGCCGCGCTGCGCGGTAGGCGCCCGTGCCGTGGCCCGACTCCACCGGGATTGCGCCGCTGCGCTCAGCGAGCTGGCGCGAGACGGGGAAGCGCAGGATGTCGGCGGTGGCGAGCACCCGGATGTGGCGGTGGCCCGGCGCGCAGCCCCCGCGGCATGGGGCGTCGACCCACAGCCCGTGGCGCTGGAGCACGTGCAGCACGACGGCGACGTCCACGACCGTCGTGTGGTTGGCCACGACGATCGCGGGACCGGCGGAGGGGTCCGGCGGCGGGAGGTGCTCCAGGCCGCGCGCGCTCACCCGCGCGAGGTGCGGCGTCACCGTCCCCGCGAGCCACCCCGGTCCCCGCACCTGCCCGCGAGTGACTGCCCGAGAGGCTGCGTTTTCGGCCTGGATTACGACCATTCGGGCAGTTACTCGCGGGGGGTCAGGCGGACGGAGGGGTGAAGGTCTGGGTGCGGGTCATGCCCGCGGCGCGGCCCTTCGCAGAGATGACCAGGGCCATCTTGCGGGAGGCCTCGTCGATCATCTCGTCGCCGAGCATGACCGCGCCCTTGGCACCCCCGGCCGCGGAGGTGTAGTAGTCGTAGGCGTCCAGGATCAGCTCGGCGTGGTCGTAGTCGTCCTGGCGCGGGGAGTACACCTCGTTGGCCGCGTCGACCTGACCGGGGTGCAGCACCCACTTGCCGTCGAACCCCAGCGCCGCCGAGCGACCGGCGACGCGCTTGTAGCCCTCGACGTCCTTGATCTGCAGGTACGGCCCGTCGATCGCGAGCTTGTCGTGCGCTCGGGCCGCCATCAGGATCCGCATCAAGATGTAGTGGTAGGCGTCGCCGACGTCGTATCCGGCCGGCTGCTCGCCGACCACGAGGGACTTCATGTTGATGCTGGCCATGAAGTCCGCGGGCCCGAAGATGATCGTCTCGACCCGCGGGCTCGCGGTGGCGATCGCGTCGACGTTGATCAGGCCGAGGGCGTTCTCGATCTGCGCCTCGATCCCGATCCGCCCGACCTCGTAGCCGCACGACTTCTCGATCTGGGTGAGCAGCAGGTCCAGCGCCACCACCTGCTCGGGGGTCTGCACCTTGGGCAGCATGATGCAGTCCAGGTTCGCCCCGGCGCCCTCGACCACCTCGACCACGTCGGCGTAGGTCCACTGGGTGGTCCAGTCGTTCACCCGCACCACCCGCACCTTGGACTCGTAGCCGCCCTCGTTGAGGGCAGCGACGATGTTCTTGCGCGCCTCGGGCTTGGCGATCGGGGCCACCGCGTCCTCGATGTCCATGAACACCTGGTCGGCAGGCAGCCCCCTGGCCTTGTCCAGCATCTTCGGACTGCTACCAGGGACGGCCAGGTTCGAACGACGAGAGCGCGACGGGCGGGCGGCATCGGCCATGGCGGCGGTCCTCACGGAATCGACGGTATCGGCGGCGTGACAGGTGATTCGAGGGTAGCCAGCCAGGCCCGCGAAGCCATTGCCGGGGTCGTGGCATCGATAGCGTGCGGCCATGGTCGACAGGGCACCCCGCGCAGCACCCGGTGACGTCGGCGCGCTCCAGCGCGCCCGGGTGGCGGTGGCCGTGCTGTTCGTCGCGAACGGGGTCGTGGGCGCCGCGTGGCTGCCGCGCCTCGCGGAGGTGCAGGACCGGCTCGGGCTCTCCGACGGATCGCTCGGCCTGGTGCTCGCCGCGGGGGCGGCCGGAGGGCTCGCCGTGGGACCCCTCGCGGGCCCGCTCACCGCGCGCATGGGCAGCGCCCGGCTCGCGGTCGCGTCCCTGTGCCTGTTCGCCCCCCTTGCCTTCCTGCCAGGTGTGGTCACCGCCGGATGGATGCTCGCGGCCGCGCTGTTCTGGGCGGCCGGGGGCGACGCCGTGATGGATGCGGCGATGAACGCGCACGGCCTGCGCGTGCAGACCGTGTACGGCCGCTCGATCATCAACTCGTTCCACGGATTCTGGTCGGTCGGCGCGGTGACGGGCGCCGTTCTCGGATCGGTGTCCCTCGGCCGCGGTGTCCCGCTCGCCCCGTTCCTCGGGGTTGTCGGACTGCTCGCCGTCGGCGCCGTGCTCGCGACGGCCCGCTGGCTGCTGCCGGCGCCGGACCCCGTCCGCAGCCGCACGGAGGACGCCGCGCTCAGCGAGGCCGAGGCCGACCCGTCGTCCGTCGGCGTCGGTGGGCCGCCGCCGCGGTCGCTGCTCCTGCGGGTGCTACCACTGGCGTGCTTCATCCTCATGGCGGTCGTCGTCGAGGACGTGCCCGGGCGGTGGGGCTCGGTCTACCTCACCGACAAGGGTGCCGCCGCAGGCGCCGTCGGCCTGGCCTACGTCGCGCTCACCGCCGGCATGATGGTCGGACGGTTCCTGGGAGACCGCGTGGTCGACCGCTTCGGCGAGGTGGCGGTCGTGCGCGCCAGCATGGCCGTCGTCGCCGTCGCCATGGCCGCCGGGCTGGCCATCGGCACGCCGGCCGCGTTCGTCGCGGCCTGCGCGGTGACCGGTCTGGGCGTCGCCACGACGTTCCCCGCAGCGATGCACGCGTCCGGCCACCTGCCCGGCGTCGCGCCCGCGATGGGGGTCGCCATGGTCGGTTGGCTCGCGCGGCTGGGCTTCATCGCAGCCCCCGCCGTCGTCGGCGCCGTCGCCGAGCGCGCCGGAATCGGCTGGGGGGTGGGCGTCGTCGTGCTCGCCGCCGCGGCGCTCGTGCCGCTCGCATCGGTGCTCCGCACGTCGGACCCGAGCGGCGTCACACCGGCGGCTCCTCGGTGAGCTCGCGGGAGTCGGCGGCCGTGATCACCACGGCGAGGCCGGCGAACAGGAGGGCCACGGCCGGCAGGATCGCCACCGGCGGGGTCTGGCCCAGCCACACCGCGGCGATCAGCGTGGCGCCCGGCATCTCGAACAGGATGGCCAGGCTCACGACCGTGGCCGACGTGGTGGCCAGCACGCGGGCGATGACCGAGTGGCCCATCAGCTGGGCCACGACGGTGAGCCCCACGATGAGCCACCAGTCGCGTGCGGACCACCCCGCCAGCGGCGTGAGCGTCACCAGGCACAGCGGCAGCAGGACGAGCGCGGAGACCCCATACGCGGCGAACGTGTAGGTCGGGGTCGACACCGACTGCCGGACCTGCCCCCCTGCCGTCACGTACGCCGCAGCCAGCACCCCGCCCACGAGCGCGAGCACGTCGCCGAGCAAGGTGCGCGGGTCCAGGGCCACATCGATCCCCGTCAGGAGCAGGACCCCGGCCAGCGCGATGACGATGCCCACCCACACGCGCCGGGCCACGTGGTCACCCCGCCACCGCGCGATCAGCGCGGCCCAGATCGGCTGGGTCGCCACGAGCGCCGTCGACGACGCCACCGACGTGAACCGCAGGCTCGGGATCCAGGTGGCGAAGTGCGCGGCGAGGAACACGCCCGCGACGGCCACCAGGGTCCAGTCGTGCCGGGTCAGCCGGGACACCTCGTCCCGGTGCCGCCAGCCCACCACGATCGACGTGGCGGACGAGCCGAACAGGCAGCGCCAGAACGCGATCGCCAGCGCGGGTGCCGTACAGGCGGCGATGAGGGGACCCGACGCCGAGACGCCGACGACCGCGACGGCGAGCAGGCCGACGTCGCCGGGCGGGGGGCGGGTGACGGCGTTGGCCGCGGTGGTCGACACGGGTTCCTCCTGCCCCGCCGCGGGCCGGGCCGCCGCGCGCCGCGGAGTGCCTGCGTGGCGCGCAACGCGCTCCCACGGTCGCCGAGACGCTACCGGTAGCCTGCGGCCGTGACGGTCTCGACCACCAGGGTCTTCGTCGCGCGCCTCGCCGGCACCGCCGTGTTCGACCCGAGCGGCGACCAGGTGGGCAAGGTGCGCGATGTCGTCGTCACGCTCCGCGCCGACGGCGCGGCCCCGCGTGCCCTCGGCCTCGTCGTCGAGGTGCAGCCGCGCCGGCGCATCTTCGTGCCGATGACCCGCATCACCGCGATCGACGCCGGCCAGGTGATCACCACCGGTCTGGTGAACCTGCGCCGGTTCGCGCAGCGCAGCAGCGAGACCCTCGTCATGGGAGAGCTGCTCGACAGCAAGGTCGTGCTCAAGGACTCGGACGAGCAGGTCACCGTGCTCGACATCGGCCTCGGGCAGAACCGCACCCGCGACTGGCTCGTCGAGCGGGTGTTCGTCCGCAGGGCCAGCCCTGGAGGGTTCCGCCGCCGGGGCGAGACCCTCACGGTCGAGTGGTCAGAGGTCTCGGGCCTCTCCGCCACCGCGGGGGCCGACCAGGGCGCCGAGGCGCTGCTCGCCGCCATCGACCGGCTCCGCCCCGCCGACCTCGCGAACGTCCTGCAGGACCTCACTCCCGCGCGTCAGCTCGCGGTGGCGCGCGGCCTCGACGACGAGCGACTCGCCGACGTGATCGAGGAGCTGCCCGACGACGATCGCGTGGCCATCGTGTCGATGCTCGAGGCCGAGCGCGCCGCCGACCTGCTCGAGGAGATGGACCCCGGCGACGCGGCCGACCTCCTGAGCGACCTGCCGCCCGAGCAGGCCGCCGCGTACCTGGGCCTCATGGAGCCCGACGAGGCCGACGACCTGCGCCGACTGCTCACCTACGACGACTTCTCCGCCGGCGGCATGATGACCACCGAGCCGGTCGTGCTTCCCCCCGATGCCACCGTCGCCGAGGCCCTGGCGCGGATCCGCAGCGCCGAGCTGTCGCCGTCGCTGGCCGCCCAGGTGTACGTGGTGCGCCCGCCCCTGGAGACCCCGACCGGCCGGTTCCTCGGCGTGGCCCACTTCCAGCGACTGCTGCGCGAGCCGCCGTCGACCCTCGTGTCCGCCGTCGTCGACTCCGACCTCGAGCCGATCGGGCCCGACGCGCCCCTGGACCAGGTCACCCGCTACTTCGCCACGTACAACCTCGTGGCGATCCCGGTGGTCGACGAGGGCGACCACCTCGTGGGTGCCGTCACCGTCGACGACGTCATCGACCACATGCTCCCTGAGGACTGGCGCGACGTCGACGCCGAGAGCGACGGGGAGGGCGACGATGGCTAGAGCCCGCGACGCCCGCGACGTACGCGGACCGCGGCTCGACCAGCCGCTCGAGCCGCGGCGCTCGATCCGCCCGTCCATCGACCCCGAGGCAGCGGGCCGCATCAGCGAGCGCATCGCCCGGTTCCTCGGCTCGTGGCGATTCATCGGCTACATGACCGCGTTCGTGGCCACCTGGGTGCTGTGGAACACCTTCGCCCCGTCGTCGCTCCGCTTCGACGAGTGGCCGTTCATCGGGCTCACACTGCTGCTGTCCCTGCAGGCCTCGTACGCCGCGCCCCTGATCCTGCTCGCGCAGAACCGCCAGGCCGACCGCGACCGCGTGCAGTACCAGGAGGACCGGGGCCGCACCGACCGCCTCATCGCGGACACCGAATACGTCTCCCGCGAGGTGGCCGCCCTACGCGTGGCCCTGGGCGAGGTCGCCACGCGGGACTTCCTGCGGGGCGAGCTGCGCGACCTGCTCGACGAGCTCGCCGAGCGCGACGAGGTGCGGGCCGCCGACGGGGAGCGCCCCCTCGGCGCCTGAGCCCACCGCCGTCTCCGACGCATCGTCGTTTCGTCACCCGTTCGGCTCAAGACGGGGGTCTCGTGGCGCCGACGACTTGCAGCGTGGACGAACCGCGGCTCGATCTCGTGCTCCTGCCAGCGCCCAAACCTCGCCGCCCGGCGGTGGCGCGGCGGCGCCTCGGCGAGGTCCTGCGCGATCGCGGCCTGCTGACCGCGGAGGAGGTCGACGTTTGGCTGGCCCGACAGGCCGGCGACGTGCAGGGCCGCCGCCTCGGCCAGCTCCTGGTGGACGCCGGCAAGCTGAGTCCCGAGCAGGTGGGGATGGCCCTGGCAGGCGTCCACGGCCTGGCGTTCGTCGACCTGCGCAGCGAGCCCGTCGACCCCGAGGCGGCCCGCCTGCTCCCGCGCATCGTGGCTGATCGCGCGTGCGCGGTGCCCATCGCGTGGAAGGGGCAGCACCTTCTCGTCGCCGTGTCCGACCCGGTCGACATCGTGACCCTCGACGACATCCGCATGCTCACAGGAGCCTCCGGGCTCGACGTCGTGGTCGCCGCCCCCGCTCAGGTCCGCGACGTCGTGGACCGCGTATGGGCCGACCAGGTCGACCGCGAGGTCGTGACGCTGCTGGAGGAGGAGGCGGAGTCAGAGGCGCAGGCGCTGCCCGACGAGGACATCAACAGCGGCGCGACGGTGCGCATGATCGACCGCCTCATCTCGCACGCCGCCCGGTCGCGGGCCTCCGACCTGCACCTCGAACCTCAGCGCGAGGGCCTGCGCGTACGCGAACGCGTCGACGGCGTCATGCGCGACGTCATCACCCTCCCCAGCGCGAGCCAAGCTGCCCTGCTCGCCAGGGTGAAGGTGATGTGCGGGCTCGACATGATGGAACGCAGGCTTCCCCAGGACGGCCGGATGCGGGTGTCGGTCGACGGCCACACCATGGACGTGCGGGTCAGCACTCTGCCCTCGCTGCGGGGCGACACGATCGTGCTGCGACTGCTCCCGACCGCGCACGACCTGCCCTCGCTCGCCGAGCTCGGCCTCGCACTGGACCAGCAGCGCGAGCTCGCCGACTCCGTCCGCTCGCACCAGGGGCTCGTCCTGATCACCGGACCCACCGGGTCGGGCAAGACGAACACGCTCTACGCGGCCATCCGCGAGCTCATCGACGTCGACCGCAACGTGATCACGCTGGAAGACCCCGTCGAGGTGGAGATCCCCGGTGCCACCCAGGTGCAGATCGACGAGAAGATGGGGCTGACGTTCGCCCGGGGCCTGCGCTCCGCGCTGCGCCAGGACCCCGATGTGATCCTCGTCGGGGAGATCCGCGACACGGAGACCGCTGAGCTCGCCGTCCGGGCCGCGCTCACCGGCCACCTCGTGCTCGCCACGCTGCACACTCTCGACGCCGCGTCCACGGTGACCAGGCTCGTCGACATGGGGGTCGCGCCCTACCTGGTCGCGTCGTCCCTGAGCCTTGTCGTCGCGCAGCGGCTGCTGCGCCGCCCATGCCCCGACTGCCAGCGCAGGACGCCTCTGGACGACCAGAGCGCCGCCGTCCTGGGGCTGCCCGAAGGCACCGTGGTCCCCGAGGGCGTGGGCTGCCCGGCCTGCGAGATGCTCGGCCATCACGGCCGGGTGGGGGTGTTCGAGACCCTGAGGAGCGGGCCCGAGGTCCGCCGCGCGCTGCTGGACCTCGGCGACGAGGACTCCGTGCGCCACGCCGCCGGCGACCCGATGACCCTCGCCGAACGGGCCGGCGCCGCGGCCGCGGCGGGGCGGACCACCGGGTCCGAGGCCCTGCGCCTCATCGGCCACCACGCCGACGGCGCCGGGTAGCCTGCCCTTCCGTTACCCCCGTTCGGGGGGTGCAGGCACCGCCGGGGCGGGCCGACATCTCTGTGGGAGACCTACCGCTCCCCGGAGCAGGTAGCGCAGGACCACGACAGGTCAGGAGCGGCATGGACCACCCGGACGGCCCCACCCCCGTGGGCCCGGTCGTGCCGGACCGGCCCGCGCTCGACCTGTCACGGCTGCCCCTCCCGCGGGCCGAGGACCGGCTCGACCGCGCCGCGGACATCGCCCCCGGCTCCGGGCGGCACCGGCGCACCGGCTCGAAAGCGCGACGGCCCGCGGCGGGCGGCCTCGCCGGGGTCGCCGCCGCCGCCCTGCTCGTGGGCACGGGCGGGTGGACCGCAGCCGCCGGGCTCGCAGGCGCGTCGGGCTCGGCGACCCCCCAGGCGGGCGCGCCGGCCACTGCCGGCGTCCTGCTGGGGCTCGAGCCCGACGACGTGCGCGGCCGCTGGTTCGACGTCGCCGTCGCGATCGCATCCGGAGGTTCGGTTCCGTCGCTGGACGGCCCGCCGGGGGCCACTCCCGCCTCCGTACCCCCGCTGACGTCGGTCCGTCCCGCCGTGCGCCCGACCCCCGTGCGCAGGCCCGCCCGGCCTGCTCCGCTCCCCGGGCGCCAGGCCGTCAGCGCGGCGCCGCGGGAGGTCGTCCGAGCCAACGCCACGGTGTTGAGGCTCGTCCGGAGCTACTTCCCGGCCGACCAGGTGGGCAACGCCATGGCCGTGGTCACCTGCGAGTCCGATCAGCAGTGGTGGCAGCGGGGCGAGGTCAACCGCGACGGCACCCGCGACTGGGGTCTGTTCCAACTCAACGACGGCGGCACCCTGCAGGGAGCCCTCACCCGGCTGGGCATCCACCCCTCGAGCGTCCGCCAGGCGCAGCTGCTCGCCCTGAACCCCACGATCAACGCCCGCGCGGCGCAGCTGATCTACCGCGACCGCGGCTGGTCACCGTGGGTCTGCGCGTATCTCAAGGGCATCGTCGCCTCGCTCTGGTCGAACACTCCGGGCCCGATGGCCGGCCGGTACGACGTCGGCGGCCAGCCACTCGCGCTGACCCCGCCGGCACACCTGCCCGCACCGACCGGAGCCCCGCACCGACCGGCGCCCGCGCGGCGGCCCACCCCGAAGCCCACCCCGAAGCCCGCGCCCAGGCCCACGCCCACCCCCGCCCCGCGCCCCACGCACACGCCGACGCCGTCGCCCCGGCCGACCCAACCCCCAGGGCCCACGACGACGCCGTCACCGTCCGGCCCCGTCCCGACCCCGACGACCAGCTCGCCGGCGCCGACGACCACCTCCCCCGTCGGCCCCGTGCCCTCGTCCTAGCGGCGCCGGCCTGGTCGACCGCTCCTGGGCCGCGCGGCGATGCTGCGGCCCGCACGTACCCTGGGGCCATGCCGCTGCCCACCGCCGAGGCGATCACCGCCGCCCTCGCCACCGTCGACGACCCCGAGATCCACCGCCCGCTCACCGAGCTCGGCATGGTGCAGGGGATCGGCATCGCACCGGACGGCCACGTCACGGTCGGGGTCTTCCTCACGGTGAGCGGCTGCCCGATGCGCGACACCATCACGACCCGCGTCACGGACGCCGTCGTGCCGGTCGACGGCGTCACCGGCGTGACGGTCGACCTGCACGTGATGGACGACGACCAGCGCCGCGCCCTCCGCGAGTCGCTCCGGGGCCCGGAGAACGACATCGTGTTCAACCGGCCCGGCTCGCTCACCCGCGTGTACGCGATCGCGTCGGGCAAGGGTGGCGTCGGCAAGTCCTCGCTCACGGTGAACCTTGCGGTGGCGATGGCGGCGCGCGGCCTGCAGGTGGGCATCGTCGACGCCGACATCTACGGGCACTCCGTCCCGCGGATGATCGGTGTCACGGCCGCGCCCACCATGGTCGAGGGGATGATCATGCCGCCGGTGGCGCACGGCGTGCGGGTCATCTCGATGCTCCCGTTCAAGCCCGGCGGTGTCTCGCAGCCCGTGGCCTTCAGGGGACCGATGCTTCATCGCGCGCTGCAGCAGTTCCTCGCCGACGTGTGGTGGGGCGACCTCGACGTCCTCCTGCTCGACCTGCCCCCAGGCACCGGCGACATCGCGATCTCGACCGCACAGCTGCTGCCGCAGGCCAGGACGGTCATCGTCACCACGCCGCAGCCAGCCGCCGCCGAGGTCGCCGTCCGCGCTGGCATGCTCTCCCAGCAGACGCACACGCAGGTGGTGGGGGTCATCGAGAACATGAGCGGCGTGCCGTGCCCCCACTGCGGAGAGCCAATCGACCTGTTCGGGTCCGGCGGCGGCGCCGTGGTGTCCGAGGCGCTTACCGCCGAGCTCGGCACCGACGTGCCGCTGCTGGGCAAGGTGCCGTTCGACGTGCGGCTGCGCGAGGGCGGCGACCGCGGTGAGCCGCTGGTGGCGGCCGACGCGGGATCACCGGCAGCAGACGCGATCGACGCACTCGCCGCGCATCTCGGGGCCTCGCCCCGAGGACTTGCGGGGGTGTCTCTCGGCATCACCCCTGCCGGACGCTTCTGAGCCGCGGTTAGGTCGCGTCCGGGTCGAACAGGGTCGACGGGGGCACCTGGGCGCCCGCTGCGGGCGGCTGCGCCGGGCCGGCCGCCTGGCCGCTCACGGCGTCCTTGACGATGTCGCCGGCCTCGGTCACCTGTTGGCGGATCTCCTCGACCGGGCCAAGCACGCTTGCCGCGAGCCGCTTGGGGTGCAGGTCGGCGAGGTCCTTGAGGCCCGAGGTGTCCAGGTCGAGCGACTCGGTGATCTCCGAGCGCGCAGACGCCGCCTGCTCACGGAGCTGCCGCAGCCAGCGGGCGGCCTGCGCCGTGACCTGCGGCAGGCGGTCCGGGCCGAAGACCAGCAGCGCGAGGACCGCGAGCACCGCGAACTCGCCCACGCCGATGTCGAACATGGCGACAGGGTAGCCCGATCAGCTCGACGTGCGTGTCTGCCCCGAGGATGACGTCGACCTCCTGGCTGCCTCCGCCGCGCTCGACCGTGAGGGTCACCTTCTGGCCGGGGGCCTTGGACCGCACCGCGACGATGAGCTCGGTGGGATCTGCCACGGCCCGTCCGCCGACCTTGGTGATGACGTCGCCGACCTGCAGGCCGGCGTCGGCGGCCGGGCCGCCCTGCGTGACGGACTGAACCCGAGCGCCGGTACCGCTGAACTGCTGGTCGAGCTGCACCCCGATGATCGGCACCCGTGAGTGGCCGGTGGCGATGATCTCCTCGGCGATCCGCTTGGCCTGGTTGATCGGGATCGCGAAGCCGAGCCCGATGCTGCCCGCTCTGGCCGCTGGTCTGCCGCCCGAGAGGGTGGCGATCGCCGAGTTGACGCCGATCACCTGGCGCCGGCGGCGTTGACGAGCGGGCCGCCGGAGTTGCCCGGGTTGATCGCCGCGTCGGTCTGGATCGCGTTGATGAACGACGTCGTCGCCCTCGACCGCCTGCGGTGACCGGACGGTTGAGCGCGCTGATGATGCCGGTCGTGACCGTGCCGCGCAGCCCGAGCGGCGACCCGATCGCGACGGCGAGGTCGCCGACGACGACGTTGTCGCTGTTGCCGAGGGCCACCGCCGGCAGTCCGCCTTGGCGATCTTCACGACGGCCAGGTCGTAGGCGCTGTCGCGGCCTACGACCTTCCCGGGCAGGTCGGTGCCGTCGTTGAGCGTGACGTCGATGCGTGCCGCCGTTCACGGACGCGGCCACGACGTGGTTGTTCGTCAGCAGGTAGCCGTCGGAGCGGATGACGAAGCCGGTTCCGCTGCCCTCGTCGGTAGCGATGGACACGACGCTGGGCGACACGGCGCGCGCGATCCCGGCCACGCTGTCGGCGGCCCGCAGGGAGAGCTGCCCGGATGCCTGCGGGAGCACCACCACCTGCGCCTCAGGGGCCGAGCGATCACGCAGGGCGGCTCCGGCGTAGCCGCCGACGAGCCCGGCGACGAGCCCCGCCGTCACGGCGAGGGCGAGGGTGCGCCCGGCGCGGTTGCCCTCGCGCGGCGGGGACGTGGCCGAGACCAGCGTGGGCGGGGCCGCCACGATCGCAGGTCCCGGCCCGGGGGCCCCCCAGGGCTCCGCCAGCGGATATCCCGGCGGCGGCGGTGTGGTCGACGAGGGCGGTCCGGTCGGAGGCGGGGCCGACGCGAACGCGGTGGTGGACGACGTGGGCGGACCCCACGGCGACGCCACGGCGGTGGGCTCCAGCGCGCGGACCGGTGCCGTCGGGTCTCCGGCCGGGGCGGCCCGGCCCCGACGCGGACGTGCCCGGACGGCGCATCTTCGGACGGCGCATGCTCGGAGCGCACAGGCTCGGACGTCACAGGGTCAGTCGCTGCGGGCTCGGAAGGCGCAGGCTTGGTGAGCACGAATTCGAGGGCCGCGGGCTCGGTGGGAGACGGCTCGCGTGCGCGGGGATTCGTCGGGTCGTCCGACCACGCGGCATCGACCCGGTCCTGCCCCGGGTACCCGTGGTCGCTCATGGCGTTCCTCCTCGAGGCCGGCCCGCAGGGCGGGCCCGGCGGCGCGTGCCAGGTCCTACTGTGCACGATCGGCGCCACTCGCGGCGCTCCAGGGTTCCGCTCGACGCGCGGACCCGGCGCGGGCGGGTGCGACGCCCATCCCCGCGCGAGGCCGCCGGCGAGGGCGGCGCGCGCCCTTACCGCAGAGGTGAGGTCGAGGGTTCGGCGGCGGGATCGGCGCCAGCGGGAGACGCGGTCCCGACGACCGCGGGACCGACCACGGCAGACGCATCCTGGCCTCCCAGGGCTGCGCCCACGGCCCTGACGCCGATCGGCCGGGAGGGGGGCACCCCCGTCCAGGCCGAGGCCATCGTCGAGCCTGGGTCGAGCGCCACCGCCAGCACCGAGGCGGCCGAGGCCGCGGCGGCGAAGGACCCGTTCGCCGCCGACGCCTGCTCGGCCCCGCTGGGCACGCCGATCTCGGCGACCCGCAGGGCGGGGCTGACGATCGCACCCGCACCTGCGGCGTCGCGGTGATCGGCCACGAACGAGGCGGTGTCGGGTGCCACGCGCGGCACGGACACCGCGGCCTGCGGAGCCGCCGCGAGCATCGACAGCCCGGCGGACACGGTGACCGCGGCCACCGACGCGACGATGGGTCCGGGGCGGCGGCTCACGAGGGACGGGAGCCTGGTCGGCGGTGCTGATACTGGTTCGCCCGCCGGGGGCGGTCCCACCAGCGGCGGGGGCGGCACGAGGCCGGGCGTCGGCGCGGACATCGGGCGCACCGGAATGCGCGAGACCGAGGCGACGACGTCTCCCGGAACTTGCGGGGCGCCGAGTCCGCGCAGGAGCATGCGCATCTCGCGCTGGGTCAGCAGGTCGGTCCGGCACCGGGTGCAGGCGGCGACGTGCGCCAGGGCACGCTCGGTCTCCGCGGGCGGCATGACGCCGTCGGCGAGGGCGGCGGTGCGCGCGCCGAGGCAGCGGCTCACGGCACGGCCTCCCCCACGGGCATCCGGGTGGCGGTGCCCGAGCGCGGGGCCCGGTGCGCCAGCGCCTCGCGCAGCTGACTGCGGCCGCGGTGGATCCGGGAGCGGACAGTGCCGATCTTGATGCCGAGGGCGTCGGCCACCTCGTCGTACGAGAGACCCTCGATGTCGCACAGCACGACCGCGGCGCGGAACTCGGGGCTCAGCGCGTCCAGTGCGGCCTGGATGTCTCCGTCGAACATGGCGTCGGCATGCTGCTCGGCGGGGGAAGCCTCTCGGCCAGGGAGCCGGTCGTGGGAGTCGTCAGAGAAGTAGTCGAAACGGATTCGTGCCTTGCGGCGCACGGTGTCCAGGAACAGGTTCGTGGTGATGCGGTGCAGCCAGCCTTCGAACGTGCCGGGCGTGTAGCGCTCGAGGGACCGGAAGACCCGAACGAAGACCTCCTGGGTGAGGTCTTCGGCGTCGTGTCGGTTGCCGGTGAGCCGGTAGGCCAGGCGGTACACCCGCGCGCCGTGGTCGCGGACCACCTCGTCCCACGTGGGGGGCACGAAGTCGGGGCCGGCACCGGGCGGGGGGGTGGGGCCCGGGTGGGGAGCCGGTACGGGGCCCGAGGCGGGAGCCGCGGTGTCGCGGGCAGCAGGAAGGACCACCTCGGAGGTGGTCACCTGCTGATCGTGGGTCTGGTCGTCCCGCTGGGACACGAGGCCTCCTCGTTCGATGAACGTCGTCGCCACCTCGTGCCTTCCCCGACTGCTCGCGGACGAAACGGACGCCCGGGCTGGCGTCCGCATGCCGGGACCTCCACGGCCTCCGCCAGGCATGACGACCCGGGCCGGTGCGGGGTTCCCGCGCCGCGGGACCGGGGGCCCGACTAGCCTGGGCCCGCCACGTCCGCTCCTGGGCGGACCCACCGCCGGACCTGCGTCCCGGCCGCCCCACGGAGGTGCGCCATCAGCGCCGAGACCGCCCCGACCGCACCGAACGAGGCCAGCTGGGCGTGGGCCGAGTCGCACGTGGCCGAGGACGAGGTCCTGGTCGACGCCAGAGCCCGCGCAGCCGAGGTGGGGCTCGCGGCCATGAGCCCCGGAGCCGGCGCGGTACTGAACCTGCTCGCCACCCTCACGGCCGCCCGCAGCGTGGTCGAGATCGGCACGGGGCCGGGCGTCTCCGGCGTGTGGCTGCTGCGCGGCATGCAGCCCGACGGCGTGCTCACGTCGGTTGACCCCGACGGCGAGCACCACCGGCTGGCCCGGGAGACCTTCGCCGCCGAGGCCGTGCCCCACAACAACGTGCGGCTGATCGCGGGGCGGGCGCTCGACGTGCTGCCTCGGCTGGCCGACAGCGCGTACGACCTCGTCCTGATCGGAGGCGAGCGGGCCGAATACGACGCGTGCCTCGACGAGGCGCTGCGGCTGCTGCGGCCCGGCGGGGTTGTCGTCGTCGATCACGCGCTGCTGCGGGACCGCGTCGCCGACCCGGCCCAGCGCGACCCCGAGACGTTGGCCGTGCGGCTGCTCGGCCAACGAATGGCGGGCGAGCCGCGGCTGCGCTCCGCGCTCCTCGGGGCAGGAGACGGGCTCCTCGTCGGCGTGCGGCTCGCCGACGAGGCGGCGGGGGCTGACGAGGGCTGAGGGCCTGGCGGTCGGCTACGCCATCGACTCGAGCCAGCGCAGGAGGAGCCGCGCCCCGAACCCGGTGGCACCTTTGGGAGAGTCGTCTCGCTCGCGCTCGGTGCGACCCGGACCTGCGATGTCCAGGTGCGCCCACGGCACGTCGCCGACGAACGGCCGCAGGAACAGCGCCGCGGTGATGGCCCCTCCACCGGGCGCCTTGGCACCCGGGACGTGTGACGAGTCGGCCACCGTCGAGGCCAGGGCCGACGCGTACTCCTCGTGCAGAGGCAACCGCCACACCCGTTCCCCGGACGACACTCCCGCCCGCCCGAGCGCGGCCGCGAGCCGGTCGTCGTCGCTGAGCAGGGCGGCGTGCGTGCGCCCGAGGGCCACCGTGGCGGCCCCCGTGAGGGTGGCGACGTCGACGAGTACATCCGGGCGGAGCGTAGCCGCCGCCCAGGCGAGCGCGTCGGCAAGCACCAGCCTGCCCTCGGCGTCGGTGTTGCGCACCTCGGTCGTGCGCCCGCCCCAGTGCGTGATGACGTCGCTGGGGCGGTACGCGTCGGCGCCGGGCAGGTTCTCGGCGCAGGCCAGCACGCCCGTGACGCGTAGGGGCAGGCGCAGGCCCGGGAGCGCGACGAGCGTCGCGAGCACCGCCGCCGCCCCGGCCATGTCGGTCTTCATCGGCACCATGCCCTCGCGCGGCTTGAGCGAGAGACCGCCGCTGTCGAACGTGATGCCCTTGCCCACCAGCACCACGTGGGCGGTCCGCCGCCGGGCAGCGGCGCCGAGGTGCGCGGGCTCGTACGAGAGGGTCACCAGCCGGGGCGGCCGGGCCGATCCTCTGCCGACCGCGAGGAGGCCGCCGAAGCCCTCCAGTGCCAGGTCGTCCTCGTCGCGCACGTGCACCGCCAGCCCCGCCCCTTCGCCGAGACGGCGCGCGCGGGCGGCCAGCCACGCGGGGTCCTTGATGTTGCTGGGGGTCGCGGCGAGGTCGCGGGCCACGAGTGAGGCGCGCCCCGATGCCAGGCCGCGGGACACGACGTCGACGGCGGCCGCGAGCTGCGCCGGCCGCACCAGGAGCCGCACTCGCGGGGGGCGCGGCCGGGCTCCCGCCTTGAGCGTGGGTGCGGGGGTGCCGAGCACGAGACCCTCGACGAGTGCGCGCAACCCGTCGATCTGAACCCGCACCGGCGCGACCACGACCACCGTCTCCCGGCCGCGGCACGCTCTCATGGCGGCGGCACCGGCACCGCGAAGGTCGGCTGGGGTCCGGTGCCCCACCCCCACGAGCAGCAGTTGCTCCACGTCGTCGACGTCAAGATCGGCCGCGAGGGTCTCGCCGGCACGGCCGCGCACGGACCGCCGCTCGAGCCGCCTGTCGACGTCGACCCCGAGCTCGGCGGCGAGCGCAGCCCAGGCCCGACCCGCGGCCAACCGAGAGACGGGAGCGCTCGCGCCGCCGGCCGCACGGGAATCGGCGTAGGCGTCGTCGTCCACCGGTTCCACCGGAAGGACGAGCACCTGGCCCCATCTGGCCACCGACCCGCGGTCGGGCCGGTCCGGAGCGGCGAGCACGTCGACCACGGGAACGGCCGGCGGGGCGGGGAAGGTGCGTGGCATCGGGCTCCCTCGTCGACGGGCGGGCGACTCCGACCCTAGACGGCGGGGGCGGGGCGGGCCTCCCCTGCGAGCGCGGGGACGCCAGTGGCCCCGGCGTCACCAGGACGCCGGGGCCACCGAGCTCGGATCAGAGGGGCAGGTCGCGCAGGGGGTCAGCCCGCCACCGCGAGCAGCTGGTCGCCGAGGTCCTTGGCCTCGGCGGCAGTGAGCTCGACGACAAGACGTCCGCCGCCCTCGAGGGGGACCCGCATGACGATGCCGCGGCCCTCCTTGGTGACCTCGAGCGGGCCGTCGCCCGTCCGCGGCTTCATGGCAGCCATGCTCACTCCCCTTCCGTTCGCGGCACCCGCACGGTCGTGCGGCGCACCCGGGCCGCGGACGAAGGGTCCACGCGCGCCATCGGCGTGCCGACGGCCATTATCCCGCATCCGGACGGGCCGAGGCACCATCGGCCCCCCGGGCGTGGCAGCCCACCAGGTGGTCGTCGACCAGACCGGTGGCCTGCATGGCCGCGTAGAGCGTCGTCGGGCCCAAGAAGCGCCAGCCGGCCTTCTTGAGCGCACGGGCCAGCGAGGTGGACTCGGCGGTGCTCGAGGGGAGGTCGGCCAGCGCGCGGGGAGGGCGACGAAAGCCCTGGCGGCGCATGGATGCGTCGCTAGGAGCCGCCTCACGCAGCAACGCCTCAAGGGCGCGCGAGCCGGAGGTGCCCTGCAGCGTCACGAGTGCCTGGGCGTTGGCGATGGTGGCCTCGATCTTGCCCCGGTGGCGAACGATGCCGGGGTCGCCCAGGAGCCGCTGGACGTCGGACTCGCCGAACCCGGCCACCCGGGCCGGGTCGAAACCGGCGAAGGCGCGGCGGAAGTGCTCACGCTTGCGCAGGATCGTGATCCAGGACAGCCCGCTCTGGAAGCCCTCGAGGCAGAGGCGCTCGTAGAACGCGGTGTCGCCGGACAGTGGCCGACCCCACTCGGTGTCGTGGTAGGCCACGTAGTCAGGCGTCGCCGCGCCCCACGGGCAGCGGCGCAGGCCGTCGGCGCTCACGACGGGCCCGCTTCGGGCGTTGTCGGCCATGGCGGCAGGCTACGTCCGACCAGAGACAGCCGCGGAGGCGCCGGTTCAGCCTGTCGGGAGCCGACCGGACTCGACGAGGGTCGCGAACGTCCGCAGCGAGCGCCGGATCCCCGCCGCGAAGGCCGGACGAGCGACGGCCCAGCCGGCCCGGCCCAGCGCCCCCAGTGGCAGCTCGAGCTGCTCGGACCACACGAACCGCGACCGACCACCCGGTGCGGGCCGCACCTCGAACCGGCCGGTGCCGCGCACGACCCGGCCGGTGTGCACGACGTCGACGAGCGCGGGCTCGTGCCAGGCGGTGATGATCATGGTGTCGAGGAAGCCGATCCGGCCGACGCCGGTGAAAGCCTCCAGCCGGGCGCCGCGGCCGTGCCCGGGTGGCTCGACCGCGCGAACCCTCGTCCCGAGCATCCACGCGCCCTGGGACGGCCAGTCGACGAGCGCGGCGAACACCAGGTCAGGCGGTGCATCGACGACGACGTCGAGCACCAGGTGCTGCACGGGTCAGGCCCCAGCAGGCGGCGGCAGCGAACCGGGGTCGACATGCTGCGCAGGGGGCCAGGCGCCGTCCAGCGGCAGCGGGTCGCCCAGCGGAGCGGACGGCAGGGCACCGGGGTCACCGCCGGCTTCCCACGGGGCCACCGCCGCCGAGCCCGGGTCGACACGCTCTGCCGGCGGCCAGGCGCGGTCCAGCGGCAGCGGGTCGCCCAACGGGGCCGATCGCAGGGCGCCGGGGTCGGCGCTGCCCTCCCACGGGGCCCCCGCGGCGCTGGGGTGGGCGCTGGCGAGCTGCTCCTCGAGCGCGGCGATCCGCGCGTCGCGGCCGGCGAGGTCGGCCGACAGCTTGTCGAGCACCTCGTCCACCTCGTCCATCCGGTAGCCGCGCACCCCGACGGCGAACCGCACGTCGTCGACGTCGCGGGCGCGCAGCGGGCCGGCAGGCACGTCGAGGGGCGCCAGCCTGCTCGGGGGCGGCGGCAGCTCGCCTAGCCGGCCCACCGCGAGCAGCGCGACGGCGACGACGACGCCGATTCCCACCAGGCCCAGCACGATGGTGACCACGAGGAGGATCGTGCCATGGTGGGTCGGTCCGCGCGCCCGCACCTCGCGGCGCGCCCCGTCCGGAGGGACCGCCGTGCCGCTTCGCCTGGGCCGCCACGTCTTCGCCGACGACCGCACGCTGGTGATGGCGATCGTCAACCGCACGCCGGACTCCTTCTACGACCAGGGGCTCCACGTTCTCCGACGGGCCCGCGCTCGACGCGGTCGACCGCGCCGTGGCCGAGGGCGCCGACATCATCGACATCGGCGGGGTGAAGGCGGGTCCAGGCCAGGACGTTGCCCCTCGACGAAGAGGTCCGCCGGGTCGTGTCGTTCGTCGCAGCGGTGCGCGACCGGGCCCCGGGCATCGTCATCAGCGTCGACACCTACCGGCACGAGGTGGGCGGGCGGCCGTGGCCGCGGGGGCGGACCTGCTCAACGACGCCTGGGGCGGCACCGACCCGCTTCTCGCGGAGGTGGCCGCCGAGCACGGCGTCGGCCTGGTGTGCACCCACGCGGGTGGACAGCCCCCGCGCACGCGGCCGCACCGCAAGGAGTACGACGACGTGATGGCCGACGTGGTCGCGCGGACCCTCGGGGAGGCCGAGAGGGCAGTCGCGCTGGGCGTCGACCGCGACCGCATCCTCGTCGACCCCGGCCACGACTTCGTCAAGAACTCGAGGCAGTCGCTTGAGGTGACCCGCCGGCTCGACGAGCTCGTCGGCACCGGATGGCCGGTGCTGGTGGCGCTGTCGCGCAAGTTCTTCATCGGCGAGACCCTCGGCCGGCCCGACCCCGAGGACCGGCTCGTTGGCACGCTCGCTGCGACGACGGTGGCCGCCTGGCTCGGCGCCCGCGTCTTCCGGGTGCACGACGTCGCGACCACCCGCGCCGTCCTCGACATGGTGGCCTCGATCCGCGGGACGAGACCTCCGGCCCTCGCCCGCCGCGGCCTGGCGTGACCGGGGCTCCGGAGGGGACCTTCGACCTTCCCAGACTTACCTGACCCGTACCTGCACACCATCCTTCCTGCACCTGTGGGTGCGACGCTGGGCGTGCACGGCCGGTCCCCAGGGCCCGGCGCCGCAGATGACGGGAGCACCGATGGACACCCCCACCACCCTCGTGCCCGAGCAGCCCTCTCGCGGCGCCCGGATGGCCAAGGCCGGCGCGCTCGTGGCCGCTGGCGCCCTCGCCGCCACTGCGGTCACGGGCATCGCGTTCGCGGCGTACAGCCCCAGCACCCCCACCTCCGGCGGCCCGGCCGACGGTACGTACGGCATGCCGTTCGGCGGTCCTGGCGCGGGGATGGGCATGCGCGGCCCCGGCCCGGGTGCGGGCGCCGGGCTGGACGCTGACGACGCCGCGCAGGGCTTCGGCGGCGGCCGGCACATGGGCGGCCCCGGCATGATGCTCGGCGGCAACCTGCTGCACGGCGAGGGGGTCGTCAAGAAGGCCGACGGCACGATCGTCACGCTGCGGGTGCAGACCGGATCGCTCGTCTCGTCCACGTCCTCCGACGTCGTCGTGAAGAGCGAGGACGGCACCACCTGGACCTGGCCCATCACCAAAGACACCGTCGTGCGCCGCGACGGCACGGCGACGACCGCGGACAAGCTCGTCGCCGGCGACACGGTGCGCGTGGTTGGCACCGTGAGCGGTAGCGCGGTGACCACGCTGCACGTCGGCGCGCTGAGCCCGGCGAAGGCCAAGGAGCTGGCGGCCCGCCGCGACGCGATGAAGAAGCGCTGGACGGACAGGCAGAACCAGGGCAACGGCGCGGCGCCAAAGGCGTCGCCGTCGACCACCGCCTGACCCTCCGCGCTCGCCCAGCCCGGCCCGGTCCCGCAGCCGCGATTGCGGGGCCGGGTCGATCCACGTCGGCGGTCAGGGGCCGTCCTGGCCGCCGAGGGCGAGATCGTCGAGCTCGCTCTCGAGCCGCTCGCGCGCCAGCACGCCGGCGGCGTCGGGCTCCACGGTGGTGCCGGCGGCGTCTCGGGCTCGCTCGGCAGCCTGCCGCACCCAGGCATCCTCGCCGCGCGCCTGCTCGCTCGCGAGGATGATCCGCACGACTTCGTCCGGGTCGTCGGTGACGTCGAGGAGCTCGAGGTCGGCCTCCTTGACCTTTCCCTCACCGAGCATCGGTCCCCGCAGCCACTCGAGCAGCCCGCCCCAGTACTCGCTGCCGACGAGCACGACGGGGAAGGACGTGACCTTGCGCGTCTGCACGAGCGTGAGGGCCTCGAAGAGCTCGTCCAGGGTGCCGAAGCCGCCGGGGAACACGACGAAGCCCTGGGAGTACTTCATGAACATCATCTTGCGGGCGAAGAAGTAGCGGAAGTCGATGCCGATGTCGACCCACTGGTTCATGCCCTGCTCGAACGGCAGCTCGATGCCGAGCCCCACGGACACGCCGCCAGCCTCGCACGCGCCCTTGTTGGCGGCGGACATGATGCCGGGGCCGCCGCCCGTGATCACCGAATAGCCGGCCGCGACGAGCATCGCCCCGAGCCGCTCGGCCATCGCGTACTGCGGGTGGTCGGCGGTGGTGCGCGCCGAGCCGAAGACGCTGACCGCCGGGCCGAGGTTGGCCAGGGTGCCGAAACCCTCGACGAACTCCGCCTGGATCCGCATCACCCGCCACGGGTCGGTATGCACCCAGTCGCCCGGCCCTCGAGTGTCCAGCAACCGCTGGTCGGTGGTGGTTGGCGGCACCTGGCCCCGCCGCAGGGTCACGGGGCCGCGACGGCTCTCCCGCGGACCAGCCTCCGGATCGGCGCTGCGTGCGTAGTCCTCGAACACGTCGCCCACGCTAGCGCCGCAGCGGCTCGTCCGCGGTCCCGCGCTGCGGTCCCGCCGGCGGGGCGGCTGCGGTGCCTGGGTGAGGTGCCTGGGTGCACTCCTCCGGGTGCGGTCACGGCCGGACTTCGGGCGACCACCGAACGACCGCTTCCCCCTCCGCGGGACGCCGAGTTGCACACCCCTCGGAATAGTTGTACCTTCAACCATAGTTGTTGAAGATTGAACGACCTGCCCCGGGTCGTCGCCCTCCAGAAGACCTCACAAGGAGCACGCCATGAGCATCACCACCACCACGACCGGCCTCGAGGCCGTCACCGGTACCTGGACCATCGACCCCACCCACACCACCATCGCCTTCTCGGCCCGTCACGCGATGGTCGCCAAGACCCGCGGCAGCTTCGCCGAGTTCGAGGGCACCCTCGTGCTCGACGGCGCCAACGTCGGCGCGTCGAAGGCCGACCTCACCATCCAGGCCGCCAGCCTGGACACCAAGAACGTCGACCGCGACGCGCACCTCCAGTCCGCTGACTTCCTCGACGTCGAGAACTACCCGACCCTCGCCTTCGCCACGACCTCGGTGCAGCACAAGGGCGGCGACGCCTTCGTCCTCGTCGGCGACCTCACGATCCACGGCGTCACCAAGCCGGTCGAGATCGCGGTCGAGCTCGTGGGCGTCAACGGCGACCCGTGGGGCGGCACCCGCATCGGCCTCGAGGGCAAGACCGAGGTCAGCCGCAAGGACTTCGGCCTCACCTGGAACGTCGCGATCGAGGGCGGCGGCCTCCTCGTCGGCGACACCATCAAGATCGAGCTCGATGTCGAGGCCGTCAAGCAGGCCTGACCACCCCCACCACCACGCCACCCCCTCCGCCATCAGGGGACCCCTGCGTCGAATAGGTCGACCTCTTGCTCCCCTAGCCCCCGAAGTCCTGGGGGTGGTGGGGAGGATCAGGTCGACCTATTCGACGTGGGGGTCCCCTGACGGCGAACGGGGTGACGAGCTGGGGGGCTGGAGCCAGGCCGCGAGGCGGGATTCGACGTCACGGAGCTGGGCGACGGGCACGTGCTCGTCGGCCTTGTGCGCGAACACCGGATCGCCGGGGCCGTAGTTCACCGCCGGGATGCCGAGCTCGGCGAAGCGGGCGACGTCTGTCCATCCGAACTTCGGCCGCGGCGCGGCGCCCATGGCGGCGGCGAACCCTTGCACCGCCGGGCGGGACAGGCCCGGCAGGGCGCCGGCAGCCAGGTCGAGCAGCTCCACGTCATAGCCGTCGAAGACCTCGCGCACGTGGGCCTCGGCCTCTCGCACGGTGCGGGACGGGGCGAACCGGAAGTTCACGGTGACCTCGCACGCGTCCGGGACGACGTTGCCGGCGACCCCGCCGCTGATGCCCACGGCGTTGAGCCCCTCGCGGTACGTCAGCCCATCGATCTCGACCAGCGCCGGCTCGTAACCAGCCAGCCGGGCGAGCACATCGGACGCCTTGTGGATCGCGTTGTCGCCCGTCCACGCGCGGGCGCTGTGCGCCCGCACGCCGGCCGTGCGCACCGCCACGCGGAGGGTGCCCTGGCAGCCCGCCTCGACCCCGGCGTCCGAGGGCTCCATCAGGATCGCGAAGTCGCCGGTGATCCACCCCGGCTCCTCGTGCACGATCCGCTTGAGGCCGTTGAAGCGTTCTTCGACCTCTTCGTTCTCGTAGAAGACATAGGTGATGTCGCGGGTGGGCTCGCGCACGTCGTGGGCGCAGCGCAGCATGACGGCAAGGCCGCCCTTCATGTCGCACGCCCCGAGGCCGTAGAGCAGGTCGCCGGCGAGGTGGTGCGGCAGGTTGCCTGCGGCCGGCACGGTGTCGAGGTGCCCGCCGATCACGACGCGTTCTCCCCGGCGAAGCCCGGTGGACGCCACCACCGAGTTGCCGAGGCGCCGCACCTGCAGGTGCGGGAGCTCCCCGAGCGCCGACTCGACGAGGTCGGCGAGCGGCCCGTCGTGGTGCGACTCGCTGGGCACGTCGACGAGTGCGGCGGTCAGGGAGAGGACGTCGGCGGACAGGTCGAGGGCGGCCACCCGGCTACCGTAACGACAGGGGCACACCCAGCGCAGGGGGCCACGCACGGCGGCGCACGGCCGGTGAGGCGCTCGGTAGCCTGACCACCATGACCTCTGACCCCGCCGCCGATCCGCTCGCCCCCGTCTCCGGGCCCGCGTCCGCGCTCGGCGTGGCCACGTTCGACGGCGACGAGCTGCTCGACGTCTGGTACCCGCGTCCCGCCCTCGGGCCCATGGCCCCGGACGTCCCCGACATCTCCACCGCCATCGACACCGCGGGCATCCGGCAGGTACGCGTGCAGACGGTGTCGACCACGATCGCCGACCTGCAGGCCCCCCCAGCCGACCGGGCCGACGCGTGGTTGCGGCTCCACCTGCTGTCGCACCGGCTGGTCCGGCCGCGCACGGTCAACCTCGACGGCGTCTTCGGCCTGCTGGCCAACCTCGCCTGGACCGCGTGGGGCCCTGTGCCCGTCGAGTCGGTCGACGACGTGCGGCTGCGGGCCCGGGCCAAGGGTCTGGGCATGCACGTGCTGGGCGTCGACCGCTTCCCCCGGATGGTCGACTACGTGGTGCCGACCGGGGTGCGCATCGCTGACGCCGACCGGGTGCGCCTCGGCGCGCACCTGGCGGCAGGCACCACCGTCATGCACGAGGGCTTCGTCAACTTCAACGCCGGCACGTTGGGTGCCTCCATGGTCGAGGGGCGGATCTCCGCGGGGGTCGTCGTCGGCGAAGGGTCCGACGTCGGCGGCGGCGCGTCGATCATGGGCACGCTGAGCGGTGGCGGCAGCGACGTGATCACCGTCGGGGCGGGCTGCCTCATCGGCGCCAACGCGGGCGTCGGCATCTCGCTCGGCGACGGATCGGTCGTCGAGGCGGGCTGTTACATCACCGCAGGCTCGAAGGTGCTGCTGCCCGACGGCACGGTTCTCAAGGCCCGCGAGCTGTCCGGCCTACCCGACCTGATGTTCTGGCGGAACTCGCAGACCGGCGCGCTCGAGGCGCGGCCCCGCCACGGCGAGTGGGGCTCCCTCAACGCCGCCCTGCATGCCAACGACTGACGAGCGTCACTCGGGGTCAGGCGCGGTGGTCGGTCCAGCCGCGGCCGTCCCAGTAGCGGGAGCCCCCAGGCCGTTGGGGATCGGGGTACCAACCGGCGGCGACCGCAGGCGGCGCCGGAGCCGCCTGCGGCTGGATCGCCTCCGGCGGGGTGATCGGCGGATACGAGGCGGGCGGCGGTACCGGCGGGGGAACGGCCCCGGACACCGACGTCCCGTACCCGTAGGACGAGGCCGTGACCGGCCGGCTGCGGTGGCGCCGGACGAGCCCCCACACGAAGAGAGCGAGCCCGATGAGACCCGCGATCGTGCACGCCAGGAATGTGAGGCCACCGACGATCCCGACGCGGGCGAACTCGGCGATGAGTCCCGGCGCGATGACGATGTCGGCGGGCTTCACTGCGCTCACCTGCACCACGTAGGTGCCCGGGGTATCGATGACCCAGTCGGCGACGACCTCGAACTGGTGGCCGTTCCTCGTGACCGTCTGGGTGCCGTTCGGCGCCGTGACCGGCACCGTCGTGCTGTCGTCCCTGGTGACGGTGATCTGGTCGGGCACCAGGCGTAGCGGCTCGTCGCCACCCGCGCCGCCGACGTCCTGGTAGACGGCGTACGTGCCCTGGTCCATCGTGACGCTGAACGTGCCGGGCGCCTGCTGCACCGGTGCCGTGAACGGCTTGCTGATTCCCGAGGTCGACACGACCCGGTAGACCATGTAGCCGAAGGTGGCGAGCGAGGCGAGCATGATCAGCGCGCCGATCCACGCCATGGCGGCGCCCTTGCGCTTCGAGGGCGGCTGCCCGGGGGTTGTCGACATCGCACCTCCTCGTCCCAGCGCACGCTACCGCCGGGCGGTGCCACGACGGCGGCTGACGCGCACCCGCATCGCCTAGCGTGGCGCCGTGGCCCACCCCATCTCCGACCCCGTCGTCCCGCCGCCAGTCCGGCCCGGCGGGGCCGTGGCGGTCGTCGCCACGGCGAGCCCGGTGGACGCCGACCGGCTGCGACGGGGTGTGGCCGCCCTGGAGACGGCCGGCTACGAGGTGCGCCTCGGCGAGCACGTGCTGGCCACCGACCCCGACCGGCCCTGGCTCGCCGGCACCGACGGGCAGCGCGCGGCCGACTTCGCCACGGCCTGGTGCGACCCGAGCGTGGCGGCCGTGATCGCGGCCCGGGGCGGCCACGGTTCGTCCCGCCTAGTGCCGCTTCTGCCGTGGGCGGACCTGGCCGTGGCCGGTCCGACGCTGCTCGTGGGGTCCTCTGACGTCACGTCGTTGCACCTGGCCGTCGGGCGCCGTCTCGGACTGGCATCGGTGTTCGGGCCGATGCTCGCCGCCGAAGCGGCGGTCGGCGACGACGCCGACCCGGGGGTCCTCGCCGCCCTGATCGGGTCGCTCGCCGACCCACTGGCCCCGGTGGTGCTCGCCGGTCGGGGCGTCGGACGCTCCGGGCGGGCTGCGGGCCGGCTCGCGGGTGGCACCCTGGCACTGCTAGCCGCCGCCGTCGGCACCCCCGACCAGCCCGATCTCGACGGTGCGGTGCTGCTGCTCGAGGACGTCGGGGAGTCACCCGCGCGGCTCCAGCGGGCCGTCGGCCAGCTCGCGTCATCGGGGCTGCTCGACGGTGTCGTCGGGGTCGCGGTCGGGAGCGTGGTGGACAGCGGGGACCTCGGCCCGTGGGCCGTGGTGGACGCGCTCGGGGGGCTGTCCGTGCCGGTCGTCACCGGCGTGCCCCTCGGGCATGGCCGCATGCAGGCCGCGGCGCTGCTCGGCGGGCCCGCCGTCATCGATGCCGGTACCGGCACGCTGCAGCTCGGCCGCACGTCGTAGGCGGCCGCGCGCCGTCGACGGTCCGCGCTTCGGCGGCGACCCGGCGCGAGCCGCCGGGCGCGGGCACCGCGGCATGCCGTCCGAGTCGGGTGGGGATCAGCGGGCGCCGAGCGGGATGTAGTCGCGGGCCGGTTCGCCGACGTAGACCTGGCGCGGGCGGCCGATCTTGGTCTGCGGGTCCTCGATCATCTCGCGCCACTGCGCGATCCAGCCGGGCAGCCGGCCGAGCGCGAACAGCACGGTGAACATGCGGGTCGGGAAGCCCATCGCCTTGTAGATCAGGCCGGTGTAGAAGTCGACGTTCGGGTAGAGCTTGCGCGCGACGAAGTAGTCGTCGGCGAGCGCGATCTCCTCGAGCTCGCATCGCGATGTCGAGCAGCGGGTCGCTGACGCCGAGCGCGGTCGAGCACCTCGTGCGCGGCCTTCTTGACGATCGCCGCGCGCGGGTCGTAGTTCTTGTAGACGCGGTGGCCGAAGCCCATCAGCTTGACGCCGTCCTCCTGTTCTTCACCGGCCGACGAAGCGCGTGCACGCTCGCCGCCGGCGGCGTGGATGCTGCTCGAGCATCTCGAGCACGGCCTGGTTCGCGCCGCCGTGCAGCGGGCCGAACAGCGCGTTGATGCCCGGCCGACACCGACGCGAACAGGTTCGCGTGGCGACGAGCCGACCAGCCGCACCGTCGAGGTCGAGCAGTTCTGCTCGTGGTCGGCGTGCAGGATGAGCAGCATGTCGAGCGCGCGCGACGACCCGGGTCGACCTCGTACGGCTCGGCCGGCACGCCGAACGTCATGCCGCAGGAAGTTCTCGACGTAGCCCGAGCGAGTTGTCGGGGTACAGGAACGGCTGCCCGACGGACTTCTTGTACGCGTAGGCGGCGATCGTCGGCAGCTTCGCGAGCAGCCGGACGGTCGAGATCTCGACGTGCTGCGGGTCGAACGGGTCGAGGCAGTCCTGGTAGAACGTCGAGAGCGCGCTGACTGCGCCGACGACAGCACCGGCATCGGGTGCGCGTCGCGCGGGAAGCCGTCGAAGAACCGGCGCAGGTCCTCGTGCAGCAGCGTGTGGCGCTGGATGCGCTCGTCGAACTCGGTCGAGCTCGGTCGCCGTCGGCAGCTCGCCGTAGATGAGCAGGTACGCGACCTCGAGGAAGGTGACTGCTCGCGCCAGCTGCTCGATCGGGTAGCCGCGGTAGCGCAGGATGCCCGCGTCGCCGTCGATGTAGGTGATCGCCGACGTGCAGGTCGCCGTGTTGACGAAGCCGTCGTCCAGCGTAACGTTGCCCGTGCTGCCGAGCAGCTTGCCGATGTTGTAGCCGGAAGAGCCGTCGGTGGACTGCACCACGGGCAGGGGCAGCTCACCGCCCTGGTACACGAGCGTCGCGTCGGTCATGGGGGCAACCTAGCGCGCCGCTTCTCGTGCCCCCCTAGGGCCATGGGTCCCGCGCGCCCGCCCCGAGGGTCACCCCGGTCAGGTCGCTCGGGGCACCTACGCCGCCAGACGCGCGGCCGCCAGCTCGACCCGCTCGTCGGTGGCGGTCAGCGCGACGCGGACGTGCCTGGCGCCGGCCGGGCCGTAGAACTCGCCGGGCGCGACCAGGATGCCGCGGTCGGCCAGCCACTCCACCGTGTCCCAGCACGGCTCGTCGCGGGTCGCCCACAGGTAGAGGCCGGCCTCGCGAGTGGTCGATGCGCGAACCCGGCCTCGACGAGCGCGGCGGCGAGCAGTGCCCGGCGGCGCCGCGTAGCGCGCGCGCTGCTCGACGACGTGCGCGTCGTCGTCGAGCGCCGCGACCATCGCGGCCTGCACCGGGGCGGGCACGATCATCCCGGCGTGCTTGCGCACCGCGAGCAGGTGCTGCGACCAGCGCCGGGTCGCCGGCGACGAACCCGGCCCGGTAGCCGGCGAGGTTCGACCGCTTCGACAGCGAGTGCACGGCGAGCAGGCCGTCGTGCGTGCCGTCGCACACGTCGGGGTGCAGCACCGACACCGGCGCCGGCGTCCCAGCGGAGCTCGACGTAGCACTCGTCGCTGACGACGACCGCGCCGCGCTCGCGGGCCCAGGCGACGACCTTGCGCAGGTGCTCGGCCGGCAGCACCCGGCCGGTCGGGTTGCGACGGCGAGTTCAGCCAGACCACGCCACGCGCGCCGGTCCGCAGCGCGTGTCGTGGAGTCCGACACGACGACCGCAGCGCCGGCGAGCCGGGCCCCGACGTCGTAGGTCGGGTAGGCCAGCGCGGGGATCACGACGCGGTCGCCCGGCCCCAGCCCGAGCAGCGTCGGCAGCCAGGCGACCAGCTCCTTGGAGCCGATCGTCGGGAGCACCGCATCGGGCGTCGACGCCCACCACGCCGAGGCGGCGGCGCGAGCCACGCCGCGGCTGCCGCGCGCAGCGCGGCGGTGCCCGCGGTCAGCGGGTAGCCCGGGCGCGTCGGCGGCGGCGCGCAAGCGCCGTCCTGCACGACGTCGGGCGTCGGGTCGACCGGCGTGCCGACGGACAGGTCGACGATGCCGTCCGGGGTGCCGCGGGCCGGTCGCCGCGTCGGCGCGAGGCGGTCCCACGGGAAGTCGGGCAGGCCGTGGCCCCGCGGGCTGCCAGCTCAGTGGTCCTGCTCCTGCGGCGGCAGCGCCGACGACGAGCGGCGCGTCCTTGTCGATCTCGCCGAGCTTGCGACGCGCCGCCGGGCGAACCGAGGTCGTCGAAGAAGTCGTCGTTCGCCTTGGTGTAGTCCTTCCACTGCTCGGGCACGTCGTCCTCGTAGAAGATCGCCTCGACCGGGCAGACCGGCTCGCAGGCGCCGCAGTCGACGCACTCGTCGGGGTGGATGTAGAGCATCCGGTCGCCCTCGTAGATGCAGTCGACCGGGCACTCCTCGATGCAGGCCTTGTCCTTCAGGTCGACGCAGGGCTGGGCGATGATGTACGTCACGGCGTTTCCTATCGATGGCGGGGCACGGCTGGCGCCGTACCGGTGCTGGGGCCTCCCGCGGCCGCGCCTAGTATCGCGCTGCCGCAGCGCCGAACCTACCGGGGGTGGCCCCGTGTCGTCCTCTTCCGTCCCGCGCGGGTCCGACGCGCCCCGCCCGGCCGGTGGCCGAGGACCCGTCGCGCTGCTGACGGTTCGGGTCGGGCCCGCCGACGTGGGTCGCCGCGTCTCGCTGCGCCACCGCCTCGCCGACGGCTCGGGCGCCACCGACCTGGTCGGACGGCTCACGTCCTGGGACCTGGTCGGCGGCGACCTGCGGGTGGTGCGACGCTCGGGCGACGAGGTGGTCGTGCCTTCGGCCGCCCTCCTCGGTGGGCACGTCGTGGCGCCCGAGTGGGGTGCCTACGAGCTGCAGGTGGTGGCCCAGGGCGGGTGGCGGCCCCGCGAGCGCGCCGATCTGGACGGATGGGAGGCGCGCTGGACAGACGGCGTGACAGGGCGGGCCAACTCCGTACGCGTGGGCGCCGACCCCGACGTCGACCTTCCCCGTCGGCTCGACGAGGTGCGGGCCTGGTACGGGGCCCGGGGCTCTGGCCCGCTGCTCCAGTCGCCGTCGCCGTCGGTCTGGGACCGGGACCTCGAGGCCCTCGGGTGGGGTGTGGTGCGCCGCACCCTCATGCTCACCGCGCGCACGGCTGAAGTGCTCGACGCGTGCGCCCGCCGCCCGGGGCCCGACGCCACCGGCATCACCGCCGGGCCCGACCTCTCGCCCGCGTGGGCTGCCGCGATGGACGAACCCCAGCACGAGCACGCCACCATCGTGGAGATACTGCGGAGAACGCCGGTGGCCCGCTACGCCGCGGTGCTCGACGAGGGGGGCGCGGCGCTCGCCATCGCCCGTGCGGCCGTCTCCACGGGCCCGGGACGGCGGGCCCAGGAGCGCTGGTCGCAGGTGACGAGCGTCCACACCCTGGCTCACGCACGGGGGCTCGGCCTGGCCACGGCGCTCATGTCAGACCTCGCGTCGTGGTCGCTGGCGCAGGGCGCCCCGCGGATCCTGCTGCAGACGCTGGCCACGAACGCCCCGGCGATCGCCCTCTACCGGGGCATGGGGTTCGCGGTGCACCACGCGTACGTGTACCGGGCGCCGCACGACGCGGGTCCGGTGCGGCCATGAGCCAGGAAAGCCGCGAGTACTTCGCCGCAGCGGTCCGGGCCGACGGGGGCCCGCTCGACGTTCCGTGCGCCCTGATGGCTGCCGAGGTCGTGCCCGACGACCTGGCCACGGGCCCCGAGCTCGCCCGATCGGTGGCCCGGGTCGTCTCGGCCCTCGACGAGCTCGCCGACGCGGTGCCGAGCTCGGGACGCGCCGACGAGAGGCTGCGCCACGCTCTCGGCGCGTTCGGAGGCGAGGCCGCCGACTACCTGCAGCTGAGCTCCTCCCTGCTGCCGGAGGTACTGCGGAGCCACCGCGGCCTGCCGATCCTGGTCTCGTCGGTGTGGACCGAAGTAGCCCGAAGGTCCGGCATCGAGGCGTACGGAGTGGCCCTGCCCGGGCACTTCGTCGTCGGCCTCGGCGACGCGGGCACGTTCGACCCGGCCGCCCTCGATGCGGGCCGCGTGCTCGTCGACCCGTGGCGGGGCGGCCGGCTGCTGCCGTTCGACGTCGCGCGCGACCTCGTCGAGGAGGCTGGCCACCCGTTCCGGCGCGAGCACCTTCGGCCCGCCGGTCCGGTGGCCACCCTGGCCAGGATGCTGGCCAACGTCCGGGCCTGGGCCGGGCCGAAGGACCGCGCGGCCACTCGGTTGTGGGCCGCCGATCTCGCGCTGCTCCTGCCGGGCCCCGACTCCACGCTGCACCGCGACCGGGCGGCCGCGCTGCTCGACCTCGGCCGCCACCTCGACGCGTCGTCGGCCCTGGAGCACTACGCCGAGGTCGTCGCGGTAGAACTGCCGGACGAGGCCCGCGCCGCGAGGCTCGGCGCCCGGCAGGCGCGCGCGCACCTGAACTGACCTCAGGGGCCGCCGCGGTAGCTCGCGCATCCTCAAGAGATCCGACCCACCCCGGGGCACGGCGCGGTGGCATGCTCGGCCCATGAGCCATGCGTGGGACGCCGAGGAGTACGACAGCAGGTTCTCGTTCGTCACCGCCTACGGCGCCGCACTCGTCGACCTGCTCGACCCAGTCGAGGGCCAGCGCGTGCTGGACGTCGGCTGCGGCACCGGCCACCTCGCCGCCGAGCTGGCCGACCGCGGCGCGGAGGTCGTCGGCATCGACGCCGACGGGGCGATGCTCGAGTCCGCGCGGACCGCCTATGGCGGCGTCGGGGGCTTGCGCTTCGTGGCGGCCGACGCGATGTCGTTCGGGCCGGACGAGGTCGGCGGGGCGTTCGACGCAGCCCTCAGCAACGCGGCCCTGCACTGGATGACGAGACCCGCCGACGTGCTCGGATGCGTCCGCGGCGTGCTGCGTCCCGGCGGCCGGTTCGTGGCGGAGATGGGCGGGGCCCGCAACGTGGCCCTGGTGCGCGACGCGATCGTCGCGGGGGTGGCCGAGGTCGGCGGGCTCGCCGCGGACGGCGTACGCGCCCGGATGGATGCCCTGTCGTACTTCCCGACTGCCGGACAGCAGGCGGTAGCCCTCGAGTGCTCCGGGTTCGACGTGGAGCAGGTCTGGTCCTTCGCACGGCCCACGCCGCTGGAGGGCACTGTGTTCGACTGGGCCGCGCACTTCCGGCCCGACGTGCTCGGGCTCGTGCCGCCCGCGCGTCGGGACGACCTGCGCGCCGCGGTCGACCGCGAGGCGGAGCAGCGCGGTCTGCACCAGGACGGCCGCTGGGTCGCCGACTACGTCCGGCTCCGGTTCGTCGCCGTCGCCGCCTGACGGCAGGCGGCGCCCGACCCAGCGGTCGCGCGCAGCACGGACCTGCCACGTCGGTCCGGCGGAGGACCGGCCCCGCCGGGGGGCTGCGCAGGACCGGCCAGGCGGGCGGGGGGCTCGATGGAGATCCCGTGCGCACCCGCGGGATCCGGTTGCCGGACCGTGCGCGCGCTTAGAACCCCGCGCGGGCCCCCAAGCACCCGCGGGATCCGGATGCCGGACCGTCCGCGCGCTTAGAACCCCGCGCGGGCCCCCCAAGCACCCGCGGGATCCGGTTGCCGGACCGTGCGCGCGCTTAGAACCCCGCGCGGGCCCCCCGAGCACCCGCGGGATCCGGTTGCCGGACCGTCCGCGCGCTTAGAACCCCGCGCGGGCCCCCAAGCACCCGCGGGATCCGGCTGCCGGACCGTGCGCACACCTAGGTCTTGGACGGCTTCGGGGAGGTCGTCGCCGTGGGCTTGGAGGCGGGATTCGTCGGCGCTGGTGACGTGGCGGGCGCGGACGGCTTGGGTGACCCCGAGGCACCTGGGGAACCTGACGGGCTCGGCGCCGGCGGCTTGCCGCACGTGACGTCGACGGTGGGCTCGTAGACGGTCGTGAACTTCTCGCGCTTGACCAGCTTCCCGGCCCGATAGAACTCTCGGAAGACGTCGATCGCGAAGCCGTCCGAGCCGTTGGAGGGCAGGCACCCGGGGGTCGGGTCGATCACCGACTTGAACGGAGTGATGTCGCGCTTGGGGCCGAAGACGGCCTTGACGTCGTCGTAGACCTTCGTGCCCCACAGCGTGATGCGGACGCCGCCGTCGTCGCGCACGGCCTGGATGAGAACGCCGTGGCCGGTGTCGTTGCGGAAGCGCAGGTCGAGCTCGCCCCACGACACAGTGGCCTCGAGCCCGGGCTGGTAGCGCGAGATGTAGATGGAGTGCGCGCGCTGCTCGATCCGCTCGAGCCCGCCGTAGAAGGCCGCGCTCCAGGTGGCGGTGGTGATGATGGAGACGCCGCCGCCGACGTCCTCGATGAAGCGGCCGTTCTGGATCCGAATGCCCTTGACGTAGCCGTTCTCGGGCGTGCGCTCCTTGATCGTCTTGTTCATCGAGTACGTGTCGCCGGGCTTGAGCAGCGTGCCGTTCATATATCTCGCGGCGGTGCCGACGTTCACGCGGCGGTACTCGGCCGGCGGGAACCACTGCCGGAACGAGCTGATCTTCTCCTTGATGCCGAGGGCCTTGGCCTGCTCGGTGGTGAGGGTCGGGTCGATCCGCCCCATCGGCACCGCCACGGTGCGGGCGCCGCCCGTCGAGGTGAGGGCGCCGCCGACCGCCGTGACGAGCGCCGCGGGCGCCACGCCGAAGCCCGTCACCGAGGGCACGACGACCGGCTTGCCGCGGCTGATGACGAACGACGCGTCGCGGCCCGGCTTCTCGATCGAGCGAAGCTGGGGTGCGATCGCCGCGCGCAGGACGGCACCGTCGAGCACCGGCACCAGGGTGGCGTCCTTCGGCTCGAACGTGAGCGCCTTGGCGATGACGGCGGCGCGGATGACGGCGGTGGCCCCGCTGGTGGTGATCCTGACGGGATCGGCGAGCGCGGGGACGGCCACCTCGCGCTGTACCTTCTGCGCCTCGGCCGTGGTGACCTGCGGCTCGGTCGTCTCGACGGGAAGCGCGAGCGGCTCAGCGGTGCGGAGGTACCCGCCAGCGATCGTCACCGCGGCCCCGTCGCGCTGCAGGGTGACACCCTGGTGCGACTCCACGACCTGTGCCGAGCCGTCCGAGACGACGACATCGGCGGCCGCGGCCGCGACGTCGGCCTGCGCGGCCACCTTGGCCACGGCCTTGTCGAGCACGACCTGGTCGACCTTCACCACGGGGTCGACCTCTTGGCCCCCGCCGAAGCGGGCCAGCAACACCAGCGGGTTCCAGCGGCTGGCGCCCGCGGCGGCCGCCGTGGCGGCCGGGTCGAAGGTCAGGCCCGCCTGGGCCGGCGTGACCTGGAACCGCTCGCCGTTGGCCGTGACCACCAGCGGCGCCCTGGCCTTGGACCTCAGGTCGTGCGCCAGCGTGACGGTCGCCTCGGCCGTGGTCTGGCCGCCGATGTCGATGCCCACGACGGTGGTGCCGGTGGGGATGTCGCCGCCGCTGCCCATCACCAGGCCCACGTACAGCAGCGCGGCGCCGGCCACGACGCCACCCACGACGATCGCCGTGCGCCGGGGCGGCACGGGGGACTCGGCCGCGGCCGGGCGGGGGGACGGGGACGACACGGGCACCTCGGCGGTTCGGCGGCGGACCCCGGGGGCCGGCCGGTGCGCGGGCGCCGACAGTGGCCCCAGGGAAGCGCCAGAATACGTGCCCGGGTCACCGGGGCCGTTCGGGCGCGCCCATGGCGTGATCTACGTCACTCGCGGCGACGGGTCGCAGCGGGTGGGGCCCCGATCGCCGGATCCGTGGGTTGACCGGGCTCAGCCCGGCAGGTCGCGCACCCCGCGGAACCCGCGCGCCCAATACAACAGCGGGGCGCCCGGGTTCGCCGCCAGCGACAGGTGCACGACCTGGCCGACGACGATGTGGTGGTCGCCGGTGGGGTGCACGGCCCGGGTCTCGCACTCGAAGGCCGCAAGCGCACCGTCGAGCAGGGGCACCCCCGTGACCCCGCGGTGGTGTGCGACCTGGTCGAGCTGGCCCTCGAGCGGCCGACCGGGTCGGGAGAGCCATCGGGCGGAGTCGACGTCGCCCTCGGCTAGCACGCTCACGCCCCATCGGGGCGAGCGGGTGATCGCCGCGCCGGAGCGCGACGTGCCCGAGACGCACACGAGCACCTCGAGCGGATCGAGGGAGACGCTCGTGAACGACGTGGCCGTCATCGCGTGGTCGGTGCCGTCGAGGGTGCAGGTGACGACCACGACCCCAGCGGCGTGGCGGGACATCGCCTCGCGGAAGGTGGGCTCGTCGGGCCTCCCACCCGGCTGGTCGTCTGGCACGTCGTCGACCCTAGTGCCCCGTTGCGCTCCGACCGGCAGGCGCCCGTCAGAGGTACTCGTGGCCCTGCAACCAGCGCATCGCCACGAACCCACCGGTCGCCGGCAGGTAGAACGTGAGCGCGCGCCACAGGATGGTCGCGGCCATGGCGACGTCCGACGGCACCCCCATCGGCACGAGCACGGCGGTCATGACCGCCTCGCTGACGCCGATGCCGCCGGGGACCGGGATGAGCCCCTGGAGCAGGCTCGTCGCGACGACTGCCACGAGCGCCGACATCAGGCCGATCTTCGTGTCCAGGGCCAGCAGGCAGAACCACAGCACCAGGCCCAGCAGCACCTGGGTCACGAGATTCGCGCCCAGCAGCGCGAACGCGCGGCTCGGGGAACGGAACAGCTCGCGCAGGGCCGACCAGGAGCTGCTCACGACCGGCACGATGCGGTCGCGCAGACGGCGCACACGCAGCACCGTGATGACGACGATCGCGACGAGCGCGGCCGCGACGAGCAGGACCTTTCCCCACGGCACGTCCTCGCTCCCAGGTGTGACGCCCGCGCCCTGGAGCAGCGAGGTGAGCGACACCGCGCCGGTGGCGAACGCGAGCAGCAGCAGCGCCGCCTGGACGAGGAACCCGGTAAAGCCGTCGATGGCCCCCTGCGTGACCGATACGGCCGGCGACACACCGAACCGGTGCAGGTACGCGGCGTTGAGCGCCACCCGCCCCGTGACGCCGGGCACAGCGAACGAGATGAAGGTCATCGCCACCTCGAGCACGGTGGTGGGTCGCAACGGCATGGTGCGGCCCACGGCCGCCATCAGCGAGAAGGCCTGGGACACGAACACCGTCGATGCGGCCACGGCTCCCAGCAGCACCCAGCTCCAGGTGGCGTTCTGCAGCTCTGCCCACAGCGAGGCGTAGTCGACGCCCAGGAGCACGGGGATGATCGCGGAGACGAACAGGCCCAGCACGACGAGCATCAGCAGGTCGCGCAATCCGAGCCGCCGCAGCTTCACCGGCGGCGGGGGCTCGACCCCAGTCAGATCCCCGATCGCCTTGCGCAGCTCGCCGAGGGTGGCCTTGGACTTGTCCAGCTGGTGCCTGGTGCGGCTGCCCAGCGCAGGTACCTGCAGGTACGGCAGCGCCGCGGCGAGCGCCGCAGGTCCGAGACCCTCGGCCGCCGCCGACACAGCCCGCTCGGTGCCCACCACGCCGGCGGTGGAGGCGAGCAGCTGCACGACGTCGAGGTGTGCCCCCGCGTGCGACGGCACCACCGACGCGGCCGCGAGGTCGGTGATGGTGTGGCTGTCACCCTCGACGAGCACTGCGAAGGCGTCGAGCGACCCGTGGCTCATGCCCGCCGCGTGCAGCCGCCCGACGTCCTGCCACACCCGGACGAGCTGGGCGTCGTCCACGGCGCCTGACTCGATCTCGGCGAGCGGGCGGCCGCAGCGGGTGACGGCCAGGATCGCCACCGCGTCGCTGGCGCGCCCGGCGGCGAGCACGTCCGGCACGCAGACGCCGGCGCGCGCGGCCAGGAGGCTGACCAGGGCCTCGTGCTCGACCGCCTGCAGCCGCGACAGCGCCACCCCGCCGCCTCCGCCGCGGTACGCCAGCGCATGCCAGGCCCGACCCATCAGCTGGGAGTCCGTGGCGTCGCGTCCGTACGCCTTCACCTCGACCACGCGGCCGTCGTGGTCGGCCGCGAGCAGCCTGCGCACCCCCCAGGACTGGTCCGGGTCGACGTGCAGGTCGTGCACGGGCAGGCCGATCCTGGCCAGGCCCACCGCCACGTCGTCGAGGTCGGGGTAGCCGCGCGGGGAGCCGAACGCGAGCAGCACCGCCGACGCGGCCACGAAACCGACCCCCACGCCGCCCCACGTGCCGGCCACGTCCGCGTAGTCCAGACCCCAGGCCGCCACCCCGGCGAGCGCCACGACGATCCACCCGAGCAGCCGCACGGGGCGGGCCAGGTGCGGCGCCGCGGCAGCGAGCACGGCCGTGATCAGCGCCACCCGCACCTCGGGGAAGTCGACCCGGACGGGGCCACCGGAGAACGTCGGGAAGGCGTGCGGCCAGAGGGTGCCGAACACCGACATGACGCCGAGACCGAGGACGATGGCGAGCAGCGCGGCGATCGCTACGTCGCGCAAGGCCCGGCGGCGCGCCCTCCCGCCGAGCAGGAGGGCCAGCAGCAGACCCACGGCGTAGGCCAGTCCGATGCCATAGACGAACTCGAGGACCGTCGCAAGCCACTCGGGCAGCGGTTGGCGCGCCGCGGTGGTCGTCTCGTCGGCGTGCACCAGCACGGTGACCACCACGACGAGGAGCCCGGCGACGAGCGCGATGACGTCGGAGGCACGCCGGGCGCGGGGAGCACCGTCCTCGGTCACGAACCAACGCGAGAAGGCCCCGCCGTGCGTCTTGGTCACTCCGCCGCCTCCCGCCCGGTGGGCTGCGACGACGCTACCAGCGGCGTCGTACGAGCAGGCCGCACCAGGACCCGAGCGCCACCGGCGTGGCGTGCACTATCCGACGGGCACCTCGGCGAGGCGTGCGTGCGAGATGACCACGGCTGCAGGGCCGGCCACGAGCCGAAGCGTCGTGAGAGCGGACTCGCCGAAGGCGTTCGCAGACGCGCTCGACATGGCCAGCAGCCCCAGGGTGCGCCCCCCTGCCCGCAGCGGCATCGACAGGAACGTGGCCATCGCATCTTCGCCCGCGTCGACCTCGGCGGTGCCGAGAAGCGCGTGCGGGTCGGCCAGCAGCGGCGTGAGCCCCACCGAGACCGACGCGCCCACCGACTGGTCAGCCACCTGGCCGACGGCATCGAGGAATGCGTCGTGGTGGTCGCGCGAGGTGGGCGCCTGCACCGACACGTACGTCGCAGACTCTTCGACGAGCACGACGCCGACCAGGTCGCAGTCGACGACGCGACCGAGGGTGGCGAGCACCGCGGCCACCGACTCCTCGAAGCCGCGCACCTCGGTGGCGATGGCGGCGACGTCTCCCGTGACGGACGCCTCGAACAGCTTGCGGTCCAGCAGGTCGGTGACCCGGGCGAGCACGTCGTCGTCGTCCAGCTCGAGCGCGTCGGCCTTCACCGACGGACGGCCGCCGCGCGCCACCGCGGCGTCGTCGATGGCGGCCCGCACGGCGCGCTCGAGCTCGGGGGCCTCGAAGTCCTTGGTGAGGAAGCGTGCCCCGCCGGCCTGCGCCGCCCAGTAGCGATCGCTCGCAGCCGTGAGAGAGGTGAGGAACAGCACCGGCACGTCGGCCGTGCGCCAGTCGTCCTTGAGCACCCTGGCGGCCACGTAGCCGGCTCAGCCGCGGCATCTGCACGTCGAGCACCACGGCGTCGGGCATGGTGCGGAACGCCACCTGCACCGCCTGCATGCCGTCCTCGGCGAGTACCGGGACGTCGTAGCCGGCGCGCTCGAGCACGCTGCCGACGATCCGGCGCATCACAGGGCTGTCGTCGGCGACGACGACGGTGGTGGTGGTCATGCGGTCCTCCCGGGGATGGGATCGGGCTGCGGAGCGGTCGGTGCGGGGGCGGCGCGTGCGGGGGCGGCGCGTGCAGCGGGCGAGGCCTCGATCGTGAGCGGCGCCCGGTGCGCAGCCAGCAGGTCGTGCACGGTGTCGACGAGGGGGCGGGGCGAAGAACTCGCTCTTGAGCAGGTACGCGTCGGCACCCGCGGCCAGGCCCGCCTCGCGGTGGCGCTCGTCCCGCGCGAGGTGAGGATCACCACGGGGACGACCTCCCCCCGCGGGTCGATCGCAGCGTGCGGGTCAGGGTGAAGCCGTCCATCCCCGGCATCTCTACGTCAGTGACGACCAGGTCTACCGGCGTGAGTCCGAGCCGCGCGGCGCCGTCGAGTCCGTCGACCGCGGTCGACACCGCGAAACCCGCGCCCTCCAGGACGGAGCGGGCGAGCTCGCGCACGCCCACCGAGTCCTCCACGACCAGCACGCGGGGGCGGCCGGCCCGCGGCAGGGCATGGGGCGCGGAGGGCGGCCGTGGAGTAGGCGGGGCGGTTTCGGCATGGGGTACCGGCGCGGACGCGGTGAGACGCACGGGGGCCAGCGCGCGCACGTCGAGCAGGGGTACGACGCGGCCCTCGTCGTCGACGGTGGCGCCGAGCACTGCATCGCGGTGGCCCAGGAAGGGGCCGAGCTCCTTGACCACCATCTCGCGCTCGGACTCCACGGCGTCGACGGCCCAGGCCACCATGGAACCGTCGGTGCCCCGCACGACGAGGGCCACGGCCGGCCGGGCGTGCCCCCCGACGCGACGGCGGCGGCCAGGTCGAGCACCGGGATCGTGGCGCCGCGGCGCGCGAGCACGCGGACGCCGGCGGCCTCCTGCTCCGTCGCGGCGCCGAGCGGCACCGTCTCCAGCACGGCCGACAGGGGGATCGCCCAGCGCTCCCCCGCGGCCCGCACCACGAGGGCGCGCGCGATCCCCAGCGTCACGGGCAGGGCGAGCACGACCCGGGTGCCGGCACCGAGCTCGGCCTGCACCCGCACGTCGCCACCGAGGGCGAGCACGGCGGTCCGCACCACGTCCAGCCCCACCCCGGCGTCCGCTCGACGCCGTGACCCGGTCGCGGGTGGAAAAGCCGGCTCGAGCAGCACTGCGAGGACGGCCTCGTCCGGCGCGTCGTCCGGGAGTCGGCCCGTGCTGCGGCCGCACGCTCGCGCACGGCCGCGACGTCGACGCCGCGGCCGTCGTCGGCCACCTCGAGCTCCACGGTGGACCCCATCGCCGCGCGGCACCGTGACCCGGGCCGTGGTCGCCTTCCCTGCCGCCGCGCGCTCGCCCGGCGGCTCGCAGCCGTGGTCCACGGCGTTCGTGACGAGGTGGCGCAGCGCCTCGGCCACCCCGTCGAGCACCCGCACGTCGAGCTCGACGTCGGCGCCCACGACCTCGAGGACGACGTCGCCGCTGACCTCGGCCGCCAGGTCGTGCACGAGCCGCGGCAGACCGTGCGTGACCCGCGAGACCGGCGCCGTCGCCAGCGTCATCGCGCCGCCGCGCACCCTGGCCAGCCGGGTCATCGTGTCCTCGAGCCGAGTGCGGCGTTCTCGGACGCGGCGGCTGCGGCGGTCCATCAGCGTCGCGAGCGGCGGCGAGCGCGTCGCTGGCAGCGGCGGGCACCGGCCGGTCGCAGCCAGCAGCGCGGCCGCGAGCCTCGCGCAGGAGGGCGGCCTCCTCGTCCACTTCGACCGGGTCGGTCCGCGCCTCGCGGACCAACCGGCGCAGCGCCAGGTCGGTGTCGCCCGACCGCGTCGAGCAGGTCGTGCACCCGATCCACCGGGACCCGTACCACCGCCGTGCGCGCGGTGCCGGCGTCCGCCGGGGACGCTGGCCGCCGCGGGACCGCCTTCGTCGGCGTGGTCGGGCGTGCCCCGACTCGAGGAGCGGCGGCATCCCCGGCGGTGGGCGCCTTCGCCGGACCGGGCACGACCTCGCCGACGATCACCGCGTCGAGCGAGGCGCCGATGGAGGCGACGAGCGCCTCGGCCGCGTCGGCCGCGAGCGGCTCGGGCGCCCCGGGGAGCAGGGCGACGAGGGCCGACACGGCGCCGAGCATCGCGCCCACCGCCGGCGGGGTCACCTCGACGCGGCCGTCGCCGACCGCGCCGAGCACGTCCTCGAGCCGGTGCGCCACGACGACGACCACGTCAGCGCCGGCCATGCGCGCCGTGCCCTTGACGGTGTGCGCGTCGCGCTGCATCGGACGCAGGACGTCACGGGGTACGGGACCGTCGCCGCACCTCTCGAGGCGAGCAGGCCCGCCTCCAGCGACGCGAGCCGCTCGCGGAGCTCGGCGTCGAAGAGCGCCGCGAACTCCGGATCCGTCGACCAGGACACGTCGGCCTCGCTCAGGCCACGCGGAACTGGGAGATCGAGCTGCGCAGCTCCGAGGCGAGCACGGTCAGCTGGGCCGCCGCCGCTGCGGCCTGCTTCGAGCCGACCGCATACTGGCGGGAGACGCCGGAGACCTCCGTCATGGCAGCCACCACCTGGTCCGAGGCCGAGCGCTGTTGCTGCGTGGCGATGGAGATCTCTTTGGCGGCGGTGGTGGTCTCGTCGACCATCCCGCTGATGCGCTCGAGCGCGTCGACGACGTCGCGGGCGAGGTCGGCACCGGCGTGCACCTCCTTGGCCCCGTCCTCGGTGGCCAGGATCGTCGCCTGCGTCTCGGCGCGGATCTCGGCCACGATCGTCTGGATCCGCCCGGTGCTCTCCTGCGCGCGCTCGGCCAGCCCCCTCACCTCGGAGGCCACGACCGCGAAGCCGCGGCCGTGCTCGCCGGCGCGGGCCGCCTCGATCGCGGCGTTGAGGGCGAGCAGGTTCGTCTGGTCGGCGAGGTCGTCGATCACCTCGAGGATGCGGCCGATCTCCTGGCTCTTCTCGCCGAGGCTCAGGGCCCGTCCCGCGATCTGGTCGACGCGGTCGGCGATGCGGTCCATCGCGTCCACCGACGCGGACACGGCGGTCCGGCCGTCCTCGGCGTGCCGCAGCGTCTCGGCGGCGTAGTGCGCCACGGCCTCGGCCGTCTCCGCGATCTGCGCGGCGGTCGCGGCCAGCTCCTCGATCGTGGCGGTCGTCTCCTGCACTGCCGACGACTGCTGCGTGGCGCTCACGGCGTGCTCCTCCGCGGTCGCGAGCAGCTCGCCGGCAGAGGCGGAGATCTGCTCGCCCCCGGTGCGGATCTGCTCCACCAGGCCGCGCAGGCTCGTCAGGGCATCCGCAACCGAGCGCGAGAGCACCGACACGGTGTCGTCCGCGAACGCCTCCTCGGCGCTCGCCGGCCCGACGAGCACGAGGGGAGTCACGGTGGCCAGGTCGCCCTCGGCGGCGCGGGCGAGCTGCTCGGTGAGGGCGTCGACCCGCTCCTTGAGCAGCGAGCGCTCGTGCTGGGCGCGCTCCTCGTGCTCGAGCACCGCCTCGGCGAGCTGGCCGTCGACGAGCGTCATGGCCGGAAGCGCGATGAGCGCGACGATGCCCAGCGGCAGGGCCGACCCCGTCCAGGTCTGGGTCACGGTGCCGGTGAAGGCCACGCTCGCCGAAAGCGACGCGCCGAACACGGCGAGACCGACCCGACCGAACAGGATCGAGGCGAACAGAGGAGCCACGGCGAGAAGCACCGACGCGCAGCCGAGCAGGCCACCGCTGACGCAGGCCAGCGCGGTGATCCACACGACGAGGGCGAACAGGATCATCCGGCCGTACCGCGCCACGGTGGCCAGCGGCACCTCGCGGTGCCAGGCCTGCACGCACAGGACGGTCACGATCGTCGACATCACGACCCCGACAGAGAGCACCACGAGCGTGCCCTCGACCGACACGTCGGCCTGTGGCACGTACCGACGGGTGAGCTCGGCGCCGAGGGCGCCGACGGCCACGCTTCCCCACGTAGCGGCGCACGCGATCACCGCGATCCGCTTGGTGAACTCCACGGCTGATCCCTCCACGCGCCTGCGGCACCGGCGGCGCCGGCTCCCGTGTCACGGACCCCGCAGGGCCCTGTCCGGCTCATCGGAGGGTTTCCCGTTGCGCTGAAGGGGTGAATCCCCGCCAATCTCCGGGCGCCCACCATCCGCTCCCCTCCCGGCGTCACTGCCCGTGTGGTTGTTTCCCGGCCCGGGACACGACCATCGCGGCAGTGACGTGGGGGTCAGCCGGGGCCTAGGCGGGTGCGCAGTCCCAACACGGCGGCGGGGTCCAGCACGGCCACCGGCGGACTCACGTCGACCAGTCCGCGCAGCAGCCCCTCGGGTCGGGGGCCGAAGGCCGGTGGCACCGGATACACCTCGTCCTCGGTGATGCCGAGCATGCCGACCACCTCGTCCGCGAGGAGCCCGACGTCGACCCTGCGGTCGCCGTCGGGGAGGGTGCAGGCGAGCACCCGGGCGCTCGAGGGCCACGGGGCGACGGGGGCGCCGAGGAGCGGACGCAGGTCGAGCACCGGCACCACCCGCCCGCGCAGGTCGCCGAGCCCCGCCACCCACGACGGGACGCCGGGCACCCGGCTCAGCGCCATGGGCGGCACGAGCCGGGCCACGACGACGGCGGGCAGCGCGTATCGGCTGCCGCCGAGGCGCCAGATGACGTGCTCGGTGGTGCTCACCTTGTCGATGTCGGCCAGATCGGGCCGTCGGTGTAGCCCCCGGCGCCGCCCGTTCGGTCCGGCGCCAGAGCCGGGCCGCCCGCTCGGTCAGACGAGAGAGCCGGGGCTGCTCGTTCGCTCAGACGAGGTGGCCGGGCCGCTCGTTCGGTCGGACGACGGAACCGGGGCTGCTCGCCGGGAGGACGACGGTGGCCCCGTCGCGCAGGTCGATCGTGCGGGGGGCCCGCACGGCGGCGGGGTCGGCGGCCTGCAGCACGTCGGCGATCTGGGTGCCGACGAGCTCGTGCCGGTCGACGAGCGCATCGCGCAGAGCGGCGACGAGGTGCCGGTTCTCCGCGAGCAGGGCGCGCACGAAGGCCTTCTGCTCCTGCAGGAGACGCTCCACCTGCTCGCGGGCCTGTCCGTCGGACAAGACCCGACCGACGATGTTCTGGTCGGTGAGGGCCGAGCCCTGCACCGCCGCGAACGACACCAGCGTGTCGTCCATGCCGCACGCGCCGACCATCTGCGCGGCCACGTTGGTGGCGTACAGCAGGTCGCCGCCGGGGCCGGTGGAGATGTCGCCGAAGAACAGCTCCTCGGCCACCTGGCCGCCCATGGCGATGCGGATGAGGCCGATCATGTCCGACCGGGAGCGCGTGAACACCTCGTCGCGGTCGCCGTGCGCCAGCAGGCCGAGGGCGTCGCGCCGCTTGATGATGCTGAGCACCTCGAGCCGCCGGTCGCTGACGAGGTACGCAACCGTGGCGTGGCCGGCCTCGTGCGTGGCGATGAGCCGCTTCTCGTGCTCCGTGTACTGCACCGGCTGGCCTAGCCCGACCTCCTCGACCAGGCGGGCCTGCTCGACGTCGTGTCGGCGACATGGCCCCGCTGCCACGGCGCACCGCGTTCACGAGCGCCTCGTCGAAGAGGTGCTCGATCATCACCGGCGTGTAGCCCTGGGTCACCGCGGCGATCTGGTCGCGGGCCTCGTCCGCGTCGAGCTCGTCCTCGTGCGCTTTGCGTGCCAGGAAGTGGTCGACGAGCTCGCGCCGGCCGGTACGGCCGGGCACGTCGAACACGAGCCGCCGGTCGAAGCGGCCCGGGCGCAGCAGTGCGGGGTCGAGGTTGTCGGCGCGGTTGGTGGCCGCGATCACGAGCACGTTGGTCGACGGCGGCGTCGGGCGGCGCAGCTGGCGGTGCGCGGGCAGGTACAGGTTGAGCGCATCGACCAGCCTGGCGTGCAGCCTCTGGGCGCCCGTGGGCTCGTCGAACGACTGCATCTGGACGAGCAGCTCGTTGACGACCCCGCCGACGCCTTCGCTGACCATGGAGCTCACCACGGTGCCGCCGGCGCCGGACACCTGCATGGGCAGCCCCTCGAGACCACCGCAGCAGGTGGCGCTCGAGCGCGCCACCTCGGGCATCGCAGTGGCGCTCATGCCCCCGCGGGCCACCGCGATCGCGTCGATCTCCTCGATAAACCCGATCGCGCCGCCCTCCTTGCGGGCAGCTTTGCGCAGGGCCTTGAAGTAGGAGCGGATCTTGCGCGACGTAGCGCCGTAGTACATCGACTGGAACGACGTCGCCGAGACGAACAGGAACGGCACTCCGGCCTCGGCGGCCATCGCCTTGGCCGTGTGCGTCTTGCCGGTGCCCGGCAGCGCCCTCGAACAGCAGGCCGCGACGCGGCGCGCCACCCATCTCGGTGGCGAACGAGCGGTGCGCGAGGAACAGGTTCAGCGATCGGACGACGTCTTCCTTGACCGGCTCGATGCCCTTGACGTCGTCGAGCGTGACGTCGATCTGCTCGGGCCGGTACATCACGTGCGGCGAACGTCCGGCGACGACCGTGGTGCCGAGCATGACGAAGATCAGCACCGCGAAGAAGACGACAGCGGTCAAGGTGATCGGGTCGACGGTCGGGAGGTCGAGGTTCAGCACGTCCAACGGCGAGCCGCTCGCGATCCGCCACACGAGGTACGCCAGCGGAATGGCCAGGAGCGAGGCAAGGCCCCCGAGCCGGCGACGGCGCAGCCGCTCCCGGGATCGGCCCACGTCGGTGCCGTGGCGAGCGACCCCGTCGGACGAGGCGCGCACGAGCGTCTCGCTCGCCGTGGCGCTGGCGGCGCTGCGCTGGCTCATGCCGACCTCCTGGACGTGAGGTGTCGCGTTACCCTGAGTGTCACGGCAGGTGCCCCCCACCACCAAGAGCGACGGCCAGCGTCACCCGTACGGGCTAGTACCACCGGTCGTCGACGTCACCCAGGGTGCTGGAAGCCGAGGAAACCCTGACCCTGCGTAGCAGCCGTGGGACAGGACCCGCGTCACCCGCCAGCCGTCAACACGCCCGCGAACAGGTCGGTCTCGCGACCCTCGTCGTCGTACGGCCCGGCCGCCGTGCCCGCGACGAGGCGGAAGTACTCGGTGCCGAAGGCCTGCGATCCGAGGTTGTTCGACAGGGCGAAGAAGCCGCTGTCCACGCTCACCTGGCTGGTGTGCGCGGCCAGCGCGGCCATCTTCGCGTCGTACCAGGCCGTGGCGTCGACCGCCGTCGTGACCAGCTCGTCGTCGACCGCGAACTCCAGGTCGTCGGGGTCCATGGCGTCGAACTCGGTGCTCTGGCCCAGCGCCTGCACGGCCGCGATCCCGGCGCGGACCACCGACCGAGGGAACGCGGCCCAGTACGCCTTCTGCACCGCCCAGGCCGCCCCGAGGTCCGGGCGGTACGACGGGGCCGCCGCGAGCGCCAGCGCGTAGGTCGCGACACGGTGGGCCTGGATGTGGTCCGGGTGGCCGTACCCGCCGACGTCGTCGTAGGTGACGACCACCTGCGGGCGCACCTCGCGCAGCACGGCCACGAGCGCGCTGGTCGCGGCCTCGCGCAGGTCGGCCCGCCAGAAGCTGTCCGGCCGGTCGTTGGCAGGCGTGCCGATCATCCCGGAGTCGCGGTACCGGCCGGCGCCGCCGAGCCATCGCTGGTCGGACACCCCGAGGGCGGCCATGGCCGCGGCCATCTCGGTCTCCCGGTGCTCGCCGAGGAGGTCGTGCTGGTCGGCCGCGAAGTGCGAGATCTCCGGGGTGAGGATCTCGCCCTCCTCCCCGCGCGTGCAGGTGACGAGGGTCACCAGACCGCCCTCGGCGGCGTACTTGGCCATCACCCCGCCGGTGCCGATGCACTCGTCGTCGGGGTGGGCGTGGACGAGCAGGAGCCGCCGGGGGCAGGGGCGGCGGTCACCCGTCGGAGCATGTCGAGGCGCCCCCACCCGCACCGGACGGGTCGGGTGGCAGGATGCCGCTGTGCGACGATCCGCGGCCAGCCGACGGACTCCTTCCCGCGCCAGGGCGCGCACGGCGGCTTCCGGATCGGGGTGCCGCGCGCTCGTCCGGTGGCACCCGACGGCGCCCGCGTCGCGTTCGTGCGCTCGTCGTCCGGCACGGACCGGGTCAACAGCCTGCTGGGTCCTCGACCCCGCCACCGGTGCCGAGCGACTCGTGGCGGAGCCGGTCACTGCTCCCCGGGGCGACGAGGACCTCCGCCCGCCGAGCGCGCCCGCCGCGAACGGATGCGGGAGCGATCGCGGGTGTGACGGCGTTCGCCGCCGACACGCGCTCACCGCCGCGGCCTTCACGGTGTCCGGCCGGCTGTTCGTCGCCGTCGCTGCTCGCGGGCGTCGACGGCGCCGTCGAGCTACCGGTCCCCGGTCCGGTCGTCGATCCGCGGCTCTCACCCGACGGCCGGCAGGTCGCCTACGTCGTCGACGGTGCCGTACGTGTCGCGGCCGCCGCCGATGCGACGCGACGTCGGTGCTCGCGGCCGAGTCGCCGACGTCACGTACGGACTCGCCGACTTCTCGCCGCGGAGGAGCTGGCGCGCAGCGCGGGGACTGGTGGTGGGCCCCGTCGTCCACGCCCTGCTCGTCGAGCGGGTCGACGAGTCGCCGGTCCCGCGTGGTGGATCGCGACCCCGCGCACCCGGACCGGCCGCCGCCCGCACCGGTACCCTGCCGCCGGCACCGCGAACCCGTCGTGTCCTTCACCTCGTCGGAGTCGGCCCCGGCACCCCGGGTGGTGCATGGGACGGGGGCCCGCGGCGATACCCGTACCTCGCCACCGTCCATGGTCGGCCGACCACGACCCGCTGCTGTCGGTGGCCTGAGCCGCGACCAGCGCCGGCTGCAAGGGCTCGCCGTCGATCCCGACCACCGGCACGACCCGCGTGCTGGACGAGACCAGCGACCCGCACTGGGTCGACGTCGTCCCCGGGCAGCCGGCGTGGGCGCCCGACGGTCGGCTGGTCCGCACTCTCGACGACCACGCGTGCGACACCCGGCGGGTGGTCGTCGGCGGCGAGCTGCTGAGCCCCGCCGGCCTGCAGGTGGCCGCTGTCGTCGAGGTGGACGGGAGTGGCGTGATCGTGGCGGCATCGGACGAGCCGACCGAGCAGCGCCTGGTGCGTATCGGGTGGGACGGCACGGTGGCCGACCTCACCCCGCGCGGGGGCTGGTACGGCGGGGCCGTCAACGGCGAGGTCGTCGTGGTCGCCGCGCGCACGCTGGACCGCACGACGGTACGCACCACGGTGCGCTCGGGCGAGGGCGACGCCACCGAGGTGACCTCGTTCGGCGAGACCCCCGTGGTCGAGCCGCGCGCGCGGTTGCTGCGGACGGGGCCGCACGACGTCGTGACGGCAGTCCTGCTTCCCAGTGGGCATGAGCCCGGGTCGCGCCGGCTGCCAGTGCTCATGGCGCCCTACGGCGGGCCGCACGGTCAGGAGGTCATCGCCTCGGGGCTCGACCTCGCCGAGTTCCAGTGGTTCGCCGACCAGGGGTTCGCCGTGGTGGTCGCCGACGGCCGCGGCACCCCGTCGAGGGGGCCGGCGTGGGAGCGCACGGTGGCCGGCGACCTGGCCGGGCCACCCCTCGAGGACCAGGTGAGCGCGCTCGCAGCCGCGCTGGCCGAGTTTCCCCACGACCTCGACGGCACCCGCGTCGGGATCCGCGGATGGTCGTTCGGCGGCTTCCTGTCCGCACTCGCCGTGCTCCGCCGGCCGGACCTGTTCCACGCCGCCGTGGCGGGCGCGCCCGTCACCGACTGGCGCCGCTACGACACCGCCTACACCGAGCGGTATCTCGGTCACCCGGACGACGACCCCGCCGCGTACGACCGGAACTCTTTGCTCGACGACGCGCCGGGGCTGACGCGACCGCTGATGATCGTGCACGGCCTCGCCGACGACAACGTCGTGGTGGCCCACACCCTCGAGCTCTCTGGTCGGCTGCTGGCCGCCGGCCGGCCGCACACGGTGCTGCCCCTCACCGGAGTGACCCACATGACGCCGCAGGAGGAGGTCGCGGAGAACCTTCTGCTCCTGCAGGTGGAATTCCTCCACGAGCACCTCGGCCGCCGAGACGTTCCCGGCCGGCGACGATCAGCCGGTCAGCCCCACTGAGGGTTCTCGTTCGGCTCGACGAAGTCCGAGCCCGCGGGCTCGCCGGCAGCCGGCGAGATCTCCTTGGAGAACTGGCTCGGGTGCGGGGCGAGGCCCTGGTAGTCGTCGGGCGGCGGCGCCTGGTCGGGCGGCACCGGGCCGACGATGGTCTCGCCGAGGTGCATGCCTTCTTCCGGGTAGTGGCAGGCCACCTCGTGCCCGGGACGCAGCTCGCGCAGCAGCGGCACCTCGACCCGGCACTGCTCCTGGGCCTTCCAGCACCGGGTGTGGAACACGCAGCCCGGAGGCGGGTTGATCGGGCTCGGGAGGTCGCCTTGCAGCAGGATTCGCTCCCGGCTGTGCACGGCGTCGGGATCGGGGAGGGGCACGGCCGACAGCAGCGCGTGCGTGTACGGGTGCAGCGGCTTTGCGTACAGCTCGTCGCGGTCGGTGATCTCCATGATCTTGCCCAGGTACATCACCGCGACCCGATCGGAGATGTGCCGGACGACCGAGAGATCGTGCGCGACGAACACGTACGCGATGCCGAACTCGTTCTGGATGTCCTCGAGCAGGTTGATGACCTGGGCCTGGATGGACACGTCGAGCGCCGAGACGGGCTCGTCGCACACGATGAGCTTGGGCCGCAGCGCCACCGCCCGCGCCACTCCGATGCGCTGGCGCTGGCCGCCCGAGAACTCGTGCGGGTAGCGGTTGTAGTGCTCGGGGTTCAGGCCCACCCGGTCCATGAGGTCTTGCACCTCGCGCTTGATTCCGTGCGGCGGCTCGACGTCCTGGATGCGGAAGGGGGCGCCGAGGATCGTGCCGATCGTGTGCCGCGGGTTCAACGAGGAGTACGGGTCCTGGAAGATCATCTGCACCTCGCGGCGCAGCGGTCGCATCTGGGAGCGAGAGAGCCCGCCGATCTCGCGGCCGTCGAAGCGCACCGACCCGCTGGTGGGGTCGAGCAGCTTGGTGATGGTGCGCCCGAGCGTGGACTTGCCGCACCCGGACTCGCCCACGAGCCCGAGGGTCTCGCGCGGCCACACGTCGAACGAGACCCCGTCGACGGCCTTGACGGCTCCGACCTGGCGACGGATGAGGATGCCCTGGGTGATGGGGAAGTGCTTGGTGACGTCGCGGACGCTCAGCAGCGCGTCGCCGTCGTGCGCGGTGGAGCCACCGGCGTCGGGCGTGGCCACGGGGGTGCTCACACCTGCTCCTCTCGGGTGCGGGTGGGGACGGAGGTGGCGCTCATGTGCCCAGCCTCGGCTTGATCTCGTCGTTCCACAACCGCTCGCGCTCGGCGCGGTCGATGTGGCAGCGCACCCGGTGACCCGGGGACACCTCGAGCAGGTCGGGGCGGTCGTCGAAGCACTGCGCACCCGAGACGTGCTCTTGGTACGTGCACCGCGGGGCGAAGACGCAGCCCTTGGGAAGGTTGATGAGCGACGGCGGGTTGCCCGGGATCGGGTCGAGGCGGGCCTTGCGCACCTGGTCGAGCCTCGGCATCGAGGCCAGCAGCCCCCAGGCGTAGGGCATCTGCGGGCGGTGGAAGATCTCGCGCACGGCTCCCTGCTCGACGCACCGGCCGCCGTACATGACGACCACGTCGTCGGCGGTCTCGGCCACCACGCCGAGGTCGTGCGTGATCATGATGACCGCGGAGTTGAACTCCTTCTGCAGGTCCTTGATCAGGTCGAGGATCTGCGCCTGCACCGTGACGTCGAGCGCCGTGGTGGGCTCGTCGGCGATGAGCAGCGTGGGGTCGCACACGAGCGCCATGGCGATCATGGCGCGCTGGCGCATGCCGCCGGAGAACTGGTGCGGGTAGTCGCTGTACCTCTTGGCCGCGTTGGGGATGCCGACGCGGTCGAGCATCTCGATCGCACGGGTCTTGGCCTGGCGACTTGGACACCTTGTTGTGCACGCGGTACGCCTCGACGATCTGGTCGCCGACGCGGTAGAAGGGGTGCAGGCTCGACAGGGGGTCCTGGAAGATCATCGCGATCTCCTTGCCCCGGAGCTTGCGGATCTCGTCCTCGTCCATCGCGACGAGCTCCTGGCCGCTGACCCAGATCTCGCCGGTGACCTTGGCGCGGGTGCCCTTGTGCAGGCCCAGGATCGCCTGGCTCGTCACGGACTTGCCCGAGCCGGACTCGCCCACGATCGCGAGCGTGCTCCCGCGCTCGAGGGTGAAGGACAGACCGTCTACCGCGCGGACGAGGCCGTCGTCGGTGGGGAACTGCACCCGCAGGTCGCGCACGTCGACGAACGCGTTGGGCGGCTCCGGCGGGTGGACCGCCGTGGGGCTGTCGGTCATAGCGCTCACGACTCCTCCTGGTCGGCCATCAGCTGTACCGCACCCGCGGGTCGACCACGGCGTACATGACGTCGACGACGATATTGGCGATGACGATGAACAGCGCGCCGAGCAGCGTGACGCCCATGATCACGGGCAGGTCGCTCTTGCCGATGGCGTCGATCGTCAGGGCACCCAGGCCGGGCAGGCTGAAGGTCTTCTCGGTCAGGATGGCGCCGCCGAGCAAGGCGCCCAGGTCGAGGCCGAAGATGGTGATGATGGGCGTCAGGGCCGCCCGGAGCGCATGCTTTCCGATCACAGTGCGACGCGGCAGGCCCTTGGCCGTCGCCGTGCGGATGTAGTCCTCGCCGAGGGTGTCGAGCATGTTCGCCCGGGTGAAGCGGGCGTAGAGGGCGGCGTAGAGGAATGCCAACGAGATCCACGGCAGGATGAAGCACTGGACCCAGCCGCGCGGGTCTTCGGTCAGCGGCACCCAGGTCGGCGGCGGCAGGATCCGGATCGGGCCGTACACGAACAGGTACAGCAGGATCAGACCCGTGAAGTACACCGGGAGCGAGACGCCGGCCAGCGCGACGACCATGGCCGCCCGGTCGGCGATGCTGCCGCGTTTCAGGGCGCTCAGCACGCCGATGGACAGGCCGAAGATCAGCCACAGGACGGCCGCCCCGACGGCCAACGACAGAGTGACGGGGAACCGTTGAGCAAGCAGGGTCGAGACCTGTTCCTGGTACCGGTACGAGTAGCCGAAGCACGGTGCCGGGCAAGGCCGGACGCCGTCAGAGGTTCCGTCGCTGAACTCGCGGCCCTTGACGATGCCGGTCATGTACGAGACGTACTGCTCCCAGTACGGCCGGTCGAGGCCGAAACTCTTCTCGACCCCGGCCACCTGGGCCGGTGTCGAGATCTTGCCCACGTACAGGTATGCCGGGCTCGCACCGGTGACCACGGGCACGATGGAGAACAGCCCGAACGTGACAAAGCTGACGACGAACAGCACGGCGATGCCGCCGATGGAGCGACGGATGACATACCGGAACATGTGTCCTCCGCGCGTGGTGGCCGACGGGCTCTCGCCCGCCGGCCACCACCGCGATCACTCGAAGGAGTGGGGTGACTACCTGTGCTTCGTCAGCTCGAGGTACCGATGTTGACGAAGTCGTAGTAGTTGCCGACGCCGCCGTTGAGGTAGACGTTTGTCAGCTTGGCAGCACGGTAGAAGAACGTCTTGTCGAACACGTACGGCAGGTACACCGCGTTGCCCATGACGCCCGCGTCGATCTGCTTGCCCGTGTCAGCGGCCGCCGAGCGGTCGCCCTGGCTCGTGAGGCTGTCGATCAGCTTGTTCACGGCGGGGTCGTTGAGCGACGGGTAGTTGCTGTTGCCGTTCGGCACGATCGCCGCACCGTTGGCGATCGACTGCCAGAACCCGTAGGGGGTCGGGAAGTCGGCGCCCCAGCCGGCCACGGCAAGGCCGATGCCCTTGGCCTTGAGGTTGGCCGGCGAGCCGATCCAGGTGGAGTAGTAGGTGCTCTGCTCACCAGGTGCGGACGTGAGCTTGATGCCCACCCGGCTCAGGTTCTGCTGCATCGACGCGAACAGCTTCGGGCCGAGGCCCGTGTTGACGTACGCGAAGTTGGTGGTGAAGCCGTTGGGCTGGCCACACTCCTGCAGCTTCTGCTTGGCGAGGTTCAGGTCGCCGCTGTTGTCAGCACCGACCGGGTACGGGTTGGCGTTGGGGTCGTAGCCCGGCACGATCGGCGGGGTCATCGTGTTGGCGATGTCGCCGCCGTAGTCGCCGCCGCGGATCTTGCGGAGGTCGGCCTTGTTGGTCGCGTAGAAGACGGCCTCGCGGCACGCCTTGTTGTCCAGCGGCGGAACGGTCTGGACCACGGCGAAGTAGCGCGTGAAGCCGGTGGTCGGGTTGTCGGCGTTGCTCTTCTTCGCCGGGTCGGAGATGACCGTGGCGATCTCGGCGGGCTGGAGCCCACCGTCAGCGGTGAGGTCGAGGTCGCCGGCCAGGATGCGCTTGTTCAGGTCCTCGACGTTGCTGACGATCGTCAAGGTGACCGTGTCGGCCTTGGGCGACCGGATCTTGTCGGTGGCCTGGCTCCAGTTGGGGTTCCGCACCCACGTCGTGGACTGGTTCGGCGTGAACGACTGGAACATGTACGGGCCGGACGAGAACGGCTTCTTGCCGTAGTCGGCCTTGGTGTCCTGCGCCTTGGGCACCGGGGCGCCGGTCGGCAGGGCCATCAGGTAGTCGAAGTCCGCGAACGGCTTGTTCAGCTTGAACGTGATGGTGGTCGCGTCCGGGGTGCTGATCGACTTGAGGTCGCCGCTCGGGTCGGCGTACGGGCCCTTGTAGGCGGTGGAGCCGTCGGCCGCGCAGGTGTCGAGCAGGCACAGGTAGTACGAGGACGGTCCGCCGTTGATGACGTCGCCGGCGTACAGCCGCTCGATGCCGTACTTGATGTCAGCCGAGGTGAGGGCGCTGCCGTCCTGCCACTTGAGGCCGTCCTGCAGCTTGTAGGAGAACTCGGTCTTGTCGGCGTTGACCGTCGCCGGGCCCGCGGCGAGGTCGGGGACGACCTCGGTGCCCGCAGTGCCGGGCTTCGGCGCGAAGCCCATCAGCGAGCGGGTGAAGATCCGCTGCACGTCCCAGCACCACGCGTAATAGGTGCGGGCGGGGTCATACGAGTCGCAGTCGCCGCTGGCGCCGAGCTTCACGGTGCCACCGGTCTTGTCAGACGGGTTCACGATCCCGTTGACCGCGGCGTTGAAGCCCGTGGTGGCCCCCGAGGAGGACGACGCAGATCCGCCGCCCGAGGAGCTACTGCTGCAGGCGGCGAGCGCGATGGCGCCTACCGCCCCAACGGCCGCGAGGCGTACCACGCGTCGGGTGTTCGTCATGGATTCACATCCACCTTTTCTTCTCGGTGGTGCCCGTGCACCGACGTTCGGTGACGGTTTCCCGGCTCCGGGCCGGGAAGTAGGTGGCGGGGACGCTCACTGCGTACCCCGCGGGTCGAACGCGTCGCGCAAGCCGTCGCCGAAGAGGTTGAAGGCGAGCACGGTGAGGAAGATCGCGGTGCCGGGGACGATCATGTAGAACGGGTCGATCGTGAACGTCGAGATCGAGTCCGAGAGCATCTGGCCCCAGGTGGGCGTGGGTGGCTGGAGTCCGACGCCGAGAAACGACAGGGCCGCCTCTGCGAGGATGTTCGTGGGGATGATCAGGGTCGAGTAGACCAGGATGATCGGCACCAGGTTCGGCAGGATCTCCTTGAACAGGATCCGGTTGTTGCTGGCGCCGAGGCTGCGGCTGGCGTCGACGAACTCCTTCTCGCGAAGCGAGAGCACCTGGCCACGCACGACGCGGCCGATGTAGGCGAAGCCGAAGAAGCCGATGACGAAGACGAGGAAGAGCATCTGGATGTAGACACTGCCCTTGTACCAGTCGGTCTGGCCGACGATGACGAGGAAGGCGATCGAGAACAGCAGCACGGGGAACGCGAGCAGCACGTCCATGAACCGGCTGATGCCGGTGTCGATCCAGCCGCCCCGGTAGCCGGCGACGACCCCCAAGAGCACGCCGAGGCCCACCGACAGCACGGTGGCCAGGATGGCGATCGTGAGCGAGTAGCGGGCGCCCCACACCGTGCGGGCGAAGATGTCGTTCGCGATTGACGGGGTGATGCCCAGCGGGTGCGCCCGCGACGCGCCGCTGAAGGGGCCCATGGGGAAGCCCAGGTCGTCGAGCTGGTCGGTGTAGGTGATGTACGGGTCGACGTCGAAGATCTTGCACAGCAGCGGGGCCAGGATGGCCACCACCACGAAGAAGACGATCATCACGAAACCAGCGAGGGCGACCCTGTCGCGGCGCAGCCGCGACCACGCGATCCGACTCAGCGACCGGCCCGCGATGGCGTGCTCGTCCACCTCCGGGGTTTCCGGGGCCGGGGCGGCGGTGTCGGCTGTCACGCTCATCGGCCGAGGACCCTTCGTGGACGTACGTACGGAACGCGGACATGACCGGCCGTCAGGCTCGGACGAAGCGAACCCTACGTGGCGAAATGACCACGGACCGACACCGCCCCCAGCGTGCGTCCGAATCGTGATATGGACGTAACACCCAGGGGGTCGGACAGCCCGGCACCGGAGATCCTCCGGCCCTAGCCAGGGGCCTCAGGACTTCTTCGCCCGGCCCCTGGTCTTCTCGCGCTCCGTCCGGTCGAGGACCACCTTGCGGAGCCTCACCGTGGCCGGGGTGACCTCGATGCACTCGTCCTCGCGGCAGAACTCCAGGGACTGCTCCATCGACATCTGCTTGTGCGGGATCAGCGGCACCAGGATGTCGCCCGAGGACTGGCGCATGTTGGTGAGCTTCTTCTCCTTGGTGGGGTTCACGTCCATGTCGTCGCTGCGGGAGTTCTCCCCGACGATCATCCCCTCGAAGACCTCGGTGCCCGGGCCGACGAACATGGTGCCGCGCTCCTGCAGGTTCGCCAGGGCGAACCCGGTGGTGGGGCCCCGACGGTCGGCGACGAGCGAGCCGGTGGGCCGGGTGCGCAGCTCGCCGTGCCAGGGCTCGTACCGGTCGAACACGTGGTGCAGGAGCCCGGTACCGCGCGTCTCGGTGAGGAACTCGGTGCGGAAGCCGATGAGGCCGCGCGCCGGCACCCGGTACTCCAGACGCACCCAGCCGGTGCCGTGGTTGATCATCTGTTCCATGCGGCCCTTGCGCAGGGCCATCAGCTGCGTGACCACGCCGAGGTAGTCCTCGGGGATGTCGATGGTGAGGTGCTCCATCGGCTCGTGCACCTTGCCGTCGACCACGCGGGTGACCACCTGGGGCTTCCCCACGGTGAGCTCGAACCCCTCGCGGCGCATGAGCTCGACGAGGATCGCGAGCTGCAGCTCGCCGCGGCCCTGCACCTCCCAGGTGTCGGGTCGCTCCGTGGCCACGAGCCTGATGGACACGTTGCCGATCAGCTCGGCCTCCAGCCGGTTCTTCACCAGCCGGGCGGTGAGCTTGGTGCCGCTCTGGCCGGCCAGGGGCGAGGTGTTGATGCCGATCGTCATGGAGATCGACGGCTCGTCGACCGTGATGAGCGGCAGGGGCACCGGGTTCTCGGCGTCGGCCAGGGTCTCGCCGATGGTGATCTCGGGGATGCCTGCCACGGCGATGATGTCGCCGGGGCCCGCGGACTCGGCCGGCACGCGCTCGAGCGCCTCGGTCATCAGCAGCTCGGTGACCTTGACGCGCTCCACCGAACCGTCGTGCCGGCACCAGGCCACCGAGGTGCCCTTGGTGATCGTGCCCTCGTGCACCCGGCACAGGGCCAGCCGGCCGAGGTACGGCGAGGCGTCGAGGTTCGTGACGTGCGCCTGCAGCGGGGCGCCCTCGGTGTACTCCGGCGCCGGCACCGTGTCGATCAGGATCTGGAACAGCGGGGTGAGGTCGAGGCTGTCGGGCATGCCGCCGTCCGCGGGGCGCTCGAGCGAGGCCCGGCCTGCCCTGGCGCTGGCGTACACCACGGGGAAGTCGATCTGCTCCTCGTCCGCGTCGAGGTCGAAGAAGAGCTCGTAGGTCTCGTCGACGACCTCGGCGATGCGGGCGTCGGAGCGGTCGACCTTGTTGACCACGAGCACGACGGGAAGCCGCTTCTGCAGGGCCTTGCGCAGCACGAACCTGGTCTGCGGGAGCGGACCCTCAGAGGCATCGACGAGCAGCAGCACGCCGTCGACCATCTCGAGGCCGCGCTCGACCTCTCCGCCGAAGTCGGCGTGGCCAGGGGTGTCGATGATGTTCAGGGTGACCCCGCCGGCCGGGGCGGCCTTGCCGGTGTACCGAACGGCGGTGTTCTTCGCGAGGATCGTGATCCCCTTCTCGCGCTCGAGGTCCATCGAGTCCATGACCCGCTCGCGCACGGAGTCGGACTCCGCCTGGTGCTCGGTGAAGGCCCCGGACTGCCACAGCATGGCGTCGACGAGGGTGGTCTTGCCGTGGTCGACGTGGGCAATGATGGCGACGTTCCGTAGGTCGTCGCGGCGCAGGCGGGTCACCACGGAAGTCTAGGTGCCCCCGTGCGTCCCCTGGACCACGCGAAATCCCCCGCGCCCGGCTCCCCCGCCCGTCACTGCCATCCCCGCGTGCGGGACCGCCGGGGGTGAGGGAGGGGGCTACGCGGTGGGGCGGGGGTGGACGCGGGTGCGCACCTCGACGGCGGCGCCGGCGTCGGCGGGGCGGTACTCCACGGTGACGCGGCCGAGGGCGGCCAGCGACGCCACGTGGCTGCCGCCGCACGGGATCTCCGCGTGGCCGTCGGGAAGCTCGCAGGTCCAGCGCCGGCGGGCGGTCAGGGTGTCGTCGCCACCGGTGTCGACCCGGACGGGCGCGCCGGACGCCACCCACGAGTCGAGCCGCGCGTTCACGGCCGCCTCGACGTCGCCGAGCGCGGCCAGGAGGTCGGCCGAGGCGAAGCCCCTCTTCCGCAGCGACTTGCCGAGCCGGTACGCGTCGAAGGCACCACCCTCCTCGATCCGCGACACGGTGATGGCGGTCTGGTCGAGGTCGGGGTGCCCGAGGGAGTCGACCCGGTCGGCCGGCTTGCTCCAGAGGTCGGCCGTCTCGGCGTTCAGGGCGAGCGCGGCGAGGTGGCACGCCGTGTGACCCGCCGAGAGCGACGTACGCCGGGCCACGTCGACCTCGAGGTCGACGGCGTCGCCGGGCTCGGGCGGCAACGCGCCGGCGAGGTCGACGACGTGCACCACGTGCCAGGTCCAGCCGCGTTCCCCTCGCCGCACCGGCACCGCCTCGGCCTGGAGCAGGACGCCGTCGGGCCCGGCCGCCCCCGTGACCGAATCGACGACGACGAAGCCCGCGAGAGTGCCGGAGTCGGCGGGCTGGTCGGGCCAGGTGTGGTCGACCGGGTGGAAGGGGGTGGTGTCGGTAACGACGCCGACGAGCCCAGGGGCGCGCTCGGGCGCCGCGTCGAGCACCAGCCGCACGACGGTGCCCCGGCCTGAGACCGCCCCGCCGGGGAACGTGACACGGGTGCTCTGCACCTCGCAAGCCTAGGTGGCTTCGTCCGGCGCCGATGCCCGGCGACCGAGCAGGGCCGCGGCCGCAGCGACCGGGTCGACGTCGCCGGGCAGCCAGCCCACGTCGCGCCACCGCTCCAGCGGCACCCACTCGAGCGCGTCGTGCTGCTCCAGGGGCGTCGGCGGTGGTCCGGCCGCCAGCGAGACGATCCATACGCGAAGCGCGTAGGTCTCGCCGAGAGGCCAGCACCCGTCGTGCGGCCCGGGCACCTCGTCACCGAGCTCGACCTCTACGCCGAGCTCCTCGCGCAGCTCGCGGTGCAGCGCCTCCTGCGGGGTCTCGCCGGGCTCGACCTTCCCGCCTGGGAGCTCCCATCCGCCGGCGAGCTCGGGCGGCGCGCTGCGTCTCGCCGCGAGCAGCTCCCACGCCCCCGGGGCGCCGCCCCGCACGAGAACGGCCCCCACGACGAGCCGGCGCCCGCCGGGTCCGGCGCGGCCCGGGTCGTCTGGACCGGGAGGCTGCATACGGTAAGCCTGCCAGTCGGACGCCGCCGATCTGCCACGCTGGCCGCATGACACGCCTCCTCACGCACGACGAGGTCGCCGCCGCGCTGCTCGACCTGCCCGGCTGGGCGGGCGGCACCGAGGACATCGGCGCGCGCTACCTCTTCCCGACGTTCGCCGCCGGCATCGCAGCCGTCGCTGCGGTCGCCGACGAGGCCGACGGCATGGACCACCATCCCGACATGGACATCCGCTACCGACGGGTCGCGTTCCTGCTCTCGACCCACTCCGCCGGGGGGGTCACCCAGCTCGACGTCGAGCTGGCACACCGGATCGCGGCGGCAGCCGCCGCGGCCGGAGGGACCGCGGAGGACTGACCCCCGCCCCGTACGCTGGCGCCATGGCAGCGGCGCGAGCGGTGCGTGCGCAGACGGCGCCGCTCGTGGCGATGGGGGCCGCGGCCCTGCTCCTCGTCGGGTGCACCAGCACCACACCTACGGCAGCCTCGGGATCGCCCTCGTCGACCTCTGCGCCGCCCTCGGCGGCTCCTCACACCCCAGCGACTCCGTCGGCGCCGTCCCCCGCCGCCAGCGGTAGCCCCAGCCACAGCACATCGACCCCGCCGACACCCACCGCGACGAGCGCCACGCCGTCGTCGTCCCGTCCCACGTCGTCCCCGTCGAGCACCGGCTACGGCGCCCCGCCGGTGATCGACGTCTGCACGACGTACTTCAACCGCAGCCTGCCGACGCTGCGCCGCACGGCGGCACCCGAGCCGAGCGCGACGACGCGCGGGATCGTCGCGCACCTGCAACGCAACCTGAACAAGATGGGGTACGGGGCTGGACCGGTCGACGGTTGGTACTCCGCGCGCACCGCGACCGGCGTGCGCGCCTTCCAGGCGGACAACGGCCTGCCGGTGGACGGGGTCGTCGGGCCGCAGACGTGGAACACCTGGTTCATCGTCGCCTGCGGCTTCGACTAGGCCCCTCCCCGCTACCCCCGGGTCACTGACGGTGTTGGGGTTGCGCTGAGTTCCGACACCCCAACGCCGCCGGCGACACGGCCCGGGGTGCACGGGGGCGGCGGTGCGTGGGCGGTGCCGGGAGGACTGGCGGCGCCGGGCGGCGCTTGGGAAGGCGGTCGACCCGCGGCACCGCCGGGCACTAGCGTGCGCGCGTGACCGAGACGCCGGACAAGTACACCGCCGACAACCTGCGCCAGTGGGACGAGCGGGCGCCAGCGCACGCCGCGTCTCCGGGCTACGCCGTGGACCGCTTCCTGGCCGACCCCGCCTTCCTCAGCGACGTCGTGCGCTTCGACGTCCCGCGCCTCGGCGACATCAGCGGCCTGCGCGGCGTACACCTGCAGTGCCACATCGGCACCGACACGGTGTCGCTGGCTCGGCTGGGCGCCCGGATGAGCGGGCTGGATTTCTCGGCCGCGTCGGTCGAGAGGCACAACGCCTCGCGACGCGACCGGCGCTGGGATCGACTACGTCGTCGGCAATGTGTACGACGCGCCGGACCTGCTCGGCGCGTGGCCAGTTCGACCTCGTGTTCACGGGCATCGGCGCCCTGTGCTGGCTCCCGGACGTGCGGCGCTGGGCCCAGGTGGTGGCCGACCTCCTGCGCCCTGGCGGCCGGTTGTTCATCCGCGAGGGGCATCCGGTGCTATGGAGCCTGGACGAGAAGCAGACCGACGGCACGCTCGTGATCACGTACCCGTACGTCGAGCGCGAGGACCCTGACTCGTTCGAGGAGCCCGGCACCTACGTGCCCACCGAGGTCGAGTTCGAGCACAACGTCGGGCACACGTGGAACCACGGCGTCGGCGAGATCATCACCGCCGTGCTCGACGCGGGTCTGACCTCACCATGTTCGTCGAGCACGACACGGTGCCCTGGAACGCCTTCGACGAGGGGGCCATGGAAGAGGTCGAGCCGAACGAGTGGCGACTCCGGGAGCGGCCCGAGCGGCTCCCGCACACCTACACCCTGCAGGCCGTCAAGCGGTAGGTCGTCCGAGGCTAGGCCCGGTCGAGACGGCGAGAAGCCGCCGCCCGCGCGAACCGTCCCGGAACGGCACGGATCTGCCGCCGCGTGCGCGGGTCGTCCCGCTGCGGGATCACGGTGCGGCTGGCGGGCTCGTGCGGCGGCGTCGGGTGGGCCAGCACCGTGCCGCGGCGCCGGGGCGGTGCTGCGCAGCGGCCGCTTGCGAGCGGCCCGCTCACTACGGTGGGCTGCATGGCCGACCCCGAGCCCCATCCTGACGTGCACGCGTCGATGCAGGACGTCCTGGAGACGATGGGGTCCTCGGGAGTCCCGCACGACGACGACGGGCTAGCCCGGCCTGTCGACGCCACGGCGCGATACGGCGCCGGCCAGGGCCACACTCTCGTCCTCGGCGGGGGCGGCACGTACTTCGTCGCGTGGCAGGTCACCTACCTCGCGACCCTCGCCGAGCTCGGCGTCGACTGGGGGCTCGCCGAGACCGTCGTGGGCACGTCGGCCGGTTCGATCGTGGCCGCGGCCGTGACCTCCGGGCGCCTCCCACGCCTGGCCACGGAGGCGTCGTGGCTGGCCAAGGTGCCCGGCGCCGCGGGCGCCATCGCCCCCGCCTCGAACCTGCACCCGAGCCAGCAGCGGGCGTTGACGATGTTCGCCGCCGCCGGCGACGCCCACCCGGACACCGTCCGCCCGATCGGCCACGCCGCCCTGGCGGCGCAGACGCCGTCCGCACGGGCGATGCGACGTCGGCTTCGCATGCTGCTGGGCACGGGCACGTGGCCGAGCGAGTCGCTCACGATCACCGCCACCGATGCGTACACCGGCGAGCGCGTGGTGGTGACCTCGGCAGCGAAGGTGACGCCGGCGCGCGCCTGCGCCGCGAGCAGCGCGGTGCCTGGCTTGTTTTCCCCCCAGTCGGTCGGCGACCGCACCTGCATGGATGGCGGGGTGGCCGGATCCGGCACGCACACCGACCTCGTCGCGGGAGCCGCCCGCGTCGTCGTCGTCGCCCTCAGCGACGGCACCACGATCCCCGCCCCGACGATGACGCTACGACCCAGCTCCTTCGCCGAGGAGATGGCCGCGGTTCGCGCGCAGGGCACCGAGGTGCTCGAGCTCGTCGCCGACCCCGTGTCTCCGGCCGACCTCATGGACCCGCAGAAGATCCCGGCGGCGGTGGCGTCCGGGGCGGCGCGGGCGCGTCACGACGCCGAGGTCGTGCGCGCGTTCTGGAGGCCGTAGGCCCGAGCGGGCTCGGCTACCCGAGCGGGGAGGTGGAGGCAGGCGGGGCGAGCGGGATCGACACGGAGAACTCGCAGCCGCCGTCGAGGTTGCGCACCGCGACCGAGCCGCCGTGCGCCTCGGCGATGCCCTCGACGATCGCGAGCCCGAGCCCGGCGCCGGCGTCGCCGTCGGGGGTGCGGGCCCGGGTGCCGCGCCACCCGACGTCGAACACGTGCGGAAGGTCCTCGGTCGGGATGCCGCCACAGCCGTCTGCGACCCGCACCACCGCCGCGCCGTCCTGCTCCTCGGCCGTCACGACGACGCCGCCGCCGGAGGGCGTGTGCCGCACGGCGTTCGCGACGAGGTTCCCCACGGCCCGCTGCAGCTCGCGCTCGTCCGCCCGCACCGGCACGCGGCCGTGCGCACGTCCGGAGAGGACGACGCCCCGCGCGCGCGCCAGCCCCTCGGACGAGGCGATGGTGTCGCTCACAACGTCGGCGAGCGACACCTCGTCGTCGTCCGGCTGCCAGCTGCCCGAGTGCAAACGCGAGAGCGCGAAGAGGTCGTCGACCATGCGACCGAGGCGGTCGACCTCGGTGCGCATGCGGGCGTAGTACCGCGGCGGGTCGGCCACGACACCGTCCTCAAGCGACTCGGCCATCGCGCGCAGCCCCGCGAGCGGAGTGCGCAGGTCGTGCGACACCCAGGCGACGAGGTTGCGGCGCTCGGCCTCCACCATCCGCTCGCGCTCGAGCCGCTCCGCGGCAGCCATCGCCTCGACCTGCAGGTGCTGCAGCCGGCGTCCGAGCACGACGCCGAGAGCGAGCGCCACGGCGCCCGCCGCGAGCCCCACGGCCAGCACGACCCCCACGTCGGTCGTCTCGAGCAGCATCGAGCGGGCCGCGGCCGCCAGCCCCACCAGCAGCGCGAGCACGGGTACCACCGAGCCCACGACGGCGGCAGCCGGAACGCTGCGCCGCGCGACGAGGGCCACCACTGCGTACCCGAGCGCACCGGCGGCCAGGGCCGCGAGCAGGGCCAGTAACCCCGACGGCATGGGCTCGGTCACGCCGGGTCCCACCGGTAGCCGACGCCGAACACGGTCACCAGTCGGGTGGGCGATCCGGGCTCGTCCTCCACCTTGGCGCGCACGCGCCGCACGTGAACCGTCACCGTCGACTGGTCGCCGAACTCCCAGCCCCACACCTCGCGCATGAGCTGGTCCCGCGAGTAGGCCACCCCGGGGTGCTCGAGCAGGTACGCGAGGAGGTCGAACTCACGTGACGTCAGCGCAAGCGGCTCGCCTCCGCGGGAGGCCTCGTGGCGGGCCCGGTCGACGACGAGGTCGCCGTCGCGCAGCACGCCGGACACCGCCTGCGGCGCGGCCCTCCGGAGCAGCGCCTGCACCCGAAGGACGACCTCGCGCGGGCTGAACGGCTTGGCCACGTAGTCGTCCGCGCCGAGGCTCAGCCCGAGCACCCGGTCGGGCTCTTCGCCGCGCGCCGTGAGCAAGACCACGGGCAGACCCGGCTGCCGCTCGCGCAGGCGAGCCAGCAGGTCGAGCCCGTCGACGTCCGGGAGCATCAGGTCGAGCAGGACGAGGTCGGGGGGCGTGGCGGCCGCGGCTGCCAGCGCCGAGGCTCCGTCGCCCGCGCGCACCACCTCCAGCCCGGCGCGGCCGAGGTAGTCGGACACGACTTCGGCGACCGTCGGGTCGTCGTCGACGACGAGCACGCGGGCGGAGGGCACCCGTCGATGCTAGGCGGCCGGCACGCTGCCGGTGCCGCGCTGCGCGCCGCCGTCACAGGACCGTCACCCGCGCGGCTGCAGCCAGCCGCCTGGGGGCGGGCGCAGAGCCGCCTTCTCCGCGACGTGCTCGCGCGCCTTGGCGTCGGGGATCGGCAGCCGCGCGACGGTGACGGTCTCGGCCACCTTCGGCGGCGCGAAGACCTGCACGCCCGTACCCAGCGCGAGCGCCACCCGGTCGCCGAAGCGCACGTGCCGGTCGTGCCCGAACCGCTCGACCACGCCCTGGCGCGCCGACCCAGGCGGCGCCTTCACCCGGTCGGGCACGAGCACCACATCGAGCGACAGGGACCGGCCCAGCGACCGCTCGAGCTCCTGCAACCCGCGCGAGACCACGCCCTCGTCGAACCGCCAGCCGCGCCGGTCGACGTCGTCGCTCACCGCCGTGATGATGCGCACGTGCCGCCCTGGCACCATCGCCACCTTCGACAGGAACCAGGTAAGGCCGTCGGTGCCCTGCTGGCCGTAGAGGTAGCGACGCGCCGCCTGCTGGCCCACGTAGCGGTCGAAGACCACGACCAGCTTGCTCGCCGCGACGAGCGGGCCGAAGCGCTCGTCCCACTCGACCTCGCGGTTGACGCCCGCCCGTAGCGGGGCGGCCAGCACCTCGCGGGCCGCGCGCAACGTCGACGTGCGCACGCCGGTCGAGAGCCGGCCCGCCTCGAGGCGGCCCCCCGGCCCGAGTACCGAGTACTCGTCGTCGGGAACCCCCACGATCTCGGCGTGGTCGTGCTGCAGCAGCGCGAGCTGCAGCTCGTCACCGAACCCCCGCTCGAGCATCCCGAGGTCGAGCACGTCGTCGATGCCCGGGGCCACTTCCGGCTCGGACACCTCCACCCGGAGCCGGCGCGACGAGAGCAGCACCTCCCAGGCCTTGGCCAGCGTCGGCGGGAGTGCGCGGACGGCCGCCACGAACGCGTCGAGGTCGTGGTCGGAGGCGAACACGAGCGTGCCGTGCACGACGAGCTCCTCGAGCAGCTCTTCGTGCACGGCGCGGCGCAGCATCGGGTCGCCCGCGGGCTCGACGAGCGCGGTGGAGTCGATGGCCACGCCGACGACGGCGCGCGGGCGCGGGCCCGGCTGCGGCGGCATGTCGTCAGTCCCCGGCCGCCTGCGGGCGGCGCAGGGCCACGACGTCGTCGAGCCGCTCGTCGAAGAACGAACCCGGCCAGCCGTCGAGGAGCTCGCCGTCGGCGTCGACCCGCAGTCTGCGAACCCGGGCGTCGCCGTCGTCGTGCAGGTCGACGTACAGCACCGCGAGATCCTCGGGGGTCAGCACGCCTTCGCGGACCCGGCGCAGCAGCCTCAGGATCAAGTGCTCCGAGTGCGTCTCGACGATCACCTGGGCGCGCCCGCTCGTCACCGTGTCGACGAACAAGTCGCCCACGGCGGCCTGCAGCCGAGGGTGCAGGTGCACCTCGGGCTGCTCGATGATGACGAAACCGTCGCGCGACAGCAGGCACTGGGTGATCACGGGAAGCAGCTGGCCCACTCCGAAGCCGACCGCGTGCGGCGAGACGAGCACAGGCGGATCGGCCCGCAGGTCGACCAGCCCCATCACTGCGAGGTCGCCGGCCGCGAGCACCAGGTCGCGGGAGACCGGTTCGAGCATGCGCACCTCGTATCCGAACCCGAGGCGGGCGCACCAGGCGTTCACCTCGGCGAGCAGGAGGGGGTTGTCGTAGAGCACCTCCGCGGTGGCCTCGCCGCGGGGGCCGACGTCGTGGCCCCCGGTGGCGCCGAGCGAGACCGCTCTCTCGGGCCGCGCCCGCATCGGGCCGAGCAGCGCTACCCGCTCGAGCACGTCGGCCGCCTCGTCGACGACCGACTTGCCGAAGACTTCCTCGTCCGGGCTGCCCCACCCGGCCAGCCCCTCCAGCGCGAGCCTTCGCCCGTCGGCCTCCACCTCGGCACGGCACCTCACCGGCAGGCGGCGCACCCCGTCCCAGCGGTACTCGGCCACGAGCGACCGTGGCGCCGCGCCGTCCGGCCGCCACGAGAAACCCAACGTCATGCGTGCCTCGTCGACGTGCCGGTGCACGGCCGACCGGAACGAGCCGGCATCGACGAGCTCCCCGCGCATCACGAGCCGGTCGCGCTGTGCGGCGCTCTGGCGCAGCAGCGGGAGCACCGACAGCAGGCTGGACTTTCCAGCGGAGTTGGCGCCGAAGACGAGGGTCAACGGGGCGAGCGGCACCTCGATCGGCTCGGGGCCGTACGAGCGCAGTCCACCGACGGTGATGCTGGACAGGAGGGTCACGGGCCCACTGTCGTGCACGGCCGACCGCCCCCGCCACCCCGGCCCGGACTAGGGTCCCGTCATGGCCGACACCACCATCTCCAGCGGAACCGGCGTGCTGCCCGGCTACCTGGCCGTGCCCGCGGGTAAGGGCCCACGGCCCGGAGTGGTCGTGGTGCACGAGCTCTTCGGCCTCAACGACGACATCCGCGCCATCGCCGACCGCTTCGCCGCCGAGGGGTACACGGCCTTTGCCCCTGACCTGCTCGCCCGCGGGAACCGCGTCGCCTGCCTCGTGCGGATGGCGCGTGCGATGTCCTCCGGCGAGGGGGAGCCGGTCGAGCAGCTCGAGGCGGCCCGAGCATGGCTGGCCGCGAGAGACGACTCGAACGGGCAGGTGGGAATCGCCGGCTTCTGCCTCGGTGGCGGCTTCGCGATCGTACTGGCGAACAAGGGCTTCGGCGCGTCGGCCGCTCAGTACGGGCGGCTGCCGAAGAACCTGCAGGGCGCCGTTCAGGGCGCGTGCCCGATGGTCGCGTCCTACGGCGCGCTCGACGGCTCGCTGAAAGGCGCGGCACCCAAGCTCGAGGCGGCGCTCGGCGCCGCCGGGGTCGAGCACGACGTGAAGGTGTACGACGGGGCGGGCCACTCGTTCATGAACCACTCCGAGGCACCCGGCTGGATGAAGCCGTTCGCGCGCAGCATGCACGTGGGCTACGTCGACACTGCCGCCACCGACGCGTGGGACCGGATACTGGCGATGTTCGGCACCGCGCTGTCCGGCACCGCCCTGCCACCCGGCGGCGACCCGTGACCGCCGCTCCGGGAGCAGCGGCAGGGCTTGCGGCCTGGCACGAGGTGGTCGAGCGCCGCGATCCGGCGCTGCTCGTGCCCCTCCTGGCTGACGACGTCGTGTTCCTCTCGCCCGTCGTGCACACCCCGCAGCGGGGCCGCGAGCTCACCGCGATCTACCTGTCCGGGGCGTTGCACGTGCTCGGCGCCGGCTTCCGGTACGTGCGCGAGGTAGTCGACGGCGACAGCGCCGTGCTCGAGTTCGTCACCGAGGTCGACGGCCTGCACGTGCACGGCGTCGACCTCATCCGGTTCGACGAGCACGGCCAGATCGCCTCATTCACCGTGATGCTGCGCCCGCTCAAGGCCCTGCTGGCGGTGCAGCAACAGATGGCTGCGCTGCTCGCCGCGGTACAGGAGGCTCGGGCCACCAACTCCTAGCATGTCCGTGCGAAACATGCTGTGCTGCAGCGGGTTCGGGCCTGTGGACGAGGACTACGGCTGTCGGACGTTCGGGGAACGATGAGCACAGGTGTTCGAACGGTGGTCTGCCAGTCGGGGACCGGGTGCGGGCCCTGACCGCGGCGCTTCGGGCCTGCCGTGCGACGCCTGGGGCGCCGGTGCGATAGCGCTGGGGGAGGCGCTGCTCGAGCTGGAGTCCGCGGTCGGGGCGGCGCTGCTGGCGGCCGTGGCGGGGCTCGACGCCGACGGCGCCTTCGACCGGCGGGGCTGGCTCACCGCCCGGGCTGGCCGCCCCAGCAGGCCAGGTGCACCCCGCAGGCGGCCCGGCGCACGGTGGCGCCCACCACCAACGGACCCTACGACCAGACCGCGGCGGCGGCTGCTGGGCCATCCACCCACCACCCAACATCGGCCACGGCTCCTGAGCGGGCGGGCGACACAGGGTCTACGACGGCATCCCGAGGTCGGCGATCAGCGGCAGGTGGTCCGACGCCGGCTCGGATCCGATGGTCACGGCCTTCACGCTGACGTCGTCGGTGACCATGATCCAGTCGGGCCGGTCGCAGGCACGCACGGGCTCGGCCGACGTAGGTCGACACCGGTCGCCGGTGGCGGCAACGACGTCCGTGTATCCGGCCAGCGCCGACACCTCGGGCTCGTCCGGGTGCAGGTTGAAGTCGCCGGCGATCACCGCCGGCTGCGTCGAGCCCATCACGTGGCGCAGGGCGTCGATCTGGTCCGCGGAGCGGTCCTCCAGGTGCGCGCCCACGACGAGCAGGGGCTGCCCCGACACGTCGACGCGCACGGCCAGGTAGCTGCGGTGCTGGCCACCGACGTAGGGCACCTCGCCGCTGGACACCAACGCCATGGGCAGCCTCGACAGAACGGCGTTGCCGAACTGTGGGTCGGCCGCGCCCTGGTAGACCGCGGCCATGCCCAGCTCGGTCCGCAGGTAGGCCAGGACATCCACGCCGGCGTGCACCGTCCAGCCCCGGCCGACCTCCTGCAGCACCACGACGTCCGGGTCGTACGTCCGGATGACCGATGCGATGGCGTCGGGGCGCAGCTGGCCCTCGACATCGACGCCGCTGCGGATGTTGTAGGTCATGACGCGCACGGCGCCACCCGTCGCGCTGCGCTCGTCGGCCGCTCCAGCGGTCGCAGCCATCCCGACCGGTACGACGAGCGCCAGCCCGAGGGCCGTCGCTGCACCCACGACGACGAGCCGCCCGAGCGTGGCGGGGCGCACGAGCGACGCCGACCCACCGAAGGCCCCGGCGGCCAGCAGTGCCGCCCCGACGACGGGGATGGTCCACCGCGGCACGGGCAGCGGCATGATCACGTAGAACTGCCACAGGAACACCACGACGAGCACGACGAGGGCAGCGCCCGCCGCCCGCAATGGCCCCCCCCAGGAGGCCGAGCGGGACGGCGGACGCTGCTCGCGCAGCAGCGACGCCGCCACCATCAGCGTGGCCGCGACCTGCACCACTACGAGGAGCAGGAGAGCCGCCGCGCCAGACGATTCGGGCAGCACGGCGGTGCCGACGAGCGCTACGGCCGCGGCGCCGACGAGCAGCGGCGGCGATGAGGCGGCGCCGTCGGCGGCGAGCAGGGCCACCAAGGCGAGGGCGTCGCCGACCAGCACCAGGGCAACCGCCGCCCAGAGCTGCGCCCCGGACTGCGAGGCGGCGAACGCCGGCGACTGCAGGAACAGGAGCTGCAGCGCGAGGAACCCGCCGAAGCCCAGCACGGGGACGAGCGGGAGCGCGCCGCCGTCGGCAGGTTCGACGTCGACCTGCCGGGCGATGACGAAGACGAGTACGAACGCAGCCGCGGCCAGCACGACGACAACCACTGCGGTCAGCGCGCTGTGCCGCCAGGTGATGTCCCACGTGAGCAGGACACCGCGCAGGGCCGTGTCGACCGCCATCCCCACGAGCACCCCGGCGAGAAGCACGATGCGCGGCACTCCGGCCGCGACGAGACGCATCCCCACGACCGTGACGCCGACGAGCGCGAGGACAGTGGCCAGGCCCGCCGCCCCCCGCGTCACCGGCTGGCCCTCGGCGGCCACCGCGAGCGCGGCGAGCGCGAGGACGCTGCCGGACCACAGCGCCGGTGCGGGCCGCATCCGTGCGGTGGTCACGGCGAGCACGGGCGAGGCGTACAGCAAGGCACCGACGCCCGCGACACCTTGGTAGCTCCAGTCCTCCCCGATCTCGAACAGGATCGGATAAAGCGTGCGCAGTGCGGGCGCCACTGCCACGACGAGCACGGCGACGAGGGCGGCCGGGACGATCGGATGCCGCGCGAGCACCACGTCCCGGCTGGTCGCGGCGGGACGGGATGTGCCCGATGTCGGAGTCGATGCGCTCATGGCTGCCCCCCGGAAGGACCGACAGCACCAGAGTAGAGACGGTGGTCATGACCCCGGAGGGTCGAAGGTCCCCGGACGCGACACGGCGTCAGGACGGTGCGGTCGCCCTGCGCCGGGGTGCCGGCACTGCTCCGGCGGGGTCCGGCGGGTTCCGCTTGGGGCAGGAGTGGGGCATGGTAGGCGCGTCGAAGGGGACCCCATGAGATCTTCACTGCGCACCCACGTCCTGCTCCCGTTCGCCCGCCGCGCCACAGGCGGCGCCGCGGCCGCGGTGGCATTAAGCGTCGTCGGCCTCGTCACCGCCACGACGGCCACGGCGGGCCCTTGGCTCACCTGGTCGACGATCGCCGACTCCACCGCCGGAGGTGTGCTCCAGGTGCGCCCGGCCGCTGGGACTCCGGGCTCGGCCGCGCCCGTCGCGCAGGCTCGCTGGGGCCGCGCGGTGGCGATGGACGCATCCGACACCGGGCGGGTCGTGGCGTACACGAGCCAGACGCGCATCAAGGGCCGCGACGCCGCTCGGCATGGCCTCACCCTCGTCGTCCGGGGGCGGGTGCGGGTCGTCCTCACCTCGGGAGTTGTCGGCCGACCCGACGTGTCGCCCGACGGCCTCACCGTCACCGTCGGCCGCACGGACGGGCGGGTGGTCCGGTACGAGGTGGCCACGGGCCGGCTCCGCACCCTGTGCACGTCGTGCCACGGAATCCCCGCATCCCTGGGGATCCCAGGCCGCGTCGGCAACGTGGCGCTGTCGCCCAACCGCCGCTACGTCGCGGTGTGGGGCACGTCCGACGGCGACGCCGAGGCGCTGTCGATCTTCCGGACCTCTGATGGCCACCGCGTCGCGCGTCAGCTGTTCGGCCTCGGCGAGCCCGACGACACCCTCGCCTGGACCCCGGACGGGAAGCGAGTCGGCTACGCCTCGATCGTCGACGGGAACGCCGGATCGTCCTGGCGGATCCTGCTGCTGGGGGTGAACGGCACCGTCGCCACCACCCGCGTGACCTCCCCCGTCGCCACCCGGCTGAGCGGCCCGATGCGGCTCAACGGGGCGTGGTGGTTCGTGCGCACCGCCGGCTCCTCACCCACCACGCGCGTCGCCACCCTGCTGCGCACCTCGTCCCTCATCGTCGCGCCGACCGCCGTCGGCACGGTGCGCACCTGGACCGGATCGGGCTCGCCGTTCACGGGCTTCTGGTCGCTGTCGCGGTTCCGCCCCTCGCCCCTGCCGTAGTCGGGCCCGTCGCGAGGCCCTCGATCAGCGGTGAGATAACGCGGTCACATGCCTCCGGTGCCGTGCCGCAGCATCTCCGGCCGCACCGCTACCACTCGCGCGCCGTCGCGGACCACGGCACCCTGCGCGGTGAGCTCACCGAGGATGCGGTTGAGCTGTTGACGCGACCCCCCGACGATCCGGGCCACCTCGCCCTGGCTGAGCCGGATGTCCACCGGAACTGGCTCGCCGGACGCCGGCTGGCCGCTACGGGAGGCCGCGTCCAGCAGGTATTTCGCCACCCGTCCCCGAAGGTCGAGCAGGACGAGATCAGCGGCGTGCTGGTCCACGCGGCGCACGAGGGCGGCCATCGCCGCCAGCAGCGCGCGGGCAAGGGACGGCTGGGTGTCCAGAAGGCCCAGCACCGCGTGCCGCGGTACCTCCACCACCACGCTCGCCTCCCGCACCACGCCGCTGGCGATCCGGGCGCCGCCGTCCACGACAGACATCTCCCCGAAGGACTCCGGCGGGCGCAGGGTGTGCAGCACGACCTCGTCGCCATCGACCCCGTTCACGACCAGCGACACCGATCCGCCGGCCAGCACGTACATGCCACCGCCGACGTCTCCTCGGGTGAAGATGTGCTCGCCGCGCAAGAACCGCCGGGACCGGCACTCGCTGGCCAGCGCGGTCCGGGTGGGCTCGTCCAGTCCAGCGAACACGGGGGCCGCGGCGAGCAGCCGGATGATGTCCTCCTTGCTCATGCTGATCGCCTCCTCCGGTGCGGGCCGGTCGGGTCATCGTGCCGCACCCGACCGGTCCGCAACCGCTTTGCGCGGACTACACGGACAGGATCTTGCGGGAGGCGGCCCAGGAGGCGTCCGGGACGGACACCAGCGTGTACCTGCCGTGGGCAAGGGATCGCCACCCGAAGGTGAACGTGCCGGCCGCGCCGATCGGGGCCGACGCGATGAGCTTCGTGCCGAGGTAGAGCAGCACCCGGCCACGGATCCGGGCGACCCGGCCGCTGATCCGTCGATGGGTGCCTGACCGTGAGACCCGCGCGGAGATCGTGGGTGCGACCCGCACGAGGACGGTCGGGGAAACCGCAGGCCGGACGAAGGCGTCGCCCGGGAACACCCAGCGCAGCCAGGTGTTGCGCGTCAGCCGCGGGGTGCGGCCGTTTCCCCACACGGTGGGTTGTCCCGGCCACGTGAGGTGCGTGCTGCCGGTGGTCGTCCGCAGCGTGCGGAACGTGTGGCCGCGGTCGTACGACACCTGCAGGAGGCCCCGCAGCACGAGAGCGGCGTCCGCGCCGAATGTCTCGGACCCCACCGGGTGCAGGTACTCGCCACCGGCGAAGTACACCGGTGCTGCGCCCGTGGGGACCAACGTGGCCGACGTGGCCAGCAACGGGGTCAGGGCCGACCGGTTCGCGGCGGCGATCTGCGGGGTCGGCAGTGCGGCGGTGGGCAGGTAGTCGAAGGTGTGGGCGCCGTCGATGCGGGGCGTGCTCGTGACGGGTGGCACCGCTAGGTCGGTCGTCGTGCCCACCGAGGTGGTGAACGACGACCCCGAACCGCTGTCATGAAACACGTACCAGGTCCCGGCCGCCGTCCCGATCGAGAACGTACCGTCCAGCCCGGCCAGCACCGTCGGGGTGCTCGCCGGAGAGGACGTGTCCACGGTCTGCACCGACCAGGTGCTGCAGCTGAAGTCGGGGCACCGGCCGAACACCAGGTGGGTGGCGTCGCTGAACACCAGGTCCCCGGCGAAGAGCTTCGGCCCCGGGGGCGTGGAAGACCGGCGACGTCCACAGCACCGCGGCGCTCGGCGACGCCAAGGACCGGACCTGCAGCGCGTCGCGTGTCACATTCCCGTTGGCGTCGGTGGCATACCAGGTGACCACCGCGCGTGCGCCGTCCGGGGAGACGGCTAGCAGGCCCGACGTGAGGCCCGGCGCCGGCCCGCGCCCGGTGAGGGTCACTCCGCCGGTGGTCAGGCGCGTGGTGGTGTTGGTGGCCCAGGCGTAGCGGAAGATGTCGCCGTCAGCGAACCAGACGCTCATTCCGTCTGCGGAGACCACCGGGTTGGTGTCCCAGTAGGTGCTGATCACCCGTGACACCCCGCCTCGGGTGACGACCAGCGCCTGGGTGGAGTCGCCGTGCTGGGCCATCGTGTCCGTCCCGGTCACCGCACCGGTGACCAGCGTGGACCCGTCCTGCGATACCGCGAAGCTGTCCACGAACAGGTTCGCCGGCGTCAGGCTCGTCGACCCGGTGCCGTTCGGCGCTGCGATGCGCACCTGTTGGCCGGAGGCGGCGTCGATGAAGGCGACGTACGGGCCGCCGGCGCCGTACGCCGGCGTGGTGGCTGCGAGTGCGAGACCGGCGGCCAGGACCGCGAGGGCCAGACGGGACCGGCGACAGCGGCGCAAGGGCCGACGGGCCGGATGATGCGCACCGAGACTGCTGGTGAATCGGTCAGACATGGGGTCCTCCTGACCACGAACGGCTTCCGGGCGATCCGGCGCCGCGGGCGCAGCGTGGCGGGAGGAGCGACGGGACTGCTGTCACGCGGGTGACAGGGGCGGCGTGCCGCGAATCACGCGCGGCCCTTCGTGGTCTTCGTCGACCGGGTGTCCAGGGTCATCTCGTCGACGGCCGCGACTCCGCTCCGCAACCTCACGAGACCCGTGGGCGCGTCCTCGACGGCGACGACGCGCTCGAGACCGTCCAGGGCGTCGACGTTCCCGCTCGCGTAGGCCAGCGCCACGGCGTCGCCCAGCCGGCGCTCGGCGGCCGCATCGTCGCCCCTGCGACGAGCCGCGAGACCCTCCTGGATCGCCACGCCCAGCTCGGACTGCGCCACGTAGTGCGCCACCTCACGCTGGACGCGGGTCGAGAGTTCGACGTCGTCGGTCCAGATCCCCCGGACCAGGGCCTTCTGGACGGTGTCGTCACCATCGCGCAGGGTGACCCGCGCTGCGAGAATCTCATCGTCCACCTCCCCGGGTGGCACGATCAGCCGCAGGTGGAAGTCTCGGCTCTCCTCGCCCCACGCCCCGGTGGGGTAGACCACGGTGCGCGCGGTTCGCGGATCGGGCACGCCGGCGAGGTCCTGCACGAACGGGTGCACCTGCTTGATGTGTTCCACCGCAACGCCGGCAGGGGTCCACACGTGCAGCGCGACGGACGCGGTCCCCAGCCCCATCAACGATGCTGTGATGGCGGCGAAGTCCGCGGCCAGGTTGCGAGGGTCGGCCACGATGTCGCAGGTACCCAGCAGGGCATCTGCGATCCCGCGTAATTGAGGCACCGACCAGTCGGACCCCACGCCGCGACAGTCGCACTGGAACACTCCGCGCACCGACTCCACGGCGGCGGCCAGTTCGCCCGGCGGGCCGGCGTCCTGCCCGTCGGTGAGCAGGGTGACGTGCCGGATGCCGTCCTCGGGTGCGAGCAGCCGGGCCGCCTCAGCCAGCCACACGCCGATCCGGGTCCCCCCCGAGGCCCACAGCGAGCGCAGGACGACAGCCGCGTCCGGGCACGTGCTGGTAGAGGCGATCGCCAGCCCGCCCTGCACGGGGTACACCTGCCGCACCACGTTGGAGCCGGCGAGGACGGCGAACCTGGTGCCCGGCCGCAGACCCTCCACGGCGACCGTCGCGGCCGCGCGCGCGGCCACTATCTTCTGCCCGAGCATCGAGCCGGACACGTCGACGAGCAGTACTTCCGCCACCGCCGGGACACCGTCGGATGCGGCGGCGGAGCGCAGGACCGCTTCCCCGTGCGCGCTCACCGTGAGGATGGCGTCGACGTGGCTGCCTTGGGGAGGAAGGTACGGGTTGTGGAAGCAGGTGAGGGCGAAGCCCAGCATCATCCACCCCCTGTGGCAGGCACGGCCAGCAGCGCGACGGTGACGTTGTCGCCGCCACCGGCCGCGTTTGCCAGGTCGACGAGGGCGTGGGCGTGGGCGGGCTGAGCACTGAGGCCGGGACCCAGGGCGAAGGCGAGATCGACAGGCTCTGCGACGTACTGCCACAGCCCGTCGGTGCACAGCACCAGCACCCCGGATGCCGTCGACAGCGGGTACGTCTGCGGGGTCGGGCCCTCGTCATCGGCACCGATCCAGCGGGTGATCCTCCGGGAGAGGGGCAGCCCCGCGGCCTCGCCGGAAGAGGCACGTACGGACAGCAGGGCCGCGGGCTCCGTATCGTCGACGGTCACGAGTCTCGGCACGTCGTGATCGGGCAGCCAGTATCCGCGGCTGTCGCCAACGCTCGTCAGGACGGCGCCACCCGGCACCACCACTGCAGCCACGAGGGTCGTGGACGGGGCTCCAGCCCTGGCAGTGGTCGCGGCCAGGCCAGAGACCGCCTCCTGCGCCGCCGCGACCGCGGCGCGAAGCACTGCCGCTGCGGCCTCGGGGTCGGGCAGCGGCGTGGCGATGCCCCGGGCCAGCACCTCACCCGCCGCACGACTGGCCAACACGGCGGCCCGGGCCGCGTCCGGGCTGCTGGACACCCCGTCGCACACGACGACCGCGACCCGCTCGTCATGCGTCACCACAGCGAACGCATCCTCGTTTCGGGGCCGACGCAGGCCGATGTCCGAGACCACAGCGAATCCCGGGCCGTGCTGCTCGGACCGTGCGGGCGGGGCCCATGCTGACGGCGCCCCGCAGACCTCGCAGTAGGCATCCCCGGCCAGGAGGCCGTGCCCGCACGCCGAACACAGGACGACCCCCGCGTTCACGTGCGCGTCCAGGACCGTACGGCGTTGGCCTCGTCCACCAGCCGCACCCGCTCGGGTCCCACCGGTGTCAGTGCCGCGAGGTCCCGCAGCGTCTGCTCCAGAGCCGCACGCACTCCCATCTCGGCGTGAGGCGGAACGCCTACCGCCCGGTCGTCGGCCGTGAGGGTGCCGAGCCGCTGACCCAGCAGGTCGCGGCGCAGAGCCAGCACGGCGGTCTGCGTCGCGCCGTGGGCGGCGAGGTCGTCGAGCACGCGCTCGGCCTCGGCCAGGTCGTCCGTGGATGGCGCCTGACCGCCGAGCGGCGCGCACAGCAGCGCGCACAGGTGCTGCCGAGCCAGCATGCGGGCGGCGGCGCCCTCCGGTACGAGTGCGAGGGCGTCCGCTGCACCGGCCCGGTCGCCCAGCCCGGCCAGGCAGCGCGCCGCTCCGAACGCAGCGCCCGACGCCGCTGGGTCGGTACGTGCGACGAGGAGGTACTCGTCGGCAGCCGTTCGCAGCAACCCTGCACGCCCACGCGGGCCCGGCCCGTCGGGCGCCGCCGCCGCCTCGGCCTCGTCCACGACGGCCCGGGCCAGCCGTGGTGCGAGCTCACCCGGCAGCGACGCGGCCACGGCGGAGAACTCGGTCCGGGCCTGCTCGGTTCGGTAGCCGTCGGCCAGGCCCACGAGCCCGGCCCACCAACGGGCGCGCCAGTCGACCCCCCGACCATCGGGGTCGGCGACCGACGGGGTGAGGTCGGCCCAAGCCTGCGGCACGTGGCCGAGGTCCAGGTGCGCTCGCACACGGCGCAGCCGCACCTCAGCGCTGGATGTGTGCGCGGACAGTGCCAGCAGGACCTGCCCCGGTGGCGCGTCCGCCTGAGCCATGACGAGCCCGATCGCCGGGTCATCGGCGTCCGCGAGCGGCTGCGGGAGGCTGCGCCACGTCGGGCCAGAAGGGTCCGGGACGAGCTCGGGCCCGAAGCGACGGCTGGGGGCCGCGATCCGCTCCCCCGTCTGCGAGGCGACCACCTGGCGCAGCACGCCGAACACCTGGTCTGCCATCTCGCCCGCGGAGCCGAACCGGCCCGCCGGGTCGGGATCGGTGGCGCGGCGCAGCAGCCCGTCGAAGGCCGGGAACTCCGCGAGCAAGGGGACGTCGGCGGCCGGCGGGACCTCGGTCGCCCAGCGGTCCGCGTCGTAGAAGCCGGGCAGGTCGATGCTGAGCGCCATCAACATCCGGCCCACCGTGAACACGTCGGACACCACCGACGGACCGAGCTCGGCGATCTCGGGAGCCTGGTAGCCGGTTGTGCCGAAGACGTCGCCGCCGTCGTCGTCCGCGCGCCGCACGCCACCGAGGTCGATGATCTTGAGCATCTCGCCGGACTGGATGACGTTGTCCGGCTTGAGGTCGCAGTACAGGAGTCCGCGCCCGTGCAAGAACCCGAGCGCGGACAGCACCTCCAGCCCGTACGCGAGGGAGCGGTCCAGAGGCAGGGGGAGGCCCGTCTCCTCACGGGTGTCCAGCCGCAGCTGCTTCAACGAGGATCCGTTGACGTACTCCATCACGATGTAGCCGGCGCCGCCGTGCTCGACGAAGTTGTAGATCTGTACGACGTTCGGGTGCGACACCTGGGCCAGGAAGCGTCGCTCGGCGATGGCCGCCCGCATGGCGCCTTCGTCGCCGGCGTCGAGCAGGCCCTTCAGGACGACCCAGCGGCTCTCGACGTTGCGGTCCTGCGCCAGGTACAGCCACCCCATCCCACCGTGCGCGAGGGCGCCGGCCACGTCGTACTGCCCGGCGACGAGGTCCCCGGCGGCGAGCTTCGGCGTGAAGGAGAAGCCGGCACCGCACACCGGGCAGAACCCGTCGACGACCGCGGGCCGACCCCCACGCGGGACGCCCACCGGGCTGCCGCAGCGGGAGCACAGTCGTTTGTCTTGCGGCACATGGGGATCCGCCAGGACCATGGACTGCGGATCGCGGAGGGGGACCGGTGGCACGTCGACCAGGCCCGCGCCGAGGTCGCCGCTCGCGCCCGACGACGTACGGCTCCAACCCCTCACACTCACGCCGGTTCTCGAGGTCACGGCGCTGCCGGGAGGAACGGTCGGTGCCGATTCCGTTCGCGTGCGCCGCGACACCCCCGAGCGAATGTCGACGACCCGTGACGGCGTCGCCGACGCCACCGGGGCCCCGGCCCCCGCCGCCGATGGCGCGCTCCTGTTGATGCGTCCGCACTCGTCGCAGTAGCCGTCTGCGTCGATGGCGCCTGGGCACGGACTTCGCGCGCAGCGAAGCCGCACCGCGACGTCGACCGGCCCGGTCATCGCCTACCGCCCGCTGACGCCGCCAGCAGCCGGCATTCCGCGGGCAGCACCGCTCGGTCGAGGCGTGCGTGGGTGTCCGGCAAGGCCGCGTCGCCGTCCCGGGTGCTCATCGGGTCGCCCGGATGTCGTAGACCGCGGTGGGCATGACCGCGCCGCCAAGGTGGCCAAGCCAATGCTCGTAGGTCTGGGCCCAGTGGCCCTGCGGCCCGGCCTCGCTGGCGAGCACCGCGTTCACGAACGCGACGAAGTCCTGGTGGTCGCGGCTGATCGCCATCCCGTACGGCTCGGGCGCCAGGTGCAGGCCCAGCACGTGCAGAGTGGGGTCCTGCGCGGCGAGGCCTCGAAGGATCGCATCGTCGGTGCTGATCGCGTCGACCTGGCCCTGCTGCAGCAGGACCAGGCAGTCAGTCTGGTTGGTGACCTGCACGGGAACCACGGGCGGCTCCAGGAGCAGGTCGACCAGGTGCTGAAGGGACGTTGACTCTGCGACGGCGCACGCCTTACGGCCGGCCAGCGAGGCGACCGACGTGATCGGGGATCCCTGCGGCACCAGGACGTCCTGCTCGGCGTGGTAGTACTCCGCGCTGAACGCCACCTCGGTGCGACGATGGCACGTGATCGTCATGGTCTGGGCCAGGATGTCGACGCTGTGGTTGGCCACGGCCCCGATGCGGCCGGCGTTCGGCACGACCCGGAACCGCACGTGATCCGCTCCGTCCGGGCCGAAGATGGCCCTGGCCACGGCGTCGATCATGTCGATGTCGAAGCCGCGCAGGGTGTCGGTGCCTGCGTCGCGGTACGCCCACCCGTAGGTGTTCTGGTCCACTCCGGCGATCAGCGTGCCCCTGTGCTGGATCACGGCCTCCCAGGTGCCCGCCGGCATGGCGCCGGGCCGGGGCAGGACGGGCAGCGGGGGGGCGGTGGCGACCTGCGCGGTCCCGTCCGCGCAGGTCTGTTCTGCGAGCGCGCGCCCGGCCGCGGGGGCCAGCGAGGCGGTGGCCACCCCGGACGGCTGCACGAGCGGGACGCGGGGTGCGAGGTCCGGTCCCCTGGCCACGCCGCACCCCGCGGCCAGCAGCCCCAGCGCGACAGCGGCGACGCCAGCGCGCGATTGCTGCCGCCGCGGCGTCACCTGTACTCCCGTAGGCGCGGGGCAAGGCCGGCCCACGTGCCCAGTGCGGTGAGCGCGCACAGCAGCACGACGCCGGCGGCCAGGCCCGCGAGGTCTCGCTGGGCCTGCGCGGCCGCCTGGTCAAACGTGCGTTGCGCGGCCACCACGTACGCGGCCAGGGCGTCGTCAAGCTGCCCTGAAGCGGCGGGCAGTTCGGAGGCACCCGCACCCGTGGCGTACGCCACGGCCTGGCCGTAGTCCCCGGCGCGCACGAGCGCCCGAAGCTGCTCGTGCGCCCGCTCGACGGCGGTTCCCGCGGAGCCGAGGTCCAGCGGCGTCTGGCCCGTCGTCAGCTGGTGCAGGCGCGCCCAGGTGACCGTGTAGTCCTGCTGGTAGAAGGGGACCGACTCGCGCGACATCAGGGTGAGCTCGTCGTCGGCGTGCGCCTGCAGCGCAAGCAGCCGGGCCTGCGAGGCGGTCGCCAGTAGGGCGCTGCCGTCGCGCTCGGCGCCCTCGGCCTCGCCAGTCTGGGCCACCAGGGCGAGAGCACCCCACCCGCCGAGCGCGATCACGGCCAGCAGGGCGGCCAGGACCCCGATCGTGAACCGCCGGTGGAATCGGTCCCGCACCCACCGGTGGGTGATCAGGAGCAGAACCACCAGCGCGACCTGCAGGACTCCCCCCAACACCACCGGCCACACGGTGGAAGACGCGACGCGGTCGACTTCGAGCGCGGCGCTCTGCGACGCGTAGAGCGTGGTGGCCGCGGGCAGCAGCGAGCCGCGCAGGTAGGAGCTGGCCTCGTTGAGGTAGGCGGAGGCGACCGGGAAGCCGAGTCGGTTGTCCGCCGTCGCCCGCTCCACCAGCCCCGCATAGACCGGGAGGCCGACAGCGAGGGTGTGCAGCGCCGTCGCGGCCTGGGTGTCAGGCTCGGCGAGCGGGCCTTCGTAGGCGACTGCGTCGCCTGCCACGGCGACGTCCTCCTGGTACCGCGCCTGGGCGCGCGCCGACTCGATCGGGCCGGCAAGCAGGCCGCCGGCTGCGGTGGTGTCGGCGTCGGACAGCGCCGTGTACAAGCCTTGGGCGGCCACCACCGCGGGCTCGGTCACGGCGGCGGCATGCCGAGTGGCCGCCTGGCGGGACAGCACTGCCAGGACGCTGGTGGCGGCAAGCAGGGCCGCGAGGGCGACGACGCCGCCGAGCAAGAGGCGCAGGCGGACCGGGGTGGCCACGGCCGAGGAGTGGTGAGCCGCCGGAGCCGCCACGGTCGCGCCGCTGATCGCGTGGCTGCTCATGGCACCCTCTCGTCGGCGGGACGACCAGTCCGATACCGCAGGAGGGTAGCCGCGCCGACCAGCACCGGCCTGTCACTTATGTGACAGGTAGCGTCTTCATGACACCGTGCATGGGCAGCCGCGCTTCCCCGCACCCGTGGTAGGTGACATCCTTCGGCTGTGTCCGGCGACCCGGGACCGCCCGCCCTCGACGTGCGCGACCCGCAAGAGCGGCGCATGGTCACCGCGCTGTTCAGCGACCTCGTCGGCTTCACTTCGGCCAGCGAGCGGTTCGACCCCGAGGACGTCCAAGACGTCCTGCACGCCTACCACAGTGCGGTCCGCGAGCGGGTGGAGTCGTATGGCGGTCAGGTGGAAAGACTCGTAGGCGACGGGGTGCTCGCGGTGTTCGGGGCACCGGTGCTGCGCGAGGACGACGCCGAGCGCGCCGTTCGTGCCGCGCTGGCGGTCGTGGAGTCCGTCCGCGGCCTGCATTGGTCTGACGGGACGTCACCGGTTGAGGTGCGCGTCGGCGTCGACACGGGGGTAGCGCTCGTCGATCTGAGCGAAGGCGCGGATCTGTCCCTCACCTCCCACTGGATCAACGGCGACGTCATCAACACTGCGGACCGGCTGCAGAAGGCCGCCGCGCCCGGCACCGTGCTCGTCGGCGAGGTGACGTACCGGGCCACGTCCCCTGTCATCGCCTACGAGTCGATGGAACCGATCCACGCCAAGGGCAAGCAGGAACCGGTCGCGGCCCGCCGCGCACTCGGGCCCTTGCTGCCCTTCGGTGCCGAGGTGTACCTCGACCTCGACGTGGCGTTCGTGGGCCGCGAGCTCGAGCTGCGCCAGCTGCGCACCGCGTTCGACCGCGTCGTGCACGAGTCGCGCGTTCACCTCGTCGCGATCATCGGCGACCCGGGCGTCGGCAAGTCTCGTCTGGTGGCCGAGCTGCTCGCCCGGCTGGCCAACGACGTCACCTGCCGCCTGGGACGGGTGCCGCCCTATGGCGAGGCCACCGGGTTCTCCGCGCTCGCCGAGGTGGTGCGAGCCCACGCCGGCATCTACGACACGGACGCGCCGGACGCGGTGGACCGGAAGCTGGCCGCCTGCCTGGCTGGATGGCCGGACGACATCTGGCTGATGGACCGGCTACGACCGCTGCTCGGGCTCGAGGTGGGGCGTGAGGTGACGCTCGCCGACACCTTCAGCGCGGGCTGGCGATTCCTGGAGGGCCTGACCGCTGGGGGCCCAGCCGTCGTGGTCTTCGAGGACGTGCACCAGGCCGACCCCCAGCTCTTGCGCTTCGTGGAGGGACTCGCGGAGGCGGCCCCGCCGGTCCCCTTGCTGGTGCTCGTGACCGCCCGACCCGAGCTCGTGACCGATTCCACGGGATGGGCGGTCGGCCTGCGCAACGCGAGCCTGGTCGACCTACCGCCCTTGTCTGACCAGGAAACCCGATCCCTGCTGCGCCAGCTCCTCGGTGAGGTGGCCCTGCCGGCGGAGACCGAGCAGGCCATTCTCGAGCGCGCAGAGGGCAACCCGCTGTTCACCGCGGAGTTCGTGCGCATGCTGCGCGACCGCGACCTCGTCGAGCCCGTGACCTCCGGGCGCACCCGCCCCTTCGTCGACGTGCCGCTGCCAGAGACGATCTACGGCGTCATCGTGTCGCGCTTCGACCTGGTCGAGGGGCACACCCGAGGCGCCTTGCTGGATGCCGCCGTCGTCGGCCGCGTGTTCTGGACCGGCACCGTCGCCGCCCTCACCGGACGGAGCACCGACGACGTCACCGCAGACCTGCGCCGGCTGGCCCGCCTCGGTGTCGTGCGACAGCTCCTGCGTTCCACCATGGCCGGCGAGACCGAGTGGTGCTTCCAACACGCGCTCATGCGCGACGCGGCGTACAACGTGCCCAAGCGCAGCACCCGAGCCCGCAAACACCTGCAGGCCGCCGACTGGCTCAGCGAACGGATGCCCGCCGGGGTGGACGAGTTCAGCGAGGCCCTCGCCTACCACGCGGGCACCGCACTGCAGCTGGCGATCACCACCGGCGACGAAGAACTAGCCCGCGAGTCTCGGACCCGTCTGCTCGCCAGCTACCTGACGGCCGCCGACGCCGCCGAGGCCGTGTCCGCGCTGCCCAAGGCGCTGGCGCACCTCGACGCCGCCTGGGACCTCGTCCACGACGAACCCACGAGCGCCGCCGAGGCCGCCGCGCTCGAGCAGCGCTCCGCGGCCCTGCGGCGCCGCCTGGTGGCCGGGCCACCCCGTGACCACCAAGGTCACGGGGGGGCCGGCGCCCACGCCGCCGACGACCACCTGTCCGGGTCGACGGCCCCCGCCGGCGGACGTGCGGCCGTGCCCGCCGGCCGGCAAGCGCACCAAGCAACGCCAGACGGCGACACGAGGCGCACCCTTCGCCTCGAGGGTTGGGAGGTCCTGCTGTCCGCCGACCGGGGCTTCTACGACCCGGAGTCAGTGCCCGACCCGTTCCCCGAGGCGCCCGGTCAGCGCCGGGTCGTCCTGGCCGGCGACGTCGTGCGCGTGGGCCGAGGCAGCGAGGCGGACGTCAACTTCGGCCCACTCCCAGTCGACGGGTACGTCTCGCGGGTCCACGTGGAGCTTCATCGCGACGGAGCGGGCTGGCAGCTCACCCAGGTGTCCGAGAAGCCTACCTACCTCAACGGCATCCGCCTGATCACCCCGGGTGAGTTGCTCCCGCTGCGCGACGGCGACTTCCTGCAGATCGGCGGCTGGACGCGCGTCACGCTACGTCGGATACCCGCGGGGCCACCGGGCGACGATCCATCGACGCGGCCGGTGGCAGGTGGTGGTGGCTGACCTCCAGCATCCCCAGCGCCGCCTCGACGTGCTCCCACCGGTGCAGGGCGTCGTGGCAACCCGCGCCGGCAGGCAGGTCCATCACGCCACGCCCGTGCGCCTGATACAGGTGGGCCGTGACGTCGTCTGCGTCGACGCAGACCAGGGTGAACGGCAGGGGCGGCGGTGCGCTTGTCGTGCGTAGGCGCCAGTCGGCGACGGTCATGGCTCCTCCTGTCCGCGAGCGCCCTCGTGCGGGCGGCTATCTCGCGCACAGGGTGGTGCGGCCGCTGGGAGGCAGGATGTCGGCGGCGCGACACCGTGGCCCACCTCACCCGCGGTTCCCGTACAGGGGCCGCCACTGCCAGAGTCAGGGCGCAGCGAGCGGCCGCGTCCTTCCCCGCGTGGTGCCGACGGACCCGGTTCGTGTCACCGAACGCGCTCGCCGCCGATCACCACGCTGCGGACGTCGCGGGTCGCTGTGATGTCGAGAGTCGGATCGCCGCCGATCAGGGCGAGATCGGCCCTACGGCCTGTCTCGACTCAACCGCGATCCGGGAGCCCGAACACTGCGGCGGTGTCTTCCGTCGCGGAGAGGAGCGCCTTGACCGGGGACAGCCCTGCGGCCACGAGCAGCGCACGTTCGTCGTGGAGCGAGGATCCGAGGCAAGGCGGGCCAGCACCCGGCGTCGGCGGCGAAGACGACCACCTGTCAGCGGCGTGCCCGGCCACCACGGCGGGTGTGGTCCGCACAGCTCCGACGCCCCGAACCGAGCGTTTCAGGGCTGCGCGAATCCCGCAGCAGTCAGCACGCCCTGCCCGGCGGGCGACAGAACGTAGGCGGCGAAGGCCTGCGCGGTAGCCGCATTCGCGCTCGCCGAGATGGGCGCGATGGGGTACTTCGTCGTCACGTTCTGGTCGGCGGGGATGGCAACGCCGATGACCGTGTCCTTCGCCGCCTTCACATCGGTGACGTACACGACCCCCGCGTCTACCTCGCCGAGTACGACCTTGGCCAGCACTGCCTTGACGTCCACCTCCTCGCTGACCGGAGTGACCGAGATCTTGTTCTTGTCGAACACCGCCTGAGCTACGACTCCGCACGGGACCGTCTTCTGGCACACCGCGACTTTGACACCGGGCTTGGCGAGGTCGGCGAGCGATGTCACGGGTGTGCTCGGCTGGGCGGGCGTGGCGATCTCCATCGTGTTGAGTGCGAAGGTCTGCGGGTTGCTCGCGGCCCCGGCCGCCGTGACCGTATCCATCGTCTTGGTGCTAGCAGCCGCGAAGACGTCGGCGGGGGCGCCCTGGACGATCTGGGTGGCCAGGGTGCTGCTCGCCCCGAAGTTGTACGTGACCGTGGTCCCGGGGTTGGCTGTCTCGAACTGCTTGCCGATGGTGGTGAAGGCCTCCTTGAGAGACGAGGCAGCGAACACGGTGATCGTGCCTGAGACCGAGGACGGGCTCGACGCGGTCGTGCCCTGGCCGCTCGAACTGCTCGACGAGGCGCACCCGGCCAGCCCCGCGACCAGCACGAGCGAGGCGAACACGGTGACGGAGAGGCGGCGCACGGGGACTCCCTCGATAGGCGTCTGCGGAAAACTGAGGCTATCTGACACGCATGTGCGTGTGTCCATGCCTCACACATCCGTATCTGCCTGTCCCTCCCTCGCCCGGTCTACCCGTGTCCCGGGTCACCGCAGGACGGGCAGCCGCGTGATGTGAGCCCCTCGAGTGGCTCCCACGAACTCCGTCGGTGCGGAGAACTGGCCGCGTCGTCGAGCGGCGCTCGGTGGATCAGCGGGAGACCTTCCACCCCGAGTCGCGCAGCGCCGAACCGGTCAGCCCGAGTTCGGGGCAGGCGTGCTCGAGGGCCGCGGCCACGACGCCCGAGTCGAGGGCGACCCGGGCCGGCCAGGTCCGTCCGTGGGACGTCAGCACGACGCGCAGCGTGGGCGGGGCCGCCGCGCTGGCGCACGGCGTCGCCCAGTCAACGGCCACGACGGCCGTGCCCCCGGGCAGGGCCGCGGAGGCGCGCGTGATCGACGGCGGGATTCCTTCGACGGTCTGGGACGCGGAGGTGGTGTCCGACACCGTCACGTGGTCGGCGGGGGAGGTGATCCGCAGCGTCGTCCGGAGCACCGCGACCCAGCTGCCCGCATTCAGGGACTGCACGAGCGCGGTGTTGACGGCGGGCCGCGACGAGACGACGCCGACCGAGAGCGCCGGCATCGCGGCGCACATCGCGCGCACCTGCGCCTCGATCCGGCGCTGAAATCCCTCGGACCACGCGACCCCGACGCTCCCGCCGACGCGGCGCTCCAGGTTCGGGGGCGTCGGCAGGATCTCGCCCGCCAACCCGATACCGCGGTGCAGGCCGAGGTCGGGCCACGGCGCCTCTCGGCAGTCGGGCAGGGCGAGGGTGACCCGAAGGACGGCGGTGGCTCCCCCCGGCACCGTCACGCTGTTGACAGCCCCCTCCGGCGGCGGGGACCAGTAGCCGTAGGAGACCTGCACGCCGCGGGGGACCGCGCTTCGCAGGTGCAGCCGGAGCAGCAGGGCCGGGCCGTCCGGGTCGGCCGGGCTCGAGGTGACCTCGACCTGCTCGAGCGAGAGCATCTCCCCGAACCAGAGCTGGGCGCAGCTGCGCGCGATAGCCCACGACCACTGGACGTTCGATCCCGCCAGCACGTCGACGAGCCCGATCACGGTGCGTCCCGCAGCGTCGGTGCGCTGCACCCGCAGGTGGTACGCCGACTCCTGGGCCCTCGCCAGCGCCGGATCGGCGCACTGCGGCGCCACGGTCACGACGACGTCCGCGCCAGTGCGCGCGGCCACGTCGGGGGCCGCGGTCTCCACCTCACTCGCGAACACGCCAGGCCCCTCGACGCCGAGCAGCCGCATGGTCTCGCCCCTGCGCCGGGGGATGAGGCTGTAGCCGAAGCTCGGGCGCTCGACCGTGGCCGAGGTCGCGTTGGTGTCGTCGGATGCGTCCAGGGTGGCGTCGAACACCCGTACAGCGATGACGCCATCGTCGTCGGGAGGCTGGCCGCGCCCGTACGCCACCAGGGAGCCGCCCACCAGCAGCGCGGCCGCCAGCGTCACCACCGACGCACGGACCAGGACCGGGTGCCGGCGCAGGAGCGGGCTGACGCCGGCGTCCACGAGCCGCTCGGCCCACGTCGGCCCGTCGGGGCCCTCGAGGAGCTCGTGGACGGGTCCTTGCGGATGATCGTGGGGCTCGGGTATCAGCAGGAAGGAACCCGTCCCTACCGGACTGGCGTCAGTGAACTCGGGCGGGCCACCGAGCGCGTGGCCGACGGCAGGGTCCTGCACAGCTCCGAACCGAGCGCCTCGCAGAAACCTCAACGTGTTCACCCTCGAGTGGGGGGACGACGACATGGCCAGCGTCGCGACGCTGGCTCAGCCGCGGCCGTGCCCGAGGTGATCGGGGCCGCGCCCCGACTGCTGGGTGAGGCCGTCCCAGGACCACAGCGGAACATGTAGGTCGTCGGGCACATCGTCCGGCGAGTCGGGGTATCGCGACATGGAGCTCGTTGCCCAAAGGAAGTAGTCGTGCAAGGCCGTGCGCAACGGCCCACGAGTGAACCCGGCGTCTGTGAGTGCCTCGTCGAAGCACACGATCGCACGCTGGTCCATGTCGCCATGTGGGCCGTTCCCGCTGTGCAAACGGACGACCGCGGATTCATCGCCGAGAAGATGCGTGTAGGCCGAAGGACCTCCGAGCCCTTCGGCCCAGTAGGCCGCCAAACGCCGCGTGTGATCGGGGTGGTAGCCGTGTTCGAAAGCGTGGCTGACCACCGGGTCGGCGAGGACTCGCCGGTGCCACGCCTCGGCCAAGCGCATCAACCCGACGTCCCCGCCCGCTGCCTCGAAGATGCTGACCATCTCAGCAACCTGACACGGGGGTTCGCCTCGGTCAAGGTTCCTCCCTCCGACGCCCGAGACTCCGGCCCGGCGTCGGCACCGAGGCTTCGATAGTGTGCCGCTCCGGCCCGCAGGGCTCTGTCCGGCTCACGCGCGACGGCCCTACACGTTGAAGCGGAACTCCACCACGTCGCCGTCGGCCATGACGTAGTCCTTGCCCTCCATCCGGGCCTTGCCCTTCGACCGGGCGTCGGCCACCGAGCCGCACTCCACGAGATCGCCGAACGAGATGACCTCGGCCTTGATGAAGCCCTTCTGGAAGTCGGTGTGAATAACGCCTGCCGCCTCGGGCGCCGTGGCGCCCTTGCGGATGGTCCATGCCCGCGACTCCTTCGGGCCCGCGGTGAGGTACGTCTGCAGGCCGAGCGTGTCGAAGCCGACGCGGGCGAGCTGGCTCATGCCGCTCTCGTCCTGGCCCATCGACTGCAGCAGCTCGAGCGCCTCGTCGTCGGGAAGCTCGACGAGCTCGGCCTCGATCTTCGCGTCGAGAAAGACGGCCTCGGCCGGTGCCACGAGGGCGGAGAGCTCCGCACGCAGGGACACGTCCGTGCAGCTCAGCCTCGTCGAGGTTGAAGACGTAGAGGAAGGGCTTGGCCGTCAGCAGGAACAGCTCGCGCAGGGGTTCACGGTCGATGCCGGACGCGAAGATCGTGGTGCCGCCGTCGAGTAGCTCCTTGGCCTCCTCCGCGGCGGCGAGCGAAGCAGCGCGGTCCTTGTTCATCCGCGCCTCCTTCTGCAGCCGCGGGATCGCCTTCTCGAGCGTCTGCAGGTCGGCGAGGATCAGCTCGGTGTTGATGGTCTCGATGTCGTCCTTCGGCGAGACCTTGCCGTCGACGTGCACGACGTTCGGGTCGGCGAACGCCCGGATCACCTGGCAGATCGCATCGCTTTCGCGGATGTGCGAGAGGAACTTGTTGCCGAGCCCCTCGCCCTCGCTCGCCCCACGCACGATGCCGGCGATGTCGACGAAGGTGACGGCGGCCGGCAGGATCCGGTCGCTGCCGAAGATGCCCGCCAGCACGGCGAGGCGGGGGTCGGGCACGCCCACCACGCCGGTGTTCGGCTCGATCGTCGCGAACGGGTAGTTCGCCGCGAGCACGTCGTTCTTGGTCAGGGCGTTGAAAAGGGTCGACTTGCCCACGTTCGGGAGTCCGACGATGCCGATGGTGAGGGCCACGGGCGCCAAGTCTAGGTGCGGCCCAGAACCCTTCTGACCATCGAGCGTCAGGCCAGCGTCTCGACCGCGTAGACGGCCATCGCGTCGCGGACGTACTCGGCAAGCCCAGGTCGTACGGCGTCGTAGCGCGCCTTGAAGTCGGGGCTGTCGGTGTAGAGGTCGCCGAGACCGGCGAACGACTCGGCGTCGGGCGTCCAGAACTGGCAGACCCAGGCGTAGTGGCCGGCCGTCACGTTCTGCACGCGAGGGTCGGACGGGGCGACGCCCGCGTCGAGCAGCGCGGCGTAGGCCGCATCACGCTCGGCCAGCTCGGCCTGGATGCGTTCGGCGTCGGCCTTCGTCATGGCGCCCACGCGACGCCAGGACTCGTCGATCTTCACCTGCGCCTTCGGGCCGTAGCGCTCGACGAGCTCGGTCTCGTACTCCCGCTGCCGCTGCGCGTCGAAGCCCTCGAACAGCTCTTCGGGTCCCATCGCTGTGCCTCCGTGGTCGATGTCGTCGATGGTGCGCCCGACCGTGTCGGCCAGCAGGGCGAGCCGGCGGCTCTCTGTCAGCAGCGCCTCGCGGTGGGCGCTCAGCACCGCCGTCCGCTCCACGGTGCCGTCCAGCACTCGGCCGACCGCGTCCAGCGGCAGGTCGAGCTCGCGCAGCACGAGCACCTCCTGCAGCCGCAGGAGCTGCTCGCGGCCGTAATACCGGTACCCGTTCGGACCGAGGAATGCGGGTGGGACGAGGCCGAGGTCGTCGTAGTGGCGCAGGGTGCGGGACGAGACTCCAGACGCCCTGGCCACCTCGACGATCGACCACGCCCGTTGCGTCCCGGTCTGCTCGTCCATGGCGACGACGATAAAGGTTGACGTAACGTCAAGGTCAAGCCGAGCGCGTGTCGATGCCGCACGTGTCGGACCCTGCCGCGATGCTCGCAGCATGAACGCCGCCAGTGCCCTCGTGGCCCTGCTCCTGTTGCTCGTCGGCGTCGCCCTCGGGGCGGCGCTCGGCACCCTGACGGCCCGCTCCCGAGGAGCCGCCAGGGTCCTCGGGCTGCAGGCCCAGCTCGACCACGAGCGCGAGGTGAACGCCGAACGGCTGGCGCTGGCGCGCGCCGACGAGGGCCGCGAACGCCGGGTCACCGACCTCGTCGCCCCGGTGGCCGACTCCCTGTCCGCGCTCGCACGCTCGGTGCAAGAGGCTGAGCGCGCCCGGATGGTGTCGCAGGCCGAGCTGCGCGAGCAGCTGCGGGCGGCCGGCGAGGCCAGCGAGCGTCTCCGGGCCGAGACGGGGAAGCTCGGCTCGGCGCTGCGCCGCTCCGAGGTCCGCGGACGGTGGGGCGAGATGCAGCTGCGGCGACTGGTCGAGACCGCCGGCATGCTCGAGCACGTCCACTTCACCGAGCAGGCGCACACCACCACGGACGATGGCGCGTTGCGGCCCGATCTGGTCGTGCACCTCGCGCAGGGCAAGAACGTCGTGGTCGACTCGAAAGCGCCCCTCGACGCCTACCTCGACGCGGTCGCAGCCGACGACGACGCCACCCGCGACGCGCACCTGCGCCGTCACGCGGCAGCCCTCGGGGCGCACATCGACCGGCTCGCGGCCAAGGACTACGCCTCGGCCGTCGACGGCTCGCCGGAGTTCGTCGTCCTGTTCCTGCCGGCCGAGCCGCTGCTTTCCGCAGCGCTCACCGCCGACCCAGGGCTGCTCGAGCGCGCCTTCGCCCGCGACGTGGTGCTGGCCACCCCCACCACGCTCGGGGCGCTGCTGCGCACCGTCCAGTACGGCTGGCGTCAGGAGGCGGTGGCCGCGAACGCCCGCGCCCTGCACGACCTGGGACGAGAGCTGCACGGCCGGCTGGCCACCCTGGGCGACCACCTCGGCAAGGTGGGCGTCAGCCTCGACAGCGCCGTGCGGCGGTACAACGCGGCGGTCTCGTCGCTGGAGAGCCGGGTGCTGGTGTCCGCCCGCCGGTTCAGCGCGCTCGGCGTCACCGACGACCCCCTCGAGTCCCCGGCGCAGGTCACGTCCGCCGCCCGGATACCGGCCGCCCCTGAGTTCGAGACCGGATACGCCGAGGTCCTGCTGCTCGCCGAGAGCGAGCCTGGTGGGGAGCATCGGGCCATCTGACGTACCGTGGTGCCCCGTGAGCAGCACCCCCGACGACCCCCACGGCCGCGCCGACCTGCCGCCGCAGCCCGCCGCCGCTGCCGAGCCTGGGGTCCCCGCACACGACGCCACCCTGTTCGACGACCCGGGCGCTCCCCTGCTGCCACCCGTCTCGCGGGCCGCGTCGGCCCCCGCCGCACCCTTCGTGCCGGCCGCACCTGCCGCGCCGGCCGGTCTATCAGCCCCGCCGGCGCCCCCCGCTGCGGCGGCTCCCGCCGCCCGTCCGGACCCGTGGCTCCGCACCGAGCCCGACGACGCCGGGCTCGACCACCTCACCCCACCACGCCCCGCCCAGCCCGTCACCGGGTTCGGCGACAAGGACGCGGCTGCCGCGCCGCTGCCGGCGCCGGTCGATACGGGCCGGCTGTTCCGGTCGGCCGGGGCCGAGGGCGACACCGCCGCCGAGGCCATCCCTGCCATGCCCTCCACCGCCCTGCCGGCCACCGGCATCCCGGCCGAACAGCCTCGCGGGCCGTCCGCGGCGGCGGCCGCGGCTGCCCTCGCCGCCGGAGCCGCCGCTCACGCCGCAGCGGGCCACCCCATCGCTCCGGCGAACCCCGCGGCCTGGGTTCCGACCCCCTCCGCCGACGCGCCGGGCCCGTGGACCACCACCCCCCCTACCGGCACCCCCACGCCGACGGCGTGGACCCCGGTGCCGCCCGCAGCGGGCGCGGGAGTCGGGTCGCGTCCCCTCGCCCCGGCGAGCACCCCCTCGCCCTTCGCCCCGGAAGCTGCCGGGGCGCCTGGCGACGTCCAGGCCGACCTAGCGCGGACCGCCGGTGACCCGGCCCGGCCGCGCGGCGGCACCGGTCTCACCTGGACGGGCGTCACGGTCGTCGTCGTCGGCGTCACCGTGCTGATGGCGCTCGCCGACGTGCTCGTCACCCATGGCATCGGGGTCATCACTGGGGTCGGCCTGGTGCTGTCGACGCTCTACGCCGCACTCGCCGTACGACCGGCCGACCTCTGGGCAGCCGTCGTCACGCCGCCGCTGGCCTACCTGGTCGCGCTCCTCACCGCGGGGCAGTTCACGTTGCCGTCCGGCGGATCGCTGCTCGTGCGCGAGGGCTTCATGGTGTTCACCGGCCTTGCGCTGAACGCCCCGTGGATCATCGGCGCCACGCTTGTCGCGCTTGTGATCGTGCTCGTGCGCCGAGCCCGTTCGCGCCGAGACGGCACCCTGCCCACCAAGGCGTCAAAGGTCGACGAGAAGACCGACGCCGCCCGATCCTGACAGCGGGAAACGCTTGCGCCGCAGGCGTTTGACGGAACCACCTGGGGCCAGCGCTAGCCGGCGCCGACGGCACGGCCCGGCTCCGCCGGCGTCACGCCCGTCCGGCCGCCTTGAGGTCGCGGCGCAGCTCGGGCGGGAGCGAGAAGATCAGCGACTCCTCGGCCGCGTGAACCTCCTCCACGTCACCGAAGCCTCTCTCGGCGAGCCAGTCGAGGACGCCGTGGACGAGCTCCTCCGGCACGGAGGCTCCACTCGTCAGGCCGACGGTCGTGGCGCCACCGAACCAGTCGTCCTGTAGCTCGTCGGCGGAGTCGACCCGGTAGGACGCGCGGGCACCCGCGTCGAGACCGACCTCGGCGAGCCGCACCGAGTTGGACGAATTGCCCGACCCCACCACGAGGAGCACGTCGCACCGCTCCGCGATGAGCTTGACGGCCGACTGGCGGTTCTGGGTGGCGTAGCAGATGTCGTCGCTGGGCGGGCTGATGAGCTGGGGGAACCGCCCGGCGAGGGTGTCGACCGTCTGCATCGTCTCGTCGACGCTGAGCGTGGTCTGCGAGAGCCACACGAGCTTCTGGCCGGGCTGGAGCGACACCTCGGCGGCGTCCTGCGGGCTCTGGACGAGCGTGATGTTCTCGGGCGCCTCGCCGAAGGTGCCCACGACCTCTTCGTGGCCCTCGTGCCCGATGAGCAGGATCTGGTAGTCCTCGGCGGCGAAACGCCGCGCCTCGGAGTGCACCTTGCTCACCAGCGGGCAGGTGGCATCGATCGTCTTGAGCCTGCGACCCGCCGCCTCCGTGTGCACGGACGGGGCGACGCCGTGCGCGGAGAGCACCACGGTGGCTCCTTCGGGTACCGCGTCGAGCTCGTCGACGAACACGGCACCCCGCGACTCCAGGGTCTGCACCACGTACTTGTTGTGGACGATCTCCTTGCGTACGTAGACCGGCGGCCCGTAGAGGTCGAGCGCCCTCTCCACCGTGACGACGGCCCGGTCGACCCCGGCACAGTAGCCGCGCGGCGCGGCGAGGAGGACCCGCTTGGGTCCGGCGGCGCTTCCGGGCTGGGGGTCGAGGGGGTGCTCGCCGTCGGGCTCGGCGGGGGAGCTCGCGGCATCGGTCATGGCGCCATCGTAAGTGGCGGCTGCGCCAGCCGCCCCCGCGCACGCAGGCGGCGGCACCGACCGGCGCCTGCCGGGCGGCACGGCGGGCCGGATGCACCGGCGCCGCGCGCCGTGCCCGCGAGGTCGGCGGGCAGCCCCATGATGGGCGGGTGAGCGACACCTCCCAGTCCGCTGAGGGCACCTCCGGTGCGGACGAAGCCGTCCGGCCGGGCGCCTCCCCCGACGCCGCCCTGCCGGTGCGCGAGGTGTCCGCCCTCATCGGAGGCTGGATCGGCCGGCTCGGCCGCGTGTGGATCGAAGGGCAGGTGGCCGAGCTCAAGGTGCGGCCCGGGTCGTCCATCGCGTTCTGCAGCCTGCGCGACTCGAGTGCCGACGCCTCGCTGCCGGTGGCAGTGCCCGTCTCGGTGCTGCAGGCGGCCCCCACGCCCGTCACCGAGGGGTCCCGCGTGGTGGTCCTGGCCAAGCCCGAGTGGTGGGCCCGCCGCGGCGAGCTGCAGCTCAAGGCGCAGGCGATCCGCCCGGTCGGCCTCGGCGAGCTGCTCGCTCGGCTCGAGCACCTGCGCCGCGTGCTCGCCGCCGAGGGCATCTTTGATCCCGACCGCAAGCTGCCGCTGCCTTTCCTGCCCCACCGGGTGGGGCTCGTGTGCGGCCGGGGCAGCGCTGCCATGACCGACGTGCTCGAGAACGCCCGGCTGCGCTGGCCCGGCGTGGAGTTCGACGTGCGCGAGGTGCCGGTGCAGGGGTCGCAGGCGGTGGCGGCCGTGGTGGCCGCGCTGCGCGATCTCGACGCCGACCCCGTGGTCGACGTCATCGTCGTGGCACGCGGGGGCGGCTCGTTCGAGGACCTGCTGCCCTTCTCGGACGAGGCCCTCCTGCGCGCCGTCGCCGCCTGCACCACGCCCGTCGTGTCGGCCATCGGCCACGAGCAGGACAGCCCCCTGCTCGACCTCGTCGCCGACGTGCGGGCCAGCACGCCCACCGACGCCGCCCGCCGGCTGGTGCCCGACGTGCGCGAGCAGGTCGCGCAGGTGGGCCGCTGGCGCGACGCCGCACGCCGCACGGTCGTGGCCAGGATCGAGAACGAGTCCCGCCGGCTCGCGATGCTGGCGGGCCACCCCGCACTACGCGACCCCTCGGTGCTGCTCACCGCCCGGGCCTCCGACCTCGCCGCCCTGCGCACCCGGTCCGGACGCGAGGCGGGCCACCACCTCGCGCGGCTGTCGTCCGACGTGCAGGGCCTCTCGGGCCGGCTGCGCACGCTGTCGCCGCAGGGCACGCTCGACCGCGGCTACGCCGTCGTGCGTACGGCGTCCGGCCAGGTCCTGCGCGACGCGGCCGCGGTCAGTCCCGGTGCGCCGCTTCGGGTGCGGGTGGCCACGGGCGAGTTCGGCGCCACCGCCGACCCCGTCTCGTAGGGTCGCCCTGTGCCCGCCTCTCCGACTTCCGACCCGCCCCCGCCGCCGCCGCCGCACCTGCCCGGTGGCGACGCACCGCTGGACGGGCTCAGCTACGAGCAGGCCCGCGGAGCGCTCGAGCAGGTGGTGCACCGCCTTGAGTCCGGCGACCTCCCCCTCGACGACCTGATGGCCCTGTGGGAGCGCGGCGAGGCGCTCGCGGCCGTCTGCGAGGCACGGCTCGCCGGCGCGAAGGCGCGGCTGGACGAGGTGCGCCGCCAGGGGGCAGAGGGGTCACCCGGCCTACCCGACCCACCCTGACCAGCGCGCCGCCGACGAGACCCCTACGGCCCGGCCGCGGAGGGAGGCGGGGCTGCCGCCGCACCCGACGCGGCGACCGCCCCGCCGCCCTTGGGCAGTTCCCGCAGCGTGCCAGCGAGGTGCTCGAGCGTGGGCCAGGCGGCAGACCCCGACACCACCACCGTGGAGGTGCCCCACGGGCGCGCGAGCGCCCGCACGCCATCGGCGCCGACCTGGTATCGGTGCCAGGTAGCCCCGCCGATCGAGGCCTCCCCGGCGGGCGCACCCTTCGAGGTGGCGTCCTTGACGAAATCGTCCGCCCGCGCGTCGGACTGGTCCACGCCCGCGTACGTGCCCTCGGGGGTGAGGAAGCCCAGGTGCCACACGGTCGCGTCGCGCTGGGTGGGCACGGGCTCGTACCGCACGCTCGTGGCGCGCCAGGACGGCTCCAGGCCCGCTGGGGCCACGACCGGGAAGGGCGCCTGCGCCGCGGCCAGAGCCGCCTGAGGCTTCCAGTCGACGACGCGCACCGGGTCGGGGGAGGGCTGCCGGGCCACGACGAGCACCAGGAGCAGGACCGGCACCAGGATGACCAGCAGGGTGCGCACCATGTCGACGGCCGTCTCCCGACCGCCCTTGCGGGTGGGCGCGGTCTCGTAGCTCAGGCCCGGAGCTACGTCGATGCGCGCCGACGCCGGGGTGGCGCGGTCGCCGGCCGGGACCTCGCTGCGCGCCGGGGGCGGGTCGACGTGGTCGCCCGCCGGTGTCGCGGCGGCGGTCTCGCCCGGGGCCTCGGGGTGGTCGCTCACGCCGCCCAGTCTCGCCCACCCGCTGCGGCCGCCCGATCGGCGGCACCCGCGCTCGTTACGCTGGCCCCATGGCCACCACCCCTCCCTCGCCGGAAGCGCCCGACCGCAACCTGGCTCTCGAGCTCGTCCGCGTCACGGAGGCCGCCGCCATGGCAGCGGCCCGTTGGGTCGGGCGCGGCGACAAGAACGGGGCCGACGGCGCGGCCGTCAACGCGATGCGCTCGCTCGTCGGCTCGGTGTCCATGAACGGGGTCGTCGTCATCGGCGAGGGCGAGAAGGACAACGCCCCGATGCTGTTCAACGGCGAGCGCGTGGGCGACGGCACCGGCCCCGACGTCGACGTCGCGGTGGATCCGATCGACGGCACGACCCTCGCGGCCAAGGGGATGCCGAACGCGATCTCCGTGATCGCGGTCTCGGACCGCGGGGCCATGTACGACCCGAGCGCGGTGTTCTACATGGAGAAGCTCGTCACGGGCCCCGAGGCCGCCAACGCGGTCGACATCACCGCTCCCATCGCCGCGAACCTCCAATGGATCGCCAAGGCCAAGGACGAGCGGGTGCAGGACCTCACCGTCGTCATCCTCGACCGGCCGCGGCACGATGACCTCGTCCGGCAGGTGCGCGAAGCCGGCGCCCGCATCACGTTCATCTCCGACGGTGACGTCGCCGGCGCGATCATGGCCGCGCGCGACGGAACCGGCGCCGACCTGCTCCTCGGCATCGGCGGTACGCCGGAGGGCATCATCGCCGCCTGCGCCCTCAAGTGCCTCGGTGGCACGATCCAGGCCAAGCTCTGGCCGCGGGACGAGGCCGAGCGGCGCAAGGCACTCGACGCCGGCCACGACCTCGACCGCGTGCTGCACACCGACGACCTCGTCACGGGCGACAACGTCTTCTTCTGCGCCACCGGAATCACCGACGGCGAGCTTCTCACCGGGGTGCGCTACCGCGCCGGTGGGGCCGCCACGCACTCGATCGTGATGCGTTCGAAGTCCGGCACCATCCGAGAGGTCACCAGCGAGCACCGCCTGGCCAAGCTCTCCACGTACGCCACCGTCGACTTCGCCAGCCCGGGCCGCTAGCGATGGACGTCGTCGAGGTGGTCGGCGAGGTGGTCGTCGACCTCGTCGCGGACGACGAGGGCCGGCTCATCCCGGTGCCGGGCGGCAGCCCGGCGAACGTGGCGTTGGCGCTGGCCCGGCTCGGCACGCCGGTGCAGCTGCACGCCAGGTTCGGCCACGATGCCCTCGGCGAGCGCTGCCGCGAGCACCTCGCCAGCAACGGGGTCGGGCTGGACCATGCCGTGAGCGCCCCCGAGCCGTCGACCCTGGCGCTTGCGACCGTCGGCGAGGGCGGCGCGGCCCGCTACGACTTCTGGATGACCGGCACGAGCGACTGGCAGTGGGCGGAGGCCGAGCTCGCCGTCATCCCGCTCCCGAACGCCGTCGCCCTGCACACCGGTTCGCTCGGGAGCTGGATGCGGCCGGGCCGGGGACCGGTGCTCGACGCCGTCAGGGCAGCGGCAGCCACCGGCGACGTCACACTGTCGTACGACCCGAACGTGCGCGCCGCACTCATGGGAGAGCCGGAGAGGGCCCGCGAGCTCGTCGAGGCGTACGTGCGGCTCGTCCACGTGGTGAAGGCCAGCGACGAGGACATCGCCTTCCTGTACCCCGACCTCCCGGTCGCCGAGGTGCTCAAGCGCTGGCACCACCTCGGCGCCACGCTGGCTGTGGTCACGACCGGGGGGGAGGGCGCGAGGGCCACCGTCACCGGCGGCGCCGAAGCCGTCACCGTGCCGCCGAAGGTGGCCGTCGTCGACACCGTCGGCGCGGGCGACACGTTCATGGGGGCACTCCTCGCGGCGCTCGACCACCGCGGACTGCTCGGGGCCGGGCCGCGCGAGCGGCTGTCCTCGCTCGACAGCGCCAGCCTCACCGAGGTGCTCCGCTGGGCCGGGTGCGCGGCGGCGGTCACATGCACACGCAAGGGATGCGACCCGCCGACGAAGGGCGAGGTCGACGCCAAGGCCGCTCGCCGCACCAGGGCCCCCCGTGGCCCCCGCGCCTCGCGCGCCGCGGGCACGCCGTAGCGGCGGGCGTCGAGCGTGCGGCGGAATGTCTGAGGCCGGAAGAGCCTGCGCTACAGGGACTTCGGCGGTGCGGTCGACTCGCGGATCACGAGCTCGGTTGGCACGACGTGCCCGAACCGGGGACCCCTGCCCCGGTTACCCACGACGCCGGCTTCGAGCGCGTCGAGGACGAGACGCGCGGCCAGCTTGCCCTGGAGGGGCACCTGCTGCGCCATCGTGGTGATGCCGAGCAGGCTCGCAAGCTCGTGGTCGTCGAAGCCGATGATCGACAGGTCGTCGGGCACGACGAGGCCAGCCTTGTGGGCCTCGCGCACCGCGCCGTAGGCCATCTCGTCCGACTGCGCGAACACCGCCGTCGGGGGGTCGGGCAGCTGGAGCAGCTCGGCCATCGCTCGGCCGCCACCGTCGACGGTGAAGTAGCCCTCGGTCTCCAGGCTGCGATCGGGGCGGATGCCGGCCTCGATCAGGGCCCGGCGGTAGCCCTCGCGCCGCGCCGCCGGAACCGTGAAGTTGAGCGGCTCGTCGCGGTCGCCGCCGATCATGGCGATGCGGCGGTGACCCAGCTCGATGAGGTACCTGGTCGCGCGGCGGGCTCCCTCGAGGTCGTCGATGAGCACCGACGCGCCGTCGGGCACGTGGGTGCCGACGAACACGATCGGGACGTCGAGGGCCCAGAGCGACTCGATCTCGGGCTCGGACAGCGGAAGCGTCAGCACGAGCACGGCGTCGACCCGGCGGCGCAGGGGCAGAGCCTCGAAGAAGCGGCTCCGGCTCTCGTCGTCCGGAAGGGCGTAGAGGAGCAGGTCGTAGCCGTTCTCGCGGAGCACCCCTTCGACGCCACTGAGCACCTGGCCGAAGTACCAGCGGCCGAGGAAGGGGGTGACGGCACCAACCGTGAAGGTGCGGCCAGAGGCCAGCCGGGAGGCCGAGGGCGACGAGACGTAGTCGAGCGCCTGGGCCGCGTCGAGCACCTTGGCCCGGGTGGCGGTGGCGACGTTGGGTAGTCCGCGCAGTGCCCGCGACACGGTGGCGGTGGAGACGCCCGCCAGGGCGGCCACGTCGTCGATCCCTACCGGCACCGCATTGCCCCCTCTCGCCCGGGGTCCGAGCCCCCGGCGTGACCCTAGACCGGCCCAGCGGGCCGGGCAAGCGCTTGCACGTCGGCTCACGCCCGCGTCGCCGTTCTGGCAGGATCACCCTGCCTGCCGGACCTCGGTCGGGCGGTCAGCACCACGGCGGGAGGCGGGCATGGTCGACCCGGGACGGGCCGCGCTCGCTGCCCTCCTCCCCGCTGCCGACCGCGACGAGGTGCTGCCCCGTTACGACCGGTGGGGCGCCGACCTGCGCACCGGGCTCGCCGCGGCGTACGACCTCGAGACGACGCTCCCCCGTGTGCTGGAGATCGTCGCAGCGGGCCACGGCGACCGCTCCGACGCGCTGCGCCGCCGCGACCGCGACCGGCTCCTGCGCCCCGACTGGTTCGCCGACCCGAGCACCGTGGGGTATGTCGCCTACGCCGACCGGTTCGCCGGCGACCTCGCCGGGGTGCGGCGGCGCATCCCCTACCTGGCCGACCTCGGCATCACGTACCTGCACCTCATGCCGCTGCTCGAACCGCGGGAGGGTCCCAACGACGGCGGCTACGCCGTGGCCGACTATCGCTCCGTTCGTCCGGACCTCGGCACCGTGGACGATCTCGCCGCCCTCACCGCCGACCTGCACGACGCCGGCATCTCGCTCACTCTCGATCTCGTACTCAACCACGTCGCGCGCGAGCATGCCTGGGCGAGGGCCGCCCGCGTCGGCGATGCCCGCTACCGCGGCTACTTCCACGTCTTCCCGGACCGGGCCGGGCCGGACGCGTACGAGCGCACGCTGCCGGAGGTCTTCCCGGCGTTCGCTCCCGGCAATTTCACCTGGGACGACGAGCTGGGCGGCTGGGTGTGGACCACTTTCAACGAGTGGCAGTGGGACCTCGACTGGTCGAACCCCGAGGTGTTCTTCGAGTTCGCCGAGATCGTGCTCTACCTGGCCAACCTCGGCGTCGACTGCCTGCGGCTCGATGCCATCGCCTTCATCTGGAAGCGACTCGGCACCACCTGCCAGAACCAACCCGAGGTTCACGCGATCACCCAGGCGCTGCGCGCGCTCGTGCGCATCGCGGCGCCGTCGGTGGTGTTCAAGGCCGAGGCGATCGTCGCGCCCGACGACCTCGTCGCCTACCTCGGCACCGGCAGCCACGCGGGCAAGGTGTCGGATCTGGCGTACCACAACTCGCTGATGGTTCAGGTGTGGTCGGCGCTGGCCACCCGCGACGCACGGCTCATGGCCGCGGCGCTCACGCGGGTTCCGCCGATCCCCACCACGACCGCCTGGGCCACGTATCTGCGCTGCCACGACGACATCGGCTGGGCCATCGACGACGCCGACGCCGCAGCGGTGGGCTGGAGCGGGGCGGCCCACCGGGCGTTCCTGTCCGACTTCTACTCCGGCGAGTTCCCGGGCACGTTCGCACGGGGCGCCGTGTTCCAGCCGAACGAGCTGACCGGCGACCGGCGCATCAGCGGCAGCGCGGCGAGCCTCGCCGGCCTCGAGGCGGCGCTCGACGAGGACGATGCCGCGGCGATCGACCTCGCCGTGGCGCGGCTGCGCTGCGCGCTCGCGATGGTCGTCGGGTTCGGCGGCATCCCGCTGCTGTACATGGGCGACGAGGTCGCGCTGCTCAACGACCACGGCTTCGTCCACGATCCCGCCCACACCGACGACAACCGCTGGATGCACCGCCCCCAGATGCCGTGGGGCATCGATGGCGCGCCGCACGTCTGCACCGACCAGATGCCCCCGGCACGCGCGACCGCCGCGACGGCCGCGGCCGCGCGGGTCGACGCCGACCTGCGCCACCTCGTCCGCACCCGCGTCTCACTCGACGCCCTGCACGCGAGCGTCGCCACCTCGGTGCACGTGCCGGGCGATCCGGCGATCGTGCTGTTCGTGCGGCGGCACGCGGCCGGCACGCTCGTGCAGGCCTACAACGTCAGCGAGCGGCCCGCGCGGCTGCCTCGCTGGGACCTCGCCCAGTACGGCATCCACGAGCCCTGGGACCACCTCGCGGGAGCGCGGGCAGTGGTCGAGGCCGAATACGTGCCGCTGCCCCCCTACGCCGCCGCCTGGTTCGGCGAGGCCCCACCCCCTTGAGCGGCGGCCCCCTCCCCCACGGCGTCACTGCCGTGCTGGTCGTTTCCCGGGGCTGGTCACGACCACGGCGGCAGTGACGCGGGGAAGGGAGCGGCCGCCGGACGTGCGTCAGCCTCCGGTGACTGCGGGCGGGGGGCCACTCGGAGGCAGCGCCGACCAGGGCGCCCGCTTCACCTCGACGCCGCCGAAGACGGCGACGCCCGTGATGCGGATCGTCGGGGCCCCCGGCGGGCCCGCGCCCTCGCCGCTGCGGTCGAAGCCGCCGAAGATCCCCATGCCCTCGACCTCGACGGTCGCACCGGCCGGAACCGTGATCTCGATGCCGCCGAAGAACGCGACGGCCTGGATCGTCACGCGGGGGGCCGCCAGCGAGGCGTACGTGAGGTCGAGCTTCACCCCGCCGAACACGGCCAGCGCGTTGAGCTGCCGGGGCACGGTCCAGAGGCCACCGCGGTCAGCCCCGCCGAAGATCGCCACGGCGTCGCCGGAGTCCGGGCCGCCGCCGACGACGACGGGCACCCCTGGCATCGCCGGCGCCGCCGGCACCGGCTGGCCCACCGGTGCGGGGATGCTCGGGACGTGCGGAGCGCCGGGCATGGCCGGCAGGTCGGTGACCAGCGCGGCGAGCTCGGCGTACGTGCGGGCCCGCATCGCCCGGTCGAGCCGGTCGTCGTACTCGCTCGGGTCCAGCCGGCCCTCGGCGTACGCCTCGCGCAGCACCCCGGCGTACTTCTCCCGGTCGGCGTCGGAGGCGCGCAGCTCCATCGGGCCCGGCCTGCGGATCTCGGGCACCGCGGGCGGCCGCCCGTCGGGAATCGGCTCGATCTCGTCCGTCACACCCCGACGCTAGCCTGTCCCGGTGCCCGATCCTCCACCTCCCGCCGTCTCGCTGCGCGGGGTGGTCAAGTCGTTCGGCGACCTGCGCGCAGTCGACGGCCTCGACCTCGACGTCGCACCCGGCACCTGCCTCGGGCTGCTCGGCCCGAACGGCGCCGGCAAGTCCACCACCATGCGGATGCTCACGGGCCAGGCCATCCCCGACTCGGGCGACATCGAGGTGCTCGGCTGGCCCGTGCCTGCCCAGAGCAAGCAGGCCCGGGCCCTCATGGGCGTCGTGCCGCAGACCGAGAACCTGGACGAAGAGCTCACGTGCGCCGAGAACCTGCGGGTCTGGGCCACCTTCACCCGCGTGCCGCGCGCTGAGCGGTCGTCGGCCATCGCTGCCGCGCTGGAGCGGGCCCAGCTCGTCGACCGGGCCGACGCCAAGGTGAATACCCTCAGCGGCGGCATGCGCCGCCGGCTCCTCATCGCGCGCGCTCTCGTGCACAAGCCGCGGCTGGTGCTGCTCGACGAACCCACCGTCGGGCTCGACCCGCAGGTGCGCGGCGACATCTGGACCCTCGTCGACGCGTTGCGATCCGACGGCGTCACCGTGCTGATGAGCACCCACTACATCGAAGAGGCCGAGCGGCTCGCCGACGACGTCGCCGTGATGTCGCGGGGGCGCATCATCGCCCGTGGCGCACCGCTCGAGCTGCTGGCCACGCACGCGGGCAGCGAGGCGCTCGAGTTCTACGGTCCCCCGCCCCGGCTCGAACAGGTCGAGGGCCTCGCCCGCGGCGCCGGGTTCGACACCCGCCGCACCGGACCTTCGGTCTCGGTCCTGCGCGCTGAGGGCGTGCCCACCGCCCTGCTCGACGCGCTTGGCGACGGCTTGCGCCGCGCCACCACCCTCGAGGACGTCTTCGTCCTGCTCACCGGCGAACGGCTGGAGTGACCATGACCACCACCGCCCCCTTCTCGACTGGCCGGCGCCTGCGCCGCTTCGAGTTCGACGCCTTCGCCGGCGTCTGGACCCGAGAGGTGACGCTCTTCCGGCGGCTGTGGGCGTCCACCACGTTCTCGTCGATCGTCGAACCCACCATCTACCTGCTCGCGTTCGGTTTCGGCTTCGGCGCCCTCGTGGCCACCGTCGACGGCATCCCGTACATCGAGTACGTCGCCACCGGCGCGGTCGCCACAGCCGTGCTGTTCTCGTCGGTGTTCGCGGGAATGTTCAACACCTATGTGAAGCGCTTCTACATGAAGACGTACGACGGGCTGCTCACCACGCCGGTCGACGTCCCGGAGATCATGGCGGGCGAGGCCACCTGGATCGCCGCGAAGTCCGGCGTCTACGGGTGCGCACCGCTGCTCGTGGGACTCTTCTTCGGCCTGCACGCGTCGTGGGGCATGCTCGCCGTGCCCTTCATCGGCTTCCTCACGGGCATCGGCTTCGCGTTCTTCGGACAGTGGCTCTCCGGCGTCGTGCCGAGCATCGACTCGTTCAACTACGTCACCAGCGCGCTCATCACGCCCCTGTTCCTGGTCGCCGGCACCTTCTTCCCAGTGAGCGGGCTGCCGCGGTGGGCTCAGGCACTTGCCGAGCTCAACCCGCTCTACCACTGCGTCCAGCTGGTGCGCCATGCGTGCTTCGGCTGGGAGCCGGTGAACGACCTGGGTAATGCACTGTTCCTTGTCGGCTTCGCCCTGGTCGCCGCCACGCTCTGCTTCCGCCGCATGACCGCGCGGCTCGTCGACTAGCTGTACTGGGACGTCGTGGCCGGGATCGCGGTGCCGGGCACCGCCCACCAGTCGTCCGGGAGTCCGAGCTTCGGCGCGCCCCCCTCGTCGCGTACGCGCGCGTAGCGGTGCAGCGCGGCCGCGATGCCCGCCGCGCCCTGCATCCAGCCGACACCCGGATCCTGCGTCGGGGGGTCGCTGCGGTGCTCGACGAACTGCCAGTACCGCCCGCCCGTGCCCCCGTCCGTCACCGCGCGCCGCACGAGTGCCGCCGCCAACTCGTCCGCCCACGCCAGATGCATCTCAGACTCGGGTGAGGCCTCCCCCGACGCCTGCGAGTCGTCGAGTGCGGCATCGAGCACGCCCGCGGTGCCGCAGCAGCGCCCGTCGTTTGTCCCAGAAGCCGGGCCGCAGGCGGGCGGGCAGCCCGCTCGTGCGGACGCTGAACGCCGCCCGCTCGCGCCACAGGGCACACGGCACGCCTCCCACGTCCGCCACCCCGGCGAGCGCGAGCGCGCCGAACAACCGGGCCGTCCCGGTGGGCCCGTGGCACCCGATGAGAAGGGCTCGGTGTCGCCACCCACCTCCGGCTCCTGCAGCGGGAGGCGGAAGCCGCCAGCAGCGGTGTCGGCCACCGCGACGAGGTGCTCGGCGGCGAGCCGGGCCACCTCGACGAGGTCGGGACGCCCAGGCGGTGGCCGGCGAAAGCGAGGGCCGTCGCGACCCCTGCCGTGCCGTGCGCGTAGTTCGGCATCACCCGGTCGCGGTCACCCTCGTACATCTTCCAGGCGACACCGTGCGCATCGGCCGCGCGGTAGCCACGAGGGCCGCAGAACCGGCCGCCGCCAGGTCGTCTGCAAGAGCACCTCCCACCCATACGCAGGCCAGCACCACTCCGGCATTGCCGAGCACAAGGTCGTTGACCGGTGCGCCCTGCCCCCCGAAACTCGGGGAAGGCCAGCCCCGTCGCGTGGCTCCGTCGGCCAGCCGGCCCAGCAGCCCGTCAGCCGCGGGCGGGTCGAGCAGGGCGACCGCCGTCAGGCTTCCCGCGAGGCCCACATAGAGGCTGGCATCGCCGGCGGTGTCTCCCTCGGCGAGCCTGGCGACGACTTCGTCCGGCGAGCCGCCGCTCGGCCGGCGTCCCCGGTCGACCAGCCTGACCTCGGCCAGGGCCGGCGCGAGACCGGCCAGGCCGTCGTACAGGTTGTCGCGGTCGGGCAGCGGGTCGGCCACCGCCGTACCCGCCGCCGGCACGGTCAGCGGGACCCACGGACCGGCCGCATCGCGGCGCACCTGCCCGAGCACCCACGTCCAGGCGTCCTGCGCGCAACGTCGCGCCGACCCCGCGCCTGGAGAGCCCACCAGGTCAGTGTGGCGCGCCGCGCCCCGCGCCGGTGCGTGGCGCCGATGCGTGGCGCGCCCTTCGAGGACTATGCCTGCCGGAGGCCCAGGGTGTTGCCGTCGGGATCGCGGAACCAAGCAGCGCGCGCAGGTCCGAGCGTCGCGATGTGCCCGGTGGTCGCCAGCGGACCCTCGGCGTAGTCGAGGAACTCCACGCCCTTGGCTTCGAGGTCGCGCACCTCAGCCTCGATGTCGCCGACCTCGAAATGGGCCAGGGTGTGGTCGGCCGCGACGGGCGGGCGCTTGAACACGGACACCTCGCTGGCGGGGCCGCAGCGGAACCGGACGGCGACGGGCGTCTCCCACAGGTACTCCAGTCCGATGGTCTCGCCGTAGAACTCCTTGGCGCGTTCGAGGTCGGTGACGGGGATCGTGGCGACGGCCAGGGTGGCGGTGAGCATCATGGACTCCTTCGTGGGCGGGCGGGCCTCGGTCGGCGCGCGCGCCGCGGCCTAGGGGGCGATGGCGTAGAGATCGATCGTGGTCTCGGTCGGCGGCGTGGCGAAGCCGCCCTCGATGCCCTGCTGCATGCGCGGCAGGAGCGTGCCGTCGCGGAACCCCTCCCAACTCTCCTGCGACTCGTGCACCGCGAGGATCGTCCATCCGCCCTCGGAGGGGCCGGCAGCGTGGAACACCTGGCCCTCGGGAAGAAGTCCCGCACCGGGGTGCACCGCCGCGATGGATGCCTCGTACTGGTCGCTGGTGCCGCCTGGGAAGAAGTGCACAACGGCATAGGTCTGGGTGCTCATGTCAGCTCCTGGATCGAGAGGGAAGATTTGCTTGGCATGGCAAGTAATAGTCTCCTTCACTTGGCATGTCAAGTAATCGGGGTATGCTGCGTCCGTGGCCCAAGACGACCTGCAGCGCTGGGCACCGGCGTGGATGGCGTGGGTACGCACCCACGCCCGGCTCTGGGACCAGCTCGAGGCTCAGATGCGCCGCGATGGCGGTCTGACGATGCCGCGCTACGACGTGCTCATGCAGCTCGACATGGCCGGTGGGCGGCTCGGCCTCACCGAACTGGCTGCCGCGATCGTGCTCTCGCCGTCTGGACTGTCCAAGCTGCTGGACCGGATGGAGGCCTCCGGCCTGCTCCGCCGCGAGCCCGACCCCACCGACGCACGCTCGACGTTCGCCCGGCTCACGCCGCACGGGCGGTCCGTCGTGCGCAAGGCCCGCCAGCGCCACCATGCCTGGCTTCAGCAGGTCGTCGGCGACGCGCTCGACGACCGGGACGTCGCGGACCTCGCCCGCATCATGGGGAGGGTCGCCGCCAGGACCCCGGAAGCCTAGGATCGCGGCCGACGACCGAGCCGGGCTCTGCGCCCTGATGGGATGCCCGCGGCGTGACCAACCCGCGCACCGAGGCCGCACCACGGGCGCATCGGGTCGTAGGCTCGGCGCATGCCCGACTTCGCGTACACCGACCTGCTCCCTCTCGGTCCGGACGACACCCCCTACCGTCTCCTCACGACCGAGGGCGTCAGCACGCTCGACGTCGGCGGTCGCACCTTCCTGCAGGTCGAGCCCGAGGCGCTGCGCACGCTCGCCTTCGCCGCCGTGCGCGACGTGCAGCACCTGCTGCGTCCTGCGCACCTCACCCAGCTCGCGTCGATCCTCGACGACCCCGAGGCCTCGCCCAACGATCGGTTCGTCGCACTCGACCTGCTCAAGAACGCGAACATCGCGGCCGGCGGGGTCCTGCCCATGTGCCAGGACACCGGAACGGCGATCATCATGGGCAAGCGCGGACAGCACGTGCTCACCGCCGGCAACGACGAGGAGCACCTCGCGCACGGCATCTTCGACGCGTACCAGCAGCTCAACCTGAGGTACTCGCAGCTGGCCCCGCTGTCGATGTGGGAGGAGCGCAACACCGGCACCAACCTGCCCGCGCAGATCGAGCTCTACGCCGACACCGAGCCGGGGCACGAGCTGGCGTACAAGTTCCTCGTCATCGCCAAGGGGGGCGGCAGCGCGAACAAGTCGTACCTGTACCAGGAGACGAAGGCGCTGCTGAACCCCGCGTCCTTCCGCACCTTCCTGGACGAGAAGCTCAGGAGCATCGGCACCGCCGCCTGCCCGCCCTATCACCTCGCCGTCGTCGTCGGCGGCACGAGCGCCGAGTACGCGCTCAAGGTGGCCAAGTACGCCTCGACCCACTACCTCGACACCCTCCCCGTCGCCGGCAGCCCGTTGGGCCACGGCTATCGGGACATCGAGATGGAGGCGGAGATCCTCGAGCAGACCCGCTCGTTCGGGATCGGCGCGCAGTTCGGCGGCAAGTACTTCTGCCACGACGTTCGCGTCATCCGGCTCCCGCGCCATGGTGCGTCGTGCCCGGTGGCCGTCGCGGTGTCTTGCTCAGCCGACCGCCAGGCGCTCGCCAAGATCACGTCCGATGGCGTCTTCCTCGAGCAGCTCGAGACGGAGCCGGCCCACTACCTGCCCGACGTCACCGACGACCACCTCGACGACGACGTCGTCGCCATCGACCTGAACCAGCCGATGTCGGACATCCGCGCGCGGCTGACGACCCTCCCGGTGAAGACGCGCGTGTCGCTGACCGGCCCGATGGTGGTGGCGCGCGACATCGCGCACGCGAAGATCAAGGACCTGCTCGACCGCGGCGGGGCGCTGCCGGACTACCTGCGCGACCACTGCGTCTACTACGCCGGTCCCGCCAAGACTCCCGCAGGCTACGCGTCCGGTTCGTTCGGGCCGACGACCGCCGGGCGCATGGACTCCTACGTCGACCAGTTCCAACGGGCCGGCGGGTCGTTCGTCATGCTCGCCAAGGGCAACCGCAGCGACGCGGTGACGAAGGCGTGCCAGCGCAACGGCGGCTTCTACCTCGGTTCGATCGGCGGGCCGGCCGCGCGCCTGGCCAAGGACAACATCACCAAGGTCGAGGTGCTCGACTTCCCCGAGCTCGGCATGGAAGCGGTGTGGCGCATCGAGGTGAAGGACTTCCCGGCCTTCGTCGTCGTGGACGACAAGGGCAACGACTTCTTCGCCGACACGTTGCGTCCGGTCGCCACCACGATCCCGGTGGGTCCGCCGGCGTAGCCGCACGTCCTCGGGTCGCCGCGCCGGCACCGTGCCGAGTCGGATCAGTACCAGCCGTGGTGCTGCCAGAACGACCAGGCTCGGCAGGGGCTGCCGTACGTGCCCTTGATGTACCGCAGACCGACCAGCACCTGGATCTCCGGGTTGGCCCGGTAGGCGGCGACGCTGTAGCCGTAGCCGCGGATCTGGCTCTTCGTCGTCTGCGGGATGCCGAGGTACTTGCCCCCGGCGCTCACCGAGCGGAACGACCAGCCGCTCTCCTTGGCCCAGATGGGCAGGAGACACTTCATCTGCGCTGCTCCCCAGCCGGCGGTTCGCGGGAGCCTCCGCGCGGCGTACCACTTGGCGAACCGTGTGGTCGTGTAGCGGTAGGGGGCGGCCGAACGGGCGGCGCGCAGCGCGGCCAGCAGCCTGGCTTCGTCGGCACGTGCCGACGACGGCGCCGCGAGGGCGACGACCGCGGGCCGGGCCGGCCAAGCGGCGGACGACGGGGTGACGGCGGACGACGTGGCGGCCGGGATCGCCAGCGCCAGCACCGCAGATCCGGCCGCGACAGCGGCAGCGCGCGATCTCATGGCGGCACCTTGCCGAACTCCGCCGCGTCTGCCAAGTCCGGTGCCGCGCTGGTCCTCCTCGGGACCGCTCAGACCCGGCCGAAACGGGCATTCGGCCGGCTCGATGAGGCAGCGGAGGGACGCGCGCCGTGCACCACGACGGTCAGTACCAGCGGTGGTCCTGCCAGAACGACCAGGCGTGGCAGGGCGATCCGTACGTCGACCTGATGTAGCCCAGGCCCCACCGGATCTGGGTCTCGGGGTTCGTCCGCCAGTCCGGCCCGGCCGAGGACATCTTGCTGCCGGGCCTGGCCTGCGGGATGCCCCACGTGTAGCCGTTGTCGTGGTCGTCGGAGTTGGTCTTCCACTCCGACTCCTTGGTCCACATCGTCACCAGGCAGGCGTGCTGGTCGGAGCCCCAGCCGTACGTCGACGCCATGGTGGTCTTCGCGTACCACTGGCTGTAGGCCACGGACCCCTTGGGAGGGTGACGCACGGCGCCGCGCGACGCCGCCGCCCGCAGCTTCGTCCCGGGGGCGGGCTTGGCCGCCCCCTTCGGCACTCTCGCCGTCGTGATCGGTGTCGCCGATCGCGCCGCGCGCGGCTGCACGACATTGTCGCCGCCAGCCAGCTGAGGCGTCGGCATCGGAGCTGGCAGGGAAGTGAGCGCAGACGTGGACGAAGCGTTCGCCGACTCGACCGGGCGCGTTTCGGCGGACGCGCTCGTCGCGACGATGCCGCCGCCGACGACCGCCGCGGCCATAGCGGTGCCGAGCACGCGCATGTGGGTGCGGTGAGGGGACGGTGTGCTCGCGCTGGTCGTATGGCTGGTGGAGGTGGTGCCGATCATGTGTCTCCTTCCTCGTCGGAAGGGGCCCGTGGAGCACCACTCGTCCGACGACCCCAGGACACGGGCGGGGCGCCGCAGGTCCGTGGCGGACCGCGCGCCTCGCACGTGCCGTCTCCACGCACCCCCCAGGGTGGTGCAGCGGTACGGGCGCGAGCCCGGGCCGCGCGGCGGGACGGCGGCGTCGTCGGCGCTGTGTCAGTGGCGGCAGGACGGCGCGCGGTGGAGCTGCGACCGCCCAGGTGCCACCGGGCCCGCGGGTGCGGGGCCGCGTTCGACGACGCGGGGTTTGCTTCGTGCAGTACCTACGATGCCCGCCGCGGATCGCCATCACCACCCTGACATGGGTGGGTCATCCCACACTGCTGCAGGGCTTTTCGCCCCGAAAGGGACATTGCGTCCCGGCAGCGTGAGACGGCTCACGCTCCGTGCGGGCACCGTTGCGCAGCGTGGTGGAGACGGACCGGACGAACGCCCTACAGGGCCACGTCTTCGAGCATCTCGGTGACCAGCGCGGCGATCGGCGAGCGCTCGCTGCGCGTGAGCGTGACGTGGGCGAAGAGCGGGTGGCCCTTGAGCTTCTCCACCACGGCGACCACGCCGTCGTGCCGGCCCACCCGCAGGTTGTCGCGCTGCGCCACGTCGTGGGTGAGCACGACGCGGGAGTCACGCCCGATCCGCGAGAGCACGGTGAGCAGGACGTTGCGCTCGAGCGACTGCGCCTCATCGACGATGACGAACGCGTCGTGCAGCGAACGGCCGCGGATGTGCGTGAGCGGGAGCACCTCGAGCATGCCGCGGTCGACGATCTCCTCGACGACGTCGCTCGTGGTGAGGGCGCCGAGGGTATCGAAGACGGCCTGCCCCCAGGGCGACATCTTCTCGTACTCGGTGCCCGGGAGGTAGCCGAGCTCCTGGCCGCCGACGGCGAACAGCGGGCGGAACACCATCACCTTGCGGTGTTGCCGGCGCTCCATCACGGCCTCGAGCCCGGCGCACAGGGCCAGCGCACTCTTGCCGGTGCCGGCTCGTCCCCCGAGTGAGACGATGCCGACATCGGGATCGAGCAACAGGTCGAGCGCGATGCGCTGCTCGGCGCTGCGACCGTGCAACCCGAACGCCTCGCGGTCGCCGCGGACGAGGCGCACGCGCTTGTCGGGGGTGACGCGACCCAGGGCGCTGCCACGCTCGCTGATGAGCACGAGCCCTGTGTGGCAAGGCAGTTCACGCGCGGCCTCGTGGTCGAGGATGCCCCCGGAATAGAGCAGGTCGACGTCGCTGCCGGCGACGTCGAGCTCGGCCATGCCGGTCCAGCCGCTCTCGACCGCGAGCTCGGCGCGGTATTCCTCGGCCTCGAGACCCACGGCGGAGGCCTTCACCCGCATCGGGAGGTCCTTGCTCACGAGGACGACGTCGCGGCCTTCTGCGGCGAGGTTGCGTGCCACCGCGAGGATGCGGGTGTCGTTGTCGCCGAGGTGCATGCCGCTCGGGAGCACCGACGGGTCGGAGTGGTTCAGCTCGACGCGCAGGGTGCCGCCGCTCTCGCCGACCGGCACGGGCTCGTCGAGCCGGCCGTGCCGCACCCGCAGCTCGTCGAGGTAGCGCAGGGCCTGGCGGGCGAAGTACCCGAGCTCGGGATGGTCGCGCTTGGCCTCGAGCTCGGTGATCACGACGACCGGCAGCACGACTTCGTGCTCGTCGAAGCGCATCAACGCCGAGGGGTCCGAGAGCAGCACGCTCGTGTCGAGGACATAGGTGCGGACCTCGAGGATTCGCGACCCGGTGGACGCTCGGCTGGGACGACGCGCTGGGGGCACACGGACCTCCGTCGGGCGGGGGACGGACCGGTGGGGCGCCGGCCCGCATGACGAGACGTTACGTCGGGCCGGACACTGCGCCGGGCCGCCACGCCGGTGGACGACCGGACGTTCACCCTGCGCGACCTCCGCCTGCCCAGGAACGCCAGCGCCTCGGCGCACCCCCACGTAGCTGAGGGCAGAAGCACGACGACGAGTGGGTGGACGAACAACGCCTCGGCGCCGACGTCGTCGCCGGGGACGGCTGCCGCGTGCGTCGCCCCTGCGCGCTCGGGCTCGGCCAGCGCACCGGACAGGGCCGGCTCGGGTCTAGCCACCACCGCGGCAGCGTGCCTCAGCCGCCGTAACGCCGCTGGCGGGCGGCGTACGCGCGCAGCGCCCGCAGGAAGTCGACCCTGCGGAAGTCCGGCCAGTAGGCCTCGCAGAAGTAGTACTCGGAGTGGGCGCTCTGCCACAGCAGGAATCCGGAGAGCCGCTGCTCCCCCGAGGTGCGGATGACGAGGTCTGGGTCGGGCTGACCCTTGGTGTAGAGATGCTCGGCGATGCGCTCGACATCGACCTTCGCGGCGAGCTCGTCCGGCGTCGTGCCGGCGGCGAGCTCCTCGGACAGCAGCGCCCGCACGGCGTCGACGACCTCCTGGCGGCCGCCGTACCCGACGGCGACGTTGACGAGCATGCCCTCGACGTCGGTCGTGTCGTGCTCGGCCTGCTTGAGCGCGGCGGCCGTGCTCTCCGGCAGCAGGTCGAGCGCGCCCACGGGGTGGATGCGCCAGCGCCGCTGCTCGGCGAGGCCCGCGACCGCGTTCTCGATGATGCGCACCAACGGGATGACCTCGCTCGGGGAGCGGTCGAGGTTGTCGGTTGACAGGAGCCACAGGGTGACCACCTCGACGCCCACCTCGTCGCACCAGCCGAGGAACGCGGCGATCTTCTCGGCGCCGACGCGATGCCCGCTCGAGGTGGGGCCGCCCTGCTCGGCGGCCCAGCGCCGGTTGCCGTCGAGGATCACACCCACGTGGCGGGGCACCCGGCCCGGCGGGATCTGCCCGGCGACCCGGCGCTCGTACGCGCCGTAGACGAGGTCGCCTAGCCCCATCGTGCCTCCTGGTCAAGCGCACCGGCGCGGCGTCGGCCGCTCTCGCCCGAGGCTACCCGCCCAGGGGCCCCCACCTCCGGCGACCGGCCGAGCCGGTGCCCCGCCCGCGCGTATTCTCAACCTACGGATGCGTAGGTTATTCTCGCGACATGGCCCCCGAGCAGCTCCCGGCGACCCAGTCGACCCACCTCCCCCACGTGCACGACCTGGCCGTCGCCGTGAAACCCCACCTGCGCGGATGGCTGCACGCGGTCATGGCGCCGATCGCGCTGGTCGGCGGCGTCGTCCTGGTCGCCATCTCGCCGCCGGAGTACCGCTGGGCCGCTGCCGTGTACGCGCTCACCACCATCCTGCTGTTCGGCGTCAGCGCGGTGTACCACCGAGGCACGTGGGGCCCGACGACCTACGGGGTCCTCAAGCGCCTCGACCACTCGAACATCTTCCTGGTGATCGCGGGCAGCTACACCCCGTTCGCCGTGGCCCTGCTACCGCCGGACCAGGCCCGCACGCTCCTGCTGCTGGTGTGGGGCGGCGCCCTCGCCGGCGTGTTCTTCCGCGTCCTGTGGGTGGGCGCGCCCCGGTGGCTGTACACGCCGATCTACATCGCCCTGGGCTGGGTCGCGGTGTTCTACCTGCCGGTCTTCTGGCAGGAAGGAGGCCCGCTGGTGGTGACGCTGCTGGCCCTGGGCGGCGCCTGCTACTCCGCGGGCGGGGTGGTCTACGCGCTCAAGAAGCCCAACCCGTCGCCGACGTGGTTCGGCTTCCACGAGGTGTTCCACACCTTCACCCTGCTGGGCTATCTCACCCAGTTCGCCGCCGTCGCCCTCGTCCTCACCCGCGGCTAACCCCCGTCCGTTGGTCCAAGGCATCGACCAACGGACCACTGACGCGGCCGAAACCGGGTCTTCCTTGATGCGTCGTCCAAGGATGCGTTCGTCCAAGGCATGGACCAACCGACCAGGAGGGGGCCCCACCGGGCTCCCTATGGTCCGTTGATCCCGGGTTGGCGGGTTCAGGCGTCAGGGCCCTGGGCGCGGACCTCGTCGACCTTCTCCATCGCCTCGCGCAACGACGCGAGCCAGTCCGACGAGTGCTGCCCGACGAGGCGCACGCACCAGGCGAGGGCGTCGGCGCGCGAGCGGGCAACGCCCGAGGAGACGAGGGTGTCCAGGACCTGGCGCTCGGGCTGCCGGAGCCGGGTCATCACCGGGACGGCAAGGTGGGTGAACAGCTCTCGGCGGTCGCCGCACGTGACACCCCAGGCGACCTTGCGGCCGGCGGCGTGCTCGAGCTCGCGCGCGATCTCGATGCGCTGCTCACGGGTGCGCTCGCGCCACTCTCGGGTCCGGCCGGCCCGAGCGGCCGCACGCTCCGGGTCGCCGGCGCCTTCGGGCAGCTCGGGCTCGGGGATGGGTCCGACGACGGTGATCTCCTCGCGGTCGACCTCGACGGTCGTCGGCCCGGCGTACAGGTCGGCGGGCAGGCGGCCGGCGAGCCAGCCGCGGATCCGGGCGACGGAGTCCGCGCCCTCGGGGGTGGTGCCTTCAGAGGTGCTGTTGTCGTTGCTCATACATGGATCATTACATGATTACTTCCATACGCAACCCTTCACGGGCGGTCTTCGCCACCAGTGAACACGGGGCCGTCTCCGGCGAGTACCGGTAGGACCCCCAGCGACGCCGCCAGCGGCCCCGCCGCGGTCTCGGGCAGGTCGCAGACGAACTTGCGGCACACGAAGGCTCCGGCGCGGCCATCGACGAGTCCGCGGTCGCGCAGAAGTGGGGCGCCCTCCCCCGCGGCAGCAGACTCCGGCGTGGCCCAGGCGAGCGCGAGGCCAGGCGCCGGTGAGAGCCGCGCCATGCGGCGCAGCAGCGCCCCAGCCCGATCATCCACGGCCGACACGACCGCCACCTCGCGCGGGCCGTCGAGCCAGGCCTCGGCAGCGGCTAGCAGCCAGCCGGCGAACCGCGGCGCCCGACCGGCGAGCGCGGGCGCCAGAGCCAGGCCCCGCTCGGCGGCCTCCCGGTGCACGTCGGAGCCGGTCAGCGCGGCGTACCCGAGCAGCGCACAGACCGCGGCGGCCCACCCGGAGGGCGCGGCGCTGTCGGTGGGGTCCTGCGGCCGCCGTACCAGTCCGGCGCCGTGCTCGGCCGCGTCGTCGGCGGTGTCGAAGAACGCCCCGCTCGGGTCGCGGAAGTGGGCGAGCACGACGTCGAGGAGCACCCCGGAGAAGGCGAGCCACGAGTCGTCGCCGGTCGCGGAGTAGAGCGCGAGGAAGGCCTCGGCCACGTCGGCGTGGTCTTCCAGCACGCCGGGGGCATGGGAGCCTGGCCGACCGTCGCGGCTCACCCGGACGAGCCGGTCGCCCAGCGTGCCGTCGGCTTCGGCGGCACCGCCGAGGTGCACGGCGACGAGCAGGTCGCCGGCCGCGAGCGCGGCGTCCAGCCACAGGGGCTCCTCGAAGAGGGTCGCGGCCTCGGCGAGCGCGGCGACGGCCAGGCCGTTCCAGGCGGCCACCACCTTGTCGTCGCGCGACGGCCGCACCCGCTCGGCGCGCGCCTCGGCGAGGGTCGTCCGCACCCGGGCCAGCCGCGGGGGGTCGTGGGCGTCGGCGAGGTACTGCAGGGTGGACGAGCCGTGCTCGAACGTTCCGCCCTGCGTCACGGTGAAGACCTCCGCGGCCCACGCACCGTCCTCGTCGCCGAGCACGGCGACGAGCTGCGACGGGGTCCAGACGTAGTAGCGCCCCTCCTCACCCTCGCTGTCGGCATCCAGCGCGGCAGCGAAACCGCCTTCCCGCGTGCGCATCTCGTCGAGCAGGAAGACGGCGGTCTCCCGTACGACCCGCTCGCACACCGCGTCGGCCGTCGAGCGCCACAGGTGCAGGAAAGCCCGTAGCAGCAGCGCGTTGTCGTACAGCATCTTCTCGAAGTGCGGCACCACCCAGCCCGCGTCGACGCTGTACCGGGCGAAGCCGCCGCCGAGCTGGTCGTAGAGACCCCCGCGGGCCATCGCGTGCGCGGTACGCAGCGCCATGTCGAGCGCACGGTCGTCGCCGGTTCGGGCGTGGTGCCGCACGAGAAACTCGAGCACCATCGAGGGCGGGAATTTAGGCGCGTCGCCGAACCCCGCGCTAGTGGGGTCGAACGTGACGGCCAGCCGGTCCACAGCCGTGGACAGCGCCGCGTCAAGCTCGGCGGGATCCGGGGCCTCGAGGTCGCCCTCCCCGCCGGGGATCGCGGCTACACCGGTTCGGCCCCGCAGGGCACCGTCGATACGGCCGGCGGCGTCAAGCACGTCCTGGCGTCGCTCCAGCCACGAAGAGCTCACCGCGGTGAGCAGCTGGGAGAACGACGGCATCCCGTGGCGCGGCTCGGCAGGGAAGTAGGTGCCGGCGTAGAACGCGCGGCCCTCGTGGTCGAGGAACACCGACATCGGCCAGCCGCCGCTGCCGGTGAGCGCCGTCGTGGCCTCCATGTACACGGCATCGACGTCGGGGCGCTCCTCACGGTCGACCTTCACGCTCACGAAGTTCGCGTTCATGAGCGCAGCGGTGGATTCGTCCTCGAACGACTCGTGCGCCATCACGTGGCACCAGTGGCAGGCCGAGTAGCCCACGCTCAGCAGGACCGGCACGTCGCGGCGGCGCGCCTCGGCGAACGCCTCGTCACCCCACTGCCACCAGTCGACCGGATTGTCCTTGTGCTGCAGCAGGTACGGGCTCGTCGCCCCGGCCAGCCGGTTGGGCATCTGGACTCCTGCGGGATGGGTTCTCGGGTGCGGGTGCGGATCGGGGCCACGGCCAGCCTGACACACGGCCTGACACGTGATCCGGCCATCTCCAGGCACACGAGGTGGGACTGGACGGGAACTGGCCGGACGGCCGGCGGGTGCATACGAGGGGCGAGCGCCTGACCGAGCGGTTCCGCACCGCCGTCGAGGGCCTGCGGGTCGAGTTCAGCCGATCGGCCGGTGGTCGGTGCACCACGTCAACGGGGCGCATGGACCGCCCGAGGGCACGAGCCTGTCAACGCCGGGCTCGTTCAATACTGGGGGAGGCTGGTGTGTGGCCTCATCACCTCTTCGTGTCGAGGCGGGTCGCCTTCAGTTCCCCCGACGCCCGATCGGTGGCATCCTGCCGCGCGTACCAGGCCATGACGTCGTCGGCGTGGCCACCGGACCGAAGTCGCGCCGCCATGAAGCGCATCGGTCTGTCGACGTGCCGGAAGAACTCTAGGTAGCTGGGGCACAGGTAGTGCAGTCCGGGTTCGCCGTCTGCGGTGCTGGTGAAGCGGTCCTTCGGGCAGCCGCCGTGACAGGCGAACCTGACGTCGCACCTGCGGCACTGACCCGGCAAGCTGTCCCGCTTGGCCTGCCCGAAGGCCATCTGTGCAGGCGATGCGACCAGGTCGAGCAGATGGGTCTGCTCGATATTGCCCAGCAGGTAGTCCGGCTCGACGAAGTGGTCGCACGAGTACACGTCGCCGTTGTGCTCGAGAGCCAGGGCGGTCCCGCACGTCTCGGAATGAACGCACAAGGCGCCGGACACTCCCAGCCAGTTGGCCAACGACGTGTCGAACATCTGGACGAAGACGCGTCCCACGTCTCGACGCACCCATTCCTCGAACACCTCGACCAGGAAGCGCCCGTAGCCTCCTGGTGAAACCGAGCGCTCGGTGACCTGGTCGCCGTACGGGATCGGGCCGTTCGAGTCTCGCTCGACGATGGGGATGAACTGCACGAACTCCGCGCCCAGTTCGTCGCGCAGGAAGCAGTAGACCTCGAGGCCGTGCTCCTCGTTGGCGTGATGCACCGTGGTCAGTGCGTTCCAGCGAACCTCGTGCCGCTGGAGCACCTCCAGACCGGCCATCACGCGATCGAACGTCGGTTTGCCGCCCTTGTCGACCCGGTAGGTGTCGTGGATCTCGCGAGGCCCGTCGATCGAGATCCCGACCAGGAAGTCGTGCTCCTTGAGGAACGCCCCCCATTCGTCATCGAGCAGGGTGCCGTTGGTCTGAATCGTGTACTCGATCCGCTGGTCGGGTCGCTTGTGCTCCTCCACGAGCTCGACGGATCGGGCGAAGAATGGCAGCCGCATCATCGTCGGCTCGCCGCCTTGCCAGGCCACCGTGACCTCCCTGTCGCGGTGGGACTCGACAAGCTGGCGGACGTACGTCTCGAGGAGGTCGTCACTCATGCGGAACGGGCTGTCGGGGTAGAGCTCCTCCTTGGACAGGAAGAAGCAGTAGGAGCAGTCGAGATTGCAGATCGCCCCGGTGGGCTTGCTGAGCAGGTGGAAGGACCGGGGAGCCCTCGGCAGATCGGGCAACGCAGGGCGCAGCACGGGGACCGGCAGCGGCACTCTCACCCGGTCACGGTAGACCACGGGGGTGTGCGGGTGGTCGACGTCACACACCCTCGACCGCTGTAAGTCGGCCGGATTCGACGCCCGTGATGAACGCCCGGTAGTCGAGCTCGTTCTGATCGGCGTACCGCTTGGCGAAGTCCCCGATCGCCCGATCGAACTCGTCCGAGGGGCCGAGGTACGTGGAGATGGCGACCGGGTCCCCCGAGCGGGCATGGGCACGCGCCAGGGTCCATCCGCACAGTCCCGCGTAGAACTCGAGTGCACTCGGCGACATCATCTCCACGAGGGCGGAGCCCTTCATGTCACGGAGCTGGCGCCAGTAGAAGTAGCGCGAGGTGTCCCGGCCACGCGTCCACCCCAGGAAGACGTCGCTCGCAGCCTGCATCCTGCGCTGACCCTGCACGACCCGCTCGCCATGCTGGGTGTACCGACTCTTCGGCAGGTGGTCCTCGAGGACCGATGCGGTGGCCTCCTTGACTTGCAGGAAGAGGGGGTCACCGCCGTCGCGCCCTTGGAGCAGCACGATGAATGCCCGCGTCCCTACGCTGCCGACGCCCACCACCTTGCGGGCCACGTCGACCACCACGAACCGCTCGAGCAGGTCCCGCCGGTCGGGCTGCAGGGTCGAGCGGTAGGCACGGAACTGTGCATGGACTGCGGCCAGGACGCCGTCCGGCGAAAGGCCGTACGTGGCGGCCAGGTCGCGCATCGGGACGACGATGGGCGGTTGGCTGACGATGCGCTGGGTCCCATCGACGTGCTCGGCCAGCTTCGACAGTGCTTGCAGGCTGTCCCGCGTGCGAGCCTTCTCGATGTTCTTCTCGCCGCGTCGGATGTCCTTCTTGGCTGTCTTGACCTTGGCGGCGGACTGGACCGCGGTGACGATGTCCTCTTCCGCGAGATGGGCGTACCAGATGTCCAGCGTCCCCATCTGCGCGAATTCGGCCATCGCCTCCCGGTACGCGGCCACCGACGCCCTCGCGGCGGCCTTTGTCTCGGCCTTGGTGTGACCGTTGTTGCGCGATGCGACCGTGAAGCTCGCCGCCATCCGCTTGACGTCGTACTCGAACGGCCCGGGCAATGTCTCGTCAAAGTCGTTGACGTCGAACAGCAAGCGCCGTTCGGGCGACGCGTACAACCCGAAGTTCGACAGGTGAGCGTCACCACACAGCTGCACGGTGAGGCCGGCGCGGGGCGTGTCCTTCAGGTCGGCGGCCATGATCCGTGCCGCGCCGCGGTAGAAGGTGAACGGCGACACCATCATCCGGCCGTGGCGGACCGGGACCAGATCTGGCTCCCGGGTGGTGTCCTGCTCCTCCAGCAGCGCGACCGGGTCAGGGCGGTCGCTCGCCGGTGCCCAGCCCTTGTTACTCGACGGCGGCGTCGTATCCCTGGCCGACGACCCGGCGGCTCGGCGTTCCTCAGGTGTGAGATGTGGGACCTCTCTCGCTGCCATCGTGCTCACCGCTCTCTTTCCGGGCCGATGCTGTCCCACTCTCGGGGGTCGTCCGAGGCGACGGCATCACCCCTGCCGGGTGATAGGCGTCCCGTGGGCGTCAACCTTGCCGTGTCCGACCGGCCCGCGAGGAACGACTCGCGGGAACAGACGTCGCTCACCTTGCGGCGCCCGCGCCGACCACGTGCCGGAGCTACCCCAGTGGCTCGCGACGTCGACCGTCTCAGGATCGGTCGGGCTGTGGGTCTTGCTTCGCGGGCGTGGCTGCGTCGACCGCTCGCTTCCCGGTTGGCGCTCACGATCGCGCAGCCGCTCGTGGTGGCGCCGCGATGCTCGGCCGAATCGCGAGGCGCTTTCACCCGCCAGGGGTGATGCGTGCCGCTCGGCGGCTCCACTTGAGTGGAGGCGTCCACCACGAGCGCCCAGATGCGGCGCAGGCGAGGGAGTCCCACGTGTTCGACAACAACGGTTCGTTCCTGCTCGCGATGCTGGAGCTCTTCCTCTTCTTCGCGTGGTTCATGTGCCTGTTCTGGGTGTTCGGGGACATCTTCCGCAGCCACGACATCGGTGGCGGCATGAAGACGTTCTGGGTCTTCTTCGTGATCCTGATCCCGTGGCTGGGGATCCTCGTGTACCTGCTCGCCCGCGGTGGCGGAATGGCCCAGCGGGCGATCGACCAGCAGAAGCAGATGCAGCAGCAGCAGCTCGAGTACGCGCAGGCCGTCGTGACCTCCCAGAGCGGCGGCGCGTCCAGCGCAGAGCAGATCGCGAGCGCCAAGGGCCTGCTGGACTCCGGTGCCATCACCCAGGCCGAGTTCGACCAGATGAAGGCCAAGGCGCTGGCTTCCTGACGCTCAGCGAGGACCCCCGTTGCGGTGGGTGGTGTCCAGCCACGCGGCCGCATCGGAGGTCTTCGTGTTCCACAGTCATGCCTTCCGACGTTCCACGTTCACCGCCCGCTGGTGCACTCAGCCGCTCGGCGAGCCGTCGAGGTCGGCCCGACCGGTCTGGCCCGCCTTGCGCTCGGGCGGAGCAACGACGCACGCTTCGACCGCCGCTGTGACGGTGGCGTGGAAGTGCTCGGACCCGATCAGCTCGGTCAGTCCGGTCTGAGCGAACTGCTCTCGGAGCTCGTCGGTGGCGCGGGCCACCTCGAGGATGATGTTGCGGCTGTGCAGTCCTGCCTGCACCTCGCGCACCGCCTCGACGGCGCTGGCGTCGATGCCGCTGATCATGGCGGCGTCGAGCACGAGGTGCCGTCACGGGTCTGGGCGCACCGTCGACGGCTGCCCACACCCGACGCTTGAAGAAGTGGGCGTTCGCGAAGAACAGCCGTTCCTGGATCCGGTACACGACGACGCCCGGGGTCACCTGCGGCCCCAGGATGCGTGTCCACGTCGGCGTACCGCTGATCCGGCGCGGAGTAGCCCAGGACGGCGTCGCCGGGAGTGGCCGTCCGGCGAACGACGTCGATGATGGACAGCACGACCGCGACCACGATGGCGGGGAGCACGCCGATGGCGAGCGACGACCACGGCGGTGACGGCGGCGATGCCGACCTCGACGCGGCTGCTGTGCGCCAGCTCGCGCCACTGCTCGGGCTCGATCAGCTTCAACGAGGCGAAGACGATCACCGCGCCGAGGACCGCCGTGGGCAGGTATCGGATCGGCGTCGGTGAGGAACAACAGGATCAGCGCGATGGCGCCGAAGCTGACGAGCCCGCTGACCTGGCTGGTCGCCTTGCATCGAGTCGTTGACCGCCGTGCGTGACCCGCTGGTACCGATCGGCATGCCCTGGGTGAAGCCGGCCCCGACGCTGGCAGCGCTGAAGGCCAGCAGCTCCTGGTCCGCGTCGATCGTCTCACCGTGGCGGGCCGCGAACGATCGGGCGGTCAGGATCGGCGTCCGAGATAGCTGACCAGGAAGATCGCGACCGCCGGGCCGGACCAGCGAGAGCAGCTGAGAGCTGGTGAGGTCCGGACGGGCGAACGACGGGAGCCCTGCCGGGATCGCACCCGTGACCGACGACGCCACGTGCCTCTAGGTCGAACCAGCCACGACGCCACTATGCCCAGCACCACGACCAGGAGGGCTCCTGGCCAGCGTGGCAGGAACCGCCCATGACGACGAGAACGGCGAACGCGGTGATCCCCACGACGACGGTCGCCGCGCTGGCATCCCCGAGGTGCCGCACGTGTCGACCGCGGCCCGAACGGGGTTGCTCGTACTCGCTGGACAAACCGGTCAGCTTCTCCAGCTGGCCGAGGATCATCAGGACGGCGACACGCCGTGATGTAGCCGACCAGCACCGACTGGGAGAAGTAGTCGGCGACCCAGCCCAGTCGCAGCAGCCGGGCGACGAGGAAGACCGCGCCCACGCACGACGCCAGGCCAGCCGCCAACGTCGTGTACTCCGCCGACCCTGCGGCGGCCAGCGGTGCGAGGGCGCTGGCCACGAGCAGCGCGACAGCTCCCTCCGGGCCGACCATCACCCGCAGCCCGGAACCCAGGAACGCGTACGCCAGCACGGGCAGGAGCAGCGCGTACAGGCCAGCGGTCACGGGCAGCCCAGCGAGCTGCGCGTACGCCATCGATGCCGGTAGTGCAAGGGCTGCGACGGTCAGCCCGGCGAGGGCGTCGACGCGGAAGTACGCTCCACGAGTATCCCCTCATCGATTGCGACGAAGGGGACGAAGCGCCTCGACCACGGAGGCTTCGTCGAGGACGCGAACGGTGACCGGCCTTCGTAGGCGGTCTCGAAGGGGACGAGAGGAACCTCGGGTTCGTCCCGGGGAGCTCCTGACACCACTAGCCCTGGGAGTCCGCCAGCTTGGTCTGGGCGTCGGCGATCGCGCCCTTGAGTGCCTGCACGTGGTGGCCTTCGGCCTCGCCGATCGCGCGGGTGACTGCGCGGGTCACGGCGGGCTCGACCTTGCCGGCTGCGGAGTGCGGGTAGGCCACGATCAGCCCGGCACCCCCGATCGGGATCGTCGCCCCGGCCTGCTCCTCCAGCTTCTCCGCGGTGCGTGGTGCAGGAGCTTGCCCGCGCCCGGCTCCGATGACGGCGCCGATCGCGGTGGCGGCGAGCAGTGGCGGGGCGAACAGGCCGACCGCGAAGCCGACGGCGCCCAGGCCGGCTGCGCCCTCGCGGACCATGTGGTCGGTCTGCTGGACCTCGAGGTTGCCCTCGAGGTCCTTGGTCACGACGACCGCGCCGTGCAGGTAGCCGCCGCAGCCGAGGACGGACTCGTAGTCCTCCATGCGCGGCGTCCTTGGACAGGTAGCCGCCGATGAGGACGTCGATCGTTTCGTCGTCGAATGCCATGGTGCTCGACCTCCTCTGGTGGTGGAACGGTCAGGCCGTGACTCGCGTGCAGCGCCTGGCCGTGCTGTTCCGGCGAGGTGCACCGCCTGCTCGTCCTCGTGCGGCGAGGTGGGGTTTGACGTCGAAGACGACCTTCTTGATCGTTCCGGTGAAGGGGAACGGCTTGCGGTCGGCGTAGCTGAGGTCGACGACCCCGCCGTTGTCGCGTCCGATGTCCATGCCGGCGTAGCCGGAGAACCGGACCGGGACGGTGTGGTCCATGCGTCCGCTTGCCGACGGGTTGTCGTTCACGAACAGGGTGACCTCGCCGCCGGTGGCCGGCTTCGGGTGCGTCCGCGGCGAACTCCATCCGCACGGTCACCTCGCCGGTCGGCAGCGGCTCGCTCGGCCTGCTGGCGGAACACGAACACCCCCATCATCGAGTAGGTGTGGGTGAGCCGGCCGCCGTCGACGAACAGCGAGAACCCGCCGAGGTGGTCGGCCTCGGCCACGATGACGCCCTCGGCGCCGCCGTCGGGGATGACCAGGTCGGCGCTGATCGTGTAGGAGTGGTTGTAGATCCGCGGGAGCATGCCGGACAGCACGTTCTCGCACGTCGCCGCGGAACTCGAACGTCGAGACCTCCGGCAGCGGCGGCGCGATCCCGAAGAACACCCCGAGGGTGGCCAGCAGCGGCAGCACCTTGTACTTCTCCGCCTCTGCCCAGAACAGCGCCCGCAGCTCCTCGACCTTCTCGGGATGCTGGGCGGCGAGGTCGTGCGCCTGGCTGAAGTCGTCGGGCAGGTAGTACAGCTCGATCGGGTCGTCGTCCGGGTTCCACACGCCCGGCGTGTACGGCTGCAGCGCGGCCGGGGTGAGGACCCACGGGATCCGCTCGGTGCGCATCGCCAGCCACCAGCCGTCCTTGTAGATGGCCCGGTTGCCGACGCTCTCGAAGTACTGCTGGGTGTGGCGCTCCGGTGCGGCGGCGTCGGTGAAGGAGTCGGCGAAGTCACACCGTGCAACGGCTCCTGCGCGATGCCGTCGACCTCGTCCGGCGCCGGGATGCCGCACACGTCCAGGATCGTCGGCGCGAGGTCGGTGACGTGGGTGAACTGGACCGCAGCCCGCCGCTGTCGGGACGTCGGGCCGGCCAGTGCACGACCAGCGGGTTGCGGGTGCCGCCCAGGTGGGAGCCGACCTGCTTGCCCCACTGGAACGGGGTGTTGCCCGCCCAGGCCCAGGCGGCGGAGTAGTGCGGGTCCATCATCGCCCCGCCCCAGGCGTCCAGCCCGCCGTACCGCTCGGCGAGCTGCAGCTGCATCTCGTCGGTGAGCGGGATGCCGTTCTGCATGGTCAGCTCGTTGAACGAGCCGGTGAGCGAGCCCTCCATGCTGGCGCCGTTGTCGCCCCAGATCCAGAGGATCAACGTGTTGTCGAGCTCGCCCAGCTCCTCGATCGCGTCGATGCACCCGGCCGACGTTGTGGTCGGCGTTCTCCGAGAACCCGGCGTACACCTCCATCTGCCGCGCGTAGTACGCCTTGAGCCGCTCCGGCACGTCGTCCCACGCCGGGAACGCCTCGTGCCGCGGCGTCAGCTCCGCATCAGCCGGCACCACGCCGAGCTGCTGCTGCCGGGCGAACACCTCCTCACGCATGCGATCCCAGCCCTGGTCGAACCGACCCTTGTACTTCTCGGCCCAGCTGTCCGCGACGTGGTGCGGCGCGTGGCTGCACCCGGTCGCGAAGTAGACGAAGAACGGCTTGGTCGCGTCCTGCGCCCGTACCCCGTGCAGCCACTCGATCGTCTTGTCGGCCATCGCGTCGGGCAGGTAGTACGGGTTGTCGTCGTCGTAGAAGCCCGCAGGGGTCCCGATGATCTTCTGGTTCTCGGCCAGGCACGGGTCCCACTGGCTGGCGCCACCGCCCAGGAACCCGTAGAAGTAGTCGAAGCCCCAGCCGTTCGGCCACCGGTCCAGCGGCCCCGCCGGTCCCTGCTGGCCGTCCGGGGTCAGGTGCCACTTGCCGAACGCGGCGGTGCCGTAGCCGTTGTCCCGCAGGATCCGCGGCAGCGGCGCACAGTCACGCGGCAGGACGGCGGTGTAGCCGGGGAAGCCGTTGGAGAACTCGCCCACCGAACCGAACCCGACCGTGTGACTGTTGCGACCCGTGAGCAGAGCCGCCCTGGTCAGGCGAGCACAGGGCTGTCACGTGGAACCGGTTGTACGCGAAGTCCGCCTTCAGCGATGCGGGTGAAGTTGGGCGTGTCGATCGGCCCGCCGAACGTGCTCGGGTTGCCGAAGCCGGCGTCGTCGATCAGCACGACCAGGACGTTCGGCGCGCCCGGCCGGCGGGTGCACGTGGTCGATCTGCGCCCAGTCCGGCTTCACAGCCCTGCAGTGTGCGGGCCACCGTCCCGCCGAACGCCGGGCGCCGGATGGGGAGCTTGCTGCGATCTGGACCACTCATGACCACTCCTCAAGTTCGACGTCACGCGCGCCACTCGGCGTACGGAGGACGGCCCCGGGCCGGGGTCGGTCCTGCTGGCGGCCGCCGCGAGGGGTAATAGGCATTGTGCCGGTCGCGGCGGC
>CAVZVV010000017.1:0-89276 GCA_963778785.1 uncultured Actinomycetes bacterium
GCACGGGCTCGAGCCCGGCCTGCTGGGCGGCGCGGATCGCGCCGAGCACCATGTCCTGGCTGGCGGCGATGAGCAGGCCGCGGACCACTCGCTGGCCGTCGACCTCGAGCTCCTCGATCGCGACGAAGTCCAGCACGGCGTCCTCGACGGGCATGGGCACGAGGTCGGTGACCTGGAACCGCAGCGAGTCCTTGAGCTCGTCGGCCGGCAGCCACGGCAGATCGACCTGCCGCACCACGACCCGCTGGTTGGCCACGCCGATGCGCACCTTGGTGGATGAGAACTTCACCGACTTCCACAGCCGGCGCAGAGCCGCAGCGACCGCCTCGGGGTCGGCGACCTCGCCGTCGCGCACCGCGCCGTGGGGCAGAGCTACCTGCCCGAAGCGGTCGAGCACGACGGCACCCTTGGACACCGACACCTCGGCGGCTCGCACCCCTGAGGTTCCGATGTCCAGCCCGATGACCGAACGTCCGGACACGATGTCGACCCCTTCGTCGAAGTGCCTGCCACCGCAGGGTGCGGTGGTCACACTCCCGGCATCGGCCGCGGGCGTGGAGGGCTTGAGGCCCCGGGGCGCACGGATCGGGTGCCGAGGGGGACATTCCGGCCGGGGACGGACGCAGCCGCCGTGGCAGGCCCGCTCAGACGCTGAAGAGGCCCGTGTACCAGTCGGCGACCTGCTGGCCCCACAGCACCGCCAGCAGCGCGCCCGCGACCATGAAGGGGCCGAACGGGATGGTGGCCTTGCGGCGGGCCCGACCGGCCACCATGAGGGCCACGCCGATCACGGCACCGAGGAGGAACCCCAGGAAGCCGCCCACGAGGAGCACTCCCCACCCCAGCCAGCCCAGGTAGAGCCCGAGGACCCCGGCGAGCTTCACGTCGCCGAAGCCCATGCCGGCCGGGTAGATGAAGGCCAGCAGGAAGTAGAAGGCGAACAGGGCCACCAGGCCCAGCAGCGCACGCAGGTACGAGGGCCAGTCCGGCTCGATCGCGGCGGGAAGCAGCAGGAGCGCGCCGCCGACCGCGTACGAGGGCAGCGTCAGCGCGTTCGGCAGCCGCTTGGTGTCGTAGTCGATGAAGGCCAGGGCGACCCCTACGGCGGCCAGGTAGAGGAAGGCGGGCAGCTCCGTGCTCAGGTCGAATCGCCACGCCATGGCGCCGAACAGCGCGCCGGTGAGGAGCTCGACCGCGGGGTAGCGCGCGCTGATCGGCTCGCCGCAGTGGCGGCACTTGCCCGCAGCACGAGCCACGACACCACCGGGATGTTGTCGCGGGGGCTGATCGGTTCGTGGCACCGCGGGCACGCCGAGGGGGGGCTGACCACGCTCTCCCCGCGCGGTACGCGCCAGATGACCACGTTGAGGAACGAGCCGATGGCGAGCCCGAGGAGCGCGCAGAACGCCACCAGCAGCCAGGTCACGGTCGCTCACGCCTGAACGTCCCCGGCAGCGACCCGCTGCCAGGCCCTGGCGCATGTCGTGGACCACGCTGGGCCCCCCGGCGACGCCGGGGGGCCCAGTCGTTCCGCGTGCCGCGACGACAGGCGGCGGTGCGTCGGCGGTGGTGGCCGCGAAGCCCGCCCGGGCTGCTGTAGTAGAAGGTCGTCCCGCCGTGTTGCCGCGGCCGACAGGCAGTAGGGTTCCGTCGACGTGTGGCGGTCATGAGGGGGGTGACGCCCGTGTTGCTTGCGCCCGTCGCTGTATTTGAAGCCGACAGACTGCAGCGCTGCGGTCGGTCGGTGTAGGCCGGCGCCAGGTGAGCACGTCTCCTCGGCGTGGCCGCGTTGCGCAGGTCGGACTTGGACGCGCTGGAGTCCCAGCCCTTCTTGCGCTGGTTGAGGAACACCGGGATGGCGATCGCGGCGAGGATGCCGATGATGATGATGACGACGAGGAGCTCGATCAGGGTGAAGCCCTGGTCCTTCTCCTTCATCGACTTGCGGATGCGGGTGAACATGGCGCGCCTCCGTGGCACGAGGACAATGACCCCGTGTTGTCGGCAGCCCTGGACCCCTGTCTGCAGGCGGCTTGAGCCATCCGGAATCGGCCCTCATCGGGTTGAAGCGGCTCAGCCGTCGGACGACGACGCACGTGTCCCCCGCCCGAAGGCCGAGGAGAGGTCTGTCGCCGCCTGGAGCACGGGGCAGCTAGGCAGGCCCGTAGCGGCGAAGCCGGCCGCGCTGCTGTAGAAGAAGGTCGCACCGCCGTTCGGCTCGGCCGGCAGGCAGTACGCCGTTACCACCGGTTGGCGAGCGGCGGTGATCGGGGCCGTGACGCCGGCGTAGTTCTTGCCGTCGCTGTACTTGAAGCCGACCGACTGCAGCGCTGCGATGACGGCGGTGTACGCGTTGGCGAGGTGAAGCACGGTCTCCTCGTCGGTGGCCGACGTTGCGCAGGTCGGACTTGACCGACGGCGTCCCAGCCTTCTTGCGCTGGTTGAGGAACACCGGGATGGCGATCGCGGCGAGGATGCCGATGATGATGATGACGACGAGGAGCTCGATCAGGGTGAAGCCCTGGTCCTTCTCCTTCATCGACTTGCGGATGCGGGTGAGCATGACGCGCCTCCGTGGCACGAGGACAATGACATTCCCTTCTTCGGCCCCCTGCACCCCTGTCTTGCGCCGGCTGAGCCGCCCGGGGGTCCCCTCTTCGGCCTGCCCGACCCTCTCCGTTCGGTCACACGAGGGAGCCCCCGGGCCCACTGGGCTCCGGGGGCTCCCCAGACCGCCGTCGGCGGCCTGTGATCAGCAGGTCGTGGCCGCGAAGCCGCCGCCGTGTTGTCGTAGTAGAACGTCGTGCCGGACTTCGAGACGCCCGAGAGGCAGTAGCTGTTGCCGCTCGTGGCCTTCGCGACGATGCCAGCGGTGCCGCCGAGGTAGTTGCCGCCGTCGCTGTACTTGAAGCCGCGCGACTGCAGCGCGGCGATGTCGGTGGTGTAGGTGCTGGTCTCCGTGAGCACCGTCTCCTCGGCGGTGGCCGCGTTGCGCAGGTCGGCCTTGACCGCGGCGTCCCAGCCCTTCTGGCGCTGGTTGAGGAACACGGGGATCGCGATGGCGGCGAGGATGCCGATGATGATGATGACGACGAGGAGCTCGATCAGGGTGAAGCCCTGCTCCTTGTCCTGCATCGACTTGCGGATACGAGCGAGCATGAGAGCCCTCCAGAGGCCTTGCGCGGTGAGCCCACCGTCCGTGCCCGTGACCCCCCGGTGGGGTCCCGGCCGAGGCAGCTGGGCCGGCCCGCACGAACGCCTGCGGGTCCCCTGGCTTTGCGACCCCGCCTTACGACGGGTGTGCCTGTTCTGGCCGGTGTAGCTCGTCTGTCCCCCTCAACATCGGAAGGTCCGAGCCCACCTTGAGGGGTGGACTCGGACCTTTCCGGACCGACTTGGGGAGATCAGCAGGCGGTGGCCGTGAAGCCGCCGGCGTTGTTGTTGTAGTAGAACGTCACGCCCGACTTCGATACGGCCGACAGGCAGTAGGAGGTCCCGGCCGTCGCCTTGGCAGTGATGGCGGCGCTGTTGTTCAGGTAGTTGTTCGCGTCGCTGTACTTGAAGCCCTTGCTCTGCAGGGCGCCGATGCTGGTCGTGTAGCTGCTGGTCTCGGTGAGCACCGTCTCCTCCGACGTGGCCGCGTTGCGCAGGTCGGCCTTGATCGCGGCGTCCCAGCCCTTCTGGCGCTGGTTGAGGAACACGGGGATCGCGATGGCGGCGAGGATGCCGATGATGATGATGACGACGAGGAGCTCGATCAGGGTGAAGCCCTGCTCCCTGTCCTTCAGCGACCTGCGGATGCGAGCGAGCATGAGAGTCCTCCAGATGAACACACGGTGAGCCCCACCGTCCGTGCCCGTGGCCCCGGTGGACCGTCGGCCGAGGCAGCTGGGCCGACCCACACGTCCCCCGCGGGTCCCCTGGCTTTGCGACCCCGCCTCACGACGGGTGTGCCCGTTCTGGCCGGTGTGGCTCGATGACTCCCCAGACATCGGTCGGTTCGGTGCCTCCTTGAGCACCCGGATGGGGGCTCTTGGGGACCTTCGTCCGTGCTGGCGGCGGACTTTCAGCCCGAGGCCGCCGCCGTGCTGGACCGCCACGACGGTGATGCCCGCGCAGGAGCGGCGGGGCCTGCGCTACTTGATCAGGTCGAAGACCTTGAAGATCGGCATGTACAGGGCGACGATCATCGATCCGACGATCCCGCCCATGAAAGCGATCATCAGCGGCTCGATCAGGGCCGTCAGCGACTCGGTGGTCGACTCGACTTCCTGGTCGTAGAAGTCCGAGATCTTGTGCAGCATCGTGTCCAGGGCGCCGGTGTCCTCACCGACCGCCATCATCTGCACGACCATCGCCGGGAAGACCGGGTGCCGCTCGAGCGGCTTGGTGAGGCTCTCGCCGTTGCGCACAGAGTCCTGCACGTCGTGGACGGCGTTACCGACCACGACATTGCCCGTCGTGTCGGCGACGATGTCAAGGGCCTGCAGGATCGGCACACCCGAGTGCATCATCGTGCCGAGGTTGCGCGAGAACCGCGCCAAAGCCAGCTTCTGGAAGAGCGGGCCGAACACGGGCAGCTTGAGCTTGAGCGGGTCGACCTTGGCGCGCACCTCGGGCTTGTTCTTGATCTTGCCCCAGGTGACGAAGCCTGCGATAACGATCACGATGATGATCGGGAAGAAGGTCCGCAGGATCTGCGAGAGGATCACGAGCACCTGCGTGGGCAGCGGCAGCGTGCCACCGAGGGAGTCGAACATGGCGGCGAACGTGGGCACGATGAAGAGCAGCATGCCCGTCACCGCCAGGATCGCGATGACGAAGACCACGACGGGGTAGGTCATGGCCGCCTTGATCTTGCTGCGCAGCTTGACCTCGGACTCGTAGTTCTCCGCGATCTGGACCAGCACCTGGTCAAGGAAGCCACCCACCTCGCCGGCCCGGGTCATGTTGACCATCAGAGGCGGGAACTCGTTGGGGTGCATGCCCAGCGCGGCGGAGAGCGACGATCCGCTCTCGACCTGCAGGCGCACGTCGCCGAGCACCTCGCAGAGCTTCTTGCTCTCGGTCTGCTCTTCCAGGATCGTCAGCGCACGCAGCAGAGAGAGACCCGAGTTGATCATCGTGGCGAACTGCCGCGACATCACGGCGAGGTCCTTGAGCTTGACCTTGCCCTTGCCGCCGAACGAGATCTCCTTCTTCATGCCGGAGTTGGCCTGGTTGATGGAGACGGTGGCGTAGCCCATGGTCTTGAGCTTCTGGGCGACGACAGTGGGCGACTCGGCCTCGATCCGGCCCTTGATGATCTTGCCCGAGCGGTCGCGTACCGCGTAGTCGTAGGTGAGCGTGGAGGTCATGTCGGCTCCCTGTCAGGCCCGGCCGCTGAGACGGTTGAAGTCCTCGATGTGGTGCGCCTTGTCGAGGCCGACCTCGTGGGTGATCTTGCCCTCGCGCAAGAGGTGCGCAAGGTGCTGGTCGAGCGTCTGCATCCCGAACTGCGCCCCGGCCTGCATCACCGAGTAGATCTGGTGCGTCTTGCCCTCGCGGATGAGGTTGCGCACCGCCGGAGTGACGACGAGCACCTCGGCGGCGACCACGCGACCCCTGCCGTCGGCGGTCTTGCACAGCGTCTGGCAGACCACCCCTTGCAGGGCCATGGCGAGCTGCTGGCGGATCTGCTGCTGCTGGTGCGGCGGGAACACGTCGATGATGCGGTCGATCGTCTGCGCCGCGTCCTGGGTGTGCAGCGTGGCGAAGACGAGGTGGCCAGTTTCGGCGGCGGTGAGCGCGACGCTGATCGTCTCGAGGTCGCGCATCTCGCCGACGAGGATGATGTCGGGGTCTTGCCGCAGGACGTGCTTGAGCGCGTTCTGGAACGAGTGCGTGTCCTCCCCCACTTCGCGCTGGTTCACCAGGCACGACTTGTGGCGGTGGATGAACTCGATCGGGTCCTCGACGGTCATGATGTGGTCGTGCCGGGTGCGGTTGGCCAGGTCGACGAGCGAGGCCAGCGTGGTCGACTTGCCCGAGCCCGTGGGCCCTGTCACGAGGACGAAGCCGCGCGGGAGGTTCGCGAAGTTCGCCACCGACGTGGGGATCCCGAGCGTGTCGAGGTCCTTGATCTCGTAGGGGATCACCCGGAACGCCGCGCCGACCGCGTCGCGCTGGCGGTACATGTTCACCCGGAACCGGCCCCGGCCCGGAAGGCTGTAGGCGAAGTCGAGCTCGAGCGTCTCCTCGAATCGCTCACGCTGCACCTGCGTGATCGCCGCATACATCACCCGCTGGATCTCCGGCGGCGTGAGCACGCCGTAGTCCTCCATCTGGATCAGGGAGCCGTTGAGCCGGATCGTGGGCCGTGCCCCGGCGGTGAGGTGCAGGTCCGAGGCGCCTTGGTCGAGCATCGCGTTGAGCACCGCGATGAGGCTGAAGTCGTTGTCGCGGGCCTGGTCCTCGGTGCTGGACCGCGCGTACGCGTTCTCGGCCGCCTCCGTGTCGGCCACCGCCGGACCGGCGGGGGGCCTGGCCTGGCCGCTGAACAGCCTGCTGGACGGGCTGCTGGACGCGCTGCACAGGCAGCTGCACCGGCTGGGGAGCCGGCGCAGCGGGTGCGGGCATCCCGGCCGGGATGCCGTCGGGCGCAGCAGCGGGCTGCTGGTATCCCGGCGGGGGCACCCCGGGCGGCTGGTGGCGGGCGCCTGCGGGACGGGCGCGGGCTGGAACGGCGGCGCGGGCGCAGGCGGCACGTAGACGGGCGCGGCCGCGACGGGCGCGACGGGGGCAGGCGGGGCCTGGGTCCAGACGGGCTCGGGGGGCGGCGTCCAGGACTGACCCGGGACCAGGTCGGCGGCGGCCCAGCCGGGCGGAGGGGGCGGTGCCGCGGGCGTGCCCGGTGCGGCGACGTAGGGCGTGGATTCCACGCCGACCTCCTCGGTTCGGGCGGCAGCGCCGCCTGGGCTTGCTTCTGTGTCGGCATCGGCCCGCCGCGGGCCCTGCTTGAGCCTTGCGCTCAGACCACGACCCGCAGGATCTCGTCGATCGACGTGTGACCGGCCAGCGACCTTGGCCAGGCCGTCGTGACGCAGCGTGATCATGCCCTCGGCCCGCGCGACCTGCTCGATGGCGGCCGAGCTGGCCCGCTCGACCGTCAGCCGCTCGATGTCCTCGGTGATGGCCATCACCTCGTGCAGAGCCATCCGTCCCTTGTAGCCGGTCTTGGCGCAGACCGAGCAGCCCACGGCGCGGAAGAGCGTGGGCATCGGCTCGCCCTCTGGCCAGGGGAACCGAGCGGCGCGCATGGCCTCGGGCGTGGGCACGTACGGCTCCTTGCACTTGACGCACAGCCGCCGCGCGAGGCGTTGGGCGAGGACGCACGTCGAGCGCCGAGCCCGACGAGGAAGGGCTCGATGCCCATCTCGGTGAGGCGGGTGATCGCGCTCGGCGCGTCGTTGGTGTGCAGGGTCGACAGGACCAGGTGACCGGTGAGGGCCGCCTCGACGGCGATCTGGGCCGTCTCGTGGTCGCGGATCTCGCCGATCAGGACGATGTCGGGGTCGGACCGCAGGATCGAGCGCAGGGCCGAGGCGAAGCGTCAGGCCCGCCTTGGGGTTGACCTGCACCTGGTTGATGCCCGGGAGCCGGTACTCGACCGGGTCCTCGACCGTGATGATGTTGACCTCGGGCTTGTTGACGATGTTGAGCGTCGCGTACAGCGTCGTCGACTTGCCGGATCCGGTCGGCCCGGTGACGAGGATCATCCCGTAGGGCTTGAGGTACGAGGCCTCGTAGCGCTCGAAGTTCTCCTGCGAGAAACCCAGGTCGGCCAGGTCCAGCCGGGCCGTGGAGTTGTCCAGGATTCGCATGACGACCTTCTCGCCCCACACCGTGGGGAGCGTCGCCACGCGCAGGTCGATCTTCTTGCCCTGCGTCGATCACCGACAGCCGACCGTCCTGCGGGATGCGCCGCTCGGCGATGTTGATGTCGGCCATGATCTTGAGCCGGCTGATGACGCCGGACTGGATCTGCTTCGGGGCGAGCGCATGACCTCGTGCAGCACGCCGTCGATGCGGTACCGCACCCGCAGGTCGTGCTCGGTCGGCTCGATGTGGATGTCGGAGGCTCGGTCGTGCGATCGCCTGGGTGATCAGCAGGTTGACGAACTTGACGATCGGCGCGTCCTCGACGATCTCCCGGACGCTCGACGAGATCGTCGTCGTCGTCTCCGTCGGCCTCGAGGGCCATGGACAGGTCGTCCAGCTCCCCGTCGGACCGGTAGTGGCGCTCGATCGCGGCCATCACGTCCGGCTTCGTGGCGACGACGGGGCGCACGTCCATGCCGGACACCGAGCGGATGTCGTCGATGGCGAACACGTTGGCCGGGTCGGCCATGGCGACGACGAGCTTGTCGCCCTCCACTGCGAACGGGATGGCCGTGTGCCGCCGGCAGACGGGACCGGGGACCCGCGCGATGGCCGATCCGTCGACGGTGAGCTCCGACAGGTCGACGAAGGGCATGCCGATCTGGGCGGCGAGCGCCGCCACGAGCTGGGCCTCGGTGACGTAGCCGTGGTCGACGAGCACGCGACCCAGGCTCCGGCCGGCCCGCTGGTGCTCCTCGAAGGCCTCGCTGAGCTGGGCGGGGGTGATGAGCCCGCCCTCGAGGAGGATGTCGCCGAGCTGCTTCACCGCACGTCCTCCTGGATCGGTCAGGTGCCTGGGTCGGTCAGGCTCTCGCGCAGCCCGTGGACCCGCCGCGTGCTGCCTCACGACCAGATGTCGGCACCCCCCGGTGCCGGGTTTAGCCCGAACGGGTGCCCGCGAGCAGGTCCAAGGGCCTCAAGGGTCGGCCCTGGGTGCCGAAGACCACCCCATGAGAGACGTCGCCCCGGGACGCCGGAGCCTGTGCCGGACCGCGCGTGACGGCGTCCGGTCGCGGCTGAGCGCCGCGGGCGACGCCGACAGCGGCCTGACCATCGTCGAGCTGCTCGTCGCGATGATGATCTTCGCCCTGGTCGCGCTCTCGTTGGCCTACACGCTCCAGATGGCGCTGATGTCCACCCGGGACGACCGCAACCGGGTGCAGGCGGCGAACCTCGCGGCCCGGGAGCTCGAGATCGTCAGGAACGACTTCGGCGCGACCACCACCGGCCCCAGCACGCTGGGCGCCGCGTCTGTGGTCACGAACCCTCACCCGCTACCGGGCGGCACCGCGGGACAGCCGCTGCGGGTCGACAGCGTCGACTACACGGTCGTCCGCACGGTGCAGTGGCTGCCCGCGGGAACCGGGCAGAGCCCGTGTGACGGAGGGTCGGCCGTCAACTACCCGAGCATCGGCGTGAACGTGAAGGTGTCGTGGGCCAACATGCACGGCACTGCGCCGATCGAGAACAACACGATCCTCACCCCGCCCAAGGGCACGCTCAACACGAGCATGGCGTTCGTCGCGGCGAAGGTGCTCGGGTCGAGCGGCAGCGGCCTGGCGGGGGTGCCGGTGACGCTCGCCGGTCCTGGCGGCAGCCAGGTCGTGACGAGCGCGGCCGACGGATGCGCGGTGTTCCCGCTGACGACCATGGGCACCTACACGGCCACCATCGGCACCACCGGGTACGTCACGTTCGACGGCCAGCCCGGGGCGACCCGGTCCGGCATCTCGGTGACGTCAGGCACGCTGCAGCAGGTCAACTTCAGCTACGACCGAGCGGCCACCTTCACGGCCACCCTTGCCTCTGACGGCGTGCACGCCCTGCCCAGCCCGCTGCCGGGCCTGACGTACTTCAACCAGGGCCTCGTGCCGCTCGGCACCAAGGCCGTCACGCCCGGGGCTCTGAGCACCACCATCGGTTCGCTGTGGCCCTTCTCGGACGGGTACGCGGTGTGGGCCGGAACGTGCAAGCAGTCGGACCCGACCACCACGGGGCAGTCACGCCCGGTGCCGCAGGTCATCGCGCCGGGGTCGAGCGCCACCGTGACCCTGCCGCTCGCGCCGCTGCGTCTGGATGTCACGACGGTGGCCGGGGCCCCACTGGCCGGATATCGGGTGGTGGCCACGCCGGCCGACCCGACGGGCTGCGCCACCCCCGAGACCTCGATGACCCTGGGGACCTCGCCGGCCACCGGCGAGGTGCTGACGTCGTTGCCCGGTGGCGTGTGGAACCTGCAGGTGCTTGACCCGGGCGGCGCGGTCAAGAACCTCGACAACGGCACCGCGACCGAGCCCACGGTCCCCCTCGTCGCCGGATCGGCGGAGACCACGATGACCCTGAGGGTGGCCTGATGACCACGAGGATCCGCCAGCGCCTCGCGGACGTGCGCGCCGGCCGGGGGTCGGGCATCACGATGATCGAGGTCGTCGTCGTGGCTGCCCTGCTCGCCATCGTGCTGGCCATGGCCCAAGAGGCCGTCATCCTCACCACCCGCGTCGTGGGTGACAACGCGGTACGCCTGGACGAGTCGCAGCAGGCCAAGACCGCCGTCGAGGGCATGACCAAGACGCTGCGGACCGCCATCCTGCCCAAGCAGCTCAGCGGCACGTGCACCGGTTGCGACGTAGCCGCCTTCATGTCCGGCGACGCCAAGTCCGTGCGCTTCTACGCCAACGTCGACAACGACCTCTCGGTGCCCACCTCGGGGACGACGACCTTCGGTCCGCGCAAGGTGTCGTACGTGCTGGACAACGGCGGCACCCTCACCGAGACGGTGCAGGCACCGAACGTTCACGCGTACAACGACTACAACTTCACGTACTGCACACCCGGCGCCGGCTGTGCGGTACGCACTCGCGTGCTCGCGCGCAACGTGGTCACCACGCAGTCGCTGTTCACGTACTACAGCAAGGCCGGCACGGTGCTGCCGGTGCCGCTCGAGACGTCGACCACGTACCTGCAGGCGGTCGACAGCATCGACGTCTTCCTCACCGTCAAGCCGCGCGGCCGGGTCGAGGGCACCAGCGTCACCACGCGCGTCATGCTCCCGAACGCGGACGCCGCCCCTACCCCGAGCGCGACGTGAGGCATCCCATGAATCCCCCCGTGCGACGACCCCGGCGCCTCGGCGACGACTCCGGCATCGCGATGCTGATGGTGATGTGCGTGATCATGGTGCTCACCCTGCTCGTGACCACGGCGATCGCGTACGCCATGACGGTGAAGCCGCAGGCCAAGCGCGACCAGGACTGGAACGCCGCGCTCGCAGCGGCAGCCGCGGGCGTCGACGACTTCGTCGCACGCGTGAACAAGAGCGACTCCTACGTACTCACCGTCGACTGCACGAACACCGCCTGGAAGGGCCCCAAGGCCGCCACGAACACCTGCGGCTGGACGGCGAGCACCGCGCCGGGGTGGATCAACGTGCAGGCCGGGCTGGCCAAGGGCGGCCAGTTCCACTACGACGTCGACACCACGTCCTTCCTCAAGGACGGGTCGGTGCGGCTGAACTCCACCGGCAAGGTCAACGGGGTCAGCCGCACCCTGCAGGTGCGCCTGTCGCGCGGCGGGCCGGTCGACTTCCTGTACTCCACCGACTTCGAGGACGCCGACCCCGCCAACACCTTCGTCTACCCCACCGGCGCCTCGACCAACTGCGGGGGCTCGGGCACCACCCTGGCGAAGTACTGGTGGCAGACCCGGTCCGGCTGCACCGAGATCACCTTCGTCGGCGGCGACGTGCTCGACGGCCCGGTGCACTTCAACGACACCCCGCTGATGTCTACGGGCAGCGGCAGCTCGCGGCCGATCTTCACCCAGGGCTTCGAGACCGCCGACCCCACCTGCCCCACCACGGGCGCCACCACGTCGGGCAGCCCGCCGGTGGGCACCAGCACCTACCTGGGCAAGTGCTGGCGCAACACCAGCGGCACCAACCCCCAGTTCGGCGCCGGGACCACGGCCGTCGGGGTCGGCATCCGGTCGATGATCGACACGAGCGACCAGTTCAAGACGTTCCCGGGGTGCTTCTACACCGGCGACACCCGGATCCGGTTCAACAGCAACGGGACCATGACCGTCTGGAACACGACGAGCGCCGGCACCGGCATCCTGGGGCCCGGCACGCCCTCGGGCACGAACTGCGGCACCGCTTCCTCGTTCGCGCCGGCGGGTGGCCAGAAGTACCCGGCGGCCGGCCAGACGGTGCCGGTGCCGAACGACATGGTCATCTACGTACAGAACTCCGCGTCCTCGTCCACCTGCGTGCCTGGCCAGGTCGTGAACGGCGCCACCTCGGGCAGCACCTCGACTGACGTGATCCCGCAGGGCTCTGGCTCGACGGCGTCTGGGGTCACCGACGTGACCTTCTACAACCCCGACAGCCTCAGCACCGTGAACACCACCACGTACAAGCGTGCGTCGAACGCCTGGTCCACCCAGTCGGCGACCGGCCCCACGGAGACACCCACGAACGACCAGCACCCGATCACGTTCGACTGCGGCAGCGGCAACGTCTACGTCGAAGGCACCCTGAACTCTCGGGTCACCCTGGCCGCGCAGAACAACGTCGTCGTCACTGGCGACCTGCTCATGCAGGGCACCGCTGCGGGGAGCGTGGCGGTCGGCACCCCGATGCTGGGCCTGGTCGCCGGCAACTCCGTGGTCGTCTACCACCCGATGTCGCGCAGCTTCACCGGCCCCACCACGGGTACGGCCAGCAAGAGCCCCTCGACGGCCAGCGGCACCTGCCCCACCGCCATCGGGGGGACGCCCACCGGCGGCGCCACGGGCGCGTACACGATGACGTGCACCTGGACGACGACCAAGACGTACAACAGCAGCTCCTCGGCGAGCTCCTTCTCGGACATCGCGCACCCGGGGGCCTCCAGCGGAAGCAGCTTCCACCGCTGGATCTACGCCTCGCTGCAGACCCTCCAGCACAGCTTCTGGGTGGCCAACTACAAGTTCGGCCCGTTCCAGGGGACGCTGAGCGTGCGCGGCTCGATCGCGCAGCGCTGGCGCGGGATCGTCGGCACCGGCGGTTCCACAGGCACCGGCTACCTGAAGGACTACTCCTACGACAGCCGGCTGAAGTTCTCGTCGCCCCCGTACTTCCCGCAGTGGAACAACGCGGTGTGGGGCGCGAAGACCACAGGAGAGCTCACCCCGCAGTACTGATACCGCCGTCCCCGCAGGGCGAGGCGTCCCTGGGACAGGCGGTGTGAGCCGCCATGCTTTCGGGGGGCAGCCGCGCCCAGCCGTCAAGACGTGGCCCCCCAGATGCCGAAGGCATGGGCATGGAGGCTGCCGGCCCACGAGGCGCGCCGCACCGGTGCCGCACGGTCGTGCGGGCCAGGATCCTCGACGTGCGGGCCGGGCGCCTGCGGGACGAGTCGGGCCTGACGATCGTCGAGCTGCTCGTCGCCATGATCATCTTCGCGATGGTGGCCCTCTCGCTGGCCTACACCCTGCAGATGGCGCTGCTGTCGACCCGCGACGACCGCGACCGGGTGCAGGCGGCCCACCTGGCCGCCCGCGAGCTTGAGATCGCCAGGAACGACTTTGGCTCCACGACTACGGGGCCGGCCACCCTCGGGGCCACCTCCGTCGTGACCAACCCGCACCCCCTCCCCGGTGGAACCGCTGGGCAGCCGCTGCGCGTGGACGGCACCTCCTACACGGTGGTGCGGACGGTCCAATGGCTGCCCGGGGGCACCGGCTCGAGCCCGTGCGACGGCGGGGCGGCCGTGACCTACCCGAGCCTCGGCGTGAACGTGAAGGTCTCCTGGACCAGCATGCACGGCACTCCGCCCGTCGAGAGCAACACCATCCTGACGCCGCCTAAGGGAACCCTGAACACGAACATGGCCTTCGTGGCGGCCAAGGTCATCGGCGCGACGGGAACGGGCCTCGGCGGGGTCCCCGTCACGCTGACCGGCCCAGGCGGGAGCTTCGTCGTCACCACCGCCGACGACGGGTGCGCGGTGTTCTCCCTGTCCACGACGGGCAGCTACGCGGCCACGATCGGATCTGCCGGGTACGTCACCTTCGACGGCCAGCCCGGCGCGACGAAGTCAGGCATCTCGGTCGCCGCCGGGACCATGCAGCAGGTCAACTTCACCTACGACCGAGCAGCGACCCTCACCGTCACGTTCGCGCACGACTGGCACCACGGGCTGCCCTCGCCGCTCCCGGGCCTGACGTACTTCAACCAGGGACTCGTCCCGCTGGGCACCAAGGCGATCAGCCCGGGCGCCACCAGCACCACCATCGGTTCGCTGTGGCCGTTCTCCGACGGGTACTCGGTGTGGGCAGGAACCTGCAAGCAGTCCGACCCGACGACCACCGGCCAGTCGCGCCCCGCGCCCGTCGTGGTGGCCCCCGGTGCCAGCGGGACGGTGGCGATGCCGCTGGCGTCCCTGAGCATCGACGTCACGACCGTGGCGAACGCACCGCTCTCGGGCTACCGGGTCGTCGCGACGCCCGCGGACCCGACCGGGTGCGCGGGGCCCGAGGCCACGCTCACGCTCGGCTCGACGGACGTCGACGGAAACCTGCTCACGTCGCTGCCCGGTGGCGTGTGGAGCCTGCAGGTCACTGACCCGGGCGGCTCGGTCAAGACCCTCGACAGCGGCGCCACCACCGAAGACACACCCGCCCTCGTGGTGGACGACCCCGAGACCGCCATGACCCTGAGGGTGGCGTGATGGCCACGCGGCTCCGCCGGCGGATGGCGGACGTGCGGGCGGGACGGACCTCGGGCATCACCCTCGTCGAGGTGATCGTCGTGACGGCGCTGCTCCTGGTGGTGCTCGGCGTGGCGCAGGAGGCCGTCATCATGACGGCCCGGATCGTGGGTGACAACGCGGTGCGCCTGGACGAGTCGCAGCAGGCCAAGACCGCCATGGAGGCGATGAGCCAGACGCTGCGGACCGCCATCCTGCCCAAGCAGCTCAGCGGCACCTGCACCGGTTGCGACGTCGCGGCCTTCATCTCCGGCGACGCCAAGTCGGTGCGCTTCTACGCCAACATCAACAACGACCTGGCCATCCCGACGTCGGGCACGACGACGTTCGGTCCGCGCAGGGTGTCGTACGTGCTGGACAACGGCGGCACCCTCACCGAGACGATCCAGGCGCCGGACGTGCACGCGTTCGACAACTACAACTTCACCTACTGCACGCCGGGCGCGGGCTGTGCCGTGCGCACCCGGATCCTGGCCCGCAACGTGGTCACGACGCAGTCGTTGTTCACGTACTACAGCAAGGCCGGCACGGTGCTGCCGGTGCCGCTCGAGTCCTCGATCGAGCTACCTGCAGGCCGTCGACAGCATCGACATCCTGCTCACGGTCAAGCCCCGTGGCCGGGTCGAGGGAACGACCGTGACCACCCGCGTCATGCTCCCGAACGCCGACTCCGCACCCACCCCGAGCGCCACATGAACAGTACCGCGAACAGTCTCACGCACCGCTGGAGCCTGGGAGGGCCACGACTCCGGGATCGCCCTGTTGATGGTCATCTGCATCATCATGGTGATGACGCTGCTGGTCACCACCGCCATCGCGTACGCGATGGCCGTGAAGCCGATGTCCAAGCGCGACCAGGACTGGAACGCCGCGCTCGCAGCGGCAGCCGCGGGCGTCGACGACTTCGTCGCACGCGTGAACAAGAGCGACTCCTACGTACTCACCGTCGACTGCACCAACACCGCCTGGAAGGGTCCGCGCAGCCGCCACCAACACGTGCGGCTGGACAGCGAGCACCGCCGCCGGGGTGGATCAACGTGCAGGCCGGGGTGGCCAAGGGCGGCCAGTTCCACTACGACGTCGACACGACCTCGTTCTTCAAGGACGGGTCGGTGCGGCTGAACTCCACCGGCAAGGTCAACGGGGTCAGCCGCACCCTGCAGGTGCGCCTGTCGCGCGGCGGGCCGGTCGACTTCCTGTACTCCACCGACTTCGAGGACGCCGACCCGGCCAACACCTTCGTCTACCCCAGCCGGCGCCGGTCACGAACGACTGCGGGGGCGCGGGCACCACCTTGGCGAAGTACTGGTGGCATGATCATGTCGCGCATCGCAGCGGCTGCAGGAGATCACCGTTCGTCGGCGGCGACGTGCTCGACGGCCCGGTGCACTTCAACGACACCCCGCTGATGTCTACGGGCAGCGGCAGCTCGCGGCCGATCTTCAACCAGGGCTTCGAGACCGCCGACCCCAACTGCCCCACCACGGGCGCCACCACGTCGGGCAGCCCGCCGGTCGGGCACCAGCACCTACCTGGGCAAGTGCTGGCGCAACACCAGCGGCACCAACCCCCAGTTCGGCACGGGGACGACCGCGGTCGGGCGTCGGCATCCGGTCGATGATCGACACCAGCGACCTGTTCAAGACCTTCCCGGGCTGCCTGTACACCGGCGACACCCGGATCCGGTTCAACAGCAACGGGACCATGACGGTCTGGAACACGATGAGCGCGGGCACGTCGATCCTCGGGCCCGGGACCACGGCCGGTACGAACTGCGGCACCGCGTCGTCCTTCGCCCCCGCCGCCGGCCAGAAGTACCCGGCGGCCGGCCAGACGGTGCCGGTGCCGAACGACATGGTCATCTACGTGCAGAACTCCGCGTCCTCGACCACCTGCGTGCCCGGCCAGGTCGTCAACGGCGCCTCCTCGGGCAGCACGGCCGCCGACGTGATCCCCAAGGGAACGGGCTCGACGGCCTCGAGGCGTGACCGACGTCGCGCTTCTACAACCCTGACAGCCTCAGCACCGTGAACACGAAGACCTACAGGCGTGCGTCGAACGCATGGTCCAACCAGTCGTCCACCGGGCCCGACGAGACACGCCTACGAACGACCAGCACCCGATCACGTTCGACTGCGGCAGCGGCAACGTCTACGTCGAAGGCACCCTCAACGTCTCGGGTCACCCTGGCCGCGCAGAACAACATCGTCGTCACCGGCGACCTGCTCATGCAGGGCACCGCGGCGGGCAACGTGGCCGTCGGCACCCCGATGCTCGGGCTGGTCAGCGCCAACTCAGTGGTCGTCTACCACCCCATGTCGCGCAGCTTCGCCGGCCCTACCACGCGCAGCGGCCGACGAAGAGCCCCACATCGGCCAACGGCACCTGCTCGGCCACCATCGGCGCGAACCCCACCGGCGGCAACGACCGGCACGTACACCTTGACCTGCACGTGGACGACGTCGAAGTCTACACCAAGGCCTCCACGACGAGCAACTACACCGACTTGGCGCACCCGGGGGCACTCCACCGGCAGCAGCTTCCACCGCTGGATCTACGCCTCGCTCCAGACCCTCCAGCACAGTTTCTGGGTCCAGAACTACAACTTCGGGCCCCTTCCAGGGGACGCTGAGCGTGCGCGGCTCGATCGCGCAGCGCTGGCGCGGGATCGTCGGCACCGACGGCTCAGGCGGCACCGGCTACCTCAAGGACTACTCCTACGACAGCCGGCTGAAGTTCTCGTCGCCGCCGTTCTTCCCGCAGTGGAACAACGCGATCTGGGGTGCGAAGACGACAGGCGAGCTCACTCCCAGTACTGAGCGTCACCCGCTCGCCGCGCCCGGCTGCTCGGGCGCCGGACTCAGGACGGGGGCGGTCTCACCCCAGCGCGGCCGGCGGGACGGGTCCAGACGGTCAGCCGTCGACCAGCAGGGCGACGGCGGTGCGGAAGGGGCGCACCCGCGGGTCGTCCGGGGCGAGCTCCACCTCGGCACCGTCGGCGAACACGAGCGACACCGTCGTCGTCGCACCCTCGGGTGCCGACGTGGCGTCGACGGCTCGGTGTCGGCGGAGCACCCGGGCGCCGGGGGCCACCGGCCCGTCGGTGGGAACCGGGTCGCGGGGCGCCGGGGCCTGAGGGACCGCCGGAGGCACGGGTACCGGCTCGCGGACCGAGATCGTCGTGGGACGGCTGGCCCAGGAGCCGGCCGGAATCGCGGTGTACGCCGGTGCCTCGGCGACCGCGCCGACCGCAGCCGGGAGAGGTGCGGCAAGGTAGGCGCCGACCGCCTGGGCCACCGCGGGATCGGCGGCCCCTCCCCCGGCCCGACGTTCCTTGTCGGCGCGGAACCGCGCGGCGATGGCCCTGCCGACGTCGGTGAGGGCGATCGTCCGGAGACGCTGCCACACATCGTTCACGGCGACCACCTCCTCGGGAGCGATCAGGCGTTGATGGAGGCCTCCGCCTCGATCTCGTCGAGCACGGCGTACAGGAGCGCGAGCAGCACGCCCTTGACGGAGTCCTTGTCGACCGCGTTGCAGCCCAGGACCGGGATGTGCTCGTCCAGGTCCAGGTGGGCCCGGACGGCGGCCTCGTCGGCGGCCGTCAGGGCGGGCATCCGGTTCACCGCCACGACGTACGGCACCCGCGCCATCCCTCGGAACGCCTCGAGGATGTGCCGCCCCTCGGTGTAGGGGTCGGGCGCCGCGGCGTCGAGAAGCAGGACGAAGCCGAGCATGCCCTCGCCGAGGATCTCCCACATGAAGTCGAACCGCTCCTGCCCGGGCGTTCCGAACAGGTACAGCACGAGGTCGCGGTCGATCGTGATGCGGCCGAAGTCCATCGCCACGGTGGTCTCGGCCTTGCGGCTCCTGGTCTCGTCGGTGATGCCGCGCTCGGTCGACAGCACCGTGATCTCGCTGATGGTGCGGATGAGCGTGGTCTTGCCCGCCGAGAACGGCCCGGTGACGACGATCTTGACCGCCTGGCCGCCGTGGCGGCGCCGCTGCCGGCTCGACATCACAGCCCCCGCACGCCGGCGATGAGCCGCAGCAGCAGGCTGCGGTTGATGGACGGGTCGCGCTCGACGAGGTGCTCCGGGTTCGGCGCCACGGCGGCGGCGCCCATGCTGGGGGCGGCGGGTCCCGGGCCTGGGGCCATGGGGGCCGGCGGGGTCGAGGCCGCCGGGGACGAGGCGGTGCGGGCGGGAGCCGTGGACACGGGCTGGTGCAGCGACGCGCCGACGGCGGGTACGGGCTCGGCGTGCTCGGGCCTGCGTGGCGGGAGGAAGGGCTCGGGGCGCGGCGGCACGACCTCCTCGAGGTCGGTGGCGGCGCGGGCCACCAACGGGGTCCGGCCAGCGTCCTCGCGGGCCGGCTGGGCGGGCGTCGCAGCGGCCGGCGGCACCAGGTCGGCCTGCAGTCTCGGCTCGGACGGCGACGGCTCGCTGCGGGCGCGCCGCGGGGGCTCGAGGGCGTAGCCCTCCTCGGCCTGCTCGACGAGCGCGAGCCGTCGCTCGACGACGCTCGCGTGGTCGTGCCCGTGCGCATCGCCGACGACCACCAGGCCGCGGCGCACCAGCCCCGCCAACACGGCCGCAACCCGAAACTGCCCGGCGCCGGTGATGAGGACCAGGTCGTTGAGCGTGCGACGACCGTCGATGAGGGCCACCAGCGACCACTCGTCCCGGGTGAGCACGGGGTCGCTCGCCGGGCTCACCGGGAGCGTGAGCACCACCTCGGGGCTCGGGATCAAGGTGGCGACGTCGGCCCAGCCGGCCTCGCGCTCGTCGGCCAGCCGGATCGCCTCGGCCGCAGGAATCGCGACGCCTGCGTCGTCGGGATCACTGACGGCGAGCGCGAAGGCGAAGTCGCCCTCGGTCCACCGCAACAACTCGCACACCGCGTCGATCGTCTGCTCGGCGGCGGCCTCCTGTGCCAGCTCGGGGTCGACCGCGCCGACCGCAAGCAGGTGGGTGACGAGGCCCCCGCCCGAGGCGTGCAGCGCGTCGAGCGCGACTGCCAGGGACGCATCGTCGACCGCGCCGACACCGACGAGGCGCCGCGCCAGCGCCATCCGGGACACGTCGGCGGATGCGCCGACGACGTTGCCCTCGCGGAACCACACGACGCCGCGCGATTCGGCCCCGGCCGGCGTCACGTGCCGGAGCCAGAGCGCACCCGACCGTCCGGAGGTGGCCAGCAGCAGGAAGAGGTCCCGCAGCCCGAACACCTCGAGCGAGCCCTCGAGATTCACTGCCGGTTCCCTCCTTCCTGTCGCGCGTCGTGCGTTCGGTGGCCGTGCGGCCGCTGCCGCCGGTGGCCTGACTCCCGTAGCGGCTCGGGATCACCGGTTCCAGGGGTCCTCGGGGAAGTCGTCGTAGGGGGCGGGCGACCAGGTGAGGTCCGAGGGGGCACCGGCGAAGCCGGCGGCGAGACCGGCAGCCGTCGCGGCCGTGCCGCCGGGCAGCACGACGGCCGAACCGCCGTTGGTGGCCGCGGGGTCGCTCTGCTGCGGGGGCAGCGGTGGCCACGGGGCCTGGGGCACCGGCGGAGGGAACGCGGGGGCCGGGAGCTCGCCGACCAGCGGGAGGTCCGGGGCGGCCGGTGGCACGGGCGCAGCGGCGGGCGGCGCCTCGACCACGCGCTCGGGCACCACCTCGACAGCGGGGTGCTGGACCGGCGGGGGAAGCGGCTCCGGCAGCGGCTCCGCCAGCACCGCGGGCAGGGGCTCGGGGACCGGGTCGGGCACCACGGCGAGGTCGACCACGTTCGAGGCCGTCGAGACCGGGACGTACGGGGTCGGGTCGTCGGCGAGCACCTGGGCCACGTGCCCGGCCGCTCGGCGGATCTCGTACAGCACCAGGCCGGTCTTTGCCCGCGACGCAGCGACCGCCACGAGCACCGCCTCGTCCTGCGCGGAGATGAGGAAGACCGTGCCGTGATCCCCCTCGACGTACACCTGGGACAGGTCGCCGCGGCCGAGGCCCTCGGCGGCCTTCTCGCCGAGGCTGAGCAGGGCCGCACTCATGGCGGCCACCCGGTCCTCGTCCATCCCGACAGGAAGGGCCGAGGCCATCGCGAGGCCGTCGAAGGACACGACCGCCGCCGCCTCGATCTCGGGCACCTGGACGAACAGGTCCGCAAGGATGCGGTCGAGCCGGGCCTCGCGCCCGCCACCTCCGGGTGCAGGAACGTCGGCCCCGGGAACAGGCAGATCGGACATGGCGGCCTCCCAGGCGCGTCGGACCGATGCGGTCCTGATCACCCCATCGGCCGAGCCCCACGTGGCCTTAAGCCTCCGGCGGCGCCTCCTGGACGCGAGGACCGTCATCTAGCTGCCATCTTCCTCCTCGCAGGGCTGTCAGTCGCGCCCGAGAGCTGCCTGCCCCGCGCGCTGCATGACCTCCAGCGGTGCCGGGAGTCCCGTCATCAGCTCGACCTGGAGGGCGGCCTGGTGCACGAGCAGGTCCAACCCGCCGACCACCACACCGTCGTGGGCCGCCCACGAACGTGCGAGCGGCGTGGGCCACGGGTGGTACAGCACGTCGTGCAGGAGCCCCGCGCCCGCGGGGACCGCGCCGGCGAGCTCGTCGGCCCCACCTGCCGGGACGGTGCTCACCACGAGGTCGCACAGGAGTGCCTCGTCGGCGCGCAGGAACGGCTCGACCCGCACGTCGATCGCGAGCGCAGCACCGAGCTCCTCGAGGCCGTGGGCGACCTCCGGCCGGCGGGCGTACACGGTGGCGTGGGGCACACCCAGCGCCGCGAGGGCCGCCAGCGCGGACCGGGCGGTCGCCCCCGCGCCGAGCACGGCGACCGGGCCCGGGACAGCCCCGGCCCCGCGCAGGGCCGCGGCCATCCCCGGCGCGTCGGTGTTGGCACCGCGGCGTCGCCCGCGTTGAAAGAGCACGGTGTTGACCGCGCCGACGGTGGCAGCCAGCGGATCCACCTCGTCCAGCAGGTCGAGCACGGCGGTCTTGAGCGGCATGGTCAGCGAGAGCCCGGCCCAGGTCGCGTCGCACCCTGCGAGGAACGCGGCCAGACCCGGCTCGTCGACCTCGATGGCGTCGTACGACCAGTCGAGCCCGAGCGCTCGGTAGGCCGCCCGGTGCAGCACCGGCGAGAGCGAGTGCGCGATCGGCAGCCCGAGCACGGCGGCGCGGCGCCCCGGGCCGCCCACGTCAGCCGCCCGTCGCGGCCTGGTACCGCTTCTTGAGGGCGAGGAACTGCTGGTACGTGGTGGCGAACTCGGTGGTGCCGGCCTTGGGGTCGGTGGTGACGAAGTACATCCAGCCGCCGTCCGCCGGGGCCAGCGCCGCCTCGAGCGCGGCCTGGCCCGGGTTGCAGACCGGTCCGGGTGGCAGGCCCCTGACCCGGTACGTGTTGTAGGGGCTCTTGGTGGCCAACTGGGCCGCGGACAGCTTGAGGTCGCGCACGCCGAGCGCGTAGGCCACGGTCGAGTCCAGCTGCAGCTTGAGCCGCTTGTGCAGCCGGTTGTAGATGACCCGGGCGGCCTTGGCATAGTCCGCCGGGGCCACCTCTCGCTGGATGATGCTCGCCACGGTGACCACGTCGGCAGGATCGACGTTCAGGTCGCCCGCTCGTCCCGGGAGGTCGATCTCTCGTGCGGCCTTGGAGAACCGGCGAGTCATCGCGGTGAGGACAGACTCCGCGTCGCTGCTCGGGGTGATCTCGTACGTGGCGGGGAACAGGTAGCCCTCGGCCTTGCCCTTGGCCTGCTCGGGCAGTCCGATGGCGTCGGGCGACCTGAGCGCCTTGGCCAGGGAGGCCGCCGAGATCGTGGTGGTCTTCGCGATGAGCGCCACCGTCTCTGCCACGGTGAGGCCCTCGGGGACGGCCAGCCGCGAGCCCGACCGCGAGGCCGGGTCGAGCATCAGGCCCAGGGCCGCGGCGGCGCTCATCTGCTGGCGGAGCTCGTAGGTGCCCGGGGGGATCGACGAGGCGCGGTCGTCCTGCTCGGCGGCGGCCAGGAACGCGTCCGAGCTGCGGACCACGTCGGCCTTCGCGAGGGACTCGGCGATCTGGCTCAGGGTCTCGCCCTGGTTGACCTGCACGGTGACGTTGCCGGTGCCGTCACCGTCGTAGTCGTCCGGGTGCACGACCAGGCGCAGCGCCACGAAGCCCGCCAGCAGCACCATGACGACGCCCCCGACCACGACGACCAGGGCGGTCTTGTTCCGGCGGGAGGTGGCAGGAGCCTCGTCCGGCACCATGTCGAAGCCGAGGCGGCTCACCGCGAAGCCTCCACCGGTGCACCCGGGACGAGCCCGGTGGCCCGCTCGGCGTCCAGGGCATGCTGCACGATCACGACGGCGGCGGCCTGGTCGACGACCGCGCGGGACGTGCGGGCCGAACGGCCGGCCTCGTGCAGGCCGCGCTGGGCGGAGACCGTCGTGAGCCGTTCGTCGACGGCACGGACGGGCACCGGAGCCACCGCCGCGGCGAGGGCCTCGGCGTACCCGCGGGCCGCCCGCGCGGCCTCGCCCTCCGCACCGTCGAGCCCGAGGGGCAGGCCCACGAGCACCTCGATCGCCTCATGCTCGCGGACCAGCGCCACGAGGGCCGCGACGTCGCCGCGCCCTCGGTCGAGGGTCTCGACGGGTACCGCGAGGGTGCCGGTCGCGTCGGACCGGGCGACCCCCACCCGCCTGCTCCCCACGTCGACCCCGATCCGAACGCCCGAACGCATGCCGGGGCTCAACCCCTGGCCGCGAGCTGCTCGCGCACGGCGGCGAACGCCGCCGGCAGCCCCGCGGGGTCGGCGCCCCCGCCCTGCGCGAGGTCGGCCTTGCCGCCCCCGCGCCCCCCGACGTGCGGCAGCGCGGCGCGCAGCAGGTCGGAGGCAGACAGCCCGGCCTCCTGGGCCCGGTCGCTCGTGCCCACGAGCATCGACACCTTCCCCTCGGCCACCGCTGCGCCCACGAACACGGAGGCCACACCGGACAGCGCCCGCCCCTTGGCCCGCAGGACGAGGTCGCGCAACTCGGCCGGGCCCGATCCTTCGGGCATCGTGAACGACCAGACCCGCACGTCGCCGATGTCCTCGCCCGTGCCGATGATGCCGTCGAGGCTCGCGGCGACCTGCGCCGACCGCACCTTGGCCAGCTCGCGCTCGGCCTCTTTGAGCTTGGTCAGGACGCCCTCGATCCGCTCGGGCAGGTCTTCGGGCCGTGACTTCACCAGGTCGGACAGGCGCGACACCAGCACGTGCTCGCGGGCCAGGAAGCGGTACGCGTCCTGGCCGACGAGCGCCTCGACCCGGCGCACCCCGGCGCCGATGGAGCCTTCGGACAGGAAGGTGACCACCCCGAGCTGGCCGGACCGCTCGGCGTGCGTTCCGCCGCAGAGCTCGTGCGCCCAGTCGCCGACGGACACCACGCGTACGCGGTCGCCGTACTTCTCGCCGAACAGAGCCATGGCGCCAAGGTCGCGGGCGGCCGCCTGGCTCATCTCGTGCGCGTGCACCGGCAGGTCGACCAGGAGCACCTCGTTCACGCGCGCCTCGACCTCGGCTAGCACTGCTCCGGGCACGGCGTGCGGTGACGGGAAGTCGAAGCGCAGCCGGCCGGGGGCGTTCTCCGAACCCATCTGCGTGGCGGTATCGCCCAGGGCCTCGCGGAAGGCCCGGTGGATCAGGTGCGTGGCCGTGTGCGCGCGGCTGATCGCGCGGCGTCGATCCACGTCGACGCGGCCGACCACCGGTGCGCCGACCACGGCCTCGCCACCGACGACGGTGGCCCGGTGCACGAAGAGACCAGGAACCGGTGTCTGCACGTCGAAGACGTCGAGAACCGTGCCGTCGCCGAGCTCGATCCGGCCGTGGTCGCCGAGCTGCCCGCCGGACTCGGCGTAGAACGGCGACCGGTCCAGGACGACCTCGACCTCATCGCCCTCCACGGCGCCGGTCACCTGCTCGCCGTCGCGGAGCATGCCCGCCAGCACCGCCTCGGTGACCACCTCGTCGTAGCCGGTGAAGGCGGTGCGCCCGGCCCGGCCCATCACCGACCGGTAGGCGGTCTCGGGCACGACGCCGCTCTTGCGGGCGCGCGAGTCGGCCTTGGCCCGGTCGCGCTGCGCGGCCATCAGGCGGCGGAAGCCCTCCTCGTCGACCGCGAGACCCTGCTCGGCGGCCATCTCGAGGGTGAGGTCGATGGGGAAGCCGAACGTGTCGTGCAGCGCGAACGCCTGGGCGCCCGGCAGCGTGCTGCCGCCCACGGCTCGCACCTCCTGCACGGCCGTGTCGAAGATGGTGGTGCCGGTGCGCAGCGTCTGGAGGAAGGCTGCCTCCTCGTTCTCGGCGATGGTGAGGATGCGGCCCCGCTCGATCTCGAGCTCGGGGTACTGCGGCGACATCGACGTGATCGACGCGCCGACTAGGGCGCCGATGGTGGCGTCCGGCGCGCCGAGCAGTCGCATGGTGCGCACCACCCGCCGCAGGATGCGCCGCAGCACGTAGCCGCGCCCCTCGTTGCCGGGCAGCACCCCGTCGGCGATGAGGAACGCGCAGGTGCGGGTGTGGTCGGCTACGACGCGCAAGCCCACGTCATCGCCGTGGTCGGCCCCGTACCGGCGTCCGGTGAGCTCGCTGGCACGGTCGAGCACGGTTCGCGTGGTGTCGATCTCGTAGATGTTCTCGACGCCCTGCAGGAGCGCGGCCATCCGCTCGAGGCCCATCCCCGTGTCGATGTTCTGCGCCGGCAGCGGGCCGCGGACGTCGAAGTCCTCCTTGCTGCGCACCCCCGACAGCTCGTCCTGCATGAACACGAGGTTCCAGACCTCGAGGTACCGGTCCTCGTCGGCCTCGGGCCCGCCGTCGCGACCGTGCCCGGGGCCGCGGTCGTAGTAGATCTCCGAGCAGGGTCCGCCAGGGCCGGGCACCCCCATGCTCCAGTAGTTGTCCTTCGGGCCGCGGCGCTGGATGCGCTCGAGCGGCACGCCCACGACCCGGTGCCAGATGTCGAGCGCCTCGTCGTCGTCTTCGTACACCGTCGCCCAGAGCTTGTCCTCGGGGAAGCCGTAGCCGCGGTCGGCCGTGCTGCTGGTGAGCAGCTCCCACGCGTACGGGATGGCGCCGGCCTTGAAGTAGTCGCCGAAGGAGAAGTTGCCGCACATCTGGAAGAACGACGCGTGCCGGGTGGTCTTGCCGACCTCGTCGATGTCCAGCGTGCGGACGACCTTCTGTACGCTCGTGGCCCGCGCGTACGGTGCCACCGCCTCGCCGAGGAAGTACGGCTTGAACGGCACCATCCCGGCGTTGACGAAGAGCAGCGTCGGGTCGTCGAGCAGCAGCGACGCCGACGGCACGACGGTGTGGCCCTGCGCAGCGAAGAAGTCCAGGAATCGGCGACGGATCTCGGCGGACTCCATCAGGCTCCGTTCGGGCGGGTGCGTGGGGGCGCGACGGCAGGCGGCAGGGGGGCGAGCGGCTCGAGGCCCGCTCGCGGCGCGGGGGCGAGCACCTGGGCCCGCAGCGCCCTGGCCTTCTCCCCCAGGGTGCTGGCGGTCTGCTGGACCGCCTGCACGTTGCCGAGCACCCCGCGCTCCTTGGCCTGCCCGGCCAGCTCGAGGCTCTTGCGGTAGGCCAGGACACCGCCGGCCGCGCCGACGGCGACCCAGACGAGTCGTCGCACCTCAGGTCCTTCCGTCCGCTCGGGGCCCGGACCCGTGGCCCGGCCCGGTGGTACCAGTGTCGCTCGCGCCGGTGTCGTGCCGGGCAGTGCCCTCGGACGGGTCTGACCCGGCCTCCGCGGCGCCCCCCGACCCTAGCGGAGGCACGTCGCGGCCGAGCGAGACGCGCAGCCGGTCGAGCACCTCGGTGAGCCGCGCCTCGACTCCGTGCGACGTGGGAACGTAGTAGCGCCGCCCGCGCACGGCTTCCGGGGCGTACTCCTGGGCGGCGACGCCGCCGGGCTGGTCGTGCGCGTAGAGGTAGCCCTGGCCGTGTCCGTGGGCCGCGGCGCCCGGATAGCTCCCGTCGCGCAAGTGCGGCGGGACGAGGCCCACCCGACCCTTGCGCAGGTCGTCGAGCGCGGCGTCGATGGCCAGGTAGGAGGCGTTCGACTTCGGGGCGAGCGAGAGGTGCACCACGGCCTGCGCCAGCACGATGCGGCCCTCCGGCATCCCGATGAAGCTCACTGCCTGCATCGCGGCGACGGCCGTCTGCAGGGCGGTGGGGTCCGCCATGCCGATGTCCTCGCTGGCCAGGATCACCAGCCGGCGGGCGATGAACCGGGGGTCCTCCCCCGCCTCCACCATCCGGGCGAGGTAGTGCATCGCGGCGTCGACGTCGCTGCCGCGCACGCTCTTGATGAACGCGGAGATGACGTCGTAGTGCTGGTCGCCGTCGCGGTCGTACCGCACCGCCGCCTGCTGCACCGCCCGCTCGACGTCCCCCACCCCCACCCGCGGCACCAGCGCCACCCCCCGCTCCCCCGCATCAGGGGCCCCCTGCGTCGAATAGGCCGACGAATCCTTCCCCAGCGACCCGCTCGCGGCCGCCTCGAGAACGGCGCTCGCGGCCGCGTCGAGGACCGCGCCCGCGGCCGCGTCGAGGGCCGTGAGGGCTCGACGGGCGTCGCCGCCGGCGATCCGGACGAGGTGGTCCTCGGCGTCCGGTGCTAGCACCACCGCGCCTCCGAGCCCCCGTGGGTCGGTGACGGCACGGCGGACGACTTCGCGCACCGCGTCCTCGTCGAGCGGCCGCAGGGTGAGCAGGAGCGAGCGCGACAGCAGGGGCGAGATCACCGAGAACGACGGGTTCTCGGTGGTGGCCGCGATGAGGGTGACCCACCCGTTCTCCACCGCGGGCAGCAGCGCGTCCTGCTGCGTCTTGCTGAAGCGGTGCACCTCGTCGACGAACAGGACGGTCCCCCGGCCGTGCATGCCGAGGTCGGCCTTGGCCCGCTCCACGACCTCGCGGACGTCCTTGACCCCTGCGGTCACGGCCGAGAGTTCGACGAAGCGCCGTCCCGTCGCCGAGGCCGCCATCGTGGCCAAGGTCGTCTTACCGGTACCGGGCGGACCCCAGAGGATCACCGAGACGGGCGCGGCGGAGGCGTCTCCCCCGCCGGCGACGAGCCGTCGCAGCGGCGCCCCCGGCTCGAGCAGGTGCTCCTGGCCGACGAGGTCATCGAGCGACGCCGGCCGCATCCGTACGGCCAGCGGGGCGCCGGGACGTGACGGCGACGCGCCCTCGTCGAACAGCCCCTGGGTCACCCGAGGAGCCTACGGGCCGTCCGGGTCGCCGGCGCCCCGGTATCGGGCCGTCCCCCGGCCGTCAGCGGGTGGCCCGGACGAACTGGCCGTCCGCGTCGACGACCGCGCAGAAGCGGATCGTGACGCACGAGACGCCCGCGTTGAACCCCACGCCGGGCACCGCTCCGAGCGAGACCCACCCCGAGCCGTCGTACATGGCCCCCTGGTTGCCCGCACTCATGGCCACGCACGTCGTCGAGGTGGCGCACGACACCGCGCCGACGACGAAGGAGGGAGCCACCTCCTGCGGGCTGCTCCAGGTGGTGCCGTTGAGGAACGTCACCGTCGAGAGGAACAGCGGAGCCACCTGCGCCACGGTGCCCACGCACCAGGTCGGCGTCGTGCAGGTGACCGACGTGAGCCCGTCGGCGACCGTGATGGGTCCGGACCACGAGCTTCCGTCGAACTCGTGCACCTTGAAGTCGGAGTCGATCGCCCGGCAGCTCCCCGAGGTCGGGCACGTCACCGAGTACAGGTCCGTCGCCACGTGGGTGACCGTCCACGTGCTGCCGTCGAAGGCCAGGGCGTTTCCGCCGGACGAGATGGCCACGCAGAACGTCGTGCTCGGGCACGCGATCGCGCGGATGAGCTGGCCGTTGTCGACGAGGTCGGGGCTGCCCCACGACACCCCGTCATACCGCCAGAACCGGCCGGTGTAGTCCCCGACGACGCAGAACGTGGACGAGACGCAGTCCACGGCCTTGAGCCCGAACGGGGCCGACAGAGGCTCCGGTGCCGACCAGGAGGTGCCGTCGAACGTGGCCACCTCGCCGCCCTCGTCGATGGCGGCGCAGAACGTGGTCGTCCCGCACGACACGCGGGTGGTCTGGTTGTCGACGTCGACCGCGGCCGACTCCACTGCCGTCGTCCACGTCGCTCCGTTCCACCGGAAGAACCACCCGAAGGACGAACGGTCGACGACGACGCACGCCGAGGCGGTGGCGCAGGAGACGGCGTTCAGCGTGGCGTTCGGGTACACCGTCGTCGGCGCCGACCACGTGCTGCCGTTGAAGGTGAGCACGCGGGTGGAGTCGGCCGCCATGCAGAACGTGTCGGAGGCGCAGGAGACGCCGGCGAAGAAGTGGTTGGCGTCGATGGTCGCGGGGGCGCTCCACGTCGCGCCGCTGTACGTCGAGCTCGCCCCCACGGTGTCGACCGCGACGCACAGGGCGGTGGACGGGCACGACACTCCGCTGAAGCTGTGGGTGTTCCCGAGGGCCGTCCGAGGCGTCCACGCCGAGCCGTTCCACGTGGCGACCCCGCCGGTGCTGTCGGCCACCGCGCAGAAGGTGGACGTGGCGCACGAGACGGTCGTAGCGGCGACCGCGTTCGTGATCGCCGGCGCCGTCCAGGTGACCCCGTCGGACGACGTCGTCGCCCGTCCGGAGAAGTCGACGGCCATGCAGAACGTCGTGCCGGGGGCGCACGACACCGCACTCACGGTGCTCGACCCGATCGGCGAGGTGGGGCCGGACCAGGTGCCGACGCCGCCGGAGACCCGGTAGACGAAGGCCTCGCGGGCCCAGTTCACCACGACGCAGAACGTCGCGGACGGGCACGAGACCGACGCGGGGAAGTGGCTGGTCGAGACCTGGTGCGGCACGCTCCACGCGATCCCGTCGTAGCTGAGGGCGTGGCCGTTCTGGTCCACCCCGAGGCAGAAGGTCGTCGTGGGGCACGACACCGACGAGAAGGATCCGTGGTGCGGGATCGCCGTGAGCGCCGGCTGCCACGACAGCGCGGCCGCCATCGTCGTCACGGCGAGCGTCGTCGGCGTGCCGCTGACGTTGCCGACGGCGTCCTTGGTGAAGACGGAGTACGAGTAGGCCGTCCCCGGCGTCAGGCCCGTGTCGTGGGCGGCCTGGGCCAGCGGCGACGTGAGGACGATCGGCTCGCCGTCTGCGGCCGTGGGGGGCGGCACGCTGCCCGGGGCGCGGCGCACGATCACCTCGGCTAGGTCGACGTCTGACGGGTTGTGCCACGCGAGCAGGAGACCGGTCGGGCCCTCGTCGGTGTTCGCGGCCAGCGACGTGACCGGTCCGGGCGCATGCACGTCCGGCGGGGTCGACACGACGACCGCGCGCACCCCCGACCACGCCCCGCGCAGCGTCAGCGACGGCCGGACGTACACCTTGAAGCGCCAGAGCCCGACGGCGCCCGGGCGCGGCCGGAAGGAGAGCGACCCCTTCGACGTCGACGAGGTCGTCGCGACCAGCGTGTACGCCGCCCGCCCGGCGGCCTGAACCCACAGCTCGGCCGCCCGCGGACGCGACGGCTTCACGGACGCGGTCAGACCCAGGAGCGCACCAGCGGGCACCGTGGCCGGCAGCGCCGCGGGCGTCGTCACGGCCGTGGCGCCCGCTCGGCCGGTGGCGTTCACCACGCGCCACGTGCTGAGCGCCGCCTTGGCGCCGGCACCCGGAGCGACGACGACCCTGATGCGCCACGCCCCAGCCCGAGGCGGTACGAATCGGAGCCTTCCCACGCCTGCCGCGGTGGTCCGGACTGGGCTGCCGGTGACGATCCGACCTCTCGAGCCGAGGCGGTACTGCAGCCTGAGCGTGCGCACGGCTGCCGGGCGCACAGACAGGCTCATCGACAGCTCGCCGCCGACGCGCATGGCCACGGCTCTGGCCGGCAGTCCGGCGAGGGCCGTGGCGGCGGCGGAGCGCACCGACTGCGCTGTCGAACCCGTCGGCCGGGAGGTCGTCGCCCCCGCGGGCCCGAGTCCCCCCACAGCGATCACCCCGGCGGCGCCGACCGTCCCCAGCACGCGGCCGAACCTGGCCATGGCCTGTCCCCTCGTCCGCCCCCGTGCGCAGTCGGCGCACGCTATCGCGTGGGCGCACGGTGGGTGCGGTTTCGGTCTGACGACGGACCCGTGGCAGGCTTCCCGTGATGAACCAGATGCCCTACGACGACCTCGTCGCCGCGCGCCCGGACGATCGGTTCCTCCGGTACGACGTGTCACCTCGACGGGTCGAGCGCACGCTCGTGCGCGGGAGGGCCGTCGCCTGGACCTCCACTCACCCGTTCCGCGGCGTGCGCTGGCTCACCGCTGTCGGGGACGACGCGGGCCCCGCGGCATCGGCAGCCGCGGAGCTCATCGGCGCGGTCGGCGCCGAGGGGCTCGACATCCACGGCATCACCGTGCCCACGCAGGCCGAGGCCCGGCTCGCGCCGCCCCTGCGCTCCCCCGCCCCCGAGCGGTGGTCCTGGTGGTGGACCGAGCAGGCCCCCGCACGGCGGGCCGGGGAGGCTGCCGTCGTGCTCCTGGACCCCGCCGATCCCCGCATCCCTGCGCTGCTGAGGCACTCCGCGAGCGCCTCCGCCGAGCCTGGCGACCCCAAGATCCGTCGGTGGGTCGGCATCGTCGTCGCGGACGACCTCGTGGCCTGCGCCTGCCACACCGAGCACCAGCCCGGGGTGCCCCACCTCGCGAGCGTCGTCACCCGCCCGGACCACCGCGGCCTGGGCCTTGCCGGCGACCTGTGCGCGTGGCTCACCCGGACCGCCCTGGACGAGGGCGCCCCGGTGGTGTCGCTCGGGATGTACGCGGACAACGAAGCCGCCAGGAAGGTGTACCGCGGCCTCGGGTTCGTGCAGGAGGCCGAGTTCTCCAGCGGCTACCTGCCCGGCCACGAGCCCCCGCCCGACGCCGGGCCGTACGAGGCCCCCGCTGACGGTGCCGGCACGGCCTGACAACGCAGCCGAAGGCCTGACACGACGTCGGGAACCCTTCCGGGCGCCTGGTAGGGCGCGTACCGTGGAAGGAGGGGACCGGCCCGCCGGGCGGTCCGGCTGCGGCGGGGGTCGTGATGAGGGTGCGTCGTCGTGACGTCGTCCTGCTCGGGTGCGCAGCGCTCTCGGCGGCCCTGATCCCAGGGGTGGGCGTGGCCCCCGCCCGGGCAGAAACGGTCACGAAAGTCCTCGGCATCACCATGGCCATCAAGGACGCCACCCTGGTCGGGGGCCAACTGACCACGCTCACCGTCAGAGTCCACCTCTTCGACCCGGACGGGGTACGTTCCGCGCTCTGAGGCGAGAACGACATGGTTCTCACCCCCAGCCCTGTGTCGAGGTGGTGAGCACCACGAGCGACGGCCGCCCGTTCCGCGCCACCACCCAGGCGTCCCCGGCAGGGACCTGCCGCTGCGCACGCTGGAGGGAGCACCCGTGGTGCGTACCACGGCGGCGGGCACCTGGGCCTTCACCAGCACGTGGGCCGCGACCGGCTGGATGGCCTGCTTCGGCACCGGGGCGGTGCGCATGCCGGTGCAGGTCACGTTCGCCAAGGGCCCGGTCGTGCGGCAGCTCGCGATCGCGCGGGCGTCCTCGACGGTCGTGCGCGCCGGGCGCTCGATCGTGATCTCCGTGGCGCTCCGCCCGAACACGTGGGTGCCCGTCACCCTCCAGCGCCTCGTCGGTCGGTCATGGCGCAGCGTCGCCACGACCGACTCGGAGACGGGGGCCTCCCGGTTCCGCGTCGTCCCGCCCAAGGGCACATCCCGATACCGAGCGATCGCGCAACGCACCGAAGACCTTCTGCCCGGCGTTAGCCGTACGCTTCTTATCACCGCGCACTAGGCCTGACGGACCCGAAGCTACTTGGGAGGGCAGATGATCCCCACCTCAGGACCAGCCCTCGTGCTGGCCGCCGCCCTCGCGCTCGCGACCGCGGGCCCGACCGTGCCGGCCGCGGCCACGACGCCCACCCGGGTCGCGGGCATCACGCTGTCCGTCGGCGACCCGTCGCTCGTCGGCGGGCAGCTCACCACGCTGAGGGCGCGGGTTCACCTCGTGGACCCAGACGGCATCGCGCCCACGACGTGCGCGTACGGCGACATGCTCATCGGTGGTGGCCCGTGCCTCCTGGTCGCCGTCACGGACAGCGCCGGGCAGTACTGGCGCGCGACGACACAGGCGAACGGGTTCCGGATCGTGCGGCTCGCCCTGGTCGCTGGAACGCTGGCTGACGGCACCTGGCAGGGGACGACGCTGGTGGGTGCCGCCGACGCCGGTTTCTGGCGGCCGGCGGCCATCACCGCCGGTGACCTCCGAGCCGACTACGGGCCCTGGATGGATTCGTTCGTACCTGTCGACCCGTCCCTCCGTGCAGGCGTGGCGGTGAACCTTCGTGGCTCCGACTGGCCGATCGTGTCCCTCGCGCTTCCCGCCCCGACCCCGCTCGGTACGCCCTTCACGATCCGCGGCCGTGTCGTCACCAGCCGCACCGGCCGGCCCGTCGTCGGAGCGGTCGTCGTCCTGTGCCTCGAGGAACGGCCGATCTTCTCCTTCCCCGCGTGGTGCCACCGGGTGCACACCGGAGCCGCGGGGTCCTTCGCGTACAGGGGCACGGCCGCAGCGACCGGCTGGTACGCCTCCTTCGGGGTGGACGCGGTCCGCAACGCCGTGCAGAGCAAGTTCGCGCAGGGACCGAACGTGCGCCAGGTCGTCTCGGCACGGGCATCCTCCACGGCCGTCCCGCGCGGTCGGTCCATCGTGATCAGCGGCGCCCTGGGGTGGAACACGACCCTCCCGGTCTCGCTCCAGAGGCGCGTGGGCACCAGGTGGCGGACGATCGCAGTGGCTCCTGTCTCCGCCACCTCCGGCGCCTACCGCATCCGCACGTCCCCACCCCGAGGCCGCTGGTCGTACCGGGTGGCCGCCCGGCCGACGTCCGCGCTCCTGGCAGGCGTGAGCCGAACGCTTGTCGTCACCGCGAGCTGAGAGCTACGTCATGCGCACACGATCTCGTTCAGTGGTCTTGCTGGCCTGCCTCGGCGTCGCCGCGGCGATGCTCCCCTGGGCCGCGCCCGGCGCTGCCGCCGCGAACACGATCACGAGGGTGGCCGGCATCACGATGACGGCCGGAAGCACGACGCTCGTCGGCGCCCAGACCACGACGCTGACCGTCCGCGTGCACCTGGTCGACCCCGACGGCCTCCCGCCCACGGGCTGCGGCGCCTTCGACAAGGGCTGGGGTCCCGGGCCTTGCCTGATGATCGAGAGCTTCACGTCGGGCGGTGCCTTCTACCGCGCCTCGACGCAGGCGGTCGGGGGTCGGCTCCTGCTTCTGAGGCGCGTCTCGGGTACCGACCGCGACGGCGTCTGGGCGGGCACGACGCGGCTCGGCGCCATCGACGCAGGCATCTGGCGTCCCGTCTCCATCACAGCGGGCGACCTGGTGGCACCCGACAACCCGTTCGCCGACTCCTTCGTCGATCTACCCGCCGCCCTCGTCAGGACCACGTCCGTGAACCTGCGCGGGCGCGACTGGCCGATCGTGTCGCTCCAGCTGCCGGTGCTCGGCGTGCCGGCAGGCTCCACGTTCACCGTCCGCGGCAAGGTCGTCCTGCTCGTGAGCAGGCGAGCGGTGCCAGGCCTTCGGATCCTCGTGGCGAACCTCTGCTCCCCCTTCGACTACCTCACCGTCCGATCCGCCCGTACCGGCGTGGCCGGCACCTTCGCCGTCCGGAGCTCCGTCGTCGACCGCGACTGGTGCGCGCTGTGGGGCACCGACGCGGTGGGGACGCCGATCGGGTTCAAGGCGGTGACCAAGGTCTTCGTCCGGGCCACCGTCACCTCGCACGCCTCCGCCACGTCTGTACGGGCCGGCTCGACGGTCGTCGTCACGGGTCGTACGGCGCCCACGTCGGTGCTGGTGGCCCTGCAGCGCTACCAGTCAGGCCGCTGGACGCAGGTAGCCGCGGGGGGATCCGACGCCGCTGGTGGATATCGCATGACGACGCGGCCAGGGCACGGCACCTGGCGCTACCGCGTGCGGGTTCCGGGCGGGATCGGCTTCGCGGGCACCATCGGGAGCACCTTCACGCTCACCGGGCGGTGACCCTCACGTGGAGGTGACCCACATCTCGGCGACAGCAAGCATCGCCATGGTGCGCGATCGCGCCCGTGCCTCGTAGTTTCGGTCCATGAAGGTCCTCCGGTGCATCACCGACGACGACTACGACGCCTGGCGCCAGGTCCGGATGGCGGTGGTGCCGGCAGAGCGGTGCGACACCGTGGCGGAGCTTCGCTCGCAGGACTCGCCACAACGCCTGCTGCTCCTCGCCGTCAGCGACGGCATCGTGGTCGGGTCCGGAGTCGCGGACCGGTCGGACTCGGCCGGTGGCGGCTTCGTCGCGCCTCGCGTGCTGCCGGAACACCGGCGCCGCGGCGTGGGGTCGGTACTTCTTCGACGCCTCGCCGAGCACGTCTGGACCCTCGGGCTCCCCGACGTTCGGTCCATGGTCGACGACCCCGAGTTCCTCGGGTTCGCCGACCACTTCGGCTTTGCGGAGGTCGACCGCCAGATCGAACAGGTGCGCGCCCTCGGCGAAGAGCCGTCCCCGGCAGCACCCCCCGATGGCGTCACGGTGATCGCGCTCGACGAGCAGCCGGAGCTCTGGGCGGCTTGCTTCGACAGGTTCGGTCGCGAGGTGCTGGCCGACTTCGCGCTGTTCCGGCCCCTCCAGATCAGCGCCGAGCAGTGGACCGCGTCATGGGCCGGGGATCCGATGTTCCTCGCCCTGCACGGCGGCCAGGTGATCGGCTGCGCCGGGCTGGATCGCGATCCCGACCGGCCCGAACGCGGCGAGAACGCGCTGACCGCCGTCCGTCGGGACTGGCGCGGGCGCGGCATCGCCTCCCACCTGAAGCGCCGGACGCTCCACTGGGCAGCCCAGCACGGCCTGACCGAGCTCTACACCTGGACCCAGGCGGGCAACATCCCGATGCTGCGCCTCAACGAGCACCTCGGCTACGCGACCGGGCTGACCAGCATCACCGTGTCGCGGCCACTGCCGCTGTGACCGTCAGTACACCTCGGCGTCGTGGGGCGCAGCTTCACCATCACCGGGCGCTGACCTTCCGCGGGTCCGCGGGCCGGCGTAGCGTGGCATCCGTGGGCACGCCGGCCCGGCGGCCCGCGCCGAACGGGGGTGCACGATGGGCGCGCACGGACGACGACTTGCTCTGGTCTTGATCGGCGTGTGCGGACTCCTCGGGGCGAGCGTGTGGGCCCCGCCCGTGCTCCCTTCGGCCGCCGCCTCGACCGGGACGCGCGTGGTCGAGCTCCACATGGCCTCTGGACCGACCAGGCTCTCGGGGTTCGAAACCACGCCGCTCGTGGTCCAGGTGCACCTGGTCGATCCCGATGGCGTCGTCCCGCTGGGGGGATTCTCCCGGCTCGCGAGCGGTCTTCACTGTCCGTGCCTGGTGCTGGAGTCGTTCACCAGCAGCGGCGCGCCGTTCGCCCTGCCGCAGTCGGTGCCGTACCGGATCATCGAGTTGCGGCTTCAGAGCGGCGACGCGGCCGATGGCGTGTGGTGGGGCATGACGACGCTCAGCGGCGTGAGCGCCGGAATTTGGCGGGGCACGCAGATCACGGCGGGCGATCTGGTCGCGGTCGACGACGGTTCAACCCCCTGGTCGGGCGAGTCGAGCTTCGTGGGGCTGCCGCCGGAGGTCACCGCCTCGGCGAACGTGAACATCCGCAGCACGGATCGCCCGACGCTCACCATCCGGGTCCCGAGCACCCCGGTCCCGGTCGGCGCTGCGTACGCGGTCACCGGCGCGATGAGGCTCTCGACGAGTCACCGACCCGTGTACCACGCGGGTCTCGTCATCGGAACTGGCGAGTGCTCACCGTGGGACTTCCAACGCATCGGATACCGGTACACGTCGGCGGCAGGCACGTGGGGGCTGGCGAGCCGACTCGTGGTTCCGAGGTGGTGCGCCTTCTACGGCGTGGACGCCCGAGGTATCAACGCGATCGCATGGACCGCGTCGACCACGCGCTTCCTCCGGGCAACGATCACCGCCGTCCCGGCCACGTCGGGCGTGCGGGTCGGCCGCCCGTTGAAGATCACCGGGCGGGCCAACCCGTTGGCGGCCGTGACGCTGCAGCGCTACTACGCCGGCCGGTGGCACCGGGTGGGATCGGCCACGCTGTGGCCCTCGACGGGCGCTTACCGGGTATACGCCTACCCCCCGAGTGGCACATGGCGCTACCGCACCCAGGTGATGTCGACGAGCGCCGCCCTCGGCGCGACCAGCCGGGTGTTCTGCCTGACCGGCCGGTGACCAGCGAAGGCGTCACGAGCCGCTGCGATCGATCGCTCGCAGCGCCTCGCGACGGGTGAGGCCGGACAGCTCGGCGCTGTGCGCGGCGACGTAGGCCCGCACCCAGCCCGGATCGGTGTACGACAGGGCGCGCAGGGCCCACCCGCACGCCTTGCGCAGCCAGAACTCCGTGCGGCCGAGCTGCGCGTCGAGGCAGTGCTCGAGCAGGGCGCGGTCGGTGCGCTCGCGCCGCTGGAGCTGGCTGATCACCGCGGCGCGCCGCACCCAGAGGTCGTCGTCGACGGCCCAGGCGCGCAGCCGAGGCGCCACGTCGTCGGCGCCGGCGTCGAGAGCATCGGCGAGCGCGTGCGCGGCGTCGTCGACGAGGTCCCACCACGCGCCGTGGACGACCAGGTGGCGCACGAGCGGCACGCAGGCGGCGTCGCGGTATGCGGCGCCGCTGCGGTGCCGCAGCACGGCGAGGGCGGCGTACCGGTGCTCGCGGTACTCGGCCCGGTCGTAGAGCTCACGGACGAGCGCGTCCCACGCTGCCCGACCCCCGAGCGGGTGCGCGCGGAGCTCGGCGGCCACCGCCCGGCGCACGTCGGGCAGCCGCACCCCCAGGAACGGCTCGTCGGTCTTCATGTACGCCTGCGCGCCGGGGGCCCTGGTCGGGTCGCCGACCCCAGCCAGAGCCGACCGGATGCGCTCGGCCGATGCCGCCACCTGCTCGACGGAGGCGCCGGACGGCGCGGTCATCCGGGGTGTCTCGCCATCGCCGCGAGATCGGTGATCCCCGCGTCCGGCAGGTACGCGCGTCCGATCGCGACGCCCACCCGAGGTAATGCCGCGTCGTCCGGGACCAGCAGGAACATCGGCCGGTGCTCGGGCTGGAACTTGGCCTTGAAGGCGTGCAGCGATCGGAACCCGTAGTACGGCTCGAGCGCCTCCCCGAGCGCATCCAGCAGGCGGTCGAGGGGACCCTCTTCCTGCCCGTCGGCCCGGGCCAGCGGCGCACCCGACAGGGACAGGAACTCGGCGCCCCGCTCCTTGAAGGCGAGAGCCGCCGAAGCGATCATGAACTCCACGACCGGCCGGAACCCGCCATCGCGGCGGCGCATGACGTCCAGCGTCCAGCCGCGCGGGGTGCCGCCGGGACCGTAGACGGGGAGCCAGGACGTGATGCCCTGGACCACGCCCTCGCCGTCGATGGCCAGCCCGACCAGCACCTCGGGGTCCAGCGCTTCGTCGATGCCGCCGAGGGTGAAGCCCATCTCGGGGAGTCCCTTGTCGCCCACCCACTCCTCGCTGATGTCCCGCGCCTGCATCACGACCCCGAAGGGCTGTGCATCCAGCCGCCCGAGCTCGAACCTGACCCCCTCCTTCGCCGCGCGGTTCAGCGAGGTACGCACGTCCTGCCAGGCCTTGCCCTTGAACTCCAGGACGGGCAGGGGCACCACCGCCTCCTCGGCGACCTGCAGCCGGGTCCAGCCCAGGGCGGCAGCAGCTGCGTCGGCCGTGTGCTCCGTGGCGGAGAAGAGGCACGGCAACAGACCCTCGGCCTCGGCGTACGCGGAGAAGCCCCGCAGGGTGTCGGCGAGGCGCTCGGGGTCGCACACGGGGTCCGCCAGGCCCACGGCCACGCCCGCGTGCACCCGGAATGCGACAGCGGCCTCCCGGTCGTCGGCGAACCAGTGCGAGTTCTCAGGCCAGGTGGCCATCCACGACAGGTCGCCGCCGCCGTGCTTCCGCAGCAGCGCGGCCACCTCGTCGTGGTCGCTAGCCGGCGGCCGCCGGTTGTTCCACAGCACGAGGACGAGAGCACCGACGAAGGCCACCCACCAGAGCACGGTCAGCGACAGCAGGAAGGCGTGTGCCACCGGGGAAGTCGGCTCGACGTCGCCCGATGTGCTCAGCAGGACGCGGGACAGCAGCTCCGAGGTGGCCGTCGCGAACGTCACCGGAGGGGCGAATCCCGCGATCAGGCTGAAGCCGAGCCACGCGTACACGCACAGGGCCGCGAACACGGCGCCGAGCACCGCTACCACCCGCCACCCCTCGCCCCGCTCCCCGCGCACCGCGAAGGCGTGCGCGCGGAACCTGCCGAGCAGCAGGACCACGAGAAGCCCGCCCATGAGCAGGCCGTCGTAGATGCTCTGCGCCGGGTACGGCGGCGCCACCGCGCCGAGGACGACGAAGGTCGCGATCGTGACCACCCAGCGCCAGGCCACCCGGCGTCCGCGCCGCAGCCCGTCGGCCAGGAGGACCAGCACCGCGACGCCTACGAGCCCGACCCACCCCGCGGCCTCGGGGCCTACGTCCGCAGCCGGGTCGGCGAGCGGGCCGTCCCCAGGGAGGAACGAGATGAGCACAGACCCGGCGGCGACGAAGAAGGTCCACCCCGCGGCCAGCAGCCGCCACTCCCTGCGTCCGAGCCGGCGCGCGGGTCGCACGTACGACCGGCCGGCGAGCGCAGGGCCCGCGGCGAGACCGAGGCCCACGGCGATGACGTGCTCGACGTCCCACAGGGCCCCGACGTACAGCAGGTTGACCGCGCAGTACGCGAGCATCAGGAACCGAAGCCGCCCGCGCCAGGGCGCTCGCAGGGTCGCGCTCGCCGCGGCCGCCCCTGCGAGTGCCCCGGCGCTGAAGCCGACGTCGAGCACGGAAGCGGTGACGTCCGCCCACGGCCAGCCGTGGCCGCGGGCCAGGGCGAAGAAGGCCGCCGCGCCCAGGACGGCGACCACCTGTCCGACGACGACGGCCGCGAGCATGCGGGCCGTGCCCAGCCGCAGCTCGGCGAATCCGGCCAGCACGAGGAAGCCCCCGGCGACCGCAAGGTACTGCAGCGGGACGAGGGCGAAGAACGCGCCGGTCCCCACGGTGTACCAGCGTCCGGCCTCGAGGGCCGGGACGCCGTAGGCCACCTGGCCGAAGAGGGCCGTGCCGTCGATCGCGCGCCACAGGGTGCCGAACGCCAGGCCCAGCACGAGCATGGCCCCGACGATGGCCAGCGTCGCCGGCATACGGCTCGCCACCGCCGCCAGCCGTTGCGCCTTCGTGCGCGGTGGCGCCGGAACCGGCTCGTCCTCGAGCGGGGTGTCCGTCGCCACGACGTCGACCCTAGGCCCGCTGGCTGTCCGTCGTCCCGGCCCCAGCCGGCTGGGCGGGCGTAGGCGGCGGTAGCACGGCGTCGACGCCGGCCTCGGCGCGCTGTCCAGGCGTGATCGGCGCCGGCGCCGCGGTCAGCGGGTCGTACCCGCCGCGCGTCTTCGGGAACGCGATGACCTCGCGGATCGAGTCCGCGCCGGCCAGCAGCGTGCAGATTCGGTCCCAACCCAGCGCGATGCCGCCGTGCGGCGGCGGGCCGTACTTGAACGCGTCGAGCAGGAAGCCGAACTTGTACCGGCCTCCCGGTCGCGGATGCCCCATCGTCGCGAACACCTTGCGCTGCACGTCGCGACGGTGGATACGGATCGAGCCACCGCCGATCTCGTTGCCGTTGCACACGATGTCGTACGCGAAGGCCAGCGCCCGCTCGGGTCGTCCTCGAACCGGTCGATCCACTGCGCGTTGGGCGAGGTGAACGGGTGGTGTACCGCGGTCCAGCCCGAGCCGACGGCGACGTGCCGGTCTGCGGCCGTCGTCGACGGCTCGAACATCGGGGCGTCGACGATCCAGCCGAACGACCACGCATACGGGTCGATCAGCCCCGCCCGCTTGCCGATCTCGACCCGGGCCGCGCCGAGCAGTTCGGCGCGCGCTCGGGCCGCGGCGGCGAAGAACACGCGTCGCCGGGCTTGGCACCGACCGTGTCGGCCAGCCCGCGCCGGTGCGTCTCGGACAGGTTCTTGGCCACCGGGCCGCGAGCCTCGCCGTCTCGGCGTCCGCAGCACGTACGCCAGGCCCTTCGCACCACGCTGCTTGGCCCACTCCTGCCAGCCGTCGAGCTGCTTGCGCGGCTGCGCGGCACCACCGGGCTCACGACCGCGCCCACGTACCCGGCGCCTGGAACACCCGGAACGGCGTGCCCGCGAAGTACTCGGTGCAGCTCGACCAGCTCCGCCCGTAGCGCAGGTCGGGCTTGTCGGAGCCGTACCGCGCCATCGAGTCGGCGTAGGTCATCCGCGGGATCGGCAGCTCGATCTCGTGGCCGACGAGCGTCCACACCTCGCGCGATCACCGTCTCGCCGACGCTCGATGACGTCGTCCTGGTCGACGAAGGACATCTCGATGTCGAGCTGGGTGAACTCTGGCTGCCGGTCGGCGCGGAAGTCCTCGTCGCGGTAGCAGCGCGCGATCTGGAAGTAGCGCTCCATGCCGGCGACCATCAGCAGCTGCTTGAACAGCTGCGGCGACTGAGGCAGCGCGTACCAGGTCCCCGGCTGCAGCCGGACCGGGACGAGGAAGTCGCGGGCACCCTCTGGTGTCGAGCGGGTCAGCGTGGGCGTCTCGATCTCGACGAAGTCGCGCTCGTAGAGCACGTCGCGGGCGGTGCGGTTGACCTGGCTGCGCAGCCGGAGCGCGCGACCGGACCGCGGGACGACGCAGGTCGAGGTACCGGTACCGCAGCCGCGCCTCCTCGCCGACCTCGACGTGCTCGTCGATCGGGAACGGCAGCGGCGCAGACTCGGCTCAGCACCTCCACCTCGTCCGCCGACGACCTCGACCTCGCCGGTGGGCAGGTCGGCGTTCTCGTTACCGGCTGGCCGCGCCGACACGGTGCCGACGACTCGCAGGCAGTACTCGTGCCGAAGCGCATGGGCCACCTCCGCGTCGCGCACGACCACCTGCGCCACGCCGGACGCGTCGCGCAGGTCGAGGAACGCCACGCCGCCGTGGTCGCGGCGGCGGGCTACCCAGCCCGCGAGCGTCACGGTGGTGCCGACGTCGGTGGCCCTCAGGGTGCCGGCGTCATGGGTGCGGATCACGGGGTGTTCTCCTTGTCAGGCGCCTGGGCGACGACTTCGAGCCGCGGCCGCAGGTCGTCGGCGGGCGGGACCCAGCGGGCCGGATCGGCCGGCACCTGGTCCCCGGAACGGATGTCCTTGACCGAGTGGTCGCCCTCGGCGCCCACGAACCACACGAAGGGGATGCCGCGGCGGTCGGCGTAGCGAATCTGCTTGCCGAACTTGGCCGCCGAGGGCGATACCTCCACCGGGATGCCGCGTGCGCGCAGGTCGCGGGCGGCGGCGTCGGAGGCGGCGCGGTGGTCTTCGTCGGCCACGGCCACGACCACCGCGCTGGGCACGGACCTGGTGACGCCGATCAGCCCTCGGGAGAACAGCGGCGCGAGCGTGCGGGTGATGCCGAAGGAGATGCCCACGCCCGGGTAGGTCGTGGCGCCGTCGCTCGCCAGCGAGTCATAGCGCCCGCCCGAGCAGACCGAACCGAGCGCGGCGAACCCGTCCATCCGGGTCTCGTACACCGTGCCGGTGTAGTAGTCCAGACCGCGGGCGATCCGCAGGTCGGCTACCACCGAGAACCGGTCGCTCCGAAGGGGTGCGGTTCCCTCGACGACGTTGACGAGCTCTTCGAGCCCCTGGTCGAGCAGGGGATCCACGACGCCGAGGGCCCGCACGTCGTCGGCGAACGAGGCGTCGTCGGAGCTGATCGACGCGAACGCGAGCACGAGGTCGGCCGCGCGCCCCGTCAGCCCGGCCTCGGACGCGAGCAGCTCGCGGATCACGGGCTCAGGAAGCTTGTCGAGCTTGTCGACGACCCGCATCACCGCCGCCACGTCCTCGACGCCGAGGCCTCGGTAGAAGCCCTCGATCAGGCGACGGTTGTTCACCTGCATGCGCAGCGGGGGTAGCGGCAGGCCGGCGAAGGCCTCGCTCATCACGGCGGCGACCTCGACCTCATAGTGGAACGCGAGCGAGTCGACGTCGATGACGTCGATGTCGGCCTGGAGGAACTCGCGGTAGCGGCCCTCCTGCGGGCGCTCGCCGCGCCACACCTTCTGGATCTGGTACCGCTTGAACGGGAAGTGGAGGTGCCCCCCGTGCTCGAGCACGTAGCGCGCCAGGGGCACGGTCAGGTCGAAGTGCAGGCCGAGGCCTGCACCCTCGTCATCCTCGTCGGCGTGCAGCCGGCGCAGGACGTACACCTCCTTGTCGATCTCGCCCTTGCGCAGCATCTGCTCGAGTGGCTCGACCGCACGGGTCTCGATCGGGGCGATATCCCCACGACTCGAACGTGCCGCGCAGACGGTCGACGATCTGCTGCTCGACCATGCGCTCGGGCGGGAGCCACTCGGGAAACCCTGACAGCGGCGTCGGCCTGGCCATCTCACAGCCCCCTGGTCACGGGCTCGGGCCCGACGGAGCCGTCGGGCAGATCCTGCAGGAAGGGATTGGTGACGCGCTCGCGGCCGATCGTGGTCTGCTCGCCGTGCCCGGGGAGCACCACGGTGTCGTCGTCGAGAGGCAGCACGACGCGGGCCAAGGAGCGCAGCATGGCCGCGTGGTCGCCGCCGGGAAGGTCGGTGCGCCCGATCGAGCCGGCGAAGAGGAGGTCGCCGCTGAGCATCACCTGCGGCAGGTCGCCGGCCGCCGGGAGCCGGAACGCCACGGAACCCTGCGTGTGGCCCGGGGCGTGGTCGACCAGCAGGGTGAGCCCGGCGAGCTCCAGGGTGCTTCCGTTGACGAGCTCGCGGACGTCGTCGGGCTCGCGGAACTCCAGCAGGCCGCCCGTCATACCGGCAAGCGCGGCCCGGGCATCTGCGGAGATGCCCGACACGGGGTCGGCCAGCATGGTGCGGTCGCCCGGGTGGATCCAGGCAGGGACGCCGTACCCCTCGGCCACCGGGACCACCGACCACATGTGGTCGATGTGGCCGTGGGTGAGGACCACCGCCACCGGCTTGAGCCCGTGCTCGCGAACGCTGTCGGCGATGCCTGGGGAGGCGTCCTTGCCTGGGTCGATGATCACGCACTCAGCCCCCGGGCCGGTGGCTACCAGGAAGCAGTTCGTGCCCCACGGACCCGCGGGAAAGCCGGCGATGAGCACGCAAGCACCTCTCCTGGCGCGGGTCGGCCCGAGCAGCGGGCCGGTCCCCGCTGGCGGGGACCCGCACGAGGGTATCCGCTGCACCCCGGCGGGCCGAAACCGCTTCGTGACCCGACAGGTCCGGGGCGGCACCCCGCGGTCGCGCCTGCACTGCCTACACTCGGCTGGCGCCGACGCATCGTCGGCCTGGGCAGGTCCTCAGGGAGGCACCACGTGGCGGGCAAGGAGCGCGAGCGCGAGCTAGCGCGGGCGAAGTACGAGCGCCAGCAGGCCCGGCGGGCTGCCGAGGCGGCCAAGCGCCGGCGCCGCAACACCATCATCGGGGCAGTGGCGGGCGTCGCCGTCGTGGCGGCGGGCCTGTTCTGGTTCCTCCGTCCCGCGCCGTCGAGCCAGCCCGTGGCGGGCCCGACGACACCGACCCCGTCGGCCACCTCCACCGCGGGCATGGCCAAGGGCTGCACGGCGCCGCCCCCCACGCGCTCGAACGACCTCACCTGGAAGCAGGCGCCGGCGCCCGTGCTCACCGCCGGGCAGAAGGCGTCGCTCGGGTTCCGTACCAACTGCGGCGACCTCGTCATCACCATGGACACGGCGGCGGCCCCGGTGACGTCAAACTCGATGGCGTTCCTCACCCAGCAGGGCTACTTCAACGACACCTCGTGCCACCGCCTCACCACGTCTGGCATCTACGTGCTCCAGTGCGGTGACCCGACGGCCTCGGGTTCAGGCGGTCCCGGCTACTCGATCAAGGACGAAAACCTGCCGAAGGCCGGGAAGAACAACTACCCGCAGGGCACGGTCGCGATGGCGAATTCTGGTCCGAATACGAATGGTAGCCAGTTCTTCATCGTCTACCAGGACACGACGCTGCCGCCGAGCTACACGATCTGGGGCACCCTCACCAAGGGTCTGGACATCGTGCAGCGGGTCGCCGCCAAGGGCGTCACCGGTGGCGCGACGGACGGCCCACCAGCCCAGCCCTTCTCGATCGTCACGGGGAAGACGACGCTGCCGCAATAGACTGCGACGCACGCGCACGCACCACCGTCGTCGACCATCGACACCACGCGAGGGACCCCATGAGCGAGAGCAGCACGTACGGCCGCATCGACACCGACGGCTCCGTGTACGTGCGCACCGGCGACGGCGAGGCCCTCATCGGCCAGTGGGCTGCCGGCGACCCCGCCGACGGGCTGGCCTTCTACGCGCGCAAGTACGACGACCTCGTCGTCGAGCTTGAGCTCGCCGAGCGGCGCCTGCTCGACGGTCGTGCCGACCCCGACGCCGTGGCGGCGTCGCTCGAACGAATCCGCGGCCAGATCGCCGAGCCCCACGTGCTCGGCGATCTCACCGCCCTGGGTGTGCGCTGCGACCGGGTCGAGGCCCTCGTCACCGACCAGCGCTCCGCCCGGGCCGAGGCCCGCTCGGCAGCGCGGGCCGAGGCCGCGGCCGCGCGCGAGGCGATCGTCACCGAGGCCGAGGCGCTGGCCGACTCGACCTCGTGGAAGTCCACGGGCGACGCCTTCCGCGACCTGCTCGAGCGATGGAAGACCCTGCCGCACGGCGACCGGAGCACCGAGCAGGCCCTGTGGAAGCGCTTCTCGACGGCGCGCTCGGCCTTCGACAAGCGCCGTCGAGCACACTTCGCCGCCCTGGACCAGGAGCGCTCGGTCGCGAAGGTGGCCAAGGAGGCGCTCATCGCCGAGGCCGAGGCGCTCAGCACGTCCACCGACTGGAACGCCACGGCCGCGGCCTACCGCGACCTCATGACCAAGTGGAAGGCCGCTCCGCGCGGCAGCCGCAAGGACGAGGACGCCTGGTGGGCCCGCTTCCGGGTCGCGCAGGATGCGTTCTTCGGCGCCCGCAGCTCTGAGCTCGACCAGCGCGACGCCGGCTTCCGCGACCACCTCGTCGTCAAGGAGCAGCTGCTCGCCGAGGCGGAGGCGCTGCTGCCCATCAAGGACCTCGGCGCGGCCAAGTCGTCGCTGCGCGAGATCCAGGCGCGGTGGGAGAAGGCCGGGATGGTGCCCCGCGCCGACAAGGAGCGCATCGAGAAGCGCCTCCGAAAGGTCGAGGACGCCGTGCGGATGGCCGAGGCCGACCAATGGCGCCGCACCGACCCGGCCCGCCGGGCGTTCGCCGAGTCCACGGTAGAGAAGTTTGCGGCCTCGGTCGCCAAGCTCGAGGCTGAGCTCGCGGCCGCCCAGGCGGCTGGCGACGAGCAGGCCGCCGAGAGGGCCGAATCCTCGCTCGTCACCACCCGGGCGTTGCTCGACGCCGCCCAGCGCCATCTCGACGACTGACCTGGCTCGCGCGATCCTCTGACCCCTGGCCCCCCTCACGCCAGGAGGCGAATCGGCGCGTCCGCCAGACCGAAACCGCCCGGCCGGTCTCCTGACCGGGCGATTCCGTACCATCCGGCCTCCCGACGGGTGCCCGTGGCCGCTGCCCCACGCTACGGCGCCACGCGACGGCGCCACGCGACCAGGGCCCGGACGTCAGCCCCGAGCGACGGGCAGCCCCTCGAGCCCTCGGATCACGAACTCGGGCCGGCGGGGGGCGGGGCCGGCCGCGACCAGGTCGGGCAACGCCTCGCGCAACGAGCCAACGGCGGACTGGATCTCGACCCGGGCCAGCGGGGCGCCGAGGCAGAAGTGGATACCGGCGCCGAAGGCCAGGTGCGCGTTGGGGGCGCGGCCGACGTCGAACACGTCGGGCTCCTCGAACGCGGCCGGATCTCGGTTGGCCGCCCCGAGCAGCGCCGCCACCTTCGTCCCCTCAGCCACGCGGGTGCCGGCGACCTCCACGTCTCTCGTGGCCGTGCGCTCGAACAGCTGCAGGGACGAGTCGTAGCGAAGCATCTCCTCGACGGCGCTGGGCACGAGGTCGGCGTCAGCGACCACTCGCTCCCACTGCGACCGGTGGCCGAGCAGGGCACGCATGCCGTTGCCGACGACGTTCACGGTGGCCTCGTGACCGGCCATGAGCAGAAGCACGCAGGTGCCGACCACCTCGTCCTCGGTCAGCCGGTCGCCGCCGTCCGCGGCGGCGACGAGGTCGGAGACCATGTCGTCCTCGCGCGGGCGCGCCCGGCGCTCGGCCACCAGCTCGCGCAGGTACGCCACGAACGAGGCCGAGGCCGCCTCCGCCTCGGCCTGCGGCCCGGGGGCAGGCCGTACTCGTACATCTTGACGATCGCGTTCGACCAGGGCCGCAGCAGCCCGCGGTCTGCCTGCGGGCACCTGCAGCAGCTCGGCGATCACCTCGACCGGCAGCGGCTCGGCGACGACGGCGAGCAGGTCGGCCCGGCCGTCGGCGGCGATGCGCTCGATCGAGCTCGGCGACCAGGCGGTCGGCGAGGCCGCCGATCCAGGGCCGCATCCGTTCGACGTGCCCGCGACCGAAGGCGCCCGCCACCAGCCGGCGCAGCCGGGTGTGGGTGGGCGGCTCGTTCTCCAGGATCGACGTGCGGTGCAGCATGTTGAACGCCGGGAACTCGTCGGCCGGCTCGCGGTCGCGCCAGATCCGCCCGAGCCCGCGGTCGCGCAGCACCTCGCTGCAGGCCGCGGCGGAGACCGCCACGTACAGGCCGAGGCCGTCGTGCCAGTGCACCGGCCCCTCGCGACGCAGCGCGGCGAACTCGGGGTACGGATCGGCGAGGAAGGCTGGGTCGTGGGTGTCGAACACGTCCCGCATCCTGCCAGCAGCGCCGCTCAGACGCGGTAGACGTCGAACACGCCGTCGACGCCTCGCACGGCCCGCAGCACGTGCGCCCAGGTGCTTGGGGTCGCCCATCTCGAAGGTGAAGCTGCACAGCGCGATCCGGTCGCGGCTCGTGCTGACCGACGCCGACAGGATGTTCACGTGCTGGTCGGACAGCACGCGGGTGACGTCGCGAGAGCAGGCGCGCGCGGTCGAGCGCCTCGACCTGGATGTTGACCAGGAACAGGCTGGCCGACGCCGCGGGCCCACTCGACGTCGACGATGCGGCCCTCCTCGACTTGCAGCGAGCCTCGACGTTCACGCAGTCGGAACGGTGCACCGAGACACCCGTGGCCGCGGGTGACGAAGCCGACGATCGTCGTCGCCCGGCACCGGGCGTGCAGCAGCGGGCGAGCTTGACCCACACGTCGCTGACGCCGCGCATGACCACGCCGGGGTCGCCGGACGCTCTGCTTCGCGGGCGGCTGCGCGGGTCGGGGCTGGTCACCTCGGCGAGGTCCTCGACCGCCCCCTCCTCGCCGCCGAGCGCCTGCACGAGCCGCTTGACCACGGTCGAGGCCGCGAGCTTGCCCTCGCCGATCGCGGCGTACAGCGCGAGATGTCGCCGTGGCCGAGTCTCCTGGGCGATGCGCCGTCAGGGTCTCGTTGGTCACGAGCCGCTGCAGCGGACAGGCCCTGCTTGCGCAGCGCGCGGACGATCGCGTCCTTGCCCTGGTCGATCGCACTCCTCGCGGCGCTCCTTTGAGAACCAGGCCTTGATCTTGTTGCGGGCCCGCGGGCTGCTTGCACGAACGTGAGCCAGTCGCGCCTCGGGCCGGCGCCCTCGCCCTTGGACGTGAACACCTCGACGACGTCGCCGTTGTCGAGGGTGGACTCTCGAGCGGCACGAGCTTGCCGTTGACCTGCGCGCCCACGCAACGGTGCCCGACCTCGGTGTGGACCGCGTACGCGAAGTCGACCGGCGTGCGAGCCGGTGGGCAGCGCGATGACGTCGCCCTTCGGGGTGAAGACGAACATCTCCTGGCTCGCCGAGGTCGAAGCGCAGCGAGTCGAGGAACTCGTCGGGGTCCTCGGTCTCGCTCTGCCAGTCGAGCAGCTGCTTGAGCCACGCCATGTCGTCGGGGCCGACCTTGCCGCCGACGGCCTCCTCCTTGTACTTCCAGTGCGCCGCGACGCCGTACTCCGCCGCGCGGTGCATCTCGTGCGTGCGGATCTGCAGCTCGACCGGCTTGCCCTCCGGCCCGATCACCGTGGTGTGCAACGACTGGTACATGTTGAACTTGGGCATCGCGATGTAGTCCTTGAACCGCCCGGGGACCGGGTTCCACTGCGCGTGCACGGATGCCCAGCACCGCGTAGCAGTCGCGCACGCGTCGACCAGGACGCGCACGCCGACGAGGTCGTAGATGTCGGCGAAGTCGCGGCCGCGCACGATCATCTTCTGGTACACGGAGTAGTAGTGCTTCGGGCGGCCGGTGACGATCGGCCTTGATGCGCGCGTGCCGCCGAGGTCGGTGTCGACCTCTCGATCACGCTGCGCGAGGTACTCCTCGCGCTGCGGCGCGCGCTGGTCGACCAGGCGGCCGATCTCGTCGAACATCTTCGGGTAGAGCGTCGCGAACGCGAGGTCCTCGAGCTCCCACTTGATCGCGTTCATGCCGAGCCGGTGCGCGAGCGGCGCGAAGATCTCGAGGGTCTCGCGGGCCTTCTGCTCCTGCTTCGCGGCCGGCAGCGCGCCGAGCGTGCGCATGTTGTGCAGGCGGTCGGCGAGCTTGATGACGAGCACGCGGATGTCGCGCGGCCATCGCGACGACCATCTTGCGGACGGTCTCGGCCTGCGGCCGCCTGGCCGTACTTGACCTTGTCGAGCTTGGTGACGCCGTCGACGAGGTCGGCGACCTCGTCGCCGAAGTCGGCCGCGAGCTCGTCGAGCGTGTAGCCGGTGTCCTCGATCGTGTCGTGCAGCAGCGCCGCCGGCCAGCGTCGGAGGCGTCATGCCGAGCTCGGCCAGGATCGTGGCGACGGCGAGCGGGTGGGTGATGTACGGCTCGCCGCTGCGGCGGGTCTGGCCCTCGTGGAACTGCGCGGCGACCTGGTACGCGCGCTCGCAGGTCGCGCAGGTCGGCCCGCGGGTGGCGCTGCGCACGGCCGTGCGGCGAGCGGCTCGAGCTCGGTGAGGTGGACGCCGTTGCGCCGACGGTGCGGGCCAGCCGCGAGAGCACGCACGGTGTGGGTCGGAGCAGACGCCGAGGACGTCGTCGAGTCGCGGCGTCGATCGGGCAGCGCAGGCGCGTCGGCATCGTGGTCGTCGGGACCACGGTGCGTGCCGACCTCGTCGGCCACCGATCACTCCTCGCGCTCCGGGACGTCATCCTAACGAGTGGACGCGGGTGCTACCGGGTGGCGCCAGCGGCGCTTGCCCTTCGGCGGCTTCTTGCCCTTGGACGGTTGCGTCGCGCCGCCGGCCGCGCACCGCCTGCTCGGCGGCCGCGTCGACCTGGTCGAGCCGAGCGCCGCGCCGCCTCGGCCGCGAGCTCCTCGTCCTCGATGAGCTCGTGGCGTCGCCGGCGTCCTGTCGAGCGTGCCGGCCGCGACCGCTTAGGCCTTCCGCGCCGCTGTCGACGCAGCGGCCGCGGGCCGCCACGCGCTTGGCGAGCGGCCTGCATCGCCGGCTCGCGCTCCTTGAGGTCGGCCAGCAGCGGGGTCGCGATGAAGATCGACGAGTAGGCGCCGGCGGCGATACCGACGAACAGCGCGAGGGCGAGGTCCTTGAGCGTGCCCGCGCCGAGCACGACCGACACCGACGACGAGGATCGCAGCGACGGGCAGCAGCGCGACGACCGAGGTGTTGATCGAACGCACCAGGGTCTGGTTGACGCGCGAGGTTGGCGGCCTGGCTGTAGGTCATCCGGCTGCCGCCGGCGAGGCCGCGCGGTGTTCTCCCGGACCTTGTCGAACACGACGACGGTGTCGTACAGCGAGTAGCCGAGGATCGTCAGGACACCGATGACGGTCGCCGGCGTGACCTCGAACCCGACGAGCGCATAGAGGCCGACGGTGATGATGAGGTCGTGGATCAGCGCGATCAGCGCTGCGACCGCCATCTTCCATTCGAAGTACACCGACAGGAACAGGGCCACCAGGATCAGGAAGACGACCAGGCCGGTGCAGCGCCTTCTTGGTGATCTGCTGCCCCAGGACGGACCGACCACGCTGCACGTCGATCGTCGTCCGATCGAGACGTTGAAGGTGCTCGCCAGGCGAGTTCGTCACGTCGCCGGACTCGTGCCGGTCGAGATCGGCGGCGTCGTGACCCGGATCTTGTCGTTGCCCAATTGGGTGACGATCGGCGGTCGAGCACCCCTGCCCTCACCGTGGCCGCGCGCGCCTGCTCGACGGTGCCCGTCGTGGTCGGCACCGTGAAGACCGCGCCGCCCTTGAACTCGACGCCGAGCGTTGAGGCCGCGGCCGAACAGGCCGACGAGAGCCAGCAGGAGGATGACGCCGGAGATCGTGTACCAGCGCTTGCGCTGGCCGATGAAGTCGTAGGCGACCTCGCCGTTGTAGAGCTTGGCGCCCAGCGTGCCCAGGCGGGACAGTCAGGCCTCCTTCCCGCCGTGGCGGCGGTTCGGCGGCGCGGCGTGCCCGCCACCGGGATCGTCTCGACGCCGAGGCGGTGCGGGTCGAGAGGCCGGACATCGAGCTGCCGGCCGCGAAGAACTGAGTGCGCGCGAGCAGCGTCATCACCGGCTGGGTGAACAGGAACACGACCGACGAGGTCGATGAGCGTGGTCAGACCGAGAGTGAACGCGAAGCCGCGGACGCCGCCGACGCGAGATGAGGTACAGGACGACGGCCGCCAGGAACGACACGAAGTCGGCCGCCAGGATGGTGCGCCGGGCGCGGTGCCAGCCGGTCTCGACGCCGACCCGCAGGGTCCGGCCGTCTCGGATCTCGTCTCGCATGCGTTCGAAGTAGACGACGAACGAGTCCGCGGTGATACCGATCGCGACGATCACGCCGGTGACACCGGCGAGCGTGAGCGTGAAGCCGATCGTGCGGCCGAGGATCACGACGAGCGCGTAGGTGATGATCGCCGCGTACGACGAGGCTGAACGACCGCGACGAGCCCGAGCGCCCGGTAGTAGACCAGCAGGTAGAGAACCACGAGCAGCAGGCCGAGCAGGCCCGCGATGCACGCCGGCGTTGAGCTGGTCCTGGCCGAGGGTCGGCGAGACGAGGTCGACCGTGGCCATCTCGAGAGAGTCAGCGGCAGCGCGCCGTACTTGAGCACGTTGGCCAGCTGTCGAGCGCTCTCCTGGGTGAAGCTGGCCCTCGATCTGGGCCGAGCCGCCGAGGATGGGCTCCTTGAAGTACGGGCTCGAGAAGACCAGTCCGTCGAGCACGATCGCGAACTGGTTCTGCGGCGGCGACTTGGTGTACATGTCGGTCGACGCCGTGGCGAGCTTCTTGGCCCCGTCGGCGTCGAACGACAGGTTGACGATCCACGTGTTTCCGCCCTGCGGGATGCCGGCGTTCGCGTCAGAGATGTTCGTCCCTCTGATGAAGGCGGGCTGAAGCAGGTACTTGGCCTGGCCGTCGGTGGAGCACGTGACGAGCCACTTGGCGGGGTCCTGTGGCACGGCCCCCTTGCGAGCCGCCGGGTCGGAGCAATCCAGGGCCGCGAACTTGGCCTGCAGGGCCGCGTCGTTCTTGTCCGACATGATCGGCGGGACGAGCTTGTCGCCTGCGGCCGACGTGGTGGCGCTCGGCGCCGGCGTCGCCGACGGGGTGGGCGACGCGCTTCCCGCGGCCCGCAGGCCGCCCGTGACAGCCGCCCCCTTGGTCGAGGCGGAGGCCTTGGGAGAGGCCGTGGCCTTGGGAGAGGTGGAGGCGGAGGCCTTCGGTGTCGGAGAGGAGCTCGGCGCCGCGGTGGGTGCGGTCGCGGGGATGCCCGACTCCTGCTGCACCACCGCGCGGAAGTCGAGCAGCGCGGTCTGCTTGAGGGAGTCTGCGATGCCCTGGTTGTTGACGCCCGGGATCGACACGATGATCGCGGCGTTGGATCCGTTGCCCTGCGTGGTGACCTCGGACTCGGCCACGCCAAGACCGTTGACCCGCTGGCGGATGATCTCGACGGCCTGCTGGATCTGCTGGTCGTTGATGGTCTGGCCGCCCACCGACCGCGGCGTGAGCGTCACCTGCGTGCCGCCGCGCAGATCGAGGCCCAGTTGCGGGGTGTGCACGGTGCCGGGCCAGAAGGCGAACACGGCCAAGGCCGCGATCGCCAGGGCCAGGATGACCAGCGACCGCCACGGGCGGTACTGCGTGGGTGCTGCCACCTGCGGTTACTCCTTCGTCGCACCGGTAGGCCGCTGGCCCCCGGCAGGCCCCTCGCGGGCCGCTATGCCGTCGTGCTGGTGGTGCCTGTCGTACGAGTCCTGCTGGTCGAACGTAGGCCGCGGGCCTCGAGTGCCCCGAGCTCGTCAGGTGCTGCCGGCCGCGGGGTCGCGGTCGTCGTGCGGTTCGGTCGTGTCGCCGTGGGGCCCATCTCCGCCGGCGTCGGCGACCGGCCGATCGGAACCATCGGCCGGTGCGTCGTCGACCGTACGGAGCACCGCCTGCTTGACGAACGTGGCCACGACTCCGGGGGCGATCTCGACCTGCATGTCGTCGTCGGCCACCGCCACGACGGTGCCCACCATGCCGGAGGCGAGCAACACCTTGGTGCCGGGCTCGAGGGCCCGCACCACGGCGAGCTGCTGCTGCTGGCGGTTCCTCGCGGGCCGGATGACGAGCATCCAGAACGCGCCCGCCACGGCGAGCAGGAACAGCAGGGGGACGAAGTCCACCTACGACCTCCTCGACGGTGCGGATGCCCCGGCGGTGGGATGCTGGTGCGCCCACCGCGCGGATGCTCGGACGGCCCGATCCTAAGCGGCCCGGGGCTGGCCAGGACACCTGGGTCCGGCGCGCCCCCCGCGGCGGGCGGCCCTACCCGGCCGCTAGGCCAGCGGCAGGTCGAGGGTGGGCTGGCCAGGAGGCCCCGGCGGGCCGCCCAGACCGAGGTGCGCCCAGGCGGCCGGCGTGGCCACCCGGCCCCGAGGCGTGCGGGCCAGCAGCCCGGCCCGGACCAGGAAAGGCTCGGCCACCTCCTCGACCGTGGCGGGCTCCTCGCCCACGGCCACCGCGAGCGTGGAGAGCCCCACCGGTCCGCCGCCGAACCGGCGCACGAGGGCGTCGAGCACCGCCCGGTCGAGACGGTCCAGGCCCAGGTGGTCGACCTCGAACAGGTCGAGCGCGGCGTGGGCGATCTCGAGGGTGACGCGGCCGTCGGCGCGCACCTGGGCGTAGTCGCGAACCCGGCGCAGCAGCCGGTTGGCGATGCGGGGCGTGCCCCGGCTGCGCCTGGCCATCTCGCTGCCGGCCGCAGGGTCGATCTCGACGGCCAGGAGCCGCCGCGCTGCGGCGCAGGATCGCCTCGAGGTCGAGCGGGGTCGTAGAAGTCCATGTGCGCGGTGAAGCCGAACCGGTCGCGCAGCGGGCCCGGCAGCAGCCCCGCCCTCGTGGTGGCGCCGACCAGTGTGAACGGCGCGAGGTCGACCGGGATGGCGGTGGCCCCCGGGCCCTTGCCGACGATGACGTCGACCCGGTAGTCCTCCATCGCCAGGTAGAGCATCTCCTCGGCGGGCCGGGCCATCCGGTGGATCTCGTCGAGGAAGAGGACCTCGCCCCGGGACGAGGCTGCGCCAGCACGGCAGCGAGGTCGCCGGCGTGCTGGATGGCCGGACCGCTCGTCACGCGCAGGGGTACGCCGAGCTCGCCCGCGATGATCATCGCCAGCGTGGTCTTGCCGAGGCCCGGCGGCCCGGACATCAGGGTGTGGTCGGCGGCCCCGCCGCGGCGGCGGGCCGCTTCGATCACCAGGCCGAGCTGGTCCTTGACCCGCTGCTGTCCGACGAATTCCCCGAGGTCGCGCGGGCGCAGTGCGCCCTCGACCGCACGGTCGTCCGGCTGCGCCTCCGCCTCGACCAGGTCGTCGGCCGCGAGGTCGTCGTCGGGGTCCTGGGGCGCCGTCACGGGCGGTCCAGGCTGCGCAGGGCCGACCTCAGCAACGTGCCGACCGCCGGCTCGGCGCCCTCGGCCGAGGCGGCGTCGGCCTCCACACGCACGGCCGCCACGGCCGCATCGGCCTCGGTGGCCCCCCAGCCCAGCCCGAGCAGGGCGGCGTGCACCTGGCGGCCCAGCGGCCTCGTGCGCCGGCGAGGCACCGTCGGCGGCGGATAGTCCGTCGGGCCGGGCCGAGCCGGTCCTTGAGCTCCAGGACGAGCCGCTGAGCGCCCTTGCGCCCGATGCCGGGCACGCGGGTGAGGGCCGCGAGATCGTCGGACGCGACGGCCCGACGCACGTCGTCGGGCGCATGGCCCCGAGCAACGCCTGCGCGAGCCGGGGACCCACGCCGCTGACGGTCTGCACCGTGTCGAACATGGCGCGCTCGTCGTCGTCGGCGAAGCCGAACAGCGTGAGCGAGTCTTCGCGTACGACGAGCGCGGTGGACAGCGTCGCTTCGGTGCCGACCCGGAGTCCGGCGAGCGTTGCCGGCGTGCAGATGAGCGACAGGCCCACCCCCCCGATGTCGACGACCGCGGAGTCGGGACCGGTGGCGGCCACCCGGCCGCGCACGAAGGCGATCACCGCGCACCTCCGGCGGCGGCGACCGCGGCGGCGAGTCGCTGCTGCGCCGCGCCGCGCCACAGGTGGCACACGGCCAGGGCCACCGCGTCGGAGGCGTCGGCAGGCTTCGGGACCTCGGCGAGCCCGAGCAGGCGCGACACCATCGACCCCACCTGGGCCTTGTCGGCCCGCCCGTTTCCCGTGACGGACGCCTTCACCTCGCTCGGGGTGTACAGACCGACGACGAGCCCGGCCCGTGCGGCCGCGACGAGGGCCAGCCCCGAGACCTGTGCGGTGCCCATCACCGTGCGCACGTTGTGCTGGCTGAAGACCCGCTCCACCGCCACCGCGTCGGGGCGGTACTCCGCGACCAGGGCGTCGAGGGCGTCGGCGATGACCAGCAGCCGGGCCGCTAGGTCGTCGGCAGCGGCGCTGCGGACGACGTCGACGTGGACGAGGGACAGCCGGCGCCCGGGCGCACCATCGACGACCGCCACGCCGCACCGGGTCAGCCCGGGGTCGACGCCGAGCACGCGCACGCGCAGATCTCCGATCCGTCGTCCGAACAGGTGTTCGGACCATACCCCGGTGCCCGCGTGCGCCCGGGGAGGCGCGCCGTCTACGGCGCGGGGGCCGAGGCCGCCAGCGGGTCCGACGACTCCACCGGGTGCCCCACGACCTCGGCGAACGCCTCGGCCATGCAGCGCACGAAGAGGTCGTGGTCCTGCACCGCGACGTCGTCCATGCTCACCCCGATGCTCGCCAGGGACGAGTACGACAGCAGGGTGACGTTCACCGCAGCCCCGATCGTGGCCACCATCGGGTACATCCGCAGGACGCGGGCGCCGGCCACCCACACGGGCACGGGCACCCCCGGCACGTTGCTCGTGGTGAAGTCGCTCGTGCGGGCCGCGGCCGCGAGCACGTCGGTGGGCACGAGCCGGCTCAGCTCGGCCATCGCGTCGGCCAGGTGCAGAGCCGGCTCGGAGCGCCACCGGTCGACGGTGTCGTGGATGGCTTGCATCCGCGCGGTGAGGTCGGGCTCGGCCACCGGCACCTCGAACCGGGCGATCGTCACAGCGTTCGAGGCGTCCTTGCCCGATGACCGCAGGCTGATCGGCATGTTCACCCGGAGCGCCTCGATGCTCTCGCCCCGGGCCTCGTGGTAGCGCCGCATGCCACCGGTGACGCCGCCCATGAACGCGTCGTTGAGGGTGAGCCCCCGCGACTTGGCCGCCTTCTTAAGATCGGCCAAGGAGAGGTCGTACGTGGCGAACGAGTAGTTGATGCTGCGGCCCTGCATGAGCGGGGACATGGGCCGCTCGGGCAGCTGCAGGAAACGCGCCACCGACGCCAGCATCTTGGCCACGTCGCCGATCGCGCCGACGGGGTCGGTGACCGTACGCTGCAACACCGGCCCGGCCGCCTCGACGACCTCCTTGGCCGACTTGCCCAGCAGCCGCCTGGCGTCGCGTACCGCGAAGCCGACCATGCTCGGGTCGTCGTCCGAGTGCGGCACCGGCTCGGGGGGCATCGGGCCGAGGTCCGGGGGCTCGGGCGCGAAGTCGCAGACGGTCGCCCCCAGCATCATGGCGCCCTGCCCATCGGCGATCGCGTGGTGCAGCTTGACGATGAGGGCCGACCGGTCGCCCTCCAGCCCTTCGAGCAGGGTCACCCGCCACAGCGGCCGCTGCAGGTCGAAGTCGGTCATGCTCTGGCGGCGTACCTCGTCCAGAACCTGCTCCCACGACCCGGGCAGCGAGATCCGGAACCGGCGCAGGTGGAACGACAGGTCGAAGTCGGGGTCGAGGACGAGCCGAGGGTTGACGACGTCGCCGGGCCCCTCGACTACCTTCTGCCGCAGCACCACGGCCGCACGCGAGGCACGGTCGAAACGCTCGACCAGCGCCTCCCAGTCGACCGCGCCGTCGAGCAGCACCAGGCCGATGATGGGCGAACGCATCGAGGGGTCGCCCGAGGCCGTGCGCCAGGTGGCGAAGTCCCACCCGCTCATCCGCTTCGGACGAACCCTCTTCGCCTGGGGCGCGCCTTCTGTCCTGGCGTCGCGGGCGCGAGGGGCAGTCGCCGCTGCAGTGGCCCGCCCGGTCGTGGCCGTCGTCTTCGCCGTCGTCTTGGCCGTCGTCTTCGCCGTCGTCTTGGCCGGCTTGGCCGTCGTCTTGGCGTCGTGTTTTGGCCGTCGTCTTGGCCGGCTTGCGTGTCGCGGCCGGCTTGGCCGTCGTCTTGGCGGTCGTTTTGGCCGTCGTCTTGGCCGGCTTGCGGGACGTGGCCGGCTTGCGTGACGCGGCCGGCCTGGACGCGGCCGGCCTGGCTGGCGTCGCCGACGTGGGTGGTGGGGCCGACGTCGGCGGTGGGGCCGATGTGCCGTTCATGGCCGTCGTGGCGGAAGCGGCCACGGAGGCCGGCCTGGGTGTTGCGACCGGCCTGGCTGTCGCGGCTGGCTCGGGTGGCTTCGGCGTCGGCGCGTCCAGGTCCGGCACCGCGGAGCTCGCGCCCTCGGGCGTCTCGATCACGTTGCCTCCCGCGCTCGCCGTGGGGCCGACGCTAGCGAATCCGGACTCCCCCTGCCCCCCGATGCCCGGCGGCCAGGTCTTACCTCTGGCCCTTGACCAGCTGGGCTCCGCGACAGCCCGCGCGGCCCACCGCCGCCCGACCCACAAGATTCCCGGACGGCGCACGCAGTTAGCACCCAGTCGCGGCCGCTAAGCACCCGCCCGATCCGCTTGCCGGATCAAACGAGGAGAGCGGGCGTGCCCGCTCGGGCCCTGCGCCCCGCTCGCCGCTCGCGCCGCGCTTGTGCCTCTGAGCGCGGGCTCAGCCCACGGCCTCCATGACCTCGTCGGAGACGTCGAAGTTGGCGTACACGTTCTGCACGTCGTCGCTGTCCTCGAGCGCGTCGATCAGCCGGAAGACCTTGCGGGCGCCCTCCTCGTCGAGCGCCACGGTGACGCTGGGGACGAACGTCGACTCGGCCGACTCGTAGTCGATGCCGGCCTCCTGCAGCGCGGTGCGGACCGCGATGAGGTCGGATGCGGCTCGGAGACCACCTCGAAGGTCTCGCCGAGGTCGTTGACCTCCTCGGCGCCCGCGTCCAGGACCGCGCGCGAGCACGTCGTCCTCGCTGAGCTCGGCCTTGGGCACCAGGACGACGCCCTTGCGCGAGAACAGGTAGGACACGGAGCCCGGGTCGGCCATGCTGCCGCCGTTGCGGGTCAGCGCGATGCGCACCTCGGTCGCGGCCCGGTTGCGGTTGTCGGTCAGGCACTCGATCAGCACCGCGACGCCGTTCGGCCCGTAGCCCTCGTACATGATCGTCTGGTAGTCGGCGCCGCCGGCCTCGGCGCCCGAGCCGCGCTTGACGGCCCGGTCGATGTTGTCGTTGGGTACCGAGTTCTTCTTGGCCTTCTGGATGGCGTCGTAGAGGGTCGGGTTGCCGGCCGGGTCGCCGCCACCGATGCGCGCCGCCACCTCGATGTTCTTGATGAGCTTGGCGAACAGCTTGCCGCGCTTGGCGTCGACGACCGCCTTCTTGTGCTTGGTCGTCGCCCACTTGGAGTGGCCGCTCATGCTCCAGCGTCTGCTCACCGATCTGTCCACGGAAGTACTCGTGCACACGCGAGTCGCCGGTCAGCTCCGGGTGGAACGACGTGGCCAGCAGGCGGCCCTGCCGAACGGCGACGATCCTACCCGCGGCCGGACCGGCGGCGACCGTCCCGAGCACCTCGACCGAGTCCGCACCGACCCACTCGACCCACGGTGCCCGGATGAAGACCGCGTGGACGGGCGGGGCCGTCCGACCACCGGCAGGTCGAGATCGGCCTCGAACGAGTCGACCTGGCGGCCGAAGGCGTTGCGCCGGACGGTCATGTCGAGCCCGCCAATGGTCTCCTGGTCGGCCCGGCCGTCCAGGACCCGGTCGGCCAGCATGATCATGCCCGCGCACGACCCGTAGGCCGGCATGCCGGCGGCGATCCGCTCCCGGATCGGGTCCACGAGGCCGAAGCGCAGCGGCGAGCTTGCCCATGGTGGTCGACTCCCCACCGGGGATGACCAGCGCGTCGACGTCGTCCAGCTCCTCGGCCGGCGGACCCGCTGCGTGCGGGCACCCCGGCCGACTCAGCACGCGCAGGTGCTCGCGCACGTCACCCTGCAGGGCGAGGACCCCGACCACCGGGCGTCCGCGGTCACCAGCCGCGCTCGGCGAGGCGGTGCTGCACCGGGAGCTCGTCGACGTTGATGCCGACCATGGCCTCGCCGAGCCCACGGGACGACCTTGGCGATGACGTCCGGGTCGTCGTAGGAACGTGGTGGCCTTGACGATCGCGGCGGCGCGCTCGCCGGGTTGCCGGACTTGAAGATGCCCGAGCCGACGAAGACGCCCTCGGCGCCGAGCTGCATCATCATCGCGGCGTCGGCCGGGGTGGCGATGCCACCGGCGGTGAACAGCACCACCGGCAGCTGCCCGGCGCGGGCGACCTCGTCGACCAGCTCGTACGGCGCCTGGAGCTCCTTGGCCGCCACGTACAGCTCGTCCTCGGCCAGCGACGGTCAGCCGGTTGATCTCGGCCCGGATCTTGCGCATGTGGGTGGTGGCGTTGGAGACGTCGCCGGTACCGGCCTCGCCCTTGGAGCGGATCATCGCGGCGCCCTCGGTGATGCCGCCGCAGCGCCTCGCCCAGGTTGGTCGCACCGCAGACGAACGGCACGGTGAACGCCCACTTGTCGATGTGGTTGGCGTAGTCGGCCGGGGTCAGCACCTCGGACTCGTCGACGTAGTCGACGCCGAGCGACTGGAGCACCTGCGCCTCGACGAAGTGGCCGATGCGGGCCTTGGCCATGACCGGGATCGAGACCGTCGGCGATGATGCCGTCGATCATGTCGGGGTCGGACATCCGGGAGACGCCGCCCTGGGCCCGGATGTCGGCGGGCACGCGCTCGAGCGCCATCACGGCGACGGCGCCGGCGTCCTCGGCGATCTTGGCCTGTTCGGGCGTGACGACGTCCATGATGACGCCGCCCTTGAGCATCTCGGCCATGCCGCGCTTGACGCGCGCGGTGCCGGTGGCGGGGGCGGTGCTCTCGGTCGGGCTGGACACGAAGGACCTCATCTCACGGGGTTCGTCGGCGTTGCTGGTCTTCGGGTGGGCTCGCGCCCGGCGGGCCTGTTCAGCCCACGCCCCATGGTAGGGCCGACCGCCCGCTTCGGCCGCCGCGGGCCACGCCCGGATGGAGGGCGCCGGGTGCGGGAGGCTCCCTCCTGTCCAGCCGGGTCACGCCAGCCGGGTCACGCCGGCCGGGTCACGCCGGCCGGGTCACGCCAGCCGCGTCACGCCAGCCGGGTCACGCGAGCCGGTCAGGGGTTCCGGGTCAGCGAGACGCGAAACCCTCGGGCACCGAGTCGTCCAGCTCGACCGTCTGCGGCCAGTCGGTGTGGCCGGCCAGCCGGAACCACCGGACGAGCCGGCGGCGCCGCAGCGCCACACAGGCCCGGACGGCGTCGTTGTGGAAGCGCCGGGCCAGCTCGACCCTGCGGCACGAGGCCTCGAGCTCGCCGGAGGCGGCCCGCCCCGCCTCGGTCTCCTCGAGGGCCGCGACGTCTTCGCGATCGGCGAAGGCGGCCCCGAGCACCCGGGTGAGGTCGCTTTCGGCCAGGGGCATGCTCTCGGTGTCGGCGGACTCGGAGGCCAGGGCCACCGCGGCGGCATCGGCCAGGACGAGTCCGGTGGCCGGGTCGAGGGCGCCGGAGCCGGCGATCTCCGAGACCACCGCGGCGCGACGGGCCAGCTGGACCTCCAGAGCCGACCGGGCGGCCTCGATGCGCAGGTGCAGCCGGTCGAGCCGGCCGGCGACCTGGGAGAGGTACAGCCCCAGGAGGACGATCGCCAGGGCGGTCAGCCCCGCGGCCCACCAGTTCACGGCAGCTCACTCCGCTCGTCCGCCGATCGGGTGAATCGGGCCAGCCGGCCGACGATCTGACCGCGCAGGTCGCACTGGACCTTGCCGCCGACGATCGTGACGCTCTCGTAGACGTCCACGACCTCGCGGGCCACCCGTCCCCAGTCGTACACCGCGGCGCGCTCTCGGCCAGAAGTGCGCAACGCGTCGAGCCCCGCGCGGTCGCCGAGCATGGCCACCGCCTTCGCCGCGAGGTCAGCCGGGTCCTCGTTCGCGAAGAGCACCCCGGCACGGCCCTCGTCCAGCACGCGCGAGAACGCGTCGAGATCGCTCGCGAGCACCGGGGTGCCGCTCGCCATCGCCTCGAGCAGGACGATGCCGAACGACTCGCCCCCGGTGTTCGGTGCGACGTAGACATCGACGGAGTGGAACGCGCGCACCTTGTCCACGTCGCTCACCAGCCCGAGGAAGTCGATCCGGTCGCGCATGACCGGGTCGAGGTCATCGCGCACGTCCTCGACGTCGCCGGGTCCCGCCACGAGCACCCGCAGGTCGGGGTAGGCCGAGACGATCGCGGGGAGCGCCTCGAGCAGCACCTGCAGGCCCTTGCGGGGCTCGTCGATCCGGCCGATGAACATCAGGGAACCGCCCGCGACCGGGTAGCCGAGCAGTGGCTCCCCGTGCTCGAACGTGCGGCACGACACGCCGTTCGGGATCAGCACCGCGTCACCCCCGAGGTGCTCGACGAGCGTGCGTCGGGCCGCCTCGCTCACGGCGATGCGCGCGCTGAGCTTCTCCAGTGCGGTCTGCAGCAGCGAGTAGCCCGCGCTCATGATGCGAGAGCGGGGGTTGGACGAGTGGAAGGTGCCCACGACCGGTCCGTTCGCCACCCAACACGCGATGACGGACAGGCTCGGGGCCGCTGGCTCGTGCACGTGGAGCACGTCGAAGTCGCCCTCACGGATCCAGCGCCGCACCCGCTGCGTGGCGCTCACGCCGAAGTTCAGCCGGGCCACCGACCCGTTGTACTTGACCGCCACCGAGCGGCCGCCGGGGACGACGTATGGCTCGCACGGCACGTCGTCCTCGAGCGGAGCCAGCACGCTCACCTCGTGGCCGAGCTCGATGAGCTCCTCGGCGAGGTCCTTGACGTGCGCCTTCACCCCCCCGGGCACGTCCCAGTCGTACGGGCAGACGAGTCCGACGCGCACGGGTCAGGCCTCCCGGCGCGGTCGAACGGGGTCCAGGTCGTCGAGCCAGAGCCGCTGCAGCATGTGCCAGTCCTCCGGGTGCGCCCGCACCCCCTCGGCGAACCGGTCCGCCACCTGCTGGGTCATGGCGGCCACCTTCTCGCGCTGGGTGCCCGACTCGGGCACCGGGATCGGGGCGAAGATGCGCGCGTGGGCGTACGGGCCGTCGTACCAGAGGGAGGCCGGCACCAGCGTCGCACCGGTCTCGAGGGCGAGGGCCGCCGGCCCGGCGGGCATCTTGGTGGTGGCGCCGAAGAACTCCACCGCGATGCCACGCGCGGTGAGGTCGCGGTCGCCGAGCAGAGCCACCAGGCCGCCGCCGCGGAGCCGGTCGGCCAGGGCCTGGTACACCGGCACCTCCCCACCGGTGAGCGGCAGTATCTCGATGCCGATCGCCCGCCGGTAGCCGAGGAACTTCTCGTACACCTCTTCGGGCTTGAGCCGCTCGGCCACCGAGGTGACCTGCTGGTGCGCGAGGTTCGCCCACGCGCCCGCGTGGTCCCAGTTGCCCATGTGCGGGAGAGTCGCGACGACACCCTTGCCGGCGGCAAGCGCGTCGGTGAGGTGCTGGTCGTCCGCGCGGAAGCGCGACACGATCCGCTCGCGGCTCCAGCCCGGCAGCCGGAAGGCGTCGCAGTAGTACCGCAGGTACGAGCGCATGCCGGCGCGGGACACTTCCCTGAGCTCGCGCTCGGAGACGTCCGGGCCGAGCACCCGGCGCAGGTTCGACTCGAGCCTGCGCACTCCCTTACCCCGGCGGAGCCACTGCTCGTCGGCGACGCCCCGGAACATCGCGTAGGCCGCCCGCTCGGGCATGTGGCGCACCGCCGACCAGCCCACTTCGTAGCCGCCGACGACGAGGCGGTCGGTGGCGGCGCTCATGACGCGCCGGTCGCGCTGGTGGGGTCTTCGGGCGCAGCGGCCACAGGCGTAGCCGACGGGTGCAGCTGGCCGCGCACGTGCCAGATGCGCTGAAGGACGGTGATCCAGGTGAGGACGGCCACGATCCACACCGCCCAGACCAGGGCGACGGGGTAGCCCAGGCCGGCAGCGAGCAATGCGACCGCGACCACCAGGATGCGTTCGGCGCGCTCGGCGATGCCGACGGAGGCCTCCGCCCCCACCCCCTCGGCCCGGGCCCGTGCGTACGAGACGACGAGCGCGCCGACCAGGGCCAGCACGGCGCCAGCCACCCCGGGCAGGTCGGCCTGGCTGGCGAACCAGTAGGCGAGCGATCCGAAGATCGCGCCGTCGGCGACGCGGTCGAGCGTGGAGTCCAAGTAGGCGCCCCACGGACCGGCGCGGCCGGTCATCCGCGCCATGGCACCGTCGAGGAGGTCGCAGGGCGCGAACAGCAGGCCCACGAGGAAGGCCCCGCCGACCACGAGCCGCGCGCCAGGAAACCGGCCGCGGCGACCACGACGCCGAGCGTGCCCAGCACGGTGATGGCGTCCGGGGAGACGCCGAGGCGCACCAGGCCCCTGGCCGGGACGTTGATCACGCCGGCGGCCATCGCGCGCACGCGCGGGTTGTTGAGCATCTCGTCCTTCGGGCCGGCCGACACCCCCGCCGTGCGGGACCCGCGGGGCCGCGGGCCCTGCGATCGTATCCGCGCCGGGCCCTTCGTCCCGTCCCCCGGCGTGAGCCGCGCCGGAGGGCACCGGACCCCTTGCCCGCCGCCTCGGGCGGGTATTGGGTGGCGGTACCGGACTAGGAGGACGTATGGCTGACAAGACCCCCGCAGGCGCCGCCGGCAGAGCACCGGAGGCCGACAGCCCCGGCAAGATCCGCAACGTGGTGCTCGTCGGCCACTCCGGAGCGGGCAAGACGACGCTGCGTCGAGGCCCTGCTCGCGCGACCGGGACGATCGCCCGGGCCGGGTCGGTCGAGGACGGCACCACGGTCAGCGACTACGACGCGGCCGAGGTCCGCCAGCAGCGCTCGGTGAGCGCTGTCCTGCGCGCCCGTCGTGCGTCGACGGGATCAAGGTCAACCTGCTCGACACCCCCGGCTACGCCGACTTCGTCGGCGAGCTGCGCGCCGGTCTGCGGGCCGCCGACGCGGCGCTGTTCGTCGTCTCGGCCGTCGACGGCGTCGACGCCGCCACCGTCGCGCTGTGGGAGGAGTGCGCCGCGGTCGGCATGCCGCGCGCGGTCGTGGTCACCAGGCTCGACCACCCGCGCGCCGACTTCGACGAGATCGTGGCGATCTGCCAGCGGGTCTTCGGCGACGGCGTGCTGCCCCTGTACCTGCCGATGCCGGCGACGACGGGACTCCGTGGCCGGCCTGATCGGCCTGCTCGTCGCAGCAGGTCTACGACTACACCGGCGGGAACCCGCCGGTCGAGCGCGACCCCGACGCCGAGCACCTGCCGCTGATCGACGAGCGCCCGCACCGCGCTGATCGAGGGGATCATCGCCGAGAGCGAGGACGAGACCCTGCATGGACCGCTACCTCGGCGGCGAGGAGATCGACGTCGACATCCTCGTCGACGACCTGGAGAAGGCGGTCGCGCGCGGCTCGTTCTACCCGGTGCTGCCGGTCTGCCCGGTGCCCGCGGGCTCGGCCTGGCCGAGCTGCTCGAGGTGCTCACCCGCGGCGTTCCCGTCGCCGCTCGAGCACCCGCTGCCCGCGGTCACCACGGCCTCGGGCGACCCGCGCGCGGCCCCTGACCTGCGACCCGGACGGGCCGCTGGTGGCCGAGGTCGTCAAGACCACGATCGACCCGTACGTCGGGCGGGTCTCCCTGGTCCGGGTCTTCTCCGGCACGCTGCGCCCGGAGACCGCCGTGCACGTCTCCGGCCACGGCATGGCCGACCGCGGCCACGCCGACCACGACGCCGACGAGCGGGTCGCGCACCTGTCTCGCCCGCTGGGCAAGGCGCAGCGACCGAGTCGCCCAAGTGCGTCGCCGGCGACATCTGCGCCATCACCAAGCTCGGCCAGCGCCGAGACCGGCGACACGCTCTCGGCCAAGGACGACCCGCTGCTGATCGAGCCGTGGGAGATGCCCGAGCCGCTGCTGCCGGTCGCGATCGTCGCGCCAAGACCAAGTCCGACGAGGACGCTCTGGCCAAGAACCTGGCCCGGCTCGTCGCCGGCGACCCGACGCTGCGCCTGGAGCGCAACCCGGAGACCCACCAGCTGGTGCTGTGGTGCATGGGCGAGGCGCACGCCGACGTGGTGCTGGACCGGCTGCGCACCGCTACGGCGTCGAGGTCGACACCGAGCCGGTGCGGGTGTCGCTGCGGGAGACCTTCGCCGCGCCCGGCCAAGGGCCACGGCCGGCACGTCAAGCAGTCCGGCGGGCACGGCCAGTACGCCGTCTGCGACATCGAGGTCGAGCCGCTGCCGCGCGGCGCCGGCTTCGAGTTCGTCGACAAGGTGGTCGGCGGCGCGGTGCCGCGGCAGTACATCCCGAGCGTGGAGAAGGGCGTACGCGCCCAGATGGAGCGCGGCGTCGTCGCCGGGCTACCCGGTCGTCGACCTCCGGGTCACGCTCGTCGACGGCAAGGCGCACTCGGTCGACTCCTCCGACATGGCCTTCCAGACCGCCGGCTGCGCTGGCGCTGAAGGAGGCCGCCGAGGCGGCGCCAGATGACCCTGCTCGAGCCGGTCGACGAGATCGACGTGCGGGTCCCGGACGAGTACGTCGGCGCGGTCATGAGCGACCTGTCCGGCCGCCGCGGCCGGGTCCTCGGGCACCGAGCCGGTCGGCGCCGGGCGCACCCTGGTCCGGGCCGAGGTGCCGCAGACCGAGATCACCCGCTACGCCGTCGACCTGCGCTCGCTCTCGCACGGCACCGGCACGTTCACCCGCACCTACGTCCGGCACGAGCCGATGCCGCCGCAGATCGCCAAGAAGGTGCTCGACGAGGCCGCCACCAAGGCCTAGCAGCCGCTACGGCCCAGCAACTCCGCCAACACCTACGAGCCCCGTTGGCGTCCATACCTTGGATCCACGCGCCATGGAGACGAGCGGTCGACCCGGTTCGTGCTGCTGGCGCCCCTGCCGGACACGCACCGCGCGATCGACCTTCGCGAGGTCCTGACCCCGATGATCGCCTCGCTGCCCGAGGCCCTGCGCCGGTCGCTGGCCTGGGACCAGGGCAAGGAGATGGCCCAGCACGCCAGCATCGCGATCGAGGCAGGCATCGAGATCTACTTCTGCGACCCCCACTCGCCCTGGCAGCGCGGCAGCAACGAGAACACCAACGGGCTGCTGCGCCAGTACTGGCCCAAGGGCGCCGACATGCGCGAGCTCACCCAGGCCGACTGCGACCAGGTCGCCCTGCGGCTCAACACCCGCCCCCGCCAGACCCTTGGATGGAAGACTCCCCACCAGGCCCTCGACGAGGCCCTCGGTGCAACAGCCGCTTGAGACCGCCGGGCGTTCGGGGCCGTCTCAATGGTCGATGGGTCCATGCCATGGACCAACGGGCTACTCCTGGGCGGCGAGCCGGCTCGCCTCGTCCAGGCCGGTCCGCACGCCCTCGAGCTCGCCGGTGAGCCCCTCGACAAGGTCGCGGGCGCGGTCGTGCTCGATCGCGGTCGCACCGAGGGCCACGACCTCGCCCATCCGGGCTGCCAGGCCCTCCAGCCCGATCACGGCCGTCTCCATCCGGGCCAGCAGGGTGTCGCGCAGGGTGCCCAGACGCACGGCCACCTCCTGCTGCTGCCCCACGGCGGCGACGGCACGCTCGGTCTCGGCCCGCAACCGCGGGTCGGTGGCAGCCTGCACCGTGGCGTCCAGGCGGGCCTTCTCCGCGGCGAGCCGGGCCGGGTCAGAGCCGACCATCGACTGCTCGACGAGGGTGACCCGCCCCCCGACGACCGACAGCGCGCGCGAGCGCCTGCTCGGCCTCGTCGTCGACGTCCGAGACCTGGTCGCGCAGCCACGGGTCGCCGGGCGCCTCGGACAGCTGGGTGATGCGCGCGACGGCCACCTGACCGCGGGCCAGCAGCCGGCCAGCCGACGAGCCCGGGTCGGGCTTGGGCAGGTCGTCGGGCCGTACCACGCCCCCCGCGTCGAGGGCACGGCGCGGCCGGCTCGTGCCGGCCCCCATCGCCACCTTGGCGCCGAGGACGGCCGCCCCGATGCCGAGCCCCACCAGACCCGCCGGGGCGACGACCGGCGCGAGCACTGCCCAGCCGAGCCCGCCGGCGGTGGCCGCCACGACCCAGCCCCAGGGGTCGCGCAACTCGTCCCGGACGCTCACGGGCCCATCCTGCCGTCCCAGGCCTCGGCCCGGGCCCGTGCGGGCAGGCGCGGCGGTCAGAAGTTCGACAGCACGCTGGTGAGGACCTTGGAGATGCTGGCGGGGTCGCTGGCGTCGTAGTAGGCCGCCTGTGACGCCTCGGCGATCTGCTCCAGCGCCTGGCGGTCGGCCGCCTCGCTGTAGCCGATGGGGAACACGCGCACCGACGTGTCCAGGCTCTCGCCCTGCACCTGCGTGAGCAGGCTCTGCAGGTCGGAGTCGGGAGGGTACTCGTTGCGGCCATCGGTGAGGATGACGATGGCGTTGATGCGCCCGGTGTCGAGGTTGGCGAGCATCGTCTTCTGCGCCGCGCGGAGCGTGGCGTACAGGCCGGTCCCGCCGTCGGGCACGAGCCCTTCGATGGCCGCCCTGATCTTCGGCACGGTGCTGCCCGCAGGACCCACGGGCACCATCTCGCGGTACGGGTTGGAGCCGTCCTGGTCGGTGGAGAAGATCCACAGCCCCAGGTCGTCGTCCTTCGCGAACCCCTGCACGGCCTGGGACGCGGCCGACTTGGCCAGGTCGAGCTTGCTCTGGCCCGAGCTCCCCACCGTCTCGCCCATGGAGCCCGAGACGTCGAGCACCATCAGCACCCTGGCCCGCTTGCGCAGCTGGTCCCACGAGTCCTGAACCCGTTGGAGCACCTCGGGCGCCGGCGGGGCCAGCACCACCGGAGGCCCGGCCGGCAGCGCACCGTTCTCCTGCGTCAGCACCGCGCCTGGCTTGCCCTCGAACGAGCGGAACGCGGCCTGCTGGAAGCGCTCCTGCCGCTGCGGCTCGCGGATGTACGCCAGCAGGTCGGCGGCCACCGCCTGCTTGGCCGCGTCGACCCACGGCGCCTTCAGCACGACCCACGGGTTGTCGCTGAGCAGGGTGCCGTCCTTGGGGTACAGGGCCACGAGGGGCACCCGGGGCTTGGCGCCCTGGCCGAGGGTCGCGGGGTCGCCGGTGGGGTTGCCCTGGTTGTAGTCCCAGACGCTCTTCTCCTCGACCGTGACGCCCGAGACGTACGTGAGGCCCCGCCCGGCGGCGTCGGCCTTGGCCATGTTCGACAGGAAGGTGAGCGTCGTGTCGCCGTAGTGCACCACCGACGACTCGATCTGCTTGACGAACGCCGTGGTCTTCGGGTCGCTGACGTCCTTGGCCGACAGGTCGGACGATCGGCCGGTGGCCGCGAAGTAGGCCGCAATCGTCGCGTTGAGACCCGAGGTGGAGTAGTGCGGGTTGGTCTTACCGAGCTTGAACCGCCCCCACTCCGGGTGGCCCACCGCGCCCCACCCCTTGGGATCCTTGGCCAGCGCGAGCACGTCGGACCACCCGAGCGGCTTGGTGGGCCAGCCGAGCGCCTCGGCCATGGGACGAGGCATCGCCACGACCAGCGGCGTCTGCGCGATGCTCGGGAGGTCCTTCGGGATCAGGTCGGGCGCGTCCTTCGCGGTGAGCCCCTGGCGTACCAGCACCGTCCAGGACGAGGCCGCGGGGGTCCAGACGTCCGGTCTGGGACCATCGACGCTCTCGTCCCACCCGCGCACGAGGGCCTGCGCCGCGCCGCCGCTGGCTTTGCTGACCACCGTGACCTGGGCGCACGACCCGCCGACCTGGCGCCGCTCGGCGTTGTACTCGGACCCGATCTGCTTGAGCAGGGCCGCCTTCTCGCTCGAGGCGGCCACCGTGATGACCGTGCACGTGGCGTCGGCGCCCGTGCTGCCCGTGCCCGCCGGCGGGGTGTCGGGCGCGGCCGCGCTCCCGCCTCCGCCGCTGAACAGCAGGCGGGCGAGCAGCACGAGCAGCAGCCCGAGGGCGCCGGCGCCCAGGAGCGGCCATGGGCTCCGCCTCGTGTCGGACATCCCCCACCTCCGTCGCCGTCAGGACACGCTAACCCAGACTGGGTTCGGTGTCGGGCACTCCTGCCTCCCACGCCGCGGCGAGAAGGTCGCGGGTGTCCGCGAGCAGCTGCGGGAGCACCTTCGTGGCCGCGGTGATGGTCATGAAGTTCGCGTCGCCGCCCCACCGTGGCACCACGTGCTGGTGGAGGTGCCCGGCCAGAGACCCGCCGGCCACGCCGCCGAGGTTCAGCCCCGTGTTGAAGCCGTGGGGGCGAGACACCCGGCGCAGGACCACGACGGCGTCGCGGGTGAGACGGGTGACCTCGACGAGCTCGTCGTCCGTGAGCTCGTCGAGCCCGCCGACGTGCCGGTACGGCAGCACCATGAGGTGCCCCGGGTTGTACGGATACCGGTTGAGGACGACGTACGCGGTGCTGCCTCGGTGGACCACGAGCCCGTCGCCGTCGGGCAGGCCCGGGATCGTGCAGAACGGGCACCCTTCGGCCGCCGCGTCGGTGGTGACGTACGCCATCCGGAACGGCGCCCAGAGCCGTTCGAGCATCTCGCCGACCCCGCCGCCGGGCGCACCGCCGGCACGCATCCCCTCGACCTCGCCCCCGCCGGACACGCAGGCGCCTAGACCTGGGCCCGGGCGTCGATCGCCGCGACCACCTCGGCCACGGCGTCCGCCACGGGCACGCCGTTGTTCTGCTCGCCGGAGCGGTAGCGGAACGACACGGCGCCCTTGGCGACGTCGTCGTCGCCCGCGAGCAGCATGAAGGGCACCTTCTGCTTCTGCGCCGTGCGGATCTTCTTCTGCATCCGGTCGTCGCTGGAGTCGACCTCGGCCCGCATGCCGGCGGCCCGAAGGGCTGCGGCCACGCCCTCCAGGTAGTCGACGTGCTCCTCGGTGATCGGGATGCCGACCACCTGGACCGGCGCGAGCCAGGCCGGGAACGCGCCGGCGTAGTGCTCGAGCAGCACCCCGAAGAACCGCTCGATCGAGCCGAACAGGGCCCGGTGGATCATCACCGGCCGCTGCCGGGTGCCGTCGGCGGCCTGGTACTCCAGGTCGAACCGCTCGGGCAGGTTGAAGTCCACCTGGATCGTCGACATCTGCCAGGTGCGCCCGATGGCGTCCTTGGCCTGCACGGAGATCTTCGGTCCGTAGAACGCCGCGCCGCCCTCGTCGAGCACCAGGTCGAGCTGCTGCTTGCTCGGCCGCATCGCGCAGGATCTCGGTGGCCTCGCCCCAGACCTCCTCGCCGCCGACGCACTTCGTCCGGGTCGCGGGTGGACAGCTCGAGGTAGAAGTCGTCCAGGCCGTAGTCGCGCAGCAGGTCGAGGACGAAGGTGAGCAGGGAGTCGAGCTCGTCGGCCATCTGCTCCCGGGTGCAGTAGATGTGCGCGTCGTCCTGCGTGAAGCCGCGGGCGCGGGTCAGCCCCTGCACCACACCGGACTTCTCGTACCGGTAGACCGTGCCGAACTCGAACAGCCGCAGCGGCAGCTCGCGGTACGAGCGGCCGCGCGCGCCGAAGATCAGGTTGTGCATCGGACAGTTCATCGGCTTGAGGTAGTAGTCGACGCCCTGCTTGCGCACCGTGCCGTCCGCGTCGACCTCGGCGTCGAGCTGCATGGGCGGGTACATGCCCTCCGCGTACCAGGACAGGTGCTGCGACTTCTCGAACAGCGCGCCCTTGGTGATGTGCGGGGTGTTCGACGAACTCGTAGCCGGCCTCCTCGTGCCGCCGGCGCGAGTAGTCCTCCATCACCCGGCGGATCACCCCGCCCTTGGGGTGGAAGACCGCCAGCCCCGATCCGATCTCGTCGGGGAACGAGAACAGGTCGAGCTCGACGCCTAGTCGTCGGTGGTCGCGCCGCTCGGCCTCCTCCAGGAAGGTGAGGTACGCCTTCAGCTCGTCCTTGCTCGGCCAGGCCGTGCCGTAGACGCGCTGGAGCTGCTCGTTCTGCTGGTCGCCGCGCCAGTAGGCGGCGGCCGTGCGCATGAGCTTGAAGGCGTTCTCGGGATGACCCGGGTGCTGGGTACGTGCGGTCCCCGGCACAGGTCGCCCCAGCGGCGCTCGCCGGTGCGGTCGAGGTTGTCGTAGATGGTGAGCTCGGCCGCCGCCGACCTCCATCACGTCGGCGCCGCCCTCGCTTCCGATCAACCGCAGCTTGTACGGCTCGTCGGCGAGCTCCTCGCGCGCCTGCGCCTCGGTGACGACGCGGCGCCGGAAGGTCTGGCCGGACTTCACGATCTCCACCATGCGCTTCTCGAGCCGGGCGAGGTCGTCGGGGGTGAAGGGCTCCGCCACGTCGAAGTCGTAGTAGAAGCCCTCGCGCAGCGGCGGGCCGATGCCGAGCTTGGCGCCGGGAAACACGTCCTGCACCGCCTGGGCGAGCACGTGCGCGGTGGAGTGGCGCATCACCCGCAGGCCGTCCTCGCTGTCGATCACGACGGCCTCGACGACATCGCCCTCGGCGAGGCCGTGGTCGAGATCGCGCAGCTCGCCGTTCACGCGCGCCACCACGACCCGGCGGTCGTCGAACAGCTCGCCCGCGGTGGCGCCGGGCTCCAGGGACCGGCGTTCCTCGACGTCGCCGGTGCGCACGATCACGGACAGGTCGGGCACGGCACGCTCCACGGCTGACGGTCGGGCGGGGTCGGTACCGCGATCGTAGCCGGGGCCCGGCGGCCGCCCCGCACCGCTTTCACCGTCCTAGCCCCTCCCTCGGAGGGGGTCAGACGGTGCGGGCGGAGAATCGGACCAGCCGGCCGCCGAGGGTGAGCCCGATCGGCTCGCCGGTCCAGGTGCGGCCGATCCAGGCGAGCCCGGCGAGGTGCCCCGCGGTGGCGCTGCTGCCAGCGCGGTAGAGCCACACGTTGCCCGTGAGGAAGTCGGCGTACAGGTAGGCGCCCAGCAACGCCGGCTGACGGGTGCCTCGATAGAGGATCCCGCCGATGAGCGCCTCCGCCGCGCGCGCGGCCGGGCAGCCGGCGACGGCGTCGGGGTGGCACTGCTCGACGAGCGGTCCGGTCATCGTTCGCCCCCCGCAGCGGCCCGGGTCGTAGGAGTGGAAACCCTCACGGCACGGCCAGCCGAAGTCGAGACCGCCGCGTCCGGCCGGGATGCGGTCGACCTCCTCGTACTTGTTCTGGCCGACGTCACCGATCCACAGGTCGCCCGTGGCCGGGTCGACCGAGGTGCGCCAAGGGTTGCGCAGGCCCTTGGCCCAGATCGGTCCGAGCAGGTCGGTGCGGTGCAGTGCGTAGCGGGGGTTGCTCGACGGGATGCAGTAGCGCTTGCCGGCGCACGAGTGCCGCACGTCGAGGCGCAGGATCTTCCCCAGCAGCGACGTGCCCCTGCGCGAGTTGTCGAACGTGTCGCCGCCGCCGCCCCCGTCGCCGGTGCTCCAGAACAGCATCCTGTCCTTGCCGAAGACGACCGACCCGCCGTTGTGGTTCGCCGCACCACGGTGCCGGACGACCAGGACGGTGCGCACCGAGGTGGCATCCGCGCGGGTCGCCGACGCGTAGCGCGCGCGGAAGGTGGCGAGCACCAGGTCGCCCGTGCCCCGCGCCGTGAAGGCCACCCAGAACCTGGGCGAGGTACGGAAGAGCGGGTCGACGGCGATGCCGAGCAGCCCCTGCTCGGAGCCGGCGGAGCCGACCCGCGAGCGCAGATCGAGATAGAGGCCCGGCTGGATCCTGCCGTTCTTCAGCACCCGGACGGTGCCGCGGCGCTCCACCACGAACATGCGCCCGTCAGCCACGGGGGCCAGGGCGAGCGGCTCGGCCAGGCCCGACGCCACGGTGCCGGTCGAGACCCGCACCCGCGAGACCGGCGGCGGGGCGGCCGGCAGCGCCAGCGCGTGGCCGGGCGAGGTCCGGCCAGGCATGGCCACCACCTCAGCCGCAGTGGCAGGCGCGAGCGGGGCAGCCAGCGCGGCTGCGGCGGCCAGAACGAAGGCGGTGCGGGCTCTCATGGCGCTCCCCGGGGGGGTCGACGGGGTTGACGGGTAGGCGGTGTCTGCCCACCGGAGGCCCCACCGTGCCACACGTCGGGCTCTTCCGATACCTGTGGGCGCGGGTCTGCCCGCAGGGTCCGAGAAACGGCAAGGACCCCGCGCCCGGGGCGGAGGGTCCTGCGGTGGTGGGCGATACTGGGTTCGAACCAGTGACCCCTCGCGTGTGAAGCGAGTGCTCTACCACTGAGCTAATCGCCCGGGCCGAGGCAGCACGATACAGGACCCGGCGCCCCCGCCCGCACCACCACCAGCGTGGCGGCCCGACCGCCGCGCCGTGCGTGGCAGCCGTCACACGCGACCGCCGGTTCCGGGCCGCGAGCGGCGGGAACAACGCGCCTACCGCACCGGCAAGGAGGATCCATGACTGGCCCGAGCCCTACGACCGTCACCACCGCACTCGATCTGCGGCTGGTGCTCGGCGGCGACCGGGCCGTCGTCGTCCCCGCCACCTTCGACTACAACCCCGCCGAGCCGTTCGCCGTCACCGCGACGTTCGTGACGACCGAGGGTGACGTCACGTGGGTCTTCGCCCGCGATCTCCTGGACGACGGGCTCACCGAGCCCAGCGGCGAGGGCGACGTGGCCGTCTGGCCGAGCCGCTCGCAGGGATCGTCGGTGGTCTGCGTGGCGCTGTCGAGCCCGAGCGGCCAGGCACTGCTCGAGGCCGACCGGACCCAGCTCGAGCTCTTCCTGCGCCGGTCGTACGAGATCGTCCCGGCCGGAGACGAGCCGTACCACCTTGACATGGACGCCGCGCTCGACGCGCTGCTGTGGGCCGAGGAGGGCCCGGCCAGAGGCTGAGAACCGGGATCCGCCTCAGCCCTCGGCGACGACCCTGCCGCCGAGCACCGTCGCGGACACGGCCGGCCCGCCAAGATGGGCCACGAGGTCGGCCTCGTGCTCGGCCGCGAGCACGGCGAGATCGCCGGCCGCCCCCACCGCGAGGTGGCCTACGTCGTCGCGCCGCAGGCTGTGGGCCGCGCCCAGCGTTGCCGCCCGAAAGGCCTCGGCCACGCTCAAGCCCATCGCCAGGCAGGCCAGCTGGATCGCGTACGGCATCGACTCGCACCACGACGTGCCCGGGTTGCAGTCACTCGCCAGCGCGAGCTCGACCCCCGCGTCGCGCAGCACCTGCGCGTGGCCCCAGGCCTGGGACCGCAGGCTCAGGGTCACGGTCGGGAGTAGCACCCCGACGACGCCTGCGGCCGCCATCGCACGGGCATCCGCGGGCGTCACGTGCTCGAGATGGTCGGCGCTCGCGCAGCCGGTGTCCGCCGCCAGCCGAGCGGCCCCCGTGTGGGCGATCTCTTCTGCATGCAGGCGCAGTCCCAGGCCCGCCCCGCGCCCGCGGCCAGCACGCGCCGCGCTTGCTCGACGGTGAATACGCCGCGGTCGCAGAACACGTCGACCCACTGCGCGCCGGCGGCCGCGGCGGCGGGAACCGTGGCCACGACCTCCTCGACGTACTCGTCCCCGTCGCGCCCAGCCGGCACGACGTGCGCGCCCAGGTACGTGGTCTCGACCCGGAGCCCCGTGGTGCGCCCGACCTCGCCCGCGACCCGAAGGATCCGGAGCTCGTGCTCGGGCTCGAGCCCGTATCCGGACTTGATCTCCATGGTCGTCGTTCCGTGCCGCATGGCCTCGCGTGCCCGCACGACCGCACGCTCGAGCAGCTCTTCGTCCGAGGCCGCACGGGTCGCCTCGACGGTGAGCCGGATGCCCCCGCCGTCGTACGACTCCCCCGCGAGCCGGGCCACGAACTCGTCCCGCCGCACGCCCGCGTAGATGAGGTGGGTGTGCGCGTCGACGAAACCGGGGACGACCGCAGCCCCGCCGGCGTCGACCTCGACGGTGGTCGTGGGGAGTGCATCGAGGAGGGGGCCCGGCACGCCCCGCCGGTCGCCGGCATACGCCACCCTGCCCTGGTGCACGACGACGATGGAGTCGGCCACCGGGTCGGCCGACATCGGCAGCAGGCGGCCGATGCCGCGCAGGACGAGCGAGCCGTCCGGCGGGGGGGCCGGCGCGAGGTTCCCAGTCACGCCCGCGACCCTACGCTGGCCCCATGGCGTACGACGTCGTCCCCGTCGAGACCACCTGGCGGCCCGAAGGAACCGGCGATCCCGTGACGGCCGGGGTCATGACCCCGGCGCAGCTCGAGCCCGAAACATGCGTACCTATGGCAGGACGTCGGGCCCCGCGCGGGTAGGAGTGATGCGCAGCAGCACGCGGCCCTCCGCCTCCATCGCGGCCCGGTACCCGTCCCAGTCGGGGTGCTCACCCGAGAGCCGCCGGTAGTAGTCGACGAGACCCTCCATGGCGTCCGGCAGCGTGATGACCTCGACGTCTCCCTCGACGTAGATCCACGGGCCGAAGAAGGCCTCGCTCAGGACGCAGAGGGTCACTCGCGGGGTCCGGCGGATGTGGCGCGTCTTGACCGACTGCTCCCGGGTGCTCACGAGCAGCGCGCCGTCGTCGCCCACGGCGACGACGACCGGCGACATCTGCGGCGAACCGTCGGCGCGCACGGTGGCCAGCACCGCGCGGCCGTGGGCGCGGACGAAGTCGCGCGCCTCGTTGAGGTCCATCACGCCTCCGGCGGCTGCCAGGCGGGCGCGTGCGTGCCCTCGACCATCGGGATGCGGATGCCCACACTCCGCGCGGTGTCGAGCGCGATGTCGTAGCCGGCATCAGCGTGCCGGAGCACCCCCATGCCGGGGTCGTTCGTGAGAACCCGCTCGACCTTCTGCCGTCCGAGGTCGGTGCCGTCGGCCACCACGACGACGCCGGCGTGGATCGACTTGCCGATGCCGACTCCCCCGCCGTGGTGCACCGATACCCACGACGCGCCGCTGGAGGTGTTGACCAGCGCGTTGAGTACCGGCCAGTCCGCCACGGCGTCGGTGCCGTCGAGCATCCCCTCGGTCTCGCGCTCCGGGCTCGCCACCGAGCCGGAGTCGAGGTGGTCGCGGCCGATGACGATGGGCGCCGCGACCGCGCCGGAGGCCACGAGCTCGTTGAACACCTCGCCGGCCCGGTGCCGCTCGCCGTAGCCGATCCAGCAGATGCGGCTCGGCAGTCCCTGGTAGTGCACCTTCTCCGCGGCGAACTCCAGCCACGTCTGCAGGCCCTCGTCGTCGGGGAACTCCCGGGCGATCGCGGCGTCGGTGGCGGCGAGGTCCTTCGGGTCGCCGGACAGGCAGGCCCAGCGGAAGGGGCCGGCGCCGCGGGCGAAGAGCGGGCGGATGTACGCCAGGACGAAACCGGGGTAGGAGAAGGCGTCGGCGACACCCATGTCGAGCGCCTGGCCGCGCAGGCCGTTGCCGTAGTCGAACACCACGGCGCCGAGGCCCTTGAGGTCGACCATGGCCTGGCAGTGCTCGGCCATCGCCGCGCGCGAGCGGTCCACGTACTCCGACGGCTTGGCCGCGCGCAGCTCAAGCGCCTCCGGGTAGGTCATGCCGTTCGGCACGTAGCCGGTGAGCGCGTCGTGCGCGGACGTCTGGTCGGTGACGATGTCGGGCACCCAGCCGCGGGCCACGAGGTCGGGGAACACGTCGGCGCAGTTCGCGACGACGGCCACCGACAGCGCCCGGCCCTCGGCCTTGGCCACCTCGCAGCGCGCGATCGCGTCGTCGAGGTCTTCGGCGATCTCGTCGAGGTAGCGGTGCTCGACCCGGCGCTGGGCGCGCCACGGGTCGATCTCGACGCACAGCGCCACGCCGCCGTTGCCGGTGACCGCGAGGGGCTGGGCACCGCCCATCCCACCGAGCCCCCCGGTGAGCGTGATCGTGCCCTTGAGCGATCCGCCGAAGTGCTGCGTGGCCACCTCCGCGAACGTGGCGTACGTGCCCTGCAGGATGCCCTGCGTGCCGATGTAGATCCACGAGCCGGCCGTCATCTGGCCGTACATCATCAGCCCGCGGTCCTCGAGCTCGCGGAAGTGCTCGGGCGTGGCCCACTTGGGCACGAGCAGCGAGTTGGCGATGAGCACGCGGGGGGCCCACTCGTGCGTGCGCACGATCCCGACCGGCTTGCCGCTCTGGACGAGCAGGGTGTCGTCGGGAGCCATCTCGCGCAGCGACCGGACGATGGCGTCGAAGGCCGCCCACGACCGCGCGGCGCGGCCGGAGCCGCCGTAGACGACGAGCTCGTCCGGGTTCTCGGCTACCTCGGGGTCGAGGTTGTTGTGCAGCATCCGTAGGGCGCCCTCGGCGCCCCACGACCGGGCGGTGCGGTCCGGCCCCGTCGGCGACACGACGGGGCGGGCTCCAGCGGACCAGTCGGGCATGGCTTCCTCCTGCGGACGCGGATCGTGCCCCCCGACGTTAGACCCTCCGGCCCCGCGTCACTGCCCGCGTGGTCGTTTCCCGATCCGGGAAACGACCACGGCGGCAGTGACGACGGGGCAGGGGACGCGGGCTCAGGGGTCGAGGGAGTCGGCGGCGCGGGCCGCGAACACCTCGGCGGTGGCTGACGTGAGGGTCCCAGGGACGGGGAGGCGCAGGTCGGTCGCCGCGCCGATGACCGCATGCACGGGCATCACGTCGCGGGTGGACGACGTCAGGAAGATCTCGTCGGCCTCCTGCAGCACTGACAGCGGCAGAGGCTCCTCCTCCGCGCGGGTCCACTCCAGGACGAGCTCGCGGGTGATGCCGGCCAGGGCCCCCGAGTCGAGCGGCGGGGTGAGCACCCGGCCGCCCACCACCACGAAGACGTTGCTGCCCGTGCCCTCGCACAGCTCTCCGCGGGTGTTGCCCATGAGCGCCTCCTCCGCCCCCAGCCTCTTCGCCGCGGCGAGGGCCACCACGTTCTCCACGTACGACGTGGTCTTGAGCCCGACGACGGGCGACCGCTCGTTGCGCGGCCATGGCACGAGGGCCACTGCGGTGCTGGGCGGCCACGCCGTGGCGGGGGCGGCCGCCACGACCAGGCTGGGCGCCGCGGCGCCACGCTCGCTGCCCAGCGGTGCGGGTCCCGCCGTATAGGTGACGCGCAGGCGGCCCACCGGCCCGAGCGACGCGCCCGCGTCGGCACACACCGCAGCGACGGCCTCGCGTACGCAGCCGAGGTCGGGAGCCCGCAGGCCCAGCCCCTCGGCCGAGGCGACCAGCCGGCGGAGGTGCCGCGTGAGGGCGAACGGCTCGCCGGCGACGACCTTGAGGGTCTCGAACACGCCGTCGGCCACGGTGAACCCGTGGTCGAGCACGGAGACCACGGCCTCGTCTTGCTCGACGAGGCGGTCGCCCACCCAGTACCTCATGGCGCCTCCCGCCTGCAGAGCCGCCGTCGCCGGCGCGACGGAGCGGTCAACCTTCGCACGTCCCCGCAGCGACGCCCAGCAGGTGCGAGGCCTTCAGCTCGGTCTCGTACCACTCGGCGGCCGCCTCGCTGCCCCACGTGATCCCGGCGCCGGTGCCGAACCGCACGTAGTCGTCGGCGAGCCAGAAGGTGCGGATGCCGACGGCCAGCGCCGCCGTGCGGCCGGAGGCATCGACCCAGCCGATGGCCCCGCAGTAGGGCCCGCGCGCCACCGGCTCGAGCGCCGCGATCGCCCGCAGCGCGCTCGACTTGGGGGCCCCGGTGACAGATCCCGGCGGGAAGGTGGCCGACAGCACCTCCGGCCAGCCGGCGTCGGGCCGCAGCCGGCCGGACACCGTGGACACCAGGTGCACCAGGCCGGGGTGCCGCTCGAGACGCAGCAGGGACGGTACCTCGACCGAACCGGTCTCGCAGACCATCGAGAGGTCGTTGCGCACGAGGTCGACGATCATCACGTTCTCGGCCTCGTCCTTGGGCAGCAGGTCGGCGGCTGTTCGGCCGGTGCCTTTGATCGGGCTGGACCACAGGGCGTCGTCGTCGCGCCGCAGGAACAGCTCGGGCGACGCCGTGGCCACGTGCACGCCACCCACGCTGCGCAGCACCGGGTGGGCCTCCGCCGGCAGCCGCACCACCCCGGCGTAGGGCGCGGGGTTGCCCGCGCGCAAGAGCGCCGCGAGCCCGGCGACGTCGGCGGCGCCCGGATCGGCCACGGGCGCCTCGAGCACCCGGCAGACGTTCGCCTGGTACACCTCACCGCGGGCGATGAGCGCGCGGACCTGCTCCGACCGCCGCGAGGTACGCCGGCTCGTCCAGGGAGCTCGTCCAGGCCTCGCGGGCGGGTCCGCGCCAGCGTCCGCACGGCGCCGGTGCCTTGCGGACGTTGTCGAACCGGGCGGCGACGACCTGGCCCTCGAACGACATCACGAGGGCCCACCAGCCCGCGCCGTCGAGGGCTGACGGGTCGGTGGTGACGTCGCGCAGGCCGGTGGCCAGCTGCCGCCCGAAGTGCGCGAAGGGCTCCTGCACCGCGCCTCAGGCCAGCGGGCCGGTCACCGACTCCGCCGCGGCGACCACCTCGGGCGAGCAGCTCGACGACGGCCTCGATCTGGTCGTGCACGGTGCGGTCGACGAACATCGCCGGCACGTGCTCGCGGATGACGCCGTGCACGGCGCGGATGGCGTCGCCGGGCGGCGCGACGTCGACGCGCAGGTCGATCGCCTGCGCGGCGCACAGCAGCTCGACGGCGAGCACGGTGCGCACGTTCGACACCACGGTGTGCAGCAGCCGCATCGCTCGTCCAGCCCATCGACACGTGGTCCTCCTGGTTTCCGGAGGTGGGGATCGTGTCGACGCTGCTCGGGTGCGCGAGCACCTTGTTCTCGCTCACGAGGGAGGCGGCCGTGTACTGAGCGAGCATGAAGCCCGAGTTGGTGCCCGCCTTCGGCGCGAGGAACGGCGGCAGCCCCCGGTTGAAGGCGGGGTCGAGCATGCGGTCGGTGCGCCGCTCGCTGATGGAGGCCAGCTCGCTGAGGCACATCCGCATGGCGTCGCCGGCGAAGGCCAGCGGCTCGCCGTGGAAGTTGCCGGTGCTCATCACCTCGTCCGGGCCCCCGTCGATGCCCTCGACGATCACGGGGTTGTCGACCACGGAGCCGAGCTCGATCTCGATGGTGCGGCGGCCGTAGGCCACGAGGTCGCGCACCGCCCCGTGCACCTGCGGGGCGCACCGCAGCGAGTAGGAGTCCTGCACGGCGTGGTCGCTGTGCCGGTGGCTCGCCAGCAGCGGGCTTCCGGCGCAGCAGCCGGCGCATGTTGGCCGCGCTGGCCAGCTGGCCGGGGTGCGGCCGGATGTCGACGACGCGCGGGTCGTACGCGCGGTCGGTGCCGAGCAGAGCCTCGACGGTCGCGGCAGCCGCGACGTCCGCGATCGAAGCACAACAGCTCGGCGTCGGCGATGCCGAGGCGCGAGCAGCGACTGCATCGGCTCGGTGCCGTTGATGAGGCTGAGGCCCTCCTTGGGCTCCAGGACGAGCGGCGCGAGTCCCTCCTCGGCCAGCACCTCGGCCGCGGGTCGGCCCCGCGGGTCGTCGCCGGCGCGCCGCAGTCGGCCCTCGCCGACGAGCGGGCAGGGCCAGGTGCGCCAACTGCGCGAGGTCGCCCGACGCGCCCGACGCTGCCCAGGGACGGGATCGACGGGCAGCAGGCCCCGGTCGAGCATCTCCAGCAGCCGGGCCGGCAGGTCCGGGCGCACGCCGGACAGTCCGGCGGCCAGGGTGCGGGCCCGGAGAAGCAGCAACCCACGGACGACCTCGTCGCCCAGCGGCTCGCCGGTCGCAGCGGCGTGCGACCGCACCAAGGAGAGCTGCAGCAGCGCCAGCTCGTCCGGTGCGATGCGCGTGTCGGCGAGCAGGCCGAACCCGGTGGTGATGCCGTACATCACCCTGTCGTGGGCGACCGCATCCTCGACCACCGCCCGGGCGCGCGCCATCCGGGCGGGCACCCCCGCCGACATGGTGGCCCGAGCGGACCCCCTCGCCACCGCTACGACGTCGTCCAGCGCGAGCGGATCCCCAGTGACCTCGACGGTTCGCATGGGCCGCACCCTAGACCCGCGACGCCAGCCCGGCGGCAGCCTCCAGCAGGCACAGCGCGGCCAGCCGCACCGTGCGCCCGTCGGCGGACGTCGGCGGTGGCGTCGACCTCGGTGAGGTCGACCGACCGCACCCGGGGGTCGGCGCCCGCGCAGTAGGCCGCGACGCGCAGCTCGTCGGCGCTGATGCCGCCGGGCGCGGAGGCCGGGCAGCCGGGCGCCACCGAGCGGTCGCATACGTCGACGTCGAGGTCCACGTGCACGGGGCCGCGGCCTGCGCCGGCCACGTCGAGTGCCTCGGCCATCACGTCGGCCACCGGGCGACGTCGGAGCACCCCGCGGCCGACCACCGTGATGCCGAGGTCGCGGGCGCGGGCCACGTACTCCGCGGAGTTCGCGAAGTCGAGCAGTCCCACCTGCACCACGTGCGCGCCCGGCAGCCCCGCCGCCACGAGGCGGCGCACCGGAGAGCCGTTGCTGACACCGTCGCGCAGGTCGTGGTGCGCGTCGAGGGTCACCAGGCCCGCGGCTGGCGCCCCGCCCTCGCCCCACACGCCGAGCGCGGTCGCGTACGTCGCGGAGTTGTCGCCACCGATCGCGACCAGCAGACGACTCGCCGCCGCGGCGGCCGCGGCGGCGTGCCTCACCCGCTGCTCCCCCTCCGGCCCGTCGGGCTCGTCGACGTCGCCGTGGTCAGCAGCGACGAGCGACGCGAGGTCGACCCCGTGCTCGTCCGCGAACGTCCCGTAGCGCAGCAGCGCCGTCCGCACCGCCGCAGGCGTGGCGTGCGCCCCCGTCGGCGAGAGCGACGTGCGCCACGTCGGCACGCCCAGGACGGCGAGGTCGCACGGCTGCCCCGGGTCACCGGCGGCCAGCCATGCCCCGGCCCTCGGCCACCGGGGGTCGTTCGGCAGCGCGCCGCCGGCGGTGTCGCTCACGTCTCGTTCCTTCCCTCGCGCGGGGTCGGCGGGCCCTTCGACCCGCTTTGGAGCCTGGCCGGACCATCAGGTATCGTGACGCCCCGTGCGTAGGCAACCTACGCCGCGCGGACGTAGCGCAGTTGGTAGCGCATCACCTTGCCAAGGTGAGGGTCGCGGGTTCGAATCCCGTCGTCCGCTCGCAAGAGGGCCTTTCCATCGGCCCACGGTGGCGTGGCCGAGAGGCGAGGCAACGGCCTGCAAAGCCGTGTACGCGGGTTCAAATCCCGCCGCCACCTCTGCCTCGGCGTGATGGCACGACAGCACAGCACCACACGGCAGACAACACAGCCGGCACTCCGGTTCCGGTCGCATAGCTCAGTTGGCTAGAGCGCCTCGTTGACATCGAGGAGGTCAGGGGTTCGAGTCCCTTTGCGACCACCAGGCACCACGCCACCAGCGCTCCCCGAGCCCGCGCCCCGCGCGGGCTCTCGTGCGTCCGGACCTCGCCGTCGGGTCACGTCGGTACCCGCCGGGTCGGCCCACGCCCGCCGCAGATCCAGCATGCTGTGCCCATGAGCCGCACCACGAGGCCCGGGGCCCAGAGATGACCGTCTCGAACGTGAGCCTGTTCGACCTCGTCGTGCTGGCTCTGTCCGCGGTGGCGCTGGGCTTCGTGGCGCAGCGGGTGCTGGGCGTGCACCGCGGGTTCTGGCGCGCCATGGTCTCGGGCGCCATCGGCGTCGCATCGGGCGTGATCCTGGTCCAGGAGCTCTGGGGCGCGGACATCTCCGACACCGCCGAGCGCGGCCGCGGCATCGCCGCCGGGCTCGGGTTCGGGCTGTTCGTCGCCATGCTGGTCGGCATCTGCATCGACGCCCTCATCGCCCCGCGCGACCGAAGGCCGGCCCTGCGGCTGCCGCACCCCATCCGCGCGGTGCGCCGCCGGCTCGAGGTGGCCGCCCGCATCCGCGACATCGCCGCCGCGGCGAAGCACCAGGGTGTCGGTCTGCGTACCTTCACCCCGGGGGCGCTGGCCCGGCCCGACAACGCGGTGAAGATCCGCCGCACGCTCGAGGAGTGCGGCGGCATCTTCGTGAAGTTCGGCCAGATCGCCTCCACGCGTACCGACCTGCTGCCCGAGGCGCTCACCGCCGAGCTCGGGCTGCTTCGCAGCCAGGTGGCGCCGCTGGACGCCGCCACCGTGCGCACCGCCGTCGAGGGTGAGCTCGGCGGCCCGCTGGAGGGCACGTTCGCGGCGTTCTCGTCCGAGCCGCTCGCGGCCGCCAGCATCGGGCAGATCCACCGGGCCACCCTGCGCGACGGCACGGAGGTGGTCGTGAAGGTGCAGCGCCCGGCCGTGCAGGCGCAGGTCGAGCGGGACGCGGCCGTGCTGCGCTGGACCGCCCGCACGGCGGCGCGCAGGTCCGAGGCCCTGCGCCGGCTCGGTACCACGGCACTGGCCGAGGAGCTCGTGTCCGGGGTCGAGGAGGAGCTCGACTTCACCCGCGAGGCGGCCAACGGTGCGATCCTCGCGAGGTCGACGGCGCGCGAGGAAGGTGTCACCACGCCGGTGGTGTACAGCGCCGTGTGCACCCCCCGGCTGCTCGTCATGTCCGAGGTGCACGGCCGGCCGGTGTCCGACGAGGACGCCCTCGTCTCCTCGCCCGTGCCCCGCGCCGAGCTGGCCCGCCGGCTCCTGACGGCGTTCCTCGACCAGGTGATCGGCGACGGGGCCTACCACGCCGACCCCCACCCTGGCAACGTCCTGCTCGACGACGAGGGCACCCTCTGGTTCATCGACTTCGGGTCGGTGGGCTTCCTGGACCCGGTGACCCTCGAGGGCATGCAGACGCTCGCCCTGGGAATCGGCATGAAGGACCCGATGCTGCTCGCCCGGGCCGTGCGTCGGATGGCCGGCGACGAGGGAGATGCCGCCGACCCGCGGTCGCTGGAGTACGACCTCGGGGCGATCCTCACCGACCAGCTGCGCGCCGGCGGCTTCGATCCCGGCTCGTTGCAGTCGGTGCTGCAGGTGATGCAGCGCCACGGAATGCGCATCCCCGCGTCGCTCACGCTGCTGTCGCGCGCGCTCATCACGCTCGAAGGCACGCTCCGCGCGGTCGACCCGCAGTTCGACCTCGCGGTCGAGACCACGCAGGTGCTGGAGTCCGGCAGCCAGGCCACCGACATCACCGGTCTGCGCGAGCGGCTGCACAAGGAGGTCGTCCGCGCCCTGCCGAGCCTGCGCGCTCTCCCCGAGCACGCCGAGGAGATCGGTCTGCAGCTGCGCACGGGGCGCCTCGGCGTGCGGGTCGAGCGCTACGCAGGCCGGGACGAGGAGGTCGTCGACACCTGGATCGACCGCATCACGTTCGCCGCGCTCGGCGCGGTCGGGCTCGTGTCGTCGGCCGTGCTGCTGCTGGCCGGCTCGCTCACCAGCGACAACGACGACATCGCCATCGTGCTGCGGTCGGTAGGCTTCCTCGGCCTGGCGATCGCGGTGACGATGCAGATGCGCACCGTGGCGCAGCTGCTCCGCCGGCGGCGCCACGACCTCGCCCGGATGTAGGTGCCGCCCGGCCCCTCAGCCGGCGCCGCGGTCGACGAGGCCGGACCCCTCGCGCGCGAGGGCGACCAGCCTCGAGATGGCCCGGTAGTACTTCTTGCGGTAGCCGCCGCGCAGCATCTCCGCACCGAAGACTTCGTCCAGCGGCGCGCCGGAGGCGACCACCGGGACGTCGCGGTCGTAGAGGCGGTCGGCGAGCACGACGAGGCGCAGGGCCGCGGCCTGGTCCCGCAGCGGGCGCACGCCGAGCAGGTGCACGGCCTGGACGCCGTCGAGCAGGTCGCCGTACCTCGAAGGATGCACCCGTGCCAGGTGCCCGACCAGGGCGTCGAACCGGTCGACCGTCGCTCCCGGCGTCGCCGCCGCGACCCGGAGCACGGTGTCGTCGTCCGCGGGCGGCGGCGCGTCGGGCAGGCCACGGTGGCGGTAGTCCTCGCCGTCGACCCGCAGGACGTCGAAGTGTGCGGCCAGTCCCTGGATCTCGCGGAGGAAGTCCTCGGCGGCGAACCTGCCCTCGCCGAGCCGGTCAGGCAGGGTGTTGGAGCTCGCGGCGAGCGCCACGCCCCGGTCGACGAGCCGGTTCAGCAGCGACGACATGAGCACGGTGTCGCCGGGGTCGTCGAGCTCGAACTCGTCGATGCAGACGAGCCGGTGCGACGACAGCGCCTCGACCGTGGCCTGGAAGCCCAGCGCCCCGACGAGGTGCGTGTACCCGACGAACGTGCCGAAGGCCCGAGGCGCCGGCGCCGCGTGCCACAGGGACGCGAGCAGGTGGGTCTTGCCGACGCCGAAGCCACCGTCGAGGTACACGCCCGCGCGCGCCTCCGGCGGGGCAGGGGCGCGGCGCAGCCGGAACCGACCGCGCGGCTCGGGCGGACCGGCCGCGACCCGGTCGGAGAACGCCCGGAGTCCCGCCACCGCGGCCCCCTGGGTGGGCTGACCCGGGTCTGGCAGGTAGGAGTCGAACCGCACGGTGTCGAAGCGGGGCGGGGGCACGAGTGCCGCGACGAGCCGGCCGGCCGGCACCTGCGGGTCGCGGTCGACCAGGCGGCTCGGCTCGGGCACGGACGGCAGCCTACGGGCCGTGCCAGGATCGGCCCCGTGCGCACCCTGCTCCCGCCGCCGGGCGGCCCCATGGCGGACGACGACGTCGGCACGGCCTACCCGTGGCCCTCGGGCCCCTGGGTGCGCGCGCTCATGGTGGCCTCGGCCGACGGCTCCGCGGTCGGGCCAGACGGCCGGTCGGGCAGCATCTCCGGCCCGGCCGACCGACTGGTGCTGCGCACCCTGCGCGCCGACGCCGACGCCGTGCTCGTCGGCGCGGGCACCGTGCGCGCCGAGCGCTACCGCCCGCCGCGACTCGCGCCCGACGTCGCAGCCCGCCGCGAGGCCGAAGGACGCCTGCCCGCGCACCGCATCGCCGTCCTGACGAACCGCGCCGACCTGCCGCTGGACCTGCCGCTGCTGGCCGAGGCGGCCGAGCCGCTGCGCCCCCTCGTGCTCACATGCAGCGCCGCGGACGCCGGCCTCCGGGCGGCGCTTGCCGGGCCCGCGGAGGTCGTGGTGGTCGGCGACGCGTCGGTCGACCTCGTCGCGGCGCTGGCCGCGCTCCGCGACCGCGGGCTCGAGCGCGTCGTGGCCGAGGGCGGACCGTCCCTGCTCGGCATGCTCGTCGCGCAGGGACTCGTCGACGAGGTCGACCTCACCATCAGCCCGATCCTCGTGGGCGGACAGGCGCACCCCCGCTTCCTGGCCGGCCCCTCGCTCGGCGCGGGTCGCCCGCTCGGGCTCGCCGGCCTCCTCGAGGCCGATGGCATGCTGTTCGCCCGCTACCTGCTGCGGTGATCTGGCCGGGCGGGCCGAGGAACCGCTGGTGCGCGCCCGCCGGCTGACGCAGACGCTAGGCCGCACGCGTCCGGCCAGGGACACTGAACGGGTGACCCTGCCGATCTCGCCGCCGATCGAACCCATGCTCGCCAAGGCCGCCGCCCGGCTGCCAGCCCCCGACGCCCTGCCCGGTGGCGTCGCCTACGAGCCGAAGTGGGACGGCTTCCGTGCGCTCGTGTTCCGCGACGGCGAACAGGTGGGCATCTGGGGCCGGGGTGGCAAGGACCTCGCGTACTGCTTCCCCGAGGTGGTGGCGGTGGTACGGACCCAGCTTCCCGAGCGGTTGGTCCTCGACGCCGAGCTCGTCGTGGCGCATGAGGGCAGGCTGTGGTTCGAGGACCTCTCCCAGCGCATCCGACCGCGGTCAGAGGCCGGCCGGTGGAAGATCGACGAGCTCGCGGCGCAGTTCCCCGCCTCGCTGGTGGCGTTCGACCTGCTGGCCCTGGGGGACAGCGCTCTCCTCGAGGAGCCGTTCGGCGACCGCCGGGACGCGCTGGAGGGCGTCCTGCACCACGCCACCGGGGCACTGCACCTCACGCCGCTGACGCGCGACCCGGTCCAGGCCGCCCGCTGGTTCGACGTGTTCGAGGGAGCTGGCCTCGACGGCCTCGTCTGCAAGGGCCTCGGCACGCCGTACACCCCGGGCTCGCGCACGATGCTCAAGCTCAAGCACGCCCGCACGGCCGACGCCGTGGTCGCGGCGTGGCGCGCGTACAAGCAGCCCGGCCCCGACGGGCAGCCCGTCGTCGGCTCGCTCCTGCTCGGCCTCTACGACGACGCCGGGACGCTGCACCACATCGGCGTCGCCGCCTCGTTCCCGATGGCGCGACGGGCCGAGCTCGCCGCCGAGCTCGCGGCGCTCGAGGCGGGCCCGGACGACGACCACCCGTGGGCCGGCTGGGCGGACGCGATGGCGCACGAGGGCACCCGCCTGCCGGGAGCCGTGTCCCGCTGGACCGGCGGCAAGGACCTCTCCTTCCGGCCGCTGCGCCCCGAGCGGGTCGTCGAGGTGGCGTACGACCAGATGGAGGGCAGCCGGCTGCGCCACACCGCGCGCTTCGTGCGCTGGCGCCCCGACCGCGAGCCGCGCTCGTGCACGTACGACCAGCTGGACCGGCCGGTGCGCTACGACCTCGCGCAGATCCTGCCCGGCACGGCGCCCTGACTCACCGGCTCACGCCGTGACGAGGGGCTCGGGCTCCAGCACGACGACCCGCGGCTGGTACGTGCAGGCGGTGTCCTCGCCGAGGGCGTCGCCGCTGCTCGCGTAGGCCCGCGCCCGCGAGCCGCCGCACAGGTCGGCGAACTCGCACACGCCGCACTTGCCGCTGAACTCCGCCGAGCGGATCTTCTTGAGGGTGGGGTGTTCCCGGTAGATCTCGGCCAGGGGGGTGTCCTTGACCGAGCCGAGCTCGAGCGGCAGGAAGCCGGCCGGGTAGACCTCGCCGTCGTGCGCGACGAACACGATGCCCTTGCCGTCGCGGGTGGCGGCGGTGTGCGCGGAGGCGCGCGGGCGGCCCTCGCCGAGCAGCTCCGTGAGGCGGCCTGAGAGCCGCTGGTAGAGCTCGGTCGTGGGCGGATCGACCTCGCCGCTGCGCCGGGTGTGAACGACGCGGCGGAAGAACGGCGCCTCGACCGTGCGTACGACGAAGCCGTGGTGCGAGGCGTCGTAGAGGAAGTGGCAGACGTCCTCGTGCTCCTCGGGGGTGATGGCGCCGGTGGCCTCGCCGCGGCCGACGTGCACGAGGAAGAACACCTCCCACATGTGCGCGCCCGTCTCGGCGACGAGGGCCGCGATGTCGGCCATCTCGTCGACGTTGGACTTCATCACCGTCGTGTTGATCTGCACGGTGAGGCCGGCGTCGACGAGGGCCTTGATGGCCGGGATCGTCTTGTCGAAGTGCCCAGGGATGCCGCGCACGCCGTCGTGGCTCGCCGGGTTCGCACCGTCGAGGCTCAGCGAGACGGCCTTGACCCCGCTCGTGGCCATCCGCTCGATCATCTCGGGGGTGAGCATCGGGGTGACCGAGGGCGACAGGCACACCGGCACGCCGAGCTCGGTGGCGTGCCCGACGAGTTCGAAGATGTCGGGCCGCAGGAGGCAGTCGCCGCCGGTGAGGACGAGGATCGGGTAGGGGCGGCCGAAACCGGCAACCTGGTCGATGAAGGCCATGCCCTCGTCGTGGGTCAGCTGGCCCGGGAAGGCCTCCGCCGTGGCCGACGCACGGCAGTGCTTGCACGCGAGCAGGCAGGACCGCGTGACCTCCCAGAACACCAGCATGGGGCGCTGGGAG